>CAWJEH010000021.1:0-35889 GCA_963841675.1 Terriglobia bacterium
GTGGGGTGTCGCTGAGTAACTATTAGTATACGCAAAGCGTCTTTATGACATGCCTTTTCGTGCGGAGCCACTTGTACTTAGCGAAGAAGAACAGGACGAATTGCGGCAGATGTCTTTTTCTCGTTCACTTCCGGCCGGGGATGTGTTCCGGGCGCGTTTGATTCTAATGCTGGCTCAGGGTCGCGGCTATGCCGATATCCAGCAGCGACTGGAGACGACCGCTCCCACGATTTCGCGCTGGAGGAAGCGGTTCATCGAGCATCGCATCCCCGGTTTGGTGGAAGAGCGACATCCTGGTCAAAAACCAACTGTGATTACGCCTCAAGTACAGGCCAAGGTGCTGGCGGCCACGCGTCGCAAGCCGAAAGACGGGTCCACACACTGGTCGTGCCGCAAACTGGCAAACGAGCTGGGAATCAGTAAAGACACGGTACATCGCATCTGGCGCATCGCCGGGCTGCGGCCCCACCGGCTGGAGCGCTACATGGCCAGCAACGATCCGGATTTCGAGCGTAAGGCCGCCGATATCATCGGCCTCTATTTGAATCCTCCCCAACACGCGGCGGTGTTCTGCGTGGATGAAAAATCAGCCATCCAGGCTTTGGACCGCTTGGATCCCGTCTTGCCGATGTCGCCAGGCCGCGCCGAGCGTCATGGATTTGAGTATTACCGGCATGGCACGCTGTCCTTGTATGCGGCTTTGGATGTGAAATCGGGAAAGGTGCATGGCAAGACGGCCGCTCATCATACCAGTGACGAGTTCGTCTCCTTCTTGGAGCAAGTCGTGAAACAATGCCGAGGCAAGCAGGAGATCCACATCATTCTCGATAATCTCTCGGCTCACAAAACGAAGAAGGTCGAAGCATTTCTGCGGCAACACCCGAACGTGAAACTCCATTTCACGCCCACCTACTCCTCCTGGCTGAATCAAGTAGAGATTTGGTTCGCCCACGTCGAACGCGAGGTCATCGCCAGAGGAATCTTCACCTCCGTGCCGGATCTGGCCCGCAAGCTCATGCGCTACGTTCGCGCGTATGCGAAGTCCGCCAAGCCTTTTGCTTGGAGATACTCGGATGTTCGGCGCCGAATCACATGCTAACTAACTCACTGCGACAAGCCACTAGCCGCAGTGGAAGCTGCCTTCGGGCGGAGCAGCGGCTAGGCTGGGTGGATAAGCATGTGAACCCGAAAGTGGTTTACGCGCTTTTGTTCGGCGCATGCCTACATCGCGTTTTCCTCTCCCACTTCCTGGGGCAATGAATACGTGGTTGGGTAGACATATTGACAAAATGTGTCTATTTGTCTAACATCGAATATTGTGACGGACACTCGCGGCAAAATTCTGGATGCGGCCGAAACGTTTGTCCTTGCGTCGGGTTTTCGCAAGCTGACCATGGAGCAACTCGCGCGCGAAGCCGGGATTTCGCGCGCAACAATCTATCTTCACTTCAAGAATAAAAGTGAAATTGCTCTCGAATGCGCGGACAGACTTCACTTTAGGCTGCTTGCGCATCTACGGCAGATTGCCGGGCTCAATGAATCGGTGGTTGGACGATTGCGTGGCGTGCTTATTGGGCGGGTTCTCTTTGCTGTCGATGCTGCGAGGCAACAATCCTCGGGTGCGGACCGGATGCTAGCGGCAATACGTCCGGCGTACATGATCCATCGAGAACAATACTTTGCCAACGAGGCAAAGGTCGTCCTTCAGCTTCTCCAGGAGGGTGTTCGGCGGGGGGAGTTTTTTGTGAGCGACCCCGATCTCACCGCGTTCGCGCTCATATTGTCCACCAACTCCCTGATGCCTTTCAGCTTGAGCGCGCGACAGTTGAAGGCTCGCAATCAAATCGAACGGCATGTCTCTAAGCCTGAATTCCGAAATTAAGCATAAAAGTGACAAGGAGTAGGTGGAAACCGGGATCAGGTAACGACGACAGAATTCAACTTCGGCGAAGTTGGGATTTGCCAGCGCAGGATGTTGTCGAACAATGCACTTCGCGTTTTCAGACCACCCCAGCTTTCCGACAGATGAAGCACTAGGCGGCGACCGGCACGGCCGAGAATGGCTCCGCAGGTCAGCACTTGCGTGCGGAGCGTTGCCGGTTCTCGATAGGCAGGCAAGCCGGCTGCCCGTTGGAACTCCGCGAGTAGGTTGAAAACCAGCAGCACGGCCCGGAATGCAGCTTCGGTAGCGAAGAACTTCTGCATGCAAAATCCGTCGGCTCCGAGATCATGCTTCAGTTCAGCAATCCGATTCTCCACATCCGCACGCCGGTTGTAATCGCGCCAGACCTCGTCAGCGGCTTGCGTCTGACTGGTCACGAAAACGCGAAACGTGTAACCCGGAACATCAATCAGTTTGCGGCCCACGCTGTGGCGGGATTCGCGGACGCGTTCACGCAGCGCGATGAAGCGTCGCTCTGTATGCCAGCTGCAGAGCTGTAAACGGAACTCCCCGACAGCATAATTCTCATCCAGATCCTGCCATTGCTCAACCCGTTGGGCAGCACGCTGCACCCAGGGGGTCATGCGCGCGACTACAATGTAGGGCAGGCGGCGCTCTTCCAAAAAGCTGAGCAGTTCGTCATCGAAGAAGCCTGAATCGGCACGCACCACGCGGATGGTTTGGCGCTGCTGCCACAGCGCTAACGCTTCTTTGAGAAACTCCACTACTCCGCGTGCTGGTCCGCAGTTGCCGCTGCGCAACCAGCCGTGGAGTAGGAAGTGAGCCTCCGCCAACACCGCCAGCAAAGGATGATGGCTGGGGCGGCCGTGCTTGCGCGGGTTGTGACCTTTCAGTGAGCCCTCCTGCTCGCCATAGCGTTCAAACACGGTCGAATCCAGATCCAGGCTGTAGCCTTCCGTTCGCTGTGGCAAGCGCTGCATCTGCCACTCAGCCACAGGCGCATACAGCTGATGCACTTCACCCATCCCAAAGCGCCGAAACAGATTGCGAATCGTGTCATCGCTAGGGAAGCGCGGCATACCCAGCAAGGCATGCAACGCTCGATCACCGCGCAACCAGTTGACATGCACGAAGCGCCTGGCTCCCACCAACACGGCCATCATGAACGCGATCAGTGTCGCGGCCGGATCGATCTGATTGTGCGATCGCCAGCGGATCGGCATGTGCGCTCGAATCTGGCCTACCAGATCGATCCGCCCAAGAAACTCTAGAAAGACCACCATCCCGCCGAATGGCGTGACCGCTCGCTGTGTCTCGCGCACGATCAGCCGCTCCTTCGACAACAGAGCAAGCACCTCGCGCGGGACTGAATTGTCCGTTGCCTGTGGGCTCATCTCCCTGTTGTCGCAAACAGATCGCGACCATTGCTCAGCTAAATTCGGAATTTAGGCTAAGATCGTGGATCTGGTTTTGTCCGGTCTGTGTGCCGGGCCATGGAAGACAAAAGAGACGCATAAAGGCGCACGTGGACGTAAATAAGGAGCGAAACGTGCGAAAACGGCTATGGTGTGCTGTCATCGTGACCGCCGTGGTTGTGATAACGGCCCGCGAGGTCCTTGCGCAAACGACCTCGGCCGGTCGCGACCCGTATGCAACCCCAAGCGGGCTTGTCCTCAAGCGACTCATTCACTCGGTCAACACGCAGGATACAGGCCGCATCCGCGCATTTGTCGAAAACGATTTTGCGACCGGCCATATGAGCCAGGATTCCTGGCCCAACCTCTGCTGCGGAACGAACGAGGTAACACACGCTCTCGTCAATGTCGGACGGCGTAGCGGAGGGTTACTGCTGGAATCTGCATATCCCGGCGGGCGCGCGATCACTGCTTTTTTAAAGACGAAGTCCGGCCGGCGCCGGATTTATCTGCGGTTGCAATGCGGCCCCAGTGATCCGTGCCGCATCACGAACTATCAGATTGTCTCCCTGTCGCCCGGTCCGGATGAATTCCTGCGGGCGGTAAAGGCGGGCGAAGGCAGTTCGCCGAAGGCCATCGCCATCGAGCGGGCTCTCCGCGATGCAGCAGCGCGTGGGCTGTTTTCGGGAACGGTGCTGATCGCCCGTAACGGCAAGGTTCTGCTGCGCGGAGCCTATGGTGAGGCGGATCGAGAGAGGCGCATTGCCAACTCCATTGATACTCCGTTTGACCTGGCTTCTACGGGGAAGCTATTCACCGGAATCGCAGTCGCTCAGCTTGTTTCAGAAGGGAAGTTGAGCTATGACGAGCCGATCGAAAAATACTTGCCCGACTATCCAAACAGGGAAGCCGCGTCCAAGATCACATTGCGCGAGTTGCTGACCCACACCTCCGGTCTAGCCGATATCTTCTCCAAACCAAGGCCGCAAATGCCGCTGCGTCGACTCAAGGACTACTATCCCCTGTTCGCCAATGAACCGCTCCTCTTCGAGCCCGGAAAAGGACAATCTTACAGCAATACCGGTTTTCTAGTGGCAAGCATGGTGGTTGAAGCGGTATCAGGAGAGGAGTTCAGACATTATTTGCAGCGCCACATCTTCGATTTAGCAGGCATGGGCAGCACAGGATTTGGTCGGCCGCATAACGCCGCGCGACCTTACACCCGGGATAACGCCGAGGATCCTCTCAACCCTAATGCCCGTTGGATCTCGGCGGAATCATTTTATGACCGGCTTTTAGGCGGGCCAGCCGCCGGACCAGGCGGCGAGTATTCAACCGTGTCCGATCTATTTCGCTTTGCCGCGGCTCTAGAGTCGGGCAAACTCCTGCCGAGGAGGAACTTCGAGACCGTCCTCCATGATGGCCTCGGTTGCGAATGCGACGCACGCCCCGGCCACGAGATCTACTCCCATACGGGTGGCGGTCCTGGAGTGGATACAGGGCTGAAGCTCGACATGAACACTGACACTGTATCGATCTTTCTGTCCAACTTTAGCCCACCATTTCCCCAAGAGTTTATGGAAAAAGCAAGTGACTTGATCACCGGAAAAATCCGATGACGGCCCAAGGCCGCCAGCGAATCTTTTGCCCGGCTATATTGCGCTCTCGGCGATTGAGGTGCTTGGCTTTTGGTTTTGCCATTAGCATTCGCTGTATTTGGATGGCCTGTTATCCGCGGACTCGATCTTGGTGCACCGTGGCTCAACAAATTGTTATTCGTCACCCTTTGCTGGTTCATTGAGAATTGGCGCTCTCCGGGACTGCGAAGGCCTGCTAGGACGGAATGATAGCAGCTTCAAGGGCCCCGTGTGGAACTACGCGAACATCATCGCTGGACTGAGCGAGCTTGGACTTGGGAAGATCGACGAGTCGATCCGCCATTTCGAGAGTGCGCGCGCGCAGGATGTATTTCCAAAGCAGTTCTTGGACTGGTACTGGCAGAGCTTTGGCCTTTTCGGCCTCGCGAGTGCATGGCTTGCCAAAGGCGATCTACGAGCGGCAACGATCGAGAGCGAGGCATTTCTTCAAGTTGCTTGTTCCTCGGTGGATCATGTCCTACAGACGTTGGCGTGGTAAGTATCGGCCCAAGTTGCGGCTCTTCGCGGTGCACACGACGAAGCGACGAACAACATGAGCCGAGCGCTCGGGATTCTAGCGAAAATGAATGATTCTCCATTTGCATGGAGGGTCCACGCGATCGCTGCAGATATCTACGCGGCGGTCAAAGATACAAGCGCAGCGCTGAGCCACCACGCGCGAGCGGAAGAGCTGCGTTCCTCTCTACACATCTAAGCAGCCGTGAATACACCGCGACGGCTGGGGAAAGGAGCGCGGCTTTTGGTGTTCATGGGCCAGAAGGTGCCGATTGAACGGCCGCCCGTACGCACCATCGACGACCAGGAAGTCCGGTTGGGCAGGTTCGATCCAACCTCGAGACCGTTGTTAGAGGCGCGCTGGCCTCTTGCGGCGTCGTTCTTTGCTGAGCCGGAGCTTTTGCGCGCGCACCAGGAGGAAGCTCCGAAAACACAACGAGGCTCCCCATCTATCACTAGCCGCAGTGGAAGCTGCCTTCGGGCGGAGCAGCGGCTAGGCTGGGTGGATAAGCATGTGAACCCGAAAGTGGTTTACGCGCTTTTGTTCGGCGCATGCCTTCATCGCGTTTTCCTCTCCCACTTCCTGGGGCAATCGTTCGGTCCTTCGGATGAGATGTTTATCAAAGAAGCAGTCGGCGCTGCGTTCGCCGGCATGCGTCCGGCGTCCGGCGACGGCAATTCGAGCAATGAATAAAAGTTTAGCGATCCGAGCGGAATTAGCTAAGTAGGGAAACGCTCATCGTCGTAGCCTTGCTTCCGCGGATTCACGGTGGTGCTGCGGAGTGGCCCTGTTTCCTTCTTAGTTGGCTCCAAACGGGGAACGGGCGTCAAACGACTAGAGGCGTGCATCCCGTGTGCTCGGCCAGGCGGAGTAAGCTCGATCCCGATTTCCGCATGAAATGCTCATCCCCATTTGGCCGGTTTTTTTGCGCTATGCTTCGCTGTGCAATCGCAAGTCCCTGAATCAACAGACGGTCTCGGATCAAGAATGGGAACCGATGGTCTCACGGCCAAGGCGAGCGAAAGGAGCAGTCGCAAATGACGAACGAAAAAGTAATTATGCTGATTGAAGCAAAGATTCAGCCGCAGCGCCGGGTGGAGCTTCTCGAGGCCGCCCGCCAATATCTCCCACTGGTGCGGGCAGAACCGGGTGTCGAGGCGTTCTACCTGACCATGCGAAAGGACGACCCCAATACGTTTGTTTTTTACGAGATCTACAGGTCGCAAGCAGCACAGGATTTCCATCTGCAACAGGACTTCACCAAGAAATTCTTAGCGACGCTAAAAAGCGCGCAGCATGGAGAACGAGTGCGAACAAATCTGATCGAATTGGCCGCGGAAGCACAAGCCGGCTCTGATTAGGCCGGAACGACCTCGCACGCGCAGCTTTCGAAACGACCCAGCGATTAGTCCTGACAAACGCCCATTTAGCCTGGAATCCATTTCGGACGTATTGTCACCATGTTGAGATTGGCCCCGACGTTCGAGGAGATTACTTTTCCGGATAGTCAATGTTTATCGATCTTCGGGTTGTGCACGAAAAACCCGGATGTCGTAGACTGACGGGCGGCTCGATTTCGTCGAGTTGCCAATCTACGACAACCCGATTTGAAGGGCGCTGAGCCAATCGCTCGTAAATACTACGCCGTTACACACGGGTAATCCCAGGCGGACCCTGCCAAATCTCAGCAATGCGCGTTTCTCGTCAACTTGACAGGCTTGCAAGATGGCAATGATGAAGCCGGGTCGACCCGCCCTGCAAGACGGTGGGATCCGCGTGCGGATTGAGTAATTGGGCAGAATCAATTTGATGGTACAGTTGACTCACCTCGGGAGGTGGACCATCTGAAGGTTTCCACACGCACGTTGGTATTGTTCGCGACATTCGCAAGGTTCGTAGCATTTTCGAGCGCAATGGCAGCGCCGCTGGCGGCTCAGAACGCGGACCGGGTCGACTTCCGGCGGGATGTGCAACCGTTATTCAAACACTACTGTCTCGATTGTCATGGCCCTCGCCAGCAGATGAGCGGCCTTCGCCTCGATCGACGCCGCGACGCTATGAGGGGCGGCGCCATAGCCGATATTGGTCCGGGTAACAGCGCCGCCAGCAGGCTCTACCTCAAGCTGATCGGGAACGGCGACTATGGCGGACAGATGCCGCCGACCGGCCCGTTGAAAGACGATCAGATCAGAACAATCAAGAATTGGATTGATCAAGGTGCGGAATGGCCTGACGATCTGGCCGGCGAAGCGTCGCCGAAGGCCGCCGACCCCAAGGCCACACGTCTTATGGAATCCCTTCGCACAGGCGACCGCGTTCGCTTCAGGAAGTTGTTGAAGGAAGACCGAAGTGCGGCCAACCGCCAAGGGTACGCTGGCTCAACACCTCTCATGTTCGCTGCGCTCTATGCCGATTCATCCGCGGTTGCTTTACTCTTGCGAGCGGGCGCCGACCCCAATATTCGGAATGATGCCGGAGCATCACCCTTGATGTGGGCCGTTCCCGATATTGATAAAACCCGGTTGCTGCTCGACAGCGGCGCCAATGTCAACGCCCGCTCCGGGGATGGGCGGACTCCCTTGCTCATCGCTGCTAGTTATCGCAATTCCAGCGCTACGCTCGAATTGTTGCTCCATCGCGGTGCAGAGCCGAACGTAACTTCCTCGGGCGGTGCTGGCTCTCCTCTGGCCGAGGCAGCATATCTGGGCGACTTGTCTTCCATTCAGGCATTGCTGAAAGGCGGGGTTGACCTGAAACACACCGGCGATGCGGTCGGGCTGGCGCTCTGGAGCAGGTGCCTTCCGTGCGCTCTCCAGTTAGTAAAAGGCGCGCAGCCAGATGAGTTGCACTTCCCCCTTGAGTTGCTTTCGCGCTTAGGAGACGAGCCGGGCGTCGAGTTCTTACTTGATCATGGCGCCGACCCGAAGGCGGTCGGAATGCATGGCCGGACGCCATTAATGTATGCTGCAGCCTCCGACACCATTCCTTTGCCAATAGTCAAAGCCTTGGTCGGGCGCGGAGCGGATATCAATGTCAAAAGCGTGAGCGCGGAGTCCGCCATCGGATTCGCGCGCTTGTCCGGCGATACACCCGTTGTGACGTGGTTGGTGGCGGCGGGTGCCACTCCGCCCGGCGTTCCGGCGTATTCGCCTCCGGCCGCCGCCCCCTGCACCTCGCCGCGATCTGCCATTGAACGCAGTGTCCCCCTCTTGCAACGTTCGGACTTGTCGTTTCTCAAGAAGGCGGGTTGTGTTTCGTGCCACAACAACATGCTTACTGCAATGACAGTTTCCCGGGCGCGCAAGAAGATTGGCGTGGACGAAGACGTAGCGAGAACCCAACTAAGCTCCATTGCGATCTACCTCGATGCCTGGCGTGAGCGACTTCTTCAAAACATCGGTCTTCCTGGCGATGCCGATGGTGCCAGCTACCTGTTATTGGGATTGGCGGCCGAAAACTACCCTCCGAGCCCGGCAACAGATGCGGCCGCGCGTTTCTTGGCCAGCCGACAACTATCTGATGGTTCATGGCGTATCGTCGAACATCGGCCGCCTCTGGAATCCAGCGACATCGAAGTGACGGCTGTCTCGATGCGGGCCCTTCAGGTTTACGCGCCCAAGGCGCGACAGCGGCTCTACGGGAGTTCAATTCAACTCGCTGCAACCTGGCTGAGTACTGCGCAACCAAGAACAAACGAAGATCGCGCTCTGCGCCTTCTAGGATTGAGTTGGGGCGGAGCAACAAATCAGGCCATTCGTACGGCTGCGCAGCCGCTTCTGGACGAACAACGGGCAGACGGGGGCTGGGCGCAAATTCCAACACTGCCCACCGACGCGTACGCTACCGGGCAGGCATTGGTAGCGCTTCTGGAATCGGGAGCTATTACTGCAAGCAGCGCCGCTTTCGCACGCGGCGTGCAATTCCTCCAAAGCACCCAGCTCGCCGATGGATCATGGTACGTGAAAAGCCGCGCGGCTCCCTTCCAGCCCTACTTCGAAAGTGGATTTCCTCACCACCAAGATCAGTGGATCTCCGACGCGGCTACGAATTGGGCCACCATGGCGTTGACACACGCAGTGCAATGAACCCCAGGTGTCCTGGGAAGCGGTAAAAGTACCCCACAGCGGGTAACCTGAGGCGAAGACTCAGAGCGCAATCATATTTCACGCAGCGAAGCACATTTCCGATTTGCAACCAGGCGCAAGAGTCACTCGCTTGAGATCAGGTTGACATCAAAACCAAGTTGACGTGTAGTCGGCTTTCCGGTGAATCGCCATGCCGATTACCCGCTGGTAGTCGCCAAGGGTTTATCAATCAAACCGCGGGAACGGTCTGTTGCGAATATGGCTCATAGGCCGGGAGGCTCATCGCCGTCGAAGCTTGGATCGTAGCCAGCGAAGAGCTGGCACTCCAGTCTGTCCGCCTCAAACAAGATATCTCCAGGGATTCGCTTTCGTTCCAATTCCAGGAACTCCCGCAGACCATTCACTGCCCGCACTACGCTCTTGTGAATCATCGGATCACCAGCAGTGATCGCGATGTAACGCCGTGCGCTTTGCACAAAGGCCTTGAATTCCGCCACCGGATACCTCCGCTTATCCGATAGCGCCAAGTCAAAGGTGACACGTAGGTCAGCAGTCTGTCGAGCGACCCGATCTTTTTCCGATTCCGCCATCACGATCCTCACTTCATTGTGGACAACAAAATCCGAATGGAATTATAGACGAAAACGAGACTTCCCGGTACTAATCCGTCAAGTCTTCAGCTTGGTCTAGTTGAAATAGTTTGTAACCGAATCGGTCGGTGCCGGTATTACTAAACGTAAATTCTCGATCTCTGTGAATACTTGGCTGACATTTCTCGCAAACGTTCGTTCTGATGCAACCTATGCCCTCCGCCGGCTCACGCAAACGAAAATCATATCGGCTGCGGCAATTCTCTCTCTGGCGCTTGCCGCTGGAGCCTGCGTCACGCGCTTTCCGGCTGATCGAGGCATTGCTTCTTAGGCCCCTGCCGGTAGCGAGTCCCGAGCGCCTTTTCGTGGTGGAGTTCCGCAGCCCAAACATCGATGAGAGTCGTATTTCCACGTACGACAGCAATTCCTACCCGTCGTTCGAGCGGATGAAGCAGGCGGTTCAAGATCAAGCGAAACTGACGGCTGTTTCCTACACGGACCGTTCGGATCTAACTTACAGCTCCGATGACGAGATGGAAAAAGCCTTCACGCAATTCGTCTCTGGAGACATGTTCGCCATCCTCGGCTTGAAACCCGCACTCGGACGGCTTCTCGCTGGAAGTGATGACCTGAAACCCGGCGCCCATCCCGTTGCCGTCATTTCTTACGACTATTGGGCGGCACGATTCGGGCGCGATCCGCGAGTCGTAGGCAAAACCTTCCGTCTGGGCGACGGCCTCTATCAGATCGTCGGCGTATCCCCCGCTGGATTCACTGGCACCGAGACCGGCGCTTCCGTCGACATCTTCCTGCCAATGATGATGAAGAATCCAACGACGCTGAGAAGTTGGAACAACTTCTGGTTGCGAATTTTGATTCAACTGCGTCCCGGGGTTTCTCCGGCTCCGGTTCGGGACCGGCTGGCGGCGGTCTACTACACCATCCAAACGGAACGCGCAAAATCCGCGACGCTCACGCCAATGCAAAGGCGAGCGCTTTTTAACGAGACACTGCTGGTCGAGCCCGCCGCGGCGGGCCGTTCCAATCTCCAACGCGACTACCGCGATTCTCTTTTTGCGCTTGCCATCCTCGTCACGCTGGTTTTACTCATCGCCATCGCCAATCTCACCAACGTCATGACTGCCCGCGCTGTCGCCCGCTCGCGCGAGATGGCCATTCGCGTTTCGCTCGGCGCCGGCCGCGCACGGCTAATCATGCTTGTCTGGCTTGACAGCGCCTGGATTGCCGGACTCGCAAGCATTGCCGGAGCGCTCTTCAGTTCATGGGCGACTCCATTTCTTGTTAGCCTCATTAATTCGCCGGAGAATCCCGTCCGGCTCACCCTGACCTTTGATTTCCGGCTGCTCGGGTTCCTCATCTGCTTAAGCCTGCTGCTGACCTTTCTGCTGGGGCTTCCCTCGGCATTCCGTGCTGCCGGCGCTGCTCCTTCATTCGCGCTGAAGCAAGGCGATCGGTCCCATCGTCGCCGTCTCATGCATGCGTTGAGCATGGTGCAGGTTTCTTTCTGCTTCGCCGTCGTACTCATCGCCGGATTGTTTCTGAGATCGTTTGATCGTCTGTCGCACCAGCCGCTCGGCTACTCTCCGGCTCAAATTCTGAACCTGGAGAGCGTCGCGCGGCGTCCCCAGCTGCCGGTCTACTGGGAACAGATCGCGGACCGTCTTCGCACTATTCGCGGAGTCGAATCTGTCGCGCTCGCTGCGTGGCCGTTGATGAGCGGCGAGACCGCCAATTCCGCCATCTCAACTCGCGGCGTGGTTTCGAATGTGTTCGCCGACCGCTTCATGGTTTCTGACGGCTGGTTCCGGGAAATGAAGATCCCGCTCCTCAGTGGCCGTGATTTCCGTGTCGGAGAGGCTAGACCTGGACCGGCCATTGTCAACCAGGCATTTGTGAAGCAATTCTTCGCAAACCCGACTCCGCTGGGCGAGTCATTTGATATGGTCGCTGGCCCCGGTGCCCCGGTTCGCATGCAAGTGGTCGGCATTGTCGCCGATGCTCGATATCGCGACAATCTCCGCATCCCGATTCGGCCAACCTTTTACGTCCCTTACCGGGCCCTCACTGCCACTGGCGATCAGCAGCCAGTCGGTCGCGGAACATTTGTCGTCCGTACAAGGCCAGCCGTCGATCCTCTCAGCCTCGCCGCATTTCTTCGCAAAGAGGTGACGCTCGTCCGCCCCGAAATTCGCGTTTCGAATATTCGGACACAAAACGAAATCGTTCAATCAAAAACTGTCCGCGAACGGCTGCTTTCTATCCTGGCTGGATTCTTTGCAGTTGTCGCGGTGGTGCTCGCCGCCGTTGGTTTGTATGGCGTTCTTGATTTTTCGGTGCTTCAACAGCGCCGCGACATCGGCATCCGCATCGCGCTAGGCGCGCAGAACTGGCACATCCTCCAGGAAGTAACTTCTGCCACCTTCGCGGTCGTGGCACTCGGCGCGGTTCTTGGATACGCCGCGGGAGTTTTGTCGGTTCAATACATTCAGTCGATACTGTACCGGGCGAGCGCCGCCGATCCGGCCATTTTCCTGATCCCGTTTCTCATTATCACTGCGGCCGCGGCCGGCGCGGCGGCCCCCGCTTTTGTTCGGGCGCGACGTATCAATCCAGTCGAAATGCTTAGAGCAGATTGAGATTCAGGAGCCCCCACCTGAGTTGCAACATCCCCGGATCCGATCAACGCCAAACTGGCCACAAGCCGGCTTGCGAGCACCTATATGGTCATTGTCCGGCTGACTTTTGGCTGAAGTGACGGGTGGCAGCGAATAAGGTCGGCTCGAGAGATCACGCTCTCTTCAAACGTTCAGGGACTTCAGGTAAGGCACGCTCGGCGGCATCAGCGTCGGATCCTCTTCAAGCTCGACGAAGTAGTTCTTCACGCCGCCTGTTTTTGCGGCTGTAAAGACGGCCTTCCAATCCACGACCCCCTTGCCCAATGGAACCTGGCGGAAGCCAGATTTGGTGGAGGGGTCCTTCACCCAGTCCTGGCAGTGCATGGAGAGGAAGCGGCCCGAGTACTTCTGGAAGTAGGTCACTGGGTCGTAGCCCTCCTGCAAGGTCGAGACCTGAAACTGCAGCTTGGTAGTGACGGAATTGAGCTCGGCGATCATCATGTCGTAGACTGGTTTGCCGTCGATGTGTTCGGAGACGAAGCCTTCATTGTGCAGCAATGCGACGATGCCTGCGGCGTGGGCCTTTTCAGCGAAGGTATTGAAGGGCTCGACGTAACGTTTCACGTCGTCGACTGTCTGGGTGGTCTTGGGCCGGAACGGCCCCAGCGCGGCGATTGCCATCTGTGTTCATGCCGAACTCCTTCGCATAGGCGATGCTCTCGTCCGCCTTTTGAAAGAGCTCCGTCGGCGCCCAGTGCGCAGAGATGCAGCCCAGTCCCCAGTCGCTCAGCATGCGTCGCAACTCCTGCGGCTTGTATTGCCGGAGGCTGGAAAAATCGGCGTAGCCATATGGCGAGCACAGCTCAATCTGAGTGAACCCTGCTGCACGCAATCCTTTCATTGTGCCGGCGAAGTCCGTACTGATCGATTTGCGCACAGGATAGGTCTGGCAGCCGATCGGCAGTCCAAGAGGATCGGCGGATAGATATCGCGTACCGGTGAGGAGAGCCGAAGCGGCAGCCCCTCGCATGAGAAATATTCTGCGGTTCATCGTCTGCATCATATCCCTCGATAAGCGGTGGACAAGACTATCGCGCCTCCAGCCAAGACTACCGTGGGAGCCGCTAGCATATGAATGACACTTTTCATACGGCCGGCGGACCGCTGCGAGCTTGGCCTAAGCCTGCACAGCCCAAATAAATGGTTCCATAATGAAATGCAGTATGGGGCAGGCTGCGCGGAAGGAGGACTGGCGGCTCAAGAAGCTAACAGGCTTTTGTCTGACGATGCCCCAGGCCACTCGTGAGCTAATGGGGCGCCATACCGGGTTCTCTATTCGTAAGAAGCCGTTCGCCTACTTTCTAGATGATCATCATGGCGACGGGATTGTCGGTATCAGTTGCAAGGTATTGCCGGGCGATAACAAAGCGCTAGTCGCATCCGATCCAGCGAGGTTCTACATGCCCGCTTATATTGCCTCGAAGGGCTGGGTCGGGCTACGTCTGGATGTAGGCCAAGTCGATTGGAACGAAGTGAAAGAGTTGGTAACGCACAGCTATTTACTGGTCGCGCCCAAGCGGCTTGCCGCAGCGGTCCACACTGACGTCGAGTGAACTCATCGTGCTCCCGACGCAATACTCGCGAAATTCCGCTCAGTTCAGAGTGTTTTGATTTTGATATTGCGGAAGTAAAGCTTGATTCCGTCATCGCCCTTCTTCTCGCTCCCCTGCAGGGAAATGTGGCCGCTGTGGAAAGCCCCGAAATCGGGCCACTTGGCGAACTTACTATGGGCGACCAGTTGACGCCAGGCATCGTCCCACAATTGGGTAGAAATCGCCTGCCCGTTCTGGATTAACTGCAGGTGTCCGTGGTCCGCAATGATCTCAAATTGATTCCATTGCCCTGCATCCTTCACGGTGTTGACTTTGGTCGAGATGACGCCGTAGAGGTCGCCCGAGCGGCGCAAGATTTCGCGGCTATCGGGCACCGTGCAAGCCAAATCGGCAATCTGCATTTCAAGCCCTGTGTCGTAGGGCTGTTTATATTTGGGCGACTCATGAACATAGAACATGACGCCGCTGTCGATGCAAGGCTGTGCCTTCCACTGCAGCTTCAGATCGAAGTTTGCGAACTCGCCGTCAGTCACCAGATCGGCGTAGTCCGCCGTAGGGTCGGTGTTATTTTTCTTAAGCCGAATGGCGTCATCCTCTACAGACCAGTCCTTCCCGATGCCTTTCTCTAGATAGGAGTGCCAGCCGTTTAAGTCCTTGCCGTCAAAGAGTACCTGCCAGCCATCGGCCTTTTCCTGCGAAGTCAGCGTGTTCTCCTCCTGGCCATTCGCCAGAGCGGAGACGAAACATCCGGTCAAAACGATAATCGTGATTTGAAAACTGTGTCGATGATGCATTCTTTATTATTCTTTCGCGTGCCCATCGAGACTGCGCCTGCCACGCGCATTTTGGCAACAATGAATCATGCCCGCCTCTCCGGCTTTACCATCTCAACGCGCCGCACCGGCGCTGCGATGAGCGTGTCGCTCGTCGCATTCTGTCGAATTTCTGGAAACTGTACAGGTACTCGGAAGCGCTCGGTTTCTTCTTTGGGTTCCGTTCCAGACCACATCGGGACTTCAGGGTACTAATCTGTCGACTGAGTCGGCAGGACAGGAATAAATCTGAAACCGGCAGCACGTCTATGAAGCGAGCCTAAAGACCGGAAGCTGCCCCGTGGCTGTTTGCATCCAAAAACTTCTTCACATCTGACGCTAGATTTGGATCATCATAACGCATCATAATCTCTGATGTTTTGTCAGTGTGTGACAAGGGATTCAGCGAGCCACACCAAACCACGCGTTTGTCGATAATGGCAACCTTCTCGTGCATGTTCGGCCTTCTTGTTGTAAAACAACCGACGGCTTCCAAATCACGAATTGCTGTCTCGCCTCTTTCAATCGAAATACTGCCGTTCTGGCTAGGAGGACGGATGGTGCAATGAATTCGAACTCGTCCCTGCTTTCTTCTGAACACATCTAGATACTGCGAAACGCGTTCCGGCGTTATAAAGCTAGAGTAAATGATGATTTCCGACCGCGACTGTTCTAAGTCCGACATAAAGTGAGCACTGAATCCACCTGAGTTGAAAAGGCTTGGCCTCGCTGAATCACTGCCGCTCAAATCTTGGAATGCGGGCTCGGATAACAAGCCCGTATCGAGAAAGTCCCGGATATCGATCACGGTTCCGGTCCGCCTTACATCCTGCAGAATTCCAGCCAACATGGAAGCAGTGGGAAGGTTGGAGTCAAAGTACTCCAGGTTCGCTACGATCACGAGACATTCCCGGGCCCTACTGATTGCGACATTCAGTAATCGCGCTCCGTCATCTTCGGCGTTAGAAGCGCAGAACCACTGGGACGGAACTCTCCGGTTCGAGCCGTCTCGGGTGTCCAAGATGACCACTTCACTCTCGTCGCCTTGAAACGTGTGCACCGTCCCGACCTGACTGACTTTGTCGAGTCCAGCCCTTTTAAGCGAATCGATGATCAATTCAGCTTGAGCTCGAAAAGGGCTACAGATACCAGCTTTAGATTTCTGTGTAGCGGTACCAGCGTCAGCAAGGCGCTTGACCAACTGGGTGATACCGGCAGCGTGCAGAAAATTGGTCTGATCACGCTGCTGGAACGGCCTTACACTCGAGGTGTCCAGAATGTGATAGGGGCCATTGACAAGCGGAAGCCCGATGAATTCCCTTGCGACACGATCTGTGGCCGTCTTCAGCTTACCCGCATACATTCGCATCGAAATCAGCTGGCATATAGGATCGGTCATTCGATATTGAGTTCGAAGCATCACCGCATTTGCAACGCCTTGGTTCGGACCAGCTAAAGCCTCAGCGACACCGCTCTGTTGGAAGATATCGGTACCCAGCTTTTTACGAATGGCGGGGGACTTTGAGTTGACGATTGGTGGGAGTTGTCTAAAGTCGCCAGATATGACGACCTTCTTGCCTGCTAGCCCCGCAACGAAGTATAGGGCGGGCTGGAGGACCATGGACGCCTCGTCTATAACAATCACATCAAAGTTGGTGAATTCTTTAGGCGAGTAATATACCTTCGTGACTGTCGCGCCGACGATCTTAGCGCTTCGCAGAAGTTGCAGCGCATCTAGTGACTCGATTTCCTTTGTCAGCTCTCCGATATGGCCGGATAGCTGAGCTATTTGTTCGCTCAGCTCCGCATGTTTCTGTCTAGTTTGGATGCGGTTGGATGACTGTAAGCGAGAGTAGAGAGCGTTGAGGCGCCTTTGTTGGTCGGCGATGACAATCTGCAATTTGTGATGCTGCCTATCCGCGTCACTGACTCTAGATTCGGCCGTTGCCAGACTTCCCCGGATGGTTGTCAAGTCGTTTTCGATCTCCAGACGCGGACGTCTTAGCCATCGAAGGAATCCAACTGTGTTCTCTGTTCGACGCAGTTCTTCAAATACTTGTCGGAGTCGGAATGCAACGGAGTCGCGTTCGTGCCGGACTTGTTCACAATAAGCCGCTGCTCTCTCGATCTTCTTTCGGCTCTGGGCCAATTCCAGGCCGAGGGATTCTGCTTTGTCGAAGTCTTGAAGTGTCGCATTAAGCTTGGATACCTCCTCTTGTGCTTGGTTTCGACGCAGCTCAAGCTTCTCCTTTGTCGTCCTCAATGGGGCCGCCCGACGATCACAAATGCCCTTAGGTGTGATGGCACTAGCCCAGTTTTCGCGGAGGTCCTGTAATTGTATGGTTCCAGTCCGGATGATTCGAGATTCCTGAATGGCAGGATGTTCGAATCCAAGTGTGTTGCACAATTTCAGGAAGACCTGGTCCACCGCCCGGTGCGTGGTAGAGCAGATCAACAATCGAAGCGGCGAATTCAGGAGTGATTTCGAGAAGGCGCTCAGGGTCGCTGTCTTTCCGGTGCCAGGCGGCCCCCAAATGAATGCAACGGAGTTCCGGGAAGCTACCCTGATTGCTTCTTGCTGATCTTTGTTCAGATCTTCCATCACGCTTGCATCGATGTTCGATTCGAACGTATGGACATCTTGATTCCGAGAAACAGATTCCGCGAGACTTCGGTTGAAAAACGCCAGTTCTCCTTTCAGAATGCTATTCAGGCGCTCTTTGAGGACGACTAGACTATTCGTTTGGTCGACCCTCAGTATTGCGTTCGGAATTCGAGTGCCGCAGTCGACATCCAGTATCAGTTCCAACTGAGAAGGACTGGCGCTGATCAACTCGCATGCATACCGAGAACTGGAGATCTCCAGCACTACTTCCACATCATCCTGGACCGGTTTATCCAGAGGAGCAGCAAATACGTAAGACCACCCCTTCCCGCTTAGTCCGACACGTTTGCCGTTCGCGAGCGAAATACGCTTCTGGTCCTCTCGGTTGGTGCGCATGTCGTTGATTAGCGCATCGAGGGCGGCGACGTGCTCAGTAAGAACGGCTTTGTCATCCCCCATGTGCGTAATGCTCAGGCGATTTGCCGCGGGAAGGCTTCGCGTAGGAGAACCAGAGAAGGCCTTGAGAGAGCATTCACAGTAAGATATCGTAATTTAGTTGAGCACTGGTGTGGCGCCCGGGGAAAGGGCATCAGCAGGCTATTCTCGAGGTCAGTAAGCGTGAGTTCACACCGTTCGCTGGACTCGAAGATCGACTTGAATCGGAATCCCCGGCTAGCGGGACGACAGATTATCCCGGCAAATTCATCGGGTCCGGATCCGCAATGAGCGAAGCAAAGCGCGTTTGAGTGGCCCCCATCGCCGCGAAGTCGTTCGGCACCTTGGCCCCGGCGAGGCGCCGGTGCGTTTGTACGTCTATGACGTGGTGGCTTGAGGTTCTTACGATAAGAAGCAGCTGGTATTCGTCCTTTGTTCGCCCGCAGAGGTTATAATTGTGTGGCGCGGAACAGCCCGTCGCATACGAAAGCGCTCTTACGGAAGCGTAACGCTACATGAGCAAGGTCAACATCAGGCGGACCGTTGAAAACATTAGGGCGAATACGACGGTCTATTCGCCAATTGTCGAGGCAGTGGTTAACGCGATTCAGGCGATTGAGAGCACGGGCAGGCCAGACGGAAAAATAAGCATCCGGATTCATCGGGCCGAGCAGATGGAGATAGACGAGAGCCTGCGGCGGGTGACAAGCTTCGAGGTGCAAGATAACGGTGTTGGGTTCACCCCGGAGAACCGCGAGTCTTTCGACACGCTGTATTCCGACTTCAAGATCGCGGAGGGCGGTAAAGGATTCGGACGATTCATCTGCCTAAAATATTTCGACGACGTCCATATCTGCAGCGTCTTTAGGGACAGGGATGTCTTCCGACAACGAGCCTTCTGGATGGGGAAGGAGAGCGACATCATCATAAATGAAAAAGTCTCGGAGGCCCAGAAGAAGGATACCGGCAGCATCGTACGTCTCGAAAATCTAAAACATAACCGAACCATCGACAAGAAGCTCAGCACCATAGCTCGAAACCTCGTCGAAAGGCTGCTTCCCAGCTTCCTGACGAAGAACTATGTGTGTCCGGAAATCACGTTGTTGGAAAGCGACGGGAGTGAGTCCATGCGGCTCAATGACTGGTTCAATAATGAGCTGTCCGCGGTCATAAGGGAAATCCCAGTCGAAGAAGGTGACTTCACTTTGAAGGGCATCGAGGGTGATGAAGCCTTCTGGGTGCGTCTCTTCAAACTCTATTTTCCGAAGAACCAGAAGAGTAGGATCAGCCTAGTCGCGCATCTCCGGGAAGTGTCGGGATCTCCCATCCACAATTACATTCCCGAGTTCGTCGACGATTTTTTTGATAAGGACGGCAACGGTAATTCCGTTTTTGATCGCAATTTCGTCGTCAAGGCCTACGTCTTCAGCGCCTATCTAGACCGGCATGTTTCGCTGGAACGAGGCGGCTTCGAGTTCCAGACGGAGAGTGACGTTGTGTTCGGGATTGCGCAGGCAGACATCGAGCGCCAGGCAGCCGCAATAGCAAAGGAGGCTCTAGGGACAGAGATAAAAGGGAGACAGGAAAGGAAGCAGGAGCGGGTGCACTCTTACGTGGACGACAAAGCGCCGTGGCACAAGACGCTCCTTGCCAAGCTTGACCTTGCCGGCATGCCGCTTAATCCAAGCGACGAGGAAATTGAATCCCGTCTGCAAAAGGAAAAGTTTGAGCAGGAAATAGAGATAAAGCGGGATGTTAGCAAGATTCTCGCCGGCGGCAATCTGGAAGGTCTGGATGAGAGCGTCAACGAGGTTGTCGCCAGGATATCAGGCACAAGTCAGAACGATCTTATCCACTACATCGCGCTGCGCCGGAGCGTAATAGATCTATTTGGGAAGAGCCTTGAACTCAATGAAAAGGGAGGCTATTCATCAGAAGGCGTTGTGCACGACATTATCTTCCCCCGGAAAGGCGACACACTCAAAACGCCCTTCTCCGACCACAATCTCTGGATCCTGGACGAGCGCCTGAATTTCACCAACTACCTGTCTTCCGATGTCCCACTCGATGGAGGCGCGAGCGAGCGGCCGGACTTGATCGCTTACGATAAGCGTATTCTTTTTCGCGGCGACAATGAGGCAAGTAATCCGATCACAATTTTTGAATTTAAGAAGCCGCAACGCGACGATTTTGTCAACCGTTCCTCCGATGAAGATCCGGTTCAGCAGATAGTCAGATACGTAAATAACATTCGCGACGGCAAATTCAAAACGCCGGAAGGCAGGAAGATGCTAGTGGGAGACAATACCCCGTTCTACGGATTCGTTGTCTGCGAGCTGACTGCGAAAGTCGAAAGGTGGCTGTTACGAGAGAAAGACTTTAAGTCTATGCCCGATAAGCTGGATGGTTCTCCTGGCTAGCAAACATCAATCTCTATATCGAAGTGCTGTCCTGGGACAAGGTGCTCAAGGATGCCAAAATGCGCAATCAGATCTTCTTCCACAAGCTCGGCATCTGACCATGCTCGGCTGCTCTACCTGTCGCAGTTCCGTGCAACTGCCGCCGGCATTCTCGACTGTGATTCGGACGAAACCTACTACAGTCCGATCCGCACGGCGGCTCGAATCGGCCGAATAGGCCCGATTTGGAGCGAGCCACTCCCGTACCTGCTGAGCAATACCAAGATTTTTGGCGAGACCCGACGGGGATTAGTAATGGGAAACGCCGTTGTGATCTTTCAACGTTGAGCCGATTCTAAGCCATCTCCGAAGAGACACACAAATGATGACCGTCAAGCAATTGATGAATTGGCCGCGACTAACGTTTGAAGAGGCCCAGGATCGCATCCAGCGGGGTGCAATTCAAAACGGCCGTTTTTCCTATCCCGGCGCGGCGCGCTTGCTCGATTCCGTACCGAATCGTGGCAAATTCCCACACGCTGTGAGCATCGGTTGAAATTGCGATCTTCACGCCCGTCTGGCGGGCGAGCCGGGCATTTTCGGCCGATAGATCGAGGCGGTCTGGGCTCGAATTTATCTCGAAAAAGCAGCCGTTGCGCTTCGCGTGGAGAATGATTCGTTCAATGTCTATGTCGTAGCCGGGACGCTTCAACAGAAGTCGACCCGTCGCATGCCCCAGAATATGGAAGTAACGGTTGTCCATTGCCCGAAGGATACGCTCGGTCTGCTGCGTTCGTCCTAAAGCAAACCGAGAATGAACCGAGCAGACCGTGTAGTCGAGTTCCCGTAATAAGTCATCGGGATAGTCGAGCGCACCGTCGGAGAGAATATCGACTTCGGCCGATTTCAGGACCCGAATACCATTCAGGCGGCTGTTCAATTTGTCGATGAAACGAATCTGCTTCCAAAGGTCCGCGACGGACACGCCGTGCGCGATCTTCAGGCTCTGAGAATGGTCGGTAATTCCTAGATATTGATAGCCGTAATCCCGCGCGGCAGCCGCCATTTGCTCGATAGAGTGTGCCCCATCACTCGAGGTCGAGTGTGCGTGAAGGTCACCACGGATGTCTTTTGCGGTCACGAGGACAGGCAAGGCATCTTGGGCCGCCAGCATCACCTCATCATGACCCTCCCGAAGCTCCGGCGCGATAAAGGACAACCCGAATTCACGATAAAGATGCTTCTCTGTGGGAAATGGACCCTTCGACTGCAACGATTCGAGGTCTCCTGTCATGCTGGCGAGCTTGCGCAAATGCGCTTTACTCCCCGTGGATCGAATCAGAGAAAGCCCCCAATTCTCCTTTGTTGCGCGATCGATACGCAATCGAACGCCGGAAGAGAGCGCATACGCAGCGGTGCTCTTGTTTGCGCTTAAAAGCGGGGTACGTCCGCCGTAGCACTCGAGCTTGGCGACGAGCGCCGCGAAATCTTCTACGTCGACAATAAACGCTAATTCTTCGATGATTTCTACGCAGCGTCTGTAATCTCCCACGGCCTCGGCAGCACGCACGCTGCACCTGTTCAGCAGAAATTCCTCTACCGCGTTTCGAAGATCGTGAGCCTTGTACAACAAAATGGCGTGTGTCTCCGTTAAACCTTGGCGGATATGTTGTGCCGTCCGAATCCCGACAGTTTTTTCCAGTTCGCCATTTCGAGTTTTTCGCGCAGTGCATCGATCGAAGAGATGCCGAGCTTCTTATAAGCGCGAAGAACGCGTTTCGGATCGAGGCGCGAGTAGTCACCCAAACTGGCGAGTTCGGGCGGCGCCTGCGATCGTAACTTTTCGAGTTTGCCCAGCGTACCTGTCCTGACGATTTCCTGGATTGCGCCGCTGATCGCCTCGCCGATACCGGCGTAAGTTGTCAAATCTACCTCGTCGCGTACAAGCTCCTCGATGCTTTCCGAGAGCGTTCGGATTTTGGCTGCGGCTCTTTGGTATGCCTTGACTTTGTACGGATTCTCCCTTTGCGCCGAAAGCAATTGCGCGAGGCTTGCCAGGCGATCCGCAATCTCCGCGTTGCTCAAGCTATGCGCGTTATTCGGCATTGCGATCCCGCTTGCTCACGCGCGCCGCTCAGTTTTCGGCAGGTAGCGTTTGCGGCGGAACCGGCGACCTGGCTCGCTTGCTATTTGCCCGCTTCCATACGTCCTTGATGGTAAATTGATCCGCGGATTGCAAGTTTTTCAATTCTTTCCACTCGATTGGCAGCGCAACCGGCGCGCCTGGCCTTGCCCGCACTCCGTAATTGGCGATGGCGGTGGCGGTATAGTCGTTGCGGAAATAATCGATGAAGATCTTACCCGTTCGCTTCGCCTTGCTCATGGTGGCGATATAGGCGTCCGGTTCGGCGGCCACCATCTCGTTAGCCAAAGAGCCGGCAAAAGACTTTACGGCGGCCCATTTGTCCTTACCGGCAAGTGGAACGGTGACGTGCAATCCTTTACCTCCCGTGCACTTGAGTGTCGAATGCAATCCCCTATGCTCTAAGCGTTGCTTCAAGTCCTTGGCTGCCAACTTCAGCGCCTCAAACGGAACTTCGGGAGCCGGATCAAGATCGAAAATCATTCGATCGGGATAATCGATTGCATCCACAGGCGCTCCCCACGGGTGAAGTTCAATCCCTCCCATCTGGACGATTTCCAGCAGTCCTTTTTCATCCTCGATGTAAAGGTATTCATAGGTTTTGCCTTTGTTTTTGAACTCGAACGTTCTAACGTGGGCGCCCAAACCCCGGCCGGGGTTCCTCTGAAAAAAGCATTGTCTATCGATCCCGGACGGGCAGCGCAACAGGCTCAAAGGGTGCCGTTCGATTTGCGGCAGGATCCAAGAAGCTACGCCGGCATAGTATTCGGCCAGCTCGCCTTTGGTGATGTGTCCGGTCTTGGAAATCACGCGGCCGGGATGAGTAATAGAGATGCCGCCGAGCACCAGGCTTTCCGCTTTTTTCTTTCCTGTCGCGGACTGGGTCGTGGTGGATGTTCGCATTGGCTGCTCCTTGTTGACTTGCGAGGCATCTTTGTCTTCTCGCAGACCCTGAAAAGATGGATGCCGAATGCGGCCGTCTCCAGTCCACTCCGTGAACGCAACCTCGCAAAGCAGTACCGGCTCAACCCAATGGACGGCGCGCCATTCGCCAGCAGCGAGTCTGACCGTTTCGCCGCGCCCCAGAACCGGCGTCTTCACTCCGATGTTGGCGAGGCGCCCCGCTAGCTCACGAGCACTCTGCATGGAGAAGCCTGTGCCGACTTTACCGGCGTAGTGCAGCACGCCATTCTTCTTATAGGCCAAGTACAGCGCCCCTAGTGCTCGCTCGCCCTTGCGTACATCACTGAAGCCAACGATGATGAATTCCTGACGCCGAGAGCATTTGATCTTCAGCCAACTCCTTTGGCGTCCCGCTACGTATGGCGCATTGGCTTGCTTAGAAAGGATCCCTTCGAGGCCAGTTTCGCAGGCTTTGGCGAACATCTCCGCACCTTGACCGAGTACGTGGCCGCTATAACGAAGCGGCGATTTGTTGCTCTTAAGGAGAGCCTGTAATCGCTCTTTGCGTTCTAGAAGAGGTTTTTGGGTGAAATCCGTGCCATCGATATGTAAAAGATCAAAGACATAAGCCCCAATACTGTCGCGGTTGCCTGTTTCGCCAAGCGCCGCCTGCAAAGACTGGAAGTTGCTTTTGCCATCCTCATCGAGCACTACGGCTTCCATGTCCAGGACTGCGTTTTTGACGGGCAGTTTCTCGATAGCTGCAGACAACGACGGGAAATGATTTGTCCAGTCCTTGCCGTTGCGGGTGAGGAGCCGTGATGCGCCGCCCGATACGTACCCCAAAAGCCGATATCCATCGAATTTAATTTCATGCAGCCATTGAGCACCCTCCGGCGGCGTGTCTACCAGCGTGGCAAGCTGCACCTCGAAATAGCGCTTCATCAACGCGTTCAAGCCATTCGCAGAAACTTCTTTTGTATCTTTGGGTCGCGGCATCCTCTTCCTTAATCAGTAGCCATTTCTCGCGCTGGACGCAGTGGCGCATGCGAAACAGATTCCAGGGACTTCGCAGACGCGCACCTCGCGGCGTGAACTGCAGTTGGCTACGGGATTTTCTTCTGTCTCTACTGCTAACCTCTTGTCGGCCGCATTTCGGCTTGCGCCCTTGCTGACTGCCGAGCTCGGTAAGATGCCGTCTAATTCGAGCCGGAAGTCACATTGAAGACGCCTTGCGTCACGTTTTTGGATTGGGCAAGAGAGTCTTCCTTTACTGGCCTGAACACGGCCCGTTGGGGGCTCGGCTACCTTTTGGAAATCCCGATTGCGGCCATGCTCTTCGAGCGGCATCTAACCCCGCTATACCACAAGCCCGCGTCCAGGCTCTTCCGCCGTCGAGCCGCTAACTTCCGGGTCTTTGACAAGCTGCGCCCTATCATGCACTCACCACATCTTCGATTCGAGATCGATGTGCCAACCGGATTACCGGCCTGAAGACTACCTATTGAGATACGCGATTATGGCGGAACTCTGCGACGTTCGCTGGCCTCGTGCGGATCGCGACTTTTAAATAAAAACCGTTGCCGTGGGCGCGATCAACCCAGACGGCAGGTTACGAGACTCGCGATTGCTGCACCTCGGCCAAGATCGGGTTGAATCGCGAGTTCTAGCATAGACACGGCGTTCAAGTCGATCGAATAATCTTCAAATTCGGTTGTCGAGCCAGCAGGGCTAAAATTCCATTGTTGGCGTACAATTTCTTTCGGCGGCGCACCCGCTGCAGACGACCATCGAAGTGTGAACTGCTGCATTCGCTCCGACTCCGTTTCATGGAACCTAAGTTGAATGCGATGCAGCGATATAGGTTCATCAAAGATAATCCGGATCTGCTGTTCACCTTTCTGAGAAGCTCGCCAGCCAGGCCCGCGGTTTGGACGGAACGCAGATTCAATGGGAAAGCTGGGATCTTCTGACGTGACTTCTACCGTGGCGATTTGATCAAGATCAAGCCAGCCTTGGTCCGATTCGCCACGTTGCGGGTCAGGGCCCGTCCCCACTATCCTCTTCCGCATAGCACTATTCTTACCCAGCCCAACGCATGTAGGCAGACTTGCATCGCAGTTGCGATGCAAACAGGCATACTATGCAGATGAGCGTGCGCAAAATCGTGCACATCGACATGGACGCGTGCGTCCGTGGAGCAGCGCGATGACCCGCGGCTGCGCGGTAAGCCCGTCATTGTGGCCTGGCGCGGCAAGCGTTCTGTGGTTTGCGCCGCATCATATGAAGCCAGGCGGTTCGGGGTACGCTCAGCCATGCCCGCGAATCGTGCTGAACGCCTGTGCCCCGATGCCGTCTTCGTGGCGCCGGATTTTTCGCGATATCGGGCCGTTTCGCGCATGGCACACGATATCTTTCGGCGGCACACAGATTTGATCGAGCCGTTATCGCTTGACGAAGCGTACCTCGACGTCACTGAGAACAAGACCGGGCTGCCGACCGCTACGCGTCTCGCGCGGGCCATTCGGGAGCAGATTCGTCAGGAGCTGCAGTTGACGGCTTCAGCCGGCGTAGCGCCAAACAAGTTCTTGGCGAAGATCGCATCTGATTGGGGCAAACCGGACGGACTCTTTGTTATTCAGCCTGGCGATGTGGATGTATTTTTGTCGCCGTTGCCGGTTTCACGCCTGCCTGGGGTCGGCAAGGTCACGGAAAAGAAACTGGAGCAGCTTGGTATTCAGACCGTGCGACGCAAGATCTTCGGCTAGGTCCGCTACTACGCCAACTCCGTCAAACACCGATGGAAATGCTCCGACGTTAGCACCGGAAGCTTTTCTAGCGATGGACCAGAAAGAACTGATCGACGACGATTAAATTTCCCTGCGCGGATGCTTACGCCGAACAGGCTAGATCGTTTGCCACCAGCAAACGTATTTCGAACACGTTCCATTTGATAAGTCATTGGCGATGTGACTGACCCGAGACATAGGTAACAGAACGTACCGGAGACATGGATTACACTTTTTCGCCCGGAGGGAGGCGGTCTGCGTCGCGTTCGGCTCTACCGGTCCTTCCGGCATTTGAATTGCGACATTGCTGTTGTCCGCACTCCGCTATGCGGAGTCCCGTTGGCTCTCCGGCGTGCGTGTTCTCGCAGCCAATCGGCGATCTCCCGGCCGCGAAACCGTACGTTGGACTCGATCTTGTAATGTGGAATCAAACCCTGAGCAGCATAGCTGTACAGGGTCTTCGGTTTAATCGTGATAATTCCGGACAGTTCTTTGGCCGTCATCAGCTTTGGAGATTGCAAGAGTTGTCGAAGATGTCGTCCGGAACTGGACCGGACGGCTGCAAAGGCACGGGGGAGGTCGACATACAACGTCTCCTTGAGATCGAAATCGCCTGCGGGCGCCTTCGACGACGCCCACGTTCTTCCCTCTTCTAACCGCTCATTGTGGGCTCAGTCAAAAATTTCCCAGCCAAGCTCAGGTCTCGTCATTGACTCGATTAATCCACAGCAATTTACCAACGTAGGCGGTAGCCCGGCCGTTCCCCGAGAATTCTCGTTTCACGGGGACAGGGTTTCTATGTTCCGTAGAAAACGGCCCTAGGAGGCGCGGCTCGCCTTGCGATTGGATCCGGACTCGCCACTCGGCTTCCGCGGCTTGACTCGCGAGGAACTCTTCTCTCTTCCTGGTATTCCGATCCGGTCCAGGCGATCATGCACGTCCTGGGCGGGTACCAGATAGCGCATGGTTGTCTCGACTGACTTGTGCCCCATCCAATGTTGCACCGTTCGAATATCGAACCCGGACCTCAGCATGCTGGTCGCATACGTCGACCGGAAGGTCTTCAGGTCGAATGTAGACGCATCCAGTCGGGCACGCGTCGCGATTTCTTTGCAGCGCCGCAGGAAGTTCTGTTCCCGATTGCCTGTCGGTGATGGGAACACGAACGGGCTATCGATTGACCGGGGGTGGTTCGCGAGGAGTTGTGCCAGATCGACGGGCACTGGGACTTCTCGTTCCTCCCATCGCTTGGGGAAGAAGCGTAAGTCCGGCTTGGAAACAACTCGAGCTGTTCGGAGTTTCAGATTGAGATCTCTCCAGAAGAGATGCATCACTTCCTGTTCCCGGAACCCCGTTAGTAGAAACGTGGAAAAGAGGGCCAATTCCCAGGAATCACACGCCGAGAGAAATCGTGCTTGTTCCTCTTCGGAGTACATCCGCGGCAGCGCATGGATCGCTTCCGGCAATTGCAGTTCCCGCGTGATGTCGCGTCGGCCGTTACGTCGGAAAAACTGCGCGACGATGATCACGTTGTGAAGGACGGTATTCGCGGACAATCCGCTCTTCTTGAGTTTGACAATAAAATCATCCAAGTCTTGGAACGAAATCTGTTCCAGCGGTCGACCGGTAAAGTGTTTTTCGAAACGGGTCAGGACCGCATTGTACTTGCGGTAGGTGTTTGGCTTCTTGAGTGTATCGATCTGGTCGAGATAGCGCCGGATCAGGCCCGCAAGAAGAACCGGCTGGGGTGGGGGAGGCGACTCGATCGGTTTGTACCGCTGGAGAATGCCGACCTCGGTGGCGGCGAGTTCTGCCTTCTTGATCCGCCGGGCTTCCAAGGCTTGCGAAACGGTCCGGCCAGCCGGCAGGCGCCTGCGCGTTCCGCTCTCGCGCCATTCGACGAAATATCTACCTTCCGGCAGTGCGTTCCAATCGCGCTCCCCGTCTTGTTTGCGGGGATCGCCTTAAAGACCCACTGACGACCGATTTTGATCTGCTTCACAATGTTGACGCGCGCCATCGTTCCATTCCCGATAGCATGGAACGATCCGAACGAGCCAAAAAATTCTAGGCGGTGGACACTAAACGGGACACTAAGCTGGGTAAGCTATTGAAGAAGAAAGGCGCAACGGGAAGCTGGCATTCTACCGCTGAATTACTCCCGCGCTCTGTCAAATCAGCTAGTTAGCTGAAACCACTGGACTTCCTAAACCGACACGCAGTCTATTCCGTCCATGCTGTCTATCCTATACTACCCGTTTGGATGCCAAAATGGACAGCAAAACAGACAGCATGCCAGGCTGAGAATCGCGCGTTCTACGACTCCCGTGCTGTCCATTCATGCTATCCATTTCGCTCTCCAAAGCTCGTTCCACACAATATCATAGGGCGACCTTGAAGCCCCCCCGTTGCAAGGACGTGCGGGTTATTTTTCGTTGGCTCTCCTAGCAGTTCAGCTAAAGGCGTAGGTGTTGTGGAAGCATCCTGTGCAAGGGATCGGGTAAACGGCAGCTGACAGAAGCACACCGGCAGAGAACGTCTTGACGTTCATCGGAAATCCAATCTCACGAGTCTTCAAAAAAGTTCACATGATCAATGCTGATAATGACGCTTTTACGCCGTCGGCTAGGATGCACAATCGCTTTGGTTCCGGTGACGGCTCAAGCATTCCACGCATGCTCTGAAGGAACTCCGTTCCGCAACTGAATGGACGCGGATGCAAAACGGTACGCACACATTTCTTATCTCTTGCTCCCCTGGTACCGTACGTCCAAAAGATCCAGTTCGCCTTCCAATTTCCGCAAAACCGCATCGTTGATTTCTTTCTCATTGCGGAGGTTCAAGGCTGCCGAACGCTCCACCTCGCGGAGTTTCTGCGTAATCTGGCGGTACCGCTCGTGATCCTTAGGCGTGAAGCCCTCACTGTTCTCTTGATCTCCACCTGCAGCAGCAAGGCGCGCCCGATAATGCTCCGCTATGTCGTCGTAGACAGATTCAAATTCGGGCTTGTCCTCGGCGCGCATGTGATCGAGATATTCGAGGGCACTACGGATCATCTTACGTCGGGCTTTCTCCTCCTCGGGGTTCTTCTCTCCCGGCACGTTCAACCCTAAGCGACGAATAAGCGCTGGGAGCGTCAATCCCTGTAAAACGAGAGTGACGAAAATCACGCAAAACGTGATGAAGATGATCATATTCCGCTGCGGAAAAGCGTTTCCGTTTGTGAGCGCTTGCGGCAACGAAATCGCGGCCGCAAGCGAAACGACCCCCCGCATCCCAGTCCAACCAGTAATAAAAACGCCGCGCGACGAAAGAGGCACCGCTTGTTTCAGAGATTTTCGGGTAACTAGCGATGACAGGTATGCGCCGGGATAAACCCACGCGAACCGCAACAGAATCACGACGAGAATGACAGCAGCGGCACTGGAAACAAGCGATCCCGCATTAACGTGGCGGATGCCCTGAATCACATATCGCAGTTGCAGGCCGATCAGGAGGAACGCAATGCCGTTCAAAATGAACGTGAGAGTATTCCATGTTGCCCAAGACTGAAGGCGGGCAATAGAAGAAAGATAAACTGAGCTGCGCCAGCCGAGATAAAGTCCACAAGCGACAACCGATAAAACACCGGAAGCGTGAAGCGCTTCGGCGCCTAAGTAGGCGAGATAGGGAACGACAATGCTGGCTGTGATCTCAACGGGAGCATTGTCTACCCATTTTTCGAAAACATACACGATTTTTCCGACGATGAGCCCGGCGATGATTCCACCTGCGACAAGGTAGGCCAATCTCCAAACTGCTTCGCCACCCGACGGAGAATGTCCGGTTACTATGATGGCCACCGCGAACTCTAAGGCTACGAGGCCGCTGGCGTCGTTCACAAGGCTCTCACCTTCGAGAATGTCTACAATTCGTCGCGGCAATCCGACGCGGTTTGCAATCGATGTCGCCGCGATTGCGTCGGTGGGCGAAATGACTGCCCCAAGCACGAGTCCAAGCCGCCAGTCGAACCCGGGAAGAAGCCAGTCAGCGGTCAGTCCTACACCGAATGTCGTAAACGCGACCAATCCGAATGCAAGAAACAGAATAGTTGTCAGGTTATATCGGAAATCTCTCCACGAGGTGTTAAAGGCAGCCGAAAACAGAAGCGGCGGCAACATCACCAGGAAAACCAAATCTGGGTTCAAGGATAAGCGCGGCAGTCCCGGAAAAGCACTGAGAAGGAGACCTCCGATAACCAGGACGATGGGATACGGCGTTTTGAGCTTTTGCGCAAGCGTTCCAAAGCCGACCACAAATACCAAGAGGAGCAGAAAAATGAACTCAAGCTGATGAATGTCGCTCGCCTGCATAGAATAGGTCTCTCGGTGATCTGTTCCTCACTATTGTCGACCCGCATTACAATTCAGGGCACCATCGGAGCTGCTAGGCGTCACTAGTGAATTACGGCAGCGGCGTTCAGTCAGCAACAAACGGTGAGTGACACTCGTATTATTGAATTCAGCTCGACACACTTCGAATAGTCGCTCACGTGCGCCGAAGTCAGGCCGCTCCATGAACGTTAGCGCTTGCGGATTCGGAGCGGAAAGAGAAATGCTTAGTAAACGAGGAGAGCGGTACCGACCCCTAAATGAGGAACGCCACTCTAATGCAAATGGATTGAACTCGTGAAATCCACTACACGAAAGGATTGGCTTATATGAATAAAGCAGTATCGAAAGGTTCCGCAACCGTACTTGCAAATGTCCGCGACTTGCTTACCGACTTGGAATCCGTCTACAAAGATATCCACGCTCATCCCGAACTGTCGATGCAAGAAACGCGCACGGCGGGCATCGCAGCGGACCGTCTTCGTGCTGCCGGCTATGAAGTGACCACGGGAGTAGGAAAGACTGGCGTTGTGGGTCTGCTGCGCAACGGGGAGGGACCGGAAGTGATGCTGCGTGCCGACATGGACGCGCTTCCGGTTCAGGAAGCCACAGGTCTGCCCTACGCCAGTAAGGTAACGGCCACTGATAGCACTGGGAAGACAGTGCCCGTGATGCACGCTTGCGGTCACGACATGCATGTGACTTGGCTGATAGGCGCGGCCACGCTGTTTGCGAAGTCTCGTGATGCATGGAAAGGTACGCTGATGCCCGTCTTTCAACCGGCAGAAGAGACTGCAGCGGGCGCACAGGCAATGATCGATGACGGGCTCTTTAAACGTTTCCCCAAGCCCGCCGTCGTGCTCGGCCAGCATGTCATGAGCTTGCCTGCCGGTATTATTGCCGGCCGTCCCGGAGCCACAACGTCGGCCGCTGACAGTCTGCAGATTCGACTGTTCGGACGTGGCGCTCACGGGTCAATGCCGGAAGCCAGCATCGATCCCGTTGTGATGGCCGCGGCAACGGTGATGCGGTTGCAGACCATCGTTTCCCGGGAGGTGGCGGCGAATGAAGCAGCCGTTGTCACCATCGGTGTGCTGCAGGCCGGCACGAAGGAAAACGTCATCCCTGATGAGGCGATCATCAAGCTGAATGTCCGCACTTTCGACGGGGCCGTCCGTAAACGCGTGCTTGCCGCGATCGAGCGGATTGTCAATGCCGAAGCCGCCGCCTCCGGCGCCCCAAAGAAACCAGAGATCACGGCTCTGGACCGTTATTCTCTTGTCGAGAATGATCCGGAGGCGACCAAGCGAGTGGCCGAGGCGTTTCGCCAGCACTTTCCTGCTGGCCGCGTTCAGGAAACCAAGCCGACGACCGCGAGCGAGGACTTCGGATCCTTCGGGTCGGAATGGGGCGCGCCGTCCGTGTTCTGGTTCGTAGGGGGAATCGATTCTGACATGTACGCGAAAGCCAAAAAGGAGGGACGGATCGGTGAAATCCCGACGAATCACAATCCGCGATTCGCACCGGTGATCCATCCAACTTTGGAGACAGGCCTGGAGACGCTAGTGGTTGCCGCCCAAGCCTGGCTGGCGGCATAAGGCAGATGATCGTTAACGAACACATCCTGATAAGCACGCTCCTGGTTGCCTTCGATCTTGGGGGCACGTTCGTATTCGCACTTAGCGGCGCGACGGCTGGGGTTAAACACAGGCTCGATCTCTTCGGGGTTCTGGTTCTGTCGTTCGCGGCTGGGAACTCGGGTGGGATCGCCCGCGATGTGATGATTGGTGCGGTTCCGCCAGCAGCCATCCGCGACTGGCGATATGTCGCTGTCTCAATTCTTGCCGGGCTGATTACGTTCTATTGGTATCGAATCATCAACCGGCTGAGCAGCCCCGTGCTGGTGTTCGACGCCGCCGGACTAGCTCTCTTTGCGGTCGCGGGCGCGGGTAAGGCGTTAGCCTTTCACGCGGGGCCGGTTGCGGCGACGCTGCTCGGCATGCTGACCGGGATCGGTGGCGGCATGGTGCGAGACGTGCTCGTGATGGAAATCCCCACAGTGTTGCGCACCGAGCTTTACGCGGTTGCGGCCCTGATTGGCGCGGCTGTCGTAGTAATTGGAAGGATGCTGAATGTCGCGTCCTTCGCGGCGGAGACAGCCGGCGCAGTTCTCTGCTTCGGCCTCCGCTTTATGGCCATGCGGCGCGGTTGGCACCTCCCGATCGCGCGTGCGTCTTCAGACACCACCGTTAATCGGTCAAACGAAGAATGAATTCAAGGGGGCTCTAGCATGAGTGCAACTGTGCTCGCATGCGGCAATATGTTCGACGGTTCCTCCGAAGAGCTGTCGGGGCCGACGGAGATCCTAGTCGAGGGTAATCGGATCGCGAGCATTGGGCGATCGGTCAACCGGCCGCCAGGAGCGCAGGTAATCGACTTATCAGATAGGACAGTAAGCCCTGGATTCATTGACACCCATGTTCACCTGACCATGGATGCGGCAAATCTGGTACAGCAGACCCTCGAATCTTCAGCGAGCAAGGCGCTCAAGGGGCTGAGCCTCGCCCGCGAATACATGAGTTACGGCTTCACGACTTTGCGTGACCTCGGCACTGCCGATCCGGAATGGCCGACAGTTGATCTTCGCAACGCGATCAACGCAGGGTTTGTCGAAGGACCTCGGCTGATTGTAGCGGCGCACATCTTAAGTGCGAGTGCAGGCCACGGCGATCTGCGGGGCTTTTATGCTCCTCGATGGACTATACAGGTTTCGGCCGTTGCTGATAATGCTGGAAGCATTAAAGCTTTGGTGCGCCGCGAACACACCTTCGGCAGCGACTGGATCAAAACCGCAAACACCGGCGGTTATTTCAGTGCCGGGGACGATCCGGCTCGCGTGACGTGGTTCGATGACGAGATGGAGGTGTTGACATCGACCGCACACCAGCTCGGCATGCCAGTTGCCGTGCACACGGGGGCCGCCGAGGGCTGTAAGCAGGCGATTCGCTTTGGGGCACGCAGTATCGAGCATGCTTACCTGATTGATTCCGAGGGGCTGCACATGGCCGAACAAGCGGGCTCGTACATCATTCCGACAATGCAGATGACTCAGGAGGATTTGCACGAATTGCAAGCCGGCACGCTGCCCTGTCAGGCCGTGTGGAAGTTCCGGCGCGATAACGAAAAAATTCTTGCTTCTCAGAGGCTTCTTGCCGGAAGCCAAGTAAAGGTTGCCTACGGAACAGATTGCGGGATGTTTCCGTTCAGCCATGGCATTCTCGAATTCCAGGCGATGGTTAACGCGGGACTGAGCCCGATTCGAGCTCTGAAAGCCGCCACAAGCGTCGCTGCCGAACTGCTAGGACGCAATGATCTCGGTGTGCTCGCGCCCGGTAAACTCGCCGACATCGTCGCGATGCCGGGCGATCCGGTTGCAGACATTAGCGCTACCGCGAGGGTCGACTTCGTGATGAAGGATGGAATCGTGTACCGTCAGTCCACGGGCGGACGTGATATCGCCGTAGGAGCGGCAGACGAGAGAAAGCCGCCCGTTGAGGGTTGAAATCCTACTGCAAATCTTTCTTCGGTATGTCGTCAGTGGAAACGCGCATGTCGATCCGGTTCTCTGATCAGTTGAATACGGATTGGAACGGCCCAAAAAAAACAGAACAGTCGCTGCTGCCGCTGCCCTGGCGCTGCACACCCACACTCTGCTCGCCTTATCGGCTTTGCGGACGGATCGTCCAGCGAGTACTGAAAGCGATGTGGGGCACTGATACTGCCTGGTCGGCCAATTGCCGACTGTTTTGCGCTCGATGGAACGGAGAGGTCCTTGCCGATAAACGAATGCCTGTCGACGTGCCTCGGAGCAAAGAAAACGGAGCCCAATCCGCTCAGCCATCTGCCCTAACTGAACGGCCCATCGCTCGGTTGGCCGCGCTTTCCTCACAGATTTTCTGCGCCTACGTCGACCCCCAGCGTTTGTTTAGACGTGTACGGCCCTTTCCCAATCACCCAGTCACGCGTAATCTGATCAAAGCACCCTGCAGTTGGCTCTCCAGTAGCGCCCGTCCGCTGCTGCCGGATGGGTGGCAGCCGGGCGAAGCCCGACAACACAACAGTCGCGGGTGAGTCCCGATGCACCTCGGTCCATCTCATCGGGGTGCGTCGTTTGCTTTGGCAGTGCTGTTTTCTTGACCCGCCGTTGGACGCGGCAGTTCATCCTGTTTTCCTAACTGCGGCGAATCAAGTTTATTCGCAAGTCGGTTATCTTCCCCTACTCAGCTCCTCAGAATCCAATTCTCTCGGTTTGGATGTGTACGTGCTTGCACAGGAGTTACGGACTCAACGTGCGAGCCGAACTGCGAAATGGCGATGCCCTTTCGAAAACAGAGCACAAGATGAGCAACAGCAGAACCCGTTTATCCCGCCGGACGATGCTCGGTACCTCCCTCGCCGTCCTGGCACTCCCCTTGCGGCAATTGCGCGCTACAGCGCCGACTCCTGAATCGCTAGATACTAGGGAAGCTCGGGTTCGAGCCTCGCTGAAAGGGGCAAAGGGAACCCAGCTTGTGCTCCTCGGAACTGGCGCGGGGCCACTTCCAGGACAGGACCGCCATATGCAGTCGAGCGTTCTTCTTCACAATGGCGCGGCCTACCTGGTTGATTGTGGCCTCGGCGTTACCGACCTGTTTGCGCGAACCGGCATTCCCTTTTCCGCGGTCCGTTCGATTTTCATTACGCATCAGCATCCGGATCACAACGTGGAGTACGGCCCGTTCCTCATTATCGGCTGGGTCCATGGATTGAAGCAGTCTGTCCATGCATTCGGGCCGCCGCCGCTGAACGAGATGACGGAAGATTATCTGCGGTCCATGAAGGTGACGATTGATTTCTGGGCTGAAGATTTCAAGCTTACCCCTTTCGGAATGATCGCATGCACAGATCTCCCGAAAGAGGGCCAGGTGATGCAGGACGAGAACGTTAAAGTGACCTCGGTCCTGGTCCAACATCCGCCTGTGCACCCAGCCTATGGTT
>CAWJEH010000022.1:0-330402 GCA_963841675.1 Terriglobia bacterium
CGCAGTGCTCTGTTCATCGCCGGGTAGCAACCGGGCAAACACTCCACCGCCCGAGCAGCGCACCCGAAGTCTTCAAAAACTCTCTTTTGTCCATCGCAACTTAGTGTATTGCGCCTGAGCTGAGCGTTGCGCCACTGCCTACTTTGAAGCCATGTAGTCAACCAATGTCGAGATTTCGGAGTCGCTCATGGAGGTCCTGAACGCCGGCATGAGGGCTCCTCCGAATTTGATTCGGACCACCACGTACGCGGGACTCGGCTTTGCGTGGCTGAGCGGCAATTTCGGGTTTTTGAAAAGATGATTCAGGCTCGGACCGAGCTTTCTCGTATGCCTCTGATCCTTGTCGATGTCGTGGCAGACGGCGCAGTTCTCGCGGAAGAGATCGCGCCCAATGTCGAGTCGAGATTTTTCCCATGGCGGGGCCTGAATGTCCGCCGCCGAGAGGCTCGCAGCGAGAACGGCGGCGATCAGAAGGGACTTGCGCATCAATCCGCTTCTCCCGTTTCTCCGAGCGTTTTGACGTTCGTTGCTCCCGCCGATTTCAAGCTCTCGCCAACATCCTCCACTTCAGCGGACCGGCAGCAGACCCGGACGCAAATCATCCCTGAATCCATCACGGGCATCGGCGGCAGGCGCCCTCGCTGCAATATGCCACTTTCCAAAAGGAACCAGACGAATGCCATTGCGATCGCCCCGAACATTGTAATTTCGTAGAAGACCACACCTGTTGCCCAAAACGAAAAGAGCGGCATTCCTCCTGTAACCAGCGGATAATCATACTGCGTGTAATAGACAAACCAGATAACGAGCAGTAAAAACAAGACTGCACTCATCACCACTGCCAACGACATACGACTCGGACGGTCGAGGACGCCGTGCGCCAGTTCCAGCGGCTGATCCGAAAACACGGCCAGGTCAGACGGACCGAAGCCCTTCGCCTTTAGGTCGAGCAGCGCTCGGGTAGTGGACTCCCGATCGCAGAATTCGGCGCTTAGATACACGCTAGGCGTTCCCTTCTGCCGTGTCATCTCGGAGCTCCCAAATCGAGACGATTGGAAACAGCTTCGCGAAGATCAGATAGAGCAGCGCCATGGTGGTGAAGGTGGCTGCCGTGATCGAGATTTCTACCCATGTCGGCGCGTAGCGACTCCAGGTCGCGGGTAGCGGGCCGAAGCTCAAGGTTGGCACGATGATCAGATAGCGTTCCAGCCACATGCCGATCACGACCGTTATTGACGCGATCGTCACCGTGCGTACCGAGCGCAGCCGTCGAATACCCAAAAGTACAAATGGCACGATGAAGTTGCAGAACACCATGGTCCAGAAATAAGGCGCGAAGATCCCTCGTGCGCGAGCACCGAAGACGTTCATTTCTTTCGACTCGTTGCCGTACCAGGCCGTCAAGTTCTCAGCAATCGTGAAGTAAAGCCACAAAAGGCTCATCAGGAGCAGCAATTTCGCCAGGTTGTTGAAGTGATGCGGCGTCAGATATTTCTCCAGGTGCATGGTTCTGCGAATGATGGCCATCGCAATCACCAGCGCTGCGATGCCGCTGAAAATCGCGCCTACAACGAAGTAAGGTCCGAAGATCGTGCTATGCCACATCGGAGCAATCGCCATGGAAAAGTCCCACGCCACGACCGTGTGTACCGAAACTGCAACCGCGAGGATGATTCCGGCCATCAGCTTCATCGCTCGTTCGAGGGCGTGCCATTGCCGGTCACTGCCGGTCCAGCCGAGGGAAAGTGTCCGGTAGAGGCGCGCACGCCATCCGGTCGCACGCCTTGCAAGCGCTGCTACATCCGGAATGAGAGGCAGAAAAAGGTAAATCGTGCTTCCGGTGAGATAGGTGCTAATCGCAGTCAGGTCCCACAACAGAGGAGAGCGGAAATTCGGCCAAAGCAGCCGTGAATTGGGGTAAGGAAACAGCCAGAAGAAAAGCCATGCACGGCCCAGGTGAACAATCGGAAACATGCCGCCGATCATCAGGGCGAAGACTGTGATGGCCTCCGCGGCACGAGTCACGGGTCGCCGCCATCCCGCTTCTGTCAGACGCAGAATTGCTGAGATCAAGGTGCCGGCATGGGAAATGCCGATCCAGAAGACAAAATCGACCAGGTAGAGGCCCCAATAAATCGGCCGATGAATTCCAGCGACGCCTATGCCACGGGCAAGCTGATAGCTCCACGCGAAGAGTCCCCATAGGGATATCGCAGATAACAGCAAGAGAACGGAAAGGTAGCGCCGGCTCGCGCCTGCTAATGGTCGCCAAAGGTCTCGGTGTGCTTCCGGGTAGACGATCGTTTCCGCTCCGGCAGCCAATTAAGTACCCCTCTGCAGATAGAGACCTTGGGTTTGGTGCCCAGTTCTTCAAGCAACCTCGTCGAACGCCCGCTTCCCGCCAGGTGTGAGACTTTGCTCTCGGGATCACTCAAGTCCCCAAACACCATCGCCTCAGCCGGACACGACTGCACGCAAGCCGGCTGTATCTCTCCATCCGCGATCGGCCGCTTTTCCGCTTCGGCGTCGATCTCCGATCTCTTGATGCGCTGGATACAGAACGTGCATTTCTCCATGACACCGCCCATGCGGATGGAGACATCGGGATTGTGCTGCACTTCGAGCGGCGAAGGCCACACCGGGTCGAACCAATTGAAGAAGCGTACCGAGTAGGGACAGTTGTTCCCGCAATAGCGCGTGCCGACGCAGCGGTTGTAGACCTGAACGTTGAGTCCTTCCTCGTTGTGGTAGGTGGCGTAAACCGGACACACCGGCTCGCACGGCGCCTCATCACATTGCTGGCAGAGTACCGGCACATGCTTTACGCGTACGTTCGGGAATTCGCCTTCGTAGTAGCGATCCACCCGAATCCAGTGAATGACCCTCCCCTTAGCCGCCGAGTCGGGGTCCGAAACCGGCAAGTTGTTTTCTGCGTGGCAGGCAGCCACGCATGCCTGGCATCCGGTACATCGGTCCAAGTCGATCGCCATCCCCCAACGATGTGCGGCTTGATGGGACTCGCTCATCGGTACCCCCATGGCCCTTGTTCACGATCGTTCGGAGAAAATTGGATCAGCTCTGGGCGTTTTCGGTTCAACGCGGTGAGACGTACACGCGTCGCTCCGAATGCCAGAGTGTTGGTGGAATTCTCGCGAATCGCCGCCAGAAGGGAAAGCGGGTTGGCTCCTCTGCCGGATGCGTATCGCCCGTAGTGGGTGTGGCCTTCACCGATCGCCATGCTAACGACTCCCGGAATGGCTGCCGGATGCACATACACAGGCGCATCCAAGCTTCCGTGACTCGATTCCACTCGCACCGCATCCCCGGTGGCCAGTTTCAGTCGCGCCGCGGTTTGAGGATCAACCTCCACCGGCAGATCCCACATGGCGCTTGATACCGGATCCGGCAGCTCCTGCATCCAAGGGAGATTTGCACCGCCTCCGTCGTGGTACTGCAGTGACAGGTAAGGCTGGAACTGCAGCGGAAACTGCTCGGCTGCTCCGTCGAAGACAGCGTTCGTGCAGTTCAATTTCCCTCCGACCGCTTTGAGGCTCGGCATCGTGGTTTCGTCATTCCGCCACAAGCCGCCCCGGCGAGTTACATCGTCCCAGGTCTCACCTGACGTCAGCAGCGGCTCAATCATGCTTCTCGCGCTCACCGCTTCGAAGGTAACATTCATTTTCTTCGCGATGTCACTGAGCGTTTGATCAATCTGCCGAGTATTGTAGAGAGGCCTAATGATGGGCGCCGATACATTGATATCGACCGGCGAAACAGCCACTGCCGGCGCTACAGCCGCTTCCGATTCCAGCGTCTGATGATCTGGAAGAATCAGATCCGCATAGGCGGCCGAATCGTCGATGAATGCTCCGAAGCTCACGATCGCTTGCAGTGAAGTCAGGGCCGCCTTCACTCCGCTTGCTGCCGGAAGAGCATACGCCGGATTGTCGCTCGCCAGGAGTAGTACTTGCGCGTGCTTCAACGCCGCTGGAACATCGTCGTTTTGCGGACCGGCCGCTACTGCGGCATAGGGCGGAAACAGGCCACCCGGCTGACCTACGTTCCCCAGCAGCACGTTCAGGTAATGACCAGCTATCACCGCCTCGACCGAATTGCTGTGCACGATTGACGCGCCGGCGATTACCAAGGGAGCTTCAGATTCGCCCAGTTCGCGGGCGACTCGCCGCAACTGCTTCTCCTCAAGTCCGGTCGCGCGGACGAGATCTGCCAAATTAGATCCCGCGATCGATTGCTGGATCTCAGGAGGCAATGTTGCCTGTTTGCGTGCGAGTTTCTCATCGAGGATCAGGCGCGCGAGTGCGACAAGGAAGTGAGGTTCGGAGCCCGGGCGCAACGGCAGCCACTCGTCTGCATTTTCTGCGGTGAGCGACATTCTCGATTCCGCCTGCACCAGCTTTCCGCGAAGGCCCGCACGCCCTTGACGAAAATGCCCATACTGGCGCCCGTAGTAAACCGGGGAAGCCCAGCCGCCCACGAAGTCCGCCCCGACGCCCAACACATAACGCGCATTTCCCAAGTCGTATCTGGGAACGCCCTTCCAGCCAAAAACCGAGTCCGCCGCCTTCCGCTCCACGGCGAAGCTGGCAAGCGAACAGGTGAGCGGCGGTGGGGCTCCGATCGATTGGAGGAATCGCTGGATGCTGAGCGAGCGAGCACTCGCTTGCGGTCCAGTGAGGAACATGATTCCGCCCGCGTTGGCAGTGCGGGCTTTCGTCAGTGTCTCTGCTACCGAATCGATCGCTTCGGGCCACGAGACGTCCGCAAAACTCGCCTTGCCCCGCTCACCGGTTCGGTGCAAGGGCCCGCGTACACGGTCCGGATTATACAGAGACTGGAGCGCCGCCTGGCCCCGCGCGCACAGCCTTCCGCCGCTTACCGGGTCGAGCGGGTTGCCTTCTATTTTCTTGATCGAGGCGATTGGTTCACGGAACTTCGTGCCGTTTCGCTCGATGATCCGCTCCCCTTCCATCACCCGCACGATGACACCGCACCCTGCAGCACACTCGCCGCACACGGCTGCATGCCATTGCTCTTCGCCTGGAACAATTTCATGCTCCGGCACGAGCAGCGGAATCAGCTGGTTGCTCTTTTTCCCACAGCCACTCGTCGCCACGCCGGCGGAAACTGTAGAAACGATTTTAAAGAAATTGCGGCGATCCATGTTTAGAGCGTTTCAACCTCTTGATGCCGGATTGAGCGCAATGACGTGCTCAGTAATGGCACGTTGCGCAGTCCTGCGGAGCGCCTCTCTGCCTGTGACAACTGAGACATGTGCCCATGTTGTGTGTAACCGTCCGTTGTGCAACCGTACCCTTAGCAACGTCTCCGTGGCACGTGGCGCAGGAAATACCTGCCCGATAGTGAGGCGCATGCCGGAATTCTACGTGGGCATCCTGTGAGAAGCCATAGACACGCACCCACGGAATCTCGATCCTCTTGTCAGCGTAACCGATGACCTTCTGCACCTCCGGTTTTTTGGTCGCTACCTTCGCGTGACAGAACATGCATTTTCGAACTGAGGGAATACCGGCAGCGGATCGGATATCCGCGCCTGTATGGCAATCGATGCAGCCCATGCCGAGCTTCATATGGGTATTGTGTGGAAACGCGATTGGCTGCTGCTGCGCGCAAGCTCCTGCCACAGAGAGCGCCGCAAGACACAAGCTTCTCCCCCAAAATCGTACGTAATGCCCGCCCCGCCAATCAGACAATCACGCTTCTCCGGCACCGGTTCTCGCCTCGATCAACAACGTTTTCCCGCAGCAACGTAAGAGATAGGTTATCTCAACAAGAATTTAGCGCGGTTCACGCCAGGTCATCACTTGCGTTCCGGCTTGGCCATCTCCCGGCTGATCCGCAATGTTGTCCTGTATCGTTCGGTGGCCTGTTCGGGCTTCTGAGACAGGACGGCGAGTTGTATTGCGCCAACCACCATCTTGTTCGCGAGGTAGGGCGGCGGCGGAGTGGCAGGCGTATCCGGCGGTGTGATACTTCCGCCGCTGAAGAAAACGGCCATTGCAATCAGATCTACCGGCGAGGAGAGTCCCGACTTGTCGGCCGCGGCTCGCGCGTTCCACCGGTTGCTTTCGTCCGACGTTTTCAGCCATGCTTCAACGTGCTCCAAGGACTCCTTGGACCGCTCGAGCCGGTCCGGCAGGAGCAACTCGCGCGCACAAGCGCTAGCCCACTTGACCGCAATCTCGATAGGAAGCCCGTGGGCCAGGAATTGAATTGCATCTTTGAACAAGTTGTTCGATTCGAGGAGGTGAACAAATCTCGACGGCCCCAGATCGGGCTTGAAGATAGCTTTCGCCTCTTCGCTGACGTTCGCCGCGGCAATGATGTCGGTAGTGGTCAAAATAGTAACTTCGTAGGCCGGCTAATTGATCATCGTGATGCCGCCCTTGAGCGTGAGCAGTGCTTCGCCGGAAACCTGGGTGGTCGTCTCGCCCGATATCTGCACCATCAAGCCCTTGACGTTGATTCCCGTCTGGTCAATGGTGATGCTGTTGGCACCGACTTTTAGAGTAATCGACTGCATGGCTTCCACCGTAATGCTACCCAGGTCGCATTTTACTGAGATGTTGCCGGTGTTGAGCGTGACGGATTGATTCCCCTGTTTGAGAGTTCTCGTCTCGTTTCCGGTATCGATTGTCATCGAATAGTTACCCTGCGTAATCTCGATAGCGGTGTCCTTTGTGATGGTCTCGGTATGCGTTCCCTTTACCGTTATGGTGCGATTGTTGTCGACCTCCTGCGTGTCATCGTGCTCCACGCTCGTGTCCATGTCTTTCTCGGCGTGGATGGACAGTAATTCGCTGCCCTGCTTGTCTTCGAAAAGAATCTCGTTGTAGTTGGACGTGCCTCCGCCCTTGCTGCTGCGAGTCCGTATTCCCGTCTGCGTCTGATTGTCCGGCAGCTTGTACGGTATTGTCTGATCGGCGTTATAGACGCGTCCAGTGATGATCGGCCGGTCCGGGTCGCCTTCGAGAAAATCGACGATAACCTCCTGCCCGATTCTGGGTAAGCTGACCCAACCCCAACCCTTTCCGGCCCAGGCTTGAGAGACTCGAACCCAGCAAGAGCTGTTTTCATCGTTCTGGCCGAGACGATCCCAAAAGAACTGCACCTTCACGCGTCCATAATTGTCTACCCAGATTTCCTCGCCTGCCTTACCGACCACTACCGCTGTCTGCACGCCGTTCACGATCGGCTTGGGCGTGACGAGCAAAGGACGCAGCGTATTCGAGGCCGGAATCGCCTCAAAGTCATTGGAATATACAAAGGGCTGCAGATCTTTGTCCGATGCGAAAAATGTATTGTCTACGGCCTCATGCGTCAGCGATGTGAGGGCGTATTCGATATCCGCATCCTGCCTAAAATGCCCGTTCAACTTGAATTTATAGCCGGGCAGGAATGCGCGGCAGCGGCCTTTTCCTCTCACGACCTCTCGCCGAACTTCCTCCTGTTCCAGCCGTATGTTGCTGATGCGGTTTCCATCGGAACGATCGGTGTAGGTGCCGGGATAATCGAAGAATTCGTCCTTGCTACCGACGTTTACCAGCAGAGAATTGCGCGGCTTTTCAAAATCGTAATCCGTCAAAGAGACTTTGCCGGTGTAAACCGAAGCGCGAGGCTGCAGTTCCTCGACCCCGTCCTGATCTCCCCAGGCCTTCTGGTGCAAAGAGAAGTCGGCAGCGCTTTGGCCGGGGCAATCTGCAATGGCGGAGGGGTTGTCGGCCAGGACCAGAATGTGTTCGCTGGACTTGTGCTCGAAGAAATAGAAGATTCCCTCGTCTTCGAGGAGCCGAGATACAAACTGCAGTCTCGTCTCCCGATACTGAACGCAGTATTCCCGTTGTGGATAGCTCTTTTGGAGGCTGACCTTAACGTCGGTTATGCCCGAATCATTTAAGACTTTCTTAACGATGTCCGGCACCGTCATGTTCTGAAAGATCCGGCAATCACTCGTCAAGCTCAGAAACCAGAGTGACGGTACGAGAACCCCTTCGTACACCGCCAGCTTCTCTTTTCCATTTTCGACATGTTCAATCTGGCGCCAGGCTCCATTGATGTAACGGAAGGAACCGTCTGGGAGCCCAATTGAGACGGTTGCGGACGTCCGTAGGAGAGATTGAAGATCGATTTGCTCATTCTCCGAGAGCATGCCAATGCGAAACTCGAATGGCGATGAAATCGCTTCGGTACCAGCCAAGCGGTGTAGCACCAGCGCGTCATCGCCTAAATCTGTTGTGAGTAGCATCGGGCGATCTTGTTGCGATAACAAAAGCGCCTCCTCTTCGTTGGGGTCTAAACGTTAAAGTGCAATTTAACCATAACTTCTTAGCATGTACAGGTCCATTGGGCCGGTTTTCTACAGTATCTTCGCGTGTCATGTGCCGGGTTTCGGCGGGGTTTTTACCGTCTATAAAAGGGCCCCGCGGGTATTAACTCTGGGCGCTGGGACGATAGCGCGGAGGGATTGCGCGGGCTCAATTTCAGCATCGAGAAACCAAGGTATGTTTCACGTGAAACATTTACAAATAATTGTTTTCCCGGCTGGAAGATCGAGGGCTCAGATCGGGTTTGGACGGTAAGGATTTGAAAGCATGCCATCAAAAAGTTTCTGCTGGCCGTGAACAGCCGGCGGCGATTTTGGCTCGCGCGGCGGTGGGTATGAAAACGGGCTTGTGCGCCCAAGCGTTCAAGAGAGTCTCGACGCGGCCGCTTGACCGACATGAGGCGCGAGACTAGCGAAACACAGCGAGAGTGGCCAAAACGGTAAAAACCCCGGGCAATCCTTGTCGGACAGACGGTGGTACTCGTACTATCGCTGCTTGTGCTCCAGCTTGCGGAATGCGAGCTGCTCGGCAACTTCGAGTGCATCTGCCGATTTCACTTTCACGTCAGGCGCGACTCCGGTTCCTTCCCAGTCGGTCTTCGAAATGGGGTTGATAGGCCGGGCAAAAGGAACGCCGACGATGAAATGAGCGTCGATGCGGTGGTTCATGACGAGATGCGCGCCCCCGGCGGTTGTCTCCCCGACTATAACGGCGCGCTTCAGGTTCTTCAGATCGTAGGTAAACTCCTCCGCGCCTGAAAACGTTCTTCCAGAAGTCAAGACGTACAGAGGTTTTCCGCCAAATTTAGGACCGGGCACATCTTCCGAGGTCCAGAATTCCTCTGTTGACTTGTCGAGCTGATTGTAGATGTCGTTCAGGTGTGTGCGCCGATCAAAAAGGTAGGATGCGATAAAAGAGACCATGTGCGGATCGCCGCCTTGATTTTCACGCAGGTCGAAGATCAGGCCGTCTACGTGCGGCAGAAATCGCATAGCGGCAGCAGCCGTGTCACGGCATAGACGAACAGGCCCGAAGGCGTCTAACTTGACATAGCCGATGTTGTGCGGGAGAACCTCCACCTTGCGAAACGCGCAGTTATCCCGCTCGAGCATTCTCTGGAAATTCGGGTCTGCATCCGCCGGACCAAGAGGAGGCACTTCGGTCGCGCTATAGACCACGCGCAGGTGAAGATCATGACTTACATCCTGCAAGTGCCTAGTAAGAAGGGCGGCGAAATCTGATCCGGTTGTCCTATGTTCATAATCTCCATTCCTCTCGTGAGTAAGTAGAGCGTCAATCATCTTCCGGGCGACGTTCGGGTAAACATAGGATTCGCGGAGATTGGCAACCACGCCATTGAGTACCCGCTTCTTTTCCTGAGCGTCTATAGGAGCATCAGCAAGAGCAAACGTTCCGGTGGACGGGCGGGCGCTGAAGCCAGGTATTCCGAACAGATGCGCCCGGACCAACGGGGGTGCTGCGGCCTGACCGCGGCCGCCAAGGCTGACAAGCGTAGAGAGCGTTGCGAGAATGCACAGGGTCAACGCACCTCCGACGAGAAGGGCCGCTGTCGGGGGCGAGCCACCTCTTACAGCAGTAAACGAGGGCGCTGGTTGAAGAGCACGCGCCACCGCGACTTGAGAAGCGGCCATTCGATATGCGAAACGATCGTCGCGGATGGCGGCGAGGACCAGATCGGGAAGCAGGTCGACACAAAGGCGAATCTTGCCAATGAGGCCCTTCTCGTCGCGACAGCGATCACCGACAAGGCGGGCTGCCTCCTTGCCGTAGACACTGTGGAACCCGGGAGCAAGGAGGTGCAGCACGTAAGCGTAAATCTTTTCAGACATATTCGCCCCTAAAGATTTTCTTGGCACGCGCGACCCGCAGAAGATCAGCGAGTCGATCTGCCTCCGAGCGTGCCAGCTGCCGTCCAGGAGTCGTCAGGCGATAGTACCGCCGTCGTTCGTCCGGGAGCTTCTTATCGGCTGGAGAGTCGACCTCTTCGATGAGCCCCTCGTCGAGCAGTGACTGGATAGAACTATATAGCGTCCCAGGCCCCAATCGCATGCGGCCTCCGGTCTGGTCGGCTACCTGCCGCATGATCCCGTAACCATGCAGATCCTCACCTGCGAGTGACAGCAGAATGTGAAACGCAGCGGAAGGGAGCGGATCTAATTTGCGCTTTGGCATGGCGGTCGATCATCAGTATATCGATGATCGTCTGCTAATGCAATAGCGACTTAGGTCCCAATTGAGGCTAGATGAGAAGGATGGTGTCTCCCGGATCGCGATCCAGTTCCGGCTTGGATTTCAGCCAGGTCAACCAACCCAATCTCGGTCCGCTGGCTTCGCTCTCTTCCAGATCGCAAGCCGGTACGTCTTTACGCTCGAGGACGAGCTGCACTTCGAAATCGATATCCTCGCCACAGAATGCCGCAGTGAGAGATCGAAGAGGCTGGTACGCCGACCCATCCGGCAAGAAATCCCTATATCGCTCGATCGGAAGAGGGCCGATACGAATTCGCGCGCGCGATTGTTGATCCCAAACCTCATCGCCCAGCACAGCACCCGATCCGAGGCTGTAGTTGGCAGGCTCGCCAGTTTCTAAGAAGCTGCGATCCGATTCATCGAGCCGGCGCCAGACACCGACAAACTGTTCGATTGCGACCGGAACGTCGAAGTAGTCCGCAAGAATAGCCTCCAACGCTACCGCCGGGCGTGTCGCCATGGTGTAAAGCCCGCTATAAAACACGAAGGTCTCATCAGGAACAGATTGACGGTCCCGCAGACCTTGTGTACGAAGCCCGAGTAGCGCGAACAGCCCTTGTGTTAGCGGATCGTCAGTGTGCCGCTCGAACCCGACAGTAAAGTGGGTCTTTTCCCAAGCTTTATAGAACAGCGAAGCGATCCTGTGGTGAAAAATGTCCAGGAAATCGGCAAGGGTCGTGTCATGCGAGCGCTGCCGTTCGGTGACGTATTCGGTGTAGGGCGTCGGCAACACTCCTACGGGACCAATCAGGCCCATGAAGTTTGCCTGCAGAAATGGCTGCGCTTCAGGGAGCCATTCTAAAGATTGGATTTGGCTCGCAGGGAACGAGAGCGACGCATGTGCGCCGATGCGAACAGCCTCTGCGTGTGGAGGGAAAAATTCTCCGATGGCCTGCCGGTCGGGCTGCAATAACGTTAGAAGACGGACGGCTTGGAAGAAGTCGAAGGTCGAGGGCTCATTTCGCAACTGCTCTTCGAGCAACGGTTGGCTTACAGGATGGGTTTTTCGCCTGCTCTCGGTGGCCATTCCTTGAGCGTTCCTTTCCGCTGCCGGGTTCGTACCACCAGCTGGCTGAAGCTGTTAAGAGAAGCATAGAGTCCGAGAAAAACATTGAGAACGGCTGAAAACGTATAGACACCCGCGCCCGCGAATTCTTCCTCATCGAATTCCATTTCCACTCTAGTGCCGCGAGCGAACGTAACTCCGTTCTCCGAAATCAGCCGGGTAAAGTGTGGCGAACTCCGCAGGGCAAGGATACCTTTGATCTGCTTCTCAGAGGCAATCGCATCGCTGAAGTTGTGCAGCCGCAGGATTTCCCGAAAAGCTTCCAAGCCTTCGCTGCCAAGCGAGAGGTAATTCAGTGAAAGCTGCGAGATCAGCTTCCACAAAACGCTCCGGCGGGACGGCGGCTGCAGCGGCTCGGTCGGCTTCACCAGGGCAACTGCCTGCGCGATCGGACCGACTGTGTCAACGTGAAAATCGCTGTTCTTGTGACCAAAAGGCAGGCGAGAAGGCAGTTCGCTATTTGTACATGTCAGCCGTACCGTCACGGTATCCTGATCCGGGCACACCAAACGGCCGCTTAAATCGACAAAGGTGACGAAGACACTCGAGGCGCCATCGGACCTCCAGCCGGAAGGACGGCGGCTGACATACCAGAATGCGTGGCCGGAGTCACGCGCGTTCTCGTGGCGATAGGAGTAGAAGGGACGGAATTTCGTCGGTTCCGGCGAAGCAGCCGAGAGCCCCGTGACATCCTGCACCGAGTGAATGTCCAGATGCTGCTCGCGCCGTGCATCGGGAACAATGCGATATTCGTATTTCTTCTCTTCCAGCCGTATCGGTTCTGCCACGAGCGGAAAAAGATTAACGATAGGCGTGCATCCCAGCCGGAACGTGTTGTTTGAAATGCCGAGCTCGATTGCCTGGCGCTGGTCCGGACGGTCAAATTCCGAGATCAGGAATAGGATCTCCGCTGACGAACCGAGATCTGCTGCGGCAACCCGCTCGAATCCGCCGAGGTCGAGAAAGAGGAATTTCTCCGGGAAGCTGAAGTATTCCTGCAGCAGCCTGTATCCTGTAAAAGCCCGCCTAGGGTACGGCAGCACGTCCTCGTCGGCCGCAAACCCAACTTGCCGGACGGAATTTCCGTCCAGAATCACCTGCTTCTTCGAAGCTGCTCCGGCGCCTCTCACCACGATCTGGACGCACTTGTTGCAGATGAGTTCGATGAGCGTGTGTACCAGCGTCCCTTCGCCTTGCAGAAAAAAACGCAGCGTCTTCAAATCGAGTTTGCTGAACGAGACATCCGGGAAACACTCGAGACGCACGGACACGGCACCAGATACGTTCGGCGCCCGCGTGTTCAGATTCAGCAAATCCGCGGATTTCCATCCAGCCCCCGTGATCCGCAGCGGCCACAAGGTGGTTTCGTATGACGTCCTAAACTGACAGGACACTCCGTTGACGGGAGCCGAGTTGAGAAGTGTCTGGCGAGGAACCGGAAGGCCGCTGGTGATTTTCCCCTGCTCTGGATCGAGATGAAACTGCACCACCGACATCGACGGTATTGGGCTCAGGTATTGAGGGTAGATGACCGAGAGCAAGGCCTCGACAATTTCGGGAAACTCGTCATCCAGCTTGAGATGCACCCGCGCCGCAAGAAAGGCGAACCCTTCCAGAAGCCGTTCTACGTGGGGATCCTCGCATTTGCCGGGTTCAAGCAGTAAGCGGCCCGCCACCTTGGGATATTTCTGCGCGAACTCGCCCCCGAGATGACGAAGAAAACTCAGCTCCCGCTCGTAATAAAAGAGCAGTTCGTCACGCACTAGTACCTTCTTTCACCGAATACGAGGCTTTTGAGACCTCGAGTACGGTGTCGAAAGAGATGGGTTCAGGCGCGGGGTCGATCATCAGCAACGCTTCAACGCGAAAGAGGAGAGCGCTCTTTTTCTTCGACAAACGTTCATAGGATGAAACGTGTACGCGTGAAAGGCGAGGCTCGAATGTCGATATTGCATCCTCCAGTGCACGGAGCAAACGCGTTTCGTCCTGCGCGTTTTCAAGCGCTGTCCCATTGAGATCCGGCAGGCCATACATATACAGCGACTTCTTCAATTCTCTATAGGATTCGGGGATAGTATCGGCATTGCGTACCGAGTTGAGCAGAAATTCGAGATCGCGTTTTATAGATTTTCGAAAGCGTCTCAACGACTCCGACCGCGAGAGATAGGGGTCCGTCCTGACATCCGGCTGCTCATCGGTAAGACGGTCGAGGATGCTGAGCTGAACGATTCGCTCTACTTCAGATGCCATCGATTAGTCTGGGATCTCCAGGGCGCGCGCGGGAGCCAGCCTGCAGACTGCGGCATACAGACGCTGCTTCTTTTCCGGATCTTGCGCGGCGCAGCGCAGCAACAGCGATAGAGGATACGCAAGAGCTTCGCCATCTTCCCACTCCTCCAGTTTGCGCTCCGCAATCTCGCGCGCCACTTCATCCAGCAGAGGCTGAGCTACCTGATCCCGGCCAGCCGCCATAAGCAGATGGGCCAACTGCACGCGGCGTTTGAATCGTCCACGGCCAGAATGCTCGGATGTGAGCTGTCGCTGAAGCAGATTCAGTGCCTCGGGCAAATCCCCTGCCCCGGCTTTGTTGAGCGCGTCAGCGAATACGTCGCAACGGCCGTTCTCGGACAGATCTTCCGATTCGAGCTCTGGGAGTTTTTCCATCAGATCGACCGGTGGCAGTTCCACGCTGGGCTTTACAGGCTCAACCGGCGCCACGGGAACCGGCGCCGGGGCTGCAGGTCGAGGAGCGCCGGTCAGCACTTCCTCTTCGAGCCAAGCACGCGTCTCTGGATCCGCCGTGGGCGTGCCATCTCGCAGCGGCATCTCGACGAGGCCGGGAAGATCGTAAACCAGGCCTCTCACTTCGCTGCGAATCGCATCCGCAACGAACATGAAGTATGGACCTTTCGCCTCGAGCGCTTTCACTGCATATCGCTGTAAATCGAGCCAGGCTCTACTGCAGGGCGATTCCATCGCCTGTTCGGTTAAGGCGAGCACTTTGTCCCACTGCGAACCCTCCAGCGCTTGCGTCAGCTTCTCCCGCAAGTCGTTGTCCGGCGGCGTAAGCATCGATCGATCTATATCGGGCCCGTTGTAGCGTATTTCTCCAAAACGGAAGCCTCTCTGGATCAGATATGCCGAAATATCATATTTGTCTCTCGCCCGCAGATACCTTGCTACTGCGGCCACGCGCCTGGCGGCGTCGTCGAGATCGCTTGGCTCGGTGGATGCGGGGCCAGCAGGGGCCTGCGAAACAGGGGCTGCTACAACCGGAGCCGGCGGCGGAGGTGGGGCGGCAACTGCAGCGGGCTCCGGTGTAACCGCGACGGGCGTTACCTCTTTAGCCACCGCGGGAGCAGGCGACTGAGCGGGTTCAGCGGGGCCTTTCTTTTTGCTCGCAATCTCTCGCAGCAACTGAGCATTGTCTTCGATCGCGCTGCGCACCTTTGTGAAGCTCGGAGATGCGTCCCCAAATTTCTGGTCGAGAAAGGAGATGAGTTGTTCAAGGCCGGCTTGTGCTTCCTTGATAGCTGCGAGTTGCGCTTCGTAAAAAGCCTTTGGCGTCCCGTCGACCCCCTGATCGAACTCCTCGGCCGTTATCTTGCCTTCATTGATCGCCCGCTCGCGCGCTTTGCGCTTGTCATTGTTATCCGCTTGCGCCTCGTAGCCAACCGTGCGGGATTCCCGGTATCTAAACCAGGAGAGGCCGTTCGTCGTGACGGGCAGCAATCGAATCGGCTCGTCCAGCTTCGAACCAAGCCAGCCAAGCGGAGACGCGCGCATCTCCAGGTCGCCGTCTTCGATCTCGGGATAAAGCGTGTCCCAGAACGTCTCACAAAGTTGTTGCAAAAGACGGAAACTCGGTGCGAGCACGCCGAATCCCTCGCGTCGGATCTGGGCGTCAACCAGCCATACCGCGATTTGCAGGTCTTTGCTACGAGAGGCGAGCACTTCGCCGGCGAGTTTGACGACCTCGGCGTAATCGGCAACCTTGAGAGCCGTCTTCCAGGCTCCCTGCGGAGCCTCAAATTCCTGGCGACGCGCTTCTTTTATCTTTTCTGTAACGGGATCGTAGCGCAGGTCCACGCCACTCGGATTTGCGCCGGGGATCGGGGTTAGTAGATCGTCGCGCAAGGGCATGAGAGTTTAACTTGATGCGTTTTGCTCAGCTGCCACAGGCTCAAAAGTAAGCTCCCGAATTTCCAGGAAGGGTATGACATCCTCTCCGTCAATGAGGAACAGCTTCTGCCCGAAGGGCACCTCGCCTGTCTCGTCGACCTTTTCCCACTCCGTCGCGCGGCCCAGCCGGACCGCATCTGAAGAATGGCGCCACGAAAATGGATAGAGCGCGGGTAAAAGAACTTCCCCGAACTCCTGCCCTCTGGCCGCTGCACCGGTCAGGATACGCCCTGTGCTCCACAACAGATCGCGCAGCAGATGCGGCGCTTCGATCTTCACCGAGCTGATGTGCTCGAAGGGAAGCCACACATACTCGCCAGCTACAAAAACCTCGAGGCGCGGCCCGATTCGCGGATCGGCATCCTCGAACGTCTTGAAGCTCCGCCCGTTAATCGTTCCCGGCGGAGACACCGGCGCTGCTTTCGCATTGTCTTTATTCCCTTCCTCGAACAGGAATTGCCGTTTGCGCTCGGCGGCTAGTGCGGAGCGGTAAAGCAGCACGCCCGTCTCCGCATCGGCTCCCGCTTGAGCCAGGACATTGAGGTGTTTCGCTGCCCTATCCAGCTCTCCAGCGAAACACAGCAGCTCAAAGAGAAACGTGCGCCGCTTGGTATCGGTCGGGAATTCGCGAACTTCCGAGCCGAGAGCCTGAATGGCATCATTCAGTTTCCCGGCTCGGAAAAGCTCTTGAGAATTCATCCTTTTTGCGTATCTAGGCCGATTTGTTCGTTCGAAGATCCCAAACGGCAGTTACCTTCTTAGTTTCGTCACCCTTGGCGCTCTGTGGTTCGTACTCGATATTCACTTTGCCAAAAGCAAACGAAATTGACTCGGTAGGCGCATCGTCACCACCTGAAGAGCCCGACCATTGGACGCTCTCGACAAATACCTCTTCAAAATCGTATTTGAGATATTCAAGGGCTGTTCCGCCTGCTTTGCGCAGCACCACGTGACCCTTGTCGAAATGCTGTCCTTTGCAACAGTTCGTAAACAACGCCGCTGACGCCGAGTCGCTCTTCTTCATCACGTTGAAAGAAGAAATAGACACTTTTCCGGACCCGTGGCCGCCCGTTGCCGAACCGATCGTCGTAGGATTGCTCGCACCAAAGGAAAAGCTATAAACCTCGAAAGCATTCTTGCCCTTATAGGTGGCGTCTGTCGTCTCTCCGTTGGCTGGTGGATTACCTCCCTCCAGCCACATAAATGCATCGTATGCCATTCTCTAACTCCTTAGTAAAGTACAGTGCTGAGCCCGACCACACTAATCGGGTGAATTGCGGACATCTATGCACAGTCCGACACACTCAAGAGTGCCGTCTGCAAAACTTAGATTAAGCGCCGGCCGGTTGCGGCAGATCTGCTACCAACCTCATGGAAACGGTGAGTTCATCGAGTTGAAAGTGAGGCTTCAAGAAGGCCACAGCCCGGTAAGCGCCGGGTTTTCCCGGGATTTCCATGACGTCCACTCGCGCTTCTGCCAGCGGGTATTTCGCCTTCATTGACGGCGCTGCGCTGGTGGTATCCACCACGTAGCCGGAGATCCACCTGTTCAGGAACGTTTCGCATTCGCCCCGTGACATGTAGCTGCCGATCTTATCTCGCATCATTGCCTTGAGATAATGCGCGAACCTAGAGACTGCCAGAATGTAGCTGAGATTGCTCGAAAGACGAGCATTAGCGTTAGCGGAGTCGGTATCGTACAACTTTGCTTTTTGCGCCGACTGAACGCTGAAAAATGCCGCGTAATCCGTGTTCTTGCAGTGTACGAGCGGAACAAAACCAAGGTCGGCCAACTCTTTCTCCCGCCGATCCGTGATCGGTCACCTCTGTCGGACACTTCATCGCGACATCGCCTTCATCGGTGGCGAAATTATGCACCGTCAGACCTTCCACCTTGCCGCCGCCTTCGACGCCCCGGATAGTCGCGCACCAGTTGTAGCGCGCAAACGACTCGGTAATCCGGGCAGCTAACGCCCACGCCGCATTGCCCCAGAGATACTTGTCGTGCTGCGTTCCGTCTACACTCTCCTCATAGTCGAAATCCTCGACCGGCCGCGTCGTCTTTCCATACGGCTCTCGCATCAGGATATGCGGCAGAGTGAGCGCAACGTAGCGCGAATCGTCACTGGCTCGGAAGCTCTTCCATTTGGCGTATTCGGTAGTGTCGAAAACCTTCGCCAGATCGCGCGGCGCACCCAGGTCCGTGAAGCTATCAAGGTTGAATGTCGAGGCTGAAGCGGATGCGATGAAAGGCGCATGGGCCGCCGCCGCCACTTGTGAAATTTTTTCCAGCAGTTCGACGTCTTCCGGGCTCTTGCCGAACTCGTAATCTCCAACCAGTGTGCCGAACGGATGGCCGCCGAATACTCCGAACTCTTCTTCGTAGACCTTCTTGAACATTGCGCTCTGGTCGAATTCGCTGGCCCGCTGCAAATCGCGTAGCAGCTCCTTCTTCGAGCAATTGAATACCTTCAATTTCAGCTGCTCACCGGTTTCCGTCCGGCTGAGCAGATACTTCAGACCGCGCCAGCTCGCTTCCAGCTTCTGGAATGCCGGATTATGCATGACTTCGTTGAGCTGCAAAGAGATCAGATGATCGATCTGCGCGATTCGCTTATTGATCATCGCTTCGCTATCGGGGGATAGCGTCATCGATCCATCAAGGAACTGCGCAACAAAATTCTTTACGAGGTCGCGCCCCCGCTCACGCGCCTGAGGGTCGCGGGCGAGCCGCCCTTGCTCGACAATCTGGTCGAGCAGACCCTTCTCGGTTGTCTCCGTTACGCCGGCTGGCTTCGGCTGTATTGTCGATTGACTGCTCATTTACTTTTCTTCTCCACCGCCCGTGTGAATTTCTGTCTTTAGTTTCTCGAGTTTTTCGGTGTTTCTGAGCGCTTCCTGCAAAAGCTCTTCCAACTTGTCGTTCCCCTGCAAGCTTCCACGCAGGTCCGCAAGCTTTGTCCGGAGGTCCAACAGCTCCTGAAGAGGCTTGATCTGCCTCGCGACGTTGGCCGGCTCGAAATCATCCAGACTCCGGAACCGGAGATCCACCTTCAACTGGCCTGCGTTCGCGTCTTCGCTCAATTTGTTCTCGACCGAGAATGCCAGGTGCGGTTTCATCGCAGCCAGAACCGAGTCGAAGTTATCCGGATTTACCTCGACGAATTTCCGGTCTTTCAGGCGCGGTAGCGGCTCTTCCGGCATACCGGTGAAATCTCCGAAAACTCCCATTACGAAAGGCAGTTCTTTCTTTTCGATAGCCCCTCCGGTCTCCACATCGTAGGTAATGTGAACACGCGGTGACCGGACTCTATCAAGCTTGTGTTGTAGGCTTTCTGGCATGAATACTCCGTGCCCGGTTAATTTATCACCAATTCCTGGCTTAGTAAAGGGAGGCGGATAACCACGGGCGCAATCTTTACTGCACGGCCACTGCCGATCTCTGCTGCAACGGCGTCTGCGGGGCCGGCAGTGGAAATTCCGCGATTTCCAGGAAGCCGTTCTCTATCAGAAGCCTCACGACACCAGCAAATTCCGCGGCGCTCAGCTCTGCCGTTATCACTTCTTGTTCTTTCAGATATCCAAACAGTTCTCTGACCGTGCGCGAGCCCTCACACGCGCCAACCAAAACCGCTACCCACGGCTCGACGCGGGCGTCGCTATTCAGCGGCTGCTCGCTTCGCATACGAAATTCCGCGGGCGTTAATTGTCCGCCTTGCACGGTGTGCGTCACCGCCAGAATCAAGCTGGCCGCCAGCCGCGGACGCGCACCCATCAGTGTCTCCCCGAACTCGGCCGCCGCACTCGAAACCTGCCAGCGCCGGAACCACTCGACAGTATCGCTACCCGAGTTGCGCGACTTCTTGCAACGCGCCGTGAGCGGAGCCCGGGCTGTTTCGTGCCGCTCCACGACAATCACGCCGTAAAGGATGGTTTCTACTTTCAGGCGTTCAAAGACTTTACTGCGCGGCCCCAGCTCGCCCAATTTTCCTTTTGCGTCCACCACCGCCTGCAGAAGCATATCCGGCCGGCGCTCGGCATCGTTGTAGACCAGGTATACGTCGAAATCGGAATGCCCTTCACCAAGCCACTTGCGGACGCGCTGCTCCAGCGTTTCGCCTTCCCGGTCGGTGGCAAGTGTCAAAGCATAAAATCGTCCGCCCGGAGTTAGAAATTTCGGCAGACCCAGGACGATACTGCGTAGGATCTGCTCCCCGTCCTGCCCTCCATCGCGGAACATCAACTTCTGCTCCTCTGCCGGCACGTAAGGCGGATGAGCCACAATGCGGTCGAAGCTCAGGCCTTCCACGGGCTGGTACAAATCGCCCTGCAGCGCGAGCAGGTTTTCGAGGCCATTGAGACGGCGGTTGAACTCCGCAAAGTGCGTACAGCGCCCACTCAAATCGCAAGCCCAGGAATTCTTTGCATAACGTGAGGCGCCGACCAGCGCAGCGATGCCCGTTCCCGCGCACATCTCAAGCAGGTTTTCGCAAGGATCGCCCGGCAGAATCGAGACGAATCGTCCGGTGTTCTTCGTGATAGATGCATAGACTACGTCCTCGGGCAAGGAAGCGCCGTGACCTGCGTCTACCAGAAAAGTACGGTCCGAAGCGACGAACAGCCCTTCCTGGGGATACAGAACCGCATCGGCATACGCCCGCGAATTATCTTCGGAGAGATTTTTCAGGAGTAGCAACGCCTCCGTCGCTTCTACACCTTGGGTACCTAATTGATGCGACAAAGTTGCTCTGTCGAGCGCTTCTTCGTCCATCAGCAGCCTGATTAAGGTGTCCAGGCGATCGGAAACTTCATAGCTGCCTTTACGGCCTTCGCGCAGCGTTTTGAAATCGTAAATGGAAGGTATACCGAGGCGACGACAGACCGCTTGCTCCGTGTATCCGCACTCCGTGAGCCAGCGCCGGAGCGCCTGGAATTCAGTTGCGTTCCCGATTCTCAGCGGATAAGGCACGCAGAGTAAGGTACCACAATCAGCCGCTTCTATCCGCCGATCAATACCGTAGGCACGCCGACAACGATCGACCCTCCGTGAGCGGTCATGTCTCCGATGCGAGCCGCCGGCAGGGAGTTAATCAGGACGGTCATAGACGCCTTCACGATCACATCCGGAGGCCCAACGCAAGTAGCCATGTCGGTCAGGCGGGCGGCCGGTATGCTGCCGATCAACACTGTTACAGCACAAGGCGGCAGAATCGGGCCGCCGACATGCGGGATAGGCGGCACGCCCGGGGTCACCATCGGACAAACGTGCATATCTCCAACACGCGCTGCCGGCATTCCCATCGCGGATTAATCTCCTGTGGCGCTAATTGTAAGCGAAAACGCCATTCTCTCCGATACTCACATGCATCGATGACAACCTGCTGCCTTCCGCCAGACCCGCCAGCAGTGTGCGCGAAATGTCGGGCAACAAGGTATTCGTCAGGATGTTGTCGACATTACGTGCTCCACTTTCGACTTCCGTACAGCGCTTTGCCACCTCATCAACCAACTCCGGGCTGTAGCTCAGCGCCAGTTTGTGCGTCTCGTGCAAACGGCGCTGAATCTTCTCGAGCTTCAGAACGATGATGCGCCGGAGAGCTTCATCGCGGATCGGAAAGTACGGAGTAATCACCAGGCGGCCGAGAAACGCGGGTTTAAATATCTTATCCAGCTCCGGTTTGAGCGCCTTCACCAGTCCGCTCGGGCTCGGCGCCGTCTCCGGATCAGCACAGAGCTTGGCCAAAGTATCCGTCCCGGCGTTCGAAGTCAAAATGATGATTGTGTTTTTGAAATCGATCTGACGTCCTTCCCCGTCTTCCATCGAGCCCTTGTCGAACACCTGAAAGAACAGTTCGAGAACGTCGGGATGCGCCTTTTCCACTTCGTCCAACAGCACTACCGAGTAAGGTCTGCGCCGCACTGCCTCGGTCAGGACGCCCCCTTCTCCGTACCCAACGTAACCCGGAGGAGAACCTTTAAGCGTCGAAACCGTGTGAGCTTCCTGGAACTCGGACATGTTGATGGTAATCAGGTTCTTCTCTCCTCCATAGAGGAGATCGGAAAGGGCCAGTGCTGTCTCCGTTTTACCGACGCCGCTCGGCCCGACAAGCAGGAAAACGCCCACTGGTTTGTTCGGATCGTCCAATCGCGCGCGCGAGGTTCGAATTCGCTGGCTGATTGCCTCGAGTGCATGGTCTTGGCCGATTACCCTGCGACCCAGATTCTGTTCCAGATGCAAAACTGTGCTCACTTCGTCCTTGAGCATTTTGCCTACCGGAATTCCCGTCCAGCCTGAGATCACTTCACCTACGATCTGGTCATCGACGCAGACGCGCATCAGCGGATTTTCACCCTGCAGTTTTTCCAGGTTGGAATTAAGGCCGGCGAGCTTGCCGCGCAGCTCGCCCGCTTCGGCTGAAGCAGTGCCGTTTTCGGAAGCATGGTGATCCTCCAGTTTGCTCCGCAGATCGCGAATTTGATCGACCAGCTTTCTCTCGCGCTCCCAACGCTCGTTCATCTCGGCCAAACGCGCTTCCGTGGCCGCCTTCTTCTCGGCAATTTGATTCAAGCGTTCGGTGTGATCCGCGCCGGCTGCCGCTTCGCGCTCGAGCACCCGCTTTTGAACGGCCAGATCCTCGAGGATACGTACCGCATCTTCAATTGCTGCCGGCGACGAATTTTGTCCCAGGGCAAGTCTCGCGCAGGCCGTATCGAGGACGCTCACCGCCTTGTCAGGCAATTGCCGGTCGGGTAGATATCTATGGGAGAGCTTGACTGCGGCCGACAAACCGATGTCGAGGATTCGCACAGAATGATGTTTTTCGAGTGCCGGCACGACTCCGCGCAGCATGAGCTCGCATTGCAACTCTCCTGGTTCTTCCACTTTGACGAGCTGAAAGCGCCGCGCCAGGGCGGGATCTTTTTCGAAATACTTCTTGTACTCCGACCATGTGGTGGCCGCGATTGTCCGCAGTTCACCGCGCGCCAGGGCGGGTTTCAGCAGATTCGCAGCGTCGTTTTGACCCGCCTGCCCGCCGGCTCCGATCATGGTATGGGCCTCGTCGATGAAGAGAATGATCGGAGTTGGCGAGGACTTCACCTCGTTGATGAGCCCCTTTAAACGGTTTTCGAACTCTCCCTTAACGCCCGCTCCAGCCTGCAGCAACGCCAAATCGAGCGCGTGAACCGAGACATTCTTGAGAGGACCCGGCACATCGCCGTTGGCGACGCGCAGCGCGAAGCCCTCCACGATCGCGGTTTTCCCGACACCGGCCTCGCCCACCAGAATAGGATTGTTCTGCCGGCGCCTGGTGAGTATGTCAACTACTTGCCGAATCTCAAAATCGCGTGCGAGCACTTGGTCGATTTTGCCCAGGCGAGCATTCTCGGTCAGGTTGACGGTGTATTGATCGAGGAACGGAGTCTTACCGCTGGAGGCTGGACGCGAAGTACCTTCGGCATCCGCGGCGACAGTTTTGCCGGTTTCCCCCTCTTCGTTCGAGCCCGCGACAATGTTCTGAAACTCCTTGCGCAAAGTCTCCGGTTCAATCTTCCGCAGCTCTCTGCTCACCTCGCTGACCAGGCGTGATAACTCCTCCACGCTCGTTAATGCGACCAACGTAAAACCGCTGCGGATCGACTCAGCGTTGAGTTCGAGTGATCCGAAGCTCCAGGCTTCGCGGAGCATTTGAACGAGCGTCGGACTGAATGCCGGGGTCCGGGCATTTCCCCGTTTCAACTTATCCAGGCTGGCCGTTAGTTCTTTGGAAAGGCGTGCCTTATCGATCTCGAAGTGCCGCAGAATAGCCGCAAAGTCTGAGCCCGGCGATTCGAGAAGCTTAAGCAGAAAATGCTCAATCTCGATGTCATAATGCGTACGCCCTAAACACAACCCAGCAGCTGCTTCCAGCGCGCTTCGCGTCGTGTCGTTTAATTTCCCGATCAGTGCGCGTAGATTGACGGACATGTTTGACCTATCACGATAACAGGAATCGAAACCGTTTTGGTACGTGGCGGGTGGAAGGGTGATGGCCGCGCATGTCGCGTGTTACGGTATAACACTATCCGTAGACGCCGGATCGCAGTACATTCGTAGTATCTCCCGGCTAAGGACACCTTATATGCGTTGGAATTCATTGATGGCAGGCACTCTGAAACTGCTCTTTGCGGTGGCCGTTTTGCAGTTTTCCGCCCGAGCGCAAGTTGCTCCGCTTTGCAGCTGGCCGTTGGAAACCACCGGCAGCGGCATCACAAACGTGGCCTATCCCGATACGAACGCTACCTACTGGACCATGCCGCTCGATTCCGAGCGGTGGAAGTCTGTCGTAATCAGCGGTACATACGCCCAGGCGAGATTCTTTTCCTTTACCTCTTACGTCGCCAAAGGTTCAGTCGCAGATAACGGCTCACTTTACGATGTGGATATCAAGCCGGATGCAGGCAGCACAAATCCGTTTGTCACAACTGAGAGCGGACCGCATAACTACACGATCACAGCCGGCCGCAGCGACTCGCCGGAGAGCAGCAATTTTCTGCCTTTCGGCAACACACGCTTAGTCTGGATCATTTACCGGGTCTACGTACCGAACAAAGGTTTGGACCGTCAGGCCGGCGTGCCACTTCCAACCATCACTCTTGTCGGTAGAGACGGCGAACCCCATACCATCCCCGCCTGCTCTGCACGAAACGATCCGGACGCCCTTGCCAACCTCGGCCGCGATCTTCTTCGCCAAGGCCTCGATATCCGCGCCGCGCTCTCAGAGCTCTTAACGGATTCAAATCCGGGGATAACAGGTCAACAAGCGAGCTGCCAGCCGACGCCGCTCATCTCCTGGATACCGGAGAATACCGGCGGTTACTTTCCCAATCCAGCTAATAAGTACATAGCTATTCCAGGACTCTGTTTCAGGCCGGATCAAATCCTGGTCGTTCGAGGCAAAGGGCCGAGTTTCCCAGATACTTACAATGGCGGGACCATCTTTGAGCCTCCGGGACTCGATATGCGTTACTGGTCCGTCTGCAACAACAATCAGCGCGCGCCGTATCCCGTCGTGGCCTGCAAGGCTGATTATCAAACAGCGCTTGACGAATCCGGTCACTACACGTATGTCGTATCGGCTCCGGAGTCGCCAAGGATGCAAACACCCTCGTGGGTCCCGGCTGACGCAACCTGGCTGCCATGGGGGTCGAAAACGAGTCCCAATATTCTGCTGCTACGCAATATGCTCCCGGAGCCGGCTTTTACTCACTCAATCCAGGCAGCGATACAGGCAGGATGCGTTGTCGATAATGAGCAAGGCACTTCCCCAACCAGAGACGAGGTGGTTAAGGCAGGCGAATGCGCGCACCGTGTGATGAAAGCGTATTATCCGCGGGCGGTCTACTGCACTAAGCAGGTTTTTATCAATGAAGGCTGGAAGGGGTGTTTCGCTGCGAGTAACTTGCCACAGTGATCCACAACCGCCCGCGTTGATGATGGGCCAAAAAAAGCTATCTATGCGGTTTTGGGCTCGCTTCGCCGCTGACGCATCTGGCTCATAAAGTCGCGCATCGTGGCGATGTGACCGGGCGAGCGTTTCTCCCACCAATCTTCGAAGCGCTTCGCGGCGTTTTCCATGTGGGCTAAGAAATACGGATTTTTCCACATATCGCGGGCCTGCTGTAGTCCGGGCCGAATACGCTCGAAGACGCCGAAGAATTCACCGCTGGTTTCGAAGAAGAGGTCCTCGTGCAGCAGTTCATAATTGAGCAGGGCGCATGCCTGTTCCCAGTAGCTGACCACCATGATGTAGTTGGTGCCGCCTTCGGTGCCCGGGGCAGCAATCTTCATCGCGTCTTCGAATGTGTCGGGCCAGTAGTTCTGGAAGAACCAATCGCGAGCTTTGCGCAGGCGCTCTTCGCGGCGCTGTTCGTAGACCTGCAGGTGCAGCTGAGCTTGTTCAAAAGTCGGCTTCGTTTTCATCTGTATCTCCTTGGCTGATTGGTGAAAGTCACTCACACAGGTTAATCGAATGGAAGTGGGAGCGATCGACGCAGGCGGCTATATTTTTTTGGGCTGCGTAGTTGAGATGACACTCCGGTCCCATGACTTTAGATACAATTGCCATACGCATCGCGATTCGAGCGCTCAGCTGAACGTTATGCTTCCGTATTGCTCATTGTTGCGGCCGATCAGGATAGGCCGGCGACTTTGGTCCGGGGCGTGCTCCAACATCTTCGCGGCACATGCGATTACCCTCACGCGAGGTTCCGATCGATAGAGGGCGGCCAAGTACGCGTTGTTGGCTAGAATAGTAGACCGTCCCGATGGCCCAACCAGTAGCCTCAAATATCTCGACCGGCGGCAATCTTGCGCTGGCTTTCCAGGAAACCCTCACCTCTATCGTGCGATTGAAAGGCAATCGCCAAACCGTGTCCGACGCGCAATATTTCCGGCAGCAGTTCATCGGCGCGCTCAAGCTCGCAACGGAGGACGGTCGCACCCGCGGATACTCGGATGATGCAATCCGGGATGCTCGTTTTGCAGTTGTCGCCTTTCTCGATGAAACTGTTCTCAACTCGCGAAACAGCGTGTTCTCGGATTGGCCGCGCAGGCCCTTACAAGAAGAGTTATTCGGAGTACACGTCGGGGGCGAAGTATTCTTCCAGAATCTCGAGCGCCTTACCCGTCAACCCGATTCCGCGCATCTTTCAGACGTTCTCGAAGTTTATCTCCTATGCCTCAGCCTCGGTTATGCCGGGAAGTACAGCGTTTCAGGCAGCGGTGAATTGGTGAGTTTGAAGCAATCCCTGCTCTCTCGCATTCGCCGGATTCGCGGCGAGGGCCACGAACTATCGCCCTCGTGGAAACCCGGCGCTGAAGTTCATCTGGTTCCCGGAAGAGACCCGTGGTTTCGCCCGCTCCTGTATTCGGCCCTGCTCTGCGTACTGCTGCTTGTCCTTCTTTTCGCCTTCTATAAGTATTCGCTGCAATCGCAGGCATCGTCTCTTCCCAATTTCGACCATTCCGGAGCTGCTTCGTGAAAATGCCCCTCGCACTCGGAATTGGTGCGACGTTCGTCCTGATTCTGGCTTGGGCGTTACCCCCTCTCACAGGATTGGCACCGCAGCGAGTGCTGGCTTTGCAGCTGATCCTTACCATCACCTCTCTGGCAATTGCGGGCGCCATTCTCTGGTATTCGACGCGAAAGAAGCAGTCCGCAGAGAAGAGTCGCGGGAAAGGCTCCGACGATTCCAGTCAAGCGCAAATTGAGAGCGTTCTGCGTGAGGCCGAGGCGAAACTTGCCTCCTCCACGCTCAGAACCAGGCTCAGTCAAATGCCGGTTATTTTAGTGATCGGACCGGATAACACGGCAAAGACAACGGTTGTTCTGCGGTCCGGTATCGATCCTGAGCTGTTGGCTGGTCAAGTCAGTCAGGAAGGAGCGGTAATGCCGACCGGTATCGCGAATGCCTGGTTGAGTAAGGAAGCCGTTCTGATTGAAGTCGGACCCGGTGTTCAAGCTGAAGCCACAACCTGGGAAGCCCTCGCCCGTCATATCCAGCCGGGCAAGCTCGGCTCAGCCGTTCGCAAGTCGCACCGCGCTCCCCGTGCCGTCGTCGTCTGTTACGAATCTGAAAACCTGCTTAAGGCGGGCGCATCGGAAGCGGTCGACGAGGCCGCGAAGAATATTCGGTCCCAACTATACCGGCTGTCAGCGTCGTTGGGGATCAACCTGCCGGTATACGTCCTATTCACCAAGTTGGATCGTGTCGCCTTCTTTTCGGATTACGTTCGGAACTTCGACAGCCAGGAGAGCAGCCAGGTCCTCGGAGCCACGCTGACGGCGGGAAAGACCAACTCTGGCGTCTACGGCGAGCGCGAGGCAGCACGTCTGACCGACGAGCTGCAGAGACTCGCTCTTTCACTCAGCGAAAAACGGACTGAACTTCTTGCACGCGAAGGCGATCTTGATGCAAGCCTTTCCGCGTACGAGTTCCCGAGAGAATTTCGGAAATTGCGGGGCGCGGCCGTCAAGTTTCTGCTCGAGCTTTGCCGTCCTAGTCAGCTGAGTATAGGGCCATTTCTTCGGGGCTTCTATTTTTCTGGGGTGCGCCCAGTGGTGGTAAACGACGAGGTGGCCGCCGAAATCGAGCGCCCCTACACGACCGCCCCCGTCACGCCGGTGAATCCCGATGCGACCAGCATTTTTAACTATCGCCCGGCCGCCTCTCCCGCTTCGACCCAGCCCCAAAGTGCGAGAGTTGCCCGCCGCAGAATTCCGGAGTGGGTCTTTCTCCCGCGTTTCTTTCCAGAAGTTGTGCTTGGCGACCGGAGCGCGCTTTCAGCAAGCGCATCGAGCACAAAGGCCAATCTTCCGCGCCGGCTCTTTCTGGCTGCTACCCTGGCCATCGCTGCTTTTCTGCTCGGCGCTACAACAATTTCGTTTCTAAAAAATCGAGGGCTGGTGGATAGTGTCCGGCAAGCCGCGGTCGATGTTTCTTCGGACGTCTCTTCTCCTGCCTCAGCTGTATCTGTCGAGTCGCTAACCCGTCTTGATCGATTGCGCCAGGCGCTGGTGCAATTGACGGAATATGAAAACACGCATCCGCCCCTTACCATGCGGTGGGGTCTTTACATGGGTTCGAAGCTCTTGCCTTCTGCCCGCACGCTTTATTTTGCGCGCTTCAAAACGCTGCTGTTCGGAAACGTGTACGCCGGGTTGTTGAAATCCATGCGTGAATGGCCTTCCAGCCCGCCGCCACAAGCAGACTACGGTACCGCCTACAAGACACTCAAAGCCTATCTTGAGACCACATCGAACCACGAGAAGGCAACCCTGCAGTTTCTGCCGCCGCTGCTACAGGAAAGCTGGGTCTCCGAAGGTAATACTGACCCTGAGAAAGTATCATTGGCGCGCCGCCAGTTCGATTTCTATACCTCTGAACTCATTCGCGAGAACCCGTATTCGTCCGATGTGGATGCCCAGACTGTAGCCAAGGCACGTCAGTACCTGGGCCAATTTGCAGGGATATCACGTGTCTACCAGGCTATGTTGGCCGAGGCGAATCAAGGCGTTCCGCCAGTCAATTTCAACAAGCATTTCCCGGGATCATCGGCCGTGGTGATCAACAATTTGGACATACCTGGCGCATTTACGAAGCCGGGATTCGCGTTCATAGCCAATGCCATCAAGGATCCCGCGAAATATGTCAGCGGAGAGAAGTGGGTGTTGGGCGAGCAGGGCCCTGGTGGTATAGATACGCGCGATCTCGCTCAGCGCATCCAGGCGCTCTACTATGGCGATTACATAAACGCCTGGCGCGACTATCTGAAAAAAAGCGTTGTAGCGAGATACGCGAGCCTTGCTGATGCAAGCAGAAAGCTCACCTTACTGTCGAGCCCCCAATCGCCGCTGCTGGCGCTCTTCTGGCTTGCCAGTCAGAACACGGATGTGAACGCTCCGCCGGTGCAGCAGGCGTTCAAACCTTTGCACGCGATCATGCCGGGTTCCAATGTTGATCAATATGTCGGTCCCACTAACACCAACTATATGACCGCGCTGACCACTCTACAGAGTGCGATCGACCAGGCGGCGAAGTTGCCGCCCGACCAGAGCCAGGCCGCTGCCGATCAAACCGGAAACGCAGCTGCTGCCGCCCTACTCGTGGTCCGCCAAACCGCCCTGACGCTTGGTTTGGATCCCGATGCGCACATCGAAGCCACGATCCAAAAATTGATGGCGGATCCGATCACTCACCTCGATGCAGTAAAGCCGAACGGCGCTAACCCGGGGCCCTTGAACGCCGCCGGGGCAGACTTCTGCTCGAAGTACCGGACTCTGATCGCTAAATTTCCGTTTGATTCCAGTTCCAAAACGCAGGCGAGCATCGACGATCTAAACGCCGTCTTCCGGCCGCAACAAGGCACGCTCTGGCAGTTCTACGATCAGAAACTCAACAAAATTTTGGTCAAGCAGGGCGCTTCCTATGTTCCGCAGCCCGGCGCCAAGCCCGAACCAACACCTCGCTTCGTTAGCTTCTTCAACAATGCTTCCCGATTTTCAAATGCACTCTATGCAAACGGAGCGTCGCAGGATCCGAAGCTGACGTTCGCTTTGCAGCCAGCCTTTTCATCTGATATTCAGAGCGTCACCTTGAGCATCGATGGACAAAGTGCCACTTTGCAGGCCAACTCTGCGCCGGAGCATTTCGTATGGCCGGGTACGGGCACCGGAGTGCGGCTCGTCGCAAAAAGCGGGTCTGACTTTACGTACCCGAACTATGACGGAGTCTGGGGACTTTTCGAATTTTTTCAGGACGCCGACCAGCCGCTTCCCAGTCCGGAATGGATGCTCAAGGCCGGCCGTAGCGATAAGCCAGTGACCTCATCGCTCACCAATCAACCTATTGTTGTCCACTTCAATGTGGATATGCTGGGTGGGCCGCCGGTGTTTCAGAAGGGTTATTTCCGGAACTTGGCCTGCGTTTCCGAGGTCGCAAGATGAGCAGGTCACCATCCAGATGAAGCGCTTACAACCCGTCATTTGGTCCAAAGGTACCGCGCTCGCGCCGCAGCACCTCCAGAGTCAGGACAGGTTTTTTGAGAGCTCTCTGCAGTTCCGCCTCGATGCTCTCGCCTTCCGCCCGTGGGGATTCCAGGATCTAGGCATCGATCAGGAAATGTTGGCCGCTGGAAATTTCGCCCTGACGAGAGCCTCGGGCGTGATGGTAGACGGACTGCTGTTCGATATACCTGAGTCGGATGAGCCTCCGCCCGTCAAGCCGCTCGACAAACTCTTTCCGGAGGACGTCAATACAGTTGACCTCTATCTCGCGATACCAGAATTTAAGGAACGCGGTTTGAACATCTCGACCGCCGCCGAGCCCAGCGCGCGGTATCGTGCCGAAGCATCGTTGCTGCGTGATGAAACAACCGGCCTCTCGGAGCGACCCGTCCAGATCGCCCGAAAAAATTTCCGCCTGCTTGCCGGCGGTGAATTACGGGAAGGCTACTCGGCGCTCCGCGTTGCGCAGGTGACCAAAAGCGCTTCGGGAGATTACAGTGCCAACGCCGGATTTGTACCTCCGCTGCTGAATACGCAGGCCAGTCCCTACCTAATCTCCATGGCGCGCAGGTTGGTTGAGATTCTTTCCGCAAAGAGCAGCCAGTTGGCCGGCGAGCGCCGTCACAAAAGCCGGGTGCTCGCCGATTTCACGGCTTCCGACATCCCGAATTTCTGGCTGCTTTACACGATCAACTCCTATTTACCGCGCCTGAACCATCTCTTCGAAAGCAAACGTAGCCACCCCGAACACCTGTTTTCGGCGATGCTGGATATGGCCGGCGCCTTGACCACGTTTTCTCAGGATATCCATGTCCGCGATCTTCCCAAGTACGATCACGACGACCTTGCCGGCTGTTTCCACGACCTCGAGACCAAGCTCCGGACGTTGCTTGAAACCGTGGTTCCCGCTAATTTTGTGGCTTTGGCCCTCAAAACGATTCAGCCCTCGATCTATGGAACTGCTCTGACGGATGAGAAATACCTCGCCAATACGCGCTTGTATCTGGCAATCAATTCCGAGACCAATCAGGCGGATCTGATCGCGAAAGCTCCACAACTGGTGAAGATCTGCTCTGCCAACCACATCGAGCACCTGATCCGGCAGGCGCTTCCCGGAGTTCCGCTGGTCTACACGCCGTCGCCCCCGGCATCCATTCCCGTCAAGCTCAACTACAAATATTTCAGTCTGAGCCCCACGGGTCTTGCCTGGGAGGCCATCGTGAGATCGCAGAATCTGGCTGCCTATGTGCCTGACGATTTTCCGAACCCGCAGTTGGAATTGGTTATTCTGTTGCCCACGCAATAGGCAATCGCAACTACGATAAGGTGCTATTGGGTATGAAATCGCTGTCGCCGGTTGTGTGGTTTGAGGGTATGCACCTCGGACCGCATCATTTTCAGGCTCAGAATCGGTATTTCGAGGACTCCATCCATTTCGCCAGTTCCGCTCTCTGGTTCGAGAACTATGGCGTTATCGGCAGCGAGCTGAGTTCTGAGGCGCTCGAAAACGGCCAAGCCCTATTGATTCATGCGCGCGGCGTGTTCCCCGACGGGCTGGTCTTCGAAATGCCGGACAGCGATGCCGTGCCCGAAGCGCGCGACCTCATCGATGCCTTTCCGCCAACGCGTAGCAAGGTCACGCTCTTTCTGGGAGTGCCGCCTGAACGCGCCGATCAGTGCAACTATTCTCTCGACGGGGCGCAGCCTCAAATCAGGTTCGTCGCCGAAGCCAAGCCGCTCTGCGACGAAACAACCGGTCGTGACGAACGCCCGGTTCGCTTGGGCCGCAAGAATATTCGCCTGCTACTCGAAACAGAAGATGCTGGAGATCTGGTCCTTTTGCCGGTCGCTCGCATCATGCGGTCGACGTCGGGCCGCTTCGCGCTGGATTCGACTTTCGTTCCGCCGTGCCTCGACATCACGGCCAGTCCGCGTCTTGTGTCGATGCTGGGCAACCAGATCCGGTTGCTTGAGGAACGAAGCAGTTCTCTGGCGTTTTCGGGAACCCGGCCCGGCAAGACTCCTCAGGACCTCACCCGGCTCTGGTTTCTTCACACTCTCAATGCTTCGCTCGCCCCTTTGAAACACCTTTATGCGGCGCGCCGCGGTCACCCGGAAGAAGTATTCCTAGAGATGTCGCGCCTGGCCGGCGCTCTCTGTACTTTTTCGCTGGATTCACATCCTCGCTCGTTACCGCTCTACGACCACCAGCACCTCGATGAATGTTTCGGCGAGCTCGACCTTCATATTCGGCGTCACCTCGAAATCATCATTCCAGAAAACTGCTTGCGCATTCCGCTCACGCCCACTACACAATATTTCTTCGCCGGAGAGGTGGTCGATCAGCGCTGTTTCGGACAGTCTTCCTGGATACTCGCCGTCCGGGCTGGGGGCGCGGAGTCGGATGTCATTTCGAAGATCCCAACGCTTGCAAAGGTCTGTTCAGAACCGTTCGTGCCGGAGCTCGTGAAGCGCGCGCTGCCCGGCATGGTACTGACTCATTTGCCGAGTCCCCCAGCGGCTGTTTCCACCAGCCCGGGAACGCAGTACTTCACGATCAACCGAACTGGCCCGTGCTGGGATCACATCAGAAAAGCGCGGCGGGTTGGCGTTTATATCCCAGGCGAACTGCCGGATCCCGAGGTCGAACTGCTAGTGGTCATTTAGGCGCTTTTATTTGCGAATTACAAAGAAGTAGATCGCGCCTGCCGCGAGCATCAAGATAACGGCTATGACAACAAACAAGATCGTGAGTGCCGGAGACTTTCTAACTGTCTTTGCCTCTGACTCGTTCTCCAAGGTGGGAGTCTTGGGCTGGCTTGATGGTGGTCTGGACCCCATGATCTTTGCGAACTCGTCAACCTGGACCACACTCGGCGCAAATCGTTCCGTAACGGGGGCTGCGGCCGGAGGTTGAGGCGAGCTCGCCTGAGACGGTCGACCAAATAGCTGAGTGAACTCTCCGCTCCCCTTCGGCTCGGGAGCCGGCTCGGGCCGGTTCTCTACCTCTTTCCAGTTCACTTCGCGCCCGCCCGGAAGCTGATTACTTTTGAAAAAGCGAGTGAATTCAGATTCTTGCGGCGGGGTGACCTTTGCGGAAGGGGGCGGAGTCGTGGCCGGGGCGCCGGGTACCTTAAACATCCGGGTAAATTCTCCCGGTCCGGCCTTGGGATCGACAAAGGGCTTGTCGGCGGGTCTCTGTGGAGGTCGCTGGGGTTGCGGAGGACGTCCCACAACGGGCGCCGGTTCGCTTCTGGTAACGGGCGCCGGCTGAATTACCGTCTCCTCGGGGGAAACCGGACCCTTTCCGGCGCCAAATAAACGTGTAAACTCGCCTGCTTCGGCGGGCTCTTTCGGATTCTCGTCGCTCATGACGTTGCAGGTTTCTCGAGCACGGGTATTACCGTTTCATCCTATCAGGGCTCATCGTTATGATTGAGTTAAGAACGATGAGCTTCCGGCTGGGAGACCGCATAGCAGACTATGAAGTGATTGGGATGCTCGGGAGCGGCGGGATGGGGGCCGTTTACCAGGTTCGCCATCTTATCTCAGACCGGATCGAGGCCATCAAAGTCCTGCTCCCGGACTTCGAATCCAATCCTTCGCTAGCCGAACGTTTTGTCCGTGAAATCCGGCTTCAGGCTAGTCTCAGCCACCCTAATATCGCCTCGCTGCACAACGCCCTGCGCTTCGATAACCAGCTCCTGATGGTGATGGAGTTTGTCGATGGCCGGACGCTTTCCGATCTTATTCGCAGCGGACCATTGGATCAGATCGAAGCGCTGCAGATTGCTACGCAGGTGCTGTCAGCGCTTGATTACGCACATTCCCGTGGCATCATCCACCGCGACGTAAAGCCTTCGAACGTGATGATTACCCCTGAAGGCGTGGCCAAATTGATGGATTTCGGCATCGCCAGAGCGGCGAAGGATTTGGGACACCTGACGCAGACTGGCGCGGCAATCGGGTCGATGTACTACATGTCCCCCGAGCAGATCCGTGGAGAGGTCCTGGACGGAAGAGCCGATCTTTACTCGACCGGAGTCAGTCTGTTCGAAGCGCTCACCGGCCAGCGTCCTTTTAAAGGCAACGAGGCGGTTCAGGTCTTAGAGGCGCAATTGAAAGAAGTACCGCGAGATCCCGCTTTTTTCAGGCCGGTAATAACTCCCGAATTATCGAGAATCGTTCTCAAATCGCTGGAGAAAACTCCGGACAATCGATACCAGACTGCCGCCGCCTTCCGTCAGGACTTGCTCAATGTGCTCGGGAGTCTGATGGCAGGTCATGCTTCCCCGACCGAACCGGCTTGGAGATACCAGCAGCAGCATCAGGAAAAGACGCCCTCGTCCGGAACGCTATTCCGGTCGACAACGTCTTCTGGCCCCATTACGTTCGACCCTTTGGGTCTGGAGCGTGTACGGAAGGATCTGGCGCAGCACATCGGGCCACTGGCACGCGTGCTCGTCGATCGCGCGGCGAAGCGTGCTAGAAACTGGCAGGAACTCTACGCACAGCTCGCGCCGGAGGTGCCGCAAGGCAAAGAGAGGACGCGGTTTCTAGCGGGCTGCCCGCGCACTTGATGCGGGCGTGCCCTTTGGGTTAAGACTCTGGCTCGCTGCGGTTCAGCAGTTCCATGGCCCTAACGAGGCTCCGGTACATGCGATTGAAGGACTGGGCGAGAACAGAAATTTCGTCTTTGCCTGAAACCGGCAGTTCCTTCACTTCCAAATTGCCGTTGCTGATCTCGTCAGCTACAGCCGATAGGCGGGCTACCGGGCGAAGAACACTCAAGTATAGGACGAGATCCAGCACAAGGAGGGTTGCGATAGCTATTCCCACAAGATAGCTGACCAGAGTCTTTGCCCCACGATCGGCTATCTTGTCCGGCAATGAGTTCGGGACAGAGATGATCTGAGCGGCTACGACGTCGTTCACGTGCCATCCAAAACCGTTATCGGATCCGTACTGGTGCACCAGCGATGCCGGAGCCCTGGCAGCTGTATCGTGACATTCCAGGCACGCCGGGTCGGTAATCTGAATTGGGCGGGCAAAAAACAACGAGAGTCCGACTGGCGTATCGCGTTCCCCCACAATCTCCTTCCGATCGGGATGGTCACGGAAGGTATTCACGACATCGGCTTCCCAATCAGTCGCCCGATCGCGCGGGTTTGTGGGATTTAGCGTAGCCTCTTTGTACGAGTACTCTGGATACGTCTGATGGACGTAGTTGAAAACCTCAGTTGCCGAGTAGGCGGGGACGGTCTGGGGTAGAAATTGCCTGGATAGCTCTTTCCGTGTTTCGAGGAGCGGTTTGATTTGAGTTTGCGTGTACTTTCTTACCGAGGTCGTCGTTTGCATCATCAGCCGGCTTTGCTCTACGACCTGCTGACGCGCTTCATCACGTAGAAATTTATAAGACAGAATGCCGGTTGGGATCATCCCCAACCCAAAACATACGATGAAGATGAGATTGAACTTAAAAAGCAGCCTCATTGAACGACTTCCATTGAAACATGAAAATCATGACACGATTGTTTTCAGGTCAGTCTCCGTGCCAAGACCGGTTTGATTCAAGCCAGACGAGCACGGCGCTGAAGAGAACGCCTAGGCGAGTCCAGAGATAGAGCGAAGCGCCCAAACAAGCGCCGATTGTGTTCGTAAGTACGTCAGTAAGATCCGAGTGCCGAGTCGGCAGGTGCGATTGCAGGATCTCGATCGTCAGACTAATAGCGCAACCGAACATCGCAGCGCAGGTAGCCGCGCTTGTTTTCCCTACAAGCCGATTGGCCCATGCACAGAAAATAAAGCCCACTGGCAAAAAGCCGAGAACATTGGTTAAGACGTCACTCCAGTAACCCCATCCCGCATGGAACCCACGTAGCGGTGAGGCCAGAAAGATTTGGGCGAGAAGCTGGAAGCGTTTGGGAATCCTCAAGTTTGCGCCTGAAGGAAGCAGGCTATGGACGATATTTCCCGTGTGCTCCTGAAACAGATACACCGCTAGAGGTCGATCATTGCCGTCGATCGCTGGATTCCAGGTGCGGGTCCATGTTCGATAGTGTGCCGTGACGCGCTCAGGGTTCAAAGCGCTCTGGTAAAGAGCGAGTCCAAGCAATTCACCCTGCCAGGGATCGTCTTGGAAAATCGACGTTCCAATGACCATCGGCCCTTTGAGTCCGTCACAGGCCATCGCCATGCGCGGCGAACTTTCTTCCAAACGGCCATCCACGAAGACCTGAACACCACTGCCATCAGACGTGAGTGTCAGGAAAAGCGGCTTGCGCTGTTTGAACAGATGGTCTACATAGAGCCTTGTAGAGCCACTCTGGAGAAGCAGGTCGGATATAGATTGATGCAGGGAGAATTGTTCTGAGCTGTGCGGGAAATAGAAGGAGAGAAGAGTACCGGAGGCATTCGTGGACGCAGCCTCAAGCCAGATCTCCATACTGCAGGAAACGGGCTTCTGCTGAAACGTCAACGCAGGTTTCGGAGCCGTTGTGATGGTACCGTGAGACCCAAAGCGCAGACCGTTGCGCCGGGATATCCACTCAACATCATTCTTCGGCGCGCAGAACGGCCAGAGCCCGGCAACCAGAATGCATGTGAGGACGGCCAGGCTAAGAAAAGCTAGAACTGCCTCGCGGACGTACTGGCTCAGGCGCCTGCTCTTGGCGTGAGTCTTCTTTTGGGGAAGACTATTGACTAAGTCCAAAGAGGCACTCGCTTGCGCTCCAGCCGTGTCCCCGGATTGTGTGGCCTCACTTGTCGTGTCAGCTAGAAAGCTTCCGCCTGGCATTCGTCGCCGCTCGAGACAGAAGAGCGGACCTCAAGAGAATTCAAATTCTATTTGAAGCGGGATCTATTTGAAAGCGGAGCTCACCATTCTCTTCACTCGCATAGGCAACTCTCGCCCGCGCCCGCCCTTCGCCTTCGATGCGCCAGCCACAATCGTCTTCTACGAGCCACATTTTCGCCCGTTGCCGCCACCAACGATTGACCTCGCGGGGCGTTGGCAGCCAGACCCCTTCATCGTCTCTGAGTCTGCTGAGGTATTCCAAGAGCTTTTCGTAGGCTGTCCTCTCACGGTTCGAGATAACGTAATCCGGGTGAATGATGAAGCTTGCGAGGCCGTGCTGTCCCATGATCAGCTGTACCTGCTGTTTCCAAAGATCCAACGAGTACTCTTTGAGGATATGGAACAACGAGTAATCCTGTGTGGTGGTAACCGGAATCTCAAGAATGTCACCGACGAAATAGGGCATTACCGTGCAGCAACCACCGCGTTGCGGATCGAGATGAGCTACGTTCGGGACTGACATTTCATATTCGAACTTGAATTGATGAAACCAGTCCTCATTTCTATACAGCACCCCAGCCCTGAAGCCTAGAGCGCCCCATTCGCCTCCGTAAGAGTTGATCTTTTTAACTCGCTCGAGGAATAACTTATGATTTCGATATAAGTGTCCATCGTGGTTCAAATCCTGAACGTTGACTTCAAATCCCCGCAAACGGATCGAATCTAAATACGCCGGCGTCACCTCGTAGCGAACTTCGGGAACCACCTGGAACGAAGATTTTATTCCGAATGAATCGTTGATATCCATCAACGTGGAGCAATAATCCCGACCGCGCTCGGTTTCTACATCGTGTGTCATAATCGCACACCCCGATGCACCGTCCGGCCAAAACCAGATGAACGGCATCCGCTTCAATCCGCTCGCCCTTAGTGCCAACAACATCAGTTGCTTTGCGAGCTTATCGACAGTCACATCCACCGGCCAAGAAGGGAAAGATATCGTATCCCACCCGTTCAAACTCATCCTTTGAAGGTACTTGCGTACGCTTACGGGCAGCAGTGGGCGCACCAGATAGTACGCATCTCGAATGGTCGAGCCGTAAAGTGACCTGGCAGCCAATCTGTCGGAAGACGCATACCTCTCAAAACGTAAATCGTCCATAACTTCATCTATGGCGAAGGATAGGTATGCTATGCCATCTCTAATCGTTGAGCGCTCCACAAGATCTGCCGGGTTGTAAATTGGTAGGCTAGGCTCCCGGCCGAGGTGCCGAGAGTTGGAACTCGTTTCGCCGACGCGAAAGCGCATTCGGCCTGCAGGCGGGTGGCTCTGAGCGGCAATTCGTAGCCACTGATCTGGAGATCGGTAATACTGGCCGATAGATTCGCTCAGCTGTGGTTGAGATCCTTCTCGAACGTGGATCAGATCGATTGACATTGACGAGGGCGCCTTCATTGTTGGTAAAGATGGTCTCCGGATACAGGTGCGCGCCATCCTATGAGGCGCGGCTTGATAGCGCGGCAGCGAATAAGATACAGATCCGCAGACTCTCGATTGAGCCTTGCCCGCTAAGTAAGGAAGATTTGACGGATCGGTTTTCCGGCTGAGCTACTGACTCATATCGACGTTTCCGCCAAAACGGTGTCAGATTCAGAGGAACTAGTCGCTTTTCTGTGCAGACGGGAATAAGCTTCGAGCAATGCTTTGCGCGACCTGTCTAAACCGACAAGATGAATAGACCGATCGACACCGATCTGAGCCATGCGCCTTCGTAGAGATGGATTATCCAGCAGATCGGCGAGGGCAGCACCAAGCATTCTCGGATCGGATCCCTGGACGTAAACAGCTGCATCGCCCGCGGAACGGCGCGTCTCCAACAGATCAAACGATACGATAGGATTTCCGCAGGCCATATACTCCATGATCTTGGTCATGGTGGACAACTGATTCATTTCGTCGGGCGGATCAGGAGCCAAACAGGCGTCTGACGTCGATAAATAGTCTAAGAGCAGATCGTCTGAAATGCGCCCGGCAAAGTGCACGAACTCCTCCAACTTCAGACTTCGGCTCAACTCCTGCAAGGCCTGCCAACATTCTCCCTTGCCGACCAACACGAACAACACATCGCGACGGCCGAGTTTGTGAACAACGTAGTCGGCGGCGTATATTACCCGATCGACACCGTCCTGAGTTCCCATGACGCCCAGATAGACTGCGAGGTATGGGAAGCCGCGCTTCAGTTCCGGACACGGATTGCGACGATGCCATAGGTTGATATCGACGCCGTTCCGGACGACGGCTAGACGTTCATCGGGAACATTTCCTCGTGTTTTCGCAATTTGACGATACGATTCGTTGGTTGAGATGACGAGATCCGCCGCCCGATACGACTGTTTTTGAAGCGCCAGCAAAATGCGATAGGCCCAACCTTTGCGCTGAAATTTCGCATCGTAGAGCTCCGGACAAAGGTCGTGCTCGTCGTATATATATTTCTTGCCTAAGAATTTAAAGGGCCACGCGACAGCAAAAAATATGTCAGGCGGATTCGCCGAATGAATGATATCGAAATCATCAGAGATCCAAACGAATAGTGACCAGATGCTCGTGAAGATTAGAGCGCATAGGTACTCAAGGACGTAGCCTAATTTGCCACCACCCTGACCCAACATCGGGTACCGATATACCTTTACGCCGGCGACGGTTTCTCTCAGCGCTTTTAGTTTCGGGGCCTCTCCTTGGGGGCAGATCACGCTTATGGAGTACCCAGCGCTTTGAAGTGCCTCGACCTGATTGAACACCCGTCGATCCTCGGGAAACGAATTGTTCTCGAGCATTATCAGCACTTTGCGACCATTTGATTTTTTGCGTCCGCTCATTTTTTTTGTCCCAACAGGCGCTGCACAGCCGCCTTCAACATCAACATACAAAGAGGAAACCTCACAAATTTTAGGCGACAAGGACACTCAGTTCTGACTCCTCGAGAGGACAATCCATGGCGCGGTATGCAGCGTTCATTTCTGAACCTGATAGCGTCCGTACTAAATCGATGCAGACCTGGTCGTGCCTCAGAGCTCCGAAATGGGCCAGATCTTCTTCTCTACTTATCTGTTGCATCACCACCACTACTTCGGCGTGCCTCATCAGTTCATCCAGGTTTGGCGTCAAGAGCTTCCAGATGTGAGGGATGGATCGCTCGATGAAGTGCAAGTTGGTACCGTGCAGCTTTCCAGGCCCGATGCTCGGTTCGTAGATTCGTACGTCGAAGCCCTTTCCAATGAGACGCTCCGCCAATTCCACTGCCGGACTTTCACGTAAGTCGTCGGTGCCCTCTTTGAACGAGAGACCCACCAATCCGATCTTTCGTTTTCCTGCATCTGTTACCATCCCGATGCAGCGCTTCAAATGAGCTTCGTTGCTCAAGAGGATAGATTCTAATATCGGCAACTTGAGGCCGCGCTTTCCGACCTCGGCCAGGATGGCCTTGACATCCTTTGGCAAGCAGGAGCCTCCAAAAGCGAAGCCCGGCTTCAAGTACCGCGCCGATATGTTGAGTTTGGAATCCTGGCAGAAGATCTTCATCATTTCGGAACCATCGACACCCAGCTCGCGACAGAAGGCTCCTACTTCATTGCCGAAGACGACCTTCAGCGCATGGAAGGCATTGCTGAAATATTTTACTAATGCAGCGGTCTTCGGGTCTGTTTGGACGATCGGAGCCGGAACGCTCTCATAAAGGCGCGCCACAAGCTCACTTGCTTTGGCGTCGCCAGATCCGATGATCGTCCATGGCGGCTCTTGGAAATCTTTTAGCGCCACGCCTTCCCGGAGAAACTCCGGGTTATAAACGAGCCCGACTTGCGATCCGATCGTTTTTGCCGAGTGGCGCTCGAGCAGCGGAACCAACTCTTCTTCGAAGACCGTCGGTAACACCGTGCTTCTTATCGCCACTACATAGTAACGGTTTAATCGCCGGATCTCGTCAGCGATGTTCACCAAAACGTGCCGTAGATAATCCAGACGAGTAGTCCCGACCGAATTCGCGGGAGTTCCAACGCAAATCAATGCTATATCGCTATTACTTACGGCATCTGAGTGATCATCAGTAGCACGTAATCGCCCCGCGGCAACCATCTCGCGCAGGAGGCTGTCCAGACCCGGCTCAAAGAATGGAGAGCGGCCTTCATTAATCGACTTGACCTTGAAAGGATCAACGTCGACACCGATAACCTCGTGCCCTTCGCGCGCAAGGCAAGCCGCGCTGACGCAGCCCACGTATCCCACTCCGAATATACTGACTCTCATGTTAATCCTCCTGCAGCCGCCAGTTACGTTCTACGGTGGCCGTTCGAAATACTTTGACAAGTATGCTGACGGGTAATATGTCGAATTCCACGTCGATGTAGCGGCGCTTACTTCGCGGCCGCAGATGTCTCAGCGCCCATCCTTGCGAAACGTGAGCGTTTCAGGAAGGAAAGCCCGAGTACCTTGCGTTTGATGCCAAAAGCCCAAGGCATCCAAGAGTAACCACCGAGCAACTTAAGATAGAATTCGAGTTTCCAATCGGTTGGCTCAACGCTCACGCGCCCGATCACAAACTCTTCTGAATTTTGAAACACTTGATGGGGTAGGGTGGTAAACACCCGCAGGTAACCGGCTTTTCTACACGCGCAGATCAGCTTCTCGTTGAAGTCACCATAAGGAAAACTGAAGGTGTCAATTGTGCGGCCGAGGAGAGCCGCCAAGCTAGCGCGAGGCTCGAGAATCTCAGACTTAGCCTCTGCTTCATTCAGCGTGGAGAGTCGCGGGTGTGTTTTGGTATGCGCCCCGACACTGATCCACTCAACGGGCAATTCCTGTAGTTGCTTCGCCGTGGCGATTGGTCGATTTCGCTCGGGCGCCGACTCAGGCCACCAGCTACCAAACTGTCCCAAGACGTCCGTAGTTACGAAAATGACGGCTGGGACTTTTCGTTTCACCAGTTCGGGAACCGCGTTCTCGATCACGTCCTCAAAAGCATCGTCAAAGGTTACTGCAGTATGCCGCATACCGGGAAACAACGTAAGTACGCGGTCAGCGCACACCGGTTTGGTGCGGCGGACGATCATCTCCACCTGCTCTGCGAAGGCTCCGCGATGTTGAGACGGTATCGAGTGGTAATAGAGCACATTACAGGTGCCGGGCACCGGCTTCCCCAACAGGCGAAAGAGTCCTCTGGACAAAAACGCACACCCGGTGAAGACGATGCTGACACCGAGCTTTAGAGCCCTGAACGCGACGCCACTGCGACCCCTGATCACTGCCTAAAAATTCTCCGCGTAACTGCCATGTCGATTGGTGGTCCCGAATTGCTACTGCACGCGAAAAAGTCTCGCCAGGCGCTGCCTTTGCTCTTGTCTGAAATAGAACACGAAGTCGTCCGGCACGGCTCGTCTCTCTCTCTGCCGGTACGAATCGAGAAAACCGGCGAAACGGACTATCGAACCGATCAGAAACGGTCTCATCAGGGTCCGACGAACAAGCTTCAACACCTCGAAGAGCGGAAGTGTCCCTAGCGAGTAGTCCATCTTTCCCTGCCTGAATCCTCCACGGAGCACTCCACCGACCGAGCCGGTTTGACGGTGATGGAAGACCTTCAGATCGTTGAAGGAAATGACACGCCAAGACTTCATGCGCGCCACAATTCCCGCGTACGTATCAGGACCACCGTACGGAAGTGGAGGATACGCGCCCCCGATTGCCTCGAAGCACTCTCTGCGAAACAATTGACACGCGTGTGCGACGGACGCGATGCTGTTACCGCGTCGCTCTTTGAAACTTCCCTTCCCCGATTGCTCATAGATCGTGCCGCCCCCGAGCCCCAGCAGTGGATCCTGCCGGAACTTTTCCAGAAGGTTTTCGAAATAGTCCGGCTCCAGAGTTATGTCGGCATCCATATTGCCGACGAAGGCATAATCTTTACTTGAAAGGACCGACAGGCCGCGATTGATAGCGTTCACTTGGGCGGCGAAATTTCTGGGGTGATCTTCAGAAATTCGACATAGCTGAATGAAGCCATGCGCTGAAGCATACTTCGCTACGATTTCGTCGGTACGATCAGTTGAACCATCACTTACGATGATCCATTTGTCGGGAGGAACAGTTTGGGCGACGATTGACAGAATTACCTGTTCAATCAGCCGTTCTTCGTTGTAGGCTGCCGTTACAAGTACGTAGGAAGACATAAGAATTTACGAATCTTTTTCATCGATTCACTCACTAGCGTGTCGTAATACTTCAGCAGGCACTCCCGAGATCCATCCCAGGCAAGATAGACTCCTGCTCACTTTGAGGGCCGATTGACGGCGTCTATACCGATCAAAACAATACAGAACGCTATATCCCAGGATTCGCAGGATCTCATGGATACCGGTACTGATTAAGAAGCCCATGGCGCCAAACCAGCCATGATGTTTCCGAAAGTACTGCAGATTGGCTCGTACCATCTCGACGTAGAACCGATTTGGCGCCTGACCGGAACTGACTGCTCCGTAATGCAGGGCCTCGGCTTCCGCAAAAAACACCACACGCCATCCCGCTTTGAGAAATCGATAGGACCAATCGAGGTCTTCGCCGTACATGAAAAACCGCTCGTCCAGACCGCCGACCTGCTCCAGGGCCTTCCTCGGCACCATCCAAAACCAGCCGGTTAGCACTTCAACATCTTCGGTTTTCGAGTACGGATAACCCGCCATGATGTAGCCGCCAAACATCTTCGAATTTGGCGCGAGAAAGTGCAGGCCCAAAGCAAAGCAGAAGTAATTCCAAACCGTAGGGATCCGGTTAACGGATACGCCGACCCCGCCGTTCGGGCTGAGCATCTTTGGTCCCAGCAACCCGACATCAGGATGTTCTCGCATGAAATCGACCATTTTTCTCAGGCATCCAGACGGAATGACCACGTCGGAGTTAACCAAGCAGACAAACTCACCGGTCGCAGCAGCCAATCCGATGTTGTTAGCTTTTGCGAAGCCCAGGTTGTTTTCGTTCTGAATCAGCTTTACCGCTGGGTGCTCGTTCCGGATTGCATCCGGGGTGCCGTCTGTCGAGGCGTTATCGACCACGATGACCTCGATTGCAAGCGATTCATCGAGTGCCCGGATTGAATCAAGACACTCTAAAGCGTATTTTTTTCCATTCCATGTGACGATCACGATGGAAATGGCGGGTATGTTCTTCTCTAGACGATGCATTGTTTCATTACGAAGATACTTTTCTATTGGATTAAGGTTTTGCAGACCAGCCCTTATGGGCGGAACTTATAGTTGGGCGAAGGTAGTTTTAGTCAGCGGATGATTATATTGCCTAGTCAAATAGAACGGCCTGTCCACTTATTCAGCCACAGGCCACGAGCGCGGTTTGCGCTTCAGCACTAGCCGTGTATAACTCCTTGGGAGCATCGGCCGCGCTGATAGGAAATAGCGAAGTAACAGACACCATGGCGAGCAATAAGTACCATAGCAACACGGTCTGGTCAAAATAGACGATCCCAAAGAATCCCACATTGTTAGCGAACAGGCTCGCACCAATTGCCCATATCAGCCGCTGATCGTTACGGGATAGGCCCACGAGCCTGCGGGATTTACCGATTTGCCGATAGGCGTATACAAAGAGGGCGATGAACGCGATGAAAGCTATAAAGCCTCCGCCAATACCGGCGGCTACGAACGCATTGTCTACGTCCCACATGTCATAACCCCAGTCAGGGTTGTCACGAGTACCTAGTAGGAACCACTGGCCGAAGTGACGAATGAAATTATCGATGAGTAGTGCCCGATGTTCACCGCTCCCGCCAATTGCGCCGCCTGTGCGTGCGATCAACATCCATACGGGAGCTTTCATGACAAGATGTAAGCTCAGGATGGATAAGGCGAGACCCCAGCGCAAAATCCGTGTATGTTGCCGCATTCTCCATAACAGCAGCCCTAAGATTCCAGCAGCATAAGTCATAAGTGGCGTGCTCGACGCCGCGCTAACAGCAATAAGGACAGAGCAGAGGATTCCAAAGCCAATGAGTATTCGGTCACGGTTCCCCTGCCGCCAGGAACCGACGAAAAGCGGCATCAACATTGCTCCGATAGTGCCCGCAATGATGGCGTGGCCAAACGGTCCCTTGGCGCGAATGGCACCGTAGCGCATATCGGAGAGCTCCGGAGCTCCCAGAATCGAGAAGAGATTCCTGCCTGTGATGTGCTCCATTGCCATAGCCGGGGCGATGACCGCCAACAATATTGCAATGGTTTTGATGAACAACAACAAGTCTTGCTTGTCCCGGAGAAGCATGCGAGCCAAGAAGTAAGATCCGAGAGCGTCCCACAAAAATGCAATGCGGTTTGTAACGGCCCCCATGCTCCCCCACAGAAGGCTAAACGCAACTGCAGTACTCAGAGCCCAGACCAGGAATGCTTTATCTATCGAATTAAGCCTTGGGATCGCCACCTCTCGCCGCGCTACGAACCGAACCCAAGCCGCGAGTAACAGAAGGCGAAGTGTTGGGAAGTGTAATCCAAAAGCGACAATATTTATGCCGAACGGAATTAGAAGACATGCCGCTAACAGTGGCACAATCACGCGGCGTCGAGGGAGCGAAAAGATCAGAAAAATGGAGAGGATCAGCCCAACTAATGCCAGCGGTGTGACAACAGAGCTGTCCGAGCCGCCACCGAAGTGGTAGTTCTGCGGCATGTCATAGCTGTAGTGGGATGTCATCTATGGGTCGAGAGATGAGGAACTGAGTGCATCAGGCGAATGCCCGATAAAGCAGGCCCGCGAGAGTCGCCACCACTACGAACGACCCGAAGTAGGCCAACTCTGCGCTCATCACGAATTTGCAACGCCGACTGAGACCGATCAACATCGTACAGTAGTGGACGAAAGGGGATACGGCCAGTACCCATACCGCTCCATGAAGCCCGAACCGTCCAAACGCGATGAACAGTCCGATCGATAGAAACACTAGTTTCACAGTGTTTCCAATAGCCGCGTATCGGGTAACGCCGACTGCGAGCAGCATCACCGAAGCAGCCGAGCCGAAGAGTTCCAGCGCCGAGCGGAATCCCAACAGCTGCAGCATCCACGCCGTATCGGCATATTGCGGCCGCAGCAGCAAACTAACAGCAGAACGACTCAGCAAAATGAAGCCCACCGCCATAAGCACGCTCGCGAGAAAGAACACAAGCCGGAATTTTTTGAAGTGAAGCGCTGCCTTTCCCTCATCCCCCCGTGCGGTGTTAGAAATCATCGGGAAGAACACGTTCGATATGATGCGCTGAACAATAACAAAAGGAGCATAAGACATGCTCAATGCGAGCGAAAAACAGCCGAGCTCGGCGACCGATGCAAACTTCCCAACGATCAAACGCTCTGACTCAGTCGAAAAGAAGTACGTTGCTGAGGATAGAAACACACCGCTACCGAAGATGAGTATGTCGCGGGCTGCACGACGCTCCCAAGTGAATGAGGGTATCCAATCAGAAAATAAGTGGGAAGCGATCACATAGGCAATGGACGATGCTACTTTGCCCGCCACAAGAGCCCACGCTGTCGGCGATATCAATGCCCATACAACGGAGGTCGTCAAGCCAACTGCATCGCCAATCAGGTTCACAGTGGTCACTTTTCCGATCTGAACCCGACGCGTCATCAGCCATATCGACATGCTGACAAAGCCGCGGATTCCGATAGAAAGTGAACCAACCGTCGCTAGCCAACGCACCTCCGGCTGGTGATAGAAAATCGCGAAGGGTATAGCTAGTCCTACTGCCATTAAGCAGAGCACTAAACTGCGCCCCACTTGCATGAGAAACGCAGTATTGAGGAAAAGCGGATCCTCACCTCGGGGATGTTGAACGATGTCTAAGCCAATTCCCAAGTCGGACAGAACTTCGAGGCCCGTCAAAAATACGTTGACCAAGGCCATCAGCCCGAAGGTCTTGGGATCGAGCAAGAGCCGTGCCAAGATGAGCGTGGACAGCAGCTTCAAGAGCTGGCTAGTCCCGTATCCGACAAACGTCCATGCGCTTCCGTGGACCGCGGTCATCAGCCGGTTTGTAACCGAAGTTCCGCGCAGTCCGGGAATCAGTGCGAACACGCGCACCGCGATGGACGTCATGCGCGAGGGCTCTTTTTCTGCCCGTGTCGACGGAATTTCGAGCGTGGTTAAGTCACTCAAATTTGTTTGTTCCCGTTTCTTCTGGTCAACATCGTTTCCATAGGCCTGACGAGGGGTCGAACTGCTTCACTACTTTGGCCGGATTACCTACAAGGACGCTGTTCGGGGGGCAGCTTTCCGTTACGACCGAATAAGCGCCAATGACGCTATTCCGCCCTACGATCACTTCGTTCTTTGTCGCGAGCACCATACTTCCGTAGCCCAGCCAGCAGTTTCGCTGGATCACGATTCGCCCTCCAGGATTAATGCCTTGGCGGGATATAGGTAAATCAGTGTTCGAATACTCGTGATTGTGATCAGTGACAAACACTCCCGGTGCAAACAGCACATGATCCTCGATGCAAACATGATTTGCTGCGGAAATGACACATCTCCGTCCCACGTTGGTTCCACTTCCGATCTCTAGAGTCGGTCCTTCGGAGATAGTGGGCACATTGAGCCAAACCTCTCTGTCGAGAAGAACGAAATCGCCGATCCTTATCTTGTGCGAGTAGCAACGCCTTATTTCACAGCTGTGATGAATCGATACTTTCCGACCAAAACTGTCAAAGGGATACGTATATTTCAACCAGAGTGAATTTGCTTTGATTCGAAGACGGGACCACCACATCAGGGGATCGTCTGCGGGAATACGAGAAGCTGCGGCAGCTTCAACCAGAGGTATTCTGGTAGTCATTGTTATTAGATCCTTGGAGGCTGGTAAAGCTGAACGGGGCGGGCGACTATCCTCGATGCTGCAGAGGTTCTTCGATCATGACCGGATACCAGGGACTTCTTCTGTAGACGGCTCTTCGGTATCGCTCTACTGTTTTGAGAAGCCGGCTTACGACAGGTGCACCGAGAATATCTATCCGACCGACCCGCGCAGCCGCTAACTCCCGTCGCTTTCTCTTGAGTTCCCTACTGAAAATCTTCAACAAGCTGTCGTTTCGGTCCCCACGATCCAACTTCTCACTGACCATCTCAAGGCACCGTACTGAGCACTCCCGCATTCCAATCTCGTCGTCCATCGCCTTTTTCCACAAGCTGCCTGGCGAACCCTGGCGCCAAATCACTAAGGGTTCTCTCGTGAAGGCCCATTTGTTCCCTTCGAGGGCAAGACGTAGCGGCAGGTCATAATCTTCCATGTAAGTCAATTTTTCATTGAACCCACCGATTTTTCTCAGAGCATCTGTGCGAATGGCAGCACATTGATTGAACAGGATAAAAGTGCTCGCCAGGACTTCAGCCACATTGCTCCAGATACCTTCGTCTAGTTCGGGCCGGATCGGCGCCAAATCAAAGGACGTCGTGGGAGCCTTCCCAATGAAATACATGTGAGCATTACAGAGGCAACACGGTACCGAAGGACCCGCACGCTCCAATAGCTCTATTTGACGCTCCAATTTATTCGAGATCCAGAGATCGTCCGAGTCTTGAAACGCAACAACCTGTCCCCGTGCTACATCGACGCCTCGATTGCGCGCCACCGCAGGCCCGCTGTTTTCCCGAGTTAAGACGCGAATGCGATCACCAAATATCTTAAGTTTCGCGAGTGTATCGTCCGTGGATCCATCATCTACGACTATGACCTCAAAGTCTCTGTAACTCTGCTCGAAGACGTTCTCGATAGTACGACAGATGATGCTGGAGCGATTGTAAGTGGGAATGATGACACTGACTAGCGGGCTCTTCATTGGACGGGTACGATCTCGCGGAAGTGATGGGTAATCAAAAACCCGAAGGCGGGTTTGCTCTGTCGGTGGATTGGTGTGCTGCGATGGAATCCGATGTTACAAAAAGGTGGCCGCCTCCTCAGAGCGGCCGTGGCGCCGATGAACTTGGGAAGGCTTCAGATCGGGGACGAATCAGATTGATTACTGCGCTACGGCTGTCAAGCCGGAAGGTGGGCTTAGGGCCGTTGTCGTAGTTCCCGAATAAGTGTATGCACCTGCGGTCCATGCTGCTGTAGTCGAACGTGGAGTAAGAGCGATATCTGCATCGAGACTGGCGATGTCAAGACTTTCGAGATTTGCCCCCGCCCCGATAGCGCGTGATCCGGCTTGTACCTGGTAGGAACCGTTCAGCAGTGGATTTGCTGTGATGCTGTGCGTGTCGAAACCATCCTGCTGCCAGGTTTGGTAGCTGATAAAGGATGAATCGTTCGTGGCCATCTGAACAGCACCGCCGCTACCATTGCTCCACACGTTATGATCGGAGGCAGCCACATCCCTCGTTAGAGTTCTGTAGTCGTGTATTCCTACGCGTACTCCGGTAACGATATTGTTTTCGATCGTGGCGGTTCCCGAAATGGTGAGCGTAATCCCGATATCGCTTTGATTGCTGACGATCGTGTTGTTATAGACATGCATAGTCTTACCAAGATTCGAGGTTTGTCCGAGCCACATAATACCGTCGATCGTATGTCCGGTATTGACAAGTAAATTGTTGTAAATCGTGCAAGTCGTGAAGTCCGCGCAGTAAACAAAGCCAGTTGGCGATCCGACTCCGAGATCGCCGTGGATGTAATTGTTGTAGACGTTTGCGGTCAGTCCAGCGCTGGGATTGCCGACGTTGAAGAGAATGATTCCGTCCTGATGAAGCGCGGAGGTTGGGAATTGCCAATTGGTCCAGTTGGTAATGTTGTTCTCGTATATCGACACATTATTTGCCGTATCCCGACTGTCCCCTCCGCCAACGTTTATACCCCAATCCGTATCGCTGATGGTGTTTTTGTAAATCTTAATATTACTGACGTCGCCATCCGGGTCCATCGCGAACTGGATGCCGGTCTTCGCTTGCGACACCACGTTGTTGTCAGCTGCAGAATTGGTAGAGTTTCCGTTGAAAACGATGTCGGTTGTGTTCGAGCCGTTTGTATCAGTTGCACTACTAGTGCTTCCCCGATTGACATAGATATTTCGAACCGTCAGGTTCCTGACCTCGGAGTTCGTACAATTCATTCCGTAGAAGCCAGTGCTAGTTTGCCGATACGACAGCCCAGTGCCGTTAGCAGTATTCTGGATGACACCGTTGGTACCACCATCCACAGTAATGTAACTCTCATTGGAACAGTTGATGGCGCCGTTCGATGACCAGTAAGGAGCGTTAAGTGCTGCGCCACTCTCAAATTTCAGCGTGATGTTGTTCCCGTTTGCCCCACCGCCGTGAAAGGCGAACATTGTTGAACCCGCAGCGCCGGTTATTGTTCCGCATAAGTGCACCGTAGTTCCCGGCCCGATCTTTCCGCTGCCGGTTCCCCAGTTACTAGAACTGTTCGCCCAGGAGACAGCGTACGCATTTGAACACGCCGTACCGTTGTTTGCGCCCGCCGCGTTCTGACTGACATAGATATCGGAAGCCCGCATCACTCCGCCACAGCTCACAAATGCCAACGCGGCAGCCGCCATCAGTGAAAATTTCATAGCTGATCCAAACCACTCCTTCGCAGAATTATTTATACCACCATTTGCGAAATGAATACAGCACGCTGGTACAAATAGTCCTAGTGCCGACACGCGGCTTGGAACTAGTGGTTCGGGTATGGAACGATCACAGGGCGACGCGTCGCATCATTAGTTTTGTAGCATTTGGAGCAGTTGAGCGAGAGCCAGAACCCATGCGCACAACCGAGAAACCTATCGATGAGAGAGAAACCGTTAGTACATCGAGCAGCAAATTCTGGAGTTGGCAAGCTACCGCTTCGTAAGTCCCACACTTCGAGGGCCTACGCGTCACACGGGCTCATTGCTTTGCAGATGGTTAAGCACTTAGGGTGCCAATTACCGATAGGCGCTGGCCATCGCTAATTTGGCGTCTTCCGAACGGCTGCAAAGCGCCGGCTCAAAACACCTGCCTGTAAAGTTTAGGATTTGATCCAAATTTATGAGATTTGAGCCCGTTCTGGGGTGATGCCCGCCTGCGTAATCACATTAGTGTGTTTACGCTCTCATCCTCACTCGATCGTTCGCGATTCAGTCGGGCACCGGCTCGCGCGGCGAGAATCAACGGTCGGTGTGCAGCTATGTGAATCTATTGGCATGATTACTTCTGCGGTCATTGAAGTCAGGCGCCGAAAGCCATCCTCCTCACCAGGTATCGCGGCGCCAGCTCCTCGCAGATGCCACCCTGCTTGCGACGACATTTCCGGCATTGTCGCGCGGAAGACAATCCCCTGGCAGTGATGCGAGCCATGTGCCTTTCGCCTATGTTGGAACTTATAGTTCACCTCAAGGACCAGAAGGGAGCAGAGGGAATGGAAGAGGGATTTATCTCTTTGAAATGGATCGGTCAACCGGCGCCCTGAAGGAGCGGGAAGTCTTCGAAGACAGCTCCAATCCCGCGTGTCTCGCCCTCCATCCCTCCCAAAGATACCTATACGCCGCCAACGAGATCAACGACTTTCGAGGCGGCCATTCCGGAGCGGTCACGGCGTATTCTGTCGATCTTTCAAATGGGCATCTCACCAAATTGAATACAGTCAGTTCTGAAGGGGCTGGGCCCGCCCATCTCAGCGTTCATCCTTCAGGTAAGTATGTCTTGGTCGCAAATTACGCAGGTGGCAGTTTCGCCGTTTTACCCGTGCTCGCAGACGGACGTTTGGGACGAGCCAACGCGGCCAGACAGGACGCCGGCAAAGTCGGTCCCGCCCGCGCTGTAAGCGCTCCCCGCGGTAGCTTTGCAATTAGCGGCCATGACCGGCCACACGCTCACATGATCGAAGCTGACCCTTCAGGCAGATTTGTCGTGGTCAGTGACCTCGGTCTGGATCAAATTCAGATCTGGAGGTTCGATGCTGGAAGTGGCACCGTGACTCTGAATAGCAACGTATCCGTCCCGGCGGGGGATGGACCTCGTCACTTCGTCTTTCATCCCAATCGCCGATGGTTCTATTCACTTCAGGAAGAAGGATCAACAGTGATCCTGTTCGACTACGATGCGGGAGCGGGACGGCTCACGGCGAGGCAGACGATCTCCAGTTTGCCGCCCGGCTGTGCGGGTACTAACTTTACTTCGGAAATCAGGCTCTCTCCGGATGGCCGATTCCTTTACGCTGGCAATCGGCTGCACGATAGCATCGCCGTCTTCGCTATATCCGATTCCGGCACGCTGAAATTTACGGGCGAGGCCTGGACGCGCGGAGATTATCCGCGCAGCTTTACTCTCGATCCCACCGGCAGCTTCCTGTATTCCTGCGATCAACGTAGCGACGTCGTCACCACGTTTCGTGTCAACCGAGAGAACGGAAACCTTACTTTTACCGATCAGTACATTCCGGTCGGCACTCCTTCGATTCTCATCTTCTTGGCCTAGACTTGTCGTGGTTACCAAGACTATCGAGGTCCGGAGACTTCCCGGCGTCCGTCGGAGCGGAACTGGAAGGCCTATCCTGAAGACGTCAGGTCTAAGCCAGGAGTAACCTAGATGCGCGTCACGGTCTCGCACCGCCAGCCGAAACAGGAAGTGAAATCAGCAGTCGATCGATCTTTCGACGACGTGTTCAAAGGCCTCCCCGGGGTGCTGCCGCTGCAAATCGTTAATGAGCAGAGGGCGTGGCAGGGGGACACCTTAAATTTCTCGTTCGAGGCAAAGGCGGGCATCATCAGCACGCCCATTAAGGGCTTTGTATACGTAACAGACGCAGACATTACCATCGACGCGGATCTCGGGATCCTGGAGAAGCTGCTTCCCGCAAAGAGGGCGCGCGAGGTCATCGAGACCAGAGTCAAAGGTCTGCTCAGATAGAGCTACAACGCCGAGGACGGACCCGCATCGGGGATCCCAGCGCGGTCTCCCTTCGGAGTCGTACACCAGTCGAAAATACGAATCGGTTGATCTCGGGATTGGCAGGTAAGCTACTTTGTAATTGGTACGAAGGTCCAGCGTTGTCCCCGGTTTGAAGCGCGTGCCTTGAATACCGCACGATGTGCTCACGTCATGCCCGGGCGAGATGTTATGAAACATCATCGGCCCGCTTGTGGCACTTAATCTCACGTTCCGAATAACTACATTCTTGAGGCCGGAACATTGAGAATGCATTCCGTACTCACTCCATCCACTCGTACGTCTCCTGTGTTTCCAAGCGTGAACTTGGGAAACACATTCTGCTCATTTAAAGCAGGGAGTGGCGATACGGAAATGTGCGGACTCAATGTTCTAGCAAGCGCGAAGAGCGACAGGAGAAGGACAAAATCGCAGCTGGTTCTTTTGAGCGTTGCGAACTTTTCCGGCTTCTTTACTCGTTTAACAGATCTGCTCTCTTTGCTTCTTGAATGACGTCTACTCATAGAATTCTTATCGTCAGCATGCGGCTGTTATTTAAGCACTGCGGTTGCAGAATTCCAAGCCGCTGGCCTGGAGTATTCTGAGACTCTCCAGGACGCCACGCGGCAGTACTGGCCGCATCGGGCAGCAAATTGTTGTAGAGCCGAACCGGAACGAGAGGCAGGCTCACGAACAAAGGCAGAGAACGGCCCGTGTGAAACTTGTGTAAGTCCGACTAGTAAGACTCGTTTGGACGAGAGGTATTCAATTGAAAAACTCGCGATTGTATGTCGTGACTGTCGTCATAGCGTCAGCCATTTTCGCTGGAGCGAAACTGCCATCCGTTCTGCTTGCAGCAGATCAACCATCCGAGTCTGCGGCAAGCGATCAGAGAATACTGCTCAAGGACTTTGCGCGAATCGAGCCGATCGATACACATACTCACATCTACAAAGACGACCCCGAACTGAACCGCTTGATCCAGGACCTGAATCTGCGGGCTGTGAACATCTGCGTGATCGATGACCGGGACCCAGATTTCAAGGGACTGGAGCCGCAGCGGACAGAAGTTCTCAAGGTCCGGAAAAGCACGGGGGGCCGTGTCGCGTTCTGTACCACCTTCAATCCGTATGCGTTTGAAGAACCCGGATTCAGCATGCGAACAATCCGGCAGCTCAACGAGGATTTCGCGCAAGGCGCCGTCGGGGTCAAGATTTATAAGGTGATGGGCATGGAGATGAAGAGTAAGTCGGGGAGGTGGGTCATGGCAGATGATCCTGCGTTTGAGCCCGTGTATAGAGACATCGCATTGCATGGCCGCAGCGTGATAGCGCACCTGGCCGAACCTGATTCGTGCTGGCAGCCACCGAACAACGCCAGTCCCGATTACTCGTATTACAAAGAGCACCCGGGTGAATACGCCTACGCACATCCCGAGTGGCCGTCGAAGGGAGCGATCCTTGCCTCCCGCGATCACCTCGTTGCCTCTAATCCCAAGCTACGCGTCATCGGCGCACACCTCGGCAGCATGGAAACGAACGTCGATGACATCGCTCGAAGGTTCGATTTGTATCCAAATTTCGCGGTCGATATGGCGGCGCGCATTCCGTACTTCATGCTTCAGCCGCGCGAAAAGGTACGCGCATTTCTGCTGAAGTATCAGGACCGCGTGCTCTACGCGACGGACCTGGTGGTGTTCCCAAGATCCAAGACTGAAGACACATTGGCGGAGTTCCGCAACACCTATGCCCGAGACTGGAAATTTCTCGCAACCGACGGGAAGGTCGAGTACATGGGCCAGAGCTATCAGGGACTGGCGCTGCCTCATCCTGTTCTGCGCAAGCTGTTTCACGATAATGCGGTGCGTTGGTTCCCGGGGATTGTGGTGAACGGAGCAGCAGGAAGCTCCAGATGACCACAAGCGATGGCTGCCAGAACTTGCTAATCGAAGAGTGCTCAATCGATCTCCTCGGAAATCGATGACACGGTTGCTGTGAAGCGCGCAATTACGCTTCGCGATCTGCTGACCTACAGGATGGGCTTTGGCAGTGTAATGGCTATGCCGGACACTTACCCAATTCAGAAGCTGATCCGTGAATATCGGATCGGTGGCGACGGGCCGCCACACCCTTCGCAAGCACCCGCAGCAGAAGAATGCTGCAAAGGCTCGGTTCGCTGCCGCTGCTGGCACAGCCAGGCGAGCGCTGGTTGTGTCACGTGAGTGGCGATGTACTGGGCGTCTTGGTCAGATTGAGTCGATTCAACCAAAGAGGTCGGTCAGCAAAGGCTGCAGATGTTCGAGCGCGAGTGACAGAGCAACCGATAAATCAGGGATGACTCTGGGAGACTGGCGCGAGTTCTGCCGGGGAACAGGCGGGCAGGGTTCCGGGATTTCCTGCCTCGTAATAGTATCCGCTCCATAGACGTGTTCCGCTGACCGGGTCGCCGCGCCAGACCGTCAAATGGACGCCGTTGTCCGCTCCGCAAGCGCGAAAGGTGTCTTTTGCCCGAGTTTGGTCCAGGTCGGCTTGCACACCCGCGTTTCCAGGCAGAAAGCTGCTCGATGCGGCCGTACCGACCACTGCGATGAGAGGTGTGAGCTCGGGAACATTGGACGACTTCGGTGCTGAGACCTCATAGTTGCTCACCTCCGGCGCGAGTTCTTTAGTGATCGGGCAAGGGCTGGGACTTGGACCGGAGATCTGGGCCTCGACGAAGCTTTGCGGTGACTCCGGAACGACAAGCGTCACTGGACTGTTCGCCGGCACCGCACCGTTTTTGATGGCGATGCAGGTTCGCGAACGGGTGCGAACAGCGATTCCGATTCGTGGTGAGTAATCAACCGGTGCTGATTCGCTTACGGCAGCTTGCGAGTTATTTTCGGTGGGTTTCTTACCGCATGAGAGAAGTAGCGTCGCGATGACTGCACTTGCAGCCGACGTTCGAATCAATGACGAGGTAGGCACAAATTTGTAGACGCAGAATTCTGTCCTGCAGTTATAGGGGATCTTTCATAGCCAGAACACAACCGGCCCTAGTGATCGGGGCGCCGGAAAGGATCGCTTCTTGATATGCTCGGGAACGCGAATTCTATGAAGTTTTTGTTCCAGAAGCTTAGATCACGCGCCTTGCTGGCGTTTTTGCTTCCCTTTCTTTTTGCACGCGCCGGTGCAGCGCAGGACCTGGCCCGAATAGATCAGGTGGTTCAATCCTATGTTTCGAGCAAAAAGTTCATGGGAACAGTGCTCGTAGGCCGCAACACCATCGTATTCAGCAAGGGATACGGTTTCGCCGATCTCGAATGGAGCATCCCGAACTCGCCGCCGACTAAATTTCGTCTGGGATCCATCACCAAACAGTTCACGGCTACGTGTATTCTGCTGCTCGAAGAACGAGGCAAGTTAAACACCAGCGATCCCGTCAAGAAATACATGCCGGATGCGCCCGCCGCCTGGGACAAGATCACGTTGTTCCATCTGCTTACGCATACGTCTGGAATTCCGAGCTTCACCGGATTTCCGAACTACCCAGCGCTTGAACCGTTCCCTATCACGCCCGAGAAGCTGGTCGCGCTCTTTCGAGACAAACCGCTGGAATTTCAGCCCGGGGAGAAGTGGAATTACAGCAACTCGGGCTACGTGCTTCTGGGCTATCTGATCGAGAAGATCAGCGGGGAGCCATATGCCAAGTTCGTACAGGAAAATATTTTCACGCCCCTTGGAATGAAGGATTCCGGCTACGACTCGAATAAGGCGATCATCCCGCATCGTGCGTCCGGCTACACGCCGGGCCCCAATGGCCCGGAGAACGCCGGCTTCATCGATATGACGATTCCCTTTTCTGCGGGGTCTTTGTATTCGACGACCGAAGATCTGTGGCGATGGGAGCAAGGCCTCTTTGGCGGGAAAGTTCTCACCCCGGCGTCGCTGCGCAAGATGACTACTCCGTTTAAAAGCGACTACGCCTTCGGCCTCGTAGTTAGGGAATCGAAGGGACGGAAGATCATAGAACACGGCGGCGGGATCGAAGGATTCAATACTTCTCTGGCGTATTATCCGGACGACAAGTTGGTCGTCATAGTGCTGGGAAATTTGAACGGGTCAGCGCCGGATGAGATCGCCGCCAATCTTGCCGCGGTAGTACACGGCGAGCAAGTGCGACTCTCTTCCGAGAGGAAAGAGATTCATCTCGCGCCAGAGGTACTCACGCGTTATGTTGGCACGTACCAATTCCCGAATGGACCAAAAATGCTGGTAACGCTGAACGGAAGCCAGTTGTTCACGAAGCTTGGCCCCCAGCAAGCCATTCCGATCTACCCGGAGTCTGAGACGATGTTCTTCCCGAAGGTAGTGGATGCGGAGGTCGAATTCGCAAAGAATACGCAGGGAGATGTTACGGATTTGATCCTGCATCAAAACGGAAGGGATCAGAAAGCGCCACGAACCAGCAAGACAGTTGACATGCCACCGGAGCGCAAGGCCATCACGCTTCCGGTGGAAGTACTAAAGCAATACGTTGGGACTTACGAACTCTCGCCCGGAGCCGATGTCGAGATGACGCTCGAAGGAGACCAATTGATGACCCAGATCACGGGCCAACCGAAGTTTCCATTGTTCCCGGAAACCGAGACACGATTTTTCCTGAAAGTGGTGGACGCCGAGGTCGAGTTCATGAAAGATGCGAGCGGCAAGGTGACGCACATCGTTCTGCATCAGAATGGACAAGATCATACGGCTACGCGTAAATAGCGAAAGCCCGGGTACGCCGACTAAGTCTTCTTCTGAAGCTTCGCCCAGGTGTCACGCAACTCGACGGTACGATTGAACACAAGTTTTTCCGCCGTGCTGATTTTATCGGCGCAGAAATATCCAAGGCGCTCGAACTGGTAGCGGTCACCCGGCGCAGCCTTGGTCAGGGAAGGCTCTGCCCTGCCGCGCACCACTTCCAGGGATTTCGGATTCAAGTACAATGCGAAATCGCCGCCCTCCGGAACGTCGTTTGGGTTCTCCACGGTAAACAGCTTGTCGTAGAGCCGAGCCTCTACTGGAATCGCGGTCGCCGCGGAAACCCAGTGAATTGTCGACTTTACTTTTCGGGTCTGCTGACCACTCCGTGTTTGCGGATCATACGTGCAGTGAATCTCCGTAATCTCGCCGGTATGCGGATCTTTCACGACGTCCTGGCACTTTATGATGTATCCGTACCGCAGCCGAACCTCGTTGCCAGGATACAGGCGGTGGTAGCCTTTTGGGGGGAATTCACGGAAGTCGTCCTGCTCGATCCAAAGCTCGCGGCTAAACGGCACTGACCGCGAACCGGCGCTTGCGTCTTCGGGATTGTTGACGGCGTCCACGAACTCCACCTCGCCTTCCGGATAGTTCGTCAGTACCAATTTGAGGGGGCGCAATACCGCCATGACGCGCAGGGCCGTCCTATTCAGATCCTCGCGGATGTAGTACTCGAGGTTCTCAAATTCGGTGGTGCCGTTTGTCTTCGACACGCCGAGATTCCGGGCGAAATTCCGCAGCCCCTGCGACGAATAACCGCGCCGGCGCATGCCGCTAATGGTGGGCATGCGCGGATCATCCCAGCCTTCGACAGCCCCCTGTTGTACCAGTTGCAGCAGCTTGCGCTTGCTCATCACCGTGTAGGTCAAGTTCAATCGATCGAATTCGATTTGCTGCGGATGAAAGACGCCAAGCTGCTCCGGAAACCAGTCATACAGCGGGCGATGGCTTTCGAATTCGAGGGTGCAGACAGAGTGAGTCACACCTTCGATGGAGTCGGATTGACCGTGCGCCCAATCGTACATGGGATAGATGCACCATCGATTACCCGTCCGATGATGCTCGGCGTGAAGGATCCGGTACATCACGGGGTCGCGCATGTTGAGATTCGGCGAGGCCATGTCGATCTTCGCGCGCAGGGTGCGGGCGCCGTCGGGGAACTCACCGTTCTTCATCCGCGCGAAGAGATCCAGATTTTCGTCCACGGTTCTGGCACGGTAAGGACTGTTCTGCCCAGGTTCAGTGAGCGTGCCGCGCGTCTCTCGCACTTGATCACTGGTCAAGTCGCAGACGAAGGCCTTGTCCTTCTTGATAAGGTCGAGAGCCCAAACGTACAGCTGCTCGAAGTAGTCCGATGCGTAGAAGAGGCGACCGTCAAAGTCGCCGCCCAGCCATTTTACGTCCTCAATGATCGACTCTACGTATTCGCTCTCTTCCTTAGTAGGATTTGTGTCATCGAAGCGCAGGTTGCATTCACCCCCGAACTCCTCGGCCAGACCGAAGTTCAGCGCGATGCTCTTGGCGTGACCGACATGTAAATAGCCATTCGGTTCCGGGGGAAAGCGCGTTCGGACGCGTCCGCCGTATCTGCCACTCCCCTGGTCGGAGAGAACTATGTCACGAATGAAATTAGAGGGGTGCGAGCCGGTATCGTTCATTGACAATTCCTAGGGCAGACTCGACGCGAGCCAGCACGGTTTCGCGCCCAAGCACTTCAAGCGTTTCGAAGAGCGGCGGCGCATTTTTGCGGCCACAAACGGCCACGCGAATGGGCTGGAACATCTGTCCTGTCTTGAGCTTCAGTTCATCAGCAGCGGCGCGAAGTGCTGATTCCAGTGTTTCATGATCGAAAGCGGGAAGAGCGGCGAAAATCTCTTTGGCTTTAGAGAGCGCCAGCGCAGCCATGGAGGCATTTCCCTTCTGCGGGATCAATTCAGCCGGGTCATACGGTTTCAGCTCGGCGGAAAAGAAGAAATCGGCCACACTGGCCACTTCGCCTAGCAGACGGATCCGCTCGTGGATAAGCGGTGCAACGGCGCGTACCTTTTCGGGCGTGGCGTTGACGAAGCCAGCGCGTTGAACATAAGGCATTAAACGGTGCGCGAACTCGTCGAGATCAAGCGAGCGAAGATGCTCAGCATTAAGCCACACGGCCTTGGGATCGAAGGGATCCTCCTCTGTAAAGTTAATGATTGCGTTAGCGCGATTGATACCTTCGAGCGAGAACAGATTGATCAGCTCCTCGCGGGACATCTTTTCGCGATCGTTCTTTGGCGACCAACCGAGCAAGCAAAGAAAGTTCACGAACGCATGCGGCAGGAAACCGGCATCACGGTAGGTGGTCACGCTGACCACAGGACCATGCTTGCGCTTCGAGAGCTTCGCGCCGTCGGGCGCCATCAACAACGGTAAGTGAGCAGTCTTCGGTACCTCGACGCTAAGCGCTTCAAAGATCAGCACGTGCTTGAAGGTGTTCGCGAGATGTTCCTGACCACGGAGGATGTCCGTAATGCGCAGATCGGCATCGTCGGCACAGGATGCCATGTGGTAGGTTGGCATGCCCGTTGAACGGAGCAGCGCGAAATCCTCGAGATCATTCGTGGCTTTGGTCACGGTCCCGTAGACAAGATCGTGAACTACAATCTCGCTGCGGGATTCGCGAGGCACGCGGAAGCGCAGCACGAAAGGTTCACCGGCCTCCGCTCGGCGATCGCTTTCATCGCGAGAGAGTTCCCGCATTCCGGCGTTGCAGAGCCATCCGTCGCTTGAATTTTCCGATGCCGTAGAGGCGGGTGTGAAATCCCGATATGCAAGGTCCTTCTCGAAGATGGCCCAGGCGGCCTGGCGATGCAGCTCGATGCGGTCGGATTGGCGGTAGAGTTCATCCCAGCCGAGCTCGAGCCACTCTAAACCTTCATAGATTGAATCGAGCGAAGTCTGAGTATTCCGTTCGACGTCGGTATCATCGATGCGAAGAAGCAGTGTGCCGCGATGGTGGCGAGCATAGAGCCAATTGAAAATAAAGGTGCGCGCGCCGCCTATGTGAAGGTAACCCGTAGGTGAGGGCGCAAAACGGACGCGTGTCATACCAGAGCTTAGAGGGATAATTCAATGGTATCGAACGGCAAGAGCACCGCCCTCTGACACCTTGCGAGCCTAGCGGCCGGGGACAAGGCGCTCGATGCGATCGGGTTGGTTGAGCACGATGTACAAGTCTCCCTCCGGACCGTTTACAACATCGCGTACGCGGCCAATGCCCTTGAAGAGGATCTCCTGGTGGGTCACCGAGTGGCCGTCGATAACGAGCCGCCGCAGCTCTTGCGCTGCCAATGAACCGACAAAGAGATCATTCTTCCATCGCGGGAATCGATCGCCGGTATAGAAGACGATCGGGCTGGCGGCTATAGAGGGAACCCAGTACGTGATCGGTTGATCCATGCCTGCTTGTGCAGTGTGATCGGTGATAGGAGTTCCATCGTAGTTCATACCGTAGGTGATAATCGGCCAGCCGTAGTTGTGTCCGGGATACAAGACATTCAACTCATCTCCTCCGCGCGGACCATGCTCCGATTCCCACAACTCGCCGGTAAGTGGATTGAAAGAAAGCCCCTGCGGATTGCGATGGCCGTAGGTCCAGATAGCAGCCAGTGCTCCGAGCTGATGGACAAACGGATTGTCCGGGGGGATCCGGCCATCATCATCGACGCGATACACTTTCCCGTTTGGGCGTGACAGATCCTGTTCGTCTCCAGGATGACCACGATCTCCTATGGAGAAGAAGAGGTGGCCTTCGCGGTCAAACAATAACCGCGAGCCGAAGCGCATACCTCCGCTGCGGTATTTGGAAAGATCTGCTTTGAAGATTTGTTGTTGATCGACGAGCGCACCATCGCGCAATCGGGCTCGCATCACGGCTGTCATCCCGAGTCCGTCCGGGCTTTTATCGCCGTAGGAAAGATAGATCCAATCATTACCGGGTTGCGAGTACCTGGGATGAAGTGCCACATCCAGAAGCCCTCCCTCGCCACCAAAGACGGGCGGTGTATTGTGCACAGGCTCCGGCAACACGTGCCCATCCTGAATGATGCGGAGGCGCCCTGCCCTTTCGGTTACCAGCATGCGACCGTCCGGGAGGAATGCGATAGCCCAAGGCTCACTCAGTCCGGTCTCCATTACGGATTCCAGTTTGAACGACTCCTTTTCGCTCTGGACGATTACGCCGGGCGAAGGCGCGCTGAATCTCGTATGGGTCTGCTCGAAGGCTGCGCTACGTTCGTGAATATAGATGACGAGAGCGCGAATTTCCGCCTCATTCAAGGTACTGGCCATTGCGGGCATACCCTTATCGGGATGGCCGTCGTGAATGCTGCGCGCGATGCTGGCGTCGTCGCCTCCGTAGCGCCACGCGCCGTCGACCAGGCTAGAAGCCGAGCCTCCCGACATGTCCGCACCATGACATCCGGCGCAGGTGTCAGCGTAGAGTTTAGTAACCTCGCGACCCTTGCTGGGGGGATTTTGAAACGCGAAATGGGAAACCGGGAAGGCGATGGCGAGGGAGCAGGCGATTATCCGGATGTTCGAGGATTTCAGGGGCATTTTGAGTTAAGACGCAATGGGGCCGGCCGTGTCTCTGCAGCTTACGCACCGAGGTCCGGCATCTCCAGGATAAATGTCGAGGCCGGCTATGCGTCAGGAGTCAGGAAGAATGGCTCTAATCATATCTGAGCGCCACCATCGGATCGACACGCGTGGCACGCCGGGAAGGCGGCCAGCTCGCGAGGAGAGCAATGGTCACAAACAAGAGAGTGGCCCCAAGGAACGAGATGCTGTCGATCTTATGGAGTCCGTAGAGGACGCCACGGAGCAAGTGTGAAGCTCCGACCGCGAGCAGCATACCGAAGATCGACCCGACAACTACGGGGCGCGTGCTGTCGCGCATCATGAGCCCGAGAATTTGGCGCTTTTGGGCGCCAACTGCCATTCGGATGCCCAGTTCTCGGGTACGCAGGACGGCGATATAGCTGACTGTTCCATAAATGCCCATGGCTGCAAGCAGAAGCCCGAAGAGACCAACCGTGGTGGCGGCGGCAGCCGCAAAGGCGGACCCGAGAAAAGGCGGCGTCTGACGAAGCATCTCCTCCAGAGTGGAAGTGGACGACACCAGGTCAGGATCAACGGACGAGACAACAGAGTCGATCGCGCGCGTAATCGGCATCGGGTCCGTCCGTGAACGGATGAGGATCGGATAGTCTGCGACCCGGTCTTCGGGCAATGGCAGATAGACTTGCGCGGAGTCGCTGCCATCAAGCTCAACACCGCGCGTATTGGCGGCAACGCCGATGACCTGCCAGATGGGTCCATCGGGCAGCAGTTCGCGCTTCGAGTGAAACTGCTCGCCGGTGCCCAAACGAAGGGTGCGACCGATTGGATTTCGGCCGGGCCAGAGCTGCCTGGCCGCTGATTCGCTCAAAACGACCGAATGGTCAAGCTGACGAACCTGCGCTTGAAAGCCGCTGCCGAGCAGCAGCGGAATGCCGAGGGTCCTGAAGTAGTTTGCCTGAACCCAGGTGTAGTAGGGAATGCCGTGCTTGTTTCCGGCTGAAGGCTTTTGTCCGTTGAGCGAGACGGCGGCTGCTCGGACGCCATTATCGTCGGGCGCGCGAGCACTGGTGATTTCCGCCACTCCGGGCAGGGCAGCGACGCGGGCCCGAAGTTCATTGATGAGGGCAAGCCTCCGCTCCGGGTTGTACTTCGATCCCTCGGGGAACCGGAAATCGAGATCGACGACGTGTTTGCCATCGTAGCCAGTGGCCATGTCAAGGGCGTGAAGCGAACTGCGAATCAACATACTTCCGGCGATCATGAGCACCAACGAGACCGCGACCTGGGAGGCGACGAGGAGGTCGCGAAGGCGGCGGCGGCGAAGCGCTGAAGACCCCGCATTGCCCCTGATGGTGGAGAAGAGTGCAGACCGGGAGCTTTCCAGTGCGGGGGCCAGACCGAACAGCAGACCCGCAAAAACCGAAATCGAAAGGACGTAGCCAAAAATTTGAAGCTCCGGCGTTACGTGGAGGACGATTGTGCCAATCTCGATTGGAAAAGCTTGCGTAAACATCGTCGCAGCCGCTTTCAGAATGATCCAGGTGAAAGGCAGCGCCACCAGACCGGCGAACAACCCGAGCAACGCGCTTTCCGTCAGCAATTGTCGTACGAGCCGCCCGCGGTTGGCTCCCAGTGACAGCCGCATGCTCAGTTCGTTCTGGCGGATTGTAGCTCGCGCCAGTTGAAGGCTGGCGACATTGGCGCAGGCGACGATCAGCACCATGCCAACCGCGACCATGATAAGCAGAACAGTGAATCTTAAACCGCCGGCCAACTTACCGGGCAGTGGTGAACCCGGCGAGAGTAGTGCGGTAGCGGGTCTACTCGATTCCGAATTATGATCGTGCAGATTGCTGATGCGTGAGGCCAGCAAGTTTATCTCCGCCTGGGCCGGCCGCATGCCGACGCCGGGCGCTAGCCGGCCGAAGAGACGCAAGTGCAGGTTTTCGCGGTCACGAAGCGGGTTAGAGTCTGGATGAACCAGCGGCTCAAGCCGCAACGGAAGCCAGAAAGCAGGTACGCCCATGCTGGTGCCGACGAAATCATGAGGCGTAATTCCCACGATGATGAAGGGCGCACCGTTGAGACGGATGGTCTTGCCCAGCACGGCCGAATCACCCGCAAACCGCTTCTGCCAATAGTTCTCGCTAATAAGAACCGCAGGGGAAGCCATGAGCCCGGCAGGTGCTATGGATTCAAAGGTGCGTCCACGAAGGGCCCTAACGCCCAGAACGGAAAAATAATTTTCCGAAACGATGAAGGTGCTGGCGAACTCGGCGTTGCCGGCGGCCGGGGGCAAGAGCCCCAGTCTTCCGAGCAGAGAGACAGCCGCGGCGGTGCGTTCGCTCACGATGCCACCGGCCTCCGTGAGACTCAGCAGATCGTTCGACCAAGCGATAAGTCCGCTTAAGGCATGAGCGTGATCCCGATAGGCTTCGTAGTCCGGATAGCTGAAGAGGAATGAGTATGCGCCCGATTGAAGGACCAGCCCTAGGTTGACCATCGTGCCGGGATCGCGCGCATCGAGAGAGCGGCCCAGTAGCGTTTTGTATGCGGTGAAAGCACCGGTGTTGACCCCGATACCGAGCGCAAGAGCTACAACGGAAGCGGCGGTGAACCCGGCATTACGGAACAGCATGCGGACTCCGTAGCGCAGGTCCTGGAGTACTGTTTGAAGCCAAATCATGCGGTCGTGTTGACGTTCAACTCCTAAACGGAAGACGTCTCTTGACGGCGATTATTACAAGAGCTCGTTATTCAGCAGCTAGTTCTGAAGTGGTGCTACCGGACGACGGTTGCGCTCAAGATGCGGCCCGCAGCGCTGCCAATCCGCAGCCCGCCACTCCAATTTTGAAAATAACGAGAATTGATTTCGTGCTGGCCCAGATCCTCCAGGTGCGCGAATCCCAGATTGCGAAGTGTTGCGGAGATTTCGTCGGGTTCGAGGAACAAGCGGAAAACTTCGCCCAGTTTTGCTACTCTCGCGGACAACATCTGCAGACCGATCTTATCGAGCAAGCTCAGACAAGCGGCCGGGATGACATAATCGAAGACTACGCCAGTACCCGCCGGCATTGAGGCGATTGCTGCTAGGGTCGACAGCAGCGGATCCTTGGTCAGGTAAGGCGTCACTCCCAGCAACGAGAAGAAAGCCGGGGCCGCCACATTGAATCCTTGGGCGTTCTCGAGCGCCTGAATCAGACGTTCGTGTTCAAAGTTCACAGGGACAAACTGGAGCGAGTCCGGAATGGGAATGCAGGCGGCCCGAAGTCGCTCTATCTTCCAGGCCTGTGTATCTGGATGGTCTACCTCGAAGACTTTCAACTCGGGCGCGTAAGGATGACGATAGGTGAACGTATCGAGACCTGCCCCAAGAACCACATATTGGCGGACTCCTCGCGTAAAGAATGCAGCGAGCTCGTCCTCGGCGTAGCGGCTGCGGGCCGCGATGAATACACGAAGGAGTCGCGAGCCGGGGGAATTCCGGCTGAAACGTTCTTCGCTGCCGACGATCTTTTCGGCGAGGGGATCTCGGAATACGATGGGATGGTCCAAGACCTGGTGCGCCGCCCTGTGCCGCGCCAGGCCCAGCGCAGTCCTGCTGGGAATGCCTGGACTCATTCAGTGCGGTAGCGATGGACCAACGACAGAAACAGACCGATGGTTTCAGCATCCTTTGGCGGGTCCATGGCCTTTTCCATAACAGCGGTTTGAACCAAAACCAGTTTCGTCTGGGGATCCACGAAAATGCGTTGACCGTTAGATCCGATCAGCGCAAACATTCGTCTCGGTCCAGGAAAGATCCACAGCTGATACCCGTATGCGAAGAACTTCACTGGTTTACCGGGTTGCAACTGAGAATCGGAGTCCTTTATCGTCGTCGCATCGATGAGCCATTGCTCCGGGATCAATTGCTTGCCGTTCCAGGAACCGTTGTAGGCCAGCAACCGCCCGAAACGCGCATAGTCCCGTAAGGTGGCGTTGAAACAACAGAAGGCCAGTTCCCGGCCGGAGGTGTCGGTCGTCCATACGGCTTGGGACTCCGTGCCGATGTTTTTCCAAATCTTTTCCTGTAGGTAACGGGCTAGCGGCATCTGCACGGCGTGGCTGACTATCAGGCCCAAGACCTCGGAATCGGCTGCTGAGTAGCGAAAGCGCGTTCCCTCCGGCACCGCCTGTTTACAGCTCTGAGCCAGCGCCCGAAAGGCAATCGTTCCGTCAGGCTGCTGCGGTGCTTGACACTCTACACCGGAAGACATATGTAACAGGTCTCGCAACGTTGCCTTGCCGTAATCGGTATTCTTCAACTCGGGTATATATTTCGAGGCTGTATCCGCCGTTGAAGCGATCGCGTGTTCCGAAACCGCTATTCCAGCAAGCATCGCGACAATGGTCTTCGCCATCGATTGAGAGGTAAACCGATCTCGATCGGTTCGGGCGTACTGATACTCCTCGAACAGGATGTGATCATCCTTCGCAATGAGCAGGCCGGTGACAGGCAAGTGCTCAAGATACTCCTTCAGCATATAGTGGCTGCCTGCGTGGACGTAGGTAATCTCCGAAGCGGGAGAGACGCGCTGGAAGAGCCACGGCTGTGCGGCGGGCGCGACCACATGCCCCGGAAAGATCGAGTCGAAGTGACTGAACGAGCCAACCATGAATTTTTTCTCGAACGCAGTTTCGGCTGAGCCAACGGGAAAATGTTCAGCCGAGCCGTACGCTGCGGCATCGGGGCCGTCGGCCGAGAAGACTGGAAGCTGCGCAGGGAAGAGCGGAGTTCCACCAAACAGCAATACACCAACGGCAATACGGATACCAACTGTCTTCACTTAATTTTTGTTCCTCTTCTGCTGCAATCATCGCCAGCAGGACTTGTTGCTGTCAAAGACAAATCCTGCTTTAGTTAAGACAAGTGAGGTCTGAACCTTGGATCTGCGTCTGCTCGAGTATTTCGTTGCGGTTGCTGAACTGGAGCATGTGGGTAAAGCGGCAGAACGGCTTCATATCTCTCAGTCGCCATTGAGCAGACAGATTCGCCAGTTGGAGGAAGAGCTTCAGTTGGAATTATTCGTTCGCGAACGGCAGCGTATCCGGTTGACGGAGTCGGGGCGCTGGCTCTTGAACCAGGCTCAAGGGCTGCTCTCACATGCGGTTAAAGTTCGCGCCGAGGCAGAGCAACGCTCTCGCGGACAGATCGGCAGTCTGTCGATCGGCTTCACGAGTGCTGCAATGTGGAGCGGTATTTTGCCTAATCTCCTGCGCCGTTTCCAAGCCGAGTTTTCTCATGCAAAACTAGAACTACACAGTATGCGGTCGCCTTCGCAGATGGACGCTGTTCGTTCGTCCCGCATAGACATAGGTTTCGTTTCCGCGCCCTCGACGACGAGCGACATCGAAATCAGGTGCGTTTCTGAGGAACCTTCTACACTGGTAGTTCCCAACGCCCATCCACTCGCGCGAAAACGCCGTATTTCTCCGCGTGATCTCGATGGAATCAGGTGGATTCTGCTGGCAGAATCATTCTCTCCTCAGAAGCATGACCGGTTCTTCGCAGCCTGCGAAAATGCCGGTTTCATGCCTCAGGTTGTGCAGAGAGTGTCGGAGCCAATGACGCTCCTCGCTTTGGTGGAAGGCGGGTTGGGTGTGGGGTTAATCCGGAGTAGCGCCCGCAATTATGCACCTCGCTCGCTCGTGTTCCGGATCCTGCCATGGTTCTCTTTAAAATCCAGAACCTATATGATTCGCCCAACCGATGGCCGACAGCCGCTCGCGGACGCATTCGCGGCTTACGTTCCGGCCATCGATAGCGGAATGTTACAAATCTGAAATCTTCGTGATTCTCAGCCGCCGAACAGATCAGCTTAGTGTTGTACGCTTGTTGCGAAATGCTCTAAACGCCAGTAAAACTCCTCCGCCGACGAATATTAAAGAGGAGGGCTCTGGTGTAGGTGTCGCCAAAAGGCCGTTGACATGCGTTCCGTCCGAGTAAAATCCAACCAATTGACCGAGGTCGTTGATTCCGTTGATGGTTGTTCCCGTGATGCCGAAGGCCGCATTCGGCGATGCGTTTGGGTCATTGACGGTAGACCAGCTACCATTCAGAACGTTGTAGACGAGTCCGTTCGTAAGCCCATTCGCGTCCACGTAAAATCCGACCGCGAGCCCTTTGTTATTCAGTCCGAAGAACGCCGTGTTGCTTGATCCCGGAACCGAAAAATCTTTGAAACTAGTGCCGTTGTAATAGTAACCTTCCATGTTCCCTGCTGCATTCGTGAAGAAACCGGATATGTCTCCAGCATTGTTGATTCCAGTTGCCGTGCTGGATGTTGCCCCCGGCGGGTTAATTGGTGCAAAGGCATTGGTCGAAAGAGTGTACGTATAGCCGTGAGCATTGCCGTTGGCGTCAACGTAGAAACCAACTGATACGTTGCTGTCGTTAACGCCCAAGAGCTGATTAGTTGCCGGAACCGCAGCCGGCGTGTTGGGATCCGCGATTCCAGTCTTGAAGCTGGTTCCATTGAATGTAAAGCCGGTGTTATTTCCGGCCGTATCGACCGAGAAGCCCACAGTGGTTCCTATGTTGTTGATGCCAGTTACCTGAGTCTGAGTTGCGCCTGACACATTCTCACTCACGAAATTCCCTTGACCGTATGGCGGGGTAACAGTGTACCCATTGTTGGGGACAACTGTTGCGTCGCCGAAGTATCCGGCAATCATGCCCGCATTATTAATGCCTAGCAATTGATTGAAGTTTGGATCCCCGTTATTGTTTATGGTTTTGAAACTATAGGAGGTCGCTGCCCCCGCTAAGGCTGGCAGCAGGAGGCTAGCGGTCACCAACAGTTGTAATCTTTTACCAAAAAGCACTTGTCTCATGGATTCTCCTCAGTTATCTACCCGAAAGACACTGGTTCACCCGCACTCTCAGAGTCGTGATTGAGTTTGCGTTTGAAATCAGCCAGAGCTTCGGATAGGATATTTTTGCCAGCTAATCGGGGCGAAGTCCTTGTAGCGGCATTAAGTTTGTCTTATCGAATTCTTAAGGTATTGTTAAGCCACTAAACCGTTGGCTATCAGACATTTCCAATTTGGTCCGTTCCTGCTCGATTCCGGAGATCGAGTATTGTTGCGCGACGGCAAACCGGTTCCGCTGGCGCCCAAGGCCGTCGACACTCTTGCGTATCTTGTAGAAAACCCGGCCCGGTTAATCAGTCGAGACGAACTGTTGAAGGCTATCTGGCCTGACACTTTCGTCGAGGACGGTAGTATTTCCGTTAACATTTCGCTGATTCGAAAAGCGCTCGGCGATATGGGGGATGGCGAGCCTTATATCGATACGGTCCCGCGGAAGGGCTATCGCTTTCGATCGGACGTACGCCCAGTTGACTGCGCCGATTTGCGAGTTGTTCACTCCAGCGGTGATTTGGCAGCAGATGCGCCGATAATCCCTCCCGTCGCCTCGGACTCGCAAGAGCAAATCAACTCCGCGAATGCGCACACCGAGGAGAGGGCTCACTCAGGTATAGGGCTTGGGTCGCGATTAATTGGGTCGCGATTAAAGGGCAGGCTTCGCGCCTTGGTGATCGGTGCGGCGGCCGTTGGAGCACTTCTGATCATCGGCTGGCGTTTCATAGCTGCTCTCCGGCAGGTTCCAGATTCTCCGGCGTTTGAGTCCATGCAAATCAGCCGGCTGACGTGGCTTGGCAAGGTCGCGAGGGCGGTCGTAACGCCGGATGGAAAATATGTTGTCTACGCCACAAACGGACCCGATGGCGAAAGCCTCTGGATTCGGCAGGTCGCTGCCTCGACAGCCCTCCAGATTGCTCCTTCGCAACAACTTCGCTACAAAGATCTCACTATTTCCCCGGACAGCAACTATCTTTACTTCACGACCGACGGCAAAAATGGGATCGGCGTGCTGAAACGAATGCCGCTGCTAGGTGGGCAGCCTGAACAAGTGCTGACAGGTGTTACGGGACCGGTAAGTTTTTCTCCAGATGGCAAACAGTTAGCCTTCCTCCGAATCGATCCTCTCTCCTGGGAGGCCACCCTGTTGGTCGCGGACGCGGATGGCCATGGTCTGCGCCGCATTGCTCGTCGCAAGCGGCCAAGGTATTTTTCGCCTTGGGGGCTTGCCTGGTTACCGGACGGAAAGTCCATTGTTTGCTTTGCCGGAGATGCCGCCTATTACGATGAACGTGCCTTCCGCATTGTGAAGATACGCATCAGTGACGGACAAGAGCGGATTGTCAGTTCGCGCAGTTGGGCTTGGCCGGGCTCGGTGGCGAGCTCTGCCGAGTCACCGAGTCTGACTGTAACCGCGGGGGAGCAGGCAGAAGATGCCCAGCAGATCTGGCACGTTTCGCTACCGGACGGCGAGGTCTCGCGTGTCACAAATGACTTGAGTGGCTACGTTCAGTTGAGTTCGTCTCGTGACGCCAAGGTGCTGGCTGCCGTTCAGACCGATCGTTCTGCAGACCTTTGGGTCTCGCCGTCCGCTGACCTTGGCAAAGCCTCTCCGGTAACTTCCGGCGGGATACCAGGTCTCAAGGATCCAAACTGGACACCCGCCAATCAAATTATCTACTCTGCCCGCACCGGCTACTTCCTTGGAATCTTCCTATTAGAGCAGGGCCATACTCCGAAGCAGTTGAATACGGAACCAAGAAACGAGACTGAGGTGGCTGCCACTCCCGACGGACGTTTTGTTATCTATCAGAGTCGTGGCAAGATCTGGCGTATGAATCAAGATGGCACGAATCCTGTTCAGCTTACTTTCGGGGCGCATGATGTTCATCCGGAACCATCTCCCGACGGTCAATCGGTTCTCTACGCCTCGTTCGTAAACTGGTCACCTTCGATCGGCGGTGAACCCACACTGTGGTCGGTACCTCTAAAAGGCGGTCAAGCGAAACAACTTACCACCATCTCTACTTCAATGCCCCGCTATTCACCCGATGGCAAATGGATCGCCGCCGCATACTTTCCGGGTATCGATCCGCGTTTCTCAGAGGAACAGATCGTCGTTTTCCATGCCAATGGCGGACAGCCCGTTAGAACCTTTACGGGAAGACCTATCTCAGGTAGCGTGATGCGGTGGGCTCCGGATTCTGAGGCGTTGGACTTCGTCATTACAAAAGATGGCGTAGGCAACATCTGGCGCCAACCGATTGATGGTGGGAAACCCACGCAGGTGACTCACTTTACCTCCGACTTACTGTTCGATTTCGCGTGGTCGTCCGGCGGCAAGCAACTTGCAACAGTCCGAGGGAAGTCTTCGAGCGATGTTATCTTGATTCGAAATCCGCGTTGACGATATCAACGATGGTCAACGAATGAACGCGTCGGGAGAAGCTGAGTACGATACTCAGAGCTATGAGCGGCACATTTTGCCTTCATGGCGCGCTGATACTTCCCGAGGCGGTATTAAGCAACGCATTTCTGGTTGTTGAACAAGGAAGGATTGCGGCGATAGAGACGCAAAAACCCTCCTGGTTCAGCGGCCCTGTACAGGAGGCAGAAAACGGGTATGTGTCGCCCGGGTTCATCGACATTCACGTTCATGGCGGTGCTGGAGCCGATTATATGGACGGCAACGCAGTGGCCGTTCGAACAGCCAACCTGGCCCACCTCCGGCACGGCACCACTACCATCTTTCCAACAACCACGACCGGATCCAACGCTCAACTGAGCCAAATGATTCAGGCCTGTATGGAAGTACGAGAGAGGTGGTCCATTCGCGACGGCTCCTACATCGGCGGAATTCATTTCTACGGTCCATATTTCGCGGAAGCGAAGGTCGGTTGTCATTCGGCGGAGGGCCGGCGAGATCCTGTTGCCGAAGAATATCAGCGTTTTTTCTCTCTGAACGTGATTCGGGTGGCGACTTGCGCGGCGGAACTGCCGGGCGCCGAGGGATTCTACCGGGCCGCAAAAGACAACCGATGCCTCATCACATGTGGACATTCGAACGCGACCTGGACCGAAATGATGAAGGCGTTCGAATCCGGTATGCGGCATGTTGATCATTTCTGGTGCGCGATGAGTTCGGTCAGCTCTCTCCGCGACCGCTTTGGTACACCCATGCAAGCGAGCATGGAGCAATTCGTGCTTGCCAACCGCGACATGAGCACGGAGGTGATTGCCGATGGTCAACACCTTTCGGCCGAACTGTTGGATTTTGCGTTTCGGATGAAAGGCCCTTCGCGGATTCTGCTGGTGACGGATTCGAACCGAGCCGTAGACATGGCACCCGGAAGCTATCGCTTTGGTTCGGAAGAAGATGGTCCGTGGATTGAGAGCAACGGCAGGGTCGGGTATGTACCGGGACAGGGTCTGGCCAGTTCGGTGGTCGGGATGGACACAATGGTGCGAACCATGGAGAGGCAAACCTCGGCGAGTTTACCTGAAGTGGTTCGCATGGCGAGTCTAACGCCGGCAGAACGCGTCGGCTTGTCTGAGGACACCGGGAGCCTGCAGGTTGGGAAATGGGCGGATATTTTGATTCTCAGCCGGGATCTAGAAGTCAAGCGGGTTTTCGCACGAGGCCAAGAGTACGGGGCGAATTAGCTTGCCCACCTGAGAGTCAGCGACGGGCGAAGTAGCTGCCGATGTTTTCTTCGGCGAGCCCAAGAGATCGAGCGAGAGAGACTTTAGCGACGTTGTATTGATACTGAGCGGAGATCAGGTTTTCGTTGGCGTCGGCGAGGGATTGCTGGGCTTGCACGACCTCTACCGTATTCGTAACGCCCGCTGTGAAGCGGTCGCGAGACTGTTCCACGGTTTGGGTGGCAAGTTGCAAATTAGTTTGGGCCACGTCTACCTGAGCTTGCGCGGAGTTCAAGTCGAGGAGAGCGCTGCGAACTTCGAGATCGATCTGGCCACGGAGGTTTTCAAGTTCGTTGCGCCGGTTTCTGAGCTCGGCATCATTCTGAAGAACGTCGCCCTTTATGCGGCCGCCGTCGAAGATATTGAACTGCAGTGAGCCGGTGGCGTTGAACACACCGTGCGATTGAGTAAAGAGCTGGAGACCTTCGGTGCCATAATACCCGTTCGCGGTAATCGTGGGATAACGCTCTGCCTTTGCACCGCGCAAAGAGAATTGAGCTGCCAGAACGCGAGCTTTAGCAGCTTGGTAATCGGGACGATGATCGTAAGCCTTGCTCAGTGCGTCCCGGAGCGAAATAGCAGCAAGCGGGACGGAGGGCGCAGGATCAGCAACAGTAAAATCCTGGCCGACAGCAAGGCCGATAACGCGACCAAGAACAAGCTTGTCCTTCGCATACTGATTGATAGCGGCCACGAGTTGCTGCTGCCGTTGCTTGAGCTCGACTTCAGAACGGAGCACATCAATGCCAATGGCCGTACCTGCCTCGTGACGCCGAGCGGCATTAGTATAGACGGCCTGATCGGCAGCTATTTCGGCTTGTGCAGCAGTGATCCTGGCGGAATCGGCAATGATTTGCAGATAGGCATTACCTACGGCCTGAACCACCAAATCGCGGGCGTTTTTTACGGTGAGAAGCGCTGCCTTGGTATCTTCCCGAAATGCTTTGTAGTTACTGATAGCGGTGAAATCAAATAACGTAGCATTGACGTTGGCCAGTGCAGATTGATAACTGTAGGGGCCGACGATGGTGGGAATACCAGGAACCGAGAAGAGGAACCCGAGTGCCTGAAGGTTGATCTGCTGATCCACAGCGTTTACCTGGCCCGTAATTTTTGGAAGAAGAATACTAAGGGCGCGCAGACGCTGCGCACGAATTTCCCGACTCGATTGCTCGCTGGTGAGGAATCCGAGGTTGGCCTTCAATCCTCGAGTGATCGCCTCGCCAAGGGTGAGTGGAATCGGAGTCGAGGAAGCTTGACCTTGCGGAACGCTGCCCTGAAAGCTCTGGTCTCCGACTTGGGGCGGAGGCGTTGCCGAAGGGGACAGAACCGCGCTGGGTGATTGCATGCCTCCGCCGGCGGAAGCCCCGTTTTGTCCCGCAGCTTGGGCTCTCGCTAAAGGCAGTGAAATCACGATAAAGAATGAAAAGATGAAAAGAAGAACAGTGTGCCTTAGTTTACGCATTCACCCGTACGATCAAATCCAAGAATAGCGGAGGGACTACTACAGATTGCGTTTCAGAAACGAGCAGATCTCGTAACCGGCAAGATACTTGAAGGGAAAGGCGCCGAGCGTGTAGTGGCCACAAGGAAGCACGGTGACGTCATGATCCCAATTGCTCTTGCGCGCACCCTGGATGACCTGCTGGGACAAATGAACGGGAAACGTGGTGTCGTAACGAGTGTAAATGAATTTAGAACGCTGGCGCTTGCGGGTGAAGAGGTTCCAGTAACTCGGCGGGCTGACACAAATCCAGAGGCTGCGAAGAGTGGGCAGATCGATAGCTTGCTCTAAACTCTGCCGAATGTGACGCGTGGACAATCCCTCCCAGACCACATCGGCAACATAGGTAGAACAGTGGTTGAAGACATTGACGCGAATGCGGGGATCGTGCGCCGTCGCCAGGAAGGCATAACAAGAGCCGAGACTGGTACCTACGATTCCGAGGTCGGAGAAGCCCTGCTGTTCAAGCCAATCGAAGCAGGCGCGAGTATCGATAACGGCCTGACGAGTGGCGTCAATGGTACGACAGATATTCGCGGAAACGGCATAATCTGCGCGCGTTAGCCCGGCGGGCATACGTTCGTCATGGTATGGAAGGCTGAGCCGGAGGGTAGAGATGCCGAGGCGCTGCAGCCCGGCGCAGAGCGCGTTGTGCTGAGGGAGTTTGGAGTTCCAGTGGGGTAGGAGAACTACGGCTTTCCGAGAAGCGCCTCTAGCAGGAAACCAGCGTGCGCGGACTAGGTTGTTCTCCGCATACGGTGTTTCGACCGGAGAGGCAAAGCTGAGCCATTCAGCTTGATCTCTTGAAGCAAGCTTAAAATCGCTTGGCGAATCGTAGCCGAAGAATTCGTGGCTACGCTCGATTACTGCACGATTGAGAGCACTGATGTCGTTTACGGAATGGACGGCCGGATAGCCGGATAGCCAGTTGCTAGTCCATTCCGTGCCGAGTTCAAACGGGCGAACAACGCGGTCGTTGGAACGGAAACAAAGGTCCGTCTCCCAGCGATCCATCCAGCGGCGGTAACGATGAGATACAGGGCGGAGGACAGCTCTCATGCCGTGCACAGCAATCCGGCACAGCGGGAATTCCGAACAGAGAACGGCACTAAAGCTAGTTTATCGAGATGCGCGACGGCTTTGGCTTTGCCGCTGACGGAAACAGGCCATGATTCGTACTCCTACTTGCAGGAAAACTTCGAGATCGAAGGGCTTCTGGATGTGGGCATCCGCCTGAGGAGCCTTGCGCTCAATCGCATCCTGCGGAGACGAACTGAAAATCACAACCACGACTCCATTTAGCTCCTCCTGACCGCGTATAAAGTGCAAGACCTCCACGCCATCCCGTCGAGGGATGTTCAGGTCGAGAACGACAATATCGGGCCGATGCCGCGACAGATGATCTATAGCGGATTCGCCGTCGGCGATTGTCGTTGTGTGAGAAGACGGTTCTGCAGCGTGCATCGCTTCCTGCATCAAGTAGGAATCGGCCTGATTGTCTTCGACGATCAAGACTTCGATGCGAGGCTTTTCAACAACCATTCGCGCGTTGGCTACGCTGCGAAGAAGCGTGTCGATTGCAGTCCCACGACCGGCTGAATCGACGTACGGCCCACATCACCATTGGTTCGAGAGTCAACCACAATCATGCCACAAGAAAGGCTGACCCTAGCTGGGCCACGCACCTAGACGAGGGCTGCTATAAAAGCGGATATGCCACGGTATGCCGCAATCGATATTGGAAGCAACTCGGTTCGGATGCTTGCGGCAGATGTGAATCAAGGGGAAACACGTATTCTCGCCGAAGACCGGCAGGTTACACGGCTTGGGGAGAGCGTGTTTCGTTCGGGTCAAATCAGCAGGGAAGCGCTGGATTTTCTGTGCGCTACGCTGGCCCGCATGTCGGCAGCTTATAGCCGACTGGAGATCGTAGGGATAAGAGCGGTTGCGACGAGCGCGGTGCGCGACGCTGGCAATCAAGCAGAGTTCCTACAACGGGCCGGCAATGCTTTGGGGACGAAAGTCGAGATCATCTCCGGCCCGGAGGAAGCGCGCCTTATTCATCTGGGTGTGGAAAGTCGATGGTCACGGCCGAAAGAGCGGACACTAATCGTAGACGTGGGCGGAGGCAGTGGCGAGATCATCATCAGCCAAGACGGTCAACTTATCGACGCGGTGTCGAAGCCGATCGGCGCCGTCCGGCTCACTGAAGTTTTTCTGAAGAACGATCCTCCCGTTCCGGAAGAACTCAAGCGGTTGGAGGCGTACATCGAGGAGAAACTGAATCCGTTCATCAAGCAACACGCGGTGGAAAAATTCCATCGCACAGTGGCAACGTCAGCTACGGCAGCGGCGCTAGTTTGCGCAATCAATCAAGTTCCGAGAACGAAGCGCGAGAACGCCGATCGCTTGAAAGCATCTGCGACACAGATCCAGGATCTCTTCAAAGCTCTAAGCGGGAGTGATCTGGCGACCCGGCGCAAGATGACTGGCATCGGACCGAAACGGGCGGAGATCATAGTCGCTGGAACAGCTGTTTTCCTGGGCGTGATGCGGATTTTCAAACAGCGCTCGCTGTATTACTCGGCGGCGGGCGTACGCGACGGCATCATCGCGGATCTGACAGCGCGCGGAGTGGGACGAGAGCTTTCACAGCTTTCGCGCGAGCAGCGCTCGCTGGTGGAGAATATGGCGAAGCATTATGGCGTTTCGCTGCGCCACGCTCGTCACGTCGCGCGTTTGACCCAGCAGCTATTCGAAGCCTGGCAACCGCTTCACCAACTGCCCCCCGTGACGGGCAAACTCCTTGAGGCTGCGGCGTACCTGCATGACATCGGGCACTTCGTCAGTTCGACCGCGCATCACAAGCATTCGGCTTACCTGATAGCCAACTCCGATATTCCAAGTTTTACCAGCAAAGAGAGGCTGACGATTGCTGCGCTTTGCCGCTTTCATCGCAAGTCAATGCCGCAAGCTCGACACTCCAACTTTCAAGCGTTGGAAAGCGACTCCAAGCGGGTCGTGATGTGCCTTGCACCCCTATTGCGCATAGCCGACGCGTTGGACCGCGGACATGAGCAAAGAGTAAAAGCTGTTACCAGCAGCATCCACGACAGTGGTCTGAGCTTGAGAGTGGAGGCTGAAAGCGATCCGGGTTTGGAGATCTGGGCCGCCAATGAAGCGGCTGGAGTTTTTCGGGAGGTGTATTCGAAGGAACTCAGTATTCAGCGGGCAAAGCACTGAGGGCGCGAGCCAGGAGGCGCACTCAGGAGAACTTCAGCAGTTTCTTAACACCCCGGCTGACCGTTTTCCAATTGTTGCGAGTTTCAGTCAGTCGTCTTCGCCCCGGATTGGTTAGCGCATAGAACCGAGCGCGCCTGCCATTATCGGTAGTTTTCCAGGAGCCCGCAATCAACTTCGCGCGTTCGAGGCGATGAAGAGCAGGATAGAGAGAGCCTTCCTCGATCTGGAGCAAGCCTTCAGAAGCTGTCTGGACGTGAGCAATGATTCCGAATCCGTGATTGGGTGAGCGCTCCAGCGTCTTTAGAATCAGCAATTCGAGACTGCCCTGAAGGTTATCGATTTTCTTGGACATCAAGCCCTAGGGTCCTAGGGCATGTTGACGCGGAGAGAGCGGCGGTGTCAAGGGCGAATTTTCGGCCGCACCCTTGCCGCTAAATGCCAAAAGTACGGATTGCTGCGTGCCAGTTTCTGAGTTTCGCGCATCAGATAGTAGAGCGATGGGATTTCTTGACAATCTAGAGAGTTCTCTGAAGAATCTCGAAACGAGGGACGAGCGAGACCCAGGCGAACGGCAGCGGATGCAAAGTGATCGCGCACGCAGTTTGGCAACTGCGCCCTGGTCGGAAAAGCTTAAGAACTCGCCCTACACCAAAGATTTAATCGATAAAGCCGTAGCGGCGGGTCATCGGAGGAGGACGAAAGTTTACCTGGCGTGGATCGAGAATACGATGCGCCTCGAGGCAAAACAAAGGCGACTCGACTTAAGACCGACGCCGGACGGCGTCGTAGCCGATTACATCGAGCCTAACGGTGATATGAAGACGGAAACGGTCGATTTGGGCGGAGATCCGCAGATCCTGATCGACATATGGTTCGGCCCAGAACAGGTTGCAGGAGAGCAGCAAACATGACGGATTCACAGGTATATGGAGAAGCCGCAGCGCTTGGAGTAATGGCCGGACTCCGAAGCATGTCGGCGCCAGCGTTGATGACGCGGGTGGCTCGCAAAGGGCAACTGGCGGCAAAGGGTTCGAAGCTGGAATTCTTGAACAGTACCGGAGCACTTTCCGGGGCGCTGCTACTTGCTGCAGGCGAAATCATAGTCGACAAGCTGCCGAAAACGCCGGCGAGAACAAAACCCGGACCACTGGCAGCCCGGGCCATTTCAGGCGCCTTGTGCGGAGCACTTCTTGGTTCTGCCCGGAAGAAGTCCCCCTGGCTAGGTGCTCTGTACGGCGCCATCGGGGCAGTCGGCGCGACCTATGCCGCCTACCATCTACGCCAAGCGGTCAAGGAAAACTTACATGTGCCGGACGCGGTGGTAGCGTTAGCGGAAGACGCAATCGTAGCCGGCGGTGGATTTCTAATCGCCTCGCGGCTAACCGACCAGCCCGCTTAGGCGCCCCAGATTGGTGGGCATCGAATCCGCCCAGCGCTGCTTGCATCTAACCTCTTAGATGGAAGATAGTGCTCTGCATCTGAGTGTACTGGATCAATCTCCAATCCCGGAAAGGTGCACGGCTGCCGATGCACTCAGAAATACGCTGGATCTTGCGAAATGGTCGGATCAGTTAGGTTACAAGCGGTATTGGCTGGCCGAGCATCATGGCACACCGGGACTGGCCTGCAATAGTCCGGAGGTGCTGATCGGGCCGGTAGCAGCGGCAACGTCGAGCATAAGGGTCGGAAGCGGTGGAATCATGCTGCCACACTACAGCCCGTTGAAAGTGGCTGAGAATTTCGGCATGCTTAGCAGTTTGTACCCAGGAAGAATCGACTTGGGAATAGGACGGGCTGCTGGGACGAGTCCCAGGGTGGCGTTAATGCTGCAGCGGGACAGGCGACAAGCCTCTCCAGACGATTTTCCAGAACAACTGGATGAACTGCTTAGCTATCTGGCCGGAGCGCAGGCGAGTGCGTTCGCGCAAATTCCGGCGACACTGGGGCGACGAAATCAGCCGGAGATTTGGCTGTTAGGGTCCTCACCCCAGAGTGCAATCTGGGCGGCTGAGTTGGGGCTGCCTTATTGTTTCGCAGATTTTATCAATCCGGGCGGAGCGGAAATTGCACAGTACTATGCACGAGCGTTTGCGAGTTCCAGTTATTCGCTCAAACCGCGCACGCAGTAGCAGCCTGGGCGATCTGCGCGGATACCGATGAAGAAGCTCGGGAACTCTCCCTCAGCGCTCGCATGATGATGACGCAGCTCTTTCGCGGCAAGCTGATACCCGTTCCGACCGTAGAGAGAGCGCGACGATTTCTCGAAGAGGAAAAAGTGCCGATCGAGATGCTTACGGCTGGGCGTAGATTCATCACTGGATCTCCGGCACGAGTGAAAGCCTCGGTCGAGTCGCTGGCGCGGGATTATGGCGCGCAAGAGATCTTTCTGGTGAACATCCTACACAGCCATACGGCGCGCCGGCGGTCTTACCAGTTGATTGCCGAAGCATTCGGGCTTGCTGCTACTGAGCAAAGAGAGGTCGCCGTCGCTTAGCGGCAACCAGCGCTGAGACAACCTTATTCGGGTTTACGCTTGCGGGGTGGACGGCGGGCACCCCCCGAAGCGGCACGCTTGCGAGCGGGCGCTTTCTTCGGCTTCGGGGGCGGCGGATTAGGTTCGAAGATAGTCGGCTGCCCTTCCACAATGGGCTGAGGCTCGTCCTCCTCCTCTTCGACGACGGGCTCAGGGGCACGCTCCGGAAGCGCCGGGGGGTAGAATTCTGCCCCGAGTTGTACGATCAGCCCGCGCTCCTCGTCAGGCTCAGTGCGGACCACTGTCTTATCCTGCGCGTAGTTCAGAAATTCCGAGAATTGCTGGAATCCATATTTGGTAAGCGAGAAATCTGGATGCTCTGCCTGCATCCATTGCTCGAGTTCTTCGGCGGTAGCACCCTCTTCGAGCTCCATGCGATGTGTTTCAAGGACATCGCGAAGAGCGGGAAGAGCTTCTTCCGGCCGAGGCGCAGCTTTTTCCGGGCCAGCGCCGCCACGGCGTTCGATAATGTAACGGCCGCCAGAGCCACTGACGTTGATGAAATCTGCTTTCTTCAGCTTGTCGACGAAATCTGAGAAGCTGCCGGCCCCGTAGGCGCGTTCGCTGAAGGCGGGGTCCAGTTGCAGCATGGTACTTTTCAAAAGGCCGAGCTGCGGCTGTACGGCACGGCGCTCCAGCACTTGTAAGGCTCGCTCAACGAGCGGCAAAGCCTGGCTTAGATCCAGGGGAGCGGGCCGCGGTCCTTTTTCCCGTTTATCTTTCCGATCGCGATCGCGATCGGGCCGGTCCTGTCGATCAGGGCGATCCACGCGGTCGCGGCGATCAGGCATCGGCTGAGCTACGATCCGGTCTCCATCTTCAAGCAGAGATTCATAGCTGACAAATTCGTGGCAGTTCTGCTGAAGTATCGTGCTGGTGAAGGCTTTGCCTCCGAGCACGAAAACGGTCTTGCCGTATTCCTTGAGCTTATTCACCAGCGGAATGAAGTCGCTATCACCACTCACAACCGCAAAGGCGTTCACGTGCGCATGGGTGAAAGCCATCTCGAGAGCGTCCAGCGCGAGATTGATATCCGCGCCATTCTTATCGCCGCGCGGCGATGGGATGCGCTGGACCATCTGCACGGCATTCTCCGCCATCTGGCGAGTGGCACCCTCCTGCCGGCCCCAATTCGCGTAGGCGAACTTGGCGACGATATCGCCGCGCTCCTTCAAAGCAGCGAGTGCGACCGACACGTCGAATTCGCGGCGCAGGGTCGATTTAACGCCAATCTCAATGTTGTCGTAATCGACGAAGACCGCGATGTTCAGTCTGTCTTGCATCTACTTCCTTTTCCGTCCGCTGCGCCATTCCATTGAGATTGGTGCAGATCGGACCTTTATTGCTAAGCCTCGACTCTCAGGCTAATTGTTTCACTGAATCGCGAATGAACTGAATGATTTTTTCAAGAGAAGCACCGGGTTGAAAGACCTCCGCAACGCCCAGCTTCTTGAGTTCAGCCGCATCGTCGTCGGGAACAATGCCTCCGACTACGACCAGTACATCATCCATCTCCTTTTCGCGTAGCAGCTCCATCACACGCGGCACAATTGCGTTGTGAGCGCCTGAGAGGATGGAGAGCCCAATCACTTGGACGTCCTCCTCCAGAGCTGCGTTGACGATCATCTCCGGTGTCTGCCGGAGACCGGTGTAAATCACCTCCATGCCAGCGTCGCGGAGAGCACGTGCGATGACCTTAGCGCCGCGGTCGTGTCCATCCAGGCCAGGTTTGGCAACCAGGACACGTATGGCTGTGTGCATATTACACTGTCCAAATTATAGAACGTTCCCACGGTTAAGACTTGAAGCAGACAGTCCATCCACATGTTGCGAACGCGTTAGACTCTAACCTTGAGCGACGAAACCTTCAACGAACCGCGGATCGCCCTGAATCGCATTTACACGCGCGCGGGCGACAAGGGGCAAACCCACCTGGCAGGCGGCCAGTCGGTGGCGAAAGACGATGGCCGCATCGAATCGTATGGAACAGTCGATGAGCTGAATGCGTTCGTGGGAGTTGCGCGCCTCACGGCGGAAGACCTGGCTTCGAGAGTTCCCGCGCTGAAGACGCTGGCGCAGATCCTAAACCGTGTGCAGCACGAATTGTTCAATCTTGGGTCAATTCTGGCAACACTGCCAGAGGATGTGCATCCGAAGCAGGCGCGTGTGACGAGAATCGAAGTTGAACGGCTGGAGCGCGAAATCGACGAGGCGAATGCACTGCTACCGGCTCTGGGCTCATTTGTCTTGCCGGGCGCGAGCCGGGTAGATGCGGAGTTGCACGTGTGTAGAACGGTATGCCGCAGAGCGGAGCGCCTCCTTGTCAATCTGGCTCGCACGCAGAACATCCCGGATGATGCGGTCCGTTATCTCAATCGGTTGAGCGATGCGCTGTTTGTCTGGAGCCGCTGGGCGAACCAGATGCTAGGAGTGGCCGAGGCGCTGTGGAAACCTAACGCAGCAGCTAGCGGAAGCGCCGGGGAGTGAAAAGCTCGAAAGGCGCGTGGGCGGCGCTTAGCGCGGGTTTCCTCGGTTGGACGCTCGATGCCTTTGATTTTTTCCTGGTCTCGCTTTGCCTGACGGCTGTAGCGAAGGAGTTCGGCCGATCGGATGCGGCGATTACATATTCGTTAGCGCTGACATTGGCGTTTCGCCCGGTGGGAGCATTCCTCTTCGGACTGATGGCAGACCGCTACGGACGGCGGCTGCCGCTGATGATCGACCTCGTTTTCTATTCGATCGTCGAGGTGGCGACCGGCCTTGCGCCGAACTTCACAACTTTTCTGGTTTTACGGGCGCTGTTCGGCATCGGCATGGGTGGAGAGTGGGGCGTGGGCGCGTCGCTGGCGATGGAGAAAGCACCACCGAAATGGCGCGGGGTGCTTTCAGGGCTGTTGCAACAGGGCTACGCACTCGGGTATCTGCTTGCGGCGTTGGCTTATCTTTCGGTTTTTCCCCGCTGGGGATGGCGGCCTCTGTTTTTCCTTGGCGGATTGCCGGCCTTGCTGGCGCTGTTTGTAAGATTCCGCGTAAGTGAGTCGGAGGTTTGGGAGCAATCGAAGGGAACAAGCTGGCATCACCTGGGAAGGACGGTTCTCGGGCACTGGAAACTGTTCGTCTACCTGACACTGCTGATGACCGGAATGAACCTGGCGTCGCATGGCACTCAAGATATGTACCCCACATTTCTGCAACGTTTCTGGAAATTCGGCACAACGCAGCGTTCCGTTATGACGGCTACCTCAATGCTGGGTGCGATCGCTGGCGGCGTAACGATAGGTTTGCTCTCGGACCGTCATGGGCGCAGGCGGACGATTGTTTTATCCTTGACGGTTGCGATTCTCGTGGCCCCACTCTGGGCCTATGCTCCTAACGTCGGATGGCTCGTGACCGGCGCTTTCCTGATTCAGTTCTGCGTGCAAGGTGCATGGGGCGTGATTCCGGCTCACTTGAGGAACTCCGGATAATGGTCCACAGCTTTCGCAAACAAGTCTCGCGCTTTTTCCACCTGCCCCGACTTGCGATAGATCTCCCCAGCTTCGTAGGCCGCATTGGCGTTTGTCGGATCCGACGCGAGTTCCTTCTCAAATTCCTTCAGTGCTTCCGTTTGCGAACCGGAGTCTCCCGAGCGCGCACGCGACAACAAAACTCGTCCGATCCGGTAGTCAATACCTCGTCTACCCGGATCCAGAGCGAGTACCTTCCGATATTCGCTAATCGCCAGGTCAAAGTTGCCGGCGCTCTCGTAAGCTTCGCCCGCTGCCTGATGTCTCCAGATCGAGTCAGGTGCGGCGTCGGCCAGGTCGCGTAAGTTGAGATACGCGAAATTGGCGTAGATCCTGCTCGTGTGATATAGGATTTCGGGGTCCTTCGGAAACGTGCGGTTCAAAACGAGCGCCGTCTCCACTGCTTTACTATCCTGCTGCAGGCCGCTGTAAGCTCTAATCAACTGCAGGCCGCTCATACGCTTCAAGGCTTGATCGGCCGAGTGGGAACCCCTTGTCGAGTCCGGGCAGAGCTTTCTCATACTGACCAAGTTCGGACAGACACATCGCGAGGAGAGTGATCTTGAGCGAGCAGGAACGCGACACTCAGGAATACCAGCGGGATCAACCTGCACGTTACAGGTCAACTTCCCTCCTAGTTGAATAATTCGGCCTGGAATGTTAGTGCTTGTGATTTGGCCGAACTGAGGAGACGAGACGTCGTTGGTAGGAACGCCCCACTGAGGGTGATTGAAGGCGTTAAAGGATTCAAGCCGCAGTTGCAGGTTCACTCGTTCCTTGATGGGAAAGTTCTTGAACAGAGAAAGATTCCAACTATTAATCCCGGGAGCTCGCAGGATATTCCGGCCCGTATTGCCAAAAACTCCGGCCGGTGGCTGAACGAACGCCGCCGTGTTGAACCACTCTGCAATGCTCTGGGTGAATCCGCTCGGGTAAGCTTGACCGATGACGCTGCCGCGCTGCGCTCCATTGGTATCCAGAACATTTCCAAGGTCAGGTGCCGTAATTGAATACGGGAATCCTCGCTGGAAAGTCGCGATGCCATTCACTTGCCAATTGCCTAATGCGACATCGACCGCTTTCGGTGTACTCGACAGGAAGCGCTTGCCCCGCCCGAACGGAAGGTCGTATATGAAGCTGCCAACGAAACGGTGATCGACATCGAAATCGGCAAGCCCGCGGTCGCGTCTCGCGTCATGGTTGTCCATGAAGCCCTGATAGCCACTCCCTGTCGAGCCAATGCCCGCCGCTGCGGATTTTTCATCGATCGCCTTCGCCCAGGTGTAGACAGCGGTCAACCCCAGCGGTCCGCTCCGGTGCTGGAGCGTGACGTTTGCGGAGTTATAGCTGGAGTTGCCGGACCAGTCACTATTTATGTAAGTGACGAAATTCTGATACGGTCTCCTGGCCTCGAGTGGCGCAGGATTCGCAGGATCAGCAGGGGGATAGGCCTGATTTATATTCCGTCGTTCGAGTAGATGCGTCCCCTTGTTGCCGATGTAATTAACTTCTAGCGTCGTCCTTGAATTCAACTGCCGCTGTATCGAGAATGACCATTGCTGGACGTAAGGATTCCTGGGGTGCTCGGATATGATCACTGCGATAAAGGTATTGTCGGCGGGCACTGCAGGACCTTGCACGATCTGCGGAAACAGAGTGTTGGTCGTCTGCAGCGGAGTCGCCTGACCCGGACTCTGGATGTAATTACCACGGCTGACGTAGGGATAAAGATCTGCCGAACCGTCCGTTTCGCGCAGCTCTGCCGAATCCCAGAAGACACCGTAGCCACCGCGGATTACGGTTTTATCGCCGCCAAAAGGCCTGTAAGCAAAACCGATTCGGGGAGCAAACGGCATGTAGGACGGATCGGCAGGCGTTGTGCGCCCGCAGTAGCGATAATAGGTGCCGTCGCCGATGATTCCCTTGGTAATAAGTGTCTTATCTGCCATGCACAACCCGCCGCTCGGATTGGTAACGTCCAACCACCCCATGTGGTTATTAGTCTCGTAAGGGACGGTGCGGAAGTCCCAGCGCACACCGAGATTCAACGTGAGGCGGGGACTCACTTTCCAGTCATCCTGTATATAAGGAGCGAAATACTTTAGATTGAACGTGCGCGGATTGCCGGCAACACTGCCCGAGCTGAATCCGCCCGGTTGAAAAACAGCCGCGGTACTGTAGTAGCCCAGCAACATGTCAGCCACCACGTTGTCCGATGTCGGGCTCGCAAGTGACGCCGGGCTTGTGGCGAATCCATTGAAGTTGAAATTGCCCAGGAAATTATCGGCTAAATCCCGCTCCAATTTCCATTGACGGTATTCTGCGCCGATCCCGATCGTGTGATTGCCGCGAACCCAGGTAAACGAGTCCGCAAACTCCCACATGGGTTGGTTGCTTGCGGTGTACGCATTGACTGCGCCTCCGACCCCGCTGAAGCCATTGCTTAAACTCACACTGGGATAGACTCGCTGCGGATCGCTCAAATTCGTGAAGACCCCAGTAAGTCCGAGCGCGGAAATGTCAGCCGGATCTGCGGGATAGCCGCCTTGGTTTGCGGTTGCTTCTAGATACCCGAACCGAAATTGATTTACCATAGAGGGCCCGATGGTCAGCGTGTGTGACACCGCCCAATTGGTCGTGTCCTCAACAAAGAAGTTCTGCCCGATCGACGGATTTGTGGCAATATTTCCGACGGTGGTGACCGAGTAGTTGGATTTCGTTCCGCGAGCAAACACGGTCCCGAATTTGCCGAGGTTTTGATCGATTCTGTAGGTTTGCTGGTCAACGTCGTTCGGGAGTGAGGCGGTCAAACGATAGTTGCCTTGGGGCAGGTCCACATTTGGAGCCGGGAAAAACTTCTGTGTTGCGAGCGTCGCAAGTCTTGAAAAGCGATTCGTAGGGACTGTATTGTTCAGAAAAGGCAAGCCCGTCGTCGGGTCGATGATTGTGTCCGTGAAATGCCCGGACAATTGGGAAGGGGTGGGGCTAGGTAGAACTGATCGATTCCTCCACGAGTTCGTTGACCTTCGTAATTTGCCATAAAGAAGGTCTTGTTCTTCCCGTTATAGAGTTTCGGGATCCAGATTGGACCGGTCGCCACAAAGCCGAATTGGTTTTGCCGCAGTGGAGCGACATTTGCCTGAAAGAAGCTTCGGGCATCGAAGAAATTATTTCTATCAAACTCGAATAGTGCGCCGTGGAACTGGTTCGTGCCGCCCCGGCTAATGATGTTGATCTGATTCGCGCTAAAACCATACTCCGCCGAGTAAGTCGCGGTCTGTTCTTTGAACTCCTGGATAGCGTCGACCGACAGCACAACCGCCGGCGTGTTGAGGGAAGTGTCGGTGTTGACCATCCCATCGAGCAGGTAATTGTTGGACGTGGGCCGGGATCCGTTAATGCTGATCGCATTCCCTTCACCCGCGCGCATCGAGCCTTGCTCACCGCTTGTCTCGACCGCTCCAGCCCCGAGGAATAGTAGATCCAAGAAGCTCCGGCCGTTGAGAGGCAACTGCGTGACTTGCCGCTCGTTGACTACCTGGCCGACACTCGATGTCTCAGTTTCAACTGCAACCTGCGGCGCTTCTACCGTGATCGTTTCTGTGGTCGCCCCGACAGCCAAAGTCAGGTCGACCCGCTGCACCTGGTCCACGTTCAGGCCGATACCGGACTGTTCAGCCTTGGAAAAACCCTTCTGTTCGGCAGAAACAGTATAAGAACCCACCGGCAGGAGGGTAAACGAATAATCGCCGGAACCGGAAGTGAGGGTGTCGCGAGTGACTCTCGTGCCTTGGTTCGTTACGGTCACTCTAACACCCTGCAGAACCCCTCCTGTGGAGTCTCTGACTGTTCCGGTAATTTGGCCCGTGGCGGTTTGGGCGTTCAGTCTTCCCGTTGTGGCGAATAGGCCTGAAATTAGAGCAGTAAGCGTTATCAGTCTTGCTATCCCGGAGTTCTCTTTGACCAGCAGCATGGTCCCTCCCCTGTACTCACGCATAGTGCGTTTGTGGGAAGTATACACCCGGAAAATTAAGCGCCTACGCTGTTTCTAGCGCATAAACGTTAGTTCTGTTTCTGGCCAGCTAGTAGTGCTGCTTTACTTGACGCGGGGGCTTCTGAAGGTTGCCGGCGAGTTCATCCGGCGGAAGTTCTCGTCAATGTAAATCTGAGAAGAGTTCCTTAGCGGTATCCGGATCGGAGATAACGCACGCCTGGCAGGATTTAGACGTCAATTCCGGAAATCCGGGGCTTCCTGCCCGGTTTTGCTTACCAGTGCGGCGCAGCTATCGCCGGATCTGTGGGAACCTTCGAAGCACTGCTTGCCAGCCACATGAATTACGCCAGCGCGATGGCGTCCACAGCGATAGTAGTTTTCGTTGCGACCATCGTGATGGCGCTCTTAGGTCCCGAAAGACGAGGGGTGGATTTTAAGTCGCAGCCGATCTAACGGTCTCGTGCTTCTGCTCGCATTGCGCGCTGCCAGCATCAAACGTCGATTCCAGCCTGCCAAAGTGCAAATCCGACGGCCTGCTTAAAGTAGAGCCATCGCAATTCGTTCCGACTTAGGGAACCGGCGGCAGGGCGCGGCGAACCATACACTTTGAAGCCGTGCGCCTGAAGCAGACGCTTGACGCGGTAAATGTGATAGCCATCACTCACCACGATGCACGAGTGCAGATTCATGCGCTGCATGGTTTCGGCTGCGGAATCGAGACTTTGCACCGTCGTCGAGCCCGCGCTCTCGGTAATGATTGCTTCGGGATGAACTCCATGCCGCGCGAGGTAGGTCCGCCCAACTTCTCCTTCTGTAAATTCCGGATCTCCCCCAGCGCCGCCGGTCGTCAGAATGTAAGGCGCGAGGCCTTTAAAATAGAGCAGCAAGGCATGGTTCAAACGGCCCTGCAGGACAGGCGAGGGGTGCCCGCGGTATTCAGCTGCACCCATAACAATAATGACGTCGGCTTTCCGTGCGTCGTCTGTAGTTGACTGCTGCGCGATTTGCTTTGCTACGTAGAACAGGTAGGCTAGGAGCAGAACCGGAAGCAGAAGGAAGGGCGCTAAGACAGCGCGCCGCATGCCTGTTTTGTCAGCTCTCTCATCTGAAATCTACAGTCTACGCCTGCGATGACGGCATTGAACACGATCCAGCAAACCCGCCTTAAGGAGGTCGCGAAAGCCGGTCGTGCAGGTCGGCCCACGACAGATGGCTTGATCGTGGCCGAGGGGCCGCATCTGCTGGAAGAGGCTCAGGCAAGTAGTTGGACCGTGGACCAGGTTTTTTGTACCGAAGACGCGATCTTGCGATTCAGGAATCTGTTGGAGAATGTCGGTGTAACTAAGATTACGACGCGCAATCTTTCTTCGATCACAACCACGGAGACGAGCCAAGGAGTGGTGAGCGTGCTTCATCCGAGGCACTGGACCTGGAGAGATGTGATAGCAGGCCGGACGCTCGCCGTGATAGTGGATGGGGTGCAGGACCCGGGAAACGTGGGGACAATAATCCGGTCTGCTGAAGCATTTGGTGCAACGGGCGTCGCACTTTCGGATGGTTGCGCGAGGGTATCGAATGGGAAGGTGCTGAGAGCAGCGGCCGGCTCACTGTTCCGTCTGCCGTTCATAGAAGGTGTGAGCCGGGAGGAGATACGCAGACAACTCGTCTCAGCGGGAGTGAAAATTTACGCGCTGGCAGCTTCGAGCGGGACAATGGTGACGGGCGCCAACCTGCAGAATGGGTGCGCTTTGGTGGCTGGCAGCGAGGGGTCAGGAGTTTGCCCGGAGCTTTTAAGCGCGGCTGAGGCTTTGAACGTGCCCACTCAGCGGGTCGAGTCCCTGAATACCGCAGTTGCCTGCTCGATTGCACTCTTTGAAGCAGCGCGGCAAAGACGCAGCGCATGAGCCTCTTCGACACAACTCCGCCAGCCGCTATGGACGATCTTATAGGACGTCCGCTTGCGGATCGCATGCGACCTCGTACCCTCGAGGAATATGCCGGGCAAAAACATATCCTCGGACCCGGCAAGCCGCTCCGCGCGCAAATCGAGAGCGGACACTTGACATCGCTGATTCTTTGGGGACCACCTGGATCGGGTAAAACGACGTTGGCCAAACTGATAGCCGAACGCAGCCGGGCCGACTTCATTCCATTCAGCGCGGTGCTGAGCGGAATAAAGGAGATTAAGGCGGTCATGGCCGACGCCGAAAAGGCCAGACGCATGGGGCATAGAACTGTTCTTTTTGTCGATGAGATTCACCGCTTCAATAAGGCGCAACAGGACGCATTTCTGCCCTATGTGGAGAGAGGCGATGTCGTGCTAATAGGCGCGACCACAGAAAACCCCTCTTTCGAAGTGATATCGGCTTTACTATCTCGAACGCGAGTTTATACCTTGCGGGCGCTTGAAAAGGATGAGATCACGATGCTGCTTAGCCGAGCACTGGAGACGCCGGGCCGGGGACTGGGTCATCTTGGACTAAACATCTCCCCAGAATTGCTCGATGAGATAGCAACAGGGTCGGATGGAGATGCCCGTTCGGCGCTGAATACGCTGGAAATCGCGGCGGAATCGGCGCTGGACGGGCATATCGGGCCCAACGCAGTTGCGGATGCCCTGCAACGGAAGATACTGCTTTACGACAAGTCGGGGGAGGAACACTATAACCTTGTCTCGGCCTTACATAAATCGGTACGGTCGAGCGATCCGGACGCGGCCCTGTACTGGCTCGGACGGATGATGAAGGCCGGAGAAGACCGACTGTATTTAGCGAGAAGACTGGTTCGGATGGCGATAGAGGACATAGGAATGGCGGATCCAAGAGCACTGGAACAGGCTATTGCGTGTATGCAGACCGTACATTTCCTGGGAGTACCCGAAGGAGATTTAGCGCTTGCTCAGCTCACTATCTATCTGTCCATTGCTGCGAAATCGGATGCGGCTTACCAGGCTTTGAATAAGGTGAATTCAACGATCGATTCTACGGTTGCGGAACCTGTACCGCTTCATCTGCGGAATGCTCCAACCCGTTTGATGAAGGAAATTGGTTACGCGAAAGGCTATCGTCACGCGCACCTGGAGCGAAATGCAGTAGCGGATATGCAGTGCCTTCCTGACGGGCTAGTTGGAACGATCTTCTATGAGCCATCCGACCGAGGCTTCGAACGGCAGGTTCAGGAAAGACTGAGTTGGCTCAGAAAACAGCGAGGCGGCGGCCAGCAAGCTGAGCCGCGTAACACATAATGACGGATTTCAGTGTAAATTTAAAGATCGGGGTCTTGTAGGCGTGTCGGAAAGTATACTTTTTATGAGCAAACGGCAGGCTGAAGCGGGAGCTTCAGACCGGCGAAGGTCGAGCCGTTTTCCCATCGAACGGGATGTGCGTTATAAGACTCTCAATCAGCGTACGGAAACGCTTGCGGGAAGCGGCAAGACGCTAAACATCAGCAGTTCGGGAGTGCTTTTCACTTCCGATCATGACCTACCTGTTGGAACGCGGCTGGAACTTTCGATAAGCTGGCCGGCGCAGTTGAACGATCGCTGTTTGCTGAACTTGGTGGCCCGCGGCCGCGTAACCAGACATATCAAGGGCCAATTGGCGCTACAAATTCAGCAGTACGAATTTCGCACACAGAGTCGTCCGGCCAAGTAGACGCTAGGCTTGGAAAGCTAAGCCGGCGATGTGGCAGGAGCGCTTGGCGCCTCTTCTTCCTTCTTCTTCTTAGGTGCCGCGGCAGCCTTCACCGGGCTGATGATCAGATGTGCATTCCGGCCCTCAAGCCGCGGCTGACCTTCTATAGAGCCTACGCCGTTCAGATCCTCTGCGAATTTCAGAAGTAATTTCTTGCCCAAATCGACATGGGCAATTTCACGCCCCCGGAACTGCACTACCGCTTTTACGCGGTTACCATCTTTAAGAAATCGGATGGCGTGATTCTTCTTAAAGTCGTAGTCATGGTCATCGGTGTTGGGACGAAATTTCAGCTCCTTCACCTGAATGACGTGCTGCTTTTTCTTAGTCTCGTGCTGTTTTTTCTTCTGCTCGTACTGCCATTGGCCGAAATCCATGGCCTTAGCTACAGGAGGTTCAGCAGTAGGGGCAATCAGAATCAGATCTAATCCCAGATCTTGCGCTTTGCGCACTGCCGCAGGAGTAGGCATGATCTCGACAGATCCATCGGGAAATACTGCCCGCACTTCTCTTGCTCGGATTGCTTCGTTGACGTTTTCTCGAATACGTGGCCGGCGTGGCGGGAAATTGCGAGGTGGATACATGCCGGACTAACGGGCGGCGCTGACCCGCGCCAAGGGATACGAAAGGGATAGAGTCAAATGATATTTTACCTATAAATAGTGTACACGCAATTTGCCCGCCCGGAAATGATCTATTTTGCGTGCCGCGTTCGGCGTCGAATTGACCGGCAAAAATGGCCTATGCTAGCGTAAAATCTTTAGGGACAGTCCGCAGCCATTCGAAGTGTGTTTCAGCGAAAGGTCACACTCGGTCATCTTCTTCCCTAACCCAGATTCGTAATGGACTCAACGCTCAAGGCCCTCGTTGACCTGCTGCTCGAAGCAGTTCCCACCGTTGTTTTCTTCCTGTTTCTGGCGTGGTACCTGAAGCGGGTCTTTTTCAAGCCGCTGAGCGCGATTCTGGAAGAGCGTCGAAAAGCTACTGAAGGCGTGCGGGAGCTAGCACAACGTGCGTCCGAGTTGGCAGTTCAGAAGGAGTCTGAATTCGACCAGGCGGTTCAGCTCGCGCGGGGTGAGATTTATCGGGAGCACGAGAAGCTCCGGTGGAAATGGTCGCAAGAGCAGACTGAGGCCATCGCGAAAGCTCGTGCCGAAGTAGACGCGCAGATCGAGGAGGCGAAGCATCAGATCGCGGCAGAATCAGACCGGGCGCAAGCGGAGTTGAATAGCAGGATGGAGAGCTTGAGCGAAGACATCGTAAACTCTGTTCTCTCGAGGAAGGCGGCATGAGGATTCCTGCACGCGCCATGCGGCGCCTCCTTCTTCGTGCAACCTTCTGCATGGGCCTGTTGTTTCTTTCCGGCTCGATTCACGCTTTCGCCCAGGAATCGCAGTCTCAGCAGCAGGCGGATGAGACAGCCGCACTTGACCGGGTGGGCAAGTGGAAGATTATTAATACCGTGCTCTTCGCAGCGGGCATGAGGATGGCTGATCGCTAAGTACGCGCCCAGTTTTTTCAATGCCCGCTCGTCCGATATCCAGAAGGCCATTCAGGATGCAACGGGCTTGAAGATCCAAGCGGACTTCCGTTACTCGGAAATCGATAAAAAAATGGCAAATCTTGCCGGTGAGATCGGCAAGATTCGGGCGCAAGCGGATGCCGAGATGGAGCGGGAGCACAACCGCATCCGGCATCAAACCGAAGTGGAGGTGGCACGGATTCATCAAAGCGCCCCAAACGAAATCGAGGCGCTTCGTCAGGAAGCAGCCAACAATCTTCAGCTGCAAACTGCCCGATTCGCTCTCGACATGGCGGAACAGCGCCTGCAACAACGTTTTGCGCAAGGCGAGCCCGGCAATCCGGTTGACGATTTCATCCGACTGATCGAGCGTGGAAAGAACTAGATGATCGATGCTCTCGCCGAACATTACGCCGAGGCTCTGGCCACTGCCGTGTTTGCGCCGGATTCCGGTCTGACACCCGAAGCGGCCAGATGAGCAGCTCAAGAACGTCATCAGTGTACTGCAAGAATCGAAAGATCTCGAGCGCGTACTGCTTTCGCCCGCCGTCAACAAGACTCGAAAGCAGGCGGTGATAGGAAAGCTAGCGGACCGACTGGGCTTGCATCGCCTGATCAAGAATTTTTTGTTGGTGGTTGTATCCCACCGGCGAACGCGTGAACTCCCCTCAATACAGAAGAGTTTTGAATTGATCGTGGACGAGCGAACCGGGTGGTTGCCCGCCGATATTACGTCCGCGCATGAGCTGAGCGATCAGCAGCGACAAGAAATTGAACGAGCTCTTGGGACAAAGTTGGGGAAGTTTATCCGTGGGCACTATCGAGTGGACCCTGCGGTGATTGGTGGGATTCGAGCGCACGTTGCTTCGGTAGAGTACGATGCTACGGTTCGCGGCAAGCTGGAAAGCATGCGGTCGCGCCTAGTATCGCGCCTGTAGAAAAGACCTGGGAAAGATTGGAACAGTATGGCTCAAATCAGAGCAGATGAAATTTCGCGCATTCTTACGTCGGAGATTCAGAATTTCGACGCAGTAGCGAACGTATCCGAGACCGGCTCGGTCATTAGCGTAGGCGATGGGATCGCTCGCGTGTTCGGTTTGGAAAACGTGATGGCGGGCGAACTGGTCGAATTCGGCCCGGAGACTGTAGGCATCGCCCTGAACCTTGAAGAGGATCAGGTGGGCGTGGTATTGCTTGGCGACTACAGCAACATCAGAGAAGGCGAGCAGGTGCGGCGGACGGGACGCATCATTTCGATTCCGGTGGGCGATGCAATGGTCGGCCGTGTAGTCAACGCGCTTGGGCAACCGATCGATGATAAGGGGGCCATAGCGACGACAGAGTTTAATCCGCTAGAGAGACTGGCTCCCGGAGTGGTGGACAGGCAACCCGTCAAGCAGCCCCTGCAGACTGGGATCAAAGCGATTGACGCCATGGTACCGATTGGCCGTGGGCAACGCGAGCTGATCATCGGCGACCGGCAGACGGGCAAGACTACCGTTGCGCTCGACACAATCATCAACCAAAAGGGCCAGGACGTGATCTGTATCTACGTCGCTATAGGCCAGAAACGTTCAACTGTCGCCCAGGTTGTCCGAATTCTGGAAGAGCATGGTGCCATGTCGTACAGCATCGTGGTGGCGGCAACCGCTTCTGATCCGGCCCCCATGCAGTACATCGCCCCGTACACTGGCTGCGCAATCGGCGAATTCTTCAGGGATTCGAAGCGCCATGCACTATGCGTCTATGACGATTTGTCGAAACACGCCGCTGCGTACCGCGAAATATCGCTGCTTTTGCGGCGGCCGCCCGGGCGCGAAGCTTTTCCAGGTGACGTTTTCTACCTGCACAGCCGATTACTCGAGCGCGCCGCCAAGCTGAACGACGAGAAAGGTGGCGGCTCATTGACCGCGCTGCCATTTATCGAGACGCAGGCAGGCGACGTGTCTGCGTACATTCCAACGAACGTGATTTCAATCACCGACGGACAGATTTATCTTGAGACCGACCTATTCAACTCGAACGTACGGCCTGCGATCAACGTCGGTCTATCTGTGAGCCGAGTCGGTGGAAGCGCACAAATCAAGGCGATGCGTTCCGTGGCGGGCAGTCTGCGCCTCGAACTAGCGCAATACCGGAATCTCGAGGCCTTCGCACAGTTCGGCTCAGATCTCGACAAAGCTTCCCAGGATCAGCTCAATCGCGGAAAGCGCTGGGTCGAAGTACTGAAACAGGGGCAGTATTCACCCATCCCGGTCGAGAAACAGGTCGCTATCATCTTTGCCGGTGGAAACGGATATCTCGATGATGTGGCCGTTGAGGACATCCGGCGTTTCGAAGCTGAGCTCTACCAGTTTCTCGACAATAGCAAGCCGGAGGTGCTGCAGGCCATTCGCGAAAAACGCGAATTGAATGACGAGATCAAACGGCAGCTCAAAGATGCTCTGAAGGAGTTCAAGGAACAGCGCTTCAGAAAAGGGACGGACCAAAAGACAGCAAAACCGAAAGCAGCAAAAGCTGAACCGGCAAATGAGAATCGCTCTGCCCCGCAGGCCAATAGCAACGGGAACACATCGAACGCGGCCGATGAAGCGAGGAAAACGCCAGCCCAGGTGTAGTCGATGCCGAGTTTAATCGACCTCCGGCGCCGCATTCGCAGCGTCAAGAACATGCAGCAGATTACCAAGGCCATGAAGATGGTATCTGCTGCGAAACTGCGTCGCGCCCAGGAACATGCGCTCGGCTCCCGGCCCTACGCCAACATGATGGGGCGCGTACTGGCCAATGTGGCGCGAGCATCCGCGAGTCTGGATGAGATCGCAGATATGCCGCTGCTGCAGGTGCGTGAAGAGAAGAAGATTCAGCTGATTCTGGTCAGCAGCGATACAGGCCTGGCGGGCGCCTTCAACGCGAACCTATTCCGGATGGCTCAGCGTTTTCTAGACGATCACCGCAACGCGGAGCTGCAAATAGAAGCCATCGGCCGCAAAGGGCGGGATCACTATCGCAGGCGGAATTACATATTTTCGGGCGAGCACATAGGGATCGTCGAGAAGCCGAAATATGAGCGGGCTCGCGAGATTGCCGACAAGATGATCGAGGCTTACAGCAAGAGCGAAACCGATGCTGTCTACATCGCAGTGAATGAATTCAAAAGTGCGATGGCTCCGAACCTGGTACTGCGAAAGATATTGCCGGTCGAATTGCCAGAAGAGGAAAAGCACGAAGGCAAAGAGCAGGAAGGCAAAGACGAGCGGCAGGTAGATTATATTTATGAGCAACCGCCGCAGGAGCTGCTGAAAGCACTGTTGCCGCGATATGTCGAGATGGAGATTTACCGGGCAATGCTTGAATCGATTTCGGCATACCATGCGGCGCGCATGACTGCCATGGATGCGGCAAGCAAGAACGCAGGCGACGTCATTCAGGATTTGACGCTGAATCTGAATCGGGTCCGGCAAGCGAGCATCACTCGCGAAATCATCGAAATTGTAAGCGGCGCCGCGGCGCTCGCGTGAGGCAGCGAGATTAGGAGTAACGATATGGCGACAGAAGGCGGAGCGGAAGGTCACGTTATACAAGTAGCGGGCCCCACCATCGAAATCCAATTCCCCGAAGGACATGTACCGAGACTCTTCAACGCGGTGCATGTGACGAGCGAAGGGTACGACGTACCGGTGAAGATAGATATCACTGCAGAAGTGGCGCAGCAGATCGGCGAAGGGCGAGTGCGCACGATCGCTATGGAGCCGACTGATGGATTGGTGCGGGGCATGAAGGCGATAGATACAGGCGCGCCAATCACCATTCCAGTAGGTAAGCAAACTCTAGGCCGGGTGTTGAACGTTTTGGGGCAGCCCGTTGACAACATGGGCCCGGTCGAGACAGAGCAAAAAGCACCCATTCACCGCCAGGCGCCGGCTTTTGACGAGCAGGCCACCAGTCTCGAAATGTTCGAGACAGGCATCAAGGTCGTGGACCTACTCGAACCTTATTTGCGTGGCGGAAAGATCGGGCTGTTCGGCGGGGCCGGAGTCGGCAAAACGGTCATCATTCAAGAACTGATCAACAACATCGCCATGAAGCATGGCGGCGTTTCCGTGTTCGCTGGCGTGGGCGAGCGCACCCGCGAAGGCAATGATCTGTGGATCGAGATGCAGGAAGCGGGCATTGTGGATCCGCATGACTGGCACAAATCAAAAGTAGCGCTGGTTTATGGGCAGATGACGGAACCGCCAGGCGCGCGTTTACGGGTTGGGCTAACCGGCTTGACCGTGGCTGAGTATTTCCGGGATGAAGAAGGCCAGGATGTGCTGCTCTTCATAGATAATATCTTCCGGTTTACCCAAGCTGGTTCGGAGGTTTCCGCACTGCTCGGGCGCATGCCGTCCGCTGTGGGTTACCAGCCGAACCTCGCCACGGAAATGGGCGATCTGCAAGAGCGGATTACCTCGACGAAACGTGGCTCGATCACTTCCGTGCAGGCGATCTACGTGCCTGCTGACGACTATACAGATCCGGCCCCGGCGACCACATTTGCGCATCTCGACGCCACCACCAATCTGTCACGTGCCATTTCAGAACTTGGAATTTATCCGGCCGTCGATCCTCTGGCTTCCACATCGCGCATTCTCGATCCGAACATTCTTGGTCAAGAACATTACGAAGTCGCGCAGCGGGTTAAACAGACGCTGCAGCGCTACAAGGATCTGCAGGATATCATTTCGATTCTTGGCATTGACGAATTGAGCGACGAAGATAAGCAGACCGTTGCGCGGGCACGACGCATCCAGCGATTTCTGTCTCAGCCATTCCATGTGGCAGAGCAATTCACCGGGCGTCAGGGTAAATACGTAAAGCTCGAAGACACCATTCGCAGCTTCAAGGAAATCGTAGATGGCCAGCATGACGATTTACCGGAACAAGCCTTCTATATGCAAGGCACCATCGATGACGTCCTCGAAGCCGCGAAGAACATGAAGGGCTGAGGTGGCTGATACTTTTCAACTCGAGGTAGCCACTCCGGAGCGCCGGCTAGTGGACGAGCAAGTTCGAGAAGCCGAGCTTCCCGGTAAGGAAGGATATATGGGTGTGCTGCCTGGACACGCTCCGCTATTGAGCGCGCTGGGCGCAGGCGTCCTTACTTACGATGGCGGCAGTAGTGGTAAGCAAGTGCTGGTGATAGACGGCGGGTTCGTGGAAGTGTTCGAAAATCACGTGCGCGTGCTGGCGGACAGCGCGGAGTACGCACGGGACATTCAGGTGGACGTGGCGCGACGTGAGTTGGAGCAAGCCAATCAAGCGCTGAAAGAAGCACACGAAGCGGACAGTGCGGAAGCCGCCCTGCGTGCTTCCCAGCGCGCCCAAGCCAGGATCGACGCGACTGAGCGCGCCTGAATAGCGCCGCGCAACTTCCCATTGCTCTAGGAGCTCACTGCGCCGCCCCAACTTCGGCGGCTGCGGTAACAGCGGGATCACCGGGCCGCGCGAGATTCTTCATCACAACTCGGGCTGGGTTGCCCATAGCCACGCAGTATGCAGGAACGTCGGTGACTACCACGCTGTTCACGCCGACAACCGCGCCTTCACCAACGGTGACGCCCTTGAGAATAAAAGTGTTTTGACCAATCCAGGCGTTTTTGCAGATGCGAACCGGCTTGATTTCTTCGGGCTTGGGAGGTAGGTCGGCGATGCGTTCGGCAGCATTCCTGGGATGCGCATCGGAATCCATGAAGCGGACGCCGGAAGCTACGTTTACGTCATCCTCGATTACAATTTCCTTGTTTATCAGGAACACCACATTGTGCCCGATGTCTACGCGATTGCCGATCACCAACCGGGGCTCATCAAACATACGCCCGCTCATCACATCGACTTTGCCGAAAAAATTAACGTCTTCGCCGATGTAGATCTTGGCGTGGCCGACCACCCAGGGGAGGCGGCTTAGCCGAAATCGTTTACCGATGGATTCGCAACGGCCTCGGAAAAGCGGCTCGCGGACGAAATAGGTGAGCCCCCAGCGGAAGAAGTCCGCGATCACGCTCTGCAAGTTGAAGAGCAGCCGAAGTACAGGATGCAGAGCTCGGGGTAGTGGCAGAGTACTTGCCACTAGGCCTTTTGCAATTGTCCGGAGAAAGCTATAGAAGGGAGTGTCACCCCGTTTGATGTTCAGAATGAACTTCTCAAGCATGGGCTTCCAACAGCTCCACTATGAGTTTCTGGGGCGTGACGAACCAGGCGATGCGCCGCCCTCCGAAAGCAACAGCCGGACACGGACGCTGAACGATGGTTGCCTTTCTTGACTTGAACTCAGCCAGCGCCTTTTCGATATCTTTAACTTCGTAACAGAGGTGATGTTGTCCTCCGCCCTTCTCCAGAAACCTTGCAACCGGCGAATCACCGCCTGCCGGCTCGATGAGCTCGATTTGAGCGCAAGCCGGACCGCTAGCCAGAAACGTGACCTTTACCTTTTGCTTGGGGTCTGCGTAGATCGCCCCATCCCAACTCATGCCGAGCGCGTCTCGAAAGCCTTCAATGGACTTCTCTATATCAGAGACTACAAAGCCAATATGGTGGAGATGAAGAGCGAAACCCAGGGATCCCGCAAACTCAGACATTGACCGTTGTTGTCTTCAGGTATTCATAGATCTTCGAGAACGAATCGAGTTCTCCGACGAGTTCGAGGTCCAGCGCGATCTGGAACTCGTCTTCAATCACATTGAGCAGCGTTATCGCGGCAATCGAATCCCAAGCCGAGACTGAGCTCTGGGAAGCATTCGGGATCTCGCCCGCCGGCATATCCGGAAAGACCATTTCGAAACACTTAATCAATCGTGTCTTGGTTTCATCCATTCAGCATTACTCCGGTGGTTTCCTCAACTCGATGGTGGAGCACGGGGCAGAATGCCTCAAACCGTTCGCGACTAAACTCGAACGGTGCTTGGGGAGTATCTCCCAGAATGCCGGAGAAAAACTCCCGAAGCGGGCCATTCTTGGACGTGGCGGCAAAAGCAAGCCTGATGGTAGACGCCTGGTATCGCTCCAGAAGCCTTTTTAAGGTCTGGTGCTCGATTCGACGGCTGAATGCTCGACAGCTCATAACCCACGTTTCAATCTCCACTGAATCGTCGTACCGAATGCCCTGCAGAACCGCAATGGTCCCGAGCGCACCGAACTTATCTTCGTATTTTACGGTGGTGAGAAATGAGCCCGGGCGCTCGATCCTGCTTCGCCATTCTGTTTCGTTCAGGCGAATACCATTCAAATTGAACTGATTGGTTTTGTTCACAAGCTCAAGCGTTCTGGGATTCGACGGAGACGCCTCAAAGTCAAATGTGATCTTGGCATTGATCGTTTTGAGAAACTCATCGCTTGAACCTGTGGAATCGATCTGCTCCTGAAGCTGTGCGCCTTGCCGGATACTTTCAAGCCGAAGAGCGTCTTCTTCACTGAATCGGCTCTTTCCGCAGAGATCACGCAGGCGTTTCAACATCGCAAGCACGCCACTGTAATCTCCGGCGGGAAATTGAATACAGGTAATTCCTGGATGTGCGCTCGCCACTTCAGCCAGTTCGAGGGGCGTATCGTCTACAAAAGCAACGCTATCCGCTAATACATTCCATTTTTTTAAAATGCGGGTCACCGATTCGGATTTCGATGCCCAGTGCACCTCAACGGGGAAAATCTTCTCCGGCGGAATCAGCAAATCGGAGCGCTGCAATGCTTGGGCTACGGCGACCGGATCATTTTTGCTCGCGATACCCACGAGGATTCCCTCCTCTGAGAGAGCCGCAAGCAGCTTTTGATACAGCCCGTGCAGGTGATAACGGGTCGCTGGGTCCCAGCGAACGTCATCCGCAGTCCCTTCGCCTACCAGACCACTCCAAAGAGTGTTGTCGAGGTCGGTTATCACCCCTTTCAAAGGCGTCCGGGGCACAAGTTGAAGCCCGAAGGCAGAAGCGAGCAGGTCGGCATGCGAAAGCGTGTACGGAAACCCGATCAAGAGATCGGACTTCAGATCAAAACGGCTACCCGGTGGCGAAGATTCGTTCAGCCAAGCTGTATTCAACAACCTAAGATTGCTTCGACCGGCAAGGCGTGCCGCAAAATCGGTCAACTCACGTTGCAGTAGGATCTCAGCTTGGCTGGTTTGCCAGGTGGGCGGAGGGAAAACCGGCAGCAGCGGTAGCGTCGGTAACGAGACCGCGACCACAGTATGAGGAGGAAGTTGACCAATGGCACGCTCGATTCGTGCCAACATCATTTGTGCACTCTGAGACAGATCGGATTCGAGAGCTCTGCCCCAGGCTCCGCCTTCGCGATACTTGAGGCGCGGATCGAGGTCTCCCCATTCAATGACCAGCGCGAGGGCGGCATGCGAGCCGATCTGTTGGATGGTTCCGACGAGATCGCCGAAGATGCCTTCGTTCACCACGGCTCGATGGGATGGCAGTGACTTCTGCAGGTGAGCTGCTAGGAGAGTTTTCAGGTGAAGGGGTGTAAAACCGCAGGCTAACTGAACCTCGAACGTATCGGTGAGCGGCTTAGCAGCGCGTAACACTTCCAGGGCTTCGGTTATCGTCACTTTTTTTGAAAAGTCGCCTTGCGACGAGAAAAGACTTCTCTCTAATTCTCGCAGGTGGCTGAAATGACTGACCGGAGTTTTACTGGGACGGAGTTGTTGGGGATCCCTCCAACAACAAGCAAGGCCGGTGCGAAGTTGTTACAGGACGCCTAGCTTTTTTCGACTTGCAGATTGTTCGTAACTTTGAAGACATTCGGCACTGAGTTCGCCCGAATGTTGATAAGATTCTTATCAAATTGATTCGCCACTACGCCTTCGAGCGTCACATTACCGTTTTGGACGATGATGTGGATGCTGGGCAACGCCTGATAACCGTAGCGGGTGCCGATCTGTGGATCGCCATAGATAGCCCGTGCCACCGCGCGACGAATCTGCCAGTCCATGTTAGAAAGAGGCAGTACGTTGATCTGATTGACGACCTGGGTCACGCCCTCGACACGCTTTACGACGTTTTCAGCATCGGACTTGAGGGTGGGCCTAGTGACATCGCCAAGAAGGGTGACCGTCGAACCGTTCACGCGGAAACCCAGGTCGTCGAATATCGAGTAATAAGGCAGCATTAGCAGTTGGTGACGGACCTGTTGAACCAGCTTGGCTTCCCCGGGCGCCCCCTGCAGGTAAGGATCGTCATGATTCTTCTGGTCGGCCGCAAACGAAGCAGGAATGATAAGCAAGGCTGCCGATAGCATCAAATAGAATACTCTGCGCATGTCCAAATCCCTCCAGGTTACTGAGCGCTCACACCTAACTAGACGCTGATCTCTGTTTTTGGTATCGCGAGACCCTCTATTCGCCTTACCTGTACAACTGCCGGTGAAACAAATCAAAAAGCAGGCCGTAACAGTGGTAGGCGAGAGCGGGATCGTAGCGGTAACCTTCGTCGCGCATGAAGGCGTGCGCAGCGTTTAGTTCGAGCCACTGAAAATTGGCCTCAGTTTCTTCGAGGCGCGCTTTGATGAGATTACGCCCGGCGAGTGGCACATGCGGATCCTGGCGCCCCCAGATATGAAGAAGCTCGCCTTTGATACTGGATGCGCGAGCGAGCGAATCATCCTGCTTGCCGTTGCCAAGTGTGCCCGAGTGGATATCGGTCGCATAAAAAGAAACGGTCGCGCGGATCTCAGCGTTCATTGCCGCCCGGAATGCAAGGTGACCACCCAAGCAAATGCCGACCGCTCCGAGGCGACCGGTGCAGTCTTCGCGAGACGTCAAATAATCGATTAGCGCACGCGCATCGGCATCATAAGATGACAGGTCCTTGGCGTATTTGTGAGCGTTGCCTTTATCTGCCCCGGCCTGATCGTAAGCCAGCACCGTGCCTGCAGGCTCCATCTCGTGATACACCTCGGGCACGGCGACCAGATAGCCTTGACCCGCGATCAGAGCAGCAGTTCGACGGATGGGGCCGGTGACCTGGAAGATCTCCGAGTAGAAGAGCACACCGGGGTACTTGCCATCAGCGGCAGGTTGAAAGATGTAACAGCGCATCGGCCCGCTGGGAGTTTGCAGTTCGACAGCTGCCTCGTCTTTTAAAGTCATTCGTCAGCTCCAGGACATCAGCTCGAGCGCTGCGCTTCCTCAAACGCGACCATGGCCTTGCCACTCGAAAGATTCCGCTTCTTGCAACGGACCACCTGGCCGGGGCCGTATTGCCAGGTCTCCCCTTCCGGCATTTCTTCAACGATCCTGTAGTAGTCACGGCCCAGGTTCTCGGCCCGCACTGCACGCAGCACGTTCAGGCCTTCGCCTACGAGTCCGACGTAGATCATAGCTTCTTTGCCGGGTGCGGCGGGCGCAATCTGAGGTGGCGGAGGAGGAGGCGGAGGAGGAGCATAGGTGGGCTGCTCAGGTGGAGTATAGGGCTGAGAAGGTGGCACATGACGCCGGCTGTGGAGGACCAACGTAAGCCGGCTGGTGATTAGCAGTGGAAGCGAGCCTGAGCAATGGGAGGAGGCGCCGGGGCGCGAATCGGATCGGGGGCCGCTTGGCTGAAAGTGGGTTGCGTAAACGCGGGTCGAGGGCCAGTTGGGGGAGCGGGCACAACCGCGGGAGGCGGCGTCGGAATCGGAGCTTCCCTCATGACCGGTCGGGACGCTTCGGGCGCCGGCGGAGGCGCAAAAACCTTGGGAGGAAAAACACTCGTTTGAACAGCACCTTGGGGTACGCGGGCGCTCATTCGCGCCCGGTCAATCATGCAAAAGACTACAGTTACGAAGAGCCAGATGGCGGGCATCCACTCACTGCCTATGCGGCCCGCAATCGGTGCCGGTTGCGCCAGAGTTCCGGCCAACACCCGGAGGATTATTGTCGAAGCCACTGTGAGGCAGAGTCCTACGGTCGCGGCAAAGCCTATGCTCTCGAAAACCGATCGATACCCTTCTCTGTCATAACCGAGCACGATCAGAACGAGTGAGAGGCCACAGATGCTGCCCAACCAGTCAAGCTGGCCGGAAGAAAAGAGCATCAGAGACAAAGCCGCGGCGGCCACTGCTGCAAGCAATCCGGTACCATCTACCTGAGATTTGGACATTTTTGTTGCCTGAAGGCTCAATTCTAGCGGACGCTTCCTAGCGTGATCGAGGTTACAGCATCTCCGGTTAGCGGGCATGTCGTCTAACCTAGTAGACAGCCACAAGCATGACTTCGAGTGTGTTGAACCTCCCCCCAGCGGAAGAGCTTTTCCGCAGCCTGGAGGGAAAAGTTCGCGAACTCCGGCCGAAAGAGGATCTGAAAGTACTCGATCTCGCCTACCGGTTTGCGGCGGAGGCCCACAAGAATCAAAAGCGTCGATCTGGCGAGCCGTATATCACGCATCCCCTGGCGGTTGCCAATATTCTGGCCGACATGCAGATGGATCTGATCTGCCTGCAAACCGGCTTGATGCATGATGTCCTGGAGGATTCCGCGATAACGCTCGACCAGATTCGTCAGAATTTCGGCGACGATGTAGCACGCTGTGTAGACGGAGTCACAAAGCTGACCAAAATCAGCTTTGCCAATCGCGAGGACAGGCAGGCGGAGAGCTTGCGGAAGATGCTGCTGGCGATGACCACGGACATCCGCGTCATTATCGTGAAACTCGCGGACCGACTGCATAACATGCGTACTCTCACGTCCCTTCCACGCGAGCGGCAAGAGCACATCGCCCAGGAGACCATCGACATTTATGCGCCAATTGCGCACCGGCTGGGGATGGGAAAGATTCGCGGTGAGTTGGAGGATCTCGCATTTGAAACGCTTCACCCCGAGGCAGCTGCGGATCTGATACGAGAGATCGAGTCCAAACGCCACGACTACGAGAAGTGGTTGGCACGGGTACGAACCGACGTCGAGCAACGGCTGATTCGGGAGGACATTCCAGCGCGCGTGGACGGGCGTGTAAAACGCGCGTATTCCGTCTATCTCAAGCTCAAAAGGCAGAAGATAACACTCGATCAGGTTTACGATATTCTGGCGATTCGCATCGTCACTGATTCAGTCAAGAATTGTTACGCAGCTTTGGGTGTGATCCACAACGAGTGGCACCCAGTGCCTGGGCGAATCAAGGACTTCATCGCGATGCCGCGCCCTAATCTCTACCAATCCCTCCATACGTCAGTGATCGGGCCGGCCGGAGTAACCTTCGAGGTGCAGATTCGCACCGAGGAGATGCACAGGATCGCCGAAGAAGGCATTGCGGCGCATTGGAAGTATAAGGAAGGCAGCAAGGGACCGGCGCTCGACGATCAGCGGATCGCGTGGCTAAGGCAATTAGTCGAATGGCAGCGCGAGATGAAGGACTCCGGGGACTTTCTCTCGACTGTGAAGATGGATCTTTACGGCGAAGAGGTCTACACGTTTACACCTCGCGGGCGGGTGATCGTCCTGCCGAGAGAAGCCACGCCCATAGATTTTGCATACGCGATCCATAGCGATGTCGGTAATACCTGTACCGGCGCACGAGTGAATGGCGTGATCAAACCTTTGAAATCGACTCTGCGCAACGGCGATGTAGTGGAAATCCTCACGCAAGCAGGACATCAGCCGAGCAGGGACTGGCTCGCGGTCGTCAGAACGGCGCGTGCCCGAAATAAAATCCGGCATGTCATCAATGCAGTCGAGCGCGCAAAGGCTGTGGAGATCGGCCAGAAATCCCTCGAAAAGGAAGCGCGGCGCATGGGCGTCAGTTTGGGCCGTCTTTCCCAGAACGACTTGGCCTCGGTTGCTTCCGAATATGGAGTTAGCAAGGCGGACGACTTGTACGCCGCATTAGGCTTTGGGCGCTTTTCAGCAAGACAGGTGCTGCAGAAGGCGATACCGCAGGAGAGCACAGAAAACACACCTCCTACGCTGCCGCTGCCGCCGCGTATTCCTCAGCTGCAAACGGATGGAGCGCTGGCGAATGGTGACCTTACAATCCACGTGAAGGGCGCCGACGATGTGCTCGTCTATCGGGCGAAGTGCTGCAATGCAGTTCGCGGTGAGCAAATAGTGGGGTATATCACCCGTGGTAAGGGCATCGCCGTGCATTCGGCCCAATGTCCGAACGTGCAGAAACTGCTATATGAGCCGGAGCGGAAGATTGCAGTAGATTGGACACGCAGCGCGAGCGAGCCGCTTCCGGTAAAAGTGGTTATCTACACCGACGATCGGCCAGGGATTCTACATCAACTTACTTCGATTCTGGATGGCGAAAAGAGCAACATCCGCACCTTGGAGGCGCGCGGCGACGAGAAGCGCACTGACAATAGCGCGGTAATAGATATCACCATCGACATCAACGATAAGAAACAGCTCGAGCGGATCATCACAGCCTTCCGGAGGATTCCGGGAGTGCGCGATATCGAACGCATGCAGAGCAGCACCTAAAAGCAATCATGCGAGAACAAACGGAAACTCTTCCGGCACCAGCCGATCCGGAACACATTGCAATATCGAGATCGACCGGCATCAAGATAGATTGGCGGGACGGACATCACAGCGACTACTCCCTGACTTACCTGCGCGACGAATGTCCGTGCGCCACGTGCTCCGGAGCTCATGGGACGGAGCCGCAGAGATCGAGCTACTCGAAGCCTGAATTGTTTCCGATGTTCAAGCCCGCATTAAAGATGAACTCGGTGGAACCGGTTGGACAATACGCTGTCAGGATCTATTGGAGCGATGGGCATAGCACGGGTATCTATTCATTCGAACATCTGAGAAGAATCTGCCCGTGCGACAAATGCGGGAGCAATAAGACAGATCGGTGCTCCGACATCTAATCCGTGACGTATTACAGCAGCCGGAAACTCACCTCTATTGTGGCCTGCGTGGCAACGGGACGACCACCCTTTACGCCCGCACGAAAGCGCCACTTCTGAACTGCTTCGATGGCCTTCTCATCGAGGCCAAGACCTAACGGCCGGATCACTTTGATGTCGCGCGGCAACCCGTCGGCACCGACTACTAGGGATAGAAGTACCGTGCCTGAGTATTTGGCCTTACGTGCTTCTTCCGAATATTCGGGTTCCGTCTTGCTGATCAGCACAGGAGCCGATACTTCTCCGCCAACGCGATAAACTCCGCCGCCCATACCGCCGCCGCTGCCTGGTCCGTATCCATCGCCGTTTCCACTCCCGACACCGCCGCCCGTGCCGCTTCCTAGACCATGCGCACCCTGACCACCGGATAGCTGCGCCATCTTGGATAGAGGGTCGCCATAGTCAGGCGCCTGGATCTGTGGTATCGGGGCGGTAATTGTGGGTACAACCGGCAGCTTCGGAGCATCTACCTTAAGTGCGGGTGGAATAAATTGCTTCGGTGCGAATTTCGGCGCTGCGCCTTTGTTCACAGGTGTAGGCACCTTCTGGCCGCCGCCGCCGCCGCCGCCCGCCTTCTGAGCAGCCGGCGGCATTTTGTACGGCGGTACATAAACTACCGGGCCCCAGTCATGTATTTTCTTTTGAATCGTCGGGGCCTGGAAGATCAACAGCATCAACCCAATCACACCAACGTGAATGAGCAGGGACATCATGCCGGATCTTTTTTCGCCGCCGCCGTAAGCGCCCCAAATGGTCCCAACCTCGACCGGCTTGGAAGTGACTTCCAGCGGCGGAAGCTTAGGGGGGTGGATCAGCTCTCTGATGTTGTTTACTAGCGATTTGAACCACGGCTGCTCGATGGAGGCCATATCCCCCATTTCTGCAGTTTCAATCGGCCGCGAGGTCAACTCAAGCGGCGGCAACTTGGGCGGATGAAGCGTTTCGCGAATGCCTCGGACGATCGATCTGTACCAAGGTTCCTCAATGTTTGTTGACATGAGGAGCCGATCCAAATGATCGTTAGGCTCACCCCGATTTTCTTCGGGGTTAAATCCATTTGCGTAATTACCGGAATCGAAGGCCCGGGAACGCTCCACAGTTTCCTTTTCCACGTCGCTCGTCACTACACGCTCCGGAGATAACACTTCTCGCGACATACTCAACCATGAGCTTGGACGTTACAGCCAAAAGGCAGTTCCAAGAATATGGCCGACTGCTTCCACCGATGATTCCAGTTTATATCAGCATCCGCTATGCAAACCGTCTTAAAACCTCGAAAAAGGTCACGTAACCACGTTCCCTCCGAGCAGAAAGTCCTCTGCATCCTGCCAGATATTCTCTAGTACGTCTGTCAACTCGTGACCGGATTCACCGAAACGTACTAGCCGACCATGAGGATTGGCTCGCAAGAACTCCAGGGACTGTTCTACGGGTACTATCGCATCGCGATCTCCATGAAACACAAGAACGGGTTGCGGGATAACAGGGAACGGATCCCAACTTTCCGCTTCTTCGATGAAACTGCAAGAGAGAGGCACTTCTTTGCCTTCTCCATAATGGAAGAAGTGCATCGTTCCTTCGCTGCGCCAACGTGCAAAACGTTCGGGACCCAGTGCAGCCAACCATAGACTGTAAAAGCCGAAGGCGGGTGCCAGCAACACAAGCCGTTCAACTTCACTATGGCGGGAGGCGTACAAAGCTGCAAGGTAACCGCCGAGACTGGAACCGATCAGTGTGACCGCTTCGCCTCGCGCAAGCTCTTCGATAAACTTGATTTGGCGACGGATCGTGAGGTGCTCGAAGTCTCCTTCCGCCAAATCGGGAATGTCGATACGTATGCCCTGGGAACCGAGCTTTTCTTTGAAAAACAGGGCCTTACACGACCGGGGGCTGGAAGCGAAACCGTGAAGATATAAGATGTTCAAACCGGTTGACTTATGCCTACATGGTAAACGTCTGGGCGAAATCATCACGGCGGCCAGAAGTCTCAGTGAGGTACGGTAGTGAGTTGAACCGCGTAGCGTAACCAGGGCGGTGCGAGAAATTTGCGAACACAGGAGAACACAAGATGCCGGTAGCAGAGAAAGTAAAGCAAATCATCGTCGAACAGTTAGGGGTGGACGAAAGCCAAGTGGAGCCGAGTGCTTCCTTCGTCGATGATCTCGGCGCGGACTCCCTCGATATCGTCGAACTGGTGATGGCTTTCGAAGAAGCTTTCGACCTTGATATCCCCGACGAAGACGCAGAAAAGATCAAGACTGTCAAAGACGCTATCGACTATATCGAGGCAAAGAAGAAGTAGTTGCGTGCACGCTTCTTGAGGTCGCATGGGAAGCGCCCACGAAGATCATGGTTTCGCGAAGAGTAGTTGTCACTGGCGTCGGGTTATTAAGTTCGGTTGCCCTTGGCACAGAAGAGACCTGGGCGGGCATACGAGCTGGCCGAAATGGGATCGGCACAATCACTCAATTCGATGCCTCCGGTTTCGCCTGTCGAATTGCCGGTGAAGTGAAGAATTTCGACCCTCTCCTTTACGTTGACAAAAAGGAAGTAAAGAAGATGGGCCGGTTCATTCAGTTCGCAATGGCGGCCAGCGAGTTCGCCATGCGGTCCGCAGGACTTGGCGTTGCCACCGGCTCCGAGGCAGAAAATACGGGTGTTTTCATCGGTAGCGGTATCGGGGGCTTCGAGGTAATCGAACGTGAACACAGAAATCTCCTCGAAAAGGGTCCAGGAAGGATTTCGCCGTTCTTTATTCCTGCCATCATCGTCAATTTAGCGAGTGGACAGGTATCAATAAAATACGGCGCGCGGGGACCAAATTCCGCTACTGCCACCGCCTGCACGACGAGTGCACACTCGCTTGGAGATTCGTTTCGTCTGATCCAGTACGGCCATGCAGATGTGATGATCTCGGGCGGCACCGAGGCGTGCATCACTCCGATGGGCATTGGCGGATTTGCTGCTATGAGAGCTCTCTCGACGCGCAACGATGAGCCGCACAGAGCGTCGCGCCCGTGGGATGCGGAGCGGGACGGTTTCGTTGTGGGGGAGGGGTCGGGCATCCTCGTTCTAGAAGAGCTGGAACACGCTCGCCGGAGAGATGCCAGAATTCTGGCGGAGATAGTGGGCTATGGAATGAGTGCGGATGCACATCACATCACGGCTCCGCCGGAAGACGGAGAAGGCGGTTACCGCGTGATGCGCAACGCGCTACGAGACGCCGGGATTGAGCCGTCGCAAGTCCAATACGTTAACGCTCACGGTACCTCGACCGGACTAGGTGATTTGGCAGAGACGCTGGCGATGAAGCGCGCTTTCGGCGATCACGCCTATAAGTTAGCTGTCAGCTCGACGAAATCCATGACAGGACATCTGCTTGGTGGGGCGGGTGGGCTCGAGGCCGGCATTACGGTATTGGCCTTACGCGATCAGGTTGCGCCGCCTACCATAAATCACGAGATCCCTGATCCGGAATGCGATCTCGACTATGTACCCAATCAGGCGCGAAGCCTGCCTATCGAATACGCGCTTTCCAACAGCTTTGGATTTGGCGGCACCAACGGCTGCCTGATTTTCAAGCGGTTTGAACAGTAGGACAACCCGGGCATTCCGCAAGACCAGCAGAGTTTCAGCCGCTCGGATTACATCTTCGACGACCTCTTTGTACGCAACAAATATCAATCTTCGGTGGCATAAACTCGATTTCTATGCAGACGGTTCTCGTTTATTCAGATTCGCTGAGCTGGGGTATCATTCCCAAAACGCGTAAGAGACTGCCCTTTGACGAGCGTTGGCCGGGCGTACTGGAAAATAAGCTGAATTCTTCTGCGCGAACGGTGCGCGTGATCGAAGACTGTTTAAATGGCCGCCGTACAGTTTGGGAAGACCCTTTCAAACCCGGCCGCAACGGGCTCGAAGGGCTGGCGCAGCGCATCGAGATTCATTCGCCCTTATCACTCGTCATTCTTATGCTCGGCACGAACGACTTCCAGTTCTGTCATCCTTACAACGACGCATGGTCAGCGGCTCAAGGAATAGCTGTACTTGTGCATGCGATTCGCAACGCGCCGATCGAACCGGGCATGCCAATACCGCCAATCCTGATCGTATGCCCACCACGAATTCGTACTCCGCAGGGTACCGTCGCAGTCAAATTTCGAGGCGCGGAACTGAGAGGGTCTGGGCTGAATGAGGCCTATATGCAGCTCGCCGCGGAACTCGGATGCCAATACTTCGACGCCGAGACTGCCACAAGCGTCAGTCGGATTGATGGCGTGCATCTGGATTCCGATCAGCACTTGAAATTGGGGAATGCGCTGGCCGAAATCGTACAGTCGATTGTCGTCGAGTAGACCGGGATGCGTTCCAACCGCCGCAGACACTGTTGGATGATGGGCCCTGAAGGATTTGAACCTTCGACCAAAGGATTATGAGTCCTCTGCTCTGACCGCTGAGCTAAGGGCCCGAGTCTCTAAAGTCAACAGCTTGGATGCTCGACCTCGATGAGAGGCCCATAACGGGATTGCTTTGTCTTCAAGCATATCTCTCATCGGCTACTAATTCCTCGTTTAAAATAGCACGCGCATCTATTGCTGGTGCACGTGGACGCTCGGGAAAAACCGTAACAAAAGAAAGCGTGCCTGAGCCAACCATCTATGAGTGGGGTTCTCATTTGCTGCACCCAAGCCTTGACCAGATCGAGCGTTACCTTTTGAACCAGTTGACCGGATCAGCACGAAGCGAGGTTCAATATCACGTGACGCAGTGTGATAGCTGCGCGTATACGCTCCGCCAGCTATGGCGGCAGCGCCAGTTTGTTCGAGAGAGTGTTCTGTCGCTGTCTTCTCCGGAGATATCTGGTAACGCTTACGTGAGTTAAATCGCATCATCGCAGTTGGCTGAGCTTCGCGATTCCGCTGTGCCAAGGGTCATCACCAGTTCGGAATGCGTCAGTCGAAGTTACCCTCGCCGTTCTGCTAATGAGCGTGCAGTTCAGACACCGCGCTCGTAAGTTTGCCCTATTATCCCTCGGTCTGAGCATGCTGACGAGCACGTCGCCTGCACGATTCGACTGCGCGCGTTAATGCGAGTAGGATTTCGTTCAACTGGGACTCGGTATCCGTTCGAATCACTATTTTCGCAGCAGGTAAAATCGGGTCGTTTCGGTAGGTCATCTGTGGACCTGGGCGTGCGTGATTGGCGGTAGCGCCGTTTTGGTTTGCGTCATGTCGGTCTGCGTGCTCCGACATGTACCGTTGACCCGCATAAAACCATTCTCCGCAGGAGTGGCAGCCGTAGGGCCACCGTCCGAAATAGGCACGAATGTGGTCGGAAATACCGTGCCTGCGCCTCCGAGTGATGATATTACTGTGACACCGGGGACAGTCTATTCGCATATCGTGCTTTTCGAGGCGGGAAGTTCTCGTTCGATCTCCAGATTGAAATACCGAGCCAGGCGAGCGCGCAGCGTTGCCTGCCTCTATCGAGGAGGTTCGCTGTTTCTCTCGTTTCTCTCAACCGGATAAGCCCAAAGTGTTTCGGGCAGCGGGCGGGAGTTGCCTTTCACGATTACCTGGCTTCCTGTCGCGAAAGGAGACAGGCTTGGGCGCCCGCCATGCGTCCAACATCCGACCGTAAGCTTCGTATGGCTTGAACTCTTATGTCCGCGCGCGGCGTTCGTGCACACGGTAGAACTCGACACGATCTGATGGTAAATAAAACCGCTTACTGCATTCTTGGCATCTGTACGGACGCTGTTTGAAGAATGTCATTATGCGGTCCCGCAGAGTTTTCCTGCGCGATCGAACGAGCCTGTCGGATTTACATCTCGGACAGATGACTGGGAACACAACGAACCCGCTATATGAATTGTAGTCTTTCGAATACTCGGCGTTGGCAACCTCACTCGCTGAGGTTGCTGGTTTGGTTTGAGCGACTTTTCCGGATGAGAATTTTCCTATTTGAACTCCACCTGAAAAGTATGAATCGCGCGGAAGTAGGAATACAGCGCGGACGTGATCTATTCATCCGGCGGTAGGCATCACCCATGTCAATCTCTGAAGCTCGCGAGCTTATCAAATCTCACGGTTTCCATACGAATCCCGGCGGGGACTGGGAAGACCGCGATCACCTATATTGTTATTCCAAAGAATGTTTTCAAAATCAAAGTTATAGACCCCGGTTTGTAGTTCATTTCTGTAAGCAGTCCGGCGTACTCGAACTCATCGAAATGAACAGCAAAAACTACCGCACTCTATCCTGCGATCCGGCAGCCAGTCACGCAGCTTAGCCATGCCAATCCTCAAAACCAAGTTTCGACGCAACATGGCTCCCGGCCTGAACGGGACGATTCTCACTTTCATCCGATCTGTGTTCGACTTTGTCTGCCGAGTCTTTAGGGCCGACCCGGTATACCCGATTCAGCGTTGAATCGCGCCGGAGATGAAAGGGTTCCTTCGCAGCAGTGCAAGGAACCCCGCGGCAGATATGATTTCCTGCTTCGTTGAGCAGTTTAACCGCGAAACACGATCGTTCGCTCTTGTAACAGGCGCACTTGCTGCTCTGCTTCTCGCCAGTCTTCTTCTGCCGTTCCCTCGGGGCGACCACGCTTTTCCCATAGAGCGTACGCCATTTGCTTAATGTTTTCTTGCACGGGTAGGTCAGCAGCAACCGAGTCGGGAGTCTCGCTGATTGAGGTCTGTTGATTGCGATCGACACTCTCGCGAATGAGGGCACGGGCAGTAGATGTTGAACTCATAAATGTTCACTCCTTGAGACGAGTCACCCGGCAGGCTGGGGGAGGGACTTCTGACGCTTCAGGGGACAGCTTCAGAAGTAAGGTAACGCTATTGTACCCTCAAAGGCGCTTTCTGCGTGCGAAAAACAGCTCAATGTACAACAACGCCCGTCAGGATGGCGGTAACAGAATTACTTTACGAAGCAAATTCGTCAAATCGGCTCTTCCGGATGGCATCGCCGAGTCGTTCTATATCGTAAGCAAGCGGTCGGTCGGCGGTGAGCCTACTGCACAGCCCACGAATCATAAAGCGCGCTCGTTCTATTGGTTCGGACGATCGTAACGGCGCGCGATAGTCCAATGCTTCCGCGGCGGCCAGGAGTTCGATAGAGAGCACATCCTCGGCGTTTTCGACAACTTGCCGAAGCTTAACCGCCGCAGTCATACCCATCGAGACGTGATCCTCTTTGTCGCCGGATGTCGGCACGTTGTCGATGCTCGCCGGATGCGCCAAAACTCTGGTCTCAGCTAACAGCGAAGCGGCACAGATCTGAGCCAACATATAGCCGGAAGATAGGCCGGGTTGCGCGCTCAGGAATGGCGGCAAGCCCTCATTCACATGAGGATTCACCAGGCGATCAATTCGGCGCTCGCCGATGCCGATCAGATCGGCCATGGCAATCGCGGCATAATCGAAGGCCATGGCAAGCGGCGCACCGTGAAAGTTCCCGCCGCTCAGAACTTCGCCATCTTCGAATACGAGCGGATTGTCAGTAGCCGAACCCGTTTCGCACTCGACAATTCCCCGCACATGCTGCAACACGCCCCGCACTGCACCATGCACTTGCGGCATACACCGCAAACTATACGCATCCTGTACACGGGGATCATTCACTAAATGGGAACGCCGGATTTCGCTACCTTCGAGTAGTTGGCGCAAATGAGCGGCGGAAGCAATCTGGCCTTCTTGCGGACGTAGCTCGTGAATGCGCGCTTCGAAAGCGCTTGGGGTGCCAAGCAGCGCTTCGAGTGTCATCGCCCCCGCCAGATCGGCCAGCGCCGTAACCCGTATCGCGCGCAAGATAGCGAGGCCACCTACCGCCGCCATGGCTTGCGTTCCGTTTAGCAGCGCCAAGCCTTCCTTAGCGGCCAGGCGAAGTGGCGTGATGCCAGTTTGCCGCAAGAGCTCCAAACTAGGCCGCTGTTGACCGTCCCATCGGGATTCGCCTTCTCCGATCAGACCCAGAGCCAGATGCGCCAGGGGCGCTAGATCACCGCTCGCACCGACCGATCCCTTTTCGGGGATCACTGGATGCACTCTGCTTTTCAGCATGGCCAAAAGAGTGTCTATGACTACCTCGCGGCAACCGCTGTTGCCGCGAGCCAGGACGTTCGCTCGCAGCAGCATCATCGCGCGCGTTTCCGTATCGGAAAGCGCCCTCCCCAGACCACAACTATGGCTTCGCACTAAATTAAGTTGGAGCGTCTCCAACTCAGCTGCGGAGATATGGACGTCGGAAAGTTTGCCGAAACCCGTGTTGACCCCGTAGACGGTACGGCCATCCCGAAGCACCGCATTGATAACTTCGCGTGACGCCCGGACTCGCTCGCGGGCCGCGGCCGCCAGAATAGCTTCCAGCCGGTTACTCGCAACCGCGTCAATCTCTTCCAGAGTCAAACGCTGGCCGCTCAGCTCTAACATGCTGAAAACACAAATGGCCTAAAACAGGTGACCCAGTTTCTCTCGTTTGGTGCGCAGATACTCAGCCGTCGTCTCGAGAGGCGGCACAATAATGGGAGCGCGCTCAACAACTTCGATGCCTGCCTCCTCAAGCGCTTTGACCTTGTCCGGATTGTTCGATAGCAGGCGCACCTGACGGACATTGAAGTACAGCAGGATAGCCGCCGGAAGCGCGTAATCGCGCAGATCGGCGTCAAACCCGAGCTTCTCATTGGCTTCCACGGTATCGAGCCCATTGTCCTGCAACTCGTACGCGCGCAGCTTGTTCAGCAGTCCGATCCCGCGGCCCTCCTGGTGCTCGTAAATCAGCAAACCCCGGCCTTCCGCCACGATACTGTCGAGCGCCAGTTCGAGTTGTGATCGGCAATCGCAGCGCAGGCTGTGGAAGACATCGCCTGTCAGGCACTCCGAATGGATGCGGACTAGCGGTGGGCCCGCCTTCTGAGGAAAATCGCCCAGCTTGAGCACGACCGCCTCTTCTGTTTCAGACTGTCGAATGCCTTCGAAGCCATAAATTCGAAATTCTCCGAAACGAGTGGGAAAGTTTGCTTCCGCTACTTTATTAAGTTTGAGATTCGACAAGAGGTTGAGGAGCTTTTAACCTTTATTATAGGAGCCGAGCGTGTTCCGCCGCTCATTCTCATGCTTAGCCAACAGCAGTTAGCTGCGCTTTTGATAAAAGTTGCGGTGTCGGCCTCAATTGCCAGCATATTGATGCGCTTCAATCGAATCCAGAAAATTCTGTTGCGTGACGATCGCACCGTAGGCGATCGGCTGCAACTCGCTTTCATCTTCTCGATTCTCTTCGGAGCAAGCGCCGGCATTCGAAGTTTGGCCAGGCAGTATCCCGCAATTGACCTTGCGCTCGAAGGTTCAATCATAGCGGGTTTGCTCGGCGGTTACGTTAGCGGACTCATCACCGGAATCTGTGTCTCGTTACCCGACATGTTCGTAAGTAAGTGGATGTCCATGCCGCTGTATGCCGCCGCCGGAATAATCGGGGGATTGATGCACGACCTGGCCCCACGCAAGGAGGATATCTGGCACTTCTCGCCTTTCGTTGACTTGAACCTGTACCGGTTTTTCCGTCACCTCTTTCGTTGGAACCGGCAGCAGATCGAAAGGCGAGTAGTAAAACTGGCCGCGTTTAACATTATCTGCAACGCGCTCGTTATCACCGTCGAATTACTCAGGTGGGGCATACACAAGGAGTTTGTCAAACACAACACCTTCTTGATGTTCGAAAACCCTCCTCACAGCCTCTCACTTATTGTCTGGTCGGCAGTCACGACACTCTTCGCCGTCTGTCTTCCCATTCGAGTTTGGGCCAGTTTCCGGGCCGAGCGCCAACTCGAAATTCAACGCGCACGGCTTACCGAGGCGCGCTTGGCCGCACTGACAAATCAAATCAATCCGCACTTCCTTTTCAACACCCTAAATTCCGTTTCCACGCTGATTCGGATCGATCCCGAGCGCGCGCGCGGTATGGTATATCGCCTGTCGAAAATACTGCGCCGCCTTCTGAGAAAAACGGACAACTTTACTCCTCTACGCGAAGAGATCTCGTTTATCGACGATTATCTGGCTATCGAGATAGTTCGCTTCGGCGACAAACTCCGTTTTCAGAAAGAGATCGAGGGGGCAACTCTCGACCGCCTGGTGCCAAGTATGATCCTCCAGCCCATCATCGAGAATTCAATCAAGCATGGCCTAGCCAGCAAGGTAGACGGGGGAACCATACATCTGCGCACCTGGATGGACGGAGCGCGACTGCATATTTCCATCAATGATGATGGCGTCGGCATTCATGAGTCGAAGCTTGACCAGCTCTTTACCTCAGGGATCGGCGTGAACAATGTGGATGAACGGCTTCGCGTCCTGTTCGGCGCCGGTTACCGCTTCGTGATCGACAGCAAGCCGGGGCAAGGAACACAAACGTTGATCGAGATCCCTGATGTTGAACATGCAGTTCTACCGCAGGGAGCGAGTCTCGCAATGAAGTGACGGGAAACGGGGCTGCGGATTCTCAGCGGCTAGCGTCCAAGCGAAGATTTTGACGTCCCATAAAAAAAAGAGACTTCTTACTGATTTCCTCCAACGAGAGGACGGCATAGGCTGTAGCCGCGTCGCTCATAAACTTTCCCACATCGCTTGATAAATCCCGCTGCTTATTGAGCGAATACGCGAGCCATCGGCCTTCCTTCTTGTCTTGGTTCAGCGCCAGCCATTCCAGACCGCGCCGCAATCCAGGCTGACTTCTTGGGACGCCGGCCTCTTGAAGTGCAAGTGTCACCAGTCCTGTGGCCAAGCCGTCGCTCTTCGTTTCTAGCGGCGTTCCGTCTCTGCGCTTCCAGTCTCCAACAAACGATGAAAGGCTGAACCCTCCATCCGCTTGCTGCTTACTCAGGGCCTCTTCCGCGATGGCCTTCTGCTCAGAGCTCGTGAGGAGCCCCTGAAGCTGGGTCGACGCCCACAGCAGCATTACGCGATTGATCAGTACCTGCGGGTTTTGTTCACGCACTAAATAGTCGCGCAACGGCTTTATGCCGCTCGCAGAGTCGCCGGCAGCTCCAGCCGCCAGCGCGGCAAGAGTTGCGCCATAATACTGGGAATCGCCCTCCCAGGGAGCGTTATGAAATTGAAGCCACGCCCAGGCGCCCGCGGCTTCTCCATGGGTCAGTTGCTGAGCCCACATGTTGTCGAGTGCCAGCCGGGCATCGGGAGTTTCTCCTTCCGTCCAAACGAGTATCAGCGCGTCCAGAATGGATTCGGTTCCACGTGATTCAATCGTCTTTGGTACGCCGCGCTGAGCATCCGGATAGAAGGGCTCCACTTCTTTCCACATTCGAACCCGTTTCGTGACATTCTCGAGCAGCTTGCTTTCAATCGGCGATGGGGCTTTCTCGCCGAGTTCTCCCCGCAATGCTTGCCGCGACAGAGCGTATGGCAGCACGGTATGACAGGAAATGCAGAAGGTCTGATGGTCGCGCGCCGAAACGGGCCAGGTAACCCACCAGGCCATCCGCCCATCCAGATACGTACGCGCTGCGGTCGCGCTCCAGCGCTCGCCTTGTTGCGCCGGCAAAGCCGCGCCCGTCAGTAACAGCAGCGTTCCGGCTACCAGAGCTTTGGTCAATTTCCACAATGATAGCCGAAAATCGAGAGACTGAACTAAAGTTAGGAGCGGTGTCTTGAATTGCCCATCTACAACCGAGTGGAGCACGCTGCTGGAAGTCCAGGCGGAGGCCGCCGCCACGCTGACCGGATTGGTGTTCATCGCAGTATCCCTCAACTTGAACAGAGTTGTGAGCTTCCCTGGACTCTCGGGGCGCGCGGCTGAATCGATCCTGCAGTTCGTCGAAGTGTTCTTCATCTCCTCTGCAGCCTTGATCCCCGGCCAACCCGGAAAGATTATCGCGATCGAGCTTCTCGGAATTGGAGTGTTCTTCTGGGGAACTTAAACAATCGGGCAGATTCGATATCTTCGGTTAAGTCGGGCCACCCATGGTCATGGTTTATACCCAGAGCGTTATTAAGCCAGCTTGCGACGATTCCGTTCTGCCTCGCCGGAGTCAGTCTCTTGTTTGGTCAATGTAACGGCTTATACTGGCTGGTTCCGGGCTTTGTCTTCTCCTTCGCCGCAGCCATGACAGGCGCCTGGGTCCTGCTCGTCGAGATACTTCGCTGAGCCGCCGGTTCACTCGAAACGCAGTGCCACCATAGGATCGATCTTCGCAGCCGAGCGCGCCGGCAGGAAGCTCGCAAGCAGCGCGACCCCGATAAGCAGCAACGACACTGCGCCGAGTACCAGCGGATCAAGCGGCCGCACGTTGTAAAGCAGACCCGTCAACATCCGGGTAAGTCCAGCTGAAGCGATCAGACCCACCGCGAGCCCGACCATTACCCAAACCATGCTGCTGTTGACCATCAGCCGAAGCACATCCACGGTTCTTGCCCCGAGAGCCCGGCGGATACCGATTTCACGAGTCCGCTGTGCTGCCGAATGGCCTACCACGCCCACAATGCCGACGGCAGCCAGCACCAGTGCTAGTAGCGAAAACGCGCTGAGCAGCAGCATCGGTAAACGCCTTGAGCCGGTCGAGTCACGAACCACGTTTTCCATAACTTGAACACTCGAAACTGGATGGGAAGGTAAGATTTCCGCCAGCGCCTTCTTCAGCGGTGCAGTAAATCGGGCGGGCGAATTGACCGTGCGCACGACGATGTTCATGACCGGCCAACCCGCTTGCATGTAAGGCCGAAAAAATTGCTCCTGTACGGGCGCGTCTAAACCCTGAAAGTGAACATTCCCAACCACGCCCACCACTGTAAGGCGCGGACCATCGGAGCCGCCGAGCCGAATCGCTCTTCCGACTGGGTTTTCCTTTGACCAATACTTGTGGGCCATGGCCTCGTTGATAACAATCGCACCCGGAGCGCCGAGCCGGTCAGCACGTGTGAACTCTCGGCCATTCAGAATGGGAATATCCATCGTCCGGAAGTAATGCGGGCAGGCTACGCTGTAGCTTGCGCCGGGCATGTGCTCGGGATCCACCGGAGGACGCCCCTCAATCTGGAACCCGCGCCCCGCGTTTCCTTGGAACGGTAAATGCGCGACCGCTCCAACCGAGAGAACACCCGGAACTGCGCCTGCGTGTTCCTCAATTTCCTGGCAGAAACGCGACAGAGTTGGCGGGCCGACATAGATTTCCTCCTGAGGCACAGACATCTGCATACTGAGCACGTTCTTCGGATTCAGCCCCGGATCTACACTGAGTAGGCGCGACATGCTCTTGATCATCAGCCCGGCGCCGCAAAGAACCACCATCGCGAGCGCCACTTCCGATGCAACTAACATGTGGCGCAATCGATTCCTGCCGCTAGTGCTTGACGTCCTGCCGCCTTCCTTCAGCGTCTCGTGTACATCGCCGTGCAACGCGCTCAGGGCCGGAGCGACGCCGAAAAGCACACCAGTCGCGCAGGAAACCACCAGAGCGAATGCGAACACGCGTCCATCCATTGGAATCGAATCGATCGCCCGCATCGGTAGCTGCAGCGCCTCCAGCTTAAGGGTCTGGAAAATGATCTTGCCGTTCCAGAATGCCAGGAGCAGTCCGGCTGCGCCGCCGGCAAGCGCCAACAGTACGCTCTCGGTAAGCAACTGCCGCGCGAGACGGAATCCTGCTGCCCCGACCGCGCGCCGAATAGCAAGTTCCTTTTGCCGGGCCGCACCGCGCGCCAGCAGTAGATTCGCCACGTTCACGCAGGCAATCAGTAATACGAACGCCACCGCGGCCAGCAAAACCATCATCGTGGTTCTCAGACCCTCCATGCCGAACTGGCCTAGGGGCGTAACCATCGCGCCCATGCCGGCGTCGTCGTTCGGGTATTGTTTGCGTAACCTGTTCGCCAATGCCTGCAGCTCTGTCTCCGCCTGTGCGCGGCTCACTCCCGGCCTGAGTCGAGCAATCGCTAGAAAGCTATTCTCAGCCCGGCTGAAGTCGGTTTTGGTGTAGCCTACCGGAACCCACAACTGGCGTACGCCGCTCCAAAACTGCCATGTAAAGCTCCTCGGCATTACGCCCACCACAGTAAATTCTGCGTCGTCAATTCGAATGGTCTTGCCCACCAGAGACGGGTCACCCCCGTAACGTGCCTTCCAGAGCCCGTAACTGAGGACAACTTCGTGGTCTCTGCCCAAATATTCTTCGTCCCGAGTAAACGTACGGCCCAGATATGGCTTGACACCCAAAACCGAAAAGAATTCAGACGATACACGCAGACCGGAAACCTGCTCAGCCTGGTCCTTCGATCCCGTCGATGAGAGATTATAGCCGCGGCCCGCAGAATCGAAGATAGCCATCGATTCGAAGGAGCGGCTGTTTCTTTTGAATTCCCAGAAGTTTGGAGCCGAGACGATATTCCAGTTATCCGGGCCTTTGCCGAAAGTCTCGAACACCAGCATCAGCCGCTCGGAGTTTGGAAAGGGCAGACCTTTCAGAACCGTATTGTTCATGACGCTGAAAATCGTGGTGTTCGCACCGATGCCCAGCGCTAAGGTCAAAATCGCTACGAGCGCGAAACCGGGATTTCGCGCCAGGTTTCGCAAACCGTAACGTGTGTCTTGAAGAAGGGCCGCCATGTCCTTTGGTCATCGTGCAAGCGCACTGCCAGCCGTGACTGCTTAAGGATTACTGTAATTCCAGGCATTTGCTCTAAAGCTGCGGCCGGTTTTCTTAAGGTCGGACCGTTTTCGTACCCGTGCTGTCCGGAATCGAACACAACCGAATGATATGGCAGCTTTCTGCGGTTTTAAGTAACCTGCTATAGTCGATTTCAATCCAATCGGATGAGCGGTTGCCTAGGCACACTGCCCGTAAGAGTGGAACTTTGATGACTGAACTCACCAATTCATTTGTCCGCCTAGTGGATCGGCCGCGCGTCGATTCCGCGTGGTGGGCGGTTGTCGCACGTTTTTTGGTTCATGGCCTTGTCGTCTCAACGTGGGTCTCCAGAATTCCTGCGATTCAGATCGCGCTGGGGCTCACAAATGCGCATCTCGGCATGTCGTTGCTCGGAACTGCGGTTGGATCGATGCTTGCTGTTCCAGTTACTGGCTGGTTGGTCGGACGGTTTGGCAGTAAATCGGTGACAACCTGGAGTACGGTTGGCTTTTGCCTCGCGCTCATCGGCCCGTCGCTAGCCGTGAATGGCCTCACTTTGTTCTTCGCTCTGACAATCTTTGGAGCGATGGCTGGCGCAAACGATGTTTGCATCAATGCGCAAGCGGTCGCCGTCGAAGCGACACTCGCCACTCCGACCATGTCGCGCTTTCACGCTATGTTCAGCATTGGCGGCATGGCCGGTGCAGGTTTGGGAGCATGGCTTGCGGCTCACGATGTGACCCCTCGGCGCCACCTGTTCACGGTGTCAGCGGTTCTCTTGGTGGTCAGTTTCCTTACTGCTCCTTATCTGCTCGACGCAAACGAGGGCACACAGCGTTCGCGCGGCACCGGGCTCAGGCGCATTCCCACAGTGTTGCTGCGTCTGGCCGTAATCGGGTTTTGCATGTTTCTTTCCGAAGGAGCAATCGCAGACTGGAGCGCCGTCTACCTGAAGCAGATCCTCGGCGCGGCCCCGGGGCTGGCAGCCACGGCTTACGCAGCTTTTTCCGTCGGAATGGCGGCGTTTCGATTGCTAGGAGATCGTTTGGCGATTCGCTTGGGCGCCGCCGCCACCGTCCGCCGGGGCGCTTTGTTAGCTGCTGCTGCACTCTCTTTGGCGCTGCTCGCGCCATCGCCCTATTGGACACTACCCTGCTTCGCGCTTACAGGCGCCGGCTTCGCTGTGATTGTGCCCATAGTCTTTGGCGCGGGTGGGCGGGTGCCATCGATTCCAAGTGGCGCGGGCGTCGCCACGGTGAGCGGTTCCGGCTATATCGGCTTTCTGTTTGGTCCGCCCCTAATCGGTTTCCTCGCCCAGGCGAGTTCACTACGCTTTGCGCTTTTCTTTGTTGTGGCTCTTAGCCTCATTGCGGCCACATTGGCGGGTGCGGTTCGGATCAGGCAAGTCTGATTCCGCAGGCGCTCGGTCGGGCTACTGATTTGCTCCGCATGATTGTCGAATCACCAGTTGGCCATCCAGTAGAACTTCCCGCGACGATTGGTGCGGAGCGCGGATGCGTTCCAACATGACACGGAGGGCAGCTTCCCCGATCTCGCGAGTCGGCTGCTTGACTGTGGTCAACGGTATCGGGAGCAGACTCGCATATGCGACGTCATCGATTCCCACGACTCGGATCTCCTCCGGAACCTTGACACCTCTCGCAACAAAGGTCTGCATCAGTTGCCCCGCAACCCGATCGTTGACGCAAACGAACGCCTCGACCGAGTGAAGAAGCCGTGTGCTCTTTGACGCTTCTGCAAATGTCTGCAAATCCGTCTCCGAGCCGCCCGCAGGCCGCAATCCGTTCTTGCGAAGAGCTTCTTCATACCCGCTCATACGCTCCTCAATCGTTGCAGGCGCACCGTGATATCCCATGAACCCAATCCGCGTGCATCCCAGACGCAAGAGGTGTTCGGTCGCCATGTAGCCGGCCTGCCGGTTGTTGAGACCGACCAGATCGCACCTTTTCCCTTCGGGCTTTCCAGAGGGTCTTCTATCCAGCAGGACAACCGCAATTCCCGCTTCATGCAGCGCTGATACAATGCGACGGTTCATTTTTTCTGCGCCGCTCTCAAATTCGAGCGGAGCAAAGAATACGCCCGAGACATTCCTTGAAATATATTGCTGGCATAGTCGCCACGCCTGGTCCGATTTATTCGCGTGCGGATCGGCGTGTCCCCAAAGTAGCGCGTGATCGCCTGCATCCGGCGAGTTCGCGATGCTCTGACAGATCGGCTCGAAAATCTCCGTTTCTCCAAGGTCTGGAATGAGCAGCCCGAATAGAAACGGCCTTGGGTGATCTGGAGTCGCTTGCCTGACGTACGTGCCCGATCCAGCTACGCGGTCCACCAACCCGAGGTTCTGCAGCTCACGGATGGCCCGACCCACCGTAATCCTCGACGTGCCGCTCCTCTGAACAAGTGCCGCCTCGCTCGGCAGCTTCTGCCCCGGCTGAAAACGTCCCGCTAGAATGTCCGCCTTCAGGGAATCAAAGAGTTTCTGGTACTTGGGCTGATTCTTAGGCGCTGCATCGAGGGCGCCGCGGCTGTGCATTTTCGACTAGATATAACAGCTTTCTGTCCCTCATAGCAACTTGGTCTCTAGAGAAGGTGTCTAATCACGTAGGGACGTTTCTACTCCAAGTAGCCTTCCTCCTCGGTTGCGGAAGCACGTCACGGTTGTCCGCGTTCCACCGATGACCTCAGCCAGCGTCTCCCGTTAGGTCATTTAGAGAGGGAAGAAAACTATGAATCAAACAGCAAAAGAATATCTTTTTGTCAGCGACTTCGACCAGACACTTAGTTTTAATGATTCCGGTCTTGTGTTGAGTAAAATGCTCGGCGTAACGGATTTCGACGAACGCGTTGCCGGTTTGTCGAAAATACATCTGGTACAGCAAGGTGGCGAACTCTCCTATTTGCTCCTGCACGATCCGGAATTCAGGCGCGTTCGTAGAGAACAACTCGCCGCGGTCGGCAAGCAGATTCGTCTCAAGGACAATATTGCGTTGTTATCCTCTCTTCTACGGGATCTTAGCGGATGCGCATTCTCGTTTCATGTAGTTTCCGCTGCGCCGGAAGAGGTGATTCAATCGGCTCTCGAGGGTATTGTTCCACCCGATCATATCCATGGCACGCGGTTTCGCTATAATCCTGATTCCGGCGAAATTGATTCGATCATTCGGCTGCCTGCCGGTTATGGCAAGGTCGCTGTCGTTGACGCGCTCCGCGCCGGAATGCGAATCGGACCCGACCGCGTCGTCTATGTCGGCGATGGCAGCTCCGACGTCCATGTGATGCTCCACGTAAATCGTCTCGACGGCCTCACCATAGCCGTCTCAGAAAACAAGTACCTGACGCCGATTGCACGACGAACCGTGCTCAGTGAAGATGCGACCAGTGTGCTCGTGCCCGTCCTTGAAGACCTCTTCGATTGGACCTCGACCAGGATTCGCGCGTTCTTCGAATCGCAAGGTTTGGCTCTGCAGGAATGGGAGAAGATTCACACGGATGCAATATCGGTCTGCAGGACAGAGCCTAGCATCTCGGGAATCGTTAATTAACCGGATTGGCTCAATAGCCTTTCTGCTTATCGACCACGTTGATCAAAGGTTTGCCTTCCACGAAACGCCGGAGGTTCTCCTTGATCGTTCCAGTCATGCGCACCACGTCCTGATCGGAACGCCCGGCGATGTGCGGAGTGATCACAACGTTATTGAATTTCCAGAGAGCATGTCCTCTCGGTAGCGGCTCCGGGTCTGTCACGTCAACACCCGCTCCCGCGAGCCGTTTCTCGTCGAGGGCCTTTACGAGTCCGTTCATGTCGTAAATGCCGCCCCGGCTGACAGCGATGAAGTACGAGTTCTTTTTCATCAGCTCAAACTGACGGGCGCCCATCATCTTGTGACTTTTGGGCGTGTCCGGAACCGAAATGAAGACCACATCCGCTTGCGGGAGCACGTCGTCGAACTGATCGGGCTTAACAACAGTCTTGACAAATGGCAGAAATGGCTTGTCCTCCGGATCCACGCCGATCACGGTCATGCCGAACGCATTCGCGCGCACCGCGATCTGTGTTCCGATTCCGCCTACACCCACGATTACCGCAGTCTTGCCATTAAGCTCGATACCGTGGAACGAACCCGCGTTCCAGACCTGTTGTTGGTCGTTTCTATAAAGCACATAAAGATTTCGGGACAGCATCAGAAGCATGGCAAGAGCGTGATCCGCAATTTCCGGACCCTGGACAATTTTGTTATTGGTAAGACTGATTTTGCTGTCCCGCAAATCGCTGCTTCCGTCTTTTGGAAACAGCACTCCCTCCACCCCAGCGCTCATCACACCTACCCATTTCAGATTCTTGCCCGCACGCACTTCCGCCGAGGTGATGTTGCCGATGAAGGCATCTGCGTCAACAAGCTCCTGCATCACATTGGCGCTGGTGACCGGCACCAGCTTGGCCTGTGTAGTTACGGTTTGTAATTCTTGGGCAAGCCCTCCGTCCTCTGAAACCACGATTTTCTTCTGCTGAGCACGGATCGTCAGAACACAGATAAGCGCGACGAAGAATACCCGGCGAATTCGCGAGCAGTTGAAGCCGCCCAGCAGGGCGTCAGGCCTGCAAAGCATGTTGCTTCTTGGCCTCACTCTGTATGCCTCGCATGTATTCGGCGGCTAACTGCGCGTTTTTGTCGACGAAGTCAAGACCTGCCGTTTGGCCGTTGACCACCGGAAGCGGATGACACAATTCGAAGCCCGCGTAACCTTGATACCCGATATCGAGAAGGCCGAGCATTTCTGCCAGGCACTTCTCGTCGCCCTTGACCGTGATACCTTCGGCCCCTCGATCGTATTCGCCGCCATAATGCCATAGCGTCTGCAACGCACCGATCTCGTTCACCGCGTTGCGTACCGCGGCTTCATTTAGAGTATGCTCAAGACGCGCATCAAAGCAGATCCTCAGATAGGGCGACCCGACTTCGTTGACCATCCGCAAAGTGTCGATGTAGCCCTTGTCGATGACGGGTGGATGATTTTGCAGGGCCAGGACGATTCCGAAATCACCGGCTAGCTTGGCAGCTTCGTGTAAGCTGTCGCGGCACCATGCCCAGGTCTGTTCTTCTGAGAAGTCTTTGTGTTCCGCCTTCCAAACCGCTTGCGCGAGATCATATCGGCCGCCGCCTTGCGGTAGCAGTGTGACGCCCGGCCATGCCAGGAACACTCGCATCGTTTTTGCTCCAAGATCGGCCGTCATCCGCATCAACTCGCGCGTATAGACCAACTGGCTTTCACGATGCTCCGGAATCGGACTGCTGAAATCGTTATTGGCCGCAACGGCGTAAATGTCGATACCCTGATCGTGAGCGAATTTGCGTAACTGCTCGCATCGGGCTTTTGGCATGTCGAGCGGATTGCCGTGGGGCCGCTTGCCATCGATCTCCACGCCCTGATACCCGAATTTCCTCGCTCGGTCGATCACCTGTTCCAGCGTCAGCGCGTCTCCGCGATACCAGACGCCTCCATAGGTGATGCTGTAAAGGCCTATTTTCACGTCGGCGCCAGCCGCCGACGGACGCCCAAGCTGGGCTGTACCCAGTACACCGGCTGCCAGGGCCGTGTTTTCGACGAAACGGCGTCGATTGAGTTGATCGTCTCTCATCGTTCACTACCGGCGAGCATCGGCGCGAAGAGCGCTGTCGTGAACGTCCCCAGCGGAGTGCCCGGACATCGAGTTATTGCTGTCCTCGACGGAGCCGGCGCCAGGAGCTTTATAGATGCCATACCGTTGTGTGCGATTGCTGGTTCGCGTGTCCGCAATCTGATTCCCCTCGATGACCAGGTCAGTGGCATGCGGCTCGATGTAGAAACCGTATCCCTCACGAGCATTGCCATTATTAAGCACTTTGTTATTACGGAAGACGTTGCGACTCCCGCTGTTCTCGGGCGTCTCCTTGCGAAAATATACACCGGTGCGACCGTTCTGGGCGATGGTATTACCAACGAACTCATTATCAGTGTCTTTGTGCCCTATGGAAATGCCGTAATGCCCATTGTTCTCGATGACGTTGTCCTCGAAGCGACTGTGCCGGACGCGCCAGCAAAGGAACAGGCCAATGTCGCCGTTACTGTGCATCTTGCAGTTCTTCACTAAAGCGTTCACGCTTCCCGTTCCCGGATGAATGCCGTAACCGGCTTGACCGTAGGATTCGCTGTCGACGACATGAACGCCATCGCTGATCTGGAATGAAATGCCGTCACCGTTGTAGTTGCGCGCCGTGCAGCGGCGAACGGTGACATTGCGGACGCGATACATGTAGATCGCACCTCCGCGACAGCCGTCAATGTACTTGTTCTCAGCCCGGTTTCCGTCCACTATAAGGTCTTCGAGTACAACATTCGCCGCATCGATAGCGCACAAAATTGGAAAGGTATTTACGATGCGAGCATGATGTTGCTGACGATCGTAATCGCGCACCGTCATCGGATTGATAATCACATAGGGCGGCTTGATACTGGCAACGCTCGAAACTGAGATGTCCCATCCGCTGTTCAGAGTGTCGTCTACTACGGCCACTCCCATTCCCGGGTGAAACTTCTCGGGCTGCGCCACGGCCAGGAAAGTATCGCCGTAGTCTGCGTCATCAACAAGTGGGCTCTCCACACCTGTGGACTTGCGGAGAATCGTTTTGCCCGGCACTCCGCGAACGGTCACGCCGGACGGAACAAACAGGCTGTTCTCCATGGTGTAGGTCCCGGCGCCAATCGACAAAATGTCGCCCGGATGTAAAAGGTTGGCTGCCTTCTGAAGCGACTGGCTATCAGTACCGACAACGTCGGCGGCACCGGATTGGGCTACGGTAACCACCCGCGATGTCGATTGCGCGACACTGCGGCTGCAGCTGGCGCTTAGGGAAACCATCGCTCCAAGCAGCGGAAGACCAAGGTGTAAGCATAGTGAACGCATAAAAGCTCTTTTCGGTTTACGTAGTAGTATACGCGTCAGGGGTGATCCAATGTTATCGCCTTTATCGATCATCAAATGAAGCGAACCAATTTTCTCGTAACCCTGCTTGTGCTGATTCCTGGGTTGAATTCCGGTCAAACTTCGTTCCATGATTCGCGGAACGAAATCATTGCGTCCACAGATACGCATTTCACGAAGCTCGAAGTTACTTCTCTGCCCCAATGGGAGGAACGGAAAGAGCACCTTCGTAAGCAAATCTTGTTCGCTGCCGGCCTTTGGCCCATGCCTCCTCGCCCTCCGCTGAATCCGCATGTATTTGGAGCGGTAAAAGGGCACGGATACACGGTCGAGAAAGTTTATATTGAGACTCTGCCCGGATACTACTTGGGCGGCAATCTCTTTCGCCCGCTGTCTTACTCATCCAAGGTACCGGGTATTCTCTTGGCGCACGGGCACTGGCAGTATGGGCGACTCGAAAATCAGCCGCTTTTCTCGGGGCCTACTCTGGGCGCAACTCTCGCCCAACAAGGCTATGTCGCATTTGCTTACGACATGGTGGGATACAACGACACGATCCAGACGCCGCACGAGTTCGGGAGTCCTGCTGAGCAGTTGTGGTCCTTCTCTCCGTTAGGACTTCAGCTCTGGAACTCCACTCGTGCACTGGATTTCTTGGAAAGTCTTCCCGAGGTCGATCCGGCTCGCATCGGCATGACGGGCGCATCCGGCGGTGGGACTCAGACGTTCTTGCTCTCCGCCGTAGACGAACGAATAAAATTCGCCGCCCCCGCGAACATGGTCTCAGCGGAAATGCAGGGCGGCGATTATTGCGAAAACGCTCCGGGCCTGCGCGTCGGCACCTTCAATGTAGAGATTGCGGCGATGACGGCGCCCCGCCCGCTGCTGCTTGTCTCTACAAGCGGCGACTGGACGCATAATGTTCCTAATTTTGAGTATCCTGCAATTCGAAAAGTTTATTCGCTCTATGATAAGGGCGCCTATGTCTCGAATGCGCACTTCGTCTTTCCCGAACATAATTTCAACCGGAACAGCCGCGGAGCGGTTTATCAGTTTTTCCAGAAATACCTGACGCCCGAACTCGGTCCTCGAGCCGTTGTCGAGGAAGACGAAGAGCCACCCAGGTTGCAAGACATGCTGGTTTTCCAGGGGCGAGCGCTGCCTCCCGGTGCGAAAAGCTATGACGAGCTTGTCGAATATTGGAAACACATGGAGATGGAAACACTCGCCTCGCTCAATCGAAATGAATTGGCTGAGGAATTATCACTCGCATTAGGAACGGTGTGGCCGAAAGACGTGCAAAGTACCACGAATGGAGCATTGACGATCCTCAGCAGGCCCGGCTCAGGCGACGCTATTCCTGCCCGATGGTATCCCGGCAAAGGCTCCCCCGTCCTTATCGTAAATCCCGAAGGATCGAGTGCAGCTGTGGAATCAGAAGCATTCCGTTCTGCGCACGCCTCCGGTCATCCGGTTCTGGGCATTGATGCGTTCCAAACAGGGCAGGCGAAGACAGCTCGTCCCAAACAGGCCAAATTCTATTTGACCTTCAACAGGAGCGATGATCAAAACCGCGTTCAAGACATCTTGACGGCGCTCGCATTCTTGCATGAGAAAGCGCCGGGTGCCATAAAAGTCGTCGGAGAAGATAACGGACGTGTCTGGTGCTTGTTTGCTGCCGCGGTCGCTCCGATCCCGGTGCAGGTCGCGAATGCGCCATTGTCCTTTCACGGAACGGACAATGAATTCCTGGCGAATTTTTTTGTTCCCGGAATTCAACGGGCTGGCGGTATTGCTACGGCGTCCATTCTGTCGGAAGCATCGATCAAAGACGATAAGTAAAGCCTTTGTTCGGCTTAGTTTTCCTGATCGGCTAAGGCGTTGTGCTCGGCCCGGGGATCTGAGCGCGTACGGGGCGGGGAGGCGGTAGGTAATCCACGAGCTCATCAACCGGCTTCTTTGCAGCCCACGCAATGCCCCGAAACAGGGTTCGCTGAATCTGATAATTGGCAAAGTTGGCGTATACGTGGCCCTGCATCCAAACGAAGGCACGAGCAGGCTGTCCTCCGGGTAGCGTGTGCTCATAGGTCCACATCTGCGGTACTATTTCGCCTTTATGATCCCCCGCCGAATGCGTCGCCGGAATTGCGGTCGTCGCAAGCACGTGCATACCAGGATCTTTCGCCCAAGTCATCTTGAAGAACGCTTCATCCAGAATGGTGATATCGGACATGTCCTTCATAATCGGATTCGATTTATCCACAATGCTGTAGTGGACCGGCGCGTCTAAGGTGTAGTTCACCTCTCCATGCTTCTTTGCGCCACCGAGCAGCGTCGCGAGATACGCCGGATCGGGACCACAGAGAGAGTCGTGGAAGTTGACCAGGCCTCCGCCGCGTTTGACGTAGGCCTCGAGGATGGTCTTTTCAGGCTCGCTCAGGTAACCGGCATCACCTTTGTAGATCAGAACCACATCCGTATGTTCGAGGTCGGAACTGCTTGGCGGATGTAGAGCACCATCGACGACTGCTCCGTGTTCTGTCAGAATCTTGCTCCAGTCAGCCAGAAGCTGAGGGTAATCATGCTGACCAGGCAGATGGGATTTCAGACCCGCCCAGATGTAGATGTGCATGCCGCTGGGGTTCTGCCCCGGGGCGGCGGGAGCGGTATTGGCGCCTGTAGATTGCGCTTGGAGAGATCGTTGCATGACTAGTGTCGGCGTAAGAAGAAACAGGGCGCCGAGCATGACCCGCGCGATCGCGGCCTTCGCAGATTTCTGATCCATCCCGCTTGTCATAATTGAGGCTTTGCAGGAGCTGGCTAGGTGTTATCTTTTCCTGCTTGAAGGTCTGCCAGTATACGACGCATGTAGGTGAAGCTCTTCTTCATGCCGGGCATTGGATCGGTTTCCTCAATTTCGTATTCCAGATTGACGCACCCGTTATATTTCATCTTGACCAATTGTTTGAAGATCCCCCGTATGGGAAGCTTGCCCTCGCCCACAGGCACCTGAGAGCTCTTCACCATCGGGTCGCTCAGATCCTTGATGTGCATGTCGAGAAGACGCGGCCCCGCTTCGGCGACGGTTTGGACGAGATCGACCCCGGTACGCGCCGTATGGCCGACATCGATGCATAGCCCGCAGCGCGGGTCCAGATTCTTGACTACTGCCAAGACACTCTGGGGCGTCGGAAAGTTTTTGTCTTCAGGACCGTGATTGTGAACCGCTATCTTGATGTTGAACTCGCGGACGTACTTCTCCAGTTTGGGAAGAGTTGTATGTGTCGGAGCGCAGACAATCAGCGGAAAGCCTGCGAGCTTCGCGTACTGAAACTTGTGCCGTATGTCGGCGTCGTCGTCTTTCTCGAAACTTACATTCCCGCAGCCGACGGTGATGATCCCGGCATCGGCAAATTCCTTCCGCGCCGCCGCGATCTCTGCCGGCGTACTGTCAAGCTTGAGATGAAAATCCTTCACGTTCAGGTAAGGCGTTCCCAGTTCCTTCGTCATTTGGATCGCCTGTTCACGAGAGAATTTCCGGAAGGAGTAGGAAGCCACTCCGAGTTTGATGTCGGACCCTGCTATCCGGTATTCCTGCGCTTCGGCTGGGCGGCTTGCAAAAAAGAGTGCCAGCCCACCCGAGCTCCGAAGCAACCATTGACGCCGGCTCAGAGATTCATAGAGCACAGATTAGATCGCCTCCAATTCTTCTTCGAGTAATTGTTTTTGGTAAAGCTCGGCGTAGTAGCCGCCGAGCCTTTGCAGTTCTGCGTGCGTTCCCGATTCAACGATACTACCGTGACTGAGCACCACGATCCGGTGCGCATTCTGAACGGTCGATACGCGATGGGAAATGAGGATGGTAGTGCGGTCGCGCATCACACCGGATAACCCGCGTAGAATCTTTTCTTCAGTAACTGTATCTACGCTCGACAGAGCGTCGTCTAGCACGAGAATACTCGGGTTGCGGATGATAGCGCGCGCAATCGCGGCCCGCTGCTTCTGGCCCCCGGAGAGCGTCAGGCCGCGCTCACCGATGACGGTATCTAAACCGTGTGGAAAGCTTTCTATGTCGCTGGATAGGCCGGCTACTTCGGCGGCCCAAGCAATTTCTTCTTTGCTGGCCTTCGGGACACCCCAGGCTATGTTCTCCGCTAACGTTGAGCTGAACAAAAACGTCTCTTGCGGAACAAAGCCGATTTGCCGCCGGAGTTCTTGTGGATCGAATTCTCTCAAATCGACTCCGCCGTATTCAATCTCGCCTTGCTGCGGATCGAACAAGCGCGGGATCAGACTTGCTAGCGTGGTCTTGCCGCTCCCTGTGTGACCCACGACAGCTACAGTCTCGCCCTCCGCGACCCTCAGGTCGATACCCGCCAGGGCTTGTCGTTCGCCGTGTGAGACGAAGACTCCACGAAAACGGATTTCAGGCGAACAAACCGCAGGTGACCGCAGCGGTCCCGACGGTCGTCTAACGGTTGGCTTCTCATGCAGCATCTCGTTGATGCGATCGAGCGAAGCAGTACCGCGCTGCATCAGGTTCACGACCCAGCCGAAAGCAATCATAGGCCAGATGAGCATGCCCATATACGTATTGAACATGACGAAGCTGCCCAGGCTGATTTTGCCTTGCATGAGCTGCCGCCCTCCGGCCCACAGCACCAGCAGAAAGGTTAGCCCAATGAGTGCTTGCAGAAGCGGCATGAACATGCCTTGAATGCGCGCCAGGCCTATGTTCTCCCGGATGTAATCCCGGTTCAGAGCTTCAAACTGCTCCACCTCTGGTTGCTCCTGCGCGTATGCACGGACGACGCGAACACCAGCCAGGTTCTCCTGGACCTTGCTGCTGATATCGGAAAACATTTTTTGGATGTGTTCGAAACGCACATGAATACGCCGGCCAAAGTAGATAACCGCCAGCGAAACAACCGGGGCAGGAATGAGCGCGATCAGCGTAAGCCTCGGATCCGTGCTCAACATAACAGCAACAGAGAGCACCAGCATGACACTGGTTTCGGCGGTGTACATGATGCCCGGTCCGAGCATCATTCGTACCGCGTTCAGATCGTTTGTACTGCGCGCCATGATGTCGCCAGTACGGTAGCGGCTGTAGAAATCCTGAGAAAGCTCGACAAGATGGTTGAAGAGATCGTTCCGTAGATCGAATTCGATATCGCGCGAGATCCCGATGATCACGACGCGCATCCAGTACTGGAAGAGGCCTTTGACCAAAGACAACCCGATCAGCAGCGCCGCCAACTGCAGCACAATGCGCAGCACGAAACCTCGCGTAAGCGAGTCCACTCCGTACTTCAGAACGATCGGTAATGCGGCCGCGAGAAGATCTTTCATCAGCAGCGATCCGATTCCGAGCGCTAGACCTGTCCGGTACCGCCGCACATAAGGCAAAAGCGTAGCGATAGACTTCAGCAATCAGGCACCCCACCATTCGGTAATTGTCTTCGTCCACTCGAAGAGAAATACTTTCTTCCCGTTGCGGGTTTTCCACCAGCTATCAGGTGTGAAGTAGGGGTCCGGAGCGGGCACCGCGATGACCTTCAGCCATGGCGCTTCTTTTCGAAGGAACCGCGCGGCCCGTCGCGTATGGTAGTTGCTGGTCACAAGCAGTACTTTTTTGACCTTGTTCTGCTTGAGAATGCCATTTGCCACATACTTCATTTCTTCGCTGGTGGAGTCGAGCCCCTGGGGGAGCCACACTGCTTGAAAGAGATCGGCCGGAAAACCTTGCAGCGTCGCGTATCGGATGGTTGCGTCCGATTCATGGCCCATGAGCCCCGCCGGACCGTCCACCAATACGTAAGGGGCATAACCTGCTCGCGCTAGTTGTGCCGCCCGTACGATGCGGCTGCCGGCACTGTCCCCACCCGGTACCAGGATACAGTCGGCCTTTTGGAGGCCGTCGTCTTCCACCAGCGCATGGCCCAACGCAGCAAGTATGGGGTGACGGAGCAGAACGGCCGTTATTAACAATAGGATAACGGCTAAAAGGAAGGAGAAGAAGCCGCGTCGCCGGGAGCCGCGGCTAGCACTCATACTAGCGGGCAACAGTCACGGGTCCGAGCGGGAGCGCTAATCTTCGTCCGAGGCGTTCGAGGCATCGCCTCTTGCGTCAAGACGTCCGACGGTCTTAAGTTTCTGGTAGAGGCGTTCGATCTCGTCTTCCTCTTCCGAGCTCAACATCCGGACCGGCTGCTCGAGAACTGTAGTCTCAGTTTGGGAGCCGTTCAAGCTTAACCACGTCCAGTAGTCGCGATGAGCCACGCCGTCGAATGACGCGAGATGCGAGTTCTTTCGGAGTTGAAACAGAAGTTGCTCAATGCGCTCCGGTTCACCGGGATAGACGAGCATGACTTGCCGGGCGTTCGTGAGGCGAATTTTCAGAATCAACGGCGAGAGAAACCGGCTGCTATTGATCTCGCGCACTTCGCGCCAGGCAATCGATCGCTCGCCTATACTAAATTGCGACTCACCGGTTCGGACCGGTGGCCGCGCGGAAAGCCAGAACAGCACAGCCGAGGTGATGGCGCAGAGGAAGCCGGGAATGAAGGCTAGCGGTGCCCGGAAGCCGCATAGGACCGAAATGAGGACGCCCCCTAAGGCCGCCCAGCCAACGCGAGAATACAGCCGCGATGGCACAAAAATCTCAACGCTCGGCTCCATGTTTCCAGGCTACTCCCGGGTTTCACCCCCGTCAATGCAAGTTTCGGGGATGCGAGGGCGTTCTCCGAAGAATTTTAAACTATTGTGCCGTTTGCCAGCGTCGGCGGGCCATCAGAATGCCTCGCCGGACGTAATCGGACCCGCTAAGAGCCGTAAAGAAAGCAGTTAGCCAAAGCGCAGTGTATTTCAGCCACAAGAAAACCTGCACCGGGAAGGCGGCATAGAGCAGGGCCAGCAGTACCAGCAAGATCTGAAAGAAAGTACTCACCTTGCCAAGCGTGGAAGGAAGAAATTTTCTGACCCCTCGCAATAGACGTACCAGTAAAGCTCCAATCACGATTACCAAATCACGGCCGATAACGAGCGCCAGCATCCATAAAGGTATGATGCGCAAAATTCCCAGCATTATGAACAGGGTCACAAGCAACACTTTGTCGGCTAGCGGGTCGAGGATTACGCCCAGGTGACCGGCGGAATTCAGGCGTCGCGCCGCAAAACCGTCAAACCAGTCGCTGAGACCCGCAAAGAAAAGAAGAATCAGTGCCTCGCGAAAGCGCAAGGTGTAGAGCACCCAGGCGATGACGGGAGCGCACAAGAGCCGAAACAGAGTAATAAGGTGAGGAATTGCGCGCAAAGGCACCGCTCACGCCACAGCGCCCGATGTTTTGTTGAATGTCACTACCTCGTAGAAGGAGGGGTCGGACATGAGCTTTTTCACAAGGGCAACATGCATCGCGTGACCGGCTTTTTGCGCAACCACGCATCCGAGTAGAGGCTTCCCGATGAGCGCAAGATCGCCGATCAGGTCGAGCGCTTTGTGACGGCAACACTCGTCGGCGAAGCGAAGGCCGCCGGGGTTCGCCACTCCGTCTCTCGTAAAGCAGATAGCATTTGTCAGCGACGCTCCGCGAATCAGTCCCATGTCGCGCATTTGATCAAGTTCGTATTCGAAGCCGAACGTCCGCGCTGGAGCGATCTCACGGGCGTAAACTTCCGGTGTCACGTCAAGCTCGAGCATTTGCTCGCCTACGTAAGGGTGATCGAAGAAGTTTCGGCACCTCAGCTGAAACCGATCGGAGGGCAGAATGGTAACGCTCTTGCTATTTGATTCCACAGTTACAGGTTTCAAAATACGGAGGTATCGCCGCGGGCGGCCAGACTCCTGCACCCCTGCCTCCCGAAGAAGTTGGACGAACGGAAGACCGCTCCCATCCAGGATCGGAAGTTCGAGATTGTCGAGCTCGATGAAAACGTTATCGATGCTCATGCTGTAAAGAACGCTCAGCAGGTGCTCGGTAGTCGAGATGAAGATGCCCTTTGGGTGCATCAAGCTGGTTGCGTAGCTCACTCGCTCTACCAACTTCCAACTCGCGCGGATGCGGGTCCCGTCTAGATCCGTACGAATGAACACAATACCGGTGTTGGGCGGAGCCGGTAAAATGCGCAAATTGACAGGAGCGCCGTGATGAAGCCCGATGCCTCTGGTCTCCACAGGACGGCAGATAGTCGTTTGCGAATGCATGCCTGCAGGTCCAGAATAGCAGGCCCGAAAATTTTCTGATTTCTAATTGGCTGATTCTAGGCAGGTTAGAGGCGGATAGTGTGGCCAAACTGCAACACTAGCCATCCCTCCGGACTAGCGGTGTGGCTTTTCGACCGCAGAGGCACCTTTCGTAAGTTGGCGTCCAATCCGTACATTAGCGCACAAAGACCGGGCTCCTACGACTCGAATGACGAGGAGCCCTGATGATCAAAATGACAGATTCCAATAGGCCGCCAGTCTGTCCGCCTGACTTGTCCACCGGCACACATCAGTCTCCAGTAACAGATATCAGTGTCGCTTCCGCTTCTGCTTCTCCGGACTTTCCGCTCTGGGCTGCCTTCGGCTTCGGGAAGATGTATCGTTTGCCTGTTATCCCGGACTGGTAAACATCGACGTAGTACTGACCGTTCACCTTCACCAGGTGAAGATAGTTGCGATTCGATTGCGGGATTAGCTCGGCCGTCAGTGGCATCGCCAACTGCGTGTCTGCATTGCTCGATAGAGACACGAGGGTCTGGCCAAGTTTTTCTGGAACTCGGACCGTGTGTTGACCGGGTTGCAGAATTGCACCTCCCCAATGCGCTTGAACGGGAAGGTTAAACTCTCCCTGCTGGGCATTCAACGTTAAAGCAGTCAGACCGACACCGACGATCAGTGCCGAAGCCCGAGCCATACGATTTGTCTTAGTTTGCATGCGTTCTCCTTTGATCTGGATACGGAACTTCTCTTCTTTGAAGCCGTATAGACACTCAGACGGAGATTTAGTCTTCCACGACCCTCAGCAGAAGATCAGGAAATTCTCAAGAGATAGGTCACTCGCTTGCATAGCTTCACGTGAATGCATCAAATTGAGAAATTAGGAAAGAGAAACCGAATCTTCTGATTCCGCTGCGTTGAACTGCATGATCGATCCGAAAAACAGTTCTCCTTCCCCCACATCAGGCGCCGGGAAACTTCGGTTTGGAGTTTTCGAAGTCGATTTTAGAGAGCGTGAGTTACGCAAACGTGGTATTAGGTTGCACTTGCAGAAGAAGCCTTTCCAAGTGCTCGAGCTTCTTTTGCGTAAGCCGGGAGCGCTTGTAACGCGAACAGAGTTAGAGAAATATTTGTGGCCCGATTTGCATGTGAATTTCGGCCATGGATTGAATACGGCAATCAATTCTCTTCGCGAAGCTCTTGGAGATTCTTCCTCCGCCGGGCGTTTCATTGAAACCCGACCGGGGCTGGGATACCGTTTTACTGCCTCGGTCGAGGAAGTGTCTGAGGGACCTGTCAGTAATCCGGCAAAGCCTCCTTACAAGCCCAAACCCGAGGCTGAGCAATGTTATCGAAAGGGCAAGTACCTTCAAAACAAGCTGACTGAAGTCGATCTGGGCAAGAGCATTCCTCATTTTGAAGCCGCGATCGCGCAAGATCAACGGTATGCCTTAGCCTACGTAGGTCTCGCAGAAACGAACACAATGTTCGCAACATTGGGACTGGTTCGATCGTCCGAGGCACAGCGTCGCGCCGAGGAACTGACATCGATGGCGCTCATTATCGATAATGAACTCGCAGAAGCACACACCTCTCTGGCTCAAATAAGAATGTTTTTCAATCGGGATTATGCGGCCGCGGAACGCGAGCATTTGCGCGCGCTACAGTTGAATCCCCACGACGCCGGTGGTCACTGCCGTTACGCCACTTTTCTTTCGGCGATGGGACGCTTTACCGAAGTCTCCGAGGAAATCCGGCTTGCGCAGGATTTAGACCCGTTGTCGCTGGCAACTAACTTGGAGGCAGCGCGTAACCACTATCTGGAGAAACGATTTCAGCAATGCGTTGATGAGTGCTGGCAAATGCTGATACTCGAAGCGGAATTTGCACCGGCGCAGCACATCCTCGGTTTGGCCTATGAGCAGATGGCAATGTATGACGACGCCCTCACCGAGCTCCAAAATGCTTGCACCTGCTCTGGCGGTAATCCGTGCCAGATGGCGGCCCTGGGTCATGCCTACGCCCGCGCTACTAGGCATGACGAAGCGCGACAGGTATTGCAACAACTCGTGGCGTTATCTCGCCAGCGATATGTGTCGCCATACTGGCAAAGTGTCGTGTATCTCGGCCTCGGTGAATATGAACTTGCGTTGCATTTGTTGGGTGCAGCTTGCGACGATGGTGAGGTTTCGCTCGTCTGGCTCAACGTTGAACCACGTTTCGACCCGATCCGTGCAGATCCTCGCTTCCAAGACTTACTGCACAGGGCCGGTCTGACAGGAGGGGGCGCTGATGGTTCGCGAGTCATGGCCAAAGCTCGGCAGACGTCAGCTTGAGGCGCAGTCATTAGCTTCTAGACATTAGCTTCTGCAGATAGGCAAGGTTGCGCTTCGTGTCCCGCTCGACATTGCCTGAAGGTGATTCGGTCTCGAGATTAGCGTAACCTCTGAAGTTGATATCAGCGATAGCTTTCAAGATAGGTTCATACCTGACCGCACCTTCGCCGAGATAACCTTTATCCTTGAAGTGAAACTGGCAGATCCGCTCGCGACCGAGCATCCTGATCTCGGTCGGTACATCGTATCCGTTGTAAGTCGAGTTGCCGACGTCGTACCAGACTTTGAATGCAGGAGAAGAAATTCGGTCAACTGCGTAGCGGTTGTCTTCTCCTGATAATGTGTTTTCAAAGCCAAGTATCACACCGGCTTTTTCTGCCGCTTTCGTGAGATCTCGAAACGCATCAATCACGTAATCGAGCTCGGTGCGATTCAGGACAGCGCATTTCCCAAAAAACACGGTCATCAGAATTGGCGCGCCGAGATTCTTGTTGATCTCGATTCCCTTCAATACCCAGTTCGCTGCGTGGGGGTCCGATTTCAGGCAACTAACGTGAAGCATGTCGATATAGGTAGAATCAATCGGCATCTTCTGCTGCTGCGATGCGCGGCGGTATCGTTCCTGCAGCTGCATATTCTCCAGCGGCAAAGTTTTCCCGTCACGTGATACTCCCAGCGTCACTTGAACCGCAGCCAGGCCCAACTGCTTTGCCGTCGTGAGTGCTTCGGGTTGGCCGGATTGCTTTAGTACGGTGTCCATCGTGCCAATCTGCAATCCGGGACCTATGCTGCCGCGAAGAGGCCTGGTCGCCGCGACCAGGGCGGCGGTACTGAGGAAACGTCGGCGCGAGTGCGTCGAGTTGCCTGCTTCGAAATGCAGAGTTTTACTCTTCGAGAGGTTCTTCATTCCTGCTTCTTCGGTGGGAACCCGAAACTGTAGACATTGGAATCGTGGTCAACCAGGAAGATTTGTCCTCCCGCTACCGCCAGTCCGCTGAAATGAACCCAGGAACTGATACTTGTCCCGCTGTTGTAGAGTTCTTTCCCGGTCTTTGCGTCCAGAGCTTTCAGTACGGCAGGCTGCGTATTCTTCAATCTTCCCTTTTCACCGCCCTTTTGAACAGCATTCTCTCCATTAGAAAGTGCGAGCACGACATCGCCCGCAATCACGACTGGTTCAGGTGACGCAAAACCGCCCGAGATCCACGCAGGCTCCAGCGTGGGGTTATGCGTTTGCGGATCGGCAACAACCCGGAAGGCCATGACGCTTCCCGTACTCATATTGCCATTTGTGATTGGGAACTTGGCGCCGTCTTTCGCAGGAGGTCCGCCCATGGGCACATAGAGCCATGTCTGCCCTTCCGTGTCCCTGGCCGTCGACAAGCCCCCCCAAATTCCCAGCCCCGAGCAGCACTCGGCGGCGTCGTTCCCCAACCTGGGCGACGTGTAGAGCGCGGTCTGGTGATCCTTAGATCCAAGCGAATCGGCATCCATCAAATAGATCACCCCCTCTTTTGCACCATGCGCCAGAAGATAGCGATCGCGCCAGCCAAAGAACACCGGGCTGGTCGAACCAAGGTCGAAATCCTTTTTGTTCAGGTACGCCCAGTTCGGCGGCAAATAATAATCGACAACCTTCAGGCTGTCCAAAGAGGCAGCCACGACAGTATTTGAGTAGTCTCCTGCCATCGGATCAAAGCCCCCGTCGCCGGTACCGCCGTAAACGCGGCCGTTAGTCCCGATCACCGGTCCTCCTCTGCCCCAAATTCCGGCTGTATTGCTGTTCGAGAGCAAGCCTTCTTCAATCACCGGCCGGTGAGCATCGTGCAGGTCGATCGAGTAGAAGCCGGAGAACCCGTTACCGCAACCCTGGGAAAGTGTCGTGTAAACTTTCCCGTCTATCAGGCTCAGGCTCCAATCTTTAGAGAAGGGTGCTACAAACTGGATCGGCCCATATCGAATGCTGCCGCTCCCCAGATCTAATCCGTACAACATACCGTCGGGCCCTAATACGTACAAGGTCTCGGTTCGCTTGTCGATAACGGGCGTCGCGGTCACTCCGTTCGGGCACAAGAACGTTCCCTGAAAAACGTAGACGTTCTTCTTTGATTCGACGAAGCTCTTGATTTGATAAGTCCAGAGAACGTTCCCCGTTTCGGCTTCGAGCGCGAAGACCTTGCCGGAAATCCCGACTACATAAACCACGGTTTTGATACCTCTTGCAGTCGAGACTTTCTCCGCAACTACCGGTGCGGTAAGCGCCGACAGGCTGTAGAACGCATTGTCGAGTTTAGCCTTCCACAGCAACGTGAGGCTCGGGGCGCTGTTCACGTTGAATGCAGGTTCTTCGCTCGCCCATCCGGTACGTTGGGCGTCGTGCGCGAAAGTAAGCCAATCGGCCGCTCGCGTCGCCAACGGCAGAAAGAAAACACCAAGTGCCGCAAACGCTAGCCGCAAGCGCCAAAATTGAGAGGAGTACCGCTTTCGATGATCTGGCAATTTGCTAGCTTATCGCGGTCTTCAGGGAGAGTCTTCTCGATAGGATAGTTTGTAGAACCGCAAGGGTGCATGCCAAGCTTTGAGCTCAACGTGAACGGAAAGGACGCCACCGTCACCACTGAAGAGAAGACACCACTTCTCTCGGTTCTGCGCGATAACTTGCATTTGACGGGCGCGAAGGCCGGCTGCGGCGAAGGCGAGTGCGGCGCCTGCACAGTCTTGGTCGGCGGCCGCGCGGTCCGGTCCTGTATCACCTCTATTCGCGATGCCGCCGTCCATCCTATACACACGATAGAAGGCCTCGCGCATGGCCCTAAGCTTCATCGGGTGCAGCAGGCATTTCTCGACCACTCTGCATTCCAGTGCGGCTTTTGCACTCCGGGAATGATTATGGCCGCAACCGCATTGCTCAGCAGAATTCCGAACCCGACACTCGAAGACATTCGCACCGGGCTCAACGGAAATGTATGTCGCTGCGGGGCCTATTCGCGCATCATCAAAGCAGTCCTCCAGGCAGCAGAAAGCGAAGAACATGCCTGACCCGGCGACCCTTCAACTCAGTTCGCTGGCAAGTTCCGGCAGCCGTGACCCGACACGTCGCGAGATTCTCGAACGGCTTGGTTCGGGCGCGCTCTTCCTTTACACTCTGCAGAACGCCAAAGCCGACGAAGAGAAGGCCGGCCCGCGTAAGCCTCCTCTGCTTACTTCCCGGTTGCACATCGGTGAGGACGGGACGGTGACCTTACTCACCGGGAAAATCGAATGCGGACAAGGTATTCGCACCACGCTCACTCAGGTTGCCTCTGAAGAGTTGCGTCTTCCGCCCGAACGAATTAGGTTGATCATGGGCGACACGGCTATGGTCCCGGACGACGGAGGAACCTGGGGCAGCCTCACCACTCCGGAAACCGCACCCGTTATCCGGCAGGCTTGCGCCGCGATGCGCGAGTTGCTCTGTCGCTGTGCAGCTTCAGAGTGGAATATAAAGCCTGAAGGGCTGGCAGTTACGGATGGAGAAGTATCCGGCCCCGGGGGCCGGACTTATTCTTATCGCGATCTCTCGCGCAGCCCCCTACTTGTTACAGCAGTCAATGCTGGTGGATCTGTCACGAAGCCCGCCCAATGGCGAATCTGTGGAACACCCGCGCGGAATGTAAATGGTCCCGCAATCGTTTCGGGCTCTCATCGCTATTCGTCAGATCTCATGCCCGCGGGCATTCTCCATGGTCGCGTGATCCGGCCGCCAAATCATCGCTGCCGTTTACTGTCCTATGATGCTTCGAAAGCCGAGCGACTCCCGGAAGTTCGAATCATTCATCACGGGGACTTTCTCGGGGTCACGGCACCGACGCCAGGCCAAGCGGCCGCGGCGCTCGAACTGGTTGACGCTCGATGGAGCAATGGCGAACTGGGCGATCCCCAAAATCTGTTTCGTGATCTGAAAGCCAACGCCAAACCGCCGGAGCCGAAAGAATTTGGCCGGTACCCCGCGCTCATGCAAGAGGGTTCGCTGCTTGCTGGAATGGCTGGCGCGTCCCACAAGCTTGCCGAGACATACCAAATCTCCTACATCGCTCATGTGCCGCTTGAGGCCCGAACGGCTGTTGCCCAATGGCAAGGGGCTCATCTAACTATCCGATGCGGTACGCAAGCGCCTTTTGTGGTGCGCGCCGAAATCGCGCAAGCGTTCAACATTCCAGAAGAGAAGGTCCGCATCGTCGTTTCCGATACCGGCTCGGGTTACGGCGCGAAACATAACTCCGAATGCGAGCTCGAAGCTGCGCGCCTTGCGTTCGGCACTAACCGGCCGGTCCGGCTCGCCTGGTCGCGCCACGAGGAATTCACGCAATCTTATTGCCGCCCTGCCGCAATCATGGAAGTGCACAGCGGCGTGCGCGACGACGGCAAAATTCTCGCCTGGGAGTTTCACAATTACAACGGCGGCGCCGCATCGCTTGCAGTTCCTTACCGCATTCCGAATCGTTATGCCGCTTATCATGCCTCGGAATCACCACTGCGCCAAGGTTCGTATCGCTCGCTTGCAGCCGTGGGCAATACCTTTGCCCGCGAGACACACGTCGATGAGATCGCCGCGACACTTCACATGGACCCGCTTGAGCTTCGGCTGCGCAACATTGATAATCCGCGCCTCCAAGCTGTGCTAGGTCGCGCCGCTGAGCGCTTTGGCTGGGGCAAACGCAAGAGCGGTAACGGTATCGGCTATAGCTTGGCCTGCAACGTCGAAAAAGGCGGCCATCTCGCGCTCTTTACGGAACTGCAAGTAGATGGCGCCAAGGTCCGTCTCACGCGCATGGTCGCTGCCTTCGATGCAGGCGCCGTTGTCAACCCCGACATCCTAGCCAACCAAGTCGAAGGCGCAATCGTTCAAGGTATCGGTGGCGCGCTCTTCGAAAAACTCGCGTTCGACAAGACCCGCATCCTAAATGGCCGGCTCTCGGCCTATCGTGTCCCGCGCTTTTGTGATGTTCCGGAAATAGAAGTCATTCTAAGCGATGACAGGAGTGTTCCTTCTGCCGGGGCTGGCGAATCTCCCATCACTGCCTCGGCTCCTTCCATCGGAGCAGCCATGTTTGCGGCCACAGGTAAACGGATTCGGCAACTTCCGATGCTGCCGGGGCTTTCCGGAGAGCGTATGTAGCCAGTTTGCGGCATCGGGCTCGGGACGCGCTAACGAAACACTCAGATCGACATTACTTACCCGATGATCGAGGCAAGGTGAAGTAAAACGTCGATCCTTCACCGGGTTTGGATTCCGCCCATATCCGGCCGCCCAATTGATCCACAATGCGTTTGCAGATCGTCAAGCCCACACCAGACCCCGAATATTCCTGCCCGTGTAATCTCGTGAAGGGATTGAAAATTTTGTCCGCGTATTCTTGTTTGAAACCGATCCCATTATCCGCGACGGAAATCGTGATCCATTTATCGTCATCTGATACGGCCGACACATGAACCTCCGGAGGCCTGTCAGGTGCTCTATACTTTATGGCGTTGCCAATCAGATTCAGAAACAAACGAGTGATTTGGCGGTGTTCTCCTGTTATGGTCGGCAACGGATCGTGCGTAACAGTCGCCCCCGCATCCTGAATAGCTCCTCCCAACTGAGAGAGCGCGGACTCTACCTCCTCATCGAGTGATGCTGTAACAGGAGGTTCATTGCCCACCCCTGCGCGGGCATAAGTGAGTAGGTCCTGTATGAGGGTATTCATTTTCGCAACGGCACTCGTTATATACCCCAGACATTCGATTGCCGTGGGACTTAGCTGGTTACTTTGCTGCCTGACAAGAAGCTGCGCATAACTGCCGATAGTCCGAAGCGGCTCCTGCAAATCGTGGCTGGCGGCATACGCGAACTGCTCCAATGCCGAATTCGCTCGAATCAGTGAGTCTTCCAATTGCTTCCTGGCAGTTTCGTCGGAGATGATCTTAGTAAATCCTTGCAGCTCGCCCGATGAATCGTAAACCGCATTTATCACGCCGTTCGCAAAGAGCTCCGTGCCGTCTCTTTTCCTATGCCAGCGGATGTCGGAAGCCGTTCCCTTCGCAGTTGCAGTTGCGATTTCGGACTCACACAGCGTAGCGGCCTGATCTGCAGGTACAAAAATTATGGACGTGTGTTGGTTGATCCATTCCGATTCGGAATACCCTAACAGATGCTCCACTCCGGCATTCCATGTCTTTATTACGCCGCTCTTGTCGATGAAAAACATGGCGTAGTCCTTCAGTTGCTCGACTTGCAAGCGAAACAGATTTTCCTGATTCTCCATGTCCGTGCCTCATTGTAAGCCCGCTCACTGGGATTTGTTACAAGTACGCGCTCACTAGAACTGCAGATCAAGGCACCATCGGATACACCGCACGTAATAATCGGGCAAGGAGAGGATCAATATGCCAGAATGTGTACGCACCTTAATCAAATCCGGATTACCAACACGGAAATCGACGTCTGTGAGGATTGTGTGAAGACCGGCGATAGCTGGGTCCATCTGAGGCTGTGTCTCACATGTGGTCACGTCGGCTGTTGCGATTCCTCAAAGAACAAACACGCCACCAAGCACTTTCGTTCGAGCCATCACCCGCTCATTCGCTCTATTGAACCTGGGGAAGCGTGGGTCTGGTGTTACGTTGACCAGGAGACTCCGGCAGAGGTCGAGCCCGACGGTTCTGTAGCAAGTTGAATTACAAATGGATTTGAGCGGTAATTGCTGCCGTCTGCCTTGCTCCGCAGTCCTCGATTGATTCTCTTTTTGAGAAGCGGTGCACGCGGAGATGCGTGCGGCCGTCTAACCGGTTGCGACCATTATTGTGCTGGAGGTGGGGGTCGGAGCGCAGTGCGGAATTTGCTTTCAGTAAGTTATTGACTCTAAATCGCCGCCGTTCCCAAGATTGCCATCGTTGCCGGGGCACGTGGCACGATATGACCCGACGAACATCGCTACCTGTCATTTGTACCAATGTAGGTTGGTATACTCTAGAGCGCTTTGGAAGTATTCAGGATTATATTGACCGGCTAGAGGCGAAGATTGACTTCTATAGGTACAAAGCCCGAAAGCTCAGATTTCGCGGCCGGATGCTTCGCTGGCCCATACCCATCGTGATATCGATCATCGGAGCGCTCTCGGCGTTTTCGGTGTTATTGGAGTCGGCACGCGTCGACCCGCTAATTGGAGGGCCGAAGATCGCTCATTTGGAAAGTGCAATTTTTGATCCTCATCCGATTATCTGGGGTCTTCTTTATGCGATAGGACCGCCAACTGTGCCCGGAGGCGCAGGCGGTGATCGAATGGGCTTCTTTATCTGGTTGGTCGGATGGATGATTTTATTTTTGGGCGTCATGTTACTAGGCGAACGTGCGTTGAAAAAAGCGGGCACGCTTGAAGCGCGAGCTGAAAAGGACGAAGACATACTTGTGGCGCATAGGCCAACGTGGATACATCTAGAACAGATGTCGCGACATCTTGAAACGCTTCAGGGCGGCGGTTCAGGAAACGTTACGACTGTCATTCACCAGATAACGAAGATGATCAATCGGCCCGAGGAGGATAAAAATTGGTGGGCGCTTCCGTCCGGGATTATCTTGATTGGAGTGGTTACAGTTGTTATCGGCGCGGCCCTAACAAAAGCGCTCGGGCTGACTCAATAGTTAAGAGCGGCAACGGAGGGGGATGGCGAAGGCAACGCCTTGTGGTGAGTATCCTGAACGTATGGACTCGTCGCCCACAGATAGCTTCGAGCCTGAGTTCGAGATCGATGAGGAAATGAAGCGGATTCTCGAAGAACGCCTGAAGACTCTCGATGAAGACATGAAAACGGCTCGACCGGCGAAAGAAGTACTCGCGGAACTCCGCGCTGAGTTAAAAGAAAGTTCCATTCAGCGACGAAAAAGAGGCGGACGTTGATGCCGGTCGTGTAGTTGCTTCATAAGCATGAACGCGGCCATAGAAGGTTTTCGTTTTCCTGTTTCCAGTCGCCAGACTGAAGTGCGGGCGCTGTTTGGTGCGAAGCCGATGGCCACACCAAAATCCGTTGGCGATAGCTTCAGCTTCTTGCGTAGGGCACGGATTTGGGACGGGGTCATCTCTGAGCGTTTGTGATCTTAAGCGGCTTGCTTTATTTCCTGCCCGAAAATGGTCTTGATCGCTTCCTCCCACGAACCCGCGCCTTTGACTTCCTCGGTCCTCGGCTTTTCGATCAGCGTCTCATTCAGTGAAGTGATGGAGTTTTGTAGCGTGAAGTCTTTTGAGGTGTCCATAACCACCGCTCCACCATACTGGCCTCCGATCTGATTCTTGAGTTCATCCCAAGTCTTAATCTCTTTGAAGGCGCAGGCCAGCATGACCTTCAAGTATTCACTGTCGTCCATTGAATAGCCGCGATCCTGATATTTCCGAACACGCAACGCAGAACCGATGGGAAACTCAGTCCGATGATTGAATCGGAGTTTGCGTTTGGCGAGATCACGGAGAAAATCTCTGTGCCGGAAGAATTCCTTCGTCTCAAGGTCAATCGCCGCCATCACACAAGTGAAGTCAAACTTGTCGAATATCTGGTCAGCGGTCCGAAACCAGGAGAAGGACATGAGCTGGTAGACCGTCGCATTGTTTTCGATGAACGTTATGGCGCGAGGAGTTATCGCAACACACCAGCATCCGTCCTCATACATGCCGCGCACGGCTTCGAATGCTTCTTTGTTTTTGAAGTAAAGATCGTAGTCACGGATTTTGCGATTTGCGAACAAACTAGTGATTGCCCCACCTGCTAAGAAGCAGTCTTTGATCGTTCCGACACCCTTGATGAGAGTTTCGACCTCTGCACTGAAATCTTCCATAACAGCCTCGCTTGGTGGATTGTGGATGGAAGGACCGTAATGGAAGGCGTTTCCACTGGCAACAACAATCACCGAAACAAAATTGCTTTTTTATGTTTTTTGACCCGAGGTGGCCCGATGCCCACCCACATGAGCATCTAAGTGTTTGAAAACACACGCATGCTTATGGTGCTGGAGGTGGGGGTCGAACCCACATGTTCAGTGAAGAACGCGGGATTTTGAGTCCCGTGCGTCTGCCAGTTCCGCCACTCCAGCCGACCGGGTATTAACGAGTATAGCCAACCAATGTTGACCGTACGAATCGTGGTGGGATGGTACTTGACGTAAACGCCGGATCTCGCGGGCCCGCTGAAATACGCGTCGAACTGCGGTATGGTGGAGAGGTGAGTCACGCCCTCTGTGGGTGCGCTCACTGAACTGTTCTAGCCGCAGGTTCGGTCACCTTACCGGCTTGGCGGCGGTCGTGCAGATCCGCCGAACGAAATTTGAGGAGGATTGAGCCAGGGCTAAGTATGGGGTTTCAAGAAAAAGCGAATGGGCCAGTTTTAAGCCAGAGCCTTTTCAACACTATACACTTACCTCGATCCTCCTGGCGAAGCTATTCGACGAGCGGGGCGGCGCATGCGGCGCTGATCGTAGCCTTACTGTTCATCACGATACCCGCGCTCAAGGAAGAGCCCGAAAAGCGAAGCGTTCAGACCACGGTTCTGATCGCGCCTCAGCTACCTGACTACCAGCCCAAGATTGTTCCGCACACTCAGGTCCAGAAGCCACCTTTAGTAACCAAAGCAGAATTACCTCCGCCAAAGGTCGTTCGAGCGCTGAAGCCGATCCAAGTAAAGCCGGTTCAATCGCCTAAACCGCAGGTTATCGCTGCTGCGCCCGAAATCAAGAATCTCGCGCCCGCGCCAACTCTTTCGCCCGTTACGGAACCGAAGCTGGCGCCGGCGCCGAAACCAGCCGTTCGAACTGGAACGTTTCAGGCTATAGATCTCGCCAAGGGTCCTACCGCACCCAAAGTCACCAAGGTGGGAGGCTTCGGCGACCCGAACGGCGTTCCTCCGTCTCCTAACTCTCGTCCATCGCAGGCGACCATGGCGAGAGTAGGCTCGTTTGATCTTCCCGAGGGAGGCGGCCATTCCGGCGGCGGCGGACAGAGCACGGCTGGCGGAATTCGACAAACCGCTTTCGGCAACGGTGGACAAGGCGCAGTAAATTCCGGAAACACTCATTCCGCCGGAACGGTGAAGACCGGTGCTTTCGGTGAAACTCCGATAAACGCGGCCCAAACAACACCGTCTCCGCGAAAACAGGCCGCCGAGCCGGTTTTCACGCCCGTAGAGATCTTATCTAAACCTAAGCCTGCTTACTCCCAGGAAGCACGGGACCTGAAGCTGGAGGGCCAAGTCTCCCTGGACGTGGTTTTCCTTGCCACAGGATCCATCAAAATTGTGCGTGTCGTACACGGACTGGGGCACGGTTTGGACGAAGCCGCTCAGCAGGCGGCCCAACGCGTGCGCTTTCGACCCGCTACTCGGGGAGGTGTACCGGTTGACACGAGCGCAACAATCTATATAACCTTCGAACTAACCTAAGAGTTATCCCGTTTAGATCCGAGCTATTCCTTCATGTTTCTCAAAAGCCGAAAAGTATCCTCCCGCTTTATTCACGCCGCTGCGCTACTGGCAATCACCGGCTCACTGGCTTTGTCGCAAGATTCTTCTGCTCCTGCGCAGACATCACGGCCTGTAGCCGATCCTTCGCAAGATCTCAACCATGTGCTCTGGCAGGCCAATTCCACGCCTGCGCGCAATCTGGACGAGGTGATCGATCGCGCGATCAATAGCGAACACATACTAACGGACCGGCTTCGGACCAAGGAACCGGTCATCGAAACCTACATCCAGGAGTTGAAAAAGGATCCTGACCTGGGACTTGTTCCTTCTCACGATTTCTACTTTCTCGGCAAACTGAACATCACAAACGGCGTGGTGGACGACTCTTTTCTACCGCGAAGGAACATGTTGAAGGCGGTTCCGCATTTCTTCACGTCCTTCTTCAACACGCAATATTTCCCCACTGGCTTTGCCGACGAAATGTTTTTGGATACCAGGGGTTTCGACCGCGCTCATTACCAGTTTGATTACGTGCGGAGAGAGTTCCTGGGCGAAGTCCGCTGCTTTGTATTGGATGTACAACCCCAGCGGGGCGCCGGCAAGTATCGCTTCGAAGGGCGGATTTGGATCGAAGATAAAAACTACAACATTGTTCGCTTCAACGGTCACTATGTTCCGTCTCCTAATGACGAGTTCTCGCACTTCGAATCCTGGCGCGTCAATGCCGGTGGATATTGGCTACCGGCGTACATCTACGCGCAGGATGAAGGCTATCGCTGGGGACCGGTCCACACTGCTCCTATGAGGGCCCAGACACGGCTCTGGGATTACGAGACCTCGAAGGACAGAGCGCAGGAAGCGTTCACAGAACTCACCGTCGAAAGTCCCCAGGGTGTGCGAGATAACAGCGCGTCGAATCCCAACGGCTACTCTCCCGTGCAGGAAGAGCGCTTGTGGGAACAACAGGCCGAAGAAAATCTCGTCGGTCGCTTACAGAAAGCAGGTCTGGTTGCACCGCCCGGCGACGTCGATCAGGTGTTAGACACGGTCCTCAACAACCTCGAGGTCACGAATAAGATCGACAGGGACCCACCAGTCCATGCTCGTATTTTGTTGACAACTCCGCTCGAATCAGTGGCGGTTTATCACACCATTCTGATCAGCCGCGGCTTGGTAGATGTACTGCCGGATGAAGCCTCACTCGCTGCAGTGCTCGCACACGAGCTGGCACACGTCCTTCTGGCGCACTCCGTCAACACGAAATATTCGTTTGCCGATCGACTGCTGTTCGACGATCCCGACACGCTCAGGAAGGTCGAAATCGCCCGGACCCGCAGTGAAGAAGATGCTGCTGATCAAAAGGCGATCCAACTTTTGAAAAATTCGCCTTACAACAACAAACTGCCGCAGGTCGGCCTCTTTCTGCGTATGCTTTCCGCCCGCAGCGACGATGTTCCCCACCTGATCAAACCGCTTCTGGGCAACCGGATGTCGGATACCAAGAAAGATCTGCGCCTCTCCGGTTTGATGGACGTGGCTCCGGAACTTGAGATCCGTGACAAAAATCAGATTTCCGCATTGCCGCTCGGCTCACGCGTTATAGTGGATCCCTGGTCGGACCGATTGCGCCTCCTGAAAGCGCAAACCACTTCTTTAACCTCGGCTAAAGAGAAAATGCCGTTTCAGGTGACGCCGTTCCGTCTGTATCTTGTGCGTGAAGGTGCAACGACCGCTGCGCCTCAAGCACAACCAACAACCAATCCTCCGGCTGCCGAGGTTAATTCTCCGACGGCGGATCGAAATCCCGCCCCATCACCGCAATAGGGGGGCTCCTAAAGCGAGAGCTCTTGGCCGATCTCTCGTATGCGCACGCGATCATGAGAGCTGCCGGCGGCCGATAGTAGCCGCTCGATCGGTTCTCTCTTGCGCTCGCGGCCCAATTGAAATGTCTGGTGGTGAACCGGTAGTATCGATTCCGCTCCGGCGTCGTTCGCCATCGCCAAGGCTTGCTCCGGATTGCAGTGCACATGGATCCAGGGATCGTATGCGCCGATCGGCATAATCGCAAGATCGATCGGTTTTGACGATCTTAGCTGCTTAAAGCGTGGCGTCTGCGCCGTATCACCGGGGAACAGCACCTGGCGGTTGCCTATTTCGAGGAGGTAACCGTTGTAGCCGCGATACACATCGCTCCGCATACGCGCTCCCCAATGGGCAACTTCAAAGGCCTTCACTGCAGCGGGCCCTACACGGGCCATCTCATTCCAACGCAGTTCCTGAACTCCTGCGTAGCGTTTCGGTCTCAGGAGATCATCTGTTCGCTGAGCCGTTATCACATGCGTTTTCAAATTCTCTAGAAGACGCAAGCTGGGCAGATCGAAGTGATCCATATGGGCGTGCGAGAGCAGTACGAGGTCAATCGGCGGCAGGTCACGCAGCTCGAGCGCTACATCAACCAGTCGCTTGATGCCCAGAGTAAACGGACCCAAATTCAATCCCACCCGCAGACTGAAGACAGGATCGGTAAGAATGGTGAAACCATCTACTTTCATCAGAACCGTGCTGTGGCCGAGCCAGGCAGCGTGAAGCCCGTTATCGGGCCAGACGAGCGGGTTTGGATGATGCGGCGCAGGAGCAGTCTCGCGCTTGTACTCCTTTGAAAGCTCACGCAGAAAGGCCGGCGCAGCCCTCCGGATAAACCTCGCGGTCTCAGGTGCTCGCGTCAGCCGGCCGGAAAGCGTGGTGCTTCGCGGCAGGCGAGAAGGTCTTCTGAATTTCGAATGCTCCACTCCTTCTATTAGATGCTTAAATAGACCGGGGATTCACTTCAAACACGAACCATGCGGGATCTATCGTCTTCAGGAACACACTCGTCCCGAGAAAAGAAGCTGGGTCTGGATGCTCAAATCGATCGCAGGGACCTTCTGAACTCGACCCTCCTCGCCGCGGGCGGAGTGCTGCTCAGCTCCGTTACTCCTTTGCAACTCCTCGCGGAAGAGGATTGGACAGGTTACGGCGGGGTGGGTGACTATTCGTCTTCAAACGGCAATACCTACGAAGTGATGTCCTCAGGACACCAGATTCGCGATCGCAAGTTCGAAAAAAGCCCTTCAGTTCCGATCGAAACGCATGAGCAGTACGATTGCGTCATCGTAGGCGGCGGTATCAGCGGCATCGCCGCGGCGCTTCTTTTCGGGCGCCAGGCTCACGGGCAGAAGACGTGTCTTCTGATCGATAATCATCCGGTCTTCGGGGGTGAAGCCAAGCGCAACGAGTTCAACGTCGATGGGCAACGGCTGATGATTCACCAGGGCTCTGCCGCCTGTTTTCCGCCGCTGCCCGGCAGCTTTCTAGCCGGTTTCTACGATTCCATCAAAGTGAATTGGCAAGATTTTCGCTATCAGCAATGGACGGGTTCGCAACCGGAGATGCAGATCGAAACAGCGCCTTACCCTGTGGGCGGAAAGACCTCCGGTTTCTTTTTCGGTGCGAAGTTCGGCCACCCGGAGGGTCTGTGGCTCATTGATCCATGGGGCAGAAATCTGGCGGGCGCGCCGATACCGGATCAGGCACGCCGCGAATTGTTGCAGATGCGCGAAACGGATCGCAAGCCTTTCTCCGCACATCGTTATCAGCCCAAAGTACACGGTGATGAAGCCTCGCGACATCTGGACAGCATCACTCTCGAACAACATCTCACGGAAACTTACGGTCTGAGCCCCACTACCATCCGAGCCTTCCTTTCTCCTATCACAGGCGGCGGCTCCGGCATCGGCGCGGATGTTCTCTCGGCCTATGCCGAATATGCAGCCGACGTGCTTCTCCCCTGGCAGTACGAGAAAGGCGCACAGATGTTCCCTGGCGGCAACACAGGTGTCGCCAGGCAAATGCTGAAACAACTCATCCCGGATTCGATATCCGGCTCCGGCGCGATGCGAGATATCTGCCGTGGGCGAATCAATTTCGAAACTCTCGACCGCGCCGGACAGCCCACACGCGTCCGCCTCGCTTCCACTGCCATCTCCGTCAAGCATGACGGAGATCCTGCGAAATCCAGTTGGGTGAACGTCGATTACACCAAGAGCGGTAAGCTGTTCCGCACCAAGGCCAAAAGCGTCATCATGGCGGGCGGCAGCTGGACCACGAAACACGTCGTTCGCGATATGCCGCAGAACTGCCGGGATGCTTATTCCCAGTTCCATCGCGCTCCTTGCCTGATGGCCAACGTGGCCGTGCGCAACTGGCGCTTCCTTTACGACCTCGGAGTGACCGAGTGTCAGTGGTTCGAAGGCATCGGCAATTACATCACCATGCGCAAGGTCGCGACCTTCGGAACAGACCCGGCCACCATCAATCCGGACACTCCGACGGTTATCAATCTGAAAATTCTTTTTTCCTATCCGGGAGAATCGCTTCAGGCGCAAACGATTCGCGGCCGTACGGAACTGCTGTCTACTTCATTTCGTGCTTACGAGGAACGCATTCGCGAGCAATTCATGATGCTATTTGCACGCGCTGGGTTCAACGCCGCTCGGGACATCGCCGGCATTGTTCTCAACCGCTGGGGTCACGCTTACCTGAGCCCGCAGCCCGGGTTCTTTTTTGGCGAAAGCGGCAAGCTCGCGCCGGGCGACGTCATTCGCCAAAATCCTTATGGCCGCATTGCATTTGCAAACTCCGATCTCTCCGGCATCATGGACCATCGCATGTCCATTCTCGAGGCGCAGCGGGCCGTTGGACAAGTCCTCAGTCGCACAGCCTGACCGCTACTGCGGAGGCCGTGGGTTCTGGGCATCGGGTTTCTGATTTTCTCCGCCGCCAAAGGTGATCGTAGACTCCGCTTCGAATTTGCGGTAGTCGGTGAACTGCATCTCGTTCCTGGTTCGGTCCTGATCGGCGGCTAGCAGTACGGTCGCATCTGCGGGAAGCAGATATTGCTGACTGCCGATCGGGACCTCATCATATTCGACCGTAGTAGCAATGCTCTTGATCTGAACTTCAGGAGGTATTTCTGTTGTGCCGCTGGTAACCCGCCAAACAGCACCGCTCTCTGGGTCCCCGTAAACCGAGCCGTGATACGGCACGACGGCCTTGACATAGTTGGTCAGGCTCATGCTGGAGTGAGCACGATCAATCGCGTAATCAAACCTGGCCACACGATGACCACGCACAGTCTCCCAACCACCCCACGAGAACTTAGCTTCTGAACGGTCGTCAAAAATCTTACTGAGCAAAATGCCGAATTCCCCTTCGGTCGAGAGCGGCGCTCGAAGGCGACCTCTGTTATCCCGAACCTGCTTATTGTTCACCAGCTCTAGCGTTCGTTGTTCGCGTCCGTTGCTGAACACTAGCTTCGCGGTCAGAGTATCGTGCTTGCGCCAGTGCTTTCCGTTCTTATCCGCCAGGAACTCTACTGTAATCTGGCGGCATATGAAGTCCGGTAGCTTGGCTATATAGGCATCAGCATACCGAGTTATGGCCGCAAGCATCCTCTGCTGCTCGGTATCAGAAGGAGCAGTTTCCTGCCGGCACAACAGAGCGCCCGCGAAGAAAAACATCACGCAAGCCCCAGCGCTCAGCGGACGGGTGGCAGACCAGACCATTGTCATGGCAAACTACTGCCGTTGTATCACGCTGGACATTGCGCCGGTCGGCTCCGTCGAAGACGATCGGTAATCATGGAGGAATGGCGGCAGGTATAGTGCGTCTTCCTGTGCTGATCATTGCCGTGACGGCGATCCTGACCGCCGTTTGCGCGACCGTTCCGCTCCCGAATCAGGAGCTGCTCCCGAATGACCCTTCGAACGTAGGTCGCCGTACCTCGCGCAAGGTACAACAGCCGGGTGTCTTCCGCGAGTATCCTGGCTGGGAATATGAAAACTACCCGATCCCACCGGATTACAACGTGCCCGCTGAATGGGTCTTCGCGCGCTTCATGTATCGCGCCGTCGAGACCGGATATGGCCGCGGACCCAACTGGACCATCGACTATCCTCGCTCCGATCGTCACCTTTCTGCCGCTGTGAGACGTCTCACGCGCATAGACGCGCGTTCAGCGGAAGAGCCTGTCGCCGCTGAAGACGGGGACGACATCTATAACTGGCCCTGGCTCTACGCCGTCGAAGTCGGTCACTGGGATCTGACGGACTTTCAGGCGGCCAAGCTGCGCGATTTCATCAATCGAGGTGGCTTTTTCATGTGCGACGATTTCCACGGCACGTGGGAGTGGAACACCTTCACCGCCAGCATGAAAAAGGTGTTTCCGGATCGCCCGATCGTTGAAATACCGGACGACGATCCAATTTTTCATACTGTTTACGATCTCGATCAGCGCTATCAGGTTCCCGGTGAACAGTTCGTTTATTCCCACCGCACTTTCGAAAAAGACGGCTACCAGGCCAGGTGGCGCGGCATCTATGACGACCGCGGCCGCCTGGTGGTGGCGATCTGCCACAACGTGGATCTCGGCGACTCCTGGGAGCATGCCGACAACCCGCTTTACCCGGAGCAGTATTCGGCGCTAGGATTTCGCATCGGTGTCAATTACATCGTCTATGCGATGACGCATTAGATCGATTGTGCTCATCCATGCCGGTGCCGCCTCAATTTCGGCCCATTCCTGGGCGGCACCTGCAGGAGAAGTTAAGAACTGCTGGAACTAAGTGGGAACTGAAAGAGGTTGGAAGAGAGGTGAGGATGGGAAAGCGACCGCCCGCTTTCCCTGATTCGACGTCACCATTTACATCTCATGAAACAGGGTTTTTAGTAGACGATTACGGGCGGGTGCATGTGCGTTGGAAGTTCCTTTCGCACACGACCGTAGCCGGGCCGGAGTGCTGTCCGGCCAGAATTTACACATCTAAGTTACTGAAACCATTAGGAAAATAAATTTGACTCCGGTTGTGACCGACTTCCAAAACTCGGGCACAATAGCTGGCCAGTGCGCTTGACGGGGAGGTCAGGGCTGTGGCTTGGCGCGCTGAGAACGGAAACTCCGAGCAGACAGAAAAAGGGCCACGCCGAACATCAGATGCGCCCTGATCTTGCTGGCTCCGAAGCTCGACGCTGACGAGCAGCTACACGGTTTGACTATTCTATAGAGGTGTCTGCTCGCCCGGCGAGCGGAACGACGGAATCAATTCATGCCCACTGCTACAGGAACCAATTATGGATCGTAAACAACTGATCGACGCTCTCAACGATGACCTGTCCCGCGAATATCAGGCGATTATTTCGTATGTGAATTACTCACAGGTTCTGAAAGGAGCCGCGTACATGAATATCGCCGACGAACTTGTTGTACACGCGAAAGAAGAATTGGACCACGCACTTCAGCTTTCGAATCACATCGACTATCTGGGCGGAATGCCGGCCGTCACGCCGAAGACTGTGAAGACCTCGGAGAAGGCGGAGGACATGCTGCAATTCGACCTGGAAAACGAAAAAGAGACGATTCGACAGTACAGGAGGCGAGTCAAACAAGCCGACGAGCTGAATGAATTTGCGATTGCGGAGAGCTTGCGAGGCATTCTTGTGCAGGAGCAGGATCATCTGACTGCCTTGGCCACAGCACTCGGGATCGACCCGCCGAATCCTGGCATCGCTGATTAACAAGTTGCCCGCGCATAGAACCCGTGCGCATCAGAGCGAGTCGGACGGTGGAGCAAGTCGATACGCTCCCACAAGCCGCGATATCGAAACCGCCAGGTACAAGACACCAAGAATTGATTCGATCGCGGTAAGCGAACGAGCGTGCGCCGATACGGCGACGATTCCACCTGCCCCCAGGGAAGTCAAGGTGCAGAAACTGTAGTAGATGAAATCGAACCTATCGGGAACCCTATGGATGTTTAACTGAGGATCGAGATAGAACGCTTGCGGCGCCATGGTTGCCACCATAGCGAAGAGGCTCGCGAAAGAAAATCCCACCAGCAGATAAATACACAGCGCGCCGAAGATAGTTTCGGAATTGGGCTTCACATTGGAGAAGACACGGCGAAAGATAACCACGATAACGAATACGTCGAATGCGAAGCTGAGGCTGACATTCAGGACCGATAGAAAGCCGTCGGTGACTCGCGGCACCAAAATGCGCTCCGTAATGGATGGAATCGAAAGCAAAAGAACGAAACCCAATAAACCGCGCCGAAAGCTGAGCGCATAAACGCTCAGCAAAGTTACGCCGGCTCCTAGAGTGCGAAAAGCGAAGTAAAAGGACGAATGAATCTCCGCGCTGGGATAGAGAATCAGGAGCGAAAGCAAAAACAAAAAAAGCAAGAAGAACTTACGGCCCTTCAGAACGTTCGCCTCTTCTCGTTTCCAAAGGGGCGGCCGCCGTAGCTTCGCCGGAGTGGAGGACTGCGACACCATGTGTTATCGCATCGTACACCTTTCAGGCCATGAGGTTCTATTCAGTTTCCGTTTCGTCGCCCTCCCCAGCTTCGACCCCCGAGAGAGAAGCGCTATTCCAGACACTTTAGACTAGTAGTACTCTAGCTTTCCTTATGTGTGGCATTGTTGGTTACCTTGGCAGCCGCGAAGCGGTGCCGCTGATTGTGGACGGGTTGCGTCGACTCGAATATCGCGGCTACGATTCAGCCGGAGTAGCTGTACTCAACTGCGACAACAATCTCGAAGTGCGTCGTGCATCCGGCAAACTGCGCAATCTCGAAGATGTGATTCGCACGAAGCCGCTGATTGGCTCATACGGCATCGGACACACCCGCTGGGCAACTCACGGACGCCCGACGGAAGAGAATGCGCACCCTCACCGGGATTGTCACGGCCGGATCGTGGTGGTTCACAACGGCATCGTAGAAAATTATCTGGCACTTCGCAAGCAGCTCACTGCGGAAGGCCACACGTTCAAAACTGAGACCGATACAGAGGTGATTGCGCACCTCGTGGAGAAGTATCTCAACGGCTCCCTGGAGAATGCTGTTCGCGCGGCAATCAAAGAGGTTCAGGGGGTGTTTGCAATTAGCGTCATCTCGAGCAGCGATCCACATAAGATTGTGGCCGCTCGTTCCGGACCGCCGGTCGTCGTCGGATTAGGTCAGGACGAATTCTTTGTAGCCTCCGACGTACCTGCGATTTTGAGCCATACGCGCGACATGTTCTTCCTGAACGACGGCGATGTAGCCATCCTTACTGCATCAGGAGTGCAGCTTACTGACTTCGACGGTAAGACTGTGCGGCGGCAGCTCTCGCATATTTTGTGGGATCCCGTAATGGCGGAAAAGGGCGGCTACAAGCATTTCATGCTCAAAGAAATCTTCGAGCAGCCGCGCGCCGTCAAGGACACCATGCTGGGCAGAATCGGCCTGGAAAGCGGCCGCGTCTTCCTCGATGAAGTAGACATTGCCGAGGCCGATTTCAAAAGTTTTCAGCAGGTAAAGATCGTCGCGTGCGGGACCAGCTGGCATGCGGGATTGGCGGGTAAGTTCATTATTGAACGCCTGGCGCGTATCCCGGTCGAAGTTGATTACGGCAGCGAATTCCGTTATCGCGATCCGATTGTGCTGCCGAACACGCTAACGGTTGTGATCTCGCAATCGGGAGAAACCGCCGACACGCTGGCGGCGCAGCGCGAGGCCAAAGCCAAAGGTTCGAAAACGCTGGCCATCTGCAACGTGGTGGGATCGATGATCACGCGCGAGGCGGCAGGTGTGCTGCTGACCCATGCCGGACCGGAGATTGGCGTTGCTTCGACAAAAGCATTTACTTCGCAGCTCACAGCCTTGATCATTCTCGGCATGTACCTTGGCCAGGTGCGCGGCACGCTCAGCGCGCAAGCCTCCAGCGCTTTAGTCGAGGAACTCGCTCAAATTCCAGGCAAACTGGAACACGTTCTCGGTCAGAACGCCGCCTATGATGAATTGGTGAAGGATCTCTTTCGCGCCCAGGATTTTCTCTACCTCGGTCGCGGCATTCATTTTCCGATCGCCCTCGAAGGTGCACTCAAATTGAAAGAGATTTCTTACATTCACGCAGAGGGATACCCCGCCGGTGAGATGAAGCACGGCCCCAATGCGCTGATCGACGAGAATCTGCCGGTGGTTGTCTTAGCGACGCGCGATCCGAAATCCGAAGAGAGCCGCGTGCATTACGAGAAAACGCTCTCAAACATTCAGGAAGTGAAAGCTCGAAGTGGCCGGGTGGTCGCAGTCGCGTGTGAAGGCGATGATGAGGTGGCCAAGATGGCCGACCACCTGATTACCATCCCGGTCACGCGGGAACTGCTGCTGCCGCTGCTCGAGATGATCCCGATGCAGTTGCTCGCGTATCACATTGCCGTGCGGCGCGGCTGCGATGTCGATCAACCGCGCAACCTCGCAAAGAGCGTTACGGTCGAGTAAGAGGTTCAAAGGTCGAGCTTGGAGCCGCTAGTCGTGCCGAAGAGCAACCATGGGATCGAGGCGAGAGGCTCTTCTTGCGGGCAACCAACCGGCGGCTAACACCATCAGCACAAGCAACAGAACGGCGCCGCAGATGGTCAGCGGATCCGAGGGCGTGAGACCGTACAGCATGCCGCGGATGTAGCGGGTCAGCGCGAGAGATGCGACAATCCCGATCGCGATACCGGCGACCGCGAGAAAAGCCGCCTCACGCAAAACCATCCTAAGTACCTGGCTTCTCTGAGCGCCCAGCGCGATACGCACGCCGATTTCACTGGTGCGCCGCGCGAGACCGTACGCCATAACCCCGTATATCCCAACCGACGCCAAAACCAGAGCCAGCACTCCAAAGCCGGAGGCTAACGCAGCGACGAGGCGCTCGCGGGACAGAGTAGCGTCAATTTGTTCGCGCTGTGTACGAACGTCAAACACCGGCAGGTCCTTATCAATGGAGCGGATAATTTCGCGAACGCTCTTTAGAATGCTGCCTTCGCCTCCCGCCGTTTTCAGTTCGAAGGTCACCTCGCGGAGATCACGGGCCTGGGTGAAAGCGGCGTAAAAGGTCGGGGGCACCGGGCTGCGGATTTGATCGAAGCGAGCATCCCCGCAAATGCCCACAATCTGATAAATGTTATCGCCATTCACCACTGTCTTGCCGAGCGGGTTGGTACCGGGAAAAAAGCTGCGGACAAACTGTTGGTTGACAACGCCCACCAGCGGCGAGTTGGCGCGGTCACGAGCTCCGAGCGGGCGGCCATGGAGAATGGGAATTCCCATCGTGCCGAAGAAGCGATCGCCAACCCAGTTTACCCACGAGTAGTCGGCTTCACCGGGTCTGGGCCCCCGGCCAGGCGTGGTGAATGACGTTGTCGCGGTATTGTCGGCCACCAGAGCGTACTGGGAAAGAGTGGCGGATTGAACACCCGGGATGGCCTGGATTCGCTCTTCGAGTTGGAGAAAGAGAGACTTTCGTTTCTCTCCGGCATAGCGTGCACGCGGTGGGTCAAGGGTGAAGAGCAAAATGCGTTCCGGATGAAAGCCCAAGCCGGCGGATTTGAGATTCGCCAATGTTCGGATAAAGAGACCAGCGCCGACCAGCAGCAGCATTGACAGACAAATCTGAAAGATAACGAGAGACTTGCCGGCGAGCAGATTCGGAAGACTCATCGTCGAGCGCGCACCATCTTTGAGAGCAGCATTCACCTGGACGCGCGTCGATTTCCAGGCGGGCGCCAGGCTGAACAGGATGCCGGTAAGCAAGGTGACGCCAATCGAGATGAGCAAGACCTTGGAATCGAATTGGGCCTGGAACGGACTGGGCGTCCAGGATGTCGCGAGCAGCCCGGGAATTCCATTGCGCACCCAGAAGCCGAGCAGCAGGCCGGTACCGCCTCCGACCAGAGCCAGCACGAGTCCCTCAGTCAGCATCTGGCGGATAATTCGCCAGCGTCCCGCGCCTAACGCGAGCCGCACGCTGATTTCCCGCTGCCGCGCTGTCGCCCGCGCCAGTAGCAAGTTCGCAATGTTGGCGCAGGCAATTAGTAAAACAAGGCCGACGAGCGACAGCAGCTACGAATACCGCATTCCCGAACTCTCCCCGAAGCTCATCGAGTCCTCTGGAACCACTCGAAAGTCTGATGATCGGCATGTCGTAACTTCTTTTGTTCGGAAGCGAGTCGCGTACCACCTGTTTCAGCCTCACGTCGAGGGCGGCCTGGACCTGTGACTCGCTCGTTTCACGTTTAAGACGGACAAGGATCTGGAGCCACCAGGTGTCGGGATCGTCGAGCAGGCCACCGCTCTTCTTCCTCGGCCATTGATTCGGAAGAACGGCTGGCTCACTGCTGAGCGGGAGGAAAATATCCGGGTTCTGTCCGGGCTCCATTCCGTTAAAATCGGGCGGATTAACACCTATTATGGTGACCGGAACCTCATTCAGACTAACCTGCTTGCCAAGCGCGGATACATCGCGGCCGAAGCGGCGAGACCAAAAACTGTCACTGACCAGTGCGACGGTCCCCGCGCTGTTTCTTAGGTCGTCACTTGGGGCGATAGGCCGGCCCGCGATCGGCACGAGACCAGCAGAGTCATAGAAATTCCCGGAGACGAGTTCGCTGGTAATCAATTCGGCGTGGCCATCGATCACCGCGGTCATGCGGTCCGACGCTTTGAAGGCAAATACAGCCTGAGCGCCGGCCGTTTGGCGCTGCATCTCTCGAAAGGCTGCGTAAGAAAAGCCAGTGCTGCTGACGCCGGTGGGAGTTCGATGCCGATCACCCCAGGAAGAACTCATCACTGTTTTCGGTCCGGAAGCCCAAGAGAGAAGCCGTAATTGCTCGGGATTTCTGACCGGGATGGATTTCCAGAGGACGGCTTCCATCAGGCTGAAAATCGCGGTGTTGGCGCCGATGCCGAGGGCGAGCGACAGGATCGCGACGATTGTGAACGCGGGCGACTGCCGCAGCATGCGAGACGTGTATCTGCAGTCGGCACGCAGGTCATCGAAGAGCCGCAGCCCGAGCGCCTCCCGGCATTCGTCCTTTCTCGCCTCGATAACTCCGAATTCGGCACGGGCGCGCTGGCGTCCTTTTTCCGGTGAGAGACCGTTGCGGACCAGGTCTTCGGCGTACTGTTCGATGTGAAAGCGAACCTCCTCGCCCATTTCATCTTCTAGGCGCGAGCGGTGGAAACTCGCGCGCAACCAGGAACGTAGGCGCGCAACGCTTTTCATATCTCCGCCCATCCTCCTCCTAGAGGCTCTAGGGGAATCATACGCCGCCTCTCCTGGGGAATCAATGGCACGAGCTTGATGAGTTAGCCCGCGAATGGATCTCGACTCTGACGCGCTCCGGAAATCCGGAAGGCGACGTCACGCCTTAACCGGCTTGTCTGCACCCTTCCACTTCTCTTCGTCCCAATATTTGACGCGCCCTTCGCGATAGGAATCAACCGCCAGGCTAATCAGGACTTGCGCATGTGCAGCCGTCTCCACATCCAGGTGCGGCTTCTGACGAGTGCGCATGCACTGCAGGAAGTTGCCGACGTGCGCCTGCATCATGTCGTACTGGTCGACGGGAATCTTGATCTCTTCCGAACCAAACTTGTAGCCGGGAAAGGTGCCGCGCCGCGGGGCATCGGGATTGGACGCGTCCTTCGGCAAATGGACAATTTCGGGGCGCACAATAATATCGGGTGTCGGTTCTTCGAACTTCCCGTGCTCAACCATGATGATGGTTCCTTCGTGGCCGCGAATCAGGCCAGGAATATGCTGCGAGTTCGCCATGGAAGAACTGAGGACGAGCGAGTGGCCCTCGGGATACTCAGCCAAAAGGTGAAATGTATCGGGCACCTCGCGACCGTCGTTGAAAGCATATATCCCACCCGACGCACTGACCTTTGAAGGGAACTGCGGCTTGTCCCAACAGATGTTCAAAGGCGCAACCACGTGAAAAAATAGGTCGGTAGCTATACCGCCCGAGTAGTCCCAATACTTACGAAAGCGGAAGAACCGGTCGGCATCGTAGGGACGTTTGGGCGCGGGCCCGAGCCACATGGCCCAATCAATGTGATCGTCTCCGGAAGCGTTCGGTCCGGCAGCGGGATCGATCGTATAATTCCACTCGCCCTCGATCGAGTTGCGATGATACGAGCCCTGACTCATGATCATCTTTCCGATCATGCCATCGGCAATCGCCTTTTTGGCCTTCCACCACTGATCGGCAGAGGTCGTTTGAGAGCCGACCTGCACGACGCGCTTCGTTTCGCGAGCCGTATTGACGAGCTTCTTCGCTTCATCGATGGTGTGGCACATGGGCTTCTCGAGGTAGACGTCTTTTCCCTGATCCATGGCGTCCAGAGCGATGCGGGCGTGCCAGTGATCAGGGGTCGCCACGACGAGAGCGTCAATATCCGATAGAGCCAGCACTTCACGGTAGTCGGAGAAGGCTTTGGCCTTGTGTCGTTCAGCGGTTTCACGCTTGCGCTTTTCATAAACATCGCAGACGGCAACCACCTGACAGGCGTTGTTACTCTCGCCGTACCTGGCGAAGGAGCGGGCGTCCGATTGGCCGCGGCCGCCGCAACCGATCACGGCGACGTTGATGCGATCATTGGCGCCGATCACACGAGAAGCGCTCGTCTTGTTCATCGCTTTGCCGGCTCTCTTAGCGAAGGCGTTCGCCGCCACGGTGACGCCTGCTCCTAGAGAACCGGTGCGCCTCAGAAAGTCGCGCCGGTCGAATCCATCAGATGACATCAATGCTCCCTTTTCAGGGACATTCTATCGAAGCTAAGCTAAATCGGCCGCCCGGAACGGGAGTCGGCGGATCCGCTTACCGGTTACGGCGAAAACCGCATTCATCAAGGCTGGTGCGACAGGAGGCAAGGCAGGCTCACCGATGCCGGTAGGCGCGATCTCGCTCGGCACGATGTAAACATCGATTTCTGGCGTCTCTTTCATGGAAAGCGTGGTGAACCTGTTGAAATTCGTCTCGACCGCTCCGCCGTTTAGAATCGTAATCTCGCTCTTCAGGGCCGCAGTCAAGCCGTAAATGATGGCGCTCTCAACCTGGGCGCGCACTCCCGCGGGATTGACGGCAGTTCCGATGTCAACCGCGGAAACCACCCGGACAACGCGCAGCGAATTTCGGTCAACAGCCGCTTCGACGACATTTGCCGCATAGCTATTGAAAGAAAAATGGCAGGCGATCCCACGGCTATGTCCTGTGGGCAACGCGTTGCCCCACCCAGCTCGGGTAGCCGCAAGCTGCAGTACGGCCTTCATGCGGTCCGTATCAAGCGGAACATCCTTAGGGTTCAATGGATTCTTGACCTGGCGGTGCCCGCTCAGCTTCGCCATCCGAAACTCATATGGATCGGCGCCGGCCGCATGGGCCAGCTCATCCATGTAGCTCTCCATGACAAATGCGATGGAGGATGCTTCGACGGATCGCCACCACGCCCGAGGAACACCGGAAGCTGCAGGAAGGTACTCGAGCTTGTAGCTCTTCGCAAGGTAGGGCATCTGCAATGTGCAGCCCAGTTCCGAGGATTCGGGAGGAGACTTGCGATCCCACCATTCCGCTATCGAAGTGGAGGTACTCTTGTGACGCCACGCCAAAATATTGCCCTGCGCATCGACACCGCCCGATACACGGTGATAAGAAGCAGGCCGGTAGAAGTCATGCGTCATGTCGTCTTCGCGCGACCATACCAGTTGCACAGGCTTGCCGGTCTGCTTTGCAATTTGCGCTGCCTCGATCGCAAAATCCGCCTGATAACGCCGTCCGAAGCCACCGCCCATCTGAGTGGTATGTACCTTGATCTTTTCCGGCGGCAGCTTACTGACTTGGGCAATGACGCCCTGCACCCAGTCCGGGCCTTGTGCAGGCGCCCACGCCTCCGCGGAATCCGCACTGATATGAACGGTGCAGTTCATCGGTTCCATCGTGGCGTGCGCCTGAAATGGAAGTTCGTAATCGGCTTCGACCTTTTTGTTACCTGGAGCGCCTGCCATAGCTGCCTCAGTGTCGCCCTGGTTCAGAACAACCTTCATTTCGGAGTCCACCAGGCGACGGAACTGACGCCGCAAACTGTCGCTGCTTTCTTGGGCATGCGGACCGTTGTTCCATTCGATCTGCAGCTGCTTGCGAGCCTGCATCGCGATATAACTCGTATCGGCTACTACAGCGACGCCGCCGCACGAATGAACGCCTTCCGGGACCGCCGGAATCTCAAAAACATCGTGAACGCCCTGCATGGCCTTCGCTTTTGAAGCATCGAAGCTCTTGACAGTTCCGCCAAACACAGGACAACGTGCGACTACCGCATAAACCATTCCCGGAACGCGTACATCCAAGCCAAAAATCGCGCTCCCGTCCGCCTTACTTGGAATATCCTTGCGAGGGAGTGGCTTACCAATGAGCGTGAACTCTGATGATTTCTTCAGGCGAACGGACGCGAGATCCGGAATGGGCAACTTGGAGGCGTCTTCTACCAGCTCGGCATACGACAGCGTTTGGTTCCCATGGCGAACCACGCCGCTTGCTGCAGTGCAGTCGGCGGCACTGACACCCCAACGCTTCGCGGCAGCCTGGACAATCATAGAGCGCGCCGCGGCGCCTGCCTGACGCAGCGGCATCCACATCCCCGCTACGCTACCGCTGCCGCCTGTACCCTGTCCGCCGTATAAGCTCTCATTTGTGAGCGCCTGCTCCACGCGTACCTTGTCCCAATTCACGCCTAGTTCATCGGCCAGAATCATCGGCAGCGCGGTCGAAATACCCTGCCCCATTTCGGATTTGGAGCAGACTAAGGTGACAACTCCGTTTGCGTCGAGCCGTATCCATACCTGAAGTGGGTTGACGAGCTTTTTCTCTTCGGCACCCTTGGCGATTTGCGGAACCTCGAAGCCGATAACGAGAGCGGCGCCGGCTGCCCCCGCGGCCTGAGCGGTGGTCTTCAGCAGTTTACGACGAGTCAGGGCGGGTGATATTGCGCTCATAACTCACCTCCGGCCGACTTTGCCGAATTCGAATGTTGGGCCAATTCAGCAGCTCTCAAAACAGCGCGGCGAATCCTCAGGGCGGTGCCGCAGCGGCAGATATTGTTAGACATCGCTTCGTCAACATCAGCAGCGGTCGGGTTCGGCTTCTTTTTCAGAAAAGCAACCGCCGTCATGATCTGGCCCGATTGACAGTAGCCGCATTGAGCAACTTGTTCTTCAATCCAGGCCTGCTGGACCGGATGGCTGCGATCGTTAGACAAGCCCTCGACCGTGGTGATCTTTTTGCCGGCAACGGAAGAGACCGGATAGACGCACGATCTGGCTGCTTCGCCGTCGATATGTACGGTGCAAGCGCCGCAAGCGGCGATACCGCAGCCGTACTTGGTTCCGGTCATGTTCAGCGTGTCACGGAGGACCCACAACAAAGGCGTGTGTCCGTCTACATCGACAGACTTTTTCTGCCCGTTCACCTCAAATTCAATTGCCATGAGGAGCCGTCCTTTCTTGAATTCTCGATTACTACAAAGATAGCGGAAATCTCAGCTCGTGAAATCGGGCGGATCAAATAGTATAGTCTCGGCATCCGCGGAACCATCGACGTTCGTCGAGAAAAGCGGAGGACACTCATAAAGCAAAGGGATCAATTCATACTGCAGGTCGTAAATGCTTTTAACGCGCTCGGAAGAGGATTCACACTTACCTCCGATGCAGTATGACTCTATCAGAAGCTGGCACCGATCAGGAGCGATAGTAATTAAGAGTCCTCAGAGGAGGTGACGGTGTGGTGTCGACGAATATATTGCTGAATATCGAGAGCGGGGTGGCGACACTGACCCTCGACCGGCCGGAACGGCGGAATGCGCTTTCTCTCGAATTGATGCGTGAGATGACCGATTGCCTGAACGAACTCGAAAACAACAGATCCGTTCAGGTGGTCATCCTGGCAGCATCAGGAACGGTATTTTCTTCCGGCCACGATTTAACTGAGATGACCGGCAGAAGCGAGCCCGAGTATCGGCAAATCTTCGGCGCATGTAACGAAATGATGCAGAAGATACAGGCGATACCGCAACCGGTGATTGCAGAAGTACAAGGCGTGGCCACGGCCGCAGGATGCCAGCTTGTCGCCACCTGCGATCTCGCAATAGCCTCCGAGCAGGCGACGTTTGCCACCCCCGGCGTCCGGATCGGCCTGTTTTGCACGACACCGATGGTAGCTGTGAGCCGGGTCATCGGCCGTAAGCGCGCGATGCAAATGTTGCTCACGGGAGAGCCGATCAACGCTCGCACCGCCGCGGAATGGGGATTGATAAACGATTCCGTTCCTCCGGACAATTTGAAGGCTGCGACCCGGAAATTGGCGGCGCGCATCACCGAAGCAAGCAGCCTGATCGTCTCCATCGGGAAGAAGGCGTTTTACCGGCAGATCGACCTCGAACAGAGTGACGCTTACGGAATGGCGAAGGACGTCATGACTTCTAACGCGCTCACTGCCGATGCGCAGGAAGGCATCTCGGCATTTCTCGGGAAGCGCTCTCCTTGCTGGCGAAATCACTAAGTCCCGGCAGCTCAAAATGTGCTAACGTATAGATCTCTATCCGTAGAGTTCTATCTGTTATGCCCAAAGCCGATCATCTGCAAGGTTCGCTCGAAATTCTCGTTTTGAAAGTTCTGCGCCGCGGCCCCAACAGCGGTTACGTGATTGCCGCCCAAATCGAACAGGCTTCCGACGAGGTATTGCGAGTGGAGGAAGGGTCCTTATATCCCGCCCTTCACCGCATGACGGAGAACGGCTTCTTGAAAGCCGAGTGGCGCATGTCGGACTCAGGGCGCCGGGCGCGATTCTACGAATTGACTGCCAAGGGACGGAAGCGCCTCGAAGAAGAAGAAAAACGCTGGCGCACCGTCACGGCTGCTGTGGCGAAAGTGCTGCGAACGGTCTAGCGGGGCGGAGGCGAACCATGAGCTGGTGGTCAAAGCTGGTCCGGACTGTTCGTCCCGGACATCATAACGAAGAGATCGAAGAGGAACTGGCCTACCATCTCGCGATGAAGGAGCGCGAGGGACTGGACGCCAGAACCGCGAGACTGAGGCTCGGAAATCCCGCCCGGTTGAAAGAGGAGACACGAGCGCAGGGCATTATCACCTGGCTCGAATCGGCACTGCGGGACGTGTCCTACGGCTGCCGCCAGCTGCTTAGAACACCTACGGTCACGCTAGTGGTCGTGCTCACTTTAGCGCTTGGTATCGGAGCCAACTCGGCAATCTTCAGTTTGGTTGACGCAGCGCTGCTGAAAACACTGCCGGTCAAGGACGCTGCTTCTTTGCGGCTGATCGAATGGACGACGAATTACGGATGGCCGGAAACGCTGTGCAACTCGCTCACCGGAGATACATCGGGAAATCCAATCTCCAAGATCCGGGGCTCCTCGATTGCCCCTCGAATCTACCGTGAACTGGCGCGCCAGCAGAGTGGTTTCGGCTCTTTGATCGGCTTCTCGGACGGGGATGTCGTCGCTGTTTCGATTGAAGGCAGGCCGGCCGAGCAACTCAGCCTGCAATATGTGAGCGCGAATTTCTTCCAGGGGTTAGGTGTTGCGCCCCGTCTTGGCCGAACCTTTTCTGCCGAAGAAGACCGCGTTGGACAAGCTGCCCTGGTGGTGATCAGTGATCGTTTGTGGCGAAGCCATTTCGGAGCTCGCGCGAGCGTTTTGGGTCAGGTTTTGCGGGTCAACAATGTCCCGGTGCAGATCATTGGGGTCGCGCCGCACGGCTTCTTCGGCGTCAAAATCGGCGTCTGGGAAGATCTCTATGCACCGCTGGCTGCGCAGGTAGCGCTCAGTCCGCGTGTCCGGCTTGACCGATCCTTAGGAGAAGCCGATAACTATTGGTGGGTTCGCATGCTGGCCCGCGCCAATCTCGGCGTCGGCGAGCCGCAAGCGATACAGCAGCTTTCAACACTTTTTCAGCGGCTCGCTGCTCCTGAAGGCCTTCACATTGAGAAGGTGAAGATACCGCAACTGATTGCGTCAGACGGTGAGCGCGGTTTCGATCCTATGGACACCGATCATCGGCGAGCCCTATGGATCATCATGCTGCTGGTCGGTTTGATTCTGCTGATTGTGTGCGCGAACGTTGCCAACCTGCTGCTGGCCCGTAGCCTCGCAAGGCGGCGGGAATCGGCGGTATGCCTGGCGCTCGGCGCTGCGCGACTGCGTTTGCTTCGCCAGTATCTGATCGAGAGCTTGACATTGGCGGCTATCGGCGGCTTGGCTGGTCTTTGCCTGAGCTATGTACTCGCCCAAGCGATTCAATCTTTTGTTGAAACGGATCTGCATATCGGCGAATTCGATCTTGCAGTCGACGCCCGCATGCTCGTTTTCACGCTATTGGTTTCACTGGCGACGGCCCTGCTTTTCGGACTTGCTCCAGCTTGGCAGCTCACTCGCGCCACTGTCCATGATGCATTGAAAGCAAACAGCCGTAACCTGACGAGCGGCCGCCTGGCTCTGCCCCGTCTCCTCGTAGCTATCCAAATTGGAGTGAGCTTCATCATTCTGATAGCTGCGGGATTACTGGGCCGTTCGCTCACCAAACTGAAAACGGTGAACATCGGATTCAACCGCGAAAACCTGGTCTACGCATCGTTCGATCCCTGGAGCGCGGGATATGGCCCTGATCAAGTTCATCAGTACGCGGAACGTCTCGGCCTCAGATTGCAACGGATTCCAGGCATCTCGCGTCTGGGCATGATCGAGGAACGTCCATTGTCGGGGGGCGCTAATGCGACACCCATAAACATCCCCGGGACACCCTATAAACACGACGCCGCAAGTCTTGCGCTGGTCAATCACGTGGGCAATGGACTCTTCGAAACACTCGGAATACCCTTACTCGCCGGCCGCGTTTTCGACAACGGCGATATGCGATCTGAGTCCGACTCAGTTGTCGTAGACGAGTTGTTCGTACGCACCTTTTATCCTCACCGGAATCCAGTCGGGCAGCAGTTTGGTACCGGTCCAAAACCGACTAAGCAGTTTCGGATTATCGGCATAGTGAGGAATAGCCGCTATTACGATCTGCGCAAAGCAGAACCGATCATGTTCCAACCGTTGTTTGCAGGCGACAGGCCAGGATGGCCGATAACCTTCGCCATTCGCAGCGCGACCGATACCAGACAGCTGGGTCCGGACATCCGTAAAATCGCGGCTGAAATCGATCCGAGCGTACCGGTTACGGAAATCAAAACGCAGACAGCGCTCATAGATGACCGTCTACTTTTCGAGCGCCTTCTCAGCCTCCTGTCGGAAGCTTTCGGCACGCTCGCTCTCGTTTTATCCGCGATCGGGCTTACCGGACTGCTCGCCTATACAGTGGCCCGGCGAACCAATGAGATCGGGTTGAGAATGGCTATTGGCGCATCGCGCAAGGATGTAATTCGGCTGGTGCTGAAGGATTCGCTGCTGCTGGTGGTCGCTGGCGTCGCTGTGGGCTTGCCCGGCGCAGTCTTTTTAGGAAGATATCTAAAGCACGCCCTCTTCGATTTGCCGGCGACCGATCCGGCCACCGCAGGCTTTGCCCTAGCTGTCTTGGTTGGCATAGCCGCAATCGCCAGCTGGATACCTGCGTGGCGTGCCGCCAGGATAGATCCCATGGGAGCGCTGCGCGAAGAGTAGAATCCTTAGCATGTCGATAAAAACAACGGCCGAGTTCGAAGGCGTTGCGGCGCATTGGCCGGATCGTCCGGCTCACACTCGACCGCATGGCGGAGCAGGTGCAGCCCGGGATTACGACGGCTGAGCTTGCAGCCATCGGAGCCAAAACGCTCGCGGACTTCGGCGCCGAATCCTCGCCGCCCAAAGTATACGGCTTCCCTGGAGCAGTTTGCATCAGCGTGAACAACCAGGCGATCCATGGCATCCCTGGCCGTCGCGTTGTCGAGCTGGGCGATCTCGTGAAGCTCGACTTAACTGCGGAAAAGAACGGCTTCGTAGCGGATGCCGCCATAACGGTGGCGGTCGGGGACGTTTCGGAAGAAGCGCAAAATCTGGCGCGTTGCGCGGAGAGAGCTTTTCGCTGCGGCGCAAAAGTAGCGGTCGCCGGAAATCGCGTGTATGACATCGGGCGGGCCGTCGATCGGGAGGTGCGAACCTCCGGCTTTAACGTGATGCGCGAACTATGCGGTCACGGCGTTGGCCGCACCATTCATGAAGAACCGAGCGTCCCAAATTTCTATGACAAGCGTTTTCGGAGCCGCCTCACCGACGGTTTGGTGATCACGATCGAACCTATTATCGCGGCCGGATCTGGTCGCAGTCGACTGGGTTTCGATGGCTGGACAATCGGTACGGCTGATGGAACGCTCTCCGCGCACTACGAGCACACAGTCGCAATTACGCGGTCGGAGCCCGTGATCTTAACGGCGCTGTAGAGGACCAATAAATTGTCTATTCGCCCAAAGCGCGTCGATAGGTCCCGTTTTTGAATGTGCTCCAGGCGGTGAAGCCATGGTTCTCCAAATAGAGCCGGTACGCGAAATCGATGTTCGCCTTGCAATCCAGCAGATCGCGCAGATTCACGCCGGGCCTCTTCAGATGAACGGTGTTGATCTGGAAATAGCCCCAGTCGAGTGTGCCATCCGGATTGTAATGATAAACCTCACACTTGCCCTGTGGATTTTCGACGCGCTGGATGGCCAGCGCAATCCGGCAATCGGGCCCAAACTTGCGGCACGCGTACTGTTGATACGTGGTGAGCGAAGTCTGTTGATCGGATTGAGCATGATGAACAACTTTGGTCTCCGCGCGGCGGCTCACCACCACAGGCGTCTGAAAGTGAACGCGCACGGGAGACTGAATCGTCAAGCTGTAACGAGCGTGTATGAAAATCGCCGAGCCAACTAAGGCGGCCCCGGCACACAGCGCGACGATGCGGAGCGGAACGGAAGAAATTTCGCCGGATCTGTTTGTGCGGATCTCGGAAGGGGCCCGATGAAAATGCCGAAACAGAGACGTGTCCAGAGCAACGCGGACCATTCTGTGATAGTTTACTCTTTCGTTTGCGCGACTCCTATGATCCGCTTCGTGGCGGTGTCCTGCAGGAACGCAATGATTCGGACCGGACCCGACCGTAAGGTGTCGTCAACCTTGGCTGGCACGTCTTTAGAGAAGGATGCCCCGGCGCCCACTTTACCGATTTTATGAAACGAGTCTGCGATCGCTACGTGATCGATGTCGCGACCCGCGTTTTCTCCACGAAGAACGTGCGAATGACCATGATCGGCCGCGAGCACAAGGTACACCTCTCCAGCCTGTGAAGACACGCCTGCGGGGTTGACCTCCAGGTGAACGACAAGCCGGGAACTCTCTTTGCGAGCAGACAACGTAATTGGAACCTTGATATCGTGCAGCGAATCGTTGATCGCGTGTTTAGTGGCGGGCCAGTTGCTTCCCAGCGCCTGCCGTGTGCCGTCGATAACGAGCTGCGGAGTGTAAATGTCGCTCACGCCGACATGCGACGCGTACTCCTCCTGGCGCTCGCTGATCGTGCGCGACGAATACGGGTCGCTCCACCCGTCATGGTTCCAGTAATCCACATGCTCGCTGAGCACAATAAGTTGTACGCCGCTCACCGGCTGTTCTCGATCCAATACCCCTAATAACTTGTCCGCCGGAGGGCAGCTCGAGCATCCCTCGGAGGTGAACAATTCGAGCAGGATCGGAACAGGGCGAGTCGGGTGGTCCAGCCCCGAGTGTGGGCCCGATGCGAGCCCCACCGGCGCAAACGCGCACAAGGCGGCAAACGCCGTAATGGCAAAGCGGAATGTGATCATCGACATAAAGTTCGCTACCATCGAACGCAGAGTCACGATATTGCTCACCGGGCCCGAAGTCAAAACGAAGAGTAACTTTTCATTATCCGCCCCGGAACTACTGATTGGGCTGCGGCTGTGTGACGGGTGAACCCACATCTGAGCCGGCGCCCATTTCGGAGGAACCGGAGTCACTCATGCGGAGGTATCAGGAGGGCGAATCTTCCGCCGCGGCTGCGCTCATTGACCGGCTCAGCCCGCAGGTGTTCCATTTCTTTCTCGCTCAGACACGCGAGCGCTCGCATGCGGAGGATCTGCTACAGGACTTTTGGCTGAGAGTTCACAAAGCCCGCCGGACCTATCGTTCGGGCGAGCCGCTGCTGCCGTGGATTTACGGAATAGCGCGCCGCACCCAGATCGACGACTACCGCCGGCGGAGCCGCATTGCCAGGCACGAATACCAAAGCGAGCAACTGCCCGAGACAGCCGCCCAACGTCCCGCCGAGGGAGCGCCTTACGATGTTGCTCGTGCCCTGCAGCAGCTGCCCGCATCCCAGCGCGAAACCATATTAATGTTGAAAGTCGCCGGCCTTAGCCTGGAAGAAGTGGCGCGCGCCACCGGAGTGAGCGTAGGCGCGGTGAAACAAAAAGCTCATCGCGGTTACCAAACCTTGCGCAAACTGTTCGGCGGTGAATCGTGAACTGCCGCGATTTCTGGGAATGGATTTCGCAAGGCCGCCCCGTGACAGGCCCGGCCGCGGACCATCTCCGCACTTGCAGCGGTTGCCGGATGATGCTCGAGTCGCTTCCTTCCCCCAGTGAACCTCCAGATGAGCAGAGGTTGGTTCAATTAAAGGAACGGCTCGGCCGTACTGCAGCACCCGTTCGCCCTCTGCCTTCGGACAAGGGCATGTTCCTCATCGGCCTGTTGGCCTTCCTGGCATTCTCGATCCTGCTTGCCATGCCGGTTGGTTATCAGGGATTTCTGCGCTTGAGCACCCTGCAGAGGATCTGTGAGTACGCAGCGATTCTGCTGGTGGCCGCTCTTTTCTCGTTGGCGATGACTCAGGAGATAGTGCCCGGAGCAAAAAGGCGCATCCGCCCATTCACTCTTGTGATTGTGTTGCTAATTCTGTTGCCCCTTACAACTGTTTCGCTTTTCCCGGACTTCAGTCTGGCCAACTTCGTGACTCGCGGGGTCCCGTGCCTGCGCTTCGGCCTGGTATGCGGCGCGATAAGCGCAGCGTTCGGATTTTGGCTTATCAACCAAGGATATGCCAGCTCGCCGCTGCGTGCCGCGACGATCTTCGGCGCTTTTGCCGGGTTGGTCGGCGTGGCGGCTCTGGCTCTTCATTGTCCGATTCTGAACGCGGCGCACATTCTCGTCTGGCATTGCGGGGCCATTTTGATCGCCGCTTTGTTCGGTGCCGTAATCGGAGCTTTACCGCTTCGAACCCGGGTCTGGTAATTCTACTCGCCAAATAAGGCAACGCGGAAACCTGAAGTTGCGCATCGTTTATGTGAAGTTCGCAACCTGGTGACGCGGACTCACGAAAGGACCCAGATGAAAACCTTTTCCGCGATACTCTTCGCATGCACCGCACTCATGTCTACCGTTTCCCCGCTGCGAGCGGATTTTGTCTCGACGGCCACCTTAACCCCAGGAGCTGATGGCGCTACAAATTCGAACGGCAGCGGATCCGTTAGTGTGATGTATAATGCCGCAGCCAACGATTTCACGTACACTCTTTCCTGGAAAAACCTGACCGGTGACGCCACGATGGCGCATATCCACTACGGCGCGCCCGGCGTCAGCGGGCCTATCATCATTCCATTCTTTACGACAACCATGCCTGCCTCCGACACGATTTCGGGTACCCTCACACAAGCCGACGTAAACCCGATGTCCGGCATAAATACGATTGCGGACGTAGCACAAGCCATTGAAGCCGGCAACGCCTATGTGAATATCCATACCGCTAGCTATCCGGCAGGTGAGTTGCGTGGACAGTTGGCCGTCTCCTCCTCAGCTGTTCCGGAACCATCAAGTATGGGTTTGATCGCGATGGGCTCTTTAGCCGCTGCCGCCCTGGCGTTTCGTCGCCGGCGCGCTCTGCGCGCGTAGTCTTCGATTGCCCTGCCGCGCTCTAATGAGCGCCTGCGCTTGGTCCAGCAACTAGCGGCGTCTGAGGCGTGTAGCCTACGCGGGTTCGCGCGATCAGACGCGCTGAATGCGGTTTCACGACGCGCAACTGGATGGTCCGGAATTTTCCGTCCGGGCGTTGCGCGGCCGGGGAGTAGCCAATGGTGTAAACATTGCGAATCGTCTGTGCGATGCGCTTGCAGCTGCCCGCCGCCTGGCCGGGGCGTGCCGGAAGAAATGCCTCTCCACCAGTAACGAAGGCAATCTGTTTCATGAATGCCGGGTTCGTCTCCTCTTCGTACTTGCCGAAGAGTCCTATCGTGTAGATAACGACATCGGAGTTGGTGGCGTCCGAGATCACCTGTTCTAAAGTGTGAGTACTCGCGTTATCGCCGCCGTCGCTGATCAGAATGAGCGCCTTCTTATCCTGCTTGAGTTCGTGCACGTGGCTGAGGCCAAGCTCCAGCGCATCGTATAAAGCCGTCTTGCCGCCGCCTTCAGTTGGCGGCAGAGCGCGCTCCAGTTCACGAGAGTTTGCCGAGAAAAGCTTGGCGCGGGGAAGGCCAAGCTTCGGCTGATCGTTGAAGTTCACCACGAAGAGCTCGTCTCTCTGGTTACTGTTCCTGGCAAAGGCTTTGGCCGCCGCTAACACAGCGGAGTGTTTTCGTCTCATACTTCCGCTGTTGTCAACGATCAGGCCAATCGCCACCGGGCTGTCAGTGTGTCGGAAAAGTCCGATCACTTGCTGCCGATCATCTTCATAGAGCTGAAAGTTTTTCTTCCCCAAGCCTCTGACCAGGGAACCTTTCCTGGTAAGCACAGTGGCTTGCAGAACCACCATCTGCACGCTGATCGAAAAGCGGAATTGCTGGTCGGGTGCACTTGGCGGAGCCGGACTCGTTACCTGTGATGCCCTTAACGGCGTCACAGCCAAAAGAAAGAGGGACAGCCATCCAGCGATGACAGATTTCATGTAGGCCTTAGGAGACGAGGATAGCTGATTCTCTCGAAATTGTCTGCTCCACCTCCGATCAACTGGATTACTCCGGGAACTTCTACATCGGCACCGAGCGAAGGCATCGCCATCCACGGATGGCCGGGGACCGAATTGAGAACTTAAGAACGGAAACCTGACTACTCTAGGTGTCGGACCCGATACGCCAGGCTGCGAAGCCCGGGGCTGGAAAACCTTGGCAGAAAAGAACGCTTTCAACTGCCGCGCGTGGGTGCAGTGCGGCCCTGGCCTGTCTGGCTACCTTTTTTACGATAAGCGGGTTGTTTCCTGATCCCGTTTTTTCCGCCTCTAAGCCAACGCTCTCTCCTTCGCCGCCCTCTTTTCGTTCTCTCGATCAATACATTCAACGCGTCTGGCGGACAGAGGACGGCCTTCCTCAGAATTCAGTAAGCTCCATCGCTCAGACGGCCGACGGCTATATCTGGCTCGGCACCGAAGGCGGATTAACGCGCTTCGACGGTTTCCAGTTTCTCGTTTTCGATAAGAGCAATACCCCTCTCCTGGCTAGCAGCAATATCTCGGCCCTGCTTGTGGATCGCGATCAGACACTGTGGATCGGCACCCATGGGGGTGGCCTCGCTTGCTACCGCCAGGGCCATTTTGAAGCTCCTCCCGCAAAGACTACTTTCACCTCGGAAACCATCCTCTCGCTCCATCAGGACAGGATCGGGGCCGTCTGGATCGGTACCGAAGGCAGCGGGCTGTTCCGCCTGCTCGCGGGTAAGCTATCGCACTTCGGAATAGCGGACGGTTTGCCGGCGAACGCTGTGTCCTCTATCACCTCGGACCTCCACAACAACGTCTGGGCCGGCACGCAACGAGGACTGGTACGGCTTCTTCACTCTACTAGCACGATTTCTGCCGTTCCGCTTGGTCCGAATCACTCCGACGTGCGTTCCTTGTGGGTAGATGAAGAGAATAAACTTTGGGTGGGGACCCGCGACACCTTGCTATGGCGTAGCGCGGACAGTTCCGGATCCTTCCTTCCCATACCCGATCTCAATGGCTCTACCGTATCTGCCATTCTCGGAGACGGTTCCCACTGTCTCTGGGTCGGTACACTCCAAGCGGGTCTGAGACGTCTGGTCGAAGGCAGAGTTGTAGATTCCGATAACACTGGAGGCGTTTGGTCCCTTCTCGAAGATAAAAGCGGAACCTTTTGGGCCGGAACCACTGAAAACGGTTTAGTGTCCCTTCGGCAGGGAGCCTTCACCGCCCTCACATCCACACAGGGATTAGCGAGCGACGTCAGCCTGGCGGTCTATCAGGACCGCGCCGGCGATATGTGGATCGGATCCGACGGCGGCGTCACGCGGTGGCACTCCGGTATCCCCACCAAATTCACCAAAAGAGACGGGCTCCCCGACAATCTGGTGTTTTCCGTAAGCGAAGACGGTGCCGGCACGCTTTGGGTTGGCACTCGGGATGGCCTCGCGCGCCGTGATGGCTCGAGGTTTCGCCCTTACACCCAAAAAGACGGCCTGCCCGCGCAAGGCGCCGCTACAGCAGCCTTTACGGACGTCGACGGATCTCTCTGGGTCGGGTTCCGTGGCGTTGTTGCTCATCTCCAGGGTTCCCGCTGGAAGTCCTTCAGCTCGGAGATGGGCTTGTCAGACCGTTTTGTAACCGGTTTCGCGAGAGACAAACATAACCATCTGTGGGCCGGAACTGACGCCGGCGGCTTGTTCAGAATCGGCGAGAACGGTGCACGGACGCAGCGCTTTACTGTCAAAGAGGGCTTAAGTACCAACGTCATCTACTCCCTTCTTCCCGATGACGACGGCTCGCTCTGGTTAGGGACCAACAACGGGATCACTCATATTTCAGAAAGCAAAATTCAGGTTTTGACGAAATCGTCGGGCCTGATCGACGACGAGATCTTCGCGGTACTCGACGATAAGCTCGGGAACCTTTGGCTATCCTCCAATCGCGGCATTCAGCGAATCCGCAAAGCGGACATAGCAAGTTATTTCGACTCCTCTCGTCGTGGCGCTCTGCGGTCGCGAGTGTTTGGAGTGGCCGATGGGATGAAAAGCCGGGAATGCAATGGCGGATTCGAGCCCTCCGCTTGGCGAGCCGCCGACGGTAGCCTCTGGTTTCCCACCCTGAAAGGGGTTGTTTCGATTGATCCCCGTCGAGATCCTTTGTTGCACCTCGCATTTGCTCCGGTGCTCGAATCCGTGCTGGTTGGCGACACGCTTTTCCCGCAACCCGCCTCAGTCGTCATTCCATCCGGGAAAAGGCAAGTGGAATTTCGCTTCACCGCTCCAGGGGCATCGGTTCCCGAGCGAGTGACGTTCTCCTATCAGCTCGAAGGCTTCGATCACGATTGGGTAAGATCGGACGCCCGGCGCGTCGGTTATTATACAAACCTCCCGCCGGGCAAGTACACGTTTCGAGTCAGCGCGTGTCTCTTCGAGTCTTGCAGCGAGAATCGCTCTGCCTTACCCGTTTCGGTTAAGCCGGCCTTCTACGAAACCGCCTGGTTTTCGATTATCGTTCTGCTGTTTGTCGGCAGTCTGGGTCTGGCTATTCACCAATGGCGCGTTCGCAAGCTTCGCGAGAACGAACAAAAGCTGCTTCTTCTTGTGGATGAGCGCACACTGGAACTTCGTCATTCACGCGATCAGTTGGAGCAAAGGGTCGCGGAGCGAACGCAGGAGCTTTCAGTTGCCAACTGCATTCTCGCGACAGAAATTGAAGTCCGTAAAGACGCCGAGTTGAAGGCCAATGCAGCGAGCCGGGCAAAATCGGAGTTTCTTACCAACATGAGCCACGAGATCCGTACGCCTATCAATGGAATCATGGGCATGACCGAGCTTGCTCTTTCAACCGAACTCGATGGCGAACAAACCGAATACCTGGAGATCATCAAAACTTCAGCCGATTCGCTACTTCATATCGTGAACGACATCCTTGATTTTTCCAAAATCGAGGCGCGCAAACTCGATCTGGAGTTCATCCCCTTTCATCTACCGGAACTTGTGGAGCAGTTGCGCCGGCTGATTGCTGTGCGTGCGGCCCAAAAGGGGCTATACGTGAGGGTCAGCCTTGCCTCGAACGTTCCCAGCGAATTGGTTGGCGATCCCGGGCGACTTCGCCAGACGCTTCTGAACTTGCTTGAGAACGCGTTGAAGTTTACCCAGCAAGGCGGCATCTCACTAGAGGTCTCATCAGTCTCTCCTGGAACAGATTCCTGTACGCTTCGTTTCTCGGTGTCCGACACGGGAATCGGAATTTCAAAAGACAAACAAGCGTGCATCTTCGACGCTTTCTCTCAAGCCGACAATTCTTCAACTCGCAGATTCGGAGGAACAGGCTTGGGCCTGACGATCTGCTGCCAGCTCGTGGAACTAATGAAGGGTCAGATCAATGTAGAAAGCACGGAAGGCGTTGGCAGCACCTTCTTTTTCACCGGGGAGTTCGCCGTCGGAAAATCCAACCCGCTCCTCGGCGAACTCGCCGCCTGAATCCAAGTCAGCGTATAGGTCCTTCCGCTTCCGCGTGCACCTCAAATAACCCGTACCAAGGTAAACGGACTAGCTCTCTTCCTTTTAAAGCCCCGCATCTCTCTTCCGATAAGAGGTTCAGAGAGTGGCCAGATATCGTGGCGCTCCATGAGATTTTTCGGAGTTAACAGTGAGGATACAATTAGCAACTTTCGTTTTAACCTTGGCAGTCGGCTGGAGCGCCCAAGCAGCTCCGGCCCAAAAGCTTTCCAGGGAATTAGTAAACGCGGACGCATTTTCCGACGTTAATATCATCATTCAGTGGAAGACGGCGCCGGACGCCAGTAAGCACCAAAAAGTTATCGACAGAGGTGGCGTTCTCCGTAAAGTTCACTCGTTTATCAAGGCCGGCACCTATACTCTTCAAGCTTCGGCCCTGAACGACCTCGCGAACGATCCGGACGTTGCGTTCATATCTCCCGACCGGCCTGTCAAAGCCAACCTGGACTACACAACCGCCGCTGTCAATGCGAGCTACGTTTGGAACCTGGGATTCACGGGGACCGGGATAGGCGTGGCGGTCATCGACAGTGGAATGATTACGAGCCCCGACTTAACGCTGCACAACAATGTCGTTTACAACCAGGATTTCACTGGAGAGTACAAACCGACTGCAAATGTGAAAGATACAAACAATGCGCCGGACACGTTCGGACATGGCCAGCATGTCGCGGGCATCATTGCCAGTAGCGGGGCCAGTTCGTCCTGCCGAACCTGCACCCGGGTCCTCAAAGGCATTGCGCCCGGTGTGAATCTGATTAACCTACGGGCGCTGAATGAGAATGGCGCTGGCACCGATAGCATGGTGATCGCCGCGATTGAACAGGCAATCGCTCTTAAAAACACGTACAATATCCGGGTTATCAATCTTTCTCTTGGCCGTCCCGTTTATGAGAGCTACACGCAGGATCCGCTGTGTCGAGCAGTCGAGCAGGCCTGGAAGGCTGGCATTGTGGTGGTTGTGGCTGCCGGAAATGACGGACGCGATAATTCATTTGGAAATCAGGGATACGGCACGATCACCGCTCCGGGAAATGATCCTTACGTTATCACCGTTGGCGCAATGAAGACAGAAGCTACTTACACCAGAACGGACGATCTCATCGCGAGCTATAGTTCTAAGGGTCCGACTCAAATCGACCATATCGTCAAGCCGGACGTGGTCGCGCCTGGCAATCAGGTCGTCTCTCTCCTGGCAAGACCAAATGCCACTCTAATCAGCCAAAATCCCAGCAACGATGTGCCGGTGTCGTATTACCAGAGCCCCAACAATCACGGTAACTCGAACGTGTATTTCACGCTGAGTGGCACCAGTATGGCGACCCCTGTAGTCAGTGGTGGCGTTGCGGATCTTCTCCAGGCTCAGCCAAGTCTCACACCGGACCAGGTGAAAGCTTTAATCATGATGACGGCTTACAAAACATTCCCGGCTTCGAGCACCGCGACGGATCCTGTCTCGGGTCTGATGTATACGAGTTACTACGACATATTTACGGTAGGCGCTGGATATCTTGATCTTCAGGCAGCTTTTCAGAACGTTAAGAGCGTTCCCGCCGGCGCCGTTGCTCTATCTCCTTCGTCGGTTTATGACACCACAACTGGCATTGTTACGCTTTCGGTTGGGACCTCTAGCCTGTGGGCCGATAGATCTGTTTGGGGGGCTCAGTCCGTCTGGGGAGCCTCTGTAGTGAACGGCAACCAGTGCGTTTGGGGATCACGATCCGTCTGGGGAGCAAGCACGATTACCTCGGCCACGCGGTCAGTTTGGGGTGCAGACTCCATCTGGAGCAGCAGTTCCGTTTCGGCAACAACGGCAACGGATGGCGCCGAGTCTTCAAATGTCTCCATTCGCGGGGAGCAGTAGGCTGTTCCTGGCTTTCAACCAGCCCGGCGCGAGTAATTTACTGGCGCCGGGCTGAATTCATTTAGGTTTGCCTCTTCTAAAGGGTGGCCTGGGACGTCCCACTCTTTCCTCTGGAAGGACCGGACCAGAATCCCATCTGTGTCATGTGCGTTTACCTAGACACCTGCGACCGGTTTACCGAGAACTCCGGCCCGCCCCCGCAATGTCACGGAGGTAGCCGGCAATCTCGTCCCAGCTGTTCCGTTTGCAGCCATCGCCACGTAGCCATCGGGGCGGACCAACCATAAGCCGCCGTCGTGAAATGGTTTGCGAAGATTCGGTTCTAACAGGTCTGGATACTGCGCGATCACCTGGCGGAAATGTGTGGTTAGCGTCTCCGAATAGAGCGAACCGCGGCTTGTCACCCGCTCCCACCGGGCTTTCGCCTTCACGAATTGGTGCTCGTTCCCCAGGGCGCGGATGCAAACTCGCATGCCTATCCCCTGCGTTCACAGGACTGTTGGGATAGCCGATCGAAATCTCTTCAAAGTTGATGCCGCACGGATGCTACAAACCAGCAACCGATGTAAACGCACTCTCCCGTTAATACACGGTAAATCGTCGTTGAAAAATCCTTCGAGCCCCCATCTCGTCCATGAATCCTTTAACTCGTCCAACCCAGATGAAATACTGTTCTGGTGAACCCTGGCGAAAATATCGTTGCCCTCGATCTCGGCACCTCCAGCGTGCGCGCACTTCTGTTCGATCCGCAATTCGCTAGCTACCCTGACCTCGGACTGCAGAAGAAATACGAATTCACCACCAGGCCGGACGGAAGCGTCGAGGTCGACCCCAATGAGCTTCTGCAATTGACTTGTGATTGCCTCGATGCGCTGCATACTCAGATGCAGCAGAAGGATCTGAAAGCAGCGGGCGTGGCTATCAGTACCTTCTGGCACTGTTTTCTCGGAATTGACCAGGACGGCAAGCCCACTACTACCGTGGTCCATCTCTTTGACACCCGATCGGGCCGCCAGATGGATGAGTTGACAGATATTCTTGACACTGCCTGGCTGCATGCGATTACCGGTTGCATGCCGCACACAAGTTACTGGCCCGCGAAGTTGCTCTGGCTCAAGCAAACACATCTCCAGGACTTCAGGCGGAGCAAGTGCTGGATCTCCGTAGGTGAATATCTGCTCCGCGCATTCACCGGCGGCGGAGCGGAATCCACCTCGATGGTCTCGGCCAGTGGTATTTGGGATCACCGAAAGCATGATTACTGCCAGGAGGTTCTGGATTTCGTCGGCATAGAGCGGGAACAGCTTGCGCCCGTAGAGACGCTGGACCAGCCCTGTCGCTCGCTAGTCTCCCAGTTCGCTTCCCGCTGGCCGCTGTTCAATGGCATTCCGTGGTATCCGGCATACGGAGATGGAGCATGCAATAGCATCGGTAGCGGCTGTTCGACACCGCGGCGATTTGCCCTCATGGTAGGTACCAGCGGAGCTATGCGCGTCGTCGTGAAGCAGAACCAGGTCACCATCCCGGCCGGAATCTGGTGCTACCGCGTGAACCGCGAGCGATTCATTCTCGGCGGAGCCATTTCGAATGGCGGCGAAGTCTTCCGTTGGGCGACCCGCACGCTGCAGCTGCCAGCGGACGCCGAAACACAACTAGCGCAGCGCGAACCGGGCTCCCACGGACTTACCATGCTGCCCTACTTTGCCGGAGAACGTTCGCCCTATTGGCGGCCAGAGTTGCGCGCCGTGATCGCCGGCATGAGTCTGGCCAGCAAACCAATCGACGTTCTGCAAGCCTGCCTGGAAAGTGTCTCCCTGCGATTCAAGCAGATCTACATGCTGCTGACGCGGCCGTTCGCCCAACCCGATCAGGTCATCGCCTCCGGCGGCGCGTTGCTGCACTCGAAAGTTTGGCAGCAGATGATGGTAGATGCATTGGGGCACTCGATTCAAGAATGCACGGTGGCGGAAGCTTCCAGTCGCGGAGCGGCCATCATCGCGGCCGAGCAGATGGGGCTCTTAGCCGATATCGATCATCTCCCGCTCCAGCTTGGCGCCTTGGTTGAACCGAAAAAGGAGCACGTAGCCGCTTATGAACGAATGTTCAGGCGAGACACTCACCTCTTCGAGGCGCTTTACGGTCCGCGCTCTCTATTCGATCCACCCGAACACGCAACGTCACTCGGCAATACCGCCGCGCCGTTTTCAACCGCCTGAGAACTGGTGCAGGCGCTCGGGCCTGCAGCGGCGTCCCCACGCCGCTTGAACTTAGCGAGGTGGCAATCGAACCACACTCAACCAGAAATCTTCGACCGATCGTACTTTTCTGATGAAAGTGTCCATCTCGAGCGGCTTGGTGAGATAGCAATTGGCGTGTAGCCTGTAAGCCCGCCGCACATCCTGTTCCGCCTCTGAAGTGGTGAGTACAATGATCGGGATTTGGCGTAGCTCGGGATCTTGCTTCACCTCCTCCAGTAATTCCCGGCCGTCTTTTTTAGGCAGATTGAGATCAAGCAGGATCAGATCGGGACTCACGGCTTCGGCATATCTGCCGCTGCGGCGAAGAAACTCCAGTGCTTCTTCTCCATCCTCGACCACCGATAAGTTAGGGAAATAACACCCCTCACGAAAAGCTTCGCGCGTGAGCAGCACGTCACCGGGATTGTCTTCAACCAGCAGTATATTCACAGACATCGCTACCGCGATACGGCCCATTTTTTGCGAACGAGATCCGCAACCAACGGCAAAGTGAAATAAAACGTCGAGCCCAGTCCAGGTTGGGACTCGGCCCACAGGTTCCCCCCATGATGCTCAACGATTCGCCGGCAGATGGAGAGGCCTATGCCATTACCAGGATACCTTCCGATCGTATGCAACCTCTGGAATACCTGAAAGATACGGTCAGAATACTTCGAATCGAAGCCGATTCCATTATCGCGAACTGAGAAGAGCCAATCCGATGCTCGGCGCTCGGCCGAGATTATGATTTCGGGCGGGACATCGGGCTTTCGAAATTTGATGGCGTTTGTGAGCAGGTTTTGCACCACCTGCGTCATCTTTATTTCGTCCACCTCGACCTGCGGTAGATTCTCAAAGCGCACTACAGCCGAGTTCTCCTGGATAACCAGGCGTAGATTGTCGACGGCTTGCTGGCATACCTTATCGGCTGGCGTGATCTTCTTGGTTATGGCCTCAGTGCCGGCGTGCGAATAGGCGAGTAGGTCGCTGACAAGGGTCTGCATGCGCGCCGCCCCGCTGGTCGCGTACTGAATATAAGTGCGGGCAGTATCATCGAGCACGCCGCCGTATTTTCGGGAAAGCATCCCCATGTAGCTCGCCACCATGCGCAGCGGCTCTTGCAAATCGTGGCTGGCGATCGAGGCAAATTGGGCTAGATCGGCGTTAGAACGCTCGAGTTTGAGGGCCTGCGCCTCGGATTCCAGAGTACGTGCTTCGAGCTCGGCCGTGCGTTCTTGTACGCGCAGCTCGAGTTCTTCGTTCAGGGCACGAATCTCGGCCTCAGTCTGATCTCGTTCCCGGGCATAAAGCGTGTTGAAGTGTAATTTGAGAGCCAGCAGCACGATGGCGAGAGCAACCACCACAGCCAGCGCGGCGGTAAGATACCTTTGAGTTTGCGCCTGCTGGGCGAAACGTCTCTCGTAAGCCTTGGTTTGTTCGGATTTGAGCTCCGCGATCAGCCGGCGAATGCGCGCCATGTCCTGCTGCCCGCGGTTGGTTCGGACTTGCGTTAATGCGGCAGCCTGTCCGGCTGACCTGTTGAGCGAGATTGTCTTTTCGAGCTCCGCCATCTTGCTCTCGACCGAAGCCCTAAGCTCCTCGAGCGGAGGCGGCTTGACACCCGCTCGCGACGCCAAAATCGCCATTTCGGAAAGCCGTTGGTTTAGCTCTCCTCTGGCTCTGATGTATGGCGCCAGGTAAACTTCCGAACCGGTCAACAGATATCCGCGCTGACCCGTTTCGGCGTCCTGCATGGTGCTCAGGAGCTCATCGAGGCTGAGTATGAAGCGATCGGTTGCCAGCGTGCGAGCCACGCTTTGCATATGCGCGGCGCTGGTGAAGTATGCAACCAGGGCCAGCACGAGCGGGATGAGAGCCAGTCCCACGAGATAATAACGGCCCGTCTTGAGCAGCGTCGAGTCCGAGCGTCGCCGAGTCTTTTCAGCGCCTGAAGCTTCCTTCATTTCCATTCATTGCCGGTGTCTCAATCGTAAAGATTCCCAACTTCCATCCGCAAACCAGCCGCCGTCCACCGATAGTGTGTGACCATTGATGAATCCACTTTGCACCGGGTCGGCCAGAAAGGCAATGGCTGAGGCAATGTCATCCGGCGATGCGAATCGGCCCATCGGTATCCTACCCTCGATATCGGAGTCGCTGTAGAGGCCGGCCGCTTGTGGCGCGACATCCATCGGTGTCTTCACCCATCCTGGACACACAGCGTTGCACCGTACGCCGCGGCCTCCCCATTCCGCGGCGAGTGTCCGCGTCAATCCGATCAGCCCGTGTTTACTCGCGTTGTACGCGGCCCGGTCCGCTATCCCGAGCAGGCCTGCTACGGAAGCGACATTGACGATACCTCCCTCTTGTTGCTTAAGCATGATCGACCCAAGCTCCCGTGCCAGGAGGAACGGTCCGAGCAGATTCACATCCATCACTCTTTGCCAATCGGCTGTAGTAGTCGACTCCGCGGGGCAAATGTGCGAAATGCCGGCATTGTTCACCAGAACATCTATCCGGCCCAGTCTCTCGAGAGCCGCATCGGCGATCTTTTTGGCGTTCGCTTCGACCGAAACGTCACCTACAACTTCGATGGCAATCCCGCCGCGGTGGCAGATCTCTGCGCGGGTATCCTCGCAGGGCGATACGTCGCAGAGCACCAGGGAGTATCCTCGTTCGGCCAGCAACTCAGCGGTGCGACGTCCGATTCCCTGCGCGGCGCCGGTCACCACCGCGACTTTGGTCGAAGAAGACTCATCGTCGAACCCGGAGTATGGCACCCCTCTAGCGTACGGCAGGCTGAGAATTCTCTGGGGTTCGCCCGACTTGCCTTAGAGGAGCAAATCTTGCCAAAGTTAATCCGTCTGCAACTTACTTCCGAATCCGGCCTGGACGAGACGATTCCAGACAACGCCGGGCCGATGGACGGAAGCCAGCTACGCTATGCGTTCATGGCTCTCCTGGCAGTCAATCTCTTTGTCATCTCCGGTGCTGCCTGTTTTGCCATTCTCTACCTTTTCCATTGACTTAAGGGTACTGATGTTATGACCGGTTGTTACCTCCCTTTTTTATAGGCGGTAAAAACCCTCTCTGTATTGCCGTTTGCGCCTGCGCCGGATCGAACAAATCAATCGGTGAAAACCCGTAAATACGCCACTTTCCGCGCTCTCGAACGCATCGGACGTGAATGTCGGCAGCCCGCTGGTTGCTTGAGTTATTACCCTTTTCGCTTACCGTAATCGCCCATCGAATGGTCGCCAAAATCTCGTTTGGTGAATCCTGCTCATCGCTGACATCTACTTCGTTCACGATGTCGTATGCGTTGGTCAGGCCGATGAAGTAATCTCTCAGCTTCTGGTAGTTTGCGTACGATTTCGAGAACGGCGTCATGGCATCAGCCGGGTTGCCGCCCGTCAGCGCCATCGCGATATTGCTGAGCAGTGATCGAAGATCAGCAGGTTCATCCGCTTTCGAAATGGCAGCGCAGCCGAACCAAAAACAACTTCCCAGGAAGCGCCTACGTCCGATAGCTGCCATTGATTCGAATGTAGCCCTCGGTCAAATCGCACGTGAAGAAACGTGCTTCGGATTTGCCCGCTCCGTTGAGCACGATTTCAATGAGGACCTCGCGTTGATCGAGTTTGCGCTTGAGCTCAGCCTCCTCGAAATCCGCTGCCAGGCCCCTTTTACAGACTGGAACGCCTTGCATGGAAATATCCATCTTGCGTGGGTCGAACACAACACCGGAATAACCCGCGGCCGAAAGCACCCGCCCCCAGTTGGGATCGCTTCCCGCGACGGCCGTTTTGACGAGCGGGGAATTAGCCACGCAGCGCGCCACCTTGCGAGCCTCTTCGCTCGATCGGAAGCCTGTCGCCTGCACGATGATCAGCTTGCGCGCACCTTCCCCATCGGCAGCGATCTGTTCGGCCAGCTGCTCCATCACATAGCTCACCGCTTCAGCGAACAATTTGCGTTCCTTGTCGTCGGGCTTTACCTTTGCCGCGCCATTCGCCAGCAGGGCCACCATATCGTTGGTGGATGTATCCCCATCGACAGTCAGTGAATTGTAAGAGCGTTCGGTCGCGCCCAGCAAAATCGGACGCAGGTGGCGTGCCTCGACCAAGGCGTCCGTCATCACGAAACCAAGAGTGGTGGCCATGTTCGGCTGTATCATGCCGGATCCCTTCGTCATTCCGGCGATGCGCACCGTGCCACGGCGAAGCTGGATCTCTCTCGACGCGATCTTCACTCGCGTATCGGTAGTTAGGATCGCGTTCGCAACGGCCGCGAAGTTACCCGGCGAAAGCTTTCGAACCAGTTCCGGCATCGCATCCGTCAGCAGCTTGTGATCGAGTTCCACACCGATGACGCCTGTTGACGCAGGCAGCACAAACCGTGGCTTCACTTTGAGTGCTTTCGCGGCTGCTTTGCAGGCGGAGAGCGCTACCTTGTCGCCGGTACGCGTGGCGCAGTTTGCATTTCCGGCATTGATCAGCAGCGCTGCTACCCTGCCTTTTGCAGTCCTCAGGTTCTGGCGGGCCAACCGTACTGGAGCCGCCTGCACAACGTTCTGAGTAAACACCGCGGCGGCTTGGGCAGGGTAGTCTGAAACGATCAACGCCAGGTCATCTTGCTCCTGCTTGCGGATTCCCGCATACATAGCGGCGTATCGATACCCAAGTGGGAGAGTCAAATGGAGTCTCCAAGCGACTCATCTTCACCGGGCCTGTAGCCGTTCAGGAAAGCTTCGGCGGTCATGCGGCCTTTTCCGGCAAGTTGCACCTCGAGAAATTCCAGCGTACTATCCTCGCCGCAACCAACATACAAACGCCGTCTCTCGATGCGCATCCGACCGCGAGCAATGCCGTACTTGTCGACCGGCTGAGCGCGCAGGATCAGCAACTGTCCCTTGCGGAACGTTGTATATGCTCCAGGCCAGGGAGTGAAGCCACGAAGCCGGTTATAGATCTGCTGCGCCGGACGGGACCAGTCGATCAACCCGTCTTCCTTCTTGAGAATCGGCGCGAATGTCGCCCGTCGGTCATCCTGTTTTTCCCAGATCGCCGTTCCTGTCTCGATCTGGCGAATCGCCTCAATCAACAGTTCAGCCCCAATCGGAGCCAGCCGTGCGCTCAATTCCGGAGCCGTCTCATCCGGGTCGATCGCAACCAGGTGAGCGAGCAGCATGTCTCCGGTGTCGAGACCCGCATCGATCTGCATGATGGTCACACCCGTTCGGGTCTCACCGTTCGCAATCGCCCACTGAATGGGCGCTGCACCTCGATATGCCGGAAGCAGGGAAGCGTGAACGTTCAGAATGCCGTGTCTGGAGAGATCGATAATGCTCTGCGGAATGAGCTGGCCGTAGCCGACCACCACCATCAGATCGGTATCGAAACTCCGCAGCAAATCTACATTTGGTGGCCGGCGAATGCGGTCAGGCTGATAGATCGGGATCCCAAGTTTCGCGGCAGCCAGCTTTACCGGAGACTCAGCCAGTCTGTTTCCCCGGCCTTTTGGCCGGTCAGGCTGTGTGAAAACTGCCGCGACCTCATGCTCCGCCGCAAGGGCTTGGAGGGAAGGGACCGCGAACTCGGGCGTGCCAAGGAAAACAACCCGCATGCGAACCGCTCAACTCCACTCGCCAGCCTTCTGGAGCTTCTTAACCTTACGGCGTATGATGTCGCGCTTTAGAGCACTAAGGTGATTAATAAATAAGATGCCGTTGAGGTGGTCGATCTCATGCTCGAAAGCTCGTGCGAGCAACTCCTCGCCAGTCAACTCGATCACTTCGCCCTTTTCGTTTTGTGCGCGAACGGTTACCTTGTTCGAACGTGCAACCGGCTCGCGAAAACCGGGAATACTCAAACACCCTTCCTCGCCCACTTGCTTACCCTCACGAGAAGTGATCTCAGGGTTGATAATGACCAGTTTTTTTGTCTCGTCTTCGCCGACGCTTGTATCAATAACCGAAATGCGCTTCCCGGCGCCAATCTGAGGCGCAGCCAAGCCCGACCCCCTTCGCTGAATACATCGTCTCCCACATGTCCGCGATCAGCTGCTTAAGCTCAGGCGTGTCAAACTCCGTGACCGGTTCGGCGACTTGCTCCAGCATAGGCTCGCCGTACTTCAAAATTGTTCTAACCATCTATCGATTCAGAAATCCTAAAAACTATTTACTTGCGCCAGGTAGCCCTCATAATTGCGCCTCGTTTCGGTAAGCGAATCGCCTCCGAACTTTTCCAGAAATGCCGAAGCCAGAGTGATCGCAACCATTGCTTCGCCGATCACTCCAGCGGCAGGCACGACAGCCACGTCGCTGCGCTCGTAGGCCGCAAGCGCGGGCTCGCGAGTGGGCAGATCGACCGATTCGAGAGGCCGGCGAAGCGTCGAGATTGGCTTCAGAAGCCCTCGTACCACCACGTCCTGTCCGTTGGTAATACCGCCTTCCAGGCCGCCCGCGCGATTCGATCCACGCGTAAATTCCCGAGCGTCCTTATCGTAGTGAATGGTGTCCTGTACGGTGGAGCCGTAGGAGCTCGCGCCCTCTTCGGCAAATCCGATCTCTACGCCCTTTACAGCCTGGATGGACACGATCGCCTGGGCCAGGCGCCCATCGAGACGCGTATCCCAAGCGATGTGCGAGCCTAAACCTGGCGGCAGCCCGCGAGCCACTACTTCAAAGATGCCGCCAATAGTGTCGCCGGTGCGGTAAGCGTGATCGACAGCCTCCTTCATGCGCTGTTCCGTGCTGGTATCAACGCATCCCAGAAGCACTTCGTCGCGCGTGCTCAGGGCCACGATCTCTTCCCAGGTTGCTGAACGTTCAAGCCGCACCGGGCCCACCCTTATAACGTGGCTGAGGACCTCGATATCGAACTGCTTCAGAAGCGTCTTCGCGAGAGCGCCCACTGCCACTCGGGCCGCGGTCTCGCGGGCGCTGGCGCGTTCCAGAATGTAGCGAGCATCCTGGAAATTGTACTTAATAGCACCCGCCAGATCGGCATGACCGGGCCGCGGACGATTAAGAGGCTTCTCTTTCCCGGGCTCCGCATCCGATGCCTCGACCGGTAGAGTTCCCGTCCAGTTTTTCCAGTCTTTGTTTTCGATCAGGATCGCAATCGGAGAACCAATGGTTTTCGAATGCCGTACACCGGACACGATCCGCGCCTGATCGGTCTCAATCTTCATGCGGCCGCCGCGGCCAAATCCCTGCTGTCGCCGCCATAGCTGCCGGTTCACGTAATACAGACAGACGGGTACGCCGGCCGGGATACCAGTGAGAGTTGCGACCAGGAACTCGCCGTGGGATTCCCCGGCTGTTTCGAAACGCAGCATCGGAAGATTTATGGTAGCGAAATCGTGACATTCTACAGCTCGATTCGCGCCGTTCAGCGCATGGGATAATCCAGGCAGGCAAACGACCTGTGCGCATTTGGGCAGATTCAAGCCAAAGCCGAGTGCGGCAAGTGATCGATCAAGCATTCCGCCGCAGCAGTCTCGTACTGGTCGTGGAGCATGCTGCCGTGGCTTTGTCGGCCGTGTTTGGCGGCCTGATTCTGCTTTTGCTTCTCGGCACTCAGATCTTCGATGGGCGCTGGCTAGTCCTCGTAGCCCTGGCCGGGGGCATTGTAATGTTCGTTCGCGTCCGCGGCCGAATTCTCGACCGCTACCGCGTAGCTCAGCTCGTCGATCGGCGGCTCCAACTACACGATTCGCTTTCGACAGCGTGGTTCCTACTCGAGAGCCCCGCGATCGGCGGCTTTGCCCGAGCACAGATCGAGCGTGCGGAACGAACAGCGGAGACCGTGAAGCCGGCCGCTGTGTTCCCGCTCGTCTGGCGGCGCGCCTGGGCCCTCGCCGGCGCCCTGTTTGCCGTCGCTTTCGGTTTATTTGCTTTGCGATACCTGGTGACGAGCAGCCTGAGTTTGAAACAAGCACTGATACCGTTGTCTTTTCCGTTCCCGGCGGAGGTTTTGGAGCGCATCGAAAACCTCGCGGGAGGCAATGCTCTCGACCATAAGAATCAGTTGAAGACGTCGCGGCCCAACGCTCAAGGCCAGCTTTCTGACAGCAGCGAACCTTCGGATCAGGCGAGTAACCGGGCCGAATCCGGTAGCAAAGGAGGCGAGGGCAACAGCGCCCAACCGAACTCACAGGATCTCCACGACGGAGGAACACAGCAGGGCGAATCGGCCGATCGCGCCAATTCTCCCGATCGAACGCAATCCCCGGCGAGCGACCGGCGCAGGCCCGACCAGGCGGCGAACGGGCGCCCCTCCAGCGACAACCAGTCCGCGGCCAAGGAATCCAGCCAGGAGCACGGCCCTCAGAACGCCTCGAGCTTGCTGGACCGGATGAAAGACGCGCTCTCGGGTTTGATGGCGAAGATGCGTCAGGAGCAGGGAGAACTTAAAAATAATGAGGGCTCCCCACAACAGAAGTCCGGCCAGCAAGCGGCCGAGAGTCGCTCGCGAAACGGCCAAACGCAGCAGAACTCCCGAAGTCCGCAAGAAAACGATGGCCAGGACCGGCAACAGAACTCGCTCGGGCAGCAGGGAGCTCAAGCTTCCGAGAAGACACCGGCGGCGCAGAGCCATGCTTCCGACGCGAGTGCCAGCCGGAAAGGAGCCGATTCTCAATCGGGCATCGGCCGGCAGGACGGAGAGAAGGGTCTCAAAGAAGCCGATCAGTTGCGTGCGATGGGAAAACTGGACGAAATTATCGGCAAACGCTCCGCCAGCTTGACCGGTGATATGACGGTCGAAACCCGCTCGGGCCATCAGACATTGCAGACGCAGTACTCGGGCCGTGTCGGCAGCCACGCAGACCTGGGCAGAGAAATAGATCGAGATGAGGTCCCGGTGGCTCTCCAGCAGTACGTTCGCGAGTACATGGAACAAGTGCGAAAGCAGGCGAATAATCAGCCGTAGGGAAGCTGCACTGGGTGAATGGAACTGTTCCTTAAGAATCTGAAAACACGCGCTGCGGGCTTTCTTGCAAAGCCCCGGCTTTACCCTTACGGCATTGGCGGCGATCGCGTTAGGCATCGGAACAAACACAGCAATCTTTTCCGTCGTCAACGCTGTCCTCTTACGACCGATCCGAGCACCCGAGCCAAAGCGCGTAGTGTCGTTCCTGTCTACGAGCAACGAGGGATCCAGCCCCTCTCGCGTCGGAGATCAAATTCAATCTGTGGCGCGAGCAGACCGGCGTCTTCCAGGAGATATCCGGTTATCACTCCGGCGTCGTTAACTTAACAGGCATCGAGAAGCCGCAGCGAGCTAACGCGATCTATGTAGCGAAAGATTATTTCCGACTGTTCGGTTTGCCAGTCGGACGCGGAAGGCTATTCAGTGCGCAGGAAGAAGAATCGAACGGGGATTCTGTCGTCGTACTGAGCGACTCATTCTGGCAAAGAGCGTTCCACGGCAGGCCCGAAATCATCGGAAAGATCATTTCCCTTAACGCTCGGACTGGAAGGGCAGAACGTAACGATCGATTGGCGAGTGCTCGCATTTACCGCCGCGATCTCGCTCCTGACGGGGCTCGCGTTCGGCTTGGTCCCGGCGCTCCAGGCTTCCGCCATGGATCTCAATTCCAGTCCGAAAGAGAGCGCCGGCCGCGCGGGAACTGGATTTGGATTTCAGAAAATGCGCTCGCTGCTGGTAGTCAGCGAGACAAGTCTCGCTTTGCTGCTCTTGATCGGCGCTGCTTTGCTCATCCGTACGCTCATCGCGCTATGCTCCGTACATCCCGGGTTTGACCCGCGACATATTCTGACAACAGAAAGCACTCTTGATCCAGAGGCGGCCAGGATGCCGGGGGCTGAACATATCGTTCAGAAGGTGTTCCGAGAGCTCAGCGCAGTTCCGGGCGTCGAGGATACGGGCTACACCCGGATTTTGCCGGCCCGATCACAATCCGTTCTCCCAGCAGACAGCCGGTCGAGCAGTCGCGTGGGTAATCCGTACGAGCGACAAATCGGCGGCTCTCGATGCCGAAATCCAGGGAGTCTTACAGCGGGCAACAGGCGAACCGGTTCCTCCTCTTCGCTCGATGGAAGAAATAGTCCGCCGCTCCACTGCACGTCAGGATCTCAACATGCTGCTCATGAACGTTTTTGCCGGTTCGGCTTTGCTAGTCGCCATGGTGGGCGTATATGGCGTGATGGCCTATGCAGTCGAGCAGCGAGGGCAGGAACTAGGGATCCGCATGGCTTTGGGGGCTGGAGCGAGCGACCTTCAAACGCATGGTCATATCGGACGGAATGCGTCTGATCTTTTCGGGATTAGCTATAGGAATCGTGAGCGCCTTCGCCCTGACGCGCTATCTCGCAGGTTTCTTATTCGGAGTTACGCCGATCGACCCTTCCGCATTCATCTTTGTGCCGCTGTTCCTGAGCGCGGTAGCGTTTGTGGCGGTGTGGGTGCCTGCGCACCGGGCCAGCAGAGTGGACCCGATTGCAGCGTTGCGGTGCGAATGACCGTTTCTTCTTTATTCGGCATGCTCTAGAACCGCTGCATAGAAACCATCACCCGGTTCTCTGCCCGGCAGGCGCCACACCTGCTTTGTACATCTCAGATTCGGATGCTTCTGAAGCTGTCCCGCAATCACATCTTCGTTTTCTTCTCGTTCCAGCGAGCAAGTGGCGTAGAGGAGCTTGCCGCGGGGTGCGAGCAGGTGGATAGCGTGCGACAGGATTGCGACCTGCTTGTTGTGAAAACGGTTTAACTCATTTGGCTTTAAGCGCCACTTGATCTCGGGATTCCTGCCAAGCGTTCCTGTACCGGAGCAGGGAGCATCGATGAAAATGCGCTGGAAGCACCGGTCGAACGGCAAAGGCTCGGTCGCATCGAGCAATACTCGTGGACAAGCCGCGGGAATGTCGCCTATTCGCCTGGCGCTGATATCACAGGCCACCGCGAAAGCGAGTGGCGTCTCCAGCGCTTGGAGGGTCTTATTGCCTGGCGCAGCACACAAATCCAGGTAATTATCGCCGGGCTGCAGATCCAGCAACGGCACGATCGCCTGCGAACCGATATCATGTAGCCGCATTCCCGCGGGCAGGGCTGACAGCAGCCGATACGCGCCCGGAACCGCTGTCTGCTCCAACTGCAGGTCAGCGGGCAATGGAGAGCCGGGCGGAATTCGTATATAGGATTCCGGTTCGTTCAGGGCCGCGGCGGCAATTCGCCGCGCTGTTTCCGGATCGAAGTGAGCTGACCAGCGCTCAAGCAGCCAATCGGGACAGCTCAACTCGGTGCCTGGATCGGGCCAGACGATGGTCTCCCGGTTGACCTTACGCAAAACGGCGTTGGTTAAATTTCCGGCCGCGCGCTTGCACAACTTCACAAACTCTACTGATTCGTGAACCGCCGCGTGCGCTGGAATGCGTTCGAGATAACGCAGCTGCAGAAGTGCGATCCTCAATGCCAGGAGAACGGCCAGATCGAGATCCAGAGGATTTCGGCCTGAATAGTGCGAAATCAGAAAATCAAGCTGCCTTTGGTAGCGCAGAGTGCCGAACACAATCTGGGACGCCAGTCCCGCATCTCGCGCCGACAAATCTCGCGTTCGGTCCCGCAGCTGATCGGACGCATGAGCCCCTGACGCCACCATTTCGAGCACGTCAAGGGCGGCGAGCCTCGCTGGCGATATACGGCGAGTCAAATTGCCAGTCACGTGCATCGAAAGTGAAGAATATCCTTTGCGTAGCAACAAATTAAAGCGAATTGAGTCTTTCCCTTGTTGCGGACCCTATGCTAGTATGCTAGTAGCCTGCGGGATGTAGAGGTCCCGCTAGGCGCGCCTCGTAACTTTCCCTCGGAGAATACAACAACTAATTACATGAGCTTTACCGTTTTTCTCGGAAATCTCCCTGTCTGGGTGACGGCCGACGATATCAAGTCATGGCTTTCCTCAGAAAACCTGGTCGCTGACGCGGTCAAGGTCATTCGCAACCCCGAAACGCAGGAGTCGAAGGGCTTCGCCTTCATTGAATCCCCAAATCAGGAAGAGATGAACGCTATAATTCGCCGCTTCGATCGCGCCCCCCTCGAAGATAGACTGCTCCGCGCTAACCCTGCCCAGCCCCCGAAATCGGGCAAGAGCATTGGAAAGGGCGCAGCACCAGCGGACCGCGGCAAACGTCCCGTGACTGCCACCGGCAGTAATTTGCAACAGCGAAAGAGCGCGAACGGTCGCCGTCCGTCGGGTGCCGTTAGACAGAGCGCTTTTGCAGAGGAACTGGCTAAGGCTCTTTAGCCTGGAGCGCAGTTCCTCACTCCGCCTCCACTCTCCCCGCTTCGTCCCCCCGCGACCTTTTGTGATATACTCCGTCCCATCCTTATAAGGTATAGGGATAGAGACAATGGCGGAAAATCGCATCCCTCGTTTGTCGGGTGCCAGCCGAGTTCTCTCCGTACATTCTGCCCGCCAGCTTGAAAGTAAAGTCGTGAAAAAATTCCGTTGGGAAGCCCTCTTAATTCGGGTTCTTTTTATTGCCTTGATCGGCGGATTAGCCGCCCTGACACATCCATTTCGTCTATCTCCGCCCGCCGCCGCAGCAAGCGGAATTCTTGTGGCTGCTATCGCCTTCCTGGTCGAGATGAGGCTTAGACGAGCCAGCCTGAAGGCGCTGATCGGCGGTTCCAGTGGCGTGCTCGCAGGAACCGGCATCGGGTTGCTTTTCGCTTTTGTGCTGAATCAATCGGTCTTGCTACAGGGACCGACCCTGCAGTTTCTGCGATTGGCCATCCCCCTGCTTGGGGCGTACATCGGTGTCCTTGTCGGCGTCTCTAAAGCACATCTGATCCCCTTCGATGTGATGGGTCTCAAGGGCGATCGAGGCGGCCCGTCATCACATCCGAAAGTGTTGGATACCAGTGTGCTAATTGACGGCCGAATTGCCGATATTGCTGAGTCGGGATTTCTGGACGGGCCCTTGATCATTCCAGAATTTGTGCTTCATGAGCTCCAGCTTGTAGCCGATTCGGCGGATTCCGCCAAACGCAACAGAGGACGCAGAGGCCTCGATGTAGTTCAGAGACTTCAGTCCGTGCTCTCGCTGCAGATGGAGGTATCGAGTCAGGATTTTCCTAACGTGCGCGAGGTCGACCTGAAATTGATCGAGTACGGGAAGCAGCATTCTGCAAAGATCGTCACCAATGATTTCAATCTGAACAAACTGGCCCAGGTGCAGGGTGTACAGGTTCTAAACATAAATGAACTTGCCAACGCACTCAAGCCAATCGTATTGCCGGGTGAGACGATGCGTGTCTTCATCTCTAAGGAGGGTAAGGAATACAACCAAGGGGTAGCCTATCTAGACGACGGCACCATGGTTGTAGTAGACAACGCGCGACGACTGATTTCGAAGACGATCGATATCACGGTGACCAGCGTCCTGCAGACCACCGCCGGCAAAATGATTTTCGGCAAACATGATGACCGGCACGCCGGTGCCGAGCCCCGGATAGCCGCGTCGGCCGGCTCAGGTGCGGGTTAGCATCCTAGATTCCAAATTCGTCCGCGGGATGCGGTAGTCACGCCTTCTTTTCCGGACCCAAAACTCTCCCGCGATAAATCGGATCCGGCATCACTATATTTTTCAGGACCAAACGGTCGATGGAAGTCTTGCGGTACAAAGAAATTGGCTTATGAGTGACGCCGAATCTCTCATGGTCAGATTGCATCGGAAATCAAGAAACCAGCGACGACCGGAGCGTCTGCTCGGTATTATCTGCGCTTTTACCGCGATCGTAAGTCTGCCTGCGCCGGGACAATCCTCCCTAACCACCATCTCAGCCGTGAGAAGCCTACCTAAAGATGTAGCGTTGCAGCACGTTCCGGTGCATCTTCGGCCGGTGGTGACGTACTTCGATCCGGTCTCCCACGATCTCTTTCTACATGACCAAACAGCGGGCATCTGGATGGGCTGGAACCCGAGCTTTCCAAAGCCCGTAGTGGGAGATCTACTCGATTTCACCGGCCAGACGGATTACTCCTTCGCACCGGATCTGACCAACGGGCGGTGGAGGGTGATCGCTCACACCAGCCTTCCCGAACCGAGGCGCGTCTCGTACGAGCAGATGGCGAGCACCTCCGAGGACAGCCGCTGGGTGGAAGTTCAAGGCGTCATTCGCCAAATGGAATATTTTCACCGGTCGCCTACCGAGAAGACTCTGTGGATGGATGTTGCGATGTCTGGCGACGATATCGATGTCCAGATCCCCTGGGACGGTTCACCGGTACCCGGCGGACTGATCGATGCGCAGGTAAGGATTCGCGGTGTCTGCGGCGCGGAGTTCAACCCCAAGCGACAGATGGTCGGCGTCATGCTGTACGTTCCGAGCCTACGCGAGATCTCTACGCTGGAAGCGGCGACACCGCAGAGCACGTCGGGCACTCCTACTCCAATCGGCTCGCTGCAGAAATTTGGCTATCGAAATACGGAAGGCCATCGCGTGAAGCTGGTGGGAACCGTAACAGCCGTTCTCCCTGCTCAAGGTTTTTACCTGCAAGACGATTCAGGCAGCATCTTGGTCCTGACACGCCAGGATCTTCACCTGAAGCTCGGCGACCGGGTAGAAGCACTAGGATTTGTCGGGCTGGCTGAATCCCACATACGGCTGGAAGACGCTTATTTCCGCCGTCTTGGCAGTGGGCACGTGGCAGCGCCGACGAGCATCACCGCAGGTCAGGCGATGAGCGGACAGTATGATTCTGAATTGGTGTCTTTGAGCGGCCGCGTAGTGGGTCGCTCGTTCCTGCCGCATCAGCAAACGCTGGTCGTCCGCGACGGCGAAGGCGTGTTTACGGCGGTTTACGCCGACCACGTCCGGGAAGATCAACTTCCGCGGGAGGGATCATTGGTACGCCTGACGGGAATCTGTATAGACCAGATCAACGATCTCGGGCAGGTCGCAAGCTTTCACATAGTCGTCCAGGACACTTCCGCGGTGGTGGTTCTGGAAAAGCCCACGTGGTGGACCATCCGGCGAACGATCGACCTGCTGGGCCTTCTTATTGCCGCGATTGCCCTTGTTTCGGCCTGGGTCTTTATCTTGAAACGGCGCGTTCGAAAGCAGACCCTGGTAATCAGCCAGAAACTCGCGGAAGAAGAATCGCTCAAAAATGCAGCTCAGCTGGCGAGTAAGGCGAAGAGCGAATTTCTAGCCAATATGAGTCATGAAATTCGAACGCCTATGAATGCCATTGTCGGCTTCACGGACCTGCTGCTCGATACGAGGCTAGATGAAGAGCAGAGCGATTACGTTCGGACAATTCAATTTTCTTCGCATGCCTTGACCCGCATCTTGAATGACGTTCTCGACTTTTCGAAGGTGGAGGCAGGGCACCTGGTTTTCGAAAGTGTTGCATTTTCCATTTCGGCATGCGCTGCACAAGTACTGCGGCTGATCACACCGGAGGCCAACCGCAAGGGGCTCACAACAATCCTAAAGATCGATCCGAATGTCCGCGACCAAGTGACAGGTGATCCGTACCGGCTGCACCAGGTACTTCTCAATCTGCTGAACAATGCCCTGAAATTTACGGACCGGGGCTCGATCACTCTGGCCATAAAGTGCATCGATTCAAAAGACAACTGGAGCGAGCTTCAGTTCTCTATTATCGACACAGGAATTGGCATCCCCAAGGAAGCACAGGAGCGAATATTCGAATCGTTCGCGCAGGCGGATGGGTCCATGACCAGAAGATATGGGGGGACGGGATTGGGTCTGGCGATTTGCTCGCGCCTGGTTTCTCTTTTCCATGGACGGATTTGGTTGGAGAGCGAGCCGGGATCGGGCAGCCGTTTTCACTTCACCGCGCGGCTCCTCTCGGGGGACTCCAGCAAAGAAGAAGTAGCTGTTACCAGCCTGGTCAAGCGCCTGTGAGTCAATTTTTGCCGGTCAACTGCTGAGCGGCCAACTGAGCGATGTCCAGAAGTTGGGGCGGATCTTCGGAAGCGGCGAGAGCGTCCCGAAACATGCTGTTGCAGAATGGGCAGGCCGCTCCGATCACATCCGCGCCAGTGGCGGCTAGCTCTTGGACACGACTTTGGTTAACACGCTGGCCAGTCTCCTCCCCGAGAAAGACCAAGCCCCCACCGGCTCCACAACAGAATGAACGTTCGCGGGCTCGCGGCGGATCGACCACCTTTGATGATCTCGCTATGACCTGTCTTGGTTCGTCGTAAATTCCACGATAACGTCCGAGGTAACACGGATCGTGGAAGACCACCGTCTTTTCGTCACGATTCGAGGAGAGGGCGTTCTGGTGACGCGCCATGAATTCGCTGTGATGCTCAATTAGGGGGGCGTTCCCGAACTCCTGCCAATCAGACTGGATGGTCCGCACGCAATGGGGGCAGATCGAAACGATCTTTTTCACCTTCGCCTGCTCCAGCGCATTTAGATTCTGTTCGGCCAGTTGCCCGAACAAAAGATCGTTGCCGAGACGGCGCACGGGATCTCCAGTGCAGCGCTCCTTTTTCAGTACGCCAAAAGTGGTTCCCAGATGTCTCATAACGGTCGCGAACGCAGTCACGATTTCCCGCCCGTTCGGATCATACGCACCCATGCACCCCAGCCAGAGACAGTATTCCTGAGAACCATCGAAAACCGGAAACTCCTGCCTTGCGATGAACTTGTCGCGCTCGTTCTGCGAGAAGCCCATAGCGTTGCCGTTGCGCTCAAGGTTGAGGAACAGCTTTGTCCCGTACTCGTCTTCCCAGCTGCCGGTGTTGACCGCGCCGCGGCGCAATCCAACGATCATCGGTAGATGCTGTATCCCCACCGGGCATTGATATTCGCAGGCACCGCAGGTTGTGCATTGAAATATGGCGGTCTGGGAAACAGTCGCCTCCAGGATGGCCTTTTCGTTTTGCGGTCCGTATTCGTTCAGGTAAGAACGCATCCCAAGCACAATGAGCTTCGGATTGAGTTCCTTCCCGGTGTTGTTCGCCGGGCAGTGTTCGGTGCAGCGGCCGCATTCGACACAGGAATAGGCCTGGAGCGCCGTAATCCGGGTGATGTCTTTACCGCTGACAAGCCCGAAATCTTCATCTCCGGAGAGCGGCGGAATTCTGCTGAAGCCTCGCCGATCGAGAAAGATCGTTACCGGACTGAGGATCAGGTGGAGATGTTTGGTGTGCGGAATCAGCGGCAGAAAAGCGAGAAGCGTAAGCGTGTGAATCCACCACAGCGCCTCGCCCGTGGCGGAGGTTTCCGCTACCCACCACCCGGGCATGTAGGTCACCATCAGAAGAAAGATAAGGAACGCGATCACGCCCGATTCATATGAAACAGGCTCGAGCCACTTGGGCCGGAGCACAAACCTTCGGAAGGCGAGATAGGCGATCGACACGGCACAAAGAGCGGCAAAGGTGAATACGAACCAAAAGAAGAAGGCGCCAACTGCGGAGCGGCGGCTAAGAAACGGAACGTCGAAGCCGGCTGCTATGTGATTGATCGTAACGAGCGCGAAGGCACAGAATGCCCAAAATACGAACGCATGTGCTAAGCCCGGGAGCGGGCGTTCGCGGATCACCTTTGCCTGGCATAGAACCTGCCAAAAGAAATTCCAAACGCGGCTCGAAAGGGAACCGAGTTTGAAATCTGGGTCGGGGCGGGCTCGTCGAATGCGATCGATCGTTCTCCCAAATCGCATGGCAAACAATGCGAGGGAGACCACAATCAGGGCGAGCAGGAGAATTTTGGCGAATATGGAGTGATGCATACGGGCAGAAGAGCGCCTGAGCAGCGTTCCGAATGCCGCTGTTTAGTAGCATGAAAAAGCGTGAGATATGTCATTTCGGGGGCTGCTGGCTTCATTGGATCACATCTGTGCGACAGCCTCATCCAGGAAGGGCATGAGATTGTCGCTCTGGACAATCTCATTACGGGGCACCGGGAGAATATAGCGCATCTGGAAGGCAAAGCCGGGTTCAGCTTTGCGCAGCGGGACGTTTGCGACCCACTCGAAATCGACGGCAAGGTAGACCGCGTATTTCATCTTGCTTCGTTGGCAAGTCCCGTCGATTATCTGGCACATCCACTTGAAACTCTGGAATCGGGTTCCACCGCGACCCGCAGGATGCTGGAGCTTGCCCGCCAGCATGGGGCGCGTTTTCTGTTAACTTCTACTTCGGAATGCTACGGCGACCCGCTCGAGCACCCGCAGACCGAAACGTACTGGGGTAACGTCAATCCTGTCGGTATGCGCTCCTGTTATGACGAGAGTAAACGCTACGCCGAAGCCCTCACGATGGCGTATCACCGCACATATGATCTGCGTACCAACATTGCGCGTATCTTCAATACTTATGGTCCGCGAATGGCTTTGAACGACGGGCGCGTAGTACCCGCATTTATAGATCAGGCACTACACGGGATGAACCTCTCAGTATTTGGAGATGGTTCGCAGACCCGCAGCTTCTGTTTTGTATCTGACCTTGTCACCGGACTGCTGCTGTTGAGCGAATCCGACGAGCGCTATCCCGTAAACCTCGGAAATCCGGCAGAGATCACGATCCTCGAGTTTGCGAAACAGATCCAGCGACGGTTTGACAATACTGTCGGCATAGATTACAAGCCTCTGCCGGCAGACGACCCAAAATTGCGTCGACCCGATATCACTAAGGCGAAGCGGGTGCTTGGATGGGAACCGGAAGTCTCGCTGGCCGACGGATTGACGACCACGATCGAGTATTTCAAAGAGAAAACCAAAGTACCGGGCCGGCTAGCCTAGTGAAGACCGGCTATTGCACGCGGACCGTGAGCGATTCGGACTTGGTGTGGCCTTTGCCGTCACTCGGCCGTAATGGTGTAGGTGGTTGTTCTTGTCGGGGCGATCTCGATACAGTTTCTGTAGGTCGGTTTGAGAGACGCAACGGGCGGATCCAGCTTGACCGTTTTTGCGTTTTCTACTCCGTAGCAGAGCTGGGTATGATCCCCGCGTTTCAGCAAGCCTGAATCCGCCGAAAATGTGCTGAAGAGAATCTCGCCCGATCCGAAAACCGCATTCACGGTTCGCTGGCGCTGCTCTTGCTCCTTCGCGGCAGCGGCCCGTTCTGCCGCTACGTTGCTTTCGTGGCGCGAGTAGAAGGTCCACGCGACGTAAATGAGGGCGATGATGACCCCAATGGTCGTGAAAGGTAAGAGCTTTCTCAACCAAGCCCACGGGGGTTTCACAGATGGATCTTGCGGCGCGTCGGTCAAACCCATATTTCTCTATTCTTGCCGAATCGAACCCACGGCCGGGCTAGAATTGCGCTTCAAAGATCGCTATACTGGGCGAATAAAACTCGAATGCTGGATGTGGATCAACAACTTAGCCGTTTGCGGCAGCGAATAGCCGCCATCGATGGCAAGTACGCGAAAGCGAATCTATCACCACAGCGCACGAGGGCATGGACGGGTTCACTTCACAACCCGATCGAGGAATGGTCGGACGGTCAGGTCGTCACCAATGAATTCGGCGAACACTTTCAGGTGGATAGGTTGTTTGCTTCGCACAAGCACCACGGATCGGCGGATATCGGGGCACTGTTTGAACTGCCCCCGACGCTGTTAGACGCTCTGAGCGAAAACGAAATAGCAGCTGTCGAACCCGGACGCTGGGCTTTCCTCGACACCGAGACGACAGGCCTTGCCGGCGGCTCCGGCACATATGCGTTCCTGATCGGAGTTGGGCAAATCACAAAGCAGGGATTCCAAACCCGGCAATATTTCATGCGTGAATATGCCGAAGAGCGCAGCATGCTTTCAGCATTAGAGGAACAGTTGCGGGAATTCGATGTTTTGATTACATACAACGGGCGCACCTACGACCAACCGCTGCTCGAAACCCGTTATCGGATGAACAGGCACAGACCCCCATTTGGCAGGTTGGGACATCTGGACCTTCTGCACGGTGCGCGGCGGCTCTGGAAGTTGCGCCTGGAGAGCTGCCGGCTGATGCAGCTGGAGCACGAGATTCTGGGCGTGTGCAGGGAGGGCGATCTTCCGGGTGAGCTGATTCCTTATGTGTATTTCGAGTACTTGCGCTCACAGGAGGCATTACAGCTCGTACCCGTTTTCCACCACAATGCGATGGATATTCTGACTCTGGCCTGTTTAACGGCCATAGTCCCAGCAGCTTTTCGCACCACCGATGCCGAGGCGCTGTTACAAGTCGGCGTGCGAAGAGGGGCGGAACTGGCCGGTATAGGGCGATGGCTGCGGAAGGCGGGGGAATTCGCAAAGGCGCGCGAATTATTCAAAAGAGCGATCGACGCCGGACTGACAGACATCCATCTTTTTCAAACGTTGTGGGACGTAGCTTGCCTGGAAAAGAAGCTGCAAAGACCGCATGATGCGCTGCGCATTTTTATCGAGCTTTCGGGATGCCCTAACGAGTTTCGCGTTTCGGCACTCGAAGAGCTGGCAAAGTTCTATGAACACGAAGAGCGTAACTACGCATTAGCACTCAAATTCACGGAGCAGGCACTCGGATTCGAAACCTCGCCAGCCCTGGCGCATCGGAGGGAGCGGTTGCAGAGGCGGCTTGCCAAACCAAGAACGGGAAAGCTGCTTGAGCGGGAGTGAGATCTAGTGCTAACGGACGTGGCTTGAGCGGATGGTGCGAGCGCAGGTAGGGTCGGCAACATTCCGGCGTTACGATGAATTGTGAAGCGATGGGCAGTTATCGCGAGCGCCGTAGCGGTTTTAGGCGCCTTGTTGTTTGTCGATTACAAGGGCTATCAGAGCCTAAAGCGCATGGAGACCGCGATGAATGCGCTAAGCGAACGGGTAAACGAGGCGACCCGACTGGCGCAGGAGGAATCGAGCGCCGCTGCGGCTGCCAGCCAGCGTGCCGATCAGGCAGCATCACGCGCGGAAGCTGCCGCGGGCGCTCGTAAACAAGCGGAAGAACAAAAGCAGCAAGCCGAGGAAAAAAAACAGCAGGCCGAAGCCGGCCAGGCACAAGCACAGAATGCCGCCCAGAAAGCGAGCGAGGAGGCCCAGCAGGCCCAGGACCAATTGGCGCAAATCCGGCATGAGCGCGAAGAAGAGTTAAATCGCATGCAGGAGGCTCTGAATCGGATCGTTGAGACGCGCCGCACTCCCCAGGGTATGACCATCATCCTGCCGGATTCGACCTTTCGTTTCGAGTTTGACAGTGCGGATTTGTCCCAGAAAAATCGTGAGCTGCTCAGCCGCATCGCCGGCATTCTGCTGGTCTCGAAAGGATATGGACTGTCGGTCTTCGGATACACCGACGACGTGGGAAGCGCCGAGTATAATCAGCAGCTCTCGGTGCGGCGCGCCCGCGTTGTTCAACAATACTTGATCCAGGCCGGTCTCGATCCTCAGATTATCAATCTCAAAGGTTACGGCAAAACCAGCCCCATGGTGGCGGGTACCAGCCCGGCGGCAAGGTCTAAGAACAGGCGAGTGGAGATAGCCCTGACCGACAGCGAGATTAAGTACGTCGGCGAGGAGCCTTCGCACCGGCAGTGAGGCGCGCGTCATGCGCAGCCATATCGACCCGGGCACCGCGAAAGTGCACCCCTTCCATTTCGAGACGCATGCGTTGATCGAACGCTGATTCGCGGGAGGTCTTAATCTGGCCGCCAGAGCCGATGACGCGATGCCACGGTAGAGTGTCGCCACACTTGCTGAGAATCTGCGCGACCTGCCGATGATAGCCCGGATAACCAGCCGCTTCCGCTACTTGTCCATAAGTAGCGACTCTCCCGCGTGGGATTGATCGGATGGTCCGGCGGATAGCCGCTTCTGTTTCAGATTTCATGCAAATCGCTCTACTGGGCAGCCGCTTTACTCGTGTTTTTCAGGGTAGAGGAGAGCGATTCCTGGGGCATTTTCTGCGTGTAAGGACCTACCGCCCAGGCGAGACCTTGCGGGATATCGCGCGAGAGCGACAGCGTGCGGCACTCAGCCAGCACACCCCCACGGAACGCTTCCAGACTCCAGTAACCGTAAAGCCGCCACAGAAATCCGTGACCTTCTCCCAATGGAAATTTGCGGCCCCTGGTAAACCAGCTCGTATCCACCTCCGTTATGTTGCGCGCATAATTCTGACCTTTCCACTTACCCGGCGCGACTTCGCTGTAATGCACATCTTCTTCGACATCAAGGATCACGGGGACGAGTCCTTTCTGCTGCAGTCTCCAGTAGCCCCTGATGTTGTTGCCTTCGCGGCTGACCGTACGCGATTTGCTTACTAGAGGATAGATCTCCTTGTGGCGATCAAAGTCTTCCAGGATCTCCAGTACCCTCTGAATGCTGGTATTCGGCATATAGATTGCGCCGAGCCAGTCGTGAATCAACCCATTTGTGATTTCAACGGGATGACCGCCGTTCATCTGCTTGATAAGGAGCTCCCCGTTAAGGACGCGCTGCTTCGTCGCCGGGTCATCTTCAATGAAAAGAAAATTCTTCCTGCCCGCCCATCGTTCCTGTAGCGTCGCTTCGACTGCGTGCGCGTAACGCTCGAATTCAGAGACCGTCTGCGGTGAGAGCTTGACTACAAGTTGCGCTCGCAAAGACTGCCCGAGTATAGAGGCGGTGATGAAACAGAAGAAGGCCCTGGCACAACCCCGCCAAAACTTTTTCATTCACTCTCAGCGTAGTGGACACGCTGCGAAACATCGAGGAGTAACAATGAATACATCCCGATGACGACTCCGGCGGCGGTCCCCCAAAAGACTACCGGCTTTGAACCTCTGAAAGAATCGCTTTTTCGAGATCGCTGGATCGCGTCGATCATTTCGAACGTCGGCGGATGGATGCAGGACACAGCGGGCACATGGCTTATGGCCGTGCTCACGACGTCACCGTTGCTGATTGCGCTGATGCAGACGGCGGCCAGCCTTCCAGTACTTCTACTTGGCTTATTGGCGGGCGCTACCGCCGACATCTACGACAGGCGGCGGCTGCTCATCGTTTGGCAGGCATGGATGCTTGGATCGGTGGCGATACTGAGTGTGCTGGCGTTTTTCGGAGTGATCTCGCCATGGGTGCTGCTGGCGCTCACGTTCGCGCTGAACATTGGAGCGGCTATGAATAACCCCGCGTGGCAGGCCATCGTTCCGGAGCTAGTACCTGCGTCCCAAGTGCCCGATGCGGTGGCCTTGAACAGCGCCGGCTACAATCTGGCGCGTGCCGTAGGCCCGGCGCTCGGAGGCCTTGCCGTGGCCGCGTTCGGACACCGGGCAACTACGGGCGCGGCCGCGGTGTTTCTATTCAATGCCTTGTCGTTCGTGGCGGTGATTTGGGTTCTGTACCGTTGGCATCGGACAGCGTCCTTCAAAAGTGCTCTTCCAGCGGAGCGGGTGTTTGCTTCCATGAGGGCCGGCGTGCGCTATATCCGTCACGCGCCGGCGTTGCAGGCAACCCTGGTCCGCGCAATATTCTTCACGTTATTTGTGAGCGCAGCCTGGTCGCTGCTAGCCGTGGTGGCACGGAGCGATCTGCATCAAGGCGCGATGGGGTACGGCCTTCTGAACGGCAGCATGGGATTGGGCGCGGTTACCGGCGCATTCTCGCTGGCGCGCCTCCGCCGGAGCTTCGCAGCCGACCAGATCATTGCCGCCTCGACCGTCACATTCGCTGCCACCCTGGCGGTGCTTGCATTCGTGCGCATGCCGGCGGTGATCATCCTGTTCTTGATCGCTGGAGGATTTGCGTGGACGAGTACAATGTCCACACTCAATGTTTCGGTCCAGCTCTCGGTTCCTTCCTGGGTGAGGGCGCGGGCACTCGGTTCGTACCAGATGATTCTGCAGGGTGGCATGGCGCTAGGAGGCGTAATCTGGGGCTTTGTCGCCGAGCACGCGTCGACCCAGATCGCCTTGGCGTGCGCCGGCGGCGGGTTGCTGGTCAGTTTGCCGTTTGCGCTCCGGTTCCACGTGTTACGCGGTGGCGTGCAGGACCTAACGCCTTACAAGCGTGAACGGCCCTTTCCGCAAGCGGTGATCGAGCTGAACCCGGACGATGGTCCCGTGCGTGTCTCGATTCAGTACCGAGTACGGCCTGAAGACTATGCCGCCTTTACGCGGGCCATTCATGAACTCCGCGATGTTCGCTTGCGGGATGGTGCTATTCGGTGGGGTGTTTTTCAGGACGTCAACGATCCGGATCATATGAACGAAACGTTTCTGGTTGAATCGTGGATCGAGTATCTGCGCCAACGGGAGAGATTCACTGCCTCAGATCTGCAGATCCGCGATAAGGTCTGGAGCTTTCATCAGGGTGAGATTCCGCCGCGGGTTTCGCATATGATCTATGCGAAAGAGATCACGGATTAGTAGTTGCATGGAACACATAGCGCAAATCGAATGCAGGCTGGCTGTCGCCTGCTTACTCGCGGCTTCCGGGCTGGCCCTCGGGGCTGCGCCCATCACGATCCAAATCCACGCGCAGCAGAAAGCGAACTATACGATTCCACGAACCGCGTTTGGCACGTTTCTGGAGCCGATCGGAAACTCTACCTATAACGGTCTATGGGCGGAGATCCTGCAGAATCCCAGCTTGGAGGAAAATTTGTGGAGCGCGGGCGCGGTTGCGCGCATGATTCAAGAGCAGCCCGAATTGGTGCGAGCCTCGCAACTGGCCCTGCCTCTTCCCTGGGAGCCGCTCGACCCGGCCGAGGGCAACCGATATGAACCGCGGTGGGGAGATGCGGCAAACTCCTGGCGCTCGCTCGCAGTTTTCGGAGTCCCCGGCAAGGCGACGGGAATCAAGCAGCGGGTCTATTTGCCGATTCATCGCGAACTCAAGTATCAGGGCAGCCTTTACGCCAAACATTTGAGCGGGCCGGTGGACCTTACGATCTCGCTGCGAATCCACGACCACGCGGACCAGATCCTAAGTCAATCGAAGATCGATGCCCCGGATACACAGTGGCATAGGTATGGGTTTTCTTTGAATATTCCTCAAGGAGAATTAGAGGAGCTCGAACCGGCCGATTTTGTGGTGCAGGTGGCAGGCGATGAGCGCGTCCAGGTCGATCAACTTTCCTTGATGCCTCGCGACGCCGTGGATGGCATGGACCCGGACATTGTTCGCATGGCGAAAGAGATGCACACACCGGTGGTGAGATTTGGCGGAAATTTCACGTCTGGGTATCACTGGAGGGACGGCATCGGGCCGCGCGATAAACGTGTCAGCATGTTGAACATCGCCTGGGGCATTCCGGAATACAACCAGTTTGGAACGGACGATTTCCTTCACTTTTGCGAGCTCATCGGGGCTCAGCCGCAGATCGCATTGAACCTCGGGAGCGGCACGGCCCAGGAAGCAGCCGATTGGGTGAGCTATGTGGACAATCACTGGCCCACGCACGGCGGGCTTTTGTGGGAACTCGGCAATGAACTCTGGGGCGACTGGAACCTCGGCTATCCCACACTCGAAGAATTGCCCGGGCGCACTAGACAATTTAGTGAAGCTATACGCCGTATTGATCCGCGGGCACGGCTCATTGCTACCGGCCAAGATCCGGACGACTACCAGGCCTGGAACGCCGCGCAACTCACCAATCCGCCTGGAACATTCGATTTCTTATCGACGCATTTCGTGGTCACTGACGATCGCTTGCAGCAACTGCACGCGGATCCAGATACGGTGGCTTTGGATAGCTTCGCTCTGCCCGTGGAACTTGGCAGGCGGCTGCGTAACATGCAAAAGCAGATCAATGAAACCGCCGGGTACCGCGATAAGGTCCATATTGCGTTTACAGAGTGGCTTTGGGTTTGCTGCGACGACCGAAAGCCGGCAAATGCGCCGAAATGGGACAACATGGGCGGCGCAGTAATCACAGCGGGTTTTCTGAATATGCTGCTGGCGAATGCGGATGTGGCGCCGATCTCGGACATGACCGGTATTGTCGAGTTCGCGGGTATTTGGAAGAAGCGTGCGCGTGCTTTCGGAACACCGGCTTATTACGCGTTCCAAATGTATTCCGGTGCGGACATCGATGTGCCTGTGAAAGTATCGACTGATACTGGACACTACAACGTGCAACGCGGCGTAACGCGGCTGCCCGATATTCCCGATGTGCCATATCTGGATGTAGTGGCAGCGTTGAACAAAGCCGGTGACAAGTTGACACTCTTTTGCGTGAACCGACACCTCGATCGGGGCGTGCCGGCCAGCGTTTCGCTCGAGGACTTCTCCGCTCGAGCGAACGCAGCCATAAAGACGCTCGATTCGGAAAGCATCTATGATTTCAACAACGAGTTACGGCCGGAATCCGTTGCCCCTGTTCGTACCATCGCGGAGCTCAAGAATGGCGTGTTGAGTTACACGTTCCCGGCGGCGAGCGTCACTCGAATTGAGCTAACGAGAAAGTAGCTGTGCTGTGCACTCAGTGCAATAGACTATTCAAGGCCTTGAGCTTCTCGGCGGGAAATTTCGGTTTTCGGTCGAAGGTTGCCAATCCATTTATCTCCTGCTCGACGTCGGTTAGCTGCGTATAACAGACACCCGCAAGGTTGTTGAGCTTGGCGAGTCCCTGATAGAGCTGGGTAAGCCTATTCAACGCCGCCTCTTGAGTTTTTTCTACTCCCGAATAGCCCCAACTTCTTCCCGGAACGTTTGCGCCGGGAGGAATGTAGGCAATACCGCCGAACTCCGACAAATACAGAGGGGAGCCGTTGTACCGGTATCCGGGAAGGAGCGCATCGCGGTCAGCTTTCGGAACCGAAGTGCTTTGCGGGGTGACGTCTTTATAGAGCCGGTAGAGCGCTTCACCGGATTTCTCGTAGTTGTGAATCGCAAAGAGATCAGTCTGATCGGTATGCTGCCAACCTTCGTTGTCGATCATGAGGCGCGTGTTGTCGAGCGTGTGGGTGATTTGATAAAGCTCCTTCAGAAAAGCCTGCTGGCGGGGGTCGGCAAGGTTGGGAACACCCCAGCTTTCATTGATCGCGTTCCAGATGATGACAGATGGGTGATTATAATCGCGCTCAACGGCTTCGGTCCATTCGCGTGTGAATCGCTCGGTTTCTTCGGAGTTGAATTCATAAGCGTCGGCAATTTCGCCTGAAACAAGCACGCCGCGCTTATCGGCCCAATAGAGAAAGCGTGGATCAGCGACCTTCTGATGTTTGCGAACACCGTTAAATCCCATGGACTGGATCAGGTCGATGTCGCGTTGGATAGCAGCGTCGGAGGGCGGGGTTAAGACGCTTTCGGGCCAGTAGCCCTGATCAAGAAGGAACTTCAGGTACACGGGCTGGCCGTTGATAGTTACTCGATCATTCCCAACGGAAATGGATCGAAAGCCGCAGTACGAGTTGACGAGATCGATTGCTTGGCCGCCGTCTAGCAGACGATAGCGCACCTGGTAAAGCTTGGGGGAATCCGGAGACCACAATTTGGGATTCGAAATTTGAAGCGTGGCGGAGACCCGATCTTCTACGCTCTGAGTGGTCGTGTTCGCTACGGTAGTGGCGCCGTCGAGAATAGTGACTTCGAATTTGAGTGGCACAGCAGGATGCCGTGCGAGAAAGCCTTCGAAATAGGCCCGGCCGTCCTGACCGGCAGTGATGTGGACGCACTTCAGGTGATTTTCGCCGGTCGTCTCGAGCCAGACGGGTTGCCAGATACCGCTGGTGCGCGTGTAGAAGATTTCGGCGGATTTCGGCTTCCAGTATTGTTTACCACGGGCGATGGAGCGATCGGTAGGAGGGTTATAGGTACGAACGATCAGAACATTGTTTCCGGGTTTGAGCGCGCGTGTGATTTCGAAGCTGAACGGGACGTTACCGCCTTCATGGCTGCCAAGAAATTGGCCGTTCAGCCAAACGGCGGCTCGGTAATAAACGGCGCCGAAGTGCAATAAGACGTGGGCGCTACTCCAGTTTTCCGGAATTCGGACGGACCTCTGATACCAGGCGACAGGATGGAAAGAAGTCTCGCCGATGCCACCCAGCTTGCTTTCAAAGCAATAAGGAACAGTGATTTGCTTAGAGGATGCGAGGCCGTGAGTGTACCAGCCGGCCTTGAGGCCTTGATCGCTATCATCGAAGGCGAACGACCAAGCACCGTTGAGCGTCAGCCATTGAGGGCGTTCAAATTGGGGGTTGGGATATTCGGGGCGCGGCACGACGGCAGCGAGCAGCGATGGGACGAGGAAGCAGGCGGCGCCAAATGCGGCGCAGCGCAGGGAGAGCTGCGACATGCGGACATTGTACTGATTGTCCGAACTAAAAAAGATTGGCAGCAGCTGCCGTGCGACGAAGGACTGATCTTCTGTTGAGCCAAGGTTATCAGCAACAACCACCTCCGGGTGTGCAGCAACGGGATGCTTCTTTATCTGTTCGATAGAAAGTTTGAATTTGTACGGAGAGCTTAAAGCCAGCTATGCTTGTTGGAATCTTCGCAACAAATTCCTTCGGCCGCGTTTGGACACGAAGTTTTGTTGCGTGTCCTCGTCCGACACTGTTTCAGGCGGTGCTTGTGGGAGTTCGGGCTTAACACTGCTGATTGTCCTCTCACCTGCTCGCCACCTTCTGCACTCCGCCGTGTAAAGGTCCACATCACATCTCTGGAGGATCATGAAAGTGTCTATGAAGTATCTGGCCGCAATTGGTCTTTGCCTTGGATCAGCCTGGGTTTGCGCTGCCCAGAACGCCCCTGCCACAACACAGGCGCCGGACCAGCAAAATCCGGCTGCCGCAGCAACTCCGGCTCCAGCACCGACAGCGCTCCCGACGCCAGCCGTTACGGGTCCTCTGCAGGAAGCTCCACCCGCTATCTTCGATGCCGGACCCTTCGGAAAAATCGATGTGAATGGCGTTCTCAGCGGCTCGGGAATGTGGCAAGGAAATCACGTTCCAGGTGATAGTCCCACGCAAGCGGCACTGAGTAACGGTCAGATATTCATCCAAAAGACCGACGGCTGGTTCCAATTCTATATTCAGGCCGGCGCTTACACCATTCCGGATCTGGGAACCCCATTTCTCTCCACCGACAAGACACTGACTAATTTCTTTGGCCCGGTACCCCAAGCCTATGTTAAGTTGCAGGCGGGCAAAAACACCTCTATCGAAATCGGAGCGCTCCCCACACTTATCGGCGCGGAGTACACCTTCAGCTTCGAAAACATGAATATCGAGCGGGGTCTCTTGTGGAATCAGGAAAACGCTGTTAATAAGGGGATCCAAATCAATCAGACTATGGGTAAATTCACTGCCTCCTTGAGCTGGAATGACGGCTTCTATTCCAACCGCTATACGTGGCTCTCGGGTTCGCTGGCGTACGCCAATGGACCGCACGCCTTGTCGTTCGTAGCTGGTGGGAATCTCGGTCAGACAAAGTTTCAGAACCTCGCCACCCCAGTGCAAAACAACGGCAGTATCTACAACGTCATCTATACATATACGAAGGGGGCCTGGATTGTACAGCCTTATTTCCAATACAGCAACATTCCGACTAACCCTTCAATCGGCGTACTGAAGGGAGCTTCAACCAAAGGTGGCGCACTGCTGGTGAGTCACGCCTTTAAACGTGGCTTCTCGCTGGCCGGGCGCGGCGAATATATCACAAGCTCGGGAAGTGTCGCCGACCAGGCTGTGAATCTGATCTATGGTCCGGGCAGTGGTGGCTGGTCGGGAACTCTGACACCCACTTTCCAATACGGCGGGTTCTTCGTTCGCGGAGATCTATCTCTTGTTCAGGCAACCAGCTACACACCGGGTTACGCCTTCGGGCCCACTGGCTCGAACTCAACTCAGCTGCGAGCGATGGCTGAGATAGGGTTCATGTTCGGCAATAATGTTACGGAGAAGAAACCGTAGTCGCTGTTCCGGCGATTGGCGCTAACCTCAGAGAGCGCCTCAGTATTCGCCGGAGTCCGATAGGCTTGCGTCATCGATCCCACGTCCCTCGCAAACCTTGCGTAGGTGACTTCGGATTTCTTTCTCTCGCTGTTTGTAACTGCTCACGCCGGTTAGCGACTCTTCAGCCAAAACCTTACCGTCCTGGCTGCGGTAACGAACGGTGAACTGGCCTGGCATCGGCGTCTCGAAGATTTCAGCCATGCAAGATCCATTTTCGAGCGTCGCGATAGGGCCGTCCATGTCATTTCATATCTAGCACAACGCCGCGAGCAGAAGCAGCTCGACTGGCGGCTACATCCACGCTAGACTTTGACGAACCATCGACGCCGGTACATGAACCAGGCAAGTAGATACATCAGGGCGGTGAACGCCAGTGCCCACAGCAGTGAAGCGTTGAGAGGCGAAGCGATCGGCGCGAAAACTCTGTTGTAGATCACGTCGTGCAGTCCTGTTCCGTCCAGGATTTCCGCGAGGAACTCTGAAGCGGCGTAGACCACAATTGCGTTCATCCCGGTGATCAGGAATGGCGTGAAATAGCGGTTCTGTTTGCGCTCATCGATCACCCAGATAAACGCCGCTAGAACGACGAAATCGAGACCGGCCATGAAGGCGGCGAACGAATCGGTCCAGAGGTGCTTGTTGATGGGAAGGACGATATTCCAGATCAGACCGAGCGCGATCAGGAATGCGCCAGCGATCAAGAGCTGATTCCTGCGCACCGGGAGCGGCGAATCGAAGCGCAAGATATGCCCGGCCATGACTCCGAGAAGAGTTGTCCCGATAGCGGGCAGCGTGCTGACAATGCCTTCAGGATCCCAGGTCTTGGTGCTTGCATAGTTATGGGTTCCAAGGACGACGCGATCGACATAATGAGCGAAGTTGCCGGGAATGTCCAGCCGGCCAGCGCCATAGCCAGGCACATTGACGAAGGTCATCATGAGCCAATAGGCGACAAACAGTCCGATTATCCAGCCGAGCTGAGCGCGAATGCCGGTATAGAGATAGAGGACTGAAACGATCAGGTAACAAATGGCGATCCGCTGCAGGACACCAAGGATTCGCTGGTGCGAGAGGCTGAGCGTGGGATACACGTAAATGAGGAGCCCGAGGACGTACAGCACAGCGAAGCGACGAAATATTTTCGGCAAAAGCTCCGATCGAGAAGCTCCGGCCTCGAGGCGCTTACCGAGCGAGAGAGTGATCGCGACACCGACGATCCAGAGAAAGGAAGGGAAAACCGTGTCGGTAAGCGTCCAGCCGTTCCAGGCCGCGTGTTTGAGGGGAGGATAAGAATCGGGTCCACCGCCGTTGTTGACCAACACCATGAAAAGCATGGTTGCTCCGCGAAACGCATCTAGAGACAGCAAACGAGCAGAAGTGTTACTTGAGCTGAGAGCGGACATGTGCGATCAAATCACTCAGCATAGCGTGCAGCGTGCTCGAGGTTTTGTTTAGAAAGGGCGTCGAGCGTGGGGTCCTGGCGCCTGATGCATTCGAGAGTCAGCACGACAACCGCAATCCAGACGAGATCGGCAATGAAGAGATGGGCTAGTTGCATCGGCAGAGGCGCAAGTAGCATCAGGTTCAGCATACCGGCCATGATCTGCACAACGACAACGACAATCACCGTGGCTGCGGCTCGCGAGCTAAACCTTCGCAGAACGGATGATGCGAGCCAGATGAGATACGCGGCGCCAGCGACTGCGATAACAGGATGGATGATGCGTAAGCGCAGCAGGAAGTGTGATGTAGCGTTGAAATCCTGCTGTACTCCAGCCGAAAATGACGAAGACGGAAACAGAGTATCTCCGAGTGCGGTGATCGTTCCAGTGATGCTCACCAGGATGGTGAGAAACAAACCAGCGAGCAACGGCTTGGGAGCATCGAGAAACCGCAACGTTGAGATCTTTGTGCGAGCAAGCCAGGCAGTTATGGTAAGAGCCGCCAAGAGGAGCATGGTGTTGGTGAGATGCGCGGAAAGGTACCAGACCCGCCCAACCGACTGATCTTTCGCTACGAGACGGAATAGGACCAGCCCCGCGCCTAGCAACGCCTCGATAAACAGAAACACCAGTGACCATACGGCATAGCGCCGCACAGCATGCTTTTTAGGAAAGGCAAGGAATGTCCAAAGAACCATCGCAACGACGAGAATGGTATCGAAGCTCGTCATCATTCGATGCGTGTACTCGATGGCCATGGGTACCGGCATTTTTTCCGGGATAAATTGTCCGCTACAACTAGGCCAGTTCGCTCCGCAACCATCCCCGGAGAACGAGACGCGAACAAACGCACCCCACAAAATCACCGGGAGATTGTAGGCCAGAACGATCCAGGAGAACGATGCAAATCGCACGCGGGATTGTGGTACGGAGAGATTCATTCAGCTACCGCTGTTTCGTCGTTGAGCGACCATGAGGATCGCGGCTATACTCGAGACCTCAGTGATTCTGCCGTCAGTCGACATACGAACCGCTTCAGCAAACTGAGTCCAGCAAACCGCGATCTCTTCTTCAGGATCAAGACGCCTCTCGGTTTGAGAGAGATTTGTTGCCAGATACAGACTCTGCAGATCGTTCACCACGCCGTTACAGCAATCTACCGCACCAAGATACTTCCAATTTTCCGCCTTAAGACCGGCTTCTTCAGCCAGCTCTCGTTGGGCCACGGCGAGCATGTCGTTTTCACCGGGATGAGAGCCGCCGCGGGGGATTTCCCACGAATAGTGATCGTGTGGATAGCGCCACTGCCCGACAAGCACAATCTCATTCTGCTCGTTGAGCGCGACGACTCCGACCGAGGGCCGTATTTCGACGACTGCATAGATACCGGGGCGACCATCGGGACGCGAGACCTGGTCCTCACGTACGCGAATCCAGGGATTTTCATATGTAATCCGCGAGGACCAGGTCTTCCACGGATTATGCGCCACGCCGGATCAGACCTCCTCCTTGCAAATGGACGCCAGTACCGGCAGATCCACATTACCGCCCGAAAGAATGATGCCGACACGTTTGAAAGCGCCGGGCAGTTTGCCGTACAGTACCGCCGCAGCTGCCACGACCCCACTCGGTTCGACAAGCAGTTTCATCCGCGTCAGCAGGAATCGGATTGTTACTTTCATTTCTTCTTCCGAAACAAGGAGGACTCCATCGGCCATGTCTTTGATGATGGGAAATGTAATGTTGCCCGGAATGGTTGTGCGGAGCCCATCGGCGAGCGTGGGCGGAGAGGCGATCTCGACGCGTTCACCCGATCGCAAAGACAAGAACCAATCATTCGCCAATGCAGGTTCCACTCCGAAAACGCGGATACCTGGGCGCAGCCTCTTTGCAGCGGTGAGCGCTCCGGAGAGCAGACCTCCGCCACCGAGCGGAACTACGAGCGCGTCCAGATCCGGATGTTGGCGAAGAAGCTCGAGTGTGGCGGTCCCTTGGCCGGTGATGATCCATGGATGATCATACGAGGGCAGCACAACCGCTCCAGTCTCGTCGGCTATCTGGCGGGCGATTGTTTCGCGATTTTCAGTATGCCTGTCATGAAAAACGATTCTGGGCCCATATGCCCTGGTCGAATCGAGTTTCGATTGGGGCGCGTCCTTAGGCATGACTATAGTTGCCGCAACGCCGAGGTGGGATGCCGCAATGGCGACGGCTTGGGCGTGATTGCCCGAAGAAAATGTGACTACCCCGCGCTGCCGCTCCTGCGGGTCGAGCGAGAGAAGAAAATTTGCAGCGCCGCGAATCTTGAATGCGCCGCCGCGCTGCAGATTCTCACACTTGAAGAAGGCGCTGGCGGCGCAGGCCTCATTGAACAGCCGCGAAGAAGCTACAGGCGTCTCACACGCCAGCCCGCGGACTCGTTCGGCCGCCCGTTCGACCTGCGACAAGTCTATCTGTGAGGTCTTGTCGATATCCAGCATCAGTAGCCAGCCTTCTTATCGACGACATTCAGCAGAGGCTCGCCCTTTTGATATAGCGCAAAATTGTCGAGAAACACCTGCATTGCCAGGTCCAACCAGTCCGGGTTTTCGGTACGATCCGTGCAATGGGGCGAAAGCAGAACGTTATCCATATCCCAAAGTGGATTGTCCGGTGGAAGCGGTTCGGTTTCGTAGACGTCCAGCGCGGCCGCCGCAATCTTTTTTTCCTTAAGAGCGCATATCAAAGCCTCTTGATCGATAACCGGTCCGCGGCCCACGTTGATAACCATGGAACTAGATTTCATTGCCCCGAACTCTGGCGAGCCGATCATATGGCGGGTTTCTTTGGTGAGTGGTGCTGCCGCGACCAGAACGTCTAAGTGGCGCAGCATGTCATGGAGAGAATCGGGGGGGAAAATGCGATCTAGGATTGGGTCACCCGCCGAGTTTTGAGGATTGCGGCGGATTGCATAGATTTTCATTCCCAATGCATGCGCGAGCCGCGCACATTCACGGCCGATTTCACCATACCCGATGACGCCCATGATTTTGCCGGGAAGCCAATCCACGCGGAAATCGTCCCAGCGATGCGCGCGCTGGCTTTCGACGAGGCGACGCCCGCGCTTGTAATAAAACAAGATGCCGAAGATAGCGAAGTCGGCGAGTGAACGTTTGAAAACTCCCCTCGCATTTGTGACGATTACCGGGCCTTCAATTAATTCGGGTATGAGCAGATTTTCGACACCCGCTGCGAGGCTTTGTATCCACTTGACGTTCTCTGCATGCCGCCAGACTTCGCGGAAATCTACGCTCTTGCCGGTCAGGCTCGAGTAGAGGATGATCTCCGCCTCGGGCGCGTGTTCTGCCAGCGCGCCAGTGTCATTGCCGATCCATACATGTGCCTGTTCCCGTATAGACGCCAGATTCCGGAGCACGTAATGACCGGGCGGGCACACGACAAGAATGTTGGGCTTACGCATGGGATGCAAACACTATCGTATCGGGTGGGGCTCCAAATCGGCCGACAGTGAGTACGAACGCGGGGTAGCTTGGCCACAGCTTTAGAATGAAGGTGTGGATCCACGTTGCACGTGCGGCGCGATTCTTCCAGAGGACGCCCGGTTTTGCCACAAATGCGGCAAGCCACAACTCGAAGAAGACATCGCGCGGCTCTCGATAGCGGAAGTCTCCAGGCCGGTGCAAGGACCGCTGGATGTACCCGGCCAGAACAAGGCTGCGCCGATCGGATTCAGTAATTTGCGCGCGGTGGCAATCACGATGGCAGTCGCGGCGTGCGCGCTGTTGGCGCTTTTCCTAGCGGCTGCGGTTGCGCCGATCTTGGGCCCGGTGGTTCTCTGCGCGGCGGGATTTGCGGCTGCACAGGTGTACCGGAAGCGCACGGCAGAGCCTCTTTCTGCGGGGGGAGGAGCTTACCTCGGGTTGATGACCGGCGTGTGGCTTTTTCTGGTGGTTGCAGTTTGCGCCGCAATCACGAGCATTTACGTCGCTTCCCCTGCGGGCCGCGAGATTTTAAAGGCGGCAATGCCGAAAATGCCAGAGCTGGCGAAGATGCTCGATGATCCCCACCGGTTTCTGATCAACCTTGTCGAGGGACTCATCCCCATGTTTTTTTTGGCTACCATCTCGGCCGCGTTTGGGGGGATGCTGGCAGCGCGCATGTCAACAAGGCGGACGCAGCCCTAAATCAGACGGCTGGTACGCTGGAAGCCGCAGCTTGAATGAGCCGACCTATTCTCACGTTGACGGTTAATCCTGCGCTCGATCGCATCACCACAGTCGACCGGCTAGTGTTCGAAGATCGTGCTTACATTGAATCGACCACTGAAGCGGCTGGCGGTCGCGGAATCAACGCCGCGCGCGTGCTGACCAGTTTTGGCGCAAAAGCAATTGCCATCACCACCTCAGGACGCGAGGTGGGGCGCAAATTCGAAGAGCGGCTTCAGGCAGACACATTCGGCAAAGAAATTGTAAAGATACGAAATGGTATTCGCATCAATCTTACGATTTCGGATCGCCAAGGCCTCTCCATCAAGCTGAACGAGCGAGGGCCGGTGCTCTCGCAGGGCGAACAGGACAAACTGTTGAAGGCTACCGAGAAGCTGCTTCCGGAGTCATCCTGGCTTATGCTGTGCGGGAGTTTGCCTCCCGCGATGGATAATCATTTCTACACCAAGTTACTTAAGGTGGCTACGAAGCACAAAGTCGAAACGCTCCTCGATACCGATGGCGAAGCGTTGCTCCACGGGCTTGAAGGGCATCCGACGATCGTCAAGCCCAATCAATCGGAGGCTGAGCGGCTACTAAATACGGCGCTGATTACTCGTTCGCAATTGATCGAAGCCGTGCAACGCATCAAGGGACTGGGCGCCAAGTCGGTGGTGCTTTCACTCGGCAGCCGGGGCGCTGTGGCAGCTACTTCGAGCGAGGGAGTGCTCGAGATCACGCCTCCGGCAGTAGACGCGCTTTGCCCGATCGGCGCAGGCGACGCCATGTCGGCAGCAATTGTCTGGTCGCTAGATCGGGGCGACTCATTAGGAGACGCATTACGTTGGGGCGTAGCTGCTGGAACGGCATCGGCACTTCTACCGGGTATCGAATTGGCGAATCTGGAGCAGACCAGGAAAATTTACGGGCAGACGTCAATTACGAGGGTAGTGGTGTAAAGCGGAATCAGAACTAGTCTATAACCGCGCTTTCGGGTTGCGGTTCAGAATGCGTTATCGCCTGGTCTGGGCCCTCGTACTTCTCAGAAATAATCTGTGCGTCGCTAAAGCCTCGCTGCCGCAGCCTCCAGCGTACGTCGTCAACCATTTCTTTTCGCCCGCAGATATAGACATCGATGTTGCTCATTTCGGCCGGATCGGCTAGGGCGAGTGCTTCATCGAGATGCGCCTGTACGCGACCTACACGGCCATCCCAGTGCGGGTCGGGGCGAGTCAGAGTCGGGAGAAAACGGAAGCTTGGGTATTGTTGCGATATGCGCTCAAACTCATCGCGATAAAGCAGGCCGGATCCGTATCGCGCGCCAAAAAGCAGCGTGATGTCCGGCTGAGTTCTGGGCAGATGATCGAGCAGCATGGAGCGGAAAGGGGCGATACCGGTGCCGGTCGCGATGAAGACTGCGCGGTGCCTGAAATCGCGTAGCGTGAAATCGCCTGATGGCCCCAGCAGATCGACGTCATCGCCGGGCTTTAACCGGAAGAGCCACGCCGATACAAAGCCTTCCGGAGCGCGATTGAGACAAAGATCGAATCGGTTTCCGCCGGGACGTGAGGCGATGGAATATGCCCGTGCTACTTCCTTCTGTTCATCTTCATAGCGCTCGATGACGTATACGAATTGGCCCGGTGTAAAGTGAAGCTGCTCGATACCGCGAACTTCAAATCGAAGCTGATGCACCTCGGGCGAGAGTTCTTTCCAGTCGAGCAATCTGGCTTTCAATGCAATAGCTCCCGCTTATATGATGATGCTCGGGGCGCGCTCATTGATGCCGGCTTCGGGCGTCATCTGATTCAATAAATCGAGAAACATGCGGCCGCGTGGCCGCCCGTTCTGATTCTGCTGCCCGATTCTGTGCAGAAACACCAAGATCGCCAGAACCTCCGAGTTTCGGACGGCAGCCAGCGATTCCCGCTCAGCCCGCTCTTTTTCATAATCGGCAAGTGAGGCGGCGAAAGAACGTTGCACTGCTGCCGCAACCAGGTTCTCGGGCTTCGATTCGTAGAAGAGGCCGGATTCGAGAGTACGATGAGTTTGAATCAGAGCAGCGAGCGCCGCGACTACGTCTGTATCGATTGCGCCGGAAGTGCGGGCGGCAGCCTGTACCAAGGCATACACGCAGAAGAGCAACAATTCTTCGCGGTCACGAATGAATTCCTCATCGACAGAGATGTCGGGATTCGAAAGCTCACTTTCGTCGATGATCAAGGGTTTCTCGTGTTGGTGCGCCTCCCGCAGATACTCGCATGCGAGCGGGCAGGAGAGCGAAACCTCCCGCTCGGTACCGCAACAGAGAGTACAGATATCGCCTTGTACCGCGGGGCAGGAGCGTCGCGCTCGCCGCTTCTGGCAAATCTTGCACAATACCGGATCAGGCATCGGTACTCGTTATTATCGGATCAGAGCAAATGAAGAGAGTGGATCTATACATCAAAGTGACCGTCGAAGTGGACGAGGAAGAGAAGCCCGAACGCATCGCGGGAGAGATTTGCCGACAAATGGAGAAGCTGTATGGAGTGCGTTCAGCGGAACTATCGAACATCGTGAGCCGGGATTGATCCCACAACTAACTCGGAGTGTATTCGGAGCAGGTAGGCGTCCGTCATCCCCGCGATGTAGTCACACACGACACGGTGAGCGGGTGCATCCCCGAGGTGTTCACGGTACCCGGCCGAAACGCGTTCCGGATTTCGCACGAGGAATTCGAAAAGGGCTTGCACTTTCTTAACAGCGTCGTTCCGGTCTGCTACAAGGCGCGAACATGAATAGGCACGAGCCAGGAGCAACTGCTTCAACTGGGCGTTGACTTCAGCGGTTTCAGGCGAAAGGCACGCAATCCTCTCGTTCAACCGACGCAGGTCTTCGACGTTTCCGGCCCTGGAATGCGTCCCGGCCTCCTGGGTTCCTTCGATGAGGCCGCCGATGAGAAGGTTCATAAGCTGGCGCTGTACCTCCCAGAAGCGAAGGCGATCGGAGGCGCCTGGATACTGCGTTTCCGTGACATCGATGAGCGCCGCAGCGCGCGGAACGAATTCACGGATGTCATCGAACGAGATCAGCGATGCGGCGAACGCATCATCAAGATCCGCAGACGTATAGGCTATCTCATCAGCGATATCGAGAAGCTGCGCTTCGAGAACTGGGCGTTCGCCCGGCAGAAATTCCAGGAGGGACTTCTCCGCATCGCGGTCGATCTCTCGGGAGTGCTTGACGATGCCCTCGCGAACCTCGAAGGTCAAATTCAATCCATCAAAACGGGCGTAGCGTTGCTCCAGGAGATCCACAATGCGCAGGGCGTGAAGGTTGTGCTCAAAGGAACTTCCAAACATGCGCATCTGCCGGTCGAGTTCCTGTTCTCCGACGTGGCCGAAGGGCGGGTGTCCAAGATCGTGAGCGAGCGCCAGAGTCTCCGTGTATTCTTCGTTTAATCCCAGCGTAGCGGCGACTGTGCGGGCCACCTGAGAAACTTCAATAGTATGCGTTAATCGGTTGCGCGCGTGATCATCTGAGCCGATCGTAAAAACCTGTGTCTTACCTTCGAGACGCCGGAACGCACGCGAATGAATAACACGGTCGCGATCGCGCTGAAAATCGTTGCGATATGGGTGCGAAGACTCAGGGAAACGGCGTCCACGCAAATTTCGTGTGCCGAGACGCAGGTGACCCAGCATCGATCGGATCGTTACTTGGCCGATTGAGCGGAAAGCTCGTCGGCCGCACGACCTACGGCGGCGTCCGTACTCGAGTTCTTGAGCTTCTGAATGATTTGCTTAGCTTGTTGAGGGTTCGCGGACGCGTCTAGCTGCGCGAGCAAAACCTCGGCTTGTCCCTTCGAGACAAGGTCCGTAGGCTTGTTGACGAGCGAACGAAGAAGCTGCTGCGCCTCAGAAGTTCTCTTGGAAGAGAGATAGAGTTGAGCTAGAGCTATCTTCGCCAGCGCCGCAGAATCGCTTCCAGACTTCGCCACGGTGCTAAGATCTGCTTCCGCGCCCTTGATGTCGTTACGCTGTGCCTTCAGCGTCCCGAGATAGTACTGTGCAAAGAAACCTTCGCGGGTTCCAGCGTCCTTAGCGGCGACTTGAGCAAGCGCTTTGATGGAAGCCTGCAGCTTTTGTTCCTGAGTAGCGAAAGTCTTACTGTAATCGCTAGGCGGCCCGACCTGAGCATCCAGGACGGCGAAGGCGTTTTGCAGATCCTGCTCTCGAAGAGCTCTTCGATGGGAACTGATGAAGAACGCGCCGGCAATCACGACGGCTGCAATAGCGACCACGATACCCCACTGAGTTAAACGTTGTCGGTGAGTGCTGGCGTAATCGAGTGTGCGGGATACAGATTCAGTGAAGTGATCATGCTGAAGCTGCTCCTTCAATTCGTGACGGGTCAAACGGGTGAGACTGCCTTTCCTGAAGAACTAGTTCCCTTCAAAAGCGTTGGCCGGCAACACATCACAAGGTGTGCGGCTCTAGGCCAGGCAGGGTGAAAATCTAGGGTAAACCACCCTCAGGCTATCACATTCGAGAGCTATCGAGGCAGCCGCGCTTACCGCGCGAAGGTCAGCGAGATCACGTTTGATGGCGAACTTTACCAGTCCCGCCACATCGTGGATATCGAGCTTACGCATCAGGCTGGAACGGTAGGTGTCAACAGTTTTGGGGCTCAGCGCCAGGCGGGCGGCAATCTCCTTGGCGCGCACACCTTCGACCAGTAGAGAAAAGACTTGGAATTCGCGACCGCTGAGTGAATCGATGGGATCGGCTTCACGCATCGGGCTGTTTTCTCCGAACAAACTCATGACTTCGATCTGCGGAGATACATAGATTCCACCCTGAACAAATTGGCAGAGGGCTTCCGCCATCTGATCGCAGCTGGAGGTCTTGAGGAGGTAGCCACAGGCGCCCGAGCGAAGAACTTCAAGCACAGTTTTGCGATCTTTGCGGGTCGAAAAAACTGCGCAGCGGGTAGGGAGGTTCTGTTCGCGGACCTGCCGGACGACTTCCGTCGCCGCCAGATCAGAAAGGCCAAGATCAAGGAGCGCGATCGAGGGACTCAGGCGAGCGATCTCCGCCAGTGCCGCACCGGCTGTCCCGACCTGCGCCACCACCCGAAACCCTGGTATCGAGTTACAAAGAGCCGCGAGACCCTCGCGGACCAGCGTCAATTCATCAGCCAGCAGTACGCTGACGGGTTGAGCGTCAGGGAGGACAAAGGTCGGGTTGGGAAGGACAGAAGCGAGCATGAAAGAGTCCAAATTAAAATGTGTTGCGACTGCTAATGGAGTGTCTTTCAATTGGCAGTTATCTCAGGCCGGTTTCGATGGAGGCGCAGGCAGGCCGCAGCCCTCCGGATCGGGAAGAAATAGCGGATCTGAGAATGGGTAAGCGAAGTCGCTAATGAAAGCTACGGACAGCTTCAGCTTCGTCGTCGAAAGCCTCGAATACGGTGTACAGCTTAGTAATCTGCAAGAGATCTTTGACCCGCTTGGAGAGACCCACTAGCTTGAGCTGGCCTCCGCCATTGGTCACCGTCGTGAAACCCGAAACCATTTCTCCGATCCCCGAGCTATCGATATAAGAGACATCGGACAAATTCAGCAGTAATTTCTTGTCGCCCTTCGCGGCAAAACTCCGGATCGCATCACGAAACGCACTCGCGCCCTCGCCGAGCGTTATTCGTCCCGCCGCATCTATTACGGTGACGTCGCCCACCTGGCGAGATGTCAGCTTTACACTCACTTCCGCGTCCTCCCAAGAGCTATAGACTATCTAAAACTATTCTTGTTTGGTCAAATATTTGACCAAGCGTACTTCGGTGCCGCCTCCAGGCCGGGGATGCAGGTCGAATTCGTCCATGAATGCCCTGGCCAGCATCAGGCCGCGGCCCGACTGGCGTAGCAGGTTTTCCGGAGCTAGCGGGTCGGGTAACGAATTAATATCGAATCCTTCACCTTCATCTCCGATCACGATTGTCAGATCTTTCTCGGAGCGCTCAATCAGAAGATGAACTTTCTTGTTCTTGTTGTAGCGGTTGCCGTGAACGATCGCGTTAACCGTACACTCGCGCACCGCCATACCGACTTGGTTTTGATCGTCCTCATCGAGCCCCAGCTTGCCAGCCTCTTTTAGGACGAGCTCCTCAGCCCTATCCGCAGTCTCCAGCGTCGAGTCAAGCAATGTTTGAATGTTCTCCATGTGGCTGCGATCAAACCTGGGCATGATTAGAGGAGCATACTAAAACCAGATCCAACCAGCCGAATCGTCACGATAAAACAAGGGATTGACTGAAGTCAATCATATCCTGCCTCCTCCGGTACCAGCTCAAGGACGAGAGCGAAGACGAAGTCGAACAGGTGATGCAATGCTGGAGAAATGCACGTGCCAGAGCCATTTCGCTTTCAGACGCGTATACGGTTCATCGATACGGACGCCAGCGGCCGTATTCATTACACCGCTATGTTCCGGTATTTCGAATCAGCGGAGATTGAGTTCATGCGAACACTGGGTCTGGTTTATCAGGAACGTGAGTTCACCTTTCCCAGAGTGCATGTGGAGTGCGACTTCAGACTTGCTTTGCAGCATGACGACTGCATTGAGATTGAAGTATGCTTAGCGAAGCTTGGAAAGTCTTCGGTTCGCATGGAGTTTCAAACTTTTAGGGGCAGCGAAGTAGCAGCAACGGGAGCGATTGTGGTGGCGTGCGTGGACAAGAACACGCAGCGCGCGATCCCAATTCCAGACTGGCTGCGACCGAAGCTGGAAGGTGCTATGACAAACGGATCCGAGGTCGAACGAGAGGGGCGATGAACATCCCGCTTACACCGATCCGCTTCCTGTATCGAGCTGTAGATCTCTACGGCAAGAAAGAAGGAATCGTGTCGGGCGACAGGCGATTTGTCTATGCCCAGTTCGGAGAACGTTGCGAGCGGCTCGCGGCCGGTCTGCTTCGCGAAGGTGTTCAGCGGGGCGACCGGATTGCGTTTCTCAGCTTCAACAACCATCAGTTGCTTGAAGGATATTACGGTCCGCCTCTCATCCGGGCGGTGGCCATGCCTTTGAACGTGCGATTAACGGCGGCGGAATTGAGCGAGATTCTCAATCACGCGCAGCCGCGGATCCTGATATTCGAAAGCGAGTTTGCGCCTCTGATCGAGGTATTTCGGAAGACCTGCCCCAGCGTCCAGCGGTATGTGTCGATCGACGACCAAAACCCTTCGGCGGACATTACGTACGAAACGTTGCTGGCACTGGATCGCATTGACCGACCGGATGTGTTTTCGTTCGATGAAAATGAGATCGCCGAACTGTTCTATACCAGCGGGAGCACCGGCGCGCCGAAGGGCGTCATGCTTTCGCACAGAACAGTCTATGTGCACGCGCTCGAAGCGGCTGCCGCTTTCAACCAGAGCGATCTCGCGGTTCAATTGCACACCATACCGCTCTTTCACGCGAATGGCTGGGGGCTGCCGCAGATAGCAACCATGTACGGCGCCAGGCACGTGATGGTCCGGCGGTTTGAACCGGCGCAGGTTCTCAGCCTCGTCGAGAGTGAGCGCGCCACCGGCATGCTGCTAGTTCCCGTTATGGCGAATGCATTGCTGAACTGTCCGGAACTTGGCAGCTTTGACACTGCCAGCCTGCAGGACATCATGCTCGGCGGGGCGGCCGCATCACCCGAGTTGGTGGCACGGCTCGAACAGACGTTTCTCTGCCGAGTGACCTGCGGCTATGGGCTCACGGAAACATGTCCCGTCGCGAGCTGCTCGCGCCCTAAATCGACGATCTCCCCGAGCGGCGACGATGACCGCCTATTTCGCGCATCGATGGCGGGTTGGGCGATCCTCGGAACGGAAATTCGAGTGGTCGGTCCGGATCAGAAGGATGTGCCGCGTGACATGGAGTCGATCGGGGAGGTCGTGATACGCGGGAATAATGTCATGGACGGCTATTATCGCGAGCCGAATGCCACTCGGGAGGCCGTCATCGACGGCTGGCTTCGCACCGGAGACATGGCGGTTTGGGACGAAGAGAACTACATCCATATAGTCGACCGGAAAAAAGACATCATCATCAGCGGCGGAGAGAATATTTCATCGATAGAAATCGAGAAGGCAATTGCGGCCCATCCGAAGGTATTCGAGTGTGCGGTATTCGCCGCTCCCGATGATAAATGGGGCGAGGTGCCGGTGGCCATTGTGGCGCTCAAGAATGGTGCCTGCCTAAACAGTGATGAACTGTTCAGCTTTCTGCAGGGGCGTCTCGCGAATTTCAAGCTCCCGAGGCTGATCAAATTCGTCAGCGAGCCGTTACCAAAGACCGGTACCGGCAAGATTTTGAAGCGAGAGCTGCGAGAGGAATTCTGGGCTGGCAAGCAGCGGAGAGTACAGGGAGCGTAAGGTCCCACGAGTCGCGGACGCGGGAGGGTTCTATTTACTTCCGGCTCGCAGCATCGAGAGTATCCGTGGGATCGGCGCCATCCCAGCTCAAATCAGCGGTTGGACCGTAAATGGCAGGCACGGGCTTATTGAGTAATCGCAGGTAGACCGCAAGTTGCGTACGGTGGTGAGCGGTGTGCAGAACACGTCGCCAGAAAATCCAGACACGCTGCCTCTGCACGTCGAAGAACGGGACTGTCTCAAGCCACCAAGCGTCTGTCCGAGCGGCAAAGAAGTCAAGCCGGTCACGCACAAGCTCGGCAAATCTGGATTGAAAGCCAGCCAGATCTGGCAAGGCAGGGAGCACTTTTCCCGCGGGCGGTTCAACGGTTCCAAGAAACTCTCCGAAAAAACGCCGTTCGGACAACAACTGGTGCTGGAGGATCTCGAGTACCGTACGTGACTTCGAATCGGGCGCGAAACCAAGATCGGCATCCGAGAGTGCGCGCCAAATCGCAACCACCTTATTGCTTTCGCTTACATAAGTGTCCAGAAGGTGCTGGAAGAGCGGGTTCGTCGCGCGGGGAATGAAGTTATCGGCGATCGTTACATACGGATAAAGCATGTCGCGAATCGACTTCGCTCGTCAGTCGCCGTGGCTTGGAATCGGAGCTTGCGGGTACTGCTCGTCAGTTACTTCGTAGCGTCCGCGGCCACGTCTGTCGGAGCGACCCGCTCCGGGCCACTCTAATCGCAGATCCCGGCACACTTCATCCAACATCTCAACTGTGGCGCCACGCTGTTCCATCGCGAACGTCGTGACGAGCAAGTTGTCACACAGCAAATTGATCACACGAGGAATGCCGCGTGAACGACGATAGATTTCTTCCAGGAGCTCCGGGGAAAAAACCGTCTGGTTCGGCATACCCGCTCGTGCCATTCGGGTTCCGATGTAGGCCGCCGATTCCTCAGGATTAAGGGGATTGAGCGAACAGCGTAGCACAATGCGCTGCTTCAGCTGGCGGAGATTTGGAGCATCCAATTTACGGTCGAGTTCGGGTTGACCGGAAAGGATGATTTGAAGCAGCTTGCCCTGGCGATTTTCGAGATTCCCCAGTAGCCGGATTTCCTCGAGAACATCCCATTCGAGGTTGTGAGCTTCGTCCACTATCAAGACACAGGTTCGATTGCGGTGAGCCTGTTCTAACAAAAGGGTATTTAGTGCAAATAATACGTCCGTTTTCGACTTTCGATTGCACTTCAGGTCGAAATCGTACGCCATCATCTCGAAAAACTGATCGGGAGTGAGACGCGAGTTGAAGATAAACGCAAATTCGGTTCTCTGGGTGTCGAGGATGTCGCGCAGGCACTCCAACATGGTGGTCTTGCCGGTTCCGACCTCACCAGTCAGCACGATAAACCCTCGGCGGCTACGAACGCCGTAAGTCAGGTTGGCGATCGCCTCCTCATGTTGAGGGCTCCTATAAAGAAACTCCGGATCAGGGCTTATGTTGAACGGATTTTCAGAAAAACCGAAATATGCATTATAGATAGCGTTCTGCATGCGTTATCTGCCTGACCTATTCCCGCGCAATGCCGATCGCCACATGTCTATCATAGCGACTCTGTGGGCAATCTGCGTTCCAATTGCATGAACGCCGGTTAAGCAAGCCCGTACCGGCGGTTTATTGCGTAAGCTGAAGCCGGACCCAGCCAGGCAGAGACGCAGGTTTTCCCTGAACAAAGATGACGCGACGTGTTTTTGGAAAAGGAAGGTTTTCACGTAGCCCTTTACCGATCGCCGGCGTAGCCCGGAGAATTTTGCGGTAGGAGGTATTCTCTGTTTCGAGGAAACCTGCTTTCGCTGCAAACCCCGTACCCCAACCAAGCGATAGCAAACATGTGAGCGGAGCATCCTGAGCAGCAACTAGTTCCGAATTAAGCCGCTCAATGGCTGCCTGAAGACTCTCGAGCCCGGCCAGAGTGGCATATTGGCCGTGTAAAGCGAGCTGCGCTGCGGCATGCTTGTTGGCAGCTTCGATAATCGTGGGGGGTGTTGGACTCGATCGCCAGCCCAGAGCGCGTACGACATCTGCGCCTTGGAAGAAGTTGCGCTCATGCCAATCTCCCGAAAACGAGGTACCTGGAACAGCCATTTCCGTGAAGAGCGGTGTCGAGTCGCCAACGCGGTTAGCCGGAACACTGCCTCGCCCCGCTATTTTCCAGACCAACTGCGGGTTGCCGGGCTGGCGAGTGTCGAGCGATGCCGTCCGGGTCAGATAAATCCTAAGGGAGGAAGATGGGATCGTCTGGCTGTCTGCCAGGCTCAGTACCTTGACCTGAGAAGCACCGGCACTGAGCTCGGCCGACTCGGCTAGGCGCCGCGGCACGCGATCGCCCTCGAGGGATGCGGCAATTCGCTCCAAGGTAGCCGCGGTCCAACGCGAAAAGACAAATCCGGTCCGGAGCGCCCCCTTCATGGCCGATGCGGGCAAATACGGACCGGCTGTCGAGGCGGCAAACATCGGTATAAATAGCGACTCGGAAGGAGCAGAGTTCCAGATCGTCGTAGATTCCGCATGTTCAAACGGGATGCGGCGCTGGGAGAAATTTTGAGCGAAACCGCCCCAGGAAGCGAAATCGAGCTTGGTCGATTTTCTTAATTGCGCCAAATACCCGTCGAGCCGCGGACCGCGAGAAAGTAACCTGAAGATGCGCGCCTGGTCAAGTACGTTGATCTGATCTTTCCAGACCATGTAGTCGATGGGAGAAAGCTCGCGGCCGTCTCCAACCAGCAACGGCGTCAGGGCGGTTACCCTATAGCGCATGGCCGGGGTCCTCCGGGTCCGACATTTCAGGATGTGGCTCTAGCTCCGGATCGCGTTGTGGCTCAGGCTCAGGCCCCGGTTCATGCTGTGGCAGAGGCCGTGGCTCTGGATCGCGTCGTGGCTCAGGCTCTGGCTCTGGTTCACGCTGCGGCACCGGTTCAGGTTCCGGTTGGAGTGGTGGCTCAGGTTCCACTTCCCCCCGCTCGGCCCGTGGTTCGTCGCAGGGAGCCTCAATAATGGCTTCTTCCGTTGTTGCTTCCTCGACTGGCTGTAATTCTGCCAGGATTTCCTCCAGAGCCTGTGCCGCCATCAGGGGCAGTTCGAGGGCTAGCGCTAGGCCCGAACGGAATATAGGATGTTCGAAATTCTCGGGGGCCACGTTCACGGCGGCGCCGACTGGCTCGGCGGACGCGACGAGCACTGATCCCTCGGCGACCATGCGAACCGCCTTCCTTTGGGCTCCGTTCTTTTTGCCGGTTTCAACGTGGCCCGCCCGAACGGCAATTGCGTATTCACCACTCCGCCAATCGATCTTATCCTCGGGTGCAGGTGAAAAGAGCGAGAGCAGCCAGTAACGTGAGCTTTCCGCAGACTCAGCAGGCGCGCCGTTGTTAAGTCGGCCCAACTTTGGGAGCAGAAGTCCGGGCCAGCTGCCGCGTTGAAATTCGGGCGCGTGTGTCTGGCCCCAACCGCTGGAGCGCCTGCCGCCGAAGCCTGTGTCGCCGAGCAAACGGAAAGCGGACTCGATCCTCTCGTTCCAGGAAGTTTGGGCCGCTGAGTCTCGATACCGGGCGAGCGTCCAGAGACCAGCGCCTGGCTCGAACTCAACGCAAGCAGATACAACGGCCGAACACGCTTTACAGGTCAGACGATCAACGGCTGCGGTAGTCCGCGTAACAACTCTGAACGGACTCGCGCTAGGTCGGTCGCGACGCAGAAGACAGGCGCTTTCGGGATCGGGTATCCACTGATCGGCCAGGAGGCTACCTCCGGTGACGATCAGATCGATGACGCTCAGCGGCACGAAGCGCGCGGCTTTCCAGCGGATTTTAGCCAGGAAAACAGAGTTCGGAGCGGTGATTTGCGCCGACGGAGGCGGCCACAACGTGGCCGGCGGGATGGCAAAAAAAGTGTCACCCTGGTAAGGGTAAAGCGAGCTAAATACTATTCTGGGCTCGTTCGAACGCGCGGTAGCATCGAGCCACTCTTCGAGGAAGCCGAGACGCTGCATGGCAATTGTTACCGCGGAGAAGAGCCGGTCGCTGCGGTAGAGCTCGTCAAGTTTATCCGGCGCGCCATCGCTTGCGCCGTAGCGCCACGGACCAGATGGCTGAAGGCGAATCAGGAGAGCTGGCTGCATTCAGGCAAGCTTCTCGGCGACATCCTCACCACTGGCGAGCTGTTGTAGAGCGGTAAGGTCCCCGCCGGAAAGCAGGCTGCTCTCGGGCGCCCCCTTGGCATAGTAATCTTTATTGCGCCAGGCGAGATTCAGAGTCGTGAATGATACCCGGCCACTTCCTCGGCTCCCTCCTCCTCCCAGCGCATCATCTTCGAGCAGCCGGAGACCTTGAGCAACTCGACCCAACAGCGCTCGATCCTCTGGGCAGAGAACGTCCAGGACCATGCGGAAGCGAAAACGCGCGCCGGCTGGAACACGCTCGAGCGTGCGTGTGTTGGCCTGTGACGTGATTCGATCAACCGCATTTTCGCTCTTTACCTCCGTCAATTCGTCATCGAGATTCTCGCGCATTTGCGGCGAGATACTGTCGACTACCAGGGGTGCGTCATACACCGTAAGCCGTGCCGGAGTCGCACTGGCGGACTCCGTGGCTTCCCCCCCTACTTTCTCCATCCTGCCCGAATTGCGGCCGAAGAGAATGCAGATTTCGTCATCCGGTCGATCACTTTGATGAATCCGAACCTCCTGACCTCTTCGACTCGAAAGAAATACCAGTTCCTTTGGAACAGCCAGTCCGAGGGCTTGTTCCAGCAATGAGCGTAGCCGTCCGCGAAGAGAACTGCCCGGGATATATGGAATGCCAAAAGCGTCTTTCACAACCGGATTGTCGGCGCCGCCGATCTCGAGCGAGCCTTTGCCAGCGCCTATATGAAGACCGGTGTGGCAATTGATCTCGCCTTCGAGAATTAGTTTTCCGAGGAATGTCAGTTCAGTGTCTGCGGTATGGGAACTCATACTTTGTTTTCCGTCCTGGGCTATTCGTTGTATGCGATGATCGCTTCAAAAAGATCGCGGAAACGTTCGTAGCCGCGGGTATCGTTTTTGCGAGTGACCTGCAGGAGCAAACGCTCGAGGGCATCCAGGCTACGCAACGAGTGCCTCGCGATCGTGTAGGCCAGACGCGCGCGAACCATAACGAACTCGTGCTGGCGCTCACCCTCAGGTGCCCGCGTGGCCCGGCGCACGGCGTTATACAAGCGGCGCAACTGACTCTTGGTGCCGGAATCCATGTCGCGCATCCGGCTGACGACAACGTGGGCCTGATTGTCGAGATAGAGGCTGTCCGCAATGAGCTTTTCTATATCTATCTCGAGCGGCCCTTCGCTGCGCCGGTCACCCGGGCCGCGTCCACCGCCAGGACCGCCGCGTCCTTCCCGGCCTCGATCGCCGCGTTCACCTCTATCGCTCCGGTCCCCACGATCTGAGCGTCCTTCACCGCGTTCGTTGGAGCGCGGTCCACCGCCGCGGTTCTGATTTGGCGGCCGGTTCTCACTACGACGATCTTCCGTCTTCTTCTCTTCCACTTCTGCCATGGCTGGGTCCTTTCAGCAAAAATACGGGTCGAGCTAAGCGCTCGCCGCTAGGCGCGCCCATTCAAGCGCAACACGCGCTGCCGGTCTTAGCTTTACTCCAGCCGTTCTCTTTGCCATGAGGTTGGTAATTATCGCATTGCGCAGGTTACTTTGTTCTTTGCCGCGGGGCGGCGGAATTACTCGCGAAAGCCGCATATAGGTCCGCCAGCGTCGATCGGCACGTATCGTTTTGCTGCGCCGTCCAGCGCGAGCCGAAAACGACTCGCGATAGACGGAGGCCAAGTCGTTGAGGTACTCGGCCGGGTAGCAATGATCCCTGACCAATCGCACAAGACTCGATTTGAGCTCTTCAGCGTCGCCCAGACGTTTCCACTCGAGGCTTCGCCCGAACAAATAGAAGAAGCCGAGCTCTGCGGATTTGGCGGCGCGCAGCTCGGTGCCAGCCTCTGCGAACACGGCTGCAGCTGAGCTAGCGAGGTCTGGAGCGATAGCCAGTGCCATGCTGATACTCTTCGCCTCGATACCGGGCAGGCTCGCAACCTGCTTTTCGACAAACTTCTCGAAGAGGCGCTCCAATTCGCGGCCCAGTTGGATGAGCGCATCCCAACTTCCGGATACCGCGAAATCGTCGCCGCCGCGATAGAGGATAGTCACTTTGCGCCAAAAGTCCGGCAAAGCGCAGAGCACAGCCAGTTCGCCGGCGAAGAACTCTTTGAAAAGGGCGGAGAAATGAATATGTTCCTCGACGGAAGCGGCGCGTCGAAGCTGCAGTTCAAAGTGATCGACATCGCCTCGTAAGATGCCCCATCTGTCTGCTCCTCCGGCTCTCTCCGCGACATCCCGAAGCGTAGCAGGAGCAGCGTGTTCGTCGTCCATGGCAAAGCGCCGCGGAAACAGGATGCCGTCTTCCTCGATGCTTGACTGTTCGCGCAAGGGCCAACTGTGCGTGCCCTCCTGCCAAGTCAGAAGAAGAGGAGCGTCGGCAGACCAGTTAACGGAAACAGCGGAAACGAGGCCTTCCGCGAACTCAGCAAAGGAAGATTGTGTGTCTATGGCTGAGGTTTCCGCGAAGGGCGCAAATGGATCTCCTGAAGCCTCTGGCGGGAGGGGGCAGCGGGTTTTTGCGGCAAGTCCGTCCTCGAGCCGCTTGCGCACGACCGGCCATGGACCCAGATTTTCGGTACTCGACCAGACAAGCCGCAGTGTATCGGTCGAGAGCTGCGCGATCGAATTCGCCGCTCGTAGCAGGAAATCGTTCGCCCGGGGGATGTCTTCTTCGGCCAGTACGAGTAGAAACTGCTCCGCGCTGCTAGACCCGAGCAACATCCGAGACAGCCCAAGCTCGGATAGCAGAGCCCGCGGCAAAACCTCACCTATCAAAGTGAGCCATGCGCAGCGGCCCAGCAAATCGTTCGCTGACTCACTTCGCCCGGAATGGGGAGACGCCAGAAACCCTTCGGCCCCGAGCAGTTGAGCTTGCAGAAAAACTTGCAGCGACATGACAGAAGTGGTCGTGGCGGCCCGCAAACGCGAGCAGAGCGTGTTCAGCGACGATCTCAGCCTAACACAGCACCGCAATCCTCGGCGCAGTGGCGCCGCTGACTGCCTCCGCAGATCCAGAGAGACCGCTTGTGCCAAAGAGTCTGGAGAGTCAAGATCCTATCCTGAAGACATGACCCTTTTCATTACTGGCGCAAGCTCGGGCTTCGGAGAGGCGACGGCTAGAAAATTTATCTCCGACGGAGCGAAGGTGATTGGAACCGGACGCCGGAGAGAGCGTCTGGAGAAACTTCGCCATGAACTTGGCCCGGCATTTCAGCCTCTGGTCTTCGATGTCGGTGATCGGAAAGCAGTCGAACAAGCTGTCCGGGAGGTTCCATCCGGCTTTGACGAGATAGACGTACTGGTCAACAACGCCGGCGGTGCGCTCGGACTTGATCCGGCACAAGAGGCGAGCTTGGATGATTGGGACGCGATGATCGATAGCAACATCAAGGGTCTCTTGTACTGCACAAGGCTGCTTCTGCCAGGAATGATTCAGCGCGGCCGGGGCACCATTGTCAATCTAGGTTCGACTGCGGCCGAATTTCCCTATCCGGGAGGGAATGTCTATGGGGCCGCGAAGGCATTCGTTTATCAATTCAGTTTGAATTTGCGAGCCGACCTCGTGGGCACCCCGATTCGCGTAACCGACATTGAGCCGGGGCTCGTGGGCGGGACCGAGTTCTCGGATGTTCGATTTAAGGGAGACAAGAAAAAGGCGGCAGCACTTTATGAGGGTGCAAACGCCCTCACGCCGGGAGATATCGCTGACGCGATCCATTGGGTAATCACGCGTCCTGACCGCGTCAATATCAACAGCCTGCAATTAATGCCAGTGAGTCAGGCCTTCGCGGGACTCACAGTAAAACGCCAATCCTAAATTCCGCGCTGCGGCCTGTACCCGGGCCTGGCACGCACCTTGTATTTCTTCATGCTCGGGTCGTTCAGTTCGATTCTTATCCTGCGAAAGCCCTCATTGGGATTGGGTTGCGGATAGTACGTCAGCACATAGCTATTGCCTAGATCTTCACGAATCGATTCGAACGCTTCCACCTGCTTCTGCCAGGTCTTGGCGAAGTAGCTCTTGCCGCCGGTATTGGTTGAGATTCGTTTGAAGATCGTGCTAGAGATGGGATCTTTGTTGACCTCGCTAGTAGAGATCACGTAAATTGGTATGCCTTCATCTTCCGCGACTGCTCGCACATCGTCCGGAGCAACCATACTCGCATCATCAGGACCATTGGAGAAAACGATGACAACTTTGCGTCCCGGAACTCTCGCCGCATCGCGCAACGTGAGCAGCAGGCAGTTGTAGAGAGCGGATTCATCTCCTGCGACAGCCTTTCGCAACCCTGCAATGGCGTTGGTACGATCGCGATTCAGTCCGACTGCGCGATTCAGGTTGCGGCTGTACGTATACACAGCAACTGAATCGGCGCGATCAAGACCACGTATAAAGTCTGCAATGGCATCGGACGCGTAGACGAAACCCCGATACATGTAATTGCTCGTATCGAAAAGGATGAACACATTTGCGCCTGCAGAGTCGGAGCGCAAGTCGACTGCATTGGGATTGGGGATGTCACCAGGGGTGCCGGATGGAGTTGATGCGTGCAGCGGGCGCGTTTCTCCGTTATCGAGCACCTGTAATGGTGCATGATTTCCCTCGGCGAAAGTCGCGGGTTTCTGCGCGATATCGTCCTCGTACACCTTGACGTCTTTAGGCCGAAGGCCGTTCACATATCTGCCTCTTGCGTCGGTGACGGTGAAGCTGAGCACCACCATGTCGACCTTCACATGAAAGACGCTCTGATCTGTGTCCTGAGCTCGAATCCAAAGACACGCGCCGATCCCGGCCAATGCGAAAAGGCTCATCAAACGAAAAAATTTCGCCACGGTATTACTCGTTCTCCGATCTTGCGATGGCAACAGGAGCGTTCTGGCGTTGGCGCACCTCGTTCCCAACCGTGTGTAACGAGCGCAGAATAGCCGGCCAGTCTTCCAAATGAGTCGCGAAAATGTTCTCGATGGCGCTTCGATTCCAATCGGGCACGCACGCATCCAGCTGGTGAACGGGCACGGCAGCTTCATCGGCCAGCGCAGCAAAGTAGAGATTGTTCGATTCCCAGCTTTCAGCCAGAATCCGGCTCGAGTAGCCCATTAGGGTGGGGAATGGCCGGAGATAAAGAAGGCCCGGTCGGTATGAGTGTGTGAGCGTCGGCTTCGGCGTGCCGAAAACGCGCGCGATAGCTTGCGGGGAAAGATCCGGATTTGCTTGGACTGCCAAGACAGCAAGTTCCTCGGACGCAGCATCGGGCACAGCATTTTTCAGCGCCGGGTCGTCGGCCAATGCATAGATAACCGAAACAGGAACTTCCGACAGGGCTCTATTGAAATTCCCGCTGCGCAACTCATCGTCAATGAATTCCACCCGGCCTGGCGTCTCGAAGCGGCGCATCGAATCGAGAACTTTAGGTTCAAGGGTCGCATCAAGAGCCGAGGCGGCCAGCAAATCACGCCCTCTCTGGAGGTGAAGGGCAACCCAGCGCAGTTGCTCGGGCGTGACATTACGCCATCTGTTGATTGTGATGTCAACGATCATTTGCGGAACCAGGTCCGCCCAAATCAGAGCCTGCTCACGAGAAGGGCTCAGAAAGTTTTGTTCGGCCTCGGCCAACGCGTACGGCAAGGAAATAAGCGATCCAGTAAGGCGTCCTCCGGCGCTTGCCGGCCAACCGGTCCCTGCTACCTCAGTGGCCCGCCATTCATCCGGCAGCCCTTCCGGGCCTATGAAATCGTGGCTGCGCACAAACACGGGATTCGTGATCAGCACCTGAGCACCTGGCGGCGCATAGTAGCAATACAGAAGGCCAACCAGGGTATCTCTTAATAACGGCGCCAATTGTACACGCGGATCCTTCTTCTCGGCACCCTTTGCGAGCTCCTCAAAATCGAGCTTGTGCTCTTGCTCAATGTGACGTTCACTCCAATATCCGACCGAATAGAAGTTTTTCTCCTGAGAAGAAAGCGAATTCTTAGATGATTCCGCTTCCTCCAGACGGCTCAGTTGCCGGGTGATGGCTTTGAGATTCTTCGGGTCGGCCGTTTTGCTCGAAAGATGATCCGAGAGGGCAAAAAGATTATCCAGGGAAACGAGGCTCTGCGCGTCGAAGATTTTGAGGAATTGTTCCGCTGGGGAAACGAGGCCTTCCGGCTCCCTTTCGACCCGCCCAACCATCAACTCCACGAGTTGTTCCTGAGGGCCGCCCTGGCTGTCTGATCGAGCAGTAGACAAGAGAAGCTTGACACCAGAGCGGCCGGCATCGAAAACATCGGCTTCGCTATTGGCCTTCCGAAACGGCTCGATCAAGCCGGCAAAAGCAGCATCTTGTTGGGCAGGAGGAATCGCATTTTCGCGGCAAAGTATCCGCCAGATTTCAACCAGCGACTGCAGCGTGCCAAGCGTGTCAGCCCGCAGAAGGACATTATGGATCGCCATGGTCGCGCCGAAAAGATCGACATAGTGCTCAATCGACGCCTCGCTCAAGGAAGGGGCATCTGCGAAAACCACATATTGTGCCCCATATGCTCGATAGCTATTGATCAGCCGTGAAGCCAGTTCGGGAGAAAGAGGATGAGACCGAAACCTGTCGACATCGTTCAGCGCCAGAAACATCTTCAGCGGTTCGTTCTCGACGGTTTTTCGGCTCAATCCGAACAGCGCTTCCAGAAGATCGTCATTACTTCTCCAGCTATTAGCCGAGCGCGTCAATTTGCCGTCGTACTTACCGTGCGGGTGCTTAATGAAAAGGCTTCGCCATACGTCGAGATTGCCGGGGACGTGGGGCTGCCCATTCGGATCAATGCGCAGGGATGTTGTGAGCAGCATCAGCTCCGTGCTTGAACGAAATACCGGACGTGCTGGACCAGGGCTCGTGATCTTACCGCGTAGCGCATCGTAAAAACGTCTCAAGTGATCGGGAGAAGTAAGATACCCAGCAGCCGGTCCGTTGATACGGGAGAGCGCGTCAAAGTAGCTTGCCATCCAACCGTCATCTGTTGAGAGCAGCTTCTCGAAAAAAACTCCTGGATTATTGGGAGACGCGCCGGCAAGAGACGCCCAGCTTTTTGGGGAACCCGGTACGACCGCTGCGCCGTTGCGCACCTCGAACATTCCGCCGAAAAAGTCGAGCACGTGCGCGAACACCTTGAGCCGCGCGGGAGGCATTTGTCTGCGCAGGATCTCGGCAGTCTGCCGGTCCAGGTGGGACAGGCCGAGATAGAGACGGCAAAGCGATGGATCTGAGAGAAAAGCGTCTATGAATTCGGGCCCGCTGCTGCGGGTGGCTGCGGAGAGCCAATATTGTGCGTTGTACAGCACTGGTACCAAAGTCGGAGCGTAAGGCAGCTCAAAGGGATGGTTCGCACGTAAATCCTGCTCGAGGCGGGTTAATGGAAAGGCGGAATCGACTGTGATAAATGCACGAGTTGCATTAACGGTCTCGAGTACGATGTCGGCTCCGCATGTTCCCCGCATCCGGTAACCAAGAATCTTTAGGAGATTGCCGGTCTGCTCGCTATCGCAACTAGGAATTACTATGTTTCGATCCTTATTAGCTAAAGCCTGCAGTTCCCGAGCCTGCCCAACATAGCGGGTCAAGAGGCGCAGGTATTCTGTAGGTTGCAAAAGCTCGTTGCCTGAGGCTTCGAATCCATTCGTCACGATGTTTCGGGCGAGCGCCGGAAGCAACTCTTCAGGACCGAGGTCCGGTGCCAGCGCCGCCATCCGTGCAAACGAGGGAAGCGGGCCCGGAATCATTATGGTCGAATAGATAGCGGCCTTAGCGCGGCTTGCCGGGGCGGCGAAATCGGTTCCGCCAGCGGCTCGATAGCGATCGAGATCGCTAGAAAGGTCGGCGCTTCTTCCCTCGGCAAAATCGTCGAGAACAATCTGTCGCAGGGCCAGTCTTTTGCGAGAAGGGTCGCTTTCCGCGGCGGACCAGCGAAGGTAAGCGGAACGGGAATCCGTACTGTGATGCCGGTCTAGAAACTCCGCCAGCGCCTCGATACCTACTGTATTCCCGGGTGTCTGGGCCTGCTCTTTCAGCAGAGATTGTGCGCCCGCCAAATCCCCCGTGGCTTCATCATGTAAAACCTGTGCGCGAACGTCCGCAGCGGGATGCGCAGCACCGGCCGCTGCGCTTACGCAGATCCAGAAGAGAGCGGTGGCAGAGAGAGCGGCCCGGCAGGCCGAACTCACTCTCTGAACGACGAGAGTCACAGCGTTCATTCCCCCAACTTAGGTTTCTTACTTTACCACTAGCCAAACGAGCGCGGGTCCATGTTTTCGAACTAAGTAGCGTGAACTGATGGCACTACCAGTGCTGAGTCCCAGTACTCAGAGGAATGTGCCGATGCCGGTCTGGAAGAAGGAGGATGAGCTACGGGCGTCGCAGCCAGCGTTGCCCGTCGAAAGTATCGCGCTTCTCATCCCAAGGGCCGAATTTCGAGGCCATCTGTCCACCATCGACCAGCAGGGTCGTGCCTGTAATATACGACGCCAGATCCGATGCGAGAAAAAGGACGGCTTGCGCCACTTCGCTCGGTTCTCCGCCGCGCCCGAGCGGAATGTGACGGAAGTACTGCGAGAGTACATCGGAATTGCCAAAGCTCTTCGCTGTCAGGCGAGTGCGAATAAGGCCCGGGCAAACCGCATTCACTCGAATTCCGTAGGGACCCAGTTCGTTGGCTGCGGTGTGCACCAATCCGAGTAGCCCGGCCTTGCTCGCGTTGTAGGCGAGCAGATCGGGTTCACCATCATAGGAGTTCGTCGAAGCCATGACTACGATGGCGCCGCGCTGTCGGCCCAGCATCCGTGTCGCGCCGGCTTGCACCGTATGAAATACTCCCGTCAGATTGACCGAAAGTGTCCGATCCCACAAATCGCTCCCGGTATTCAGAATAGAACCGGTCTGGCCGATCCCGGCGTTCGCCACAAGCACATCAAGGTCTCCGGCCTGATCCAACGCTTTTTCAAGAGAGCTGCGATTCGTAACGTCCGCCACGAAGCCGCGGGCTCCGAACGACTGCGCTACTTCGGCGGGTCGTTCTGCCGCAAGGTCAAGAATGCAGACGGACGCTCCGACTGCCGCGAAAGCTTGAGAGATCGCCAAACCGATCCCGTTCGCAGCGCCGGTCACCAGGATATGCTTGCCTTCGAAATCGATGGGCATAAGATACTCACATGTTTTCGCAAACGAGCCGCCGTTCCTTTCTCGCGAGTACACCGATCATTCTGGCTAACACCCCTCTCGCGGCAACTACCGGAAATTCTATCTATTTAGGCGGCCCCATTTTTCTTAAATCGGAAGATCCTGCCGCATTGGCCGCCGAACACAAGCGTTTAGGCTACACCGCGGCTTACTGCCCCGAAGCGAAACTGTCGGACACTAACCGCATTAGAGCGATTCAGGAGGCCTTCGCCAAACAAACCGTGATAATCGCCGAAGTCGGAGCTTGGAAGAACATGCTGGACCCCGACACGACCAAGCGCCGGGAAAATCTGGCCTATGTCACGGAACGCTGCGCATTGGCGGATGAAGTGGGCGCACGCTGTTGCGTCGATATCGCAGGTACTTACAATCCAGCTGTGTGGTATGGACCGAACCCTAAAAACCTGTCAAAGGAGTTTTTCGACGCCACCGTCGAGAACTGCCGGCACGTCATCGATTCCGTCAAGCCGAAACGGACGAAATTCACCATCGAAATGATGGGCTGGAGCATTCCGGACAGCCCAATCTCGTACGTTCAGTTGATCCATGCGGTGGACCGGCCCGCGTTCGGCGTCCATCTCGACGTCTGCAACGGCGTAAACTGCCCTAAGCGATTTTATGAGAACAGCGCTTATATCGGCGAATGCTTCGAGAAGCTAGGCCGCTGGATCGTGTCTTGTCACGCGAAAGATCTCGCTTGGATTATCGAACTCAACGTTCACTTTCAGGAAGTGATCCCGGGACGCGGTCAGATCGATTACACGCGGTATCTAACTGAATTGAGCAAGCTGCCTCAAGCTCCCACTCTCATGATGGAGCACCTCAAAACAGCTGAGGAATACGACGAGGCAGCACGCTACATCCGAGGCGTCGGAGCCCGTGCCGGTTTAAGCTTCGCTTGAGCATCGGTCCGCGTCGGCAAGGCGTGGAGCTGGACCGGCGGCAGAATTGTCTCTGAATTTTGATAGAATCCGAGCCACTCTCTTTAAAAAGGATGGCCATATGAAATTTATGGTGGTTTGGAGAACTGTTCCAGGCAAATACAGAACTGCTTTAGAGGCATTTCTCCGTAGTGGTGGCCCGGTCCCTGCCGGCGCCAAGACGCTCGGTCGCTGGCACGCTCCGGGATCGGTTATCGGATGGCACCTCATAGAAGGTGACATTAACGCCGTAGCACAGCATGTGGCCGAATGGGCAGACTTACTCCAATGTGAAGTCTATCCCGTAACGGAGGATGCTGAGGCTGCTGCCGCAGCAAGCAAGCTGGCCGGAAAATAGCGCCATCACGTTTAATGCTGCCACTTCACTTCTTCACCTTCGCCAGGGAGCTGCCAGTCATTGGCTTTCAGTAACAGTTCCTTTTCCCGCTGTTCGTTCGGTACCTTGTTGACCGTCAGATTCTCTTCGAAATGCACGCCGGTCTTGCCCGCCGTCGCGATGTCTAAGTCACCATCGCCGTCGAGATCCTCCACAATAAACTGCGTACCGGCCGCTGCGGTTCCATTGACCGAAACGGGATACCGCGTGAACGTGCCGTTTTTTCTGTCAATTTTGTAGTAATAAATCACCAGCGGATCGTATGATCCGGGATCCTTGCCGTTGTGGCCGCGATAGCGCTTGCCTACCAGCAATTCCATTTGTCCGTCCCCATCGAGGTCCACCAGCTTAAGTGCGTGCACCTGTGAAAACGATTCGTCGATGGTGTGCTTCACCCATTTGCGGTCGGACGCACTTCCCTGCTGTTCCATCCAATACAGACCGTAACTGTGGCCACGTCCATAGATTAAATCCATTTTGCCGTCATTGTTCACGTCGTAGCCGATAATCGGAAACCCGGTTTCACCAAGATCCCAGTCGCCGTGCCACTCCCATTTGTCGTTGTTCGCGTCAACATTCTGGAACCAGCCGAACGGAGTCATCACATCCACCTTGCCGTCTCCGTCGACATCTGCCATGCCGATGCCGTGGCCATCTTGATCGTGGCCCCCGAGATGGTGAACTTTGGGCTCAGGTCCGGCGAAGTCCACCCAGATGACGCCCGAGCGACCGTAATGCGCCAATGCCAGATCCGGCTTGCCATCGCCATTGATATCGGCCATCCAGCCACCCTCCGTTTCGACCGTATGCGTGATGAAATGGGGCTGCCACATCACATCCTGCTTCTTGGGATTCTCATACCAGTAGAGACCGTCGGTCATCCAGCCGGTGGTGACGACATCGGGTGCGCCGTCGTGATTCACGTCGACGACCCACTCGCCGCAATCCGACACAAACTCGCCGACAATCTTGACAGTCCGATACTGATGGATCTTCCAATCTCCTCCTTGCCGTCCGGGATTTTCATACCAGAACGCACCGCTGAGAATATCGGGACGGCCATCTCCATTCATATCCATGGTGCTGATGCCCTCCGCGTGGTCCGTTCCGAGCCGGTGAACGAAGTATTGAGTTTCCGGCACTCCAAACGGTCCGTTGCCGCGCTCCTTGTTTAATTGAGCACTGGCGAGGAAAGCGGCGAATAGGCAGGTGCAAAGAACAGCGAGTTTGGTAGTCATGTTTCTGATCGAAGCAGCAGAATCTTTTCGTACACTATCGAAGTCGATTCTACGCCTCCGGTCAGAAAGGCTCGAGGAACTGGCCTGAAGACCCCCAAAATACAGCTTGCCTTTCCCCGAAGGCAAGCTCGTAGGTGAACGTGGTCGCCACCAAGGCGACCAATCGGCAGCACGACCGTGAGGATCTTGCGGATAGTTCGCGTTCCTGCATTCAGGAAAGTCCCTGGGCCGTCTGAGCCTTCATCAATGTCCGCGACCAGGTTAAGGTAGGTAGAAAGTTAATTCCTAGCTCGTCCGCTGGGCCGCCTCAAGTACGAGCAAATCCCTGATGCGCGATACTTCCGTCGCCTTTGTATGCCTTTAGACGCTCCTTAGCCGCCGTTTATTGGCGCCTTAGAGATCCAGCCGTACCCTGCGGTAGTGGCTCCTATGTTCACCGCGAGAAGCGTAACTCAGAATGCTCAGCTCCACTCGCAGCAAATACTCCGCCCGTCGTTTGCAGCGCCCGGTTGGGAATGGGTCTCCGCGATCCGCAAAATCGCTGTCGCGATCTCTTTCACTCTTTGCCTTACTCTCGTCGTAACGGGCATTGGCGTGTCGTCAACTGAAAGCCAAATTCAGAGCTATTTCCAGCTATCTGCCTATATCGGTGCCGTTCCAGATCAGGTGCGGCAGGCCATTTTGAAAAAGCTTCCAATCGGAAGCCCGGAAGCAGAGATTAGAAGCTTCTTGTTGCACCGCGGCATCGGGACAGACGCCAACACCTTCTGCGTAGAAGGTAACCATCACACTTCCCTCACCTGCAGAATTGGGATTCGTCCCTCATTCTGGCAACTTGTTCGCCAAAACTACACGCTCTCCTTCCAGGCGTTCGAAAACGATGGCCGTGATCTCAACTTGAATCCCCCGCCGGATCAGCGCCTGGAAGCGCAGTCCCGAACCCGCCAGGCAATCATCACCTTAGTGGGACATGGCTTGAAGAGATGCAACGCTATGGTGCGTTTATCTGCTCTCTTAAAGCGACGATCGACGCTCGTGCTGCCCCAGAATCGCGAATCCTGCTCGGTTCGCCTGGTGGTCCGTCAGGAAAATCTAGCCACCTTTGTCGATTACCTTCAATGCACCTTTAACCGATGTAGATCCAGATTTCTTTGCTTCGCCCGAGTGGTCGTCACAACAGCAGCAGACTGACACGACCTCGAGAAAATTCGTTGCGCGAGAGCAACATCCATTCGCGATAAGGGCCCGCAGGTGGGGCTGCGCAGTGGCCACTAGTTCACTTATGTGCCCGGACTCTCCAGGGAGCGGGAAATGATCCCACTCCCATTTGAGGGGAAGCCCGTGACTCCAGGCAGCCAGATGGGCGAGTATCGTTTCGAGGCGTTAATTGCCCACACTCGTCTGGCATCTGTTCCTTGTGCGACTGATCTTCGAAGTGGCAAACAAAAGGTACTCGGAGTAGCTGCCGATTCACTGCACGTCTATATGGTGATGGAGTGGGTGCAAGGCAAGTCACTCCGCGACATTCTCGAAGAGAACTCCAGGTTTTCGTCTGATCGGTGCATTCGGATCGGGCTCGGAATTTTTGACGCATTGCAACACATTCATCGGCACGGGGTGGTGCACCGCGGCCTCAAGTCGGAAAACATCATGGTCGATTCTGACGACCGGATCAAACTCTCGATTTCGGAATCAGCCACAAAGCTGGTGCGCGCCGGCTGACTTTTGGCAAGCTCTTGCAGCCCATGGGAATTCCGGACTATATTTCTCCCGAACAGCTGAAAGGGAGCCCGCAGAAATGCGCAACGGCCCAGAGCCGTATAAAGACAATCCTTAGAGCGTCTTTAGGCTTCCTTTAGGTACCTGCAAGTACATTGGGATCAGACAAAAGAATCACGTTTGAGGCATTTATGGCTGACCTATTCTTCGTGCTTGTGGCGTTGCTGTTCTTCGTTCTTGCTTGGGGATTCACGAAATCGTGCGATCGCCTGTAACAAGCGACGCAATCAGGAGTAACTGGCTATGGATTACATCATCGGTGGACTTACAACTGTACTGCTCTTTGCTTACTTGATCTATGCATTGTTGAAGCCGGAGAAGTTTTAGCTTCGGAGACTCGAATGACACCTAACGGTTTACTTCAGATTGCAGTTTACTTTCTTCTTATCCTCGCCGTGGCGAAGCCGATGGGGATCTTCATGGCGAGGCTTTTCGAAGGTCACAAAACTTTTCTACACCGCATTCTGCGCTCTGTTGAGGTGCTGATTTACAAACTGGTCGGCGTCAATGAAGCGACAGAACAACGTTGGACCCAGTACACGGCCGCGCTCCTGGCGTTCAGCATCTTCAGCTTTCTGTTCGTCTATGCACTACAAAGGCTACAAGGCGTCTTACCACTAAATCCACAGGGGTTCGGAGTAGCACAAACCACCCCAGACCTCTCGTTCAATACTGCCGTGAGTTTTGTGACGAACACGAACTGGCAATCGTACTCTGGCGAGTCAACGCTCAGCTATCTCGTGCAGATGGTCGCGTTAACGGTCCAAAACTTCGCGTCGGCCGCGGCCGGCATAGCCGTGGCGATAGCCGTTACGCGCGGTTTTGCGCGGCAGCAAATGAATAGCCTTGGGAATTTCTGGGTTGATCTGACACGCGCAACTTTGTATATCCTCCTCCCGATCTCGGTGCTAGCCGCTTTATTCTTCTGCACGCAGGGTGTTATTCAAAACTTACACCCTTACACGATCGCAAAAACACTCGAGGGGGCGAAGCAAGTAATTGCCCAAGGTCCCGTAGCCTCTCAGGAAGCGATCAAAATGCTGGGCACCAATGGCGGCGGATTCTTCAACGCGAACTCAAGTCACCCGTTCGAGAATCCGACCCCGCTCACGAACCTCGTGCAAATGTTCCTCATTTTCGTCATTCCGGCGGGCCTGACTTACACGTTTGGCGTCATGGTAGGCGACAGGAGGCAAGGTTGGACGCTCTTCTCAGCATGTGCCGCGATGTTCCTCGCCGGTGTGTTCGTTTGCTATTGGGCGGAACAGAAAGGAAACCCAACACTGGCTAAGCTCGGCGTAGAAACTCACGCCACAGCTACGCAAAGCGGCGGCAACACCGAAGGGAAAGAGACACGCTTCGGAATCGCCGCTTCCACTCTCTTCGCGACCGTTACAACCGATGCCAGTTGCGGCGCCATTAACGGCGTGCACGATAGCTATACACCGTTGGGCGGGTTAGTTCCTCTGTTCAACATACAGACGGGCGAAGTCATTTTCGGAGGCGTGGGTGCCGGGCTTTACGGCATTCTCCTGTATGCCATTGTGGCTGTCTTCATCGCTGGCCTCATGGTGGGCCGCACGCCAGAATATGTGGGGAAAAAAATCGAGGGAAAGGAAGTGAAGATGGCTATGATCGCGTTGATAGCCACCGCCTTCAGCATTCTGGTGTTCGCTGCCATCTCTTCGGTGATTCATTTCCCGTCGCCTACGAAAGATGCGAAAGGCCAGCCGGTGGCGCAGAGCTACTGGAATCCTCCTGGGCCTGCTTCAGCCAACCTAACCAATTCGAGTGCGCATGGATTCAGTGAGATTCTCTACGCTTATTCGAGTGGCACTGGTAACAACGGCAGCGCGTTCGCGGGCCTCAACGCCAACACACCTTGGTACAACCTGACGCTTGGGCTGGCCATGCTGATCGGCCGGTTCCTGTTCCTGATTCCGTTGCTGGCTGCGGCCGGGAGTCTCGCAACGAAGAAAAAAGTCGCCGAAACGCTCGGAACTCTACCTACGCACGGTCCTCTCTTCGTCAGTCTCCTGGTTGGCACCGTGATTCTCGTGGGAGCGCTGACGTTTTTCCCTGCGCTCGCCCTAGGTCCCATCGTTGAGCATTTTTTGATGCAGGATGGCAAGCTGTTCTCGATCCTGCTGTTTCCCTTTTGGAGCTAAACCATGGCAACAACGCTTCAGGCGCCTCCCTCAAAAACCCAAAAAACGCCGCCGGCGAAAGATTCCGCGTCCCTCCTGCCTGGCAAGCTGGCTCGTGCGCGACCGTTGTTTGACCCGGAAATAGTGCAGCGGGCGATCAAGGAGTCTTTTGTCAAGCTGAACCCGCTCACGTTACTCAAGAATCCGGTCATGTTTGTTGTGGAGGTAGGCGCGGCTCTGGTCACCGTCTTCTTACTACGGGACACTTTCGGAGGAGTTGCCGGAAGGAGCGGATTTGAACTGCAGATCGCTCTCTGGCTCTGGTTTACGGTACTCTTCGCCAACTTCGCCGAGGCAATGGCGGAGGCGCGCGGCAAAGCGCAGGCCGACGCACTTCGGAAGACGAAGACAGATTCAATGGCGAACCGCCTTTCGAACGGAAAGACCCAACTTGTGCCCGCTTCGAAATTGCGCGCCGGAGACGTGGTAATCACCAAAGCAGGCGAGCTGATTCCAGGTGATGGAGAAGTTATCGAGGGCATCGGAACAGTGGATGAATCGGTCATCACGGGTGAAAGCGCGCCGGTCATCCGGGAGTCCGGCGGCGATCGGAGTGCCGTCACTGGTGGAACCAAGGTCTTGTCCGATCAGATCAAGATCAAAATAACTTCGAACCCAGGTGAGACATTTCTGGACAGGATGATTGCGCTCGTCGAGGGTGCTGAGCGGCAGAAAACTCCTAACGAGATCGCTCTGAATATCCTGATCGCAGGGCTGACGCTGATTTTTCTCTTGGCGGTGGCAACACTGCACCCGTTCGCTATCTACGCGGTTTCGTCTGCGGGCGCGGGAATGGTACCAACGATCGCCGTTTTAGTATCTCTATTGGTTTGTTTGATCCCGACCACAATTGGTGGGTTGCTCTCTGCAATTGGCATCGCCGGTATGGATCGGGTAATGCAGCACAACGTGCTCGCCATGAGTGGCAAAGCAGTCGAGGCCTCCGGTGACATCAACACACTGCTCCTTGACAAAACCGGGACAATTACGCTCGGCAATCGTCAAGCCGTCGAGTTTATTGCATTCCCAGGCACCTCGGAGCAAGAGCTGGCTGATGCCGCTCAGCTCGCGAGTCTCGCCGACGAGACCCCTGAGGGCCGTTCAATTGTTGTTCTCGCGAAGGATAAGTATGGACTCCGCGGACGCGAAGTCGCCGAACACGAGGCAAGCTTTATTCCTTTCTCCGCTTACACCAGAATGAGCGGTGTGGATATCGACGGCCGCGCCCTCCGAAAAGGTGCAAGCAGTGCAATCGAAAAGTTCGTTCTTGAATGCGGTGGGACTGTTTCCCCGGTCTATCAGGAAACGTCCGATCGGATTTCTCGCAGCGGGGGAACACCTCTGGCTGTTGCAGACAGAGACCGCGCACTCGGAGTAATTCACCTGAAAGACATCGTCAAAGGCGGCATGAAGGAGCGGATTGGGCAGCTCCGCAAAATGGGCATCCGCTCGGTCATGATCACTGGGGATAATCCGCTCACGGCCGCGGCAATTGCGGGCGAAGCAGGCGTGGACGATTTCCTCGCTCAAGCCACGCCTGCCGACAAGCTCGAGTACATCAGGCGAGAACAGCGTGAGGGCCGATTAGTCGCAATGACCGGAGACGGCACGAACGATGCGCCCGCCCTTGCGCAAGCGGATGTTGGATTGGCCATGAACACAGGGACCATGGCCGCAAAAGAGGCCGGCAACATGGTGGACCTCGACAGCAATCCGACGAAACTGATCGAAGTGGTCGCCATCGGCAAGCAGCTGCTAATCACACGCGGCGCCCTAACAACCTTCTCCATCGCTAACGACGTCGCAAAATACTTTGCGATTATCCCGGCAATGTTTATGGCTACCTATCCAGCCTTAGCGAGGTTCAACATCATGGGGCTCCATACACCGCAGAGCGCGGTGTTGGCTGCCGTGATCTTCAATGCGTTAATTATCATCGCTCTTGTGCCTCTCGCGTTGAGAGGTGTTAAGTATCGGCCCGTCGAAGCGGCTTCGTTGCTGCGACGAAATGTTCTGATCTATGGAATCGGGGGCATCATCGTCCCATTCCCAGGTATCTGGCTCATTGATCAATTGCTGGTCCTGCTGCACCTCGCGTAGGAATCGAGAAAAGGATAAAAAACATGCTACAACAACTTGCCCCGGCATTTAGAATGACGTTACTTCTGACGGTGCTAACCGGACTCATCTACCCAGGTGTGATCACCGGTCTCTGTCAGGTGCTTTTTAACAAACAAGCTAACGGCAGCTTGGTTTCGCAGAATGGCCAGATCATCGGCTCATCACTTTTAGGGCAAAATTTTACCCGTCCCGAATACTTCCACCCGCGTCCTTCCGCTGCCGGCAACGACGGCTACGATCCAAGCTCGTCAACTGGATCCAACTTGGGCCCTACCAGTCAAAAGTTATACGACCGCGTAAAAGCCTCAGCGGACCAGTTCCGCAAGGAAAACCCCGCTTATTCCGGACCAATCCCAGCAGATGCTCTCACTGCATCCGGCAGCGGCTTGGACCCGCACATCAGTGTCGCGAACGCTCTGGCACAAGCCAGTCGCGTGGCTAAAGCTCGTGGCGCGAGCACAGCTACAATCGAAAGCCTCATCGGATCGGCTAAGGAAGGTCGTGATCTCGGCTTTCTCGGCGAGCCGCGTGTAAACGTTTTACAGCTCAACCTGCAACTCGATCACCAGTTTTCTCAACGCTGAACCGAAAGGTCCTGATCGAACGGGTAGAAGCGATTTGGGAAGCCGCGCCAGTAGTCTTCTGATTTGGGCACTTGCAGCCGTATTTGAGGCGGTAGGAGATGCCATACAACGCACTGCCCTGCGCAGCTCTCATACGTTCAATCGTCTGGCCTTATTCCTCACGGGCGCCTGCGTACTCTTCGCATACGGATGCATTGTAAATGCACCCGCCTGGAACTTCGGACAGCTTCTGGGAATCTACATCGTCTTCTTCTTTATCTTGGCGCAGGTTAATATCCTGGCTGGCTTTCGGGCAGCCCCCTCGCGAGCCCTGGTGTTGGGCGGCGCCTTGATTGTGAGCGGCGGCATTGTGATCGCTTTCGGCGATCGCTGAGATTTCCTGATTCGTTCACACGAGCGCGCGCGAGTGATCCGGCAACAACGGAAACCGCCCTCTTCTTACAGCTCCAGCCTGCCTCGGAATTGCATCGGTTCAAGATCAAAGGAGTGCACGATGGTAATTCTGCCAATCCGCGCATCGAACCTAAGGGTCGAGGCAAAAACGGTATCCGATTCGCAACTCCGTCATGAGATGGCGCGGATTGCTTGGATCGCGTTCGATCTTCTTGCGTATCTGGTTCACAAACACGTGTAAGTATTCGATCTCATTGCCGTAATCCGGACCCCATACCGCCTGGAGCAGCTTTCCATGCGGAATCGTCGCGTTCGGATGAGTGGTCAAATAGTAAAGCAGATCGAATTCTTTTGGAGTAAACCGGAGGTCCCGCCCCCGGACAGACACATGGCGGGTGGCGACGTTAATTTCTACGTCATCGAACTGTATGAGTTTTGGACCGCTTAGGTTTGAGAAGGGAACTCTGCGAAGATGAGCGCGAATCCGCGCAAGCAGTTCGGGCGTACTGAACGGCTTTGTGACGTAATCGTCCGCGCCGGCGTCCAGTGCGGCCACTTTGTCTGCTTCGGAATTTCGGACAGTCAACATGATAATGCCGATATCTGAACTGCTGCGTATCTCCTGGCAAGCCTCCAGTCCACTGATGCCCGGCATATTGACGTCAACCAAAACGAGGTCAAATCGATCCTCCCGAAGCTTCTCAAAGCACTCTTCGGCAGACTTTGCATCTACTACGAAGTAGTCCTCCGCAGATAAAGCCATCTTCAGAACGCGGCGGATCTGCGGTTCGTCGTCAACGACTAATATCTTCCCGGTCATACAGTTTCTTGCGTTTCTCTATCGCGGACGGGCTGCGGCGTGGGTACGATCGGCAGAGTGAAGTAAAACTGCGCCCCTCTTCCGGGTTCACTGTTCAGCCAAATGCTGCCACCGTGCGCTTCAGCGATTTCTTTTGCAATCGTCAGCCCCATGCCTGTTCCCGGAATACGCGCTCGCACCCCACGTCCGCGGTAGAACTTTTCGAAGATTAGATCCTGCTCGGATTTGGCGATTCCTGGTCCCGAATTCGACACGCCGATGACAATGAAATTGTTCTGACGCTCCGCCGTAATTTGGATCGGAGAAGACGGAGGCGAGTACTTAAGCGCATTGTTCAATAATTGCCGGAGGGCCAACTCGCTAAGCCGGCGGTCGATCTCAATCCCCGGCAAATCCCGCTCCACTGTTACTTCCAGACGTCCTTCCGTTAACCGCCGTAACTGGGCAGTAATCGATGAAATTAGTTCTTCGGCCGAAGACAATTCTCGCTTCAGTTTCACTGGGCCTACATCGATGCGAGCCAGTTCAATTGCCTCGTTGACAAGATCGTTCAGGTGGTCTGTCTCCTCATCTATGACTGTTAATAGGTCTTGTTCCCATTCGTCTACCCTCTTTCGCGAGAGCACAGTCGTTGCTGCCGCCTTAATCGAGGTCAGCGGAGTTTTGAACTCATGTGCGAGTGCATCGAGCAGTGTCGATTTAAGCTGTTGGTTCTGTCGGGCCGCCTCCGCCCGCACCGCCACCTCCTGCGCTTTCGCACGTTCCATGGCAATGGCTGTTAACTGCGCGATCGCCTGAAGCGCAACTTCGGAGATCCGGGTACTCCCCGCGACACCTAAGCTACCCAGACATCTTCCCCCCAAGCGAACCGGTGCGATGAATGCAGCTGATTCAGGTTTACGCCATATCTGGCCAGTTCTGGCGACCTCACGCAGCGCGAGTTCCTGCAGCTGAGAATCGGGCGAATCGATCGCATAAACTGCATCAGCCTCCCGGTGGTAAAACGCTACGTCGTGTAGACCGAATAGCTCCGAGACCTTCTGAGTTATCTGATCTGGCAGGCCGCGCTCGTCGTCTCGCAGCATCAACGCTCTGCTGAAATCGTACATTTGCTGTACTTCCTGTTCTCGGGAGGCCGCTTCCGCAGCCTGCCTACGAGCGCTCGAGGATAGCTGGCTGGCGGTTATCGCAGTGACAATAAAGACAAATAACGCTACCCAGTTCTGTGGGTCGGCGATTGTAAACTTGCCAATGGGCGGAAGAAAGAAGAAATTGTAGGCCAGCATACTGGCCAATGACGCAATGACGGATTCCAGTAGGCCAACCCGCGTGGCGAGGCCCAGGATGAGTAGAAGAAACGAAAAGGCGGCAGTCGGGTTATTGAAGTGAAGAACTCGGTAATCGATGATCGTCACCGCGACTACAGCCCCAATAACTCCGATGACGCGGAGAAGGAAACGCAAAAGATAAGGAAAGGCTCGCAGTATGTTTTCTACCTTCCGCCTTGCAGCAACGCCGGCCTTATCAAGCTTCAGCTCACCTGGCCATGTAAGCTCTATTATCTGAGCCTACAGCGCATTGCCTTAAGGAGTCCTTAAGACGACCTAAATCGCCGCAAAGCCCTTCACTCGAAATCCTGATCGAAAAATTCAAATGCACCACGTCCCATTTCAAACGAGCGCTCCCGCTCTGCCTGCTTCAGTTCAGTGCGCCGTATTTTCCCGGACGATGTCTTTGGTAAATCGGCAAACTCCAGGCGGCGAATACGCTTGTAAGGCGCTAATCTTCCCCGGAGATACGAAAGAATATCCCTGGCTGTATCTTGGTCCGGCGTATAACCCGGCGCAAGGATCACATAGGCTTTCGGAACCACAAGGCGCACTGGATCAGGGCTGGGTACAACCGCCGCCTCCAGCACCGCGGGGTGCTCGAGAGCCACACTTTCTAACTCGAAAGGGCTGATCCTGTAATCGGACGACTTAAAAACGTCATCTTCACGCCCGACGAAAAAGATATAGCCCTCGTCATCTATCCTTACGATGTCACCCGTGTGATGATGCTTGCCCTTCGCTTCATCCGCTCTTCCTGGTTCCCCTTCTTGGTACCCGAGCATGAGACCCAGAGGCGATGTTTCACATTCAACACACAATTCCCCTTCGCTGGCCCTGTAGCCCTTGTTGTCGAAAGCTCGAACTCGATAACCAGGCAACGGGCGACCCATTGATCCGGACTTGACCTTTTGATCGGGCGTATTGGCTACGAGCGCTGTGGTTTCTGTTTGGCCGTATCCGTCGCGGATGGTTACGCCCCAGCAGTCCTGGACCTGTCGCACAACCTCTGGGTTCAAAGGTTCGCCTGCGCTCACCGCCTCCCGCAGCTTCACAGGGTACCTGCGCAAATCCTCCTTGATCAAGATTCTCCAGGCGGTCGGAGGTGCACAAAGAGTGGTGACACCGAACCGTACCAAAGTTTCGAGCGCTGTGCTCGCGCGAAAACGGGGTTCGTTTGATGCAAGGATCGAAGCTCCCGCGTTCCAGGGAGCGAATAACGAGCTCCAGGCATGCTTTGCCCAGCCTGGAGAGCTGATGTTCAAATGCACATCTCCTGGCCGGATGCCGATCCAATACATCGTCGACAGGTGACCAACAGGATAGCTGTGTTGGGAGTGCAAGACTAGCTTCGGCTTTGCAGTAGTACCTGAGGTGAAATATAGGAAGAGAGGATCGCTGCCGTGGGTTGCGTACTCTCGCGTGAAATCCTTTGTCTCACTGTAGGCCTGTCCGTATTCGATCCATCCTTGCGCACTTCCGCCTACCAGTAACAACGTGCGGTTCCTACTTAGCGAATCGAACCTCTCTCGCGAGGCAAGGTCCGTGATCACATGCCCAACGCTTCCTCGTTCGAGCCGGTCCCTTAAGTCGTCGGCACTGATTGCATTGCTTGTGGGGACAACCACAGCTCCGATCTTCAAAGCGGCTAACATCGTTTCCCAGAGAGCGATCTCGTTTCCCAGCATCACCAGGATTCGCTCGCCGCGACAAATTCCGAGCCTCTTGAAAAAGTTTGCTGCCTGATTGGATCGCTGGCTCATCTCAGCAAAACTGAGACTCTGGTCCCCTGAGTCTTGACTGGTAAGAATCAGTGCGGTTTGCGCATTGTCCGCGGCCATGACGTCGAAGTAGTCGAGCGCCCAATTGAAGTTATTGAGTTTCGGCCATTGGAAGTTTTCGTAGGCAACGGCGTAATTGGAACGGTTCTCAAGCAGGAAATCACGAACCGCTAGGAATTCGGCAGCTTCGCTCGCGGGAACGGCACTTGTTCTTGAAGAAACTTGTGGCTCAGCCGCCATCATCAGATCATAGTTCAAAAACGGCGATCGATGATCGTAGTACTTTCAACCGAATGGGTCCACAGTAACCCGCAATCGCCTCGGCGTCTCTGAGATTTCGTGCGAAACCGGCTGATCTATCGCAGCGCTTGATCCAGATCCCACGTCAAATCTTCCAGATCTTCGAGACCGATCGAGAGACGAACTAGTTCCGGTGTCACACCCGCTGCAGTCTGCTCCGCCGCTCCCAACTGTTGGTGAGTCGTCGACGCTGGATGGATCACCAGACTGCGCGAATCCCCGACATTCGCCAGGTGCGAAAAGATCTTCAATTTGTTGATGAATCGCTTGCCCGCCTCGTAGCCGCCCTTTAATCCGAAGGAAAAAACCGCGCCGGCTCCTTTTGGCGTGTACTTCTGGGCCAATGCATAGTATGGACTGGAAGGTAGTGAAGCATACTTCACCCACTCAACCGATGGATGTTTTTCAAGATGTTGGGTGACCGCTAGCGTGTTTCGAAGATGCCTGTCCATGCGCATGCCTAACGTTTCGACGCCCTGCAGAAACAGGAAAGAATTGAACGGGCTGACGCAAGGTCCGATATCTCGCAAGCCCTCAACACGCGCTTTGATGATGAAGCTAATATTGCCGAAGGTGTCCCAGAACTTCATGCCGTGATAAGCGGGTGCGGGATCGGTGAACTGCGGAAATTTGCCGCTATTCCACGGAAATTTACCGCTATCGATAATGATGCCGCCGATCGATGTGCCGTGGCCGCCCATGAATTTCGTAAGGGAATGTACAACAACATCGGCGCCATGGTCGATAGGGCGCGTCACGTAAGGAGTCGCAAAGGTGTTATCCACCACCAGCGGAATATCGTGTTCGTGAGCGATCTTAGATACAGCGTCGATATCAAGAACGTTACTGCGCGGGTTGCTGATGGTTTCGCCGAAGATGAGCTTGGTCTTCGACGTGATGGCCTTGCGGAAATTTTCGGGGTCGTCCGGTTCTACGAAAACGACGTCATAACCTAGACGACGCATCGTGACGCCCAATTGAGTGTACGTGCCTCCGTAGAGAGTGCTGGCCGAAACGAGCTGGTCGCCAGGAGCCGCAAGGGTTGTGAACGCAAGGAACTGCGCCGCCTGGCCACTCGAGAGTGCCAAACCCGCCACACCATTCTCGAGAGACGCGATACGCTCTTCGAGCACCGCCGTGGTTGGATTCATGATCCGCGTATATATGTTGCCGAACTCTTGCAAAGCGAAGAGGCGAGACGCATGGTCCGAATCGTCGAATGTGAAAGAGGTGCTTTGGTAGATGGGGACCGCACGAGCATGTGTTGTAGGGTCCGGATCGTAGCCGGTGTGAAGGGCGCGAGTGTTGAATCCGAGCGGGCGGTCGATGTCTTTCAAAGGCATGGAACTTAGTATAGACACGATGTCTATAGACTTCTGGGTCTTAGGATCGAACCTTCCGGAAACTAAGAAGGCTTAAGCCAACCCCGATGACAAGGCAGCTCCAGGCAAACCAATCTCCATGAAGCGTGTAAAACGTGGTGCTTTCAACCACGCCATAGCTGACAGGCGACGCCAGTTGGGTATACGACGGGAAACGACGGATCAAGCGCCCCGCGGGATCGATAACCGCGGTGATACCGTCATTTGTCGAGCGGATCAGGAAACGCCGGTTCTCGACAGCTCGCATTCGGGCAATCAGCAAGTGTTGTTCATGCGCTTCCGAATGCCCGAAATAAGCATCGTTCGATAGGTTCACAAGAACGTTCGCCCCGTGAGCGGCAAACTGGCGCACCAGATCCGGGAAGGCAGACTCATAGCAGATAAAGACCCCGAGGCGGTGGCCAGCGGCTTGGAGAACGATTACATCATGACCCGGAACGAAGTCGCCGGCTTCGTGAGTGATTCGATTGACGAACGAGAAGAGGGGAGGCACAAACTCCCCGAACGGAACCAAATCGATTTTGTCGTACCGGCCGGCCACGGAACCGTCGGGGCCGAGCAGCAGCGCAGTATTGAGCGGCTGATGTTCACCAGTGTAGGCGACCGTGCCAAAAAGAAAATAGCCGTGGCGTTCGGCGATTTGTGTGGCGACACGACGGAATTCGGGATCGTCGTAGTAGTACAAGGGAGCCGGCAGTTCGGGCCAAATGACCAACGGAGACGCTAGCGTGTCGGACAAGAAGGTGAGGCGTTTTTCTGTTCGTTCTTGAATCAGGCCGTTCCAATCGATCTGCGGATCGATGTTAGGTTGAACGACGATCGCCTTTTGCGAGCCCGCCATGCCTTCAGGGATGGCCGGGAGCAGCCACAACAGGCAGAGTGCTGCCAGCGGTAAAAGACGCAAACGGGAATAATTTAAGACGACGCAGGCGAGAGCGGTCGCCGTCATCGCGAAGACAAAGGAAATTCCATACACCCCGATGAAAGGAGCGAGCCGTAGAGGGAGGGACATGTTGATGCCGGCATTACCGAGATCGAGCCACGCGAAAGCAAAAGTTCCGTGGGTGCGTTCAATTCCAGTCCAGAGGGCCGCCACGGCAGGTATGGCGTAGGCGCGCCTCATCAAAGGACCAGCAAGGCAGCTGAAAACACCGAGGTGCAAACCCTTATAAAGAGCAAACAGCACGAAGCACGCCCAGCCGCCCCAGCGTCCCATGCCGCCGTGAACTTCGAGTACGAACTGAATCCAGGTGCAGAGAAAGAACCAGAAGAAAATGCCGCCAGCCCAACCGTAGACGAAGCGCTGCCAGCCGTCCGGTGTACGGGCCAATGCAATCAGTAAGGGCGTCAGAGCGAAAGGGGCAAGCCATCTCACGTCGAATTTGGGGAAAGTGAGCAGCAGCAAACCTGCGGTGGCAAGCGAAAGCAATGCATGAAGCAACACTCGCCGGTAGTACGGAGTGAAAAGGTACAGAAAGCTAGGCATGCTCCTGAACGGCCGTTTCGCTGACGCGATCGGCCATGTAGGAACTGCGCACGAAAGGACCGCTGAACACCATCTTGAACCCGAGAGTCATACCGAAATCGCGATAGGAATCGAACTGGCAAGGCGTGACATATTCTGCGACGCGCAGATTGCGGCGCGTAGGCTGCAGATACTGCCCCACCGTTGCAACATCAACCGAGGCAGAAAAGATGTCACGCAGGAGCTCTTCCACTTCCGCGGTAGACTCACCGAGTCCCACCATCAAACCCGATTTGGTCAGTGTATCCGGCCTGTATGTCTTGGCGAAACTAAGCACGCGAAGTGACTGCTCGTAATCGGCCTGCGGACGCACCCGCCTGTAGAGACGTCTGACTGTCTCCATATTGTGGTTGTAAACATTAGGTCCGGCATCGAGCACCCGGGCGACGGCCGAGAGATCCCCGCAGAAATCGGGCGTCAGAACTTCAACCTGCGCTTCGGGGAGTGCCCGGCGCACCTGCCGGACAGTCTCAGCAAAGTGAATTGAGCCGCCGTCGGGAAGATCGTCGCGGTTCACAGACGTGATAACAACGTAATGCAGTCGCATTCGGGCGGCCATGTCGGCCACATTTTGCGGCTCGTCCGGGTCGAGAAAAAACTCCTGCTTGACCGCTGAGCCTTTTGGAACTGAACAAAACGTGCAGCCTCGGGTACAAACATTCCCGAGGATCATGAAAGTAGCTGCTCCACGATGGAAGCATTCATGGATGTTCGGACAGCGCGCGGATTCACAGACCGTGTGCAAACGTCGCTGCCGTAGATCGGCTTTTAAGGCGTGAACGGATTCGAAATGCGTCCGGCTCTTCCGGAGCCATTCAGGAAGGCGGGGTTGAGCGAGCGCCGGCTCGATTACCACGAGCGAGTCCATTAAATCCTTGAAATTTCATTGTTGCACTCAGGCATGCGGTAGCTCCCGATACAGGTTAGAATAGAAGGGTTTGCGGCGCTCCTTATAGGCGGGCGGACTGGAAATCCCCGTTCAATGCACTCCGAATGAAACAGATCCTCGTCCTTTTGTGTTTGGCCGTTTGTGCCGCCGGACAGATATCGAATCCTTCCGCACTAGCCGCGACCAGCGACCTACCCACGCAGCGTGTCGGACCAGACGATCTGCTCACAGTCTCGGTGGCCGATTGCCCCGAGCTTACGAGAAATTTTCGGGTATCGGGAGATGGATTGCTAATCCTGCCGCTGCTAAAACAGCGAATTCCCGTGAACAACCGGCTCCCGTCAGAAGTCGAAGCGGAAATCGCGGAGGCGCTCAAACAAGAACAGCTTCTCGTGCAGCCCGTGGTGTCGGTTTCGGTGTTGGAGTACAGAAGCCTTCCAGTGAGCGTTTTGGGAGCGGTCCGTCACCCGCTCACATTTCAAGCAGCTGGCGAAGTCACTCTCTTGGACGCTCTGACCCGAGCTGACGGTTTGAGTCAGGATGCAGGACCGGAGATTCTGGTCTCCCAACCTCATTGGTCCCGAGGTCAGGAGGGTGCCTTGATTCAGCGGATTCCCGTGAAGGGACTGATCGACGACGCAAATCCGGCGCTGAATATTCGCCTGCATGGCGGCGAGGAGATTCGCGTCCCGGAAGCAGGTAAGGTCTTCGTGATCGGAAACGTTAAACGAACTGGCGCCTTTTCCGTCAGCGATGCAAACGATACGACGGTTTTGAAAATGATCGCCATGACGGAAGGGCTGCTGCCGTACACGAACAAGAATGCCTTCATCTATCGCCGGGAAGCGGGCAAAAGCGACAGAAACGAAATCCCCGTGCAGTTGACACTCATCATGGAGCACAAGGCGCCGGACATCCCTTTGCAGTCGAACGACATTCTATATATTCCGGATAGCAAGGGAAAACGGATTTCTGCTGAGACTCTGAGAACGCTCACAAGTTTCGGTGTGTCTACCGCAACTGGCGTTTTGATCTGGAAGTAATTCGCGGATAGCGATTCTGAATGAAGCAAATAGACCGGGTTCCTTCGGAACTGATCGAGTCCCGCCAGCTGACGCCTTATTACGAAGCGCAGCCATATCCGGAGTTTGAAGCAGCACGGCCAACAGTTTCGCCGACCCACTATCTGCTGGTTGTGTACCGGCAGAAGTGGCGCATCTTAGGATTTATCGCGACCTGTTTGCTGGCCACCTACCTGATTTCATCGCGCCTGACTCCCATCTACCAGGCGACGGCCAAAATAGACGTGGACCGCCGGATACCGGTCGGCGTGGTTGGTGAGGAAGCATCGCAGGCGGCGACCGGCGATGACGACGCCTTCATGGCAACCCAGGGAGAGCTGATACAGTCCGACGCAGTTCTGCGTCCGGTCGCCGAACAATACAATCTCCTTGAAGAAGAGAAGCAGCTGGCCAAGCTACCCGCTGATCGCGCAAGAAAGAAATCCGATGCGCCGATTTATTTGAACAACCTGAAAATCACGCGCCCAGTCAACACCTATATCCTCAATATCAGCTATCGGTCCCCTGACCCCAAGAGAGCGGCAGACGTAGCGAATGCAATAGCGCAGTCCTACTTACGTCACACCTTCGAGATCCGCATGGAATCTTCCAACGCTCTTTCCACTTTCATGGAGAAGCAGCTCGACGCACTCAGAGCCAAAATGGAACAGTCCGATCTCGCTTTGGCCAAGTTCGAGCAAGAGCTGAACGTCATAAATCCGGAAGACAAGACGAACATTCTGTCGTCGCGCCTGCTTCAGCTCAACACCGAGTTCACGAATGCCCAGGCCGACCGGGTCCGTAAAGAGGCGGCATTCGAGAGCTTGCGATCCGGATCGGTAGCCGCAGCTGAGGTGTCGGGACAAGGGGACGAATTGAATCGTTTGCTGGATCGGATAAACCAGGCCAAGCAGCGTCTGGCCACCGTGGCTTCAATATATGGGCCCGCTCATCAAGAGTATCGGAAGGCAGCGAACGATTTGGCGGAAGTGCAGCGTCAATTTGAGGACATGCGCAAGAATGTCGCGCAACGTGTCGAGACCGATTTCCGCCAGGCACTCACCCGGGAAGAGATGCTGAGCAAGGCGGTCTCCGAGACAAAGGCGGAATACGATCAGCTCAATACCCGCTCCCTCGAATACCAGCAACTCAAACGTGACGCCGACACAAACAAGACTCTCTACAGCGATCTCGAACGGCGGATCAAGGAAGCGGGAATCAACGCCGGATTCCAGAATAGTTCAATTCGGATTGCCGATTTAGCAAGACCGCCCGACGCGCCGGTATTCCCTCGTAAAACGCTCTATCTGATCCTGGCGTTTCTTGTATCGTCAGTCGTGGCAGTCTGCGCGGCGATCCTGGCGGACGTTCTGGATAACACGATCCGCGATTCGGAGCAGGCTGCGCACGCGCTCGATACAAGCGTTTTGGGAACACTGCCAAGAGTCAAGGAAATGAAACGGCTACTAAGCCCCGTGACCCCGATCTTCGCGGCGGCGGTTTTGAATGTGAATGGCCAGACTCCCGGCGGGAGCTCCGGATCCACGTTAGGACTCCCCGAATTCGCAGACGAATCTGGTTCAGCAGCACATCGACGGGGATCCAAGCGCAAGCATGCAGTTTATCCGGCAAGCGGCAAATACGAAGGTATCTCTTCCTATGAAGAGGCCATCCGGACCCTGCGTCATTCAATCCTCTTACCAGACCTGGACCGGGCCGTACGTTCGCTCCTGCTTACGAGCGCTGCTCCCGGTGAGGGGAAATCGACGGCCATTATCCACTTGGGCGTCGCGCACGCGGAGCAGGGCAAACGTACTCTGATCATTGATGCAGACCTTCGGCGCCCTAGTATTCACACCAAACTCAATCTGAAAGGAAGCAAAGGTCTCTCCAACGCACTGCTCGGCGAAATGGATTGGAAAGACTGTGTGATTCCCACGGAGAACTGGCCTGATTTACGAGTACTGCCTGCCGGGACTGCATCCCGCCGTGCGTCAGACCTGATCGGCTCCATGATGATTGACATCCTCGATGAGGCCCAAAAGGAATACGATCTGATATTCGTGGATGCCCCACCGCTCTTGGGCTTCGCGGAAGCCCTTCAGATAGCCAAAGCGGTGGATGGCGTGATTGTCATGGCGCGTGCTGGCCAGACCAGTCGCTGGGCCGTAGCCAGCGTGCTCGCAACACTGAAGCGGCTTCGCGCGAATACCATCGGACTCGTGCTGAACGAGGTGGACAAGAACAGCACGCATGGCTACTACTATTACGGCGATTACCGCAAATACTACTCCGCCGCCGCAGAGCAGAACGGCTGATCGAATAAAAATCGGCAACACAGTACCGGTTCTGCAATGATTCCCTCCAGCCAGGGGACGGATCCATACCCTCCCGACTTGCCAGACCCTGCCAGAGGCGAACGCAAACGGTCCTTTGGCTCCCGCCTGAAAGAGGTCCGATCACACGCTCGCAGGCGCGCTGTGTTGCTCTACGACATTGCTGCGGTTTACGGCATTCATTTCGCAAACCAGGCCTTACCGCTCATCACGGTTCCGTATCTTTCGCGGACCCTGGGTCCGGCAGGCTGGGGTTTGTTGGCGATGGCGCAGTCCTTCGGGGTCTACGGCAATCTGGTAGTGGACTACGGCTTTGTTTATTCGGCGACGCGCCAGCTCGCGACCGCGGACAGCAGAGCCGAGATTGAAGAGACAATTGCCAGCGTGTCGGGAGCGAAGATTCTTTTGAGTGCCGGCGCGCTCGCCGCGGCTTTCGCCGCATACTTGTTAGTTCCGCTTTTCCATCAACATCCCGTTCTGCTCTGGATGGCCGTAGCATCAGAGATTGTCAAAGCGCTGCTGCCGGTTTACTACTTCTATGGCATTCAACGCGTAGCGATTGCGTCTCTCCTCGATATCTCCGCACGCACCGTGGCAGCCGCTGGGATTTTTATCTTCGTCCGCCGGCCAAGCGACGCCTGGAAGGTCTTCGCACTCACAGGAATCACCGCGGGAGTTACGGTTGTGATCGGGCACTCACTGATTCTGAAGCAATACCTGTTGCGCTGGCCGCGTATACGCGAGGGTTGGCGCATGCTGCGCGCGGGCTGGGCCATGTTCCTCTTCCGCAGTGCTCACACGATCTATACCCTTGGGAACGCCTTCATCCTCGGACTATTTGCAACGCCCAAGGCGGTTGGCTACTATGCGGGAGCCGAAAAGATCAGCACGGCAGCCTTGGGTCTACTGCTGCCATTGACGACGGTACTCTATCCGCGCGCCGCGGCGCTGGCGAAGAGCTCGTTAACCAGGGCCGCTCAAGTGACCAGACTTACTTTGTACTTGGTGGGAACCGGTAGCGTTGTTCTTGGAATCATTCTGTGGTTCGGCGCGCCCTTGATCGTTAGCATCATCCTGGGCCACAACTATACAGAAAGTCAAAGTGTACTGAAAGTGCTTAGCCTACGCGCTCCGCTGATCGCCTGGACAAATATTCTGGGCTTCCAATGGCTGTTGGTGCTCGGGCTCGAGCGGCCGTTCCAGAAGATCACGCTCGCGGCGCTGATTCTCAACACGCTTCTTGCAACAGTTCTGGCCCCGAGATTCTCCTACGACGGCATGGCCTGGGCGGTGTTGATTTCGCAAGCGGCTGCCGCGTGCGGTATCTTTCTGGTGCTCGAACGGCGCCGGCTCAACCCATTCTCGAGAAAGATGAGCGAAGCAAATGGCTAGCCAGGCTGGAAGCCTGCGAATCGTTCTCATTACGAACGTTATACCGCCGTATCATAAACCAGTGTTCGACCGGCTCGCGCAACGTTACCCTGGCCTGCGCGTTCTTCTTTCGACTCCCATGGAGCCTAACCGGAGATGGAATCTGGAGTGGGAGGGCCTGGACGTAGTAGTGCAGAAGACCATCACCTTGAACCGGAGATGGCGGCACCCGAAAGGCTTCAGCGAGCCCCTGTATGTGCACTTGCCCCTGGATACTCTGTCGCAATTGAAACGCTTCCGTGCGGACGTTGTGATTTCCTGGGAGATGGGTGTTCGCACCATACTCTCGGCAGTTTATCGATGGACGCATCGCAGAACCAGGCTGATCGTCTGGGCCGAGACGGCAGAGGCAACCGAACATGGCAGAGGAATGCTGCGCAGAGTGTTGAGAAGGATCCTCCACCGCGCAGTGGACGCATTCCTTGTAACTGGCGATAGTGGAGCCCGCTACTTGCGAAGCCTTGGAATCAACGATCGTAAGATATTCAAGATTGCTTACACAACCGATATCAGCAGATTTCTTTCAGCCAACCTCACACGCGGTACAGAGAACGCGGAACGGTTCCTGTATGTGGGCCAGTTGATTGAGCGCAAAGGTCTCTTGCAGTTCTTGCAAGCCCTGTCGCGTTGGGCCGCTTTGCACCCGGACCGAAAAGTGAAATTCGTAGTAGCGGGAACCGGACCTCTGCGAACCCAGCTTGAAAGCTTCGAAAGACCGCTGAACCTTGAGCTCGTTTTCCTGGGGAACGTCGATTACCAAGAGCTGCCGGCAGTCTATGCGGAAGCGGGGATTTTTGTTCTGCCGACGCTGGCCGATACTTGGGCGGTGGTGGTGAATGAAGCGATGGCGGCTGGGCTGCCGGTTCTCGGAAGCGTATATGGACAAGCGGTTTCCGAACTGGTACAGGAAGGATTGAACGGATGGACATTCCGGCCGGATTTGGGAGATGAGATATTCCAGGCCCTCGATCGCTGTATGCACCTGCCGCTCGACGAACTCAACAAGATGCGCGAGCGGGCGAGAGCAACAGCGGTTCGACTGACTCCTGATTATGTGACCGACCGTATTGAGCGGGCGATTTTGTGGGTTGAAGGGAAGCGCAGTGCAGGTCGCATTCCGTAAGTAGTCAAAGGATGACGCACGCACCTCTGATTCTTTATGTTGTCTTGTTCGTCGCGACTGTTTTCGCGCCCCTCCGCTGGAGTATTATCTCTTTTCTACTTTTGTCGAACATTGACCTGGGGTCCCTCAGCGCGAGCATAGGCCTTCTAAATACAGCAAAGGCCATGGTTCTACCGGTCTATCTGCTTTGGCGGTTCAGGGCGTATGCGGGGCACGAGCGGATCCGGTCGGCGCCCGTCGCTTGGATTCTACTTACCTTTTACGTTGCAATCGCCTCTTCCTGGTCGCTGTACCCGGCCTACGCCATCAAGTTGATTGGCCACATGATCGGTTCTCTCGTTATCTGCCTCATGCTTGTAAGAGCCACGAAGGCAGGCTATCTCGACCTGCGAACGATTGTTCCGGTAACCTGCGGAGTGATCGGAATGGCCATCTTTCATTGGCTCTTCCTGCACGACTGGGGAGGAGAAACCGAGCGTTTTACAACGTTTTCCGGAGCGCAGGCTTTTGCGGCGTTTGCTGCGGCGCTCTATTGCGCGGTTCTTCCTTCCAGATTGATCCGGCTCCCGCTTAGAATCGTACTCTGCACGGTTCTCGCTGCTTCAGTGGTACTCAATGGAAGCAGGCTTTGGATCATCGGTATCCTGCTATCGACTCTGCTCTCGGTTTTCGTTTCGGAAGCGAAATTGTGGCTTAAGATCATTGCCTTTGGCGTGACGGTGATCGTGGCGGCGACTCTCACCATTGAATTCGATACCGTCATGGGCCTGATTGCCCGCGAAGCGCCGGTCAACCGGATCGCGGCTGCTATTACGGCGGCCTATAGAGGCAATCTCAAAGCCCAGGGGCTAGGAACCTATAACCTTCGCGAAGAGCTATTCAGGCGCACCTTCAACGACATCGAGAACGGTTCCACCATGCAATTGGTCTTTGGACGCGGAACGTGCAATGGCGCGTTGATCGCGGCGACGCTAAGCAAGAGCCCCGATCCGAACCGCACCATGCACAATGAATGGCTGCGTTCCGTATATGAATGGGGAATCACCGGACTGCTGCTGTGGGCCTTTTTCATCGCCTCACTTTTCATCTACGCGGTAAAGGGGGTCAGAGGCGACAGACTCGGCTATTCGAAACCACTTGTGATTTACCTGCCCGCATTCGCCTTAGGGCTGTCCGGAGAAAACATCATTGCGGGCGCAGGCAACGCTGTCAGTGTTGGTCTACTGACCCTGATTGCGTTTGCCAGTATTTCGCACCGCGTCATGGAGCGGAGTAGTTCGATCAGGAGCAGGCGGCTCTCTGAAAAAAGATCTGTTCATCACCGCCCCGGCACGCTGGTGCGCGCTACTTGAGCATTTCCTACCTAGGTGAACCAATCAACACCGTGAGCAGGATGCTCATCTCGTCGTAAGGAACTTCCCAGGACTCGATCGCTTTGAGTGAAAAAGGAGGCTTGGTAAGAAAGACTCCCGAGCCTTCGACTAAGCGGGTTTCGGGACCATGTACATGGTCCACGTTGGGAAACTTGACGTCTCCCGCGGAGACGTTCTCAGTGACCAGTATCCATTTATAGATCTGAACTTTCTTGAGGACCTTGGATATCTCGGCATTGTTAAGGTGTTGCAGCACCTGGCGGACCAGGCACAGGTCTCCCTCGGGCAACGGATCGTCGACAATGTCAAGGCAAGCGAACGAAACTCGGCTCGAACCGTACTCCCTTCTGTTATGGTTGATCAGATCTGGAACAATATCCACACCAACGTAGTTCTCTACCAGCGGCGCTAACCGCACTCCGATCCTGAAGTCGCCGCACCCCAGGTCGACAATGGAATGAATACCCTTTTCTCGAACCAGCTCGGCGACGAGTTCGCAGTAGGTGTCGTTGAAATGTCCCACCGATCCAGCGCCGGAATAGAAACGTTCGCCGGGCATCGTGCCGAACAACTGTTCTTTATAGATAGCGTCAAAAACCTCTCTGCGTCCTAGCGCTCTGAATCGACGGCGATAGCTCCAAAATCTCGCCTCATTCACCACTCTCAGAACCGATGTTGGCAGCAGGTTCCGCAGCCTTCTTCGAACACCGGACCCTCTCTGCCACAAGAACGTTCTCATTTCGACACAAATTTTGGGATACTGCTCCGTCTAAAGATACCCTGAAGAAAATAGATTAGCGGTATTCCTGAATCGACTGGCGCATTGTCGCCGGCAACGCCGAAAGTGAATCGTAGTCAGCGTCTTGAAAATTCTTCAGCTACATAACTTCTATCAGCAGCCGGGCGGCGAAGACCAGGTATACGCGGCGGAATTCGAGTTACTCAGCCGGTACGGCCACACCGTCCGGCAGTGGTCGACTCACAACGTCGAAGTGCAGAACATGCCCGGGCTGGAGGTGGCTTGGCGGACCGTATGGAACAGCAGAACGTACCGCCAGGTCCGGAAAATCGTTCGCGAGTTTCAGCCTGACGTTGTGCACTGTCACAACACGTTCCCCCTCATCTCGCCCGCCGTCTACTATGCTGCCCGGCGGGAGGGCGTCCCGGTCGTGCAGACACTCCACAACTATCGCTTAATCTGCCCGGCGGCCACCCTCTACAGAGATGCACACGTATGTGAGGACTGCGTGAGCCATTTTGTGCCCTATGATGCCGTTCTGCACAGATGTTACCGGGGCAACCGGGCCGCTAGCGCTGCAGTTGCGGCGATGTTGACCGCACACCGGTTGGCGAGGAGCTGGAGCAAACAGGTAACTGCTTACATCGCTCTTACGGAATTCGCAAGAAGCAAGTTAGTCGAGGGCGGGTTGCCGGCAGACAAAATATTCGTAAAGCCTAACTTTCTGGCGCAGGATCCGGGCCCTGGCGACGGAAATGGAAATTTCGGGTTGTTCGTTGGCCGTTTCTCTGAAGAGAAGGGTCTCCGAACACTGTTAAAGGCTTGGCGGCAACTTCCGGAGGTGCCTCTCAAGATCATCGGTGACGGACCTCTGTCGGGGTTTGTAAAGGCTCAAGCGGGAGAGTTGCGTAACGTAGTGGTTCCGGGATACTGCGAGCGCCTCCAGGTGCTCGAGTATATGCGGTCCGCTGCCTTTCTCGTAATGCCATCCGAGTGGTACGAGGGCTTCCCAATGACTGCTCTGGAGGCGATGGCGTGCGGCACTCCCATAGTTGCATCCGATCTGGGTTCTCTGCGTGAATTAGTTTTGCAGGATGTCAATGGGGCGAAATTCGCTGTGGGAAACGCCGATGAACTCGCTCTTACCATAAGAGCCTTACTTGCAAGGTCCGCCGCTTCCCGTGAACTGCGAAATAGAACGCGACTACATTACCAGAAGCTATATACTTCGGAGCGGAACTATCAACTCCTAATGCAGATTTATGAAAAAGTAGCCCATCCTGTGCCCGAAACACCAAACAAAAGTAATGCTACAGGTGAGGGGCAAGAAGCCTTTACTTAGCCCTCGCCCACTGGTATCGTTGAACGAGCGTTTGGATAGCGCTTTCGCCCTGGAATGAGTCTCGCCGCAGCACCCGAAGCGCTAATTCTACCTGAAATTAAGAAGCGTTCCTGGGCAACTGCCTCGCTGGTTTTTGTAGACATTCTGGCGTTGGAGTTCTCGCTGTTTTTGGGATGCCTGGTGCGGCTTTTCCTGCATTCCATCTTTCCGATCGCCTTAAACCGGCCGCAATATCAGGGACTCGCGCTCGGAATCCTTGCACTTCCCCTGGCTTACGCGTGGGTTGGATTGTACCCCGGCTACGGCTTGAGTGCTGTGCAACGAATTCGCGGACGTTTTTACGCTACAGCAACCGTCTTTGTCGTCCTGCTCATCTGGAATTACACGCTATATGAGGGCCAGTGGTCGCGAGGCGTCCTGATTCTGGCGATGTTCTTTGCCTTGGTGCTCGCTCCTGCTTTGGAATCGCCGCTGCGGCGAGCGCTCATACGAAGCGGCATCTGCGGTGTTCCGGTTGTGATTTTGGGAGCGGGCCGAACCGGCGCTTTGGTTGCGAAGATTCTGCAAAAGGAACGGGATTTAGGGTTCGTTTTGGTTGGCATGCTGGATGATGATCCCCAAAAGTGGGGAACCACGGTACACGGGGTCAAAGTGATGGGCCCGCTGTCGGCGGCCGAAGCCTTTGCCGGGCGTGCCAAAGTAGCCCTGGTTGCCATTCCCAGGATGGAGCGCGACCGCCTCTCATGGTTGGTCGAAAACCTGTCGTTCGCAAACGTCATCGTAGTGCCGGACCTGTTCGGTATCCAGAGCCTCTGGATAACCACTCGCGACATCGGTGGCGTCTTGGGACTGGAAGTAAAGAAGAATTTGCTGGTTCCCTCCAATCGGATTCTGAAGCGGCTATTAGACTTTACAGTTTCAGTTCCGGCGTTTCTGATCAGCGTTCCGCTCATCGCAATCTTTGCAATCTGGATCAAAGCGACCAGTGCAGGTTCTCCGTTTTTTGTCCAGGAGCGTGAAGGCAAAGGCGGACGGCGCATTCGGATCTACAAGCTCAGAACCATGTATCCTGACGCCGAAGCAATACTTTCGAACTATCTCGACCAAAATCCGGCTGAAAAGTCGAACTGGCTTCGTTTTTACAAACTCAAGAAAGATCCACGAATTCTGAGCGGAATTGGTTGGTTCCTGCGCCGCTACAGCTTGGACGAGCTTCCGCAACTATGGAACGTGATCCGTGGCGATATGAGCCTCGTCGGACCGAGGCCGTTTCCCGTATATCACCTCGCCGGTTTTCCCGAAAGCTTCCGCGGCTTGCGATCGAGCGTTCCGCCCGGCATCACCGGACTATGGCAGGTTTCGGCCCGCAGCGATGGCGATCTGGAGGTACAGCAAAACCAAGATACCTACTACATTCGCAATTGGTCGCTCTGGCTCGATATCTACATCCTGTTACGAACCTTCCTGACCGTCCTGATGCCAAACGGCGCCTACTGACAAAATGATTGTGCCCGCGATCACACGGGCCCGACTTTTTTTCTTCCTTCGGGATATCAATCAGTTAAGCCCCGGATCGATGTGGCCGCCGTAAGCTTGTCCTTAATACTCACGGCTGAGAAGCGCTCCCGCGCTCTTAGACCCTCAGCCCTGGAACACAATGAAATCGATTTGCCTTTTCCTATTTCTCACACCTTTATTGGCGCTGGCCCAGACTCGAACTGATTTCAATTCGCAGGTGAATAATCTGCCGTTCGTAAGCGCTATGGCGCAGCCATTCTCCGCCAAAGGCGACTGCGTTACCGACGACACCAACGCCCTGCAATCGGCTCTAAATGCTCACCAATATGTTTGGCTGCCAAAGCCGCCCGGCGGGTGCTACCTGGTTTCGAAGACACTGATTCTTCAGTACGGCGATTACCTGTACGGCGCTTCAGCCAATAATCCAAATGACGGCGATCCCACCGAAGGAGTGGTAATTCGCCTGGCGCCGAATAGTAACGTGCCGCTTCTGCAAACCTTCGATAGCCAGGATCCCGCAGGCGGAGGCAATGAATACATGGCGATCGAGAACATCGTGTTCGACGGCAACGGATCGAATCAAACCACGGAACTCCACGGACAGGCTTTGGTGGATTATCGGGGCACCTTCATCCAAACATTTTTGCGTCATGTGGTGATCACAAACGCCTTTGGCCCCGGACTATTCACCGGATCGACAGAGTTGGATAACGTGTGGATCATTGCCTGTTCAACGAGCAGCTATTCCTGGATTCACAATCCGGGAGCGGTTGGTTTGGGGGCTCTGCTGGTGAATCAGGTCTATGTGGAAGACCAGACCACGCCGCTTAATGGACAATATCGCTCACCCTGGAATGGAAGCGTGAACGATCCCACAACTTACGCGCATGCCATCTGGTTTAACGGACTGAGCAGCGCAACCATCAATCAATTGCATTGTGAATCTGCAGCTACTTGCCTGGACTTTAATGATATTCAGACTCTGACTATTCACGGCATCAGCGGCAATCGCATCGGCAATCCCGCGTCGAGCGATCCTACGGATCAGTACCTGATTCGCGCATTGAATTTGAACGTCTTGAACCTGACGTTCTCGGCTGCTTACTTCGATCAGAGCGGTACCAGCTATACGGGTTCCTTCAACAACTCCCGTATTTTCGGTCTCGCGAACGGGCTTGTAAGTAATGACTTGTATCAAACTCCGGCGGGTCAAACCACTTGGCCGCTTTACACTTGGGGGCGTTGGGACCAGAGCTACACGGGCGTGCCATTCCTGGGCGAGCGTTCTGTCGTGGGTAACGAATTATGGATCCAGCAAGTGGGCGCCTACAGCCCCAACCGGCTGGCAATTTTTGACAACACGGGCGGGCCAAACGGCTCGTATGCATTCTTTGAGCGGAACGGCAGCCAACTGAATCTGGGCTTCAGCCCGGGTCCCTGGGATGCGAATGAATCAACCATGCTCCAGCTGAACTATTTCGGACAAGCAAATTCCGCGAACAATGTGCAGATCAACGGGGGCCGCTTGCAAACCGGGTCTCAAAGTAATACGGACTTGAACGGCGAACTGTCTGTGGCGGCGGCGACTTCGACGAGCTATTCGTTCGCCGGATTTTATCTGGTTCATCCCGAGTGCACGGTCACTCCGCAGTTCGATATCGGAACGGGCAACCGATTCTGGATCACCTATTCCGGAGTGTCATCTTTCGCGGTGAATTTCGCACAGTCCGTCACGGGGCATGTCTCGTACGTCTGCGTGGGCCGAAACTAAGCCGATACTCCTGACAAGCCTCCCGCGATAACACGCGGGAGGCTTACCGGCCTAATCGCCGCTTAACAACGACGAGATCTAAACGGCAGGGTACGATCAGAGAGCTTGAGGTCGCTATACGACTGCTTCTACGGTCTACCAATGGTTCGTGAGTCTAGAGCGCCGCAGCGAAGCGTCGGAACAATTTCAACTGCTCAGGACACTCGTTGATTTGATCTTCGGGATGCCACTGCACTGCCAGCAGAAAGCGCCTGCCTGGCTGCTCTAGAGCCTCGACAGTCCCATCCTCGGCGCGGGCCACAACTCGCAACCCGTTGCCCAATCGATCGACAGCTTGATGGTGACGAGAGTTGACTCGCCACTTCGAGGTACCCGCGATTTGCCCGAGGAGACTCGCTTCATCGATCGATATCTCGTGCGCGGGCAATCCCTTATTGTCTGTTTCCACGTCGTGGCCAGAAGCTGGCGGCAGATGTTGCACGAGTGTGCCTCCATGATGCGCGTTGAGAATCTGCAGCCCTCGGCAGATGGCGAAAATCGGAACGTCTTTCGCCATGGCTTCTTCGATCAAACGCCACTCTATTGCATCCCGCTCATCATCAGGTGAATCAGTCTCCGGCGCAGGTTCGGCATCGTAGCGCGCGGGATTAATATCCGTCCCGCCCATGAGAAGCAGCCCATCCGCACCATCGAGCTTAACGTCTTGAGCAACGTCCCCTGCTATGGGCTCCATGCCGCCTGCAAGAACCGCGTCGGCGTAAGGCTTCAATTTCTTCGGATACCGGAAGGGAATCAGTACGCGTTTCGGCATGCCTACTCCTTTATCGCATTCTTCCTGCCCAGAGCAACAACTTGGATAGCATAGCCTTTGAAGCTCCTACGTCTTCTGGCCGCAGTTCTGCTCGTAAATTTGTTGCAAGGGGCGCAGCACGGCGATTGGCGGAATTTACGCGAACAGATCGAGCAGACGCTGCATGTCGCGCGGCCGCTGCCGGCTCTCGAAGAGAAATCCTTTGGTCACTTTTCTCCAGCGTCGGGAGTCACTGCGGATCGCGTTTCCTATGCAACCGGTTACAGCCTGCGTGTTCCCGCGATCGTCTACCATGAAGCTGGCCCGACCATCAGCAAGCACCCGGCCCTGATTGTGGTCAATGGACACGCCGCCGATAAATCGTCCTGGTATGCCTATTGGGCCGGCATCCTCTATGCACGAGCTGGCGCAGTGGTGCTGACTTATGATCCGATCGGCGAGTACGAGCGTAACCGGGAGCGTCTCTCAAAGAGCAACCAGCACGATCGATACATTCCTCCTGACGATATGGCACGCCGCCTCTCCGGCCTGATGATTACGGATGTCTTGCAGGCGGTCAGCTACCTAAATACCCGTGAGGACGTGGATGGCAAGCGGATCGCTGTACTGGGTTATTCCATGGGATCCTTTGTCAGCTCTCTGGCCTGTGCCTTGGATACGCGCGTACATGCTTGTGTGCTGGCAGGTGGAGGCGATCTGGATGGCCCAAACGGCTATTGGGATAACGGCAACAAAATGTGCCAGGCCATTCCCTATCGTTCATTGAGTTTTCTTGGAGATAGAGGCCCCGCCATCTACGCGCTCAACGCGAAGCGCGGCGGGACGTTAGTAATAAATGGGGATCGCGACACCGTCGTCGATATCGTTCATCATGAAAACGATTGGTTTGAGCAGCTACGCCAGCAAACCATTGAGGAGCTTGGCTCCTCGAAGAGTGTCTTCGATTTTGAAATTCAAGCGGGCGGCCACGCTCCCTATTTCCTGACGAAGCCCGCGGCTCTATGGCTCGAAGACAAGCTCAAGTTTCCTCAATGGACCCGGAAAGAGATTGCCGGTTTGCCCGAGACCCACATAGAAGAATGGGCCCTCAAAAACGGTATTATTACTCGGGCGGACTCCTGGTTTGAGCACAATGAAGGCGCCATGCTGGCACTCGGTGAGAACATTCCCGCTGTGTCGCGCGCCGATCTGCATGCTGTTCCCGAGGCGGTCTGGCGTTCGCGCATAGATGACTACATATACGAAACGTGGGTTGAGCGCGCGAAGACGGCGATACGCTCGGGAGCGCCCTGATTGAACGCTTTCTCTCGGTCCTTAAAGACTCACGGCCGTGTCATTGACCGTCACCTGTGCGTGCTAATCTTTAGCTTCTTATCGCGTTATGGCTGACCGGAAGCTGCAGGTAATTCCCATCGGTGGACTCGGCGAGTTCGGGATGAACTCGATGGCATTGCGCTACGGTGACGACATCATAGTCATCGATGCCGGAATGATGTTTCCGGAGTCCGAACTGTTGGGCGTTGACATCGTAACACCGGATTTCAGCTACTTAGAGCAACACGCCGGTATGGTGCGCGGCCTGATCCTAACGCATGGACACGAGGATCACATCGGCGGTGTTCCCTTCCTGCTTTCGCAGCTCAACTTGCCGGTTTACGGCACAGAGTTTACCCTGGCGCTGGTTGAACGCCGGCTCGATGAGCACGAAATGCTCGAAGCCGCGAAACTGAATGTCATCAAAGCGGGCGACCGCCTGACGCTCGGCCCGTTCGAGATCGAATTTATCCGGGTAACTCACTCGATTGTCAGTGCCGTAGCACTGGCCATCACGACACCTCTGGGCGTCATTATCCACACCGGTGATTTCAAGGTTGATCCCACTCCGACGGATAACGAGCTGTTCGATCTGCACACACTCGCCGACTACGGCAAGCGCGGAGTGCTCCTGTTGCTCTCCGACTCTACAAACGTGGACCGCCCCGGCTACACCGAGAGCGAGCGCGCAGTTGGCCCAAGATTGGAAGATCTGTTCGTGCGAAGCGAACGGCGCTTGATTATCTCCTGTTTCAGCAGCTCCATACATCGGCTGCAACAGATACTCGATCTGGCCGCTGAATACCGCCGCAAGGTCGCGTTCCTTGGCCGAAGCATGCTCAACGTCACTGAGATCGCGCACAGCATGGGTCTGCTCTCGATTCCCGATTCAACCCTTTTGCGCCCTCAGGACATAATGCAGACCGCTCCGGAAAAGGTTGCGGTGATTGTATCGGGTACTCAAGGCGAACCGATGTCGGCGCTTTCCCGCGTGGCGGTCGACAATCACAAGCATCTCTCTCTGCAGTCTGGCGACACCGTGGTTCTGAGTTCGCGGATCATTCCGGGCAATGAGAAGGCGATCTACCGTATGATGAACCACATTGCCCGGCGAGGGGCCAACCTGGTCTACGGAACCATGAATCCGCCGGTCCACGTTTCCGGCCACGCGAGTGAAGAAGAACTAAAACTGGTGCTCAATCTGGTTCGGCCGCGCTATTTTGTTCCGATTCATGGCGAGTACCGTCAACTCTCCAAACACGCTGCGCTCGCGCAGCATCTTCGTTTTGCTGGTTTGGCGGACACGTTCGTACTCGAAACCGGAGAAACTCTCGAGATCGATCACCTTGGGGCCCGGCCCGGCGGTAAGATCACGGTGGGGCGCGTCTGTATCGATTCCGGCTCGCTGGACGATGTCGTCGAAGACATCATCATTCGCGACCGCCGTCACCTCTCTGAAGACGGGTTTGTACTGCCGATTATCGCAATCAACAAAAATACGGGAAGGAGTGAGGGACTGCCCGAAATCGTCAGCCGCGGCTTTGTTTCGAGCGATGGCTCCACAGTTCTGCAGGAGGCCCGTAGTGTCGTTGCTCGAACACTCGAGACCTCGACGGCTGAGGAGCGCGGCGATTGGGGAGTCATGCAGGAGAAGATCCGTACCGATCTTAAGCGTTTCCTGACCAAGCAGACCCAGCGGCGTCCGCTCATTATGCCCGTAATCCTGGAAATCTAGCCTGCAAACTCGCCTCGCCTCATCTGCTATAGAATGGATCTCGTATATTCCCCTAGGAGGGTCGAATGAAGAAGTTGGCCTTTGGATGTTTTTTGGCTGTGTCGGTGTTTTCGTTTGCTGCCGCCGCCGATCAGATGACCGGTTATATCTCGGACGCCATGTGTGGCGCCAAGCATAACGCACCGAGCGCTGCAAACACGAAGTGTATTGAAAAGTGCCTCAGTGGAGGCTCTGATCCGGTGCTTGTCAGTGATGGCAAGGTCGTAAACCTGGATTCCGATTCGAAAGACAAAGCCAAAGCTTTCGCCGGTAAGAATGTCACAATCGACGGCTCGATGAGCGGTGACACGCTGAAAATCAGCTCGATCAGCGAAGCAAAATAAGCAGTTTAGTGTTGGAATTCGAGGTCCAGCCGCCCGGCTGGACCTCGGTAAAGAACCGCTAGGTTTTTCAACTTATGTTTGCCGTCGAGCGGGAAGTACAAGTACCCGTCGACCTCATCCGTGCTCTCTTTGGCGGGTAACTGCTTAGCCTTCAACACGTCCAGCAGTGTTGTGTTGCCCTGATTCTTCTCGTCCATTTTCGTATGAGTGACGGTCGGCGTCGGGTTACCAGGCGAACTGTTTCCGCCACCGACTCCGCCCATCATTCCGCCCATTCCAATTGTCGAGCCCGTCTTCTTCACCTTTTCCGCGGAGTGGGATAGCACCATCGCGCCTTGCCCGGCCAGTTCTTCCGGCTCAAAAGGCTTCGAACGCTCTCCGTCATCATGCGCAAGCAGAATGAAGTCGTCTGGGTTGACCTGAACCGGCTTATCTGTCTTCGGAATCACTTTCACGTCCAGGAGAACAATCCCCTGCCCTGCATTGGCGCCTAGCTTCTGAGTTACTTCATCCTGGCTTAGGACGATCGTCGCCACGATATCTACCTGATCGTTGCTGGCACTGCTGGTTGGGGAAATTACCTTTTTCGCAGCGAAGCAAGTGCAGGCCGCAACCGCCGTAAAACCGAGACCCGCGAGAAAACGCATCAGTTAACCACTTCTCTTTACAAAAATATCATTTCGCAGGCCATGGGAATGAATGAGAAGATACGATTGGTGAGCGCCAAAAACACGTCTCCCTCCAAAGACCCTGTACGGGTGAGGTCGAACCGCCCTGGATGGGTTTCTCTCGCGGTGTCCCCGACACTGGAATCGAAAGAACAAATTTCCAATTGCTTTCGTTCGCATCTTGACGAACTGCCTGAGGGACTGGCTGAGAACTTGTTACTGGCGACCGATGAATTGGTCGGCAACGCCATGGAGCACGGCTGCAAGCTCGAGCCGGACCACTGCATAGACGTTTCACTGATTCGTACCACCCGCGTCATTCTGATTTATGTTCGCGACGATGGGGCCGGGTTTTCCATCGGGAACATCGGGCACGCCGCAGTAAGTAATCCTCCAGACAACCCGCTTCTTCACACGGAGACGCGGTCACAGATGGGCATGCGTCCGGGTGGCTTTGGCATCATGCTGGCTAAGCAGGTCGCCGACGAACTGATCTATAACGAATACGGAAACGCGGTGATGTTGATCAAATATCTCGACGGCCCCGCCGTCGCTTCCCCGTGAGCCTTCAGTCCGCCGCCTTCAGGTGGGCGTCGAAAAAATCACTCATCGCCTGATACAGCGGTCGCCGAAGCGGTCCGCTGACGCCATGCGTCTTTTGCGGATAAATTTGCATGAAGAACTGCTTATCGGCCTTCTCGAGCGCATCGGCCATTTGCATCGTGTTTTGGAAAAGCACGTTGTCGTCCTCCACGTTGTGTACGATAAGCAGTTTCCCTTTGAGCTTACTCGCGTTTTTCACATTTGAACTGGCATCGTATCCCTGCGGATTTGCTTCTGGCAGGCCCATGTAGCGTTCCGTATAAATGGTGTCGTAGTTATGCCAATCGTTCACCGGCGCGCCCGCGACTCCCACCTTGAAAATATCCGGCGCAAATAGAAGGCCGTGAATAGTCATGTAGCCACCGTAACTCCAGCCGGTGATCCCGATTCGCTTCGGATCGACAAAGCCCATCTGCACAAGATGCTCGACGCCCAATCGCTGGTCCGCGATCTCAAGCTTTCCAAGTTCGTGATAAATGCCCGATTCGAACGCCAGCCCGCGTCCTTTCGAGCCGCGATTATCAAGCTGCCAGACAACGTAGCCTCTATGTGCTAACACCTGTTCCCAATTCAGGCCCGCCCAGTGATTGGTGACCGATTGCGCGCCCGGACCACCATAGACATAGACAATGGTGGGGTATTTTGTCGAGGGTTGAAAGTTTGCAGGCCGGATGAGACGCGCATAAAGTGTGGTTCCATCCGCGGTCTTCAAGGTGACGATCTCTTCGGGAACAATTGCATATTCGTCCGAAATGCTCTTGTCCATAGGTTGAATAACGCTGACCTGCTCGCCTCCTCCTGTCGCAAGCACGGTTTGCGGCGGTTGTTTCAGGCTCGAGTAGCTATCGACGAAATAACTTCCGTCTTGGTTCGCGTGAATGGCGTGGGTGCCTTCCTCCTTCGTGATGCGCGAGCGTTCGCCTCCAATCAGGCCGGCTTTGTATAGCTGCGTCTCTAGAGGACTTACCTCCGAAGAGGTGTAGTAGACTTGGCCGCGCGCCTCGTCGATGCCGGCAATAGAAACTACTTCCCAATCGCCGCTCGTGAGTTGCCCGAGCAATTCGCCTTTGTTCGAATAGCGGTAAATGTGTCGGAAGCCGGTGCGCTCGCTCGTCCAGATAAACTCTGCGCGAGACTTCAGAAAAAACAGGTTATCGGCTACATTGATCCAGGTCTTGGATTGTTCGTGCAGCACTGGATGCACAGTGCCGCTCGCCGGATCGCAAAAGAGTAGATCCAGTTTGTCCTGTACGCGCGAGAATCGTTCGAGCGCGAGCTGCGATGAATCTGGCAGCCATGCGACACGGGCAAGCAAGGTGTTCGAGGTCTCACCCGCTTGCATCCACTCCGTCTCCCCGCCTTCCGGCGAAATGACGCCCAGCTTCACCAAGGCATTCGGTGTCCCAGCTTGCGGATACCGCTCCGGTTCGCTCAGCGCTCGTTCACCGAGCAGATCGATCTGAGGATAAACAAATTCGTGGCTGACGTCGAACTGCAGGTAAGCGATGCGTTTGGAGTCGGGCGACCACCAGGTGGCCGTTCCCAGATCAAGCTCTTCCGGGTAGACCCAGTCGAGCTGACCGTTCAGAAGGGTGGGTGTGCCATCGTGCGTTATCTGGCGGGTACCCTTCGACGCCACATCCAGAATGTAGAGATTCGATTTCCAACGATAAAGGATCGAGTTTACCGTCAGGCGAAAGCCGCGGGTCTTCCTCGTCGATATCCGTCTTCGTGATCTGATCGAACTTACCGTTCGCGTGCATGACGAACAGATCCCCGTTCACCGCCGCGAGTAAATCGCTGCTGTTCGGGAACCATTGATAAGAAGCCGTGATAACCCGGCGGTTCTGCCAGCCGAATGCTTGCGGCCGGAGCGGTGCTACCGCAGCCTTCTCCAGCAACTCCGGACGAAACCACTCGCGCGCTTTGCGCTCCGCCACTGGATATAGGTAGACGACGCCGTCCTTCTCATAAAAGAAAGAACTACCGTTTGGCGACCAGTTAGGTGTGATCGGATAATTCTGTCGTCGAGCAAGGAAGGCATCGAGCGTGACAGGTTTCCTTTCGGATTGCTGGCCCAGGGCCAGGCACGCCACGCCTCCCATAAAGAGCAGGGTCCGGCAAAGCGAACGAGTATGCACTCTTGCAGTTTAAGCGGAAGTGTGAAGGGCTACAGAACGGGTCCGATTCGCCACGGCGCAAACTCGTGATGGCCGAGTTCTTCCGCATGCGTACGTTCGCCGGAGGCGACGCGCAGCAGCTTATCGAAGATTTCCCTTCCAACCTCATGCACGCTTGCGGTTCCGTCCGCGATCCGCCCGGCATTCACATCCATGTTGCCGGTCATGCGCCGGTACATATTGGAATTGCTGGCGATTTTGAGCACTGGCACGTTAGGGAATCCGATGGCGCTGCCCCGCCCTGTCGTGAACGCAATCAGATTTGCGCCGCCCGCTGCAAGCCCGGTAATTGAGACCGGATCGTATCCCGGCGTGTCCATAAACACGAACCCCTTCGATGTAACCGGCTCAGCGTACGCTACAACATCTTCGAGCGTTGTCGTACCAGCTTTGGCAATCGCGCCCAATGATTTCTCGACGATGTTTGTCAGACCCCCTTCCTTATTGCCGGGCGACGGATTGTCGTTGAAGCTGCTGCCCTCGAACTGGCGCAGATAAGATTTGTAATGCTCTACGCAACCAAGTAATTTGTCAGCGACTTTCTTATTCCGCGCTTTTGCCGCGAGAACATACTCGGCGCCGAATATTTCAGTCGTCTCGGCAAGCACTACTGTCCCGCCTTGTTCTACGATCACATCGCAGCAGTAGCCAAGAGCGGGATTGGCTGTGATGCCCGAAAAAGAATCTGAGCCGCCACAGTTCAGGCCGAGCACAATGCCGGATGCAGGTTGTTCGGTGCGAGTTTCCGCGGCCGCGCGCTCGATAAACTGCAGGATGTGTTTGCGTGCCTCTTGGACGGCTCCGACCGTTCCGCCGGATTCCTGTAGTGTCAACCCATGCAGAGCGCTCGCAGCAACATTTGCGCTTGGTTCGCCTCCCAGGTAATGGCTGATCTGATTCACCTCGCAACCCAATCCCAGAATCAGGGCCGCCGAGACATTCGGGTGATGCAGAACACCTCCCAGAGTGCGCTTTAATTGCTCGGTATCGGGCCCCATCATCTGTCCGCAGCCTTCGCCGTGTGGGAACGCAATAATCCCATCCAAATTGGGCGGGAGCTTTTCTTCCGCGAAACTTCGCGCGATCAATTCCGCTGTATAGGCGGCACAGTTACTCGCTGCCACCACGGCGATGTAGTTGCGCGTACCAACCCGCCCGTCTGGCCTGCGGAATCCAAGGAACGTGGCGCGGTTTGAGGGTGCGAGGGGCCGAACCGTGGATACGGGCACATCATCCTCGGGGTGCCATTCCTGAAAGCCGAGATTCTGTGTATGAACGTGTTCTCCCGGTTCAATCTTTGCAGTGGCTTCTCCAATGGCGTGCCCGTAACGATAAACTTGTTCACCGGGATGAATAGCACGCAGCGCGATTTTGTGGCCCGCCGGTATCGGGGATCGAACCGTGATAGTTTCCCCCGCCACCTCCAGCTGCTGGCCGCCCGGCAGCGGTACCCGCGCAATCGCGACATTGTCATTCGGATGAAGGAGTATAGCCGCGTTCTGTTCGGTTGCCGGGCTCTCGATCTCGTACAACATTTGCTTCTTTATTACACTGTATGCCTTCCGGTGTTTCTTCTTGGGAAACCATGTACCGTAGATGAAGCTCTTACCTGAAAAATGCCTCGTATCCCGGTAGCTACGTATCGGTTGCAACTCCATGCGGATTTCAATTTTGATGCCGCTTCCAGCATTGCGGATTACCTCCATGATCTGGGCATCTCCCACGTCTATTCCTCGCCTTACCTTCAGGCCGCGCCGGGCAGTAAACACGGCTACGACGTTGTCGATCACCACAAGGTCAATGAAGAGCTGGGCGGAGCTGAAGCTCATGACCGCTTCTCAAAACGCTTGGGCGAGTGTGACCTCGGTCAGGTCCTCGATATAGTGCCGAACCATATGGCGATCAGCGGTCGCCGCAATCGTCTGTGGTGGGACGTCTGGGAGAACGGTCCTTCCAGCCGCTACGCGCCTTTTTTTGACATCGACTGGTATCCGCAGGATCAGAAGTTGCGCAACAAGGTTCTCGTGCCCGTGCTGGGGGATCACTACGGGAGGGTTCTCAGCCGTGGCGAGATCCAGTTGCAACGCCGTGATGCCGATTTCTTCGTTAAATATTGGGATAACGAATTCCCGCTCTCCCCGCGCTCATGGCCGGCGATTCTGAATACTGCCGCGAAAGCTACGGGCTCCGACTACCTGGCCTTTCTAGCCGATTCGGCTTCGAATCTGCCTAGCGCTACCCTCACTGACCGAGCGAGCAAGGGCACTCGGCATCGCGACAAGGGTGTGATCGTTAACTTGCTCGAACGATTGTTTTCGGAGACGCCATTCATTGCCGAAGCAGTAGACACCGCTCTGAAAGAGATCAGCAGAAATGTCGATCAGTTGGATGACGTTCTCGAACAGCAGAATTATCGGCTCGCATTCTGGCAGACCGCGAAGCAGGATCTGCCTTATCGGCGCTTCTTCGATGTAAATACGCTCGTTGCCGTGCGTTCAGAAAACCCGCAGGTCTTCGCCGAGACTCACGCGCTCATTTTGCGCTGGCTGCGGGAAAAGGTGCTGGATGGCATCCGCATCGATCACCCGGACGGCTTGCAGGATCCAAAGTTTTATTTTGAACGGCTGCGTGAAGAAGCTCCCGATGTATGGATTGTGGCCGAGAAGATCCTGGAACCGGGCGAGAAGTTTCGCACCGAATGGCCCATTGACGGAACTACCGGCTATGACTATCTGAATCAGGCGGGTGGCCTCTTCGTCGACGAACAGAATAAAGAAGCTTTCGATGAAATTTATCGGGAGTTCACCGGGGAATCTACTGATTACGAGGCCGTGTGCCGGGATAAGAAGCATCGAGTGCTAAGGGATCTGCTGGGCAGCGATGTAAATAGGCTGACAACTCTCTTAACAGATATCTGCGAAGTTCATCGCGATCAGCGCGACTATAGTCGCCACGACGCGATGCGCGCGATCCGCGAAATCGTCGCCTGTTTTCCCGTCTATCGGACTTACGTAATTCCCGAAAGGAATGAGATTACCGAAGAGGACGAACGCTACGTAACCGAAGCAGTCGAGCATTCCAAAATAGAGCGGCCCGAGATCGACCCTTGTTTGTTCGACTTCATCCGCGACATTCTGCTGCTCAAAGTACGCGGAAACATGGAGTCGGAGTTCGTTATGCGATTTCAGCAATTCTGCGGACCGGCCATGGCCAAAGGTGTCGAAGATACAGTCTTCTACGATTACAATCGCCTGGTTTCGCTGAATGAGGTCGGTGGCGATCCCGGACGCTTCGGTGTCCCGGTGGAACAATTTCATAGCTTCTGTTACGAAACACAGCAGACCCGTCCGCGAACGATGCTTTCTTCTTCGACGCACGACACAAAACGCAGCGAGGAGGTGCGCGTTCGCATCAGTCTTCTCTCTGAAATGCCCGAAACCTGGAGCAAGATGCTGAGCGTATGGTCAGCCGCGAATGAGAGATTTAAGACGGCGGACATGCCCGACCGCAACACCGAGTATTTTCTCTATCAAACTATGATCGGCGCTTGGCCGCTGTCGCTGGACCGCTTGCAGGCGTACATGGAAAAGGCGATGCGGGAATCGAAGCAGCGGACCAATTGGCTTGCCCCGAACGAATCCTACGAAGCCGCTGCTCGACAGTTCATCGAAGCCATCCATCGCGACGGTGAGTTCATGGATAGCTTTGAGGCGTTCGTGAAAACCCTCGTCAATCCCGGGCGTATCAACTCACTCGCACAGACCCTGCTCAAGTTCACCGCGCCCGGAGTTCCGGACACCTATCAGGGTGAAGAGATCTGGGATCTCAGTCTGGTGGATCCGGATAACCGGCGGCCCGTCGATTACGGATTGAGGCGCAGACTGTTGGCCGAGATGCGCAAGCTTGACGTAGACCAGGTCTGGCAGCGGATCGACGATGGCTTGCCTAAGCTTTGGATCATAGACCATGCTCTTCGCCTGCGTCGCGAAAGAGAGCGTTCCTTCGGCGAATCTGGTTCGTACACTCCCTTGCAGGCGCAAGGCCCCAAGGCCAGGCACTTTGTGGGATTCAGGCGAGCTGAAGATGTTTTGGTTATGGTGCCCCGCTTGGTCTGGCAGTTGGCCAATGATTGGAGCAGCACCACGGTTCAGATTCCCGGCGGCGAATGGCTCAATATCCTCACTGGAGAAAAACTGGCTGGCGGACAACACGAACTCTCGCGCGTGCTCCGGCGCTTCCCCGTAGCTTTGATAGTTAAGAAACACTGAGTTTACTGACAGAATTATAGGAATGCACACCTTCCAGGTTTGGGCGCCAGCCGCGCGTACTGTCGCAGTCCGCATCGGTTCGAAAACTCATCCGCTGCAAAGAGCGGAACGGGGATGGTGGCAAGCCGGCATTGAAGAGGCCGCTCCCGGAACCGAGTATTCCTTCGAGCTCGACGGCGGTGAGCCGATCCCCGATCCCCGTTCTGCCTTTCAGCCAATGGGAATCAACGGTCCTTCGCAACTCGTCGATCACACCAGGTTTCGTTGGACGGACTCGCATTGGCAGGCTCGTCCGCTCTCCAGCGCCGTGATTTACGAACTGCACATCGGGACATTCACTCCCGAAGGAACGTTTCTGAGCGCTATCGACCGCCTCGACCATCTTGTGGAGCTGGGCATTTCTCACGTCGAGATCATGCCCGTGTGCCAATTCTCCGGTAATTCGGGCTGGGGCTACGACGGCGTTGACCTCTTCGCTCCGCATCGGGGTTATGGCACGCCGGACGACCTGAAACGGCTGATCGATACCTGCCATGCCAAAGGCTTGGCGGTTCTGCTCGATGTGGTGTACAACCACCTCGGACCCGCTGGCAACTATCTGAGCCGCTTCGGCCCTTATTTCACCAGCGCCTATAACACCCCGTGGGGCTCGGCCGTGAACCTTGACCACCACGGCAGTTCACAAGTGCGCCAGTTCCTTCTGGACAACGCGCTGATGTGGTTGCGTGACTACCATTTCGACGGTTTGCGCCTCGATGCGATTCACGCTTTTCATGACAGTTCGGCAACACACTTCCTGGAAGCTCTTTCTTCGGCCGTCGATTCCCTTTCGGCACACCTGGGCCGTCACTTCGTCTTGATCGCCGAAAGCGACCTCAACGACCCGCGAGTAGTAACGCCTCGCGAGGCAGGCGGCTTCGGGATCGACGCGCAGTGGAACGACGATTTTCACCACGCTCTCCACGCGGTGCTCACAGGTGAAAACAACGGCTACTATCAGGACTTCGGCTCGCTGGAGCAACTCGCTAAAACTATCCAGCGCGCTTTCATCTACGACGGCATCTACTCGCCATTTCGCGAATCCATACATGGCAAACCCGCGAGCGGGCTGTCTGGTCACCATTTTCTCGCGTATGCCCAGAATCATGATCAGATAGGCAACCGCGCACAGGGGGAGCGACTGTCGCACCTGGTAAGCTTGGCGAAAAGTAAGATTGCGGCGGCCCTTGTATTTACTTCGCCATTCATTCCGATGCTCTTCCAGGGCGAGGAATTTGGCGCATCTTCGCCCTTTCAATACTTCACTCACCACGACGACCCTGAACTAGGCAGACAAGTCTCGGAGGGGCGGAAGAACGAATTTAAGACTTTCGGTTGGTCACCGGATGAAATACCGGACCCGCAAGACGAAGCGACGTTTCGGAGATCGAAATTAAACTGGGACGAAATAGCTGCCGACTCGCATGGCGTCCTTTTGGAATGGCACAAGCAACTCATTCGTCTGCGGCGCGCGCATCCCTGTCTCACCGATGGGCGAATGGAAGATGCCGAAGTTCGCTTCGACGAAAAAGCTTCCTGGTTCACTATGAAGCGGGGCGACGTTCAAGTGGTCTGCAATCTCTCGGGTGAGCGGCAGGCAATTCCGGTCACGGTAGAAGGTTCCCGAATCGAGCTGTGCTCGGACCCGCGGCAGACAATGCTTGAGGAGTCGATCGAACTGCCCGGTGAAGGTTTGGCAATTCTGTCTAAGGCGTGCGCTGCTGTTCGTCAGCCGCGCACAAAGCTGTCCCAAAGGGCGCAATTTGCCTAACTAGTTCTACTCAACTAAGAAGGTGAAGTCCAGGTAATCGGTGGCAGGTATTTTGTCTAGATGTGTGTTAATCCTGAGCGGCGACCGGAGCTCATGCGTGCGGCTGCGGTCTTCATTTGGCGGATGTTGTCAAGCATGATCGTCAGCTTCTGAACTTCTTTTTTCTCTATGAGCTCCCCACTGCTCAGTGCAAGCAGGGCATTTTTCAGACGCTCTTCCGCAACTTGCTCTAATTCGAGCATTCTCAAATCGTGGTAGTCCATTTTGCAGATATCCCCTGAACAGTTGGGCTGACGCTCTCCGACCTTCATCAGCCCATCCTGGTTTCCTCCAGCCCCGAACACACTAAGTAGACTCAAGCGGCTCTGTTATGTGACCCGGAACGGTGTACCTGTACTACTATTCCAGCGCAGGTTGGAGGGACTTTGTGTGATCATCCCACGCAGTCTCGGACTACTACCGGTGATCGAAACAGCGCCATTATCTCTGCTTGATCCCTCTTGACAAAACACCCTCCGCTGTCTAGCATACTCCTAGTGCCCTTAGGAGAGACCTTGTAATGCCGAAAGATGTCGATCTGCTGCCCGGCACGCTTGACTTGTTGATCCTTAAGGCCGTTTCCCTCGGCCCTCAGCATGGATACGGCGTTCTGCTGCGCATCGAGCAGATATCCGGAAGGGCGCTCTCGATTGAACAAGGCGCACTGTATCCGGCCCTGTACCGGCTGGAACGGCGCGGCCTGCTGAAAACCAACTGGGGCGTCTCCGATAACAACCGCAAGGCAAAATTCTACGAATTGACAGCTGCCGGTCGCGGCCGGCTGGAGGAAGAAAGAGCTGGGTGGAATCGCCTCGTATCCGCTATGCAGCTCGCACTCAACACCGAGTTGGCGGAGACCTAGCAATGAATTTTCTTCGGAAGCTGCTCGCGGATCTATTTCGCCGGACTCGCGTCGAATCGGAAATGGCGCAGGAACTCAGATTTCACATGGAGAGCCGTGCTGCCGACCTGGAACGTAGCGGGATGTCGCCCGCAGACGCAAAACGTGCAGCGCGGCTCGAGTTCGGCGGAGTTGAGGATCACAAAGAGCGCTGCCGTGAAGCACTCGGCTTTCGGCTGTTCGACGAACTCAGCGGGGACATTGCATATGCCTTCAGAAGTCTGCGCAACAACGCCGGCTTCGCCATCGTTGCGGTGCTCTCGCTCGCCCTGGGCATCGCCGTAAATCTGGCGTGCTTCGCCTCACTCAGCTCCATGGTGCTTCATCCGTTTCCATATCCGGACCTCGGCCGTATCATGACCCTCTCGGAAACGCGCGTGAACTCTCCCTCCGATCGCGATCCGGTCGCTCCGGCGAACTATCTCGATTGGAAGCAGCGAAGCCGTTCCTTTGAATATCTGGGCGCGTACCGCGACTGGGACGTGAACCTCACCGGAGTGGATCGCCCGGACCATATTCAGGCCGCGCTCGCCTCATCGGAGTTCTTCTCCGTGCTCGGCATCCAACCCATGCTGGGCCGGACATTCACCCCAGCCGAGTGCGAACCCGGACACGACGCAGTAGTCGTTGTAAGCCGCGGCTTCTGGCAGACTCGCCTGGGCGCTGCACCGGACGCGATTGGTAAATCTGTGTCTCTGGGCGGCCGAAAGTACACAGTTATCGGCATCATGCCGGACGAGTTCAACCTCCCGCTCGCCTCGGAACTCTGGGCGCCCCTTTCGCTCACGACTGAGGAGAGGAGAGACCGCGGTCTGCAGCAGTTGTTGGTAATCGGGAAGCTTAGCCCTGGCGTTTCCGAAGCTCAGGCCGCCGCCGGCATGAACGCGATTGCCCGCGAACTGGAACAGCAATATCCGCGATCCAATGAACAGCGGCGTGTTTCGGTTACTTCGCTTCGCGATGTTATGAAGACGGAGAGTGACCACTTCCTCATGGTGCTGATGTGCGCCGCGCTCTTCGTGCTCCTCCTCGCCTGCGCCAACGTGGGCGGCTTGCAGGTCGCGCGGTCAATGAGCCGCCAAAAGGAAATCGCGTTGCGCACCGCGCTCGGAGCGAGTCGCTTTCGCATCTTCCGGCAGCTATTGACCGAAAGTCTGGTGATTGGCTTTGCAGGTGGCGCGATCGGCTTGGCGCTCGCCGCCTGGGACTTGAACATCATCCGCTCTAACATCCCTTTGATGGTCTATGGAATCGTCGCCGGACTGAAAGACATGCGTATCAATGGTGAGGTTGCCGCCTGTGGCATCGTTCTCTCGATCGTCGCCGCAATTCTCTGTTGCTTGCCCGCAGTCTTCCAGGTTATGCGCTCGGGAACCGCAGCCGCACTAAACGACGTTCTCAAAGAAGGTGGTCGCACTTCCAGCGCCTCGCCTTCGCGCAGCCGGCTCCGTACCACTCTGGTCGTTGTGGAAGTGGCCCTGGCGTTCATCCTTTTGGTCGGGGCGGGGTTGATGGTCGGCGCACTTCAGAAGTTGATAACCGTAAACCTCGGCTACGATCCGAAGAACGTTTTGGCTGCGAACGTGACCTTATCCGGCAATGGATATATGAAGCCGTCGCGAGTGCGGGCCTTTTACGGCGACATGCTGCAAACACTCAATCGAACTCCGGATGTCGAAGCTGCGGCAGCGGTCGGAGATCTTGGCTCGGCACAATCGGTATCCATAGAGGGGCGCGCGCCATCCCGTCCGGGAGAACCCAGGCCGGAAATCCACGCCGCCACCCCTGAATATCTGCGGGCGATGCGGATTCCGCTTCTCCAGGGCCGCTGGCTCGCCGAACAGGATGCTCCGGAGGCGCGCCGCGTAGTTGTTTTAAGCGCGTCCGTCGTCCGTCATTACTGGCCGCACGCGAACCCGATTGGCGAACGCATCAAGCTGGGCGGTCCCGAATCGCCATTGCTTACCGTTGTGGGCGTCACGGGCGATGTCAATGATTGGTTCTTGGGCCGGCCGATTCCCGCGGCTTACGTAGCTTTTCGGCAGTCTCCCCAGGCCTCTATGGAACTGCTGGTTCGAAGCTCTCGGGATTCACGTAAGCTCGCCGGCACTCTCCGAATTGGCGCGCAGGCCCTGGATCGGGAACAACCCGTTTACAACGTGCGAACTTTGGAGCGCCAGATGTATGAGGAGACATCCGGCATCCGGAACGCAGCAAGCATGATGAGCACCTACGCCGTCATTGCCCTGCTGCTTGCGGTTACCGGCATCTATTCCATCAGCTCGTTCTTCGTTACGCAGCGAACGCGCGAGATCGGAGTCCGTATGAGTTTAGGAGCGAGTCGGCCCGCTATTTTGAAGATGGTGCTCTCTCAATCCTGCATCATGACAGGCATCGGCTTATTGATCGGCGTGCCAGTGGCCATCATGCTGGCCATCGGTATGTCGCGCGCCCTCTACAACGCGGTCGCAGTCCAGCCAATCATCTTCATGTTGTTTGTGGCCATACTTGGCGGAGCGGCTGCCATGGCCGGCTACGTTCCAGCGTACCGGGCGGCGAAAGTAGATCCGGTAGACGCCTTGCGGCACGAATAGAACCCAAGGAAGCGGATTCCTCTGGTGTTCATTGAGCGTGAGAGAAACTCTAACTTATGAACTCTGCCAGGCGGAAATTCGCCAAAGAGGCCACCGCCGCCTTGCTTGGGGCAAGCGTAAATCCGGGTCTGTACGCCCGAAACCAAGAGGAACTCGGCACTGCTAAGGCCAATACTCCTCCTACGTTCCCTCCTTTTCAGAACCCTCTGTTTCGGTACACCTTTCTGATCAGCCTTGGACGGTCATATCATTTGGCCGGAGACGCTCTGCGGAAGCAAAAATTCTACTTTCGGCCGGATTGGGAGAAGGTGATCACCCCGGTTATCGATTACGCTCTCACCCGCCTGGACGTGGACCCTCGCCGAGTCGCAGTTTTGGGAATCAGTCAGGGCGGCTATTGGGTGCCTAGAGCCGCCGCGTTCGACAAACGCTCGCCGCAATCGTCGCCGATCCCGGAGTCGTTGACGTCTCGACATCGTGGATGAGCAGCCTGCCCGAACCGATGAAAGCATTGCTCAAGGCCGGGCGGAAAGCGCAATTCGACAGCATTATGGACAAGGCCATCAACTCGCCCGGTGGGGCTACTTTGCGGTTTCGTAGGAGACCGTACGGTTCGCGTCACCCTACGACACCTTCAAAGCCGTCGAGGCCTATCAACTCCGGGAAGTCGTCAGCCAGATCCGTTGTCCCGTGTTTATCACTAACCCATCGCATGAAGCGTTTTGGCCCGGTCAATCGGGCGAGTTGTATAGCCTCCTATCCGCTCCGAAACATCTTGTACCTTTTACGGCGAGTGATGGATCTAATCTTCACTGCGAGCCCACGGCGCTCGGTCTTCGCGATCTCCGCGTCTTCGATTGGCTCGACGAAACCATGACCTGAATGAGCCGAGTCGGGATTCCCGGCAAGCTTCTCTAATTACCGCTCCGGCTCCTTTTTATAGGCGGTAAAAACTAGCTTCTCAGCTCGCGCAAAGTTTTGCCGACCGCGCCCGGGCCGAAATCGATTTTTGCTTGATTTATGGGCAAACCGACCACTTCTATGCGTTTGAGGTCGGTAGTCCCGATACCCACTGCTTCGGCCAGCTTCAGGGTGTTATTACCGCGGACAAATGGTCCGCTGCCTCGGTCGGATCGCGGATCGTAGCTCATTACGGCCATTCCTACCGCATCCGTACAAACCGGATTTCGTCCAACGATAATGACTCCTGGCGTCATCTTCTCGACACCGCCCGGGAGCCACGGCCCTTCGCCGCCGCGCACCGTTTCGACGCCGTCTACGATCGCCAGATCAACCGGCCGGATACCCACCTGATCTGCGACAATGCGGGGCACGCGATAGCCCGGATCACGCGGTGAATCGGGATGCAGCTCCGCATCTACTCCGGAAGGAGCCTTCGTCGTGCCTTCATGCAGTACGGCACCGCGTTCTTGTGTAGGTCGTTCGTTCCCGTTCGCGCCACAGTCGCTGCCGTATAAAGAACAAGGCGTATTGCCGAAGTTGTTCTTCATCGACATCGTCACTCCCGCGATCCAGTGATTCTTCAGCTTCGCAAAAGAGACGTAGGTATCGCATTCGGTAAACGCCGGATTGAGATAATACGCCGGATACATGTATCCGCCCCAAGGCACCTTCAAGCGAACATACTGCTTGTATTTGCCGAGATTCTGAACGTTCTCCCAGTCGACCTGCGTCCCAAGATTATTGATCGCATTCACGTCGATGCCGTAGCGCGCCCAGAGCCCGAGATCTTGGCTTGCAGGGAAGAAACTCTCGATGATGCGAACGCGCTTGGCTCCTGCTTTGGCGAACAGATGAACAACGTTCGCGACCGTTCGGCCGTCAGTCCGATAGGGCAGATTAGGAGTAAGCGGAAAATGAGCCGGATTGCCCGTCAGGTTGAGCTTGATAGCAACCGTCTTGCCCCGCACCAGCTTGTCAATTCCGCCAATCTGGCTGAACGCGCTGGAGAGCTGTGGCTGAAAGTTTGCATAGTCCCGGCAGCGTACGATTGCTACGCTGCTGGCCGGCGCAGCCACGCTCGACCTGGCAATCTTCGGAATTGCCAGAGCAGCGGCCGCGGTCGCGCCTGTTGCTAAGAGATCTCTTCTACTCAAAGTGCCTGAACAAAGGCTCGGTTTCATACCATCTCCTTGTTCTATCGTACTCTCCGATATGATCGAAAGCGACGCGATGGTCTCCCTTATATTCTCGACGAACTTTCTGCGCGGCCCTGGCTACCGCCGGTATTCCCGCGCTCGCCAAGTCTGGCGGGAACATGTTTCTCGCTCTCAACAGCGTGCTCGTGAATGGTCGCGTGCCCTGGCCCGAGTTCCCGCGATTGGCTGCCAAGGTCGGTTTCCCCGGTACCGACGTTATGCTGAAAACTGCCATGCAGGCCGGCATCTCAGCGACGAACGATTTGCTCGGCGGCCTCCAGATCAAACCTGCCGTCATTGATTTCCCCGTCGAATTCCGGAAAGATGATGCCGCATTTCAGCAAGGAATGGCCAAGCTGCCCGAGCAGGCAAAATTCGCCGCGGCTATTCACTGTCCGCGCATGATGACTTACATCATGCCTTCGAGCGACACGCCTGAAGCCGAACTTCGCGCTATCTACAAAAAAAGATTTACGGAAGCAGGGCGCGTCCTCGCCGATTCCAATGTTCGACTCGGCCTGGAATTTCTCGGCCCTTTGGAATTTCGCAAGAAATTCAAGTACGAGTTCATCTGGCGGATGAACGACATGCTCGAATTTGCTAAGGAATGCGGCCCGAACATCGGTCTGCTGCTGGATTCGTGGCACTGGCATTGGGCGGGGGCAACTACGGAGGACATTATTCATGCGGGCCGCGAGAACATTGTTCACGTTCACTTCAACGACGCGCCTAACATTCCTCCTGACCAGGTCCGAGACGATCATCGCCTCTTGCCCGGCGAGGGCGTTATCAATCTCACCGGATTTCTGCGAGCCTTGCACAAAATCGGCTACAACGATGCGCTGAGCGTCGAAGTGTTTGGCCGTCTCAATGACGTACCGCCCGAACAGGCAGCCAAGATGGGGCTGGATTACTCGCTGCGAGTCTTTCGCAAAGCCGGCGTCCCGGAGGGCTAGAAGAGAGGCAGCTGCTTGCCCACCATTCTTCCGTCCAGGGACGGCGAAATGGTCCGTTCGTGCTCTAAAACCCGTTCGAAATCTGCTTGAGGCTGATATCTTCGCTCGATGTTTCGGACCAGATTGTCCAGCCGCTTGAACCCGTCGATCTTCTCGCTGTGTTCCAGCTTCGCGGCATCGAGTGATCGCCGCAGCACTCCCAGAGTTTCGTCGTAGGTCTTCAGAGGCACCGGGAACGGATGACCGTCCTTCCCTCCAAGCGCAAAGGAAAAGCGCGCTGGATCTGTAAACCGGCTGGGTGCGCCATGGATCACCTCTGCCACAAGAGCGAGCGTCTGGAGTGTGCGCGGGCCTAGATTGTCGGTCAGCAGGAGCGACGCGAAATCGCGGAGTTGGCGGTCGTAGCTCACCGCCAGCACCGCACCGAGCCGCTTCAGATCCAGGTCTCGAGCGCGAACCTCGTGATGCCTTGGCATGGTTAACTGCCGTACCTCGCGCAACGTGCGTTCTGGTGATTCGCGACTGATCTCAAGAACGGCATTCTGGGCCGGACCAGCGTGGCGGTCAACCAGGTTAAGTATCTCGCCCTCATTTTGCCCGACGATGGCCGTGTGCGGCTCGCAGGCAAAATCGCGTACGTTTGCTGAATGCCAGTGATATCGCCGTGCCAGCTTCGTCGTTCCGTTGAGCCCCTGTTGAACGACTGCCCAGTCGCCGGATGAAGTCAAAACGAAGTTGTGCAGATAGATCTGAAAGCCGTCTCCGATTGCATTGTTGTCAACCCTGGCAGCCAGCCGGCTCGCGCGAACCAATGCGGGGCCATCGAGACTAAGGCGGTCTGCCTGCTCTCGCAGCTCATCCGGTGTTCGCCGCGACTGCTTCCCGCGCCCGCCACAAACGTAGATCCCAAGTTCTCGAGAGAGCGGATTGATACCTCGTTTTAGCGCGGCCATCACGGAGGTTGTAATGCCGGACGAATGCCAATCCATTCCCATGACACAGCCGAAAGCCTGAAACCAGAATGGATCGCTCAGCCGAGCAAGAAATTCCGCCGTTCCGTAGCCGCAAACGATACTCTCCGTAATCGCTCTTCCCAGTTTCTCCATCCGGTGGGCGAGCCATGACGGAACACTGCCGTAATGCAGAGGCAAGTCAGCAGACCCGGAGCGCTTCATCCTCACCCTTATTGTCTCAGTCCGCCAGCGCACTCGCTATTCTGTGACTGCATGGATCCGCTGGCCGAATACACGGCACGCCGCGATAGTTTTCGGACCGAGCAGAAACTGCTTCAACGTCAGTTTGTAACGATCGGAAACTGGCGTTTGGCTATCGGGCTCGCAGCCGCCGTCCTCGCCTGGTTCATCTTTGCCCGTCACTCCGTGCCGCTCTGGTCACTCCTCATTCCGGTGTCTGCATTTGTGGCACTCGTGGTCTATCACCAACAAATCATCAGGCGACAAACGCTCTCCGGTCGCGCTATCGCCTTTTATGAACGCGGAATTGCCAGGATGAAAGACGAATGGGTGGGCAAGGGGATGACAGGCGATCGTTTCCGTGATCCTTCACATGTTTATTCCGAAGATCTGGACCTATTCGGCAAAGGTGGCCTGTTCGATCTCGTCGCCATCAGCCGGACTGCCGCCGGCGAGGACACGCTCGCGAACTGGCTGCTGCACTTGGCCGAGCCGGCCGAAGTAGCACTCAGGCAGGCGGCCGTTATCGAACTTATTCCGAAACTCAAGTTGCGCGAAGACCTGGCACTTTTGGCGGCGGACGTCCGCTCCGACGTGAACGTCGAATCCATGAGTCACTGGGGAGCGCTGCCCATCGTGCGATTTCCGGGTATACTGCGACCGCTTGGCCTCGTGCTCGCGATTCTCGGTGTCTCCGCGCTCATCGCCTTCTTCGGCGGCGCCATTCCGATCTGGCCGCTGGTGGCTATCGTCGGATGCGACGCGGCCATCATCTTCGCTCTAAGGAGCAAGGTGAGGCCTGTTCTTGAAAATGTAGACGCGTCGGGGCGCGATATACGCATCTTCTCCGCACTGGTCGAGCGCTTGCAACAAGAAACTTTTGAGTCGCCCGCACTGCGTGAGTTGCGCAGCTCTTTCGCGATTGCCGGCAAACCCGCTTCCAAGCGAATCGCCAAATTAGGGCGGCTGACCGATTGGTTGGATTCGAGCGACCACGTGTTGATACGCGTGATTCGACCGTTGGTGCTGTGGCAAGAACAACTCGCCATATCTTTTGAGAATTGGCGCGCTCAGTCCGGTCCCTATGTCGGCAAATGGATCCGGGCTGTGGCCGAGTTTGAGGCTCTCTCCTCGTTTGCTGCACTGGCCTTCGAACATTCTGGCTGGACGATGCCGGAGCTTTTGAGCAGCACGGAAGCAACGTTCGAAGCCGCTGGACTCCAGCATCCACTGCTTCCTACCAAAAACTGCGTGCCAAACGATCTCAATCTCGACAGCAACCATCGAATGCTGATCGTAAGTGGCTCAAACATGTCCGGTAAGAGTACCCTGCTGCGGGCTGTCGGTCTGAACGCCGTCCTCGCCTGGGCCGGGGGTCCGGTAGCTGCATCTTCGCTGAAGATTTCGCAGCTTCAAATTGGAGCCTCGATCCGCATCACTGATTCGCTGCAAGACCATCGCTCACGATTCTTTGCCGAAATAACCAAAATTCGTCAGATCGTCGATTTAACCCGAACCGGCAAAGCGGTTCTTTTTTTGCTCGATGAGCTTTTGAGCGGCACCAACTCTCACGATCGCCGCATTGGAGCAGCCGGCATTGTAAAAGAGCTGTTGCGCTCGAATTCGGTCGGACTGATTACAACCCATGATCTCGCGCTGGCCCACATTGAACAGGACGTGAGCGCTGGGATCGCCAACGTGCATTTCGAGGACCATATGAACGGCACCGAGATGTTGTTCGACTACAAACTTAAATCGGGGGTTGTCGCTCGAAGTAATGCAATTGACCTGATGCGTGCCGTCGGTTTAGACGTCTAACGTCCGATGCCGAAGCACAATGCGATTGTGATTGGAAGCGGTCCGAACGGGCTATCCGCCGCAATAGTGCTGGCGCAGGCGGGTTTAGAGGTTGAAGTTCGCGAAGCCGATGCGGTCGTGGGCGGCGCAGCTACGACAAGAGAGCTTACGCTACCCGGCTTTCTTCATGACCTGGGTTCAGCCGTTCATCCGATGGCGATAAGTTCGCCATTCTTCGCTTCTTTGAAGCTGGAGAATTTTGGTCTCAAGTGGATTTGGCCGCCAGCTTCTCTGGCCCATCCATTCGATGACGGAACGGCAGTTACTCTCGAACGTGACGTTGCCACGACCGCGTCGCAATTCGGCAAAGATGGTCGGGCGTATCGCCGTTTCTTCGAGCCTTTTGTCGAGAACTGGCCGGCGCTGTTCAAAGAAGTTTTCCGCCCTATCGGAGTCACTCGGAGACCTTTCCTGCTTGGGCGGTTCGGATTTTGGGCCGTACAACCTTGCACAGTTGCGATGAGGACTGTCTTTCGCGATAAACGTGCGCGAGCTTTGTTTTCCGGATCGGTAGCTCACGCTTCCCTGAAGCTCGAAGATCTTCTCAGTACTGCTTTTGGCATCACTCTGAACGCGGCCGGGCACGCGGTCGGCTGGCCGATCCCGCAAGGAGGATCTCAGAGTATCTCGAATGCGCTCGCGCGCGTCTTAGAGTCTCTGGGCGGGCGAATTATTACAGGCGCTCCGGTGGCTGACCTAAATGAACTTGGATCTCCGGATCTCACCCTCTGTGACGTCACACCGAAACAATTTCTTGCGCTCGCCGGACATCGTCTTCGGGTTTCCTTCCGCAAGCTTCTCAACCACTATAAGTACGGCCCCGGCGCGTATAAAGTAGATTGGGCGCTGCGGGAACCGATTCCGTGGCGGGCGAAGGAATGCCTGCGCGCCGCCACTGTTCACCTCGGAGGGACGATGGACGAAATCGCCACCTCAGAAAGACTAGCTTCGAACGGACTGCCGCCTGAGAAACCATTTGTTCTTATCGTGCAACCAAGTTTGTTCGACGACACCCGAGCGCCGGAGGGAAAGCACACCGCTTGGGCCTACTGCCACGTGCCCAACGGCTGGACTGGTTCGGCACTGAAACAAATCGAGGATCAGGTTGAACGGTTTGCCCCGGGCTTCCGCGACTGCATCCTCGCTACCGCTGTACACGACCCACAACAGCTACAAAGCTGGAATTCAAACCTGGTCGGAGGGGATGTGGTCGGAGGGTCGATGAGCGTCGATCAAGTCATGTTCCGGCCCACCTGGCGTAGGTATGGAACACCGTTGAGAGGGGTATATCTGTGTTCCTCTTCCACTCCGCCCGGCGGCAGTGTTCACGGAATGTGTGGCTACTGGGCCGCGAAACGAGCTTTACGGTATCTGAGAAAACGACCCTAGTCAGGTTCCCAGCTTCTCTCTCGCGCAGACCATTTTCATATCCACCGAGCCTTTTTCTGTTTCGACGTGGCTCGAGATTGTGAGCGTCTGTTTATCCTGCGAAAGATCCCACCGGTCCGAAATCAATTCGTCGATTCCGCTGGAATTCTTCATACTAGTGCGCACCACGAGCACGTTCCCGTCCCAGTAGCACTTGCTCTCAGCGTCGCGCCCGTTGACCACGTTCTTTGTGATCGAACCGTCGGTGAAATACGTGATATCGCTGGTAGTGGTTTTCTGGCCCGTCGTCTGAATAGTGTGGACATTCATCGCCGGATCATGGTCATCTACAATGCGGACTACAATATCGGGCATTTGAAAACCGCGGAAATCGCTTAGCTCTTTCACCATGCGCCAGCGGCCTGAAAAATCTGTTTTCGGCAGAGCGCCGGGCGTACGCTGGGCCTGCCCCAAACACACGAGGGGCACAACTGCGAGAAGCGAACAATAACGGCGCAAATGAAACATGAATATCCTTGAGATTGGCTCATTCCCATGATAGTGGGGCCGCGGCTCCTCTACTTCTGCGCTACTGCGACCAACACCAGTTTCAGTTACCAGCCGGACATAAGTTCCCGCTTTCGAAATACCGTCTGCTGCGCGAACGACTGAGCGGAGATCCGCGGCTACAGCTGCAGCCCTCCGAACTGGCATCTCCGCAAGCCCTATTGCGGGTACATGCGAAGGAGTACGTGGAAGGTTTCCTGAATGGCTCTCTGGACGCCGCGGTAATGCGCCGGATTGGGTTCCCGTGGTCGCCCGAACTGGTGACGCGAACCTTGGCGAGCGCAGGCGGAACCTTGGGCGCCACTTGCAGCGCGCTCGAAACCGGATTTGGTGGAACACTTGCCGGAGGAACGCATCACGCCTTTCGCGAACGCGGTTCGGGATTCTGTGTTTTCAACGACCTCGCAATAGCAATCGCCTGGGCGAGGGAGGAAGCTCAGGTGAAGAGGGCTGCGGTAGTAGATCTGGACGTTCATCAAGGTGATGGAACGGCCGCCATTTTCGACGGCGACCCAGACGTTTTCACGTTGTCTCTGCACGGAGCCAACAACTTCCCGTTTCGTAAACAGGCAAGCTCACTCGATATCGAGCTGCCGGATGGCACTTCTGACGACGCGTACCTGACCGCTTTGGAACCTGCTCTTCAACGGGTCTGGCGATTCTCACCCCAGCTCGTGATCTACCAGGCCGGCGTGGATGGATTGGAAAATGACCGCTTGGGCCGACTTTCTTTAACGTTGGACGGCTTGCGGCAGCGCGACACACTCGTTATCGGCGAAGCTCGGCGCCGCGGTATTCCGCTCGTCTTGACTTTAGGAGGCGGTTATTCGGATCCTATTGAACAAACAGTGCGCGCCAGTGCTCAGACGTTCCTGACCGCAGCCGGTATTTACTGCCCGGACTCAGAGCCGCGCGTACCATTCCAGCCCATATCGATTCCCGAACCATAAGTAAAACGTTTCTCGATCACCTGGTTCTTTTCGTTCTCATAGGCAACACAGTGGAATGAACCGGCGCCGGGTGTACCGAACCGTAGATCCGTTAGATCCAGTCGCGTGCCGCGACTCGTCGCTCCAATAACGGGCTGTATCGACCACACCGGGAATCGAGAAAAGTACAAGAAAAATCGAAATGGATCGATTCGTTGCGCCGCCTCCAGACTTGGAGTAACGGGTGGCTTGTAGAAAATGCTGGCGTTTTCCGGATTCAATTGCCGAAGCGGGTCCACGGTGGAAAGCCGGTAATTGCCTGGCGTTTCCACGATAGCTGTCCACCGCAAAGGATCAAAAGCATCGGGCAACGCGGCAGCCTGCAACGGCGGCTGCCCATCATACAGACGGGACTCAAGCTGCGCGACAGCTCGATTATGCAGAGCTGCGCGACCGATGTCGAACAAGGCGAAGAACACCAAGGCGAAGACAGCTATAGCTCTACCCGCGGGCGAATGCTGGTCCCCGATTTCTCGATTGACGAGACGGGAGAAGAGCGGCCAAATGGCCGCAACCAGCAGGGCTGCGAGTATCCAGACATCGAAAAGACTGTTCAAATCGAGATGAAACCAGCGTGAAGAGAACGGCAGGCACAAGCGGATTCCGTAGCTGTTGGTCCAATCGAGGAGTAAGTGGCTGGCGAGACCTGCCAAGCAGATCAGCCACGCTCTGAGCCAGGGCAGCTTTTTGCGTGAAATAGCGGCGACCACAAGAACCGCAAGAGCCGCCAGGAACGGCATCGCCACAAGCGAATGCGTGTACCCGCGATGAATCTCGAGGTAGCGGAAAGCACCTTGTGGTGCTGCAACGATATCGACATCAGGGGCGTTTGCAGAAAGAAGCAGGAGCCACACTGCTCGTGGGCAGAACCGGTCGAGACCGGCCCGCGAAAGTGCCAGTCCCGTCAACGAGTGAGTGACGTTGTCCATCCGGAGCGGGTCACGCGTAGGCGGCTACGGAAATTCGTGAACGTTCTCGCGCCAGGTAATCGGATGGAAGAAGAAGTGTCAGTGCGTTCGGAACGATTTCGGCAGTCATAGGCAACTTACCGGCGAATTCACCGTCAATTTGCGCATAGATCTGCTGATTCTGCGGTGGAAGACAGGTGACGGATTGGCCCCGCAAAATAGTGCATCCTTTCATCCGATGAACTTGCCCGGTCGCCACTCCAACGAGATAACCGAGATAGCGTGCGCTGACCTTTCCGCGGAAGAGCACGACCGCGAAGTCATCGCGCATCAGGGAAGCGTCGCGCGCAATTTCAAGGTCGCCGCCATAATTTCGGACGCGTGTGACCAAGGCAAAACTCGCCTCGAACTGTTTTCCGTCCACCACGACTTCGAATTCGTAAATTGGTCGGAACACCTGTCCGAAGCCGCCGACGTAGTACGCCAGTTTGCCAGCGGCCACTTTCAGATCCAAATTGATTCGGGATACGATCTCCGCATCCAGGCCGGCTCCGGCCATGCACACAAAAGAGCGTGCCGCCGCTCCATTTACCTTTACCAATCCCACGGAAATGCTGCACGGCGTGAGCGCGGAGATCAAAGATGCTGCCCGGCCCATGTGAATGGGCAGGTGCACCTCGCGGGCCAGAACGTTGGCCGTGCCCCCAGGTAAGATTCCGAGTGGAACTCCAGTGTGGAGCATGCCATCGACAATCTCATTGATCGTGCCATCCCCACCAGCCGCCAGAATGAGATCGCAACCCTCTTCGATCTGTCGCTTTGCTTGAGCCCCGGCGCTTCCGGGAGCAATGGTAGGAATCAACGTTGCATCGATTCCCTGCTGTGCTAAGAGGCCAATGGTACGTTGAAGCAGATGCCGGTGGCGCGCTAGACCTCGGGCAACAGGATTGTAAATGATTGCTGCACGCCGCGCGTGAAACGTCTCCAAGACCACCATTATAGGTTTCGGCAATGAAAGAATCGGCTTCGCAGCGCACAGAAGAGTTGCGCGAGCAGTTAGAACATCACGAATATCTCTATTACGTCCTGGATCAGCCGGAGATCACGGACGCCGAATTTGACGCGCTGATGCGCGAGCTACGGGAGCTGGAAAAGAGTCATCCGGAACTGCGTACGGCGGATTCACCTACGCAGCGTGTCGGCGGTCAGCCTCGGGAGGGGTTCGCCAAGGTAGCGCACAGTTCGCCCATGCTGAGCCTGGATAACGCACTTAACGAAGAGGAGCTGCGCGAGTTCGACGCACGGGTACGAGGATTACTAAAGTCAGAGCCGTACGAATATGTCGCCGAATTGAAACTCGATGGACTGTCGATGGCCGCCCAGTATAGCGGGGACAGCCTTCAAAGGGCGCTGACGCGCGGAGATGGGCGAGTAGGCGAGGAGGTGACCGAAAACGCTCGCACGATCCGCTCGCTTCCCCTGAGAATCCGCCATAATTCATTCGCCCACGGAGAACCTTTCGAAGTTCGCGGCGAAGTGATCATGCAGCGCCGATCGTTTGAGCGCCTGAACGAGGAGCGGGAACAGGCCGGCCTTCCACGCTTCGCAAACCCGAGAAATGCCGCCGCTGGCGCGCTCCGGGCTCTCGATCCCGGGGTTACGGCCGCACGCCAGCTCGACTCCTTCACTTATTTTCTGTTGAAGAATGGGCAGCCCTTCTTTCCGAGTCACTGGAAAAACCTGGAAGCAATGAAGGCGGCCGGCTTCAAGGTAAATCCGCACCGGCGGAAATGTGCGGATCTCACCGGCCTGATCGAGTTCATTCGGGAATGGGAATCGAAACGTGAGTCGCTGCCTTATGAAACCGACGGTGTTGTTGCCAAGATCGATTCCGTAGAGCAGCAGGATCGGCTAGGTTGGACGGCCAAGGCGCCCCGCTGGGCCATAGCGTTTAAGTATCCAGCAAGACAAGCCAGCACGACTCTTGAAGCGATCGAAGTGCAAGTTGGGCGCTTGGGAAATCTGACTCCGGTCGCGCGTTTGAAGCCCGTGACCGTCGGGGGTGTAACCGTTTCGCGTGCCACCTTGCACAACGAGGATGAGATCGCCCGTTTGGGTGTCGAAGTAGGCGATACCGTCTTGGTTGAAAGAAGCGGTGACGTCATCCCGAAGATTGTCAGAGTTGTCGAACAGGGCGCGCATCGCAAGCCGTTCCGCATGCCGGCTCATTGTCCGATTTGTGGGGGCAAAGTTGTTCGGGCAGAGGGTGAAAGCGCCAGCCGATGCGTTAACGCGAACTGCCCTGCCCGACTGCGCGAATCACTTCTTCACTTTGCGTCGCGCGGAGTGATGGATATCGATGGAATGGGTGACGCACTCGTTGACCAGTTGCTCAACCGCGGCCTGGTGCGCAACATTGCCGATCTCTACGACGTGGCGACGGAACAGCTTCTCACATTTGAACGGATGGGCGAGAAGTCAGCATCGAAGGTAATACGAAATATCCAGCAATCGCGTTCCCAACCGCTACCTCGCGTGATAAACGGGTTGGGTATACCCTTCGTCGGCGAGCGCACAGCGCAATTGTTGGCAGCACACTTCGCAGACCTTGCTGCAATCGCGGCGGCTTCCGAAGAAACTCTACAGGAAGTGGGCGAGGTCGGCCCCAAGGTGGCCGAATCGATCAGGCAGTTCTTCTCGGAACAAAAGAATTGTGAGTTGCTGGAACGTTTGAAGGCGGCCGGCCTGCAGTTTAGCGCGCCGAAGCAACCAAGAGCGAAGAAGGGTCCTTTCGCGGGCTTTACATTTGTGATCACAGGAACGCTTCCAACGCTCAAACGAGAAGAAGCGAAGGAAAGGATTGAATCCGCGGGAGGTAAAGTCGCCGGGTCGGTCAGCAGTAAGACTAATTATCTGGTGGCGGGAGAGGAAGCTGGCTCAAAGCTGGAAAAGGCGCGCGAGCTTCAAATCAAAATCATCGATGAAGCGGAATTGCTCGCGATGCTGGACGGAAGATAGAAACCGCCTCTCCGCGAATGGGTTTCCTTCATCATGTTATTGAAATTCTACTCACATGGGGTCCGTACGGATTGCTGCTGCTCTCGATTCTCGATTCGGTGGGATTGCCCGTCGTTGGCGGAGTCGACGGGCTGTTGATTGCTGTCGCAACTGACAAACCCGGCCAAGCCTATGTGGCGGCCGCTTGTGCGATTGCCGGATCGCTTGCGGGCAGCCTGATTCTTTTTGGAATAGCCCGGAAAGGCGGCGAGGTTCTGCTGACAAAGCACATCTCCGGGCGCATGGGCGCTCGTCTGCATATCTGGTTTCAACGCTACGGCCTGGTCACCGTCTTCGTGCCCGCGATCTCCCCGTTGCCGCTGCCTATGAAGATCCCCGTATTCTGTGCGGGAGCACTGAATGTGCGGATCGCGTACTTCATCTTTGTAGTCCTCACCGCACGAGTGATACGATACTTCGCGCTAGCGTATTTGGCCCTGCACTATGGTCATAGCTCCGTCCAATTTCTGCTTAAACACGGAATCGTTGTTGGCCTGGTCGCCCTCGGTTTGGCGGTCGTAGTAGCTGTCGGTTTACGGCTTTATCAGCGGCATAGGGTCGAAGTAGGAGAACCGGAGTAGTTTTACGAACGTACTGGTGCTTTGCCGAACTGCGTTGCTCCTGTTAGTCGTGGCTGCAACTCTGTCGGCATCCGCTGCAAACGCGAACGACGTTCTGGCGAAGATCCGGCGCAAGATCAGCGAGCAGTTAGCGAAATCGGCGAACTATGCGTGTCTGGAAACACTGGATCGCACCTACCTGAAAAGTACACATCCGGGCGGTCTGATGTGCGGTGCTGAAGATCCGTCCGATCTACGCGAAGTGATGCATGATCGCCTGCGCCTGAACCTGGCGGTATCGGCGGGAGCCGAGATTTTTTCCTGGCACGGAGAGAGCAAGTTTACCTCCGCGGATATCGACAGGATTGTGAAGGGCGGCCCGATCTCCTCCGGCAGCTTTGTTGGCTTCCTTCGAAACATTTTCTTCGCGCCTGGCGTTATGTTTAAGTACCGTGGTAAAGGAACGGAACGCGGCATTATGGTCGAACGTTTCGACTACGCTGTCGCGCGGCCGGTTTCCCGGTTTCGTGTCGAAGGTGCCGAAAACAAATACGCGATTGTACCTTTTCATGGCTCCTTCTCAGCTGACTCGGCCAGTTTTAATATTCTTCGGCTGAAGGTGACTGCTGGCAGAATTCCGTTCGGACTGAACATCTGCGCGTCTAGCAGCGAAGTGCATTACCAGATAGCCGAGATCTCCGGCACACCCACGCTAATCCCGCGGTCATTCGAGCTCCACATCGATGACGATACTCACCTCTACACCGTCAGCCGGGGCGAGTATGCTGACTGCCGCGAATTCAGGGCTGAATCGAGGCTGCGATTCGACCAACCTCAGACTTACAAGCAGGAACAGCAGCAGACAACGGCGGAGCCCTGGCTCCCCTCTGGCCTGAATCTTCAGATTGAACTCGAAACGCCGATAGACGAAAAGGCCATGTTCACTGGCGATGCAGTTGAGGGTCTTCTAACGGCTCCTGTTCGAACCGGAAAAGGTGAAATCGTGCTGCCCGCGAATACCACTCTGCGGGGCATTATTACCCAACTCCAAACGTTCTACGTTCCTGAGCCGCATAGCTCAGTTCGCATTCAATTCAACAGCGCCCGATTTGGCAACAAAGTATTCCGCATGAGAGCTATTCACATGCTTTCAGAAAAGGAGCGCAGAGTCACGCTTTCCGTATTCGGTGGCATTCTGACAGACGAGGCGAAGAGCGAAATTGAGCAGGGCACGATTTTTGTTCGCTCCGATCGTCTGAGGCTCGAATCGCGATTTCGGGGCGAGTGGCATACCGCGGCGCCCGCTGAAGGTGAACAACGAACCCCCTAAATTTCGATCTGCCCGATCACATTCCTGATCGCATAGTATGGAGGCATGTCACGCATCTCACGTCGTGTATTCGTTGCCCAGTCAGCAGCACTTGTCCCAGCGGCCCACTCGCTCCTTGCCTACGAGTCTCTTCGCGCCAGCAACTTGGGAGTCCAACTATACACGGTACGGGATGTAATCGGCAAAAATCCCGCAGCTACGCTCGAGGCGATCCAAAGCATTGGCTACACCGAAGTGGAGGCCACTTATGGAAACCTGCACGAGATATGGTCCGGATTAAAAGAGACAAGTCTTCAGCCGGTCAGCGTACACATCGATGAAGCCATCTTTATGAAGGGTGGCAGTGATCTTGATTCGGCGCTACAGGACGTAAAGGGCCGCGGGTTTAAGTTCGCTGTTATGCCCTACATCCCCGTTGAGCAGCGTGGAGGGGCCGATATGTTCAAGAAACTTGCCGACATGCTCAATCGTTCCGGCGAAAAAGCGAAATCGAGCGGCCTCAGGCTCTGCTATCACAACCACGCATTCGAATACAAACCGATCGACGGCAAAACCGGGCTCGAGCTGCTCATGAGCGATACGCAGAAGGACCTGGTTTCGCTCGAGCTGGATATCTTCTGGGCGTCCGTGGGCGGCCATGATCCGGTTGAGATTCTGAAGACCTACTCGGGCCGCGTCCCGCTCTTACACCTGAAAGATAAATCGCGCGGGTTCACTAAAACCCAATACAACGAAAATGTCCCACCTGACACGTTCAAAGCAATAGGAAGCGGCTCAATTAACATTCCTGCGGTACTTCAGGCGGCGGATACAGCCGGAGTAGAGCACTACTTTGTCGAGCAGGACCACACGCCGGGAGATCCGATCGAGAGTTTGCGCAAGAGCTTCGAATATCTGAAAACTCAGTTCAATAAGTAAGTCGGCTAGCTGTTACGCGCGTTCCTGATAGCTGCCATCAGCGGTGCTGACCCGAATCTTTTCGCCCTGATTGATGAACGGCGGCACCTGCACAACCAACCCCGTTTCCATCTTCGCGGGCTTGGTGACGTTTGAGACGGTAGCGCCTTTCAGTCCGGGCTCAGTTTCAACCACGGTCATTGAAACACTGGGGGGCAATTCGACGCTGATTGGTTTGCCTTCGTAGAACTCCACGGTCACTTTCAGCTGAGGGATCAGATAGGAAACGCCGTCGCCTAGCGTGTCAGCCGTCAAATGCATCTGCTCGAAATTCTCGGTGTTCATGAAGTAGTAGGATTCGCCGTCGTCATACAAATACTCCATCTCGTGTTCATCCAGCGCAACTCGCTCCACTTTATCTTCGGAAGAGAAGCGGTGCTCAATCATCGAACCGGAGCGTAAGTTTCGCATCTTAGCCTGCACGAATCCCCGCAGATTGCCGGGCGTGCGGTGTACCATGCTGAAAACGGAGTGCAGCTCGTTGTTAAATTTCACCACCATCCCGGGGCGCAGTTGTGTTGACGAAATCATGATTGGGGCTCTCTTCCTACCTTGCGCATGAACATGCGCACAGAAACATCCAGTCTATCAACGGACCGTCATTGACCAGCCTGACGCGCAATGCAGACCTTCCCACTGGTTTCATTTGGGACGGGCCAAATTCCTGCCGAGTCGACCCGCCCGGATAAATGCTTACCGCCATACTCGTAAGTCACCTCAGCGTTGGGTTTTAGGTTCCAGAGCATAGTGGTTCCGTTCATTTTCCTCCTCGGGACATCCAGGCAGGACGAAAGCAGCGAAGTGAGGGTCAGTGTTCCGAAGCTAGCCTGGTGGGAGCGCGGATTCTGGATGGTTTCGCTGCTAAGAGGAGCCGGAACGCGGTCCGGCCAGCCGGCTGGGCAGTTTTCCTTCTCAAACTTAGCCGGGGTGACAGCGATCCAGCAAGAATCGGCGCTCCAGTCTGCGCGAGCAAATAATCTGCCGGACGGATCGTAAATCCAGGGATCCATATTCTGATAAGCGACGCCGGGCAGATAAGGATCGCCCCATAGAAATTCGTAAGCAACACCCGGCCCCTCGCGCAGCATCTGCCGGTCTTCCATTGCCCAACCTTGAAGAAACTGGGAGTTCTCCAGGTTGGGGTCAACTGTCACCAAGGCGAGTGCCGCCGCGTGTGCAATCCAAGGCGGGTGTTCAGCCTGTTCCGGTTTGAGGCTGAGAAGGAATTCTTTAGGCAAAAGCGAGAAGAAATGTGGGTCATCGGCACGTAGATCGGTTCGCTCGGTGCTGCGCGCCGTGATCAGAAATTCAGAAAGCGCGTAAATGCTGGAAGGAGTCGGACCTCGCTCGATCGTAGTTCTTACGAAGGGCCACTGCTTGGCAATCATGGCATGCACGTCTTCTCCGCGTATGCTTGCAGAGAACAGATTGTCTCTGATCTGTTCGATCGAATCGAAAGCGCTCGAATTGCCGCAGCGCGCTTGCTCGAGGCGAGTTCGATCTTCAGGCGAAATCTCGTCTGCCACCCAATCGAGTACGAGGGCGATCTGCCGTTGCTCACAGGAATGCCGCAAGGCCCACTGCACAGCTTCCCGGCCTCGCTCCTGATCGTGAGTGATCACGTAATACAGAGCCAGTTCGAAACCGCGCTCAGACGAATCAGGCACTGTCTGGACGCGTCTTTCTAAATTTAGCCATCGCACAGTCTGTCGCTGGTGGTCTCTCTGAAGCCGCCGAAGAAGCTTCGGCGTCAAAAGCAATCGGGGTGTGCGATTCTCCTCCTCCGCCGGTGCCGATATCGCAAGCAAAGCGCTCCCCGCTATGAGACAGATGACAAATCGGCGCACGCGCATATTGTTCCATAGTTCGGGCAGCCCACATTTGCTACGCTGTTAGTTCTACCGGCTGCAACTTGGCGGCAGCGGCCCGCCCGCGGTTTGCTGCGGAACTCCAAAAGATGCCGGCTCAGGTAAGCGAAACCTACGTTCTACGTACCTATCCTTTTCGTGAATCGGATCTTATCGTTAGCTTCTTCACCCGCGATCAGGGCAAACTCCGGGGAGTGGCTTACCGCGCCCGAAAACCAAAGAGCAACTTCGGTTCGGGGCTGGAACGGTTATCGCTCGTGAGACTTTCGTATTCGCAAAAGGAAACGCGAGAACTTGTCAGCTTAAACGGCTGCGATCTGCTGCAGTCGCAATTTGATCTGCTTACGGATTTCGAGGCCAGCATAGCGTTGGACTATGTAGCGGAGGTAAGCGATCATCTGCTGCCACCGCACGAGCCAAACGAACGGTTTTTTCGACTTTTGGCGGCGATTCTCGACTACATGCATGAGCGTGCGCCAGGAGCTATCTGGGCCGCCATAACCTACTTTTCACTTTGGGCAACCCGCCTTTCGGGCTTTCTGCCAGATGTCGTGAGCCACACGGATGGCCCGATCTGCACAGATTCGAGGGACCTTGCCGCTGCCATGCTGCGCAGTCACATAGCCGAGCTGCCGGCGCGCCGTTGGAACAAAGACACTGCTGTTGACCTGCGGCGTTTTCTTGTTCGTCTGATGGAGGAGCATGTGGAGCGTCGCTTTCATACGCCTGCATTGCTCGAAGGACTCTGATCCACGCCGGCTGATGGATATATTCGAATTAGGAGACAAGACCGGAAAATGAAGAAATACGTTTACTCTTTCGGCGGCGGCACTGCCGATGGCGACGGGAAGATGCGCGACGTTCTCGGCGGTAAAGGTGCCGGCTTGGCTGAAATGAGTAAGGCCGGCGTACCGGTGCCTCCCGGCTTCACCATCTCAACTGAAGTTTGTAATCTCTTCTTTGAAAATGACAACAAAGTTCCTGCCGAGGTCGATAGCGAGATCCGGGAAGCTCTCGGGAAACTCGAGACAGAGATGGGCAAGAAACTCGGCGGCGTAAACGATCCCTTGCTGCTGAGCGTGCGATCGGGCGCTAAATTCTCCATGCCCGGCATGATGAATACCATCCTGAATCTGGGTCTGAACGATCAGACCACGGAAGGTTTGGCGAAAAAAACCGGCAATCCACGATTCGCCTACGATTGTTATCGCCGCTTCATCCAGATGTTTGGCGAAGTTGCCTTGCACATCGATATGGCAAAGTTCGATCATATCTTCGATTCAAGGAAAGCGAAGGTGAAGGCGAAGCTCGACACCGACCTTACAGCCGATGACCTGAAGTCAATCATCGCCGAATACAAAAAGCTGGTGAAGAAGGAAACAGGCAAAGAGTTCCCGCAGGACGCGCTTCAGCAACTGTTGATGTCTCGTGATGCCGTGTTCCATTCATGGAACACGCCGAAGGCCATCTATTACCGGCGCATGGAAAAAATTCCGGATTCCATCGGTACGGCGGCCAACGTCCAGGCGATGGTGTTCGGCAACATGGGCGAGAACTCGGGCACTGGCGTGGGCTTCACGCGTAATCCTTCAACGGGCGAGAAGGTTTTTTACGGTGAGTTCCTGGTGAACGCACAGGGTGAGGACGTCGTTGCCGGTATCCGAACTCCGCAACCGATCGCTGAGCTCGAGCAGATCATGCCCGCAGCATACAGTCAGCTTCGGGAAATCACAACTAATCTTGAAAAGCACTATCGCGACGTACAGGATTTCGAGTTCACAGTAGAAGAAGGCAAGCTCTACATGCTGCAGACTCGCAACGGCAAACGCACCGGTCCTGCCGCGGTGCGAGTGGCCGTTGATATGGTCGAAGAGGGCCTCATCTCGAAAAAAGAGGCGGTGCAGCGCGTAGCTCCGAATCAGCTCGATCAGCTCCTTCACCCCGTGCTCGATCCGGCGATGCGAAAAGGATTGCAAAAGATCGCGACCGGACTTCCTGCTTCACCTGGCGCCGCAGTCGGACGCGCCGCTTTTTCCTCTGAGGATGCCGTTACGCTAGCGGCCAAGGGCCCAGTCATTCTTGTTCGCAAAGAGACTACGCCCGACGATATCCACGGTATGGATGTTTCGAAAGGCATTCTTACGGCCGTCGGTGGTCTAACCAGTCATGCGGCTGTAGTCGCGCGCGGTATGGGACGTCCTTGTGTAGTTGGCGCAGCATCCGTTTCGGTTGATGAAGCGAAAAAGCAGGCAACTATCTTATTCGAAGGCGCCAAGCAAGTTTTGAAGGAGGGCGATTGGATTTCGCTCGATGGCACGCTCGGCGAAGTCTATCTGGGGCAGTGCAAAACCAGCGAACCCGATCCCAAATCACACTACTTCGCAACGTTCATGACGTGGGCTGACGAGTTCCGCGGAAACTTTGGCGTTCGCGCGAATGCGGATATTCCCCGGGATGCCAAGCAGGCCCGGCTATTCGGAGCGGAAGGCATTGGCCTTTGCCGCACGGAGCACATGTTCTTTGCCGAAGATCGCATCGAGCATATGCAGACGATGATTCTGGCGCGCGATGTCAAAGCGCGAACCAAAGCTCTGCAGAAACTGCTGCCCATGCAGCGAAAGGACTTTGCCGGGCTTTTCGAGGCCATGGACGGTTTCCCCGTTGTGATACGTACGCTCGATCCACCGTTGCATGAATTTCTTCCAAAGCGTGAAATCCTGATGGTGGATATCACTCGCCTTCCACATGCGAACTCGAAGGAGAAGAAGGAGCTCTCAGCCACTTATAAGGTGAGCGTCGGCGAACTCAAGAAGCATCTGCCGGAACTGCTCGCGCGCGTCGAAGAACTGCATGAATTCAATCCCATGCTGGGTCATCGCGGTTGCCGTCTAGGTATCACCTATCCGGAAGTCACCGAAATGCAGGCGCGTGCCATCTTCGAGGCTGCTGTCGCCGTAGCCAAGAAGGGCGTGAAGGTCATTCCTGAGGTAATGATTCCCTTGGTTGGGAACGTCAAAGAACTGGAACATCAGAAATCGATCGTTGTCAAGGTCGCCGAAGAAGTTCTCGGTGCGGCGAAGATGAAAACCCTCAAATATTACGTCGGTACGATGATCGAAATCCCTCGTGCCGCTCTGACGGCGGACGAAGTTGCCCGTGAGGCCGAGTTCTTCAGCTTCGGCACCAACGACCTTACCCAAACCACCATGGGCCTGTCGCGCGACGATTACACGAAGTTCTCGAAGCAGTATGAGGATTTGAAGATCTTCAAGTCAGATCCGTTTGCCGCAATCGATCAGGAAGGCGTCGGCAAGATCATCGAAACGGCGATCAAACTTGGGCGCAAGACTCGACCGGATCTCGAAATCGGCATCTGCGGCGAGCACGGCGGCGAGCCCAGCTCAGTAGAATTCTGCTACCGCGTCGGTATGAACTACGTCTCTTGCTCGCCGTATCGGGTACCTATCGCTCGCCTGGCCGCCGCTCAGGCTGCGATCGCGGACGAAGGCAAGGCCGAGATGCAACGTACCGCCTGATTGTTCACTGATACACGGGGCACCGGAACCTTGGTGCCCCGGAGTACTGATGCCATTCCCCGCCCCCACTTCTCGCTGGGCAGTCGAATCTCTCGGGCTTCTTGACGTGCCTGCTTCGGTAAGAGACCTTGCTGCACGCACATGGGATGTCGTCGTTGTGGGAGCAGGCCACAACGGCCTCGCTTGCGCGGCTTATCTCGCCCGCACCGGTAAACAGGTTCTTGTTCTGGAAAGCCGCAAAAGAATCGGCGGGGCTTGCACGATCGAGGAGCCCTGGCCGGGCGTTCGCATGTCGCCTTGCGCCTATCTCGCCGGTCTTCTCCATCCACTGGTCATCGAAGAACTCGACCTCGTTGGGCGCGGCTTTGATTGGACTCCTGCAGTCAATGGACTCTTTGTTCCGTTCGAGGACGGCAGCAGTGTTCAGCTGTATGACGATGACGAGCAGTGCGAGGCGGAGATAGCGAAGTTATCTTCCCGAGATGTCGAGGGCTGGCGCGCCATGTCGGACGTAATCCGGCGAACTCGCGATGCGATCCGGCCGGCGAACGAATGCGATTCTTGGATCGGCGAGCCACCGTCACGCCAGGAATTGGAAGAACGGCTGGGAAACGATCCCGACGGACGCGCCCTGCTCTTCGAATGGTCAATGGCCGAGTTCGTCGAGCGATATCTCACGGACGAGCGTCTGCAAATCGCTTATCTTGGCCAGGGCGTTATCGGCACGAACGCCAGTCCTTTCGATCCCGGGACAGCTTCGATCCGTTTCCATCATTCTTCCGGCCGACTTGGTGGAATGCCGGGTTCGTGGGGATATGTCAAGGGCGGCATGGGGATGGTTTCGTTCTTCCTTGCTGACGCTGCTCAGGAAGCCGGGGCCATTATAGTGCCCGGAACTCCTGTCGCGCAAATCTTGCCGGAAGAAGGCGTGTTGTTGGAAGGCGGCGAACGTATTCGATCGCGCCGGGTCGTGTGCAATGCAGATCCGCGAACGGCTGTTCGGCTGCTCGATAGAAATGCCGATGCAGCTTGGCGCAAACGAGTTGAGGCGATCCCAATTGAGGGTTGCACCCTGAAGGTCAACGTTTGGCTTCGCGAACTGCCCAACTTCCGCGCACGGCCGGGCACTTGTGAGCCGCATCATTTCGGCCAGGTAAATACCCCGCTGAGCAAAGCTCAATGGAAATCAGGCTACGCGGCGGCTCGTGCGGGCAAACTTCCCGAACGCCTTTGGACAGAGCTTTACTTCCAGAGCGTTCATGACCCATCGATCGTGCCGCATGGCACTCACACCATGAGTGTCTTCTCGCAATACGTTCCCTACAAATTTGAGCAGGGCAATTGGAATGACCACCGCGAGGCCGCGAAGGAGCTTGCTCTTTGCTCGGTGGGCCGTTTTTGCAGCAACATTCCGGACGCCGTCATCGAGGCTGAGGCTCTCGGACCGCCGGACATTGAAAGAAAGGTCGGACTGACCGGCGGCCATATCTTTCAGGGCGAGTGCCTGCCGCCGTACATGTGGAGTAATCGTCTCGCCTCGAGAACTCCGATGCCCGGAGTTTATCTCTGCGGCGCTTGTACGCATCCGGGAGGCAGCGTAATCGCCATAAACGGGCGAAACGCCGCTATGCAGGTACTCGCGGATTGGTAGCCTTCCGTTTGGCCTTGAGCCACTGATTCATTGCAAACAGAATAATGATCACTGGCACTACCGCAAAATAGGGCCAATAAGCAAGTATGCGGGGTTCCGGCGGCATTACATCGATATTCGCTGCTACTTCGGCGTTTCCTACTTTCGAATTCACTGTAGATACGAGTTTCCACGACCCCTCCGCCGCCAGGTTCACTTGTGACGCATAGAGAAGCTTGTTTGTTGCTTTTGCGTGCGTCGCAGGAACGAATACTTCTGATATACCGTCGGGAGTCGTGTGAGTCAGATGCAGTTTCACAGTCGCGTCCAGCACTGTAGATTTGTCCTCCGACTTCTGAACCATGACGCTGATGTCGCCGCTTCCCACTCGCAATGGTTCCGGTGTACTGAAAATGCTGATAATCAGCGGACCCGCATGCTGCCTCAAGAGAAGCGTTCCGCCGTCTGCCAACAAGAATCCCGGGCAAAGAAAGGCGAGGACGATGATGCTGTAGATTGCTTTCATCGCTTAATTCATCATCCCGCGCATCTGCATCGGCTGGAAGAGAATCCATGCTCCTGCGCAATACAAGCCAATGGCGAGCGTCGCCCAGGGTCCCATGAGGCCAAGTGCGGTACGGAGCTTACCGGCGGACTGCACGATTATGCGCCAACCCACATAAAGCGTCAGCAGAAGACCCGCATCGAGGAGAAGAATTTGCGCGGATGTCGTCCAGTTTGGGATGAAGGCTGGAAGGAGCGGTCCCTGCGTTCCCATGAACCGAAGTCCAACCACGGACCATGCTGCGCTCCAACCAGTCGCAAAATGATAGAGCAGATGCGCTCCCCACATCGCAAATCCCAGGGGAACAAGTGTAAAGGTTAGCTGTCTGGCAAAGTCGGCAGCCTGGATTCCCGGTACCTTGAGCAGTCGATTCAGCCCGCTACAAATCGAAACCGCAGCAATCGGCAGAAATATCACGGATCCTAAGATCAGCGCCCCGATGACTAACGGCAGAGCATGAGCACCTAAGCGTGCATGCCAGCCGTGTTCGAACCTCATGATGGGAGCGAGCATGCCGGCCGCGTTCGCGAACGCGCCAAAAACGAAAACGAGCGCAAGCGCGGCGAGATCGGTTCGCTTCGACAGCCTGCCGATAGACGACCGATAGGTGTTGGCCGTTATCGTCTTCGCCGGCAACACCGGAAGGATAGCGACGTTATCGTGCGGGCAAGCTTTGATGCAGTCCAGGCAAAAAGTGCAGTCGAGATTACCGGCCTTCTTCGGTTGAAAAAGGTAGAGTTCACACCCACGCGCGTGAGCGTTGCCTCGAATGCAGTCGTAACTACGGCAAGTCTGACAGGTTACGGCGCTCTTGATCTTAACCTCTCTTGGCGAGATCAAAGAGCTGACGAAATGGAATTGCCCGATTGGACACACATATTTGCAGAAGCTCGCGCCACGGAAAAAACCGTCCGTCAGTACCGCCGCTGCGAAATATCCGACTATGATCCATGCAGTCAGGAAAGGGCTGTCCCACAACCCAAACGCTTCGTAGCACCAAAGATATAAGACAAACAGCGTTAATGGCAGCCATTTGTTCCTGAGGCGCCTAGGCCAGCGCAGCTTTGCCGGAAATACTTTTCGGCCTGCGTCCCTCACCAGCATGAATGGGCAAGCCATGCAGAACAAATTCCCTGCCACCAGGAGCGCCACGATCGAAAGGGCTCTCCAGTGAATCCAGGGCAGGACTCCCGCCAGGTTCAGGGGCGTTACTCGCGGCCCAAGCAATCCATCTGTAATGATCACAACCGCGAGCAACAACATGCATGTTTGCAAAACACGCCGCAATGGCACGGACGGTTTCCAACTTCTGGAATTTGGTCTCGGCTGCGCGTTGCGCACTCGCTCGCGAGCGGCGGTATCCTGCCTTGGGCCGCTTGCAAACAATTTCATGGCCAAGGTGAACGCAGGTAACAGGTACACAAGCGAACCTGGAACCCACATAATCAGGCCCGCTACCGTCTGATCGTCTTGCGGTCTGAAGCTGCTCGCCCCTGCCAGCGCATAACTCGGATACAGCAGACGCCCCGAAAATACGAACAACGCGGAGATCGCAGTATTCAGAATGTCGGCAAACAAAAGATAAGGAATCTTCGTCCACAGTGGCCATTTCGGTTTGGCAGGCGTCGGCTGAACGATCGGCCACCAAAAGAGAATGCCCGTCCAAAAGAACGAAGCGTGCTGTACTGCGTGCCAAAACGGGGATCCCAGAGCAAGCTCGTAAAACTTAGGAAGATGCCAAAAGATTGTGCTGAACGCAAAAGCCGACCATGCGACTGGCGGCGAGATAAGTGTGCTTGAAACGCTCTTGAGCACGGGCCACGATAGAAATGGGCCAAGACCTTCTTTCACGAACCGTTTAGGCAGTCCGCGCAGCAGAGGCAGTGTAGGCTGGCCGAGCAGGATTAGCGGCGGCGCGAACATCATGAGCAGCAAGTGCTGCGTCATATGAGCCGACAGGTATAAATTATCGAAGGTGTCGAGAGGCGATTCTGTTGCGACGAATATAAGCAGCAGGCCTGAGAGAAACGCCGCGAGTCGCTCGCTATCGTGAGGTGAGCGCAAGAACCGACGCCCGCGAACCCATCCGCGCGAATAAATGATCGCGGTCAGCAGAAGCACTGCCAGCGCAGGCCCGTTAAGCGTCCAGGAGGTCAGCGCGGCGTTCGCAAAGGAATTCACTGATTACCTCAAAAGACGAGGCGGAATAGGAATGGCTGCGAGATCGCGGGGCAGCTTGTTCTGTGGAGGAGCCGAATTCTTTACCGGGGGCTCTGATTTCGGTGTCAACGTCGCAAGAAATGAGACAAGCGCTTCTACTTCCGCCGGACTCAACTTCTTGCCATACGCCGGCATATTGCCGCCGCCCTGGATCACCTGGCGAACCATTTGATCCTTCGTTAATCTAGTCGCAACCGAATCCAAAGCAGGCCCGCGCTCGCCTCCTACTCCACCGAGCGCATGACAATTTCGGCATTGTTTGTTCTGAAAGACAAGCTCTCCATGAATTTCAACAGGTGTCCGGCCACGAACCAACTGTACAGGGATCGCGTCGCTACTCCAGGCTTCCATCTTTGGCGACCAGGGTGAGGTTTCGCCCATATAAGTCAAAACACAGATCACAAGCATCACGAAGATAACCGACAGCACGGCAACGGGCCGGCGTCGCGCGCTCTTTTCGCCAGTTCCGGAGATGAACGGAAGTAGCAGCAGGCCGGCGATGGCCAGTGCAGGGGCAACGAACAAGATCAATACTTCCATCCAGTCGGGCAGCAACGCCAGTGCGGCGAAAATCGAAAGGAAGTAGAAGTCGGGCCGCGGGTTGGTGTCGACGATCGTCGGATTCGGTACTCCGGTCGGGCCTTTGGGCCCGAAAATCAATGCGCATCCGAGAATTCCGACAATCACAAGGGCTGCAAAAACCAGATCCTTCCCCACCGCATCGGGTACGAACGGCACACCCTCCTTCCGCAGAATCCCGGCATACTCCGCGTCATAAGTGTGCTTGTGAACGGGGTATCCGGGACGCGGATATTCATTGATGCCCTTCGTTAGCACCAGGCGTAAATGCATGCTGACGATCGCAATGATCATTCCTGGAATGATGAAGACGTGCAGCGTGAAGAACCGAGACAGAGTTTCGCCGGCTATGATGGGTCCCGCAAGGAGCACGTGCACCAGTTGAGCTCCTATGAGAGGAACTCGCCCTGTGATAGAGGCCCCGATCGTCAGTCCCCAATACGCGTCCTGATCGAAGCGCATCACCTGGCCGGTAAACGCCATGCCGAGCGTTGCGAGAAGGAGAAAAACGCCGGTCACCCAAGTCAGTTCGCGTGGATACTTGTAGGCGCCAAACAGAAATACCTGGATCATGTGAAGCGTCATGATGAAAACCATGAAGTTCGATCCCCACTGATGAACTCCTCGTAGATACCAGCCCCAGAACTGTGCGTGATTCAGATATTGCAGGCTGGTATAGGCTTCATTCGTGGAAGGTATGTAAACAAAAGCAAGGCATGCGCCGCTGATGATCTGGATGATGAAGCAAAGCAGCGTCGCGCTCCCGAATACATAGAACCAGCTCCCCGCGCTGGCCGGAACTTCATGCCCGGCGGTAGAGGCGTAGAGCGCAGTCAGATGCAACCTGTCGTCCAGCCAGACCGCCATTTTGCGCAGTATGTGCATTCGCGTCTTTCCTGCCTTTAGACGGGGTTCGAGAGCGTGGGCATTTCACCGCCCTTGACCCAAAGTTTTCCGTTCTCCACTTTGTAGTCGTATTGGAAAAGACCTCGCGGCGGCGGGCCGGCGGCTCGCGATCCATCTTCGTAATAAGCGCCGCCGTGGCATGGGCAAAGAAATAGTCCCGATTCCTGAAACCACCGCACCGGGCAACCAAGGTGCGTACAGTTGATAGCGAAGACCTGAAACGTATTGCCTTGCGTCCGCCTCACCCAACACGGGATGTCGGCGGTCTGACCGTCCCAGGGACGCGTAAATGGATTCCGGTACGTCGCGATGCGCGTCGCGCTCTCGGGAAACCCTTCTATAGCGCCGAGCGAAATCCAGCTTCGCGGGTCTTTCCTTTCGATGAAACTCGAAAACACAAAACCTACAAGCGGTACGGCCAGAAGCAAACCCGCGGCGACGTTGAGAGCTACACCTCCGACGAAAAGCCAGTCCCGCCGAGTGGGCTCTCTACTCGTTTGCTCGACGATCGTTTCTTCATGATGAGTTGCGCTCATTTGATTCCTTGTTGACTGCTCGCGCCAGTCGACTTGTTCCCCGTTTTAGTTCGATGGGAATTGGTGATAGTGTCCTCGCGCATCGCGGTGGTCTGTGCCCTGCTGGTGTTGGGCGGTCGCTTCGAAGCGAGAAATGATACCAGGTCCGTGACGTCCTGATCAGCAAGCGGCTTACCGAGCTTGAGATTCCGATAGTCCGGCATGCCTAAGTCGGGCCGGCCCACAATGATCGAAGTACGCAGCATCTGATCGCTCACCAGAGATAGATAGGTGGGGTCTGCCACCGGGCCAATCTTCGCTCCCGGGCCATGGCACATGAAGCAATTTCTTAGGAAGAGCTTCCTACCCGAATCTGAGTTGCCCTGTTGATCGGTAGCGTAAGGGGGCATCTGCGGATCGCTAAATTGAGCGGGCTTCGCCCAGTTCTTCTCGATTCCGTCTACGAGTGCATCAATCTGCCGCATTGTGAGCGGGCCCCCTTCGCTTTTCTCCCACGCCGGCATCGCAGTTCCCGGCCTGCCGTGAATCAGAACCTGTTTTAAGGTCTCACGTGGAATCACTGCCAAGTAAAGCGGATCGTTCAAAATGCGCCCAGGGCCGTTCTTGCCTTCCACTCCATGACAGCCTACGCAGTTCAAGGTGAAAAGAATTTTGAAATCGGTAGTTTCGGCCCGCTCCGCTTCGAATTGAGGCCTGCCCGGAGGTTCACACGCGGCTGTCACGAGCAACAGACCCAAAAGGCAGAATCGCCCCGAAGCTTGTACAGCCGCCCGACACATTACTTCTCGTCCTCATTCGGCTCCGATACACCGGGAGCATGCAGAAAGGCTCGCTCTGCTATCGGCCAGGACTGCATGGTGCTGATGCTTGTGCTGCGCGCGATTACGTACCCTCCTACCAAACCGAAGGCAAGCTGGCAGACGACGAACCACGGCCAACTGATGCGCTCGTTCAAAGCAGGATTCAGAATGTTGAGCGTCGTCGCGACCAACCCGCTCCAGAAGAGCGGCATCAGAATGCCGGCCCAGAAAGGAGCATACTTCGGAAACATGGGTAGCATCACGGCGTACACGATGCCCACCAGGCAGGAGAGAATGGCATGACCAACCAGGGCTGCCACAAACGCCACTCCGTTAAACGCCCGTAGTTGTTCCAGCGAAGCATTACCGAGGTTCGGAATGACTACACCCGCCAGCAGATTGACCGGGTACCAAATGCTATGCTGCGCAATCAATCCATATAAAACCGCCAAGGCCGCCATCGCGGCTCCGCCTGCAAGGCCTCCCCATAACCCCGCCGAATACGGGTGAACTTTCTCAGGAATTCGCACCCGGTGGCGTTGCTGGCCTAGTTGCAGGTGCACGACAGAACGCGCTTCCACCATTACGGGAGCGGGCCGCAACGCGGGTTCTATCGGGACTTCCTCGTGCTTTTCATGAGGAATGACGTCTCCCCACCAGCCGACCACACCTCGGACGGAGATGATAAATCCGACCAAGCTGACTACCCACTGCGTCAACAAGCCAGCAAACAACAACGTTAGTCCGAACGCAAAAACAATCGGCCAGAAGGTTGGGGCCGGTAATTGTATGTGACTCTCTTGAGTACGCTCGGCTGCTTCTCCGTGATGAGTTTCGTGTGGCATGGTTCGGTTCGATCCTCTATCTGCCGATGATGTAAACCACGGTGAAAACGACTACCCAAACGGCATCGACGAAATGCCAATACCAGGAGAGAAATAGAACCCTTCGCAACTGCAATTGGATCGGGAAACCCAATAGAGTCACGATCATGACCAGCAGGAGGAAGCATAATCCGACGATCACGTGACTGGCATGTAATCCCACCAGGGAGTAAAATGTCGACCCGAACAAGTTGGTACGGATTGTCAGGTGGTCTTCAACGATCAGCTTGCGCCACTCGACTCCGGTTGAAATCAAAAACTCCAGGCCCAGGCAGATTGTGGCGAGCCACCAGAGTTTGAAGCGCGCCAGATTACTGTGCTTCAGCGCATGCTCTGCGAACACGATTGTAATGCTGCTGGAGAGCAGACAAATGGTCGAGACAATCGGCAACTCGAGCACGTCTTTGGGATAGGGCCCGGTCAAGCTCTTTCCGATGTAAATCAGGTAAGTGGCGACGAATATCGTGAATAAAGAAGTCTCGGTGATGATCAGGAAGATGATCCCGACCGTGCCGCGGTCCGGCAGCTTCCACTCACGCTCCATCGTCAGAGCGTCGGCGGTCAATGTGTCTGGCGCAGGCATCTCTTCTACTCGAATCTCCAGTCCGGATCCTGTGGATGCTTGAGATCCCAGAGTGGGCGGCTACTGCGCACGACCGGCAGTTTCTCGAAATTGTATTCAGGGGGTGGAGAAGAGGTCGTCCACTCCAATGTCCAGGCATCCCACGGATCATCACCTGCGCGTTCGCCCGATATTGCAGAGCGCAGCACGTTGATCACGAAACACAATATTCCCGCCGCCTGGAAAATCACGCCGATCGAAGCGATCAGGTTCAAACCATCCCATCCGCGACCTGGCGCATAGGTGTAAATGCGGCGTGGCATTCCCAGGAATCCCGCGAAGTGCAAAGGGATAAAGGTCATATTGAATCCGATACACAGGAGCCAGAAATGCCATTTCCCAAGGGTCTCGCCTAACAGCTTTCCCGTTGCTTTTGGAAACCAATAGTAGATTCCGGCAAACAACCCGAAAACTAAACCACCGATCAGAGTGAAGTGGAAGTGAGCAACGACGAAGTACGAGTCATGCAGCTGCCAGTCGAATGGAGCAACTGCCAGCATGATTCCCGTCAGCCCCGCAACCAGAAATTGCAAGAGAAATCCGCAACAAAACAGCATTGCGGTGTTGAGCCGCAGCTTGCCTCCATACATGGTAGCTGTCCAGTTGAAGATCTTGATTCCCGTTGGTATGCCCACCAACATGCTGGATGCGGCAAAGAACGTATTCGACCAGGAAGTCATGCCCACGGCGAACATATGATGGGCCCAGACTCCCAAGCTGATAAATCCAATTGCTACGACTGCCCCCACCATGGCGGGCCGGCCGAAAAGCGGCTTTCTCGAAAAAACCGGGATGACTTCGGACAGGATCGCGAACGCAGGAAAGATCAAAATGTAGACTTCGGGATGGCCAAAGATCCAGAAGATGTGCTGCCACAAAACTGCTGAGCCGCCGGCTTGGGTATCAAAGAAATTGGCTCCGAGATAGCGATCGAGCAGCAGCATGATTTGCCCGGCAGACAGCGGAGGAAGCGCAATGACAATGAGCCAGGAATCGACCAGCATGACCCACACGAACATGGGCATTTTGCTCAACGTCATTCCCGGGCAGCGCATGGAGGCGGTAGTTGCGATGACATTGATTGCACTCGCGATGCTCCCGAGACCCGAAACCAGAACACCTATCGCCCAGTAATCGGTGCTCGATCCGCGGGAAAATGCACGTTCGGTGAGCGGTGCATAGGCAAACCAGCCGACGTCCGGCGCCGAACCCGCTCCAGACAAACCGGCTCCGCCCATATAGCTGAAGTAGAGAAGCAGTCCACCGAAAAGAAATATCCAGAAGCCGAAGGCATTCAGTCGCGGAAATGCCATATCGCGCGCGCCGATCATCAAGGGCACCAGATAATTAGCGAAGCCCGCCACCATCGGCATTCCGACAAGGAACACCATCGTGGTGCCGTGCATGGTGAATAACCGGTTGAAAGTGTCCGGCCCGACCACGTGATTATTGGGAAACGCGAGCTGCAGACGAATGACGCTCGCCATGATTCCAGCCACCACGAAAAACAGCAGGGCCGAAACGATGTACATCAGGCCCAGCCGTTTGTGATCAACTGTTGCGACCCAGTGGTAGAACGTCTCCGAAAAGGAGAACTCCGATTCGCGAACTTGTGGACGGTCGAGCGGATAATCTATCGAGGCCATGGCAGCTCTCCTAGTTCAGCGACTGCAAGTACGCAACAACTTGATCCAGCTGGCTATTTGTCAGTTTCATGCTGGGCATCAAGCAACCGGGCTTTATATTCTGAGGATCGTTTATCCAAGCGCGAAGGTTCTGTGGGGTATTTGTGGTGACTCCCGCTGCAAGCGTCCGGCGGCTCATCAGATGAGTGAGATCGGGCCCAAATTTTCCGATTGCCGCTGTTCCTCTGATTACATGGCAGTTCACACAGGCGAGGGAATCGAAAACAGTCTTGCCATTCGAGACTTTGGGATCATCGGCCGCGCTCTTCTGCTGCTCGGCCGCCCATCGATCGAACTGCGCTTTCGGCTCTGCAATGACCCGCAGCAGCATATTGGCGTGTTGGGTTCCACAATATTCCGCACAGTTACCGAGATAGACACCGGTGCTCTGCGGATCGATCCACATATAGTTCGTTCGATTGGGAATCAAATCTGTTTTGCCCGCTAGCTGCGGTACCCAGAAGCTGTGGATCACGTCAACGCTCTCGAGTTGGAGATACGTTGCCCGGTCGTTGTTTTCAGTGACGGGGACATGGATCTCATTCGCCGTCACGATCCCATAATCCGGGTATTCTACGCCCCACCACCATTGGTGACCGATCAATCTGATTTTCAGCGTCGCGGGTGGCGGACTCGCATTTTGAACGCTGGCAATTACACGAGCGGAGACACCAATCAAGATGAAGACAATCAAGATTGGAATGACCGTCCAGGCAACCTCAATCTGGTTACTGCCATAGACCTGTGGCGGTTCTTGACAACTGTTGTCGTCGGGCTTCCTCCTGAAACGCCAGATCGTAAACACAATCAACCCCGCGACCACCAGGAAAATTAATCCTGTGATCCCCAATGTCAGCAGGGCAATAGTTTTTTCGGCGGCGGCTGGACTGGCGAGGGGCTTGAAGATATCGGCCACACGACGTTCAGGAAGGTTCTGAACTTGCAGCAAAGCGAGGAAACAATGCGCGAACACTTGACCCCCCATTCCGGCCTATCAGCTTTCTACATACAATGTAATACTTCTTGTCTGACAGAAATCGAGTTCAATTCTGCGGCTTGGCACAGGCAAAGGCTTGGGCATTTTGAGGATCGCCCTTGCCGTCGTAAACAGCCACTTCGGGGAACGGGCACAGAGGACGGGTCATGAGAATACCCTTTGAGTGATCTTTATCATCGCGCATCTTGGTCGCGATAATCGCATTCGGAGCGGTTCCCTGTTCGACCCATTGTTCAAGAGAAGTGAACATATTCTGTTTGGGATCGCGCGAAGCGGCAATCCCGAGCTGACCGAATATAGAAGGTCCGGGACCGCCAAAGCAGTGGCGCATACCGGGAACCATGTAGAGCTTTACGAATTCGCCGGCCGACTGCTCTCCCAGTTTGGATTGCACGCTCTGGTAGTACGCGATCGTATTCAGGGGTGAAATCGCAGCATCGAGCCAGCCGTGATACAGGATGAGTTTTCCCCCGCGCGCTTTCAACTTGCTCAGATCGGGATCGGTCGCATTCAGAACGGAAGCCATCTTTTGGTTCGCGGCATCCAACGACTTTTCGATATCCGCCGTGTGGTAGTTCCAATTGCGATCGCTGAAGACCATGTCCTGGAAGAACCCGGTCTCGAAAGCGACTAGTGCGCTCTTCTCGAAGGTCGTGCCGATAATCCAGTTCTTCCACCCGCCCTCGCCATCCTCGCCGCTGGGCATTGCAGCAGGAAAGATCTGGTTTCCCTGCGGATCGGTCGGACCGGCGTAGATCGTTTTCAACGCTCGCAGTTGAGGAGCTGAAAGGCAGGAGCGGTCATCACTTGCGCCGCAAAGCAGCATACCGGGATCGAAGTGGCAGCGCCTTGGATCGTTGACGATTCCGTCCCGCAAACCGTCCTGAGCGTCGCACGCCTGTAACACGGCCCCGGTTATCGCGGGGAGCTTCTCAGGCGGAATGAAATTCGTCTGGCTCGAGTTGATGGCCTTTTCTATTGAGAGCGCACCTGTCAGCAGGTGAGTCCAATCATTTGCGGGTGCTCCGGCGAGAATCCCGTCGTAATCTTCAGGGAAGCGCTGCGCCTCCATCAGAGCTTCGCGGCCTCCATCGGAGCAGGAATCGAAGTAGGCGCGCTGCTGCGGCTCGCCGTAGAAAGCTTTGATAATTGTCTTCGCGATATCGGCGGTTTCGTGTACGGCGCGGTAGCCGAAGTCAACGATCTTTTCGGGATGATTCAAGGCCCAACTTGCGTCCTCGCCATCACCTTTGTGCCCGGCATCGCTGCCTGAGGTTGCGTATCCGAGGCCGGCGGAATCGGCCATGCCGTGATAATCAATTGCGCCGGCGAAGCCCCCGTTGCCCTGGCCGCGATATTTGTGATTCCAGCCGGCGGCGGGTAACCAGACTTCCAGCGCAATGTGCGAATCACTGCTCGGGGTTGCTTCGACGACCGCGCGGCAGAACGCAGGAAGCTTTTTGTAAGGAGCTGCTTCAGGCGAGGTCGCAGAGACCCCGGACGGTAAAAACCCTCCGGGCGCGATGGACTCCGCCGAGACAACGGCGGCCCGGGGAAGCTTCAGTTTCGCGAGTTGCTGGCACGAATCCCCCGGTAAACATTGGCTAAAACCAGAGGCGATCAGAACAGCAAGGAATGCAGTTCGCATGAGGAGCAATCATATCTCATGGATTTCGGGAGGGGTTTTTACCGCCCTTAAAAAGGTGAAGGCGCGAGTATATTCGCCTTTATTTCGCCTCAGCGAAAAGGTCTTTCCAGGATTCGTCGAGCGAAATCCAGTGTTCGGATTCTTCATCCCAACTGGGCGCCATATGGGGAACGTGCAGCATGCCGTGACCCTCCGAGCAGAGCAGTTCCGTCCCAGACCAATTCAAAAGAAGACAGCCGGGACAACCGACGCGGACCGGGAAACAGAGGAGACGCAGGCAGACGCGACAACGCGCACGCTGGTCGGCAACTGCCCAGAAAAGAACGCCCATGGTGCCGAGAATGTAGAGCCACAGGAGGAATGGTCCGGCGGCGGGATCTCTCGATCCAAAAAGGACGGCGGATTGCGAGCGGCTCCATTCGAGAGCCGACAGCAGAACCAGCAGGAATGCGAGCACGAGTTTCGCAGAGAAGAAGGAGGTGCGACTCGAAAGAGACTTGCGATTGTGAGCACTAAGCGCGGCACGCAGGCGGCGCAAGCTAGGGCGGGAAGCGGCGATAACCAGCAGCGCGGAGGCCAAAGCCGCCAGCAGGAAAATTTCGAGAGGTATCCAGGCCGCTTGATTCAGAAACGAGTAGCGCAGCTCGGAGCGGAAGTAGTAGTAACAAGCCGTTTCAGCGATGCGGGTCAGTTCCTTGTCGAGTTGCTTCTCTGAAACGCCGGGTTTGACACGGCCCACCACCATCAACTGCGCATCGGGGAGAAAAGATTCGATCAAGTAGGCGGCTGGTTGCCGGGAGAGGAAAGCAAAGTTACGAGGGAGTACTGCGGTGACCTGCTGCCAGTCCCGTCCGATCCGGACCTTCTTGCCAATCACGTTCGGATCGCGCCGGAAGAGCGATCTCCAGAGGGAATCGGTGAGCACAACACCCGAGCTTTGAGAGAAGCGCCCCAAAGCTGGGCGAACGGCGAGCACGTCGAACAAGCTGGTTTTGGTTTTCACAACCAGCGGTTGCATAGAACGTCCGCTTGCCGCGCTAACGACCCGATGTCCTATCACGAAAGGGGCGACGTTTTCGAGCAAGCGGCTGCGAGCGGCCCAGGCCGGAACTACATCGGGGGGAAGCCCTTCGTCACCACCTCCGGCGGATGGATGAAACCAAATGTAGACGAGTCGGGAAGATGCTGAAGAGGTACCGGTGTGAACGGCGTCGCGAGTGGCGGGCAAGCCGCCCGTAATGATTGCCAGTAGAGCGAGACCGGCGGCAAGACTACCGAGGCAGGTCCAAGGCGAACGGACCCATTCTCGAACACGAGCCTGAAGCTCGGCCTGTCCTGTCAAATGCCAGAGCGCATCCGGAAAGGCGCCGATGCATCTTCGCAGCAACAGGACCGCTTCCCGGCTATTCCAGGAACCGTTGTGCCAGAGAAACTGCCAGCGGTGCCAGATTTCGGCCTGCCATTCGCGTTTCCATTCGGCCCTCTGTAGCCCGGGAACCAGACGCGAGGCCAACTCGATCATCGCTCCACAAACCAAGAGCGGAAAGGGACGCTTTGGCTGCTCGGGCATTACGGTTCTCTTAACGCCGGGGTTTGGCGAGAAGCCTGTTCAGTAGTGGATACCGCTTCTGAGCTTGTTCGAGGACGTCGGAGCCAGCACGGGTGACGCGATAATACTTGCGCGCCGGCCGCTGTTCGGCGAGCGCTTTTTTCTCCGACTCCCATTGAGAAGAAATCAAACCTTCGCTTTCCATACGGCGCAGTGCGGGGTAGACGGTGCCGCTCGGAAGACCAGTAGCATCCATAATGTCGAAGCCATAGCTCGAACCTTGATCCACCGTCTGAAGGATGAGTGCAGCGGTGTGGGAAAGCTTTGTTGAGTCGCTCATAACTCTTACGTGTAACAGATCTATATAGCATTCTACTTCTTTTTGAGCAGACGTTAGTTGGTCGAGGGGCGGCCTCAGATAAAATGAAGGCGCAAATGCCTTTATCGGGGCTCACATCTCTCGCTGAAAAATGCGGACCCTCCTGATCTGCCACCACGACGATGAGCTGAATCGCGCAGGCATGGCGCGCTGGTTAGCTTCATTTTCCGATCTGGCGGGAGTCGTGGTGATCCAAGAAGAGCCGGGCCGCATGCGCGCGAGGATCCGGCGGGAAATAAAGCGCACCGGCTACCTGCGTTTCTTAGATGTGCTGGCGTTCCGTTTCTACTACAAATTCAGGTTAGCCGCAAAGGATTCCGGGATCGAGCGTGAGATGCTGCAGCAAATCGAATCGCGGTATCCCGCTTACAATGCGCCTGAACTGGTCACGCCGAGTCCTAATTCGGCCGAGAGCCAACGATTCATCGGCGATGCCGCTCCGGATTTAGTGATTGCCCGCTGCAAAACGCTCTTGAGCGAACGGATTTTTTCGATAGCACGCATCGGCACTTTCGTGATGCATCCTGGAGTGTGTCCGGAGTATCGCAACGCGCACGGGTGCTTCTGGGCACTTAGCCGGCGCGATCTCGACCGGGTGGGGATGACGTTATTGCGTATCGACAAGGGAGTAGATACCGGGCCTGTGTTCGGTTACTTCTCTTATCCATATGACGAGCGCACCGAATCGCACATCATCATTCAGCATCGCGTGGTATTTGAAAATCTCGACGCGATCGCCGCCAAGCTCGAGGAGATTTATCGCGGGGAGGCGGTCCCGATCTCGATCGCAGGGCGTGATTCGGCTGCATGGGGCCAACCCTGGCTCACTCGTTATCTAGCCTGGAAACGGCGCGCCGAAGCGAGTACCCGATGAAGGCGGTTACTCTGCTCTATCACGACGTCACCGAACCCGGACGCGCGGCGAGCAGCGGTTTCAGCAGCTCGGACGCGGACATCTATAAGCTGGAGCCCGAGGTGTTCGAGCGCCACCTGGAGGCGATCGCCGGCACGCGTAATTGTCCCGAGTCGACCGTTTTTGACCTGGTGCAAAACGGTTCTATCAGGGACAAGATCCCGGTTTTTCTCAGTTTCGACGATGGGGGCGCGAGCGCGCGGACCATTGCCGACATGCTGGACGGCCGAGGCTGGAAAGGCCATTTCTTCATCACGACCGATTTCATCGGCTCTCCGGCTTTCGCAACAGCGGCGGACCTTCGCGACCTGCGAGCGCGCGGGCACGTGGTTGGTTCGCACTCTTGTTCTCACCCGCCGCGGATCTCTTTTCTATCGGATAACGAGCTGCAGCTGGAGTGGCAGAAAAGCGTTGACACCCTTCAGGAGATCCTCGGTGAGAAGGTCGAGACGGGCTCGGTTCCGGGCGGCTTCTACTCGACCCGGGTAGTCGAATTCGCGTCGCGTGCAGGAATTCGCGCGCTGTTTAATTCTGAACCTGTGGTGCGGGTGTCGAGGATAGGCGGATGCGCGGTTATCGGCCGCTTTGGATTGCAGCGCGATTCCCCCCGGAACTTGCTGCCAAGTTCGCGCGACGAGATTTATCTACTCTATTAAGCCAGGCAGCGTATTGGAATGCCAAGAAACTGGTAAAAACCGCCGGAGGAGAGCAGTGGCTTGCTTTTCGCAAGTGGTGGCTGGCGCGGTGAGTTACGCAGGGCTGGTAAGCGAACTGGCTGCGCTGGCGGATGCGGAGCGTGCGGTCATTTTGCAGCGCTTTTTCAAAACCGGAGCGGGTGAATATGGCGAAGGCGATCGCTTTCTGGGGATTCGCGTACCTGCTCAACGGCGCGTTGCGCTTCGGCATCGAGATCTAACGTTGAAGGACATCGCGCGGCTTTTAAGGTCGAAGATGCACGAGGAGAGGCTTTGCGCGCTCGAGATTCTGGTATGGCAGTACGAGCGAGGTGATAAGGAGAAGAGAGAGGAAGTGTTTCGTTTCTATCTCGACCACACCGCCGGGATCAACAACTGGGATCTGGTAGATGCCTCAGCGCCGTATATCGTGGGCGAGCATCTTTTCAAGCGGCCGAAAGAGTGGCTGAACGAGCTCGCGGCCTCCGAGAACATGTGGAGGCGCCGGATTGCGATTGTCGCCACATTAGGGCTGATCAAGCGCGGCGACGTGTCGACCACATTTCGAATTTCGCGACTGCTGCTCGATGATACACACGATCTGATTCATAAGGCAGTGGGATGGGCGCTGCGAGAGACAGGTAAAGTTTCCGAACTGAAAATGCTGCGGTTTCTGCAAAGGAATTATGATGCGCTACCGCGCACAGCGCTGCGTTATGCGATTGAGCGCTTTCCGGCAGAGCGTCGGAAGCGCATGCTAAGCGGCGATTTCACGGCTTGATGGCAAACGCGATCTGGGTAGGTGTGCTGAGGCGGATTGGAGCAGGTTAAGTCGGGGACGAAGTAACAGGGAAGTGTTCGCTGAAGGTCGGCTGACGATTGTTGGAGCGAAGCCGACTTGTCAGTCCGTATCTGGCTTACCGTTCAATCCGATGTCGACGAATGATCTGCGCGTTTTTGTAAACGGTGCAGTAAGCAGCGATTACACGCGGCCCGAGAGGTCACAAACGCGGAAAGTGCGTTCTACGGAACCTGACCTGTTTCCCCCTTTTCCGGATCATGAGTGATACAAGCAGAGTCCCGGAGCAAACTGCAATCCTACAGTTCATGAAGTAGTTTTGATTCCGGTCCTTACAGGATCGTTTCTTTGAACGACGGCTGAAGGCCCCGCCGAATCTCCTCGTACATGGGCAAAACGGTCTGGCCGGCACATTTGCCTGGTAGGAGCCGAGTGAGGCGAGGGTCTCACGCTCGGGTCTGCGAGAAGCCGCTGGTGCAATTCCATCGGCCTATTCAAACAGGCGGAAACAATCACATCTCCGCCCTCCTTATAATCCTGGCGCAGAGGCTCGCACTCGCAGCTCTTATTTTAAAAGAAAAAACTTCTATTCGTGGGTGTTTTTCTCGAGTATCTGCGCCTGATATATCGAGGCTGCTTGACCGGTAATCCGAGAAGAAAGCGCCCCAAAGTGGAGGAAAAAATGAGAATAAGAAAAACAGTTCTGGGTGGAATCACTGTGTTGGCTTTGAGCGGCGCCGGCGTACGAAACCTCATGGCAGCGGACCCAGCTGATGGCCCGCGGCAAATCGCGGTTGAATTGGCGAAGCTGCGCGCCGACGTTCTGGTGATCCTCGCAGAGATGGAGCAGATGAAGGTCGAAAAGCTGAAGGCGGAACTGAACCGCGTCCAGCAACGACAAAAAGAGCTCGCCGCCGCGGAAGCGCAGCGACGCGAAGAACTCGCCGATCTTGATCAGCAGCTCTCGAGCGCGGATCTGCCGGAACAGACTCGCCCCGAAATTGAAGCCGTCCGCACCGGCATCGTCGACAACATGTCCGGCGCGGCGAGACAGGAACAGTCTTCACTTGAGAAACGGCAGGCCGAATTGACGGACCAACTCCGTCAGGAAATGGAACGCTTCGCCGCGTGGAAACAGCAGGCACAACTGCTGAGATCCTCGGCCGCCCAATAATCAGCACCACGGTCTCTCTAAAATCGCCGCTCGGCTGCTTACCGCCGTTCGTCCTCCCGGCGGGGTAGTAGCAGTGCGCTCAGGCGAAGGATTCACCAGCGGGGCAAAGAAAGGAATAAACAATGAAACTTCTATCTAAATCTCTCACCACCCTGATATGTGGTCTGGCGTTTGCCGTCATGGGACACGCGCAATCACCAGGAGGCGGCGTCTGGTCATTCGACGGTAACGGATACCTTACTACCGCGGCTTTCAGTGTGGACAGTGCGAACAATGTCACCGGGACTATGTACAATGGCGACCACATAACTGGATTCTTCACACCCAGCAGCCATCGCATAGTCTTTTACCGGAATGTGTACAACAAGAACATCCTGAGTGAAATTCAGGTTTATTCGGGTTATGTCTTCCCGAACGATGTGCACTATCCGAGCGGCGCAGCCGCTATGGCGGGTACCTTCCAGGTGTTTTCTGGAACCGGCGGAAATGCTGTTTCGAACGAGTACGGCTGGTCTGCCTACCGCGCTCCGATCATAATCGTTCATTGACGAGATGCCAAACCGAAACGATCCCGGAACTCAGCTTCGGCTGTTTCCGGGATCGCCTTCTTTGCATGTCGAATCTTCCGATCAAACTGGCTCAGCGAATACCAGGCTCGGACGTTGATCGAACATTTGTATCGAACCCGCTGGAAGCCCGACGAACTCCGGAGGGGGTGTCGGTTTTTGTAAAGTAACCGCTACACTAATGCCAAAATCACCGGTTAGGAATTGTCCCGCCGCCTCTACCGCTGCATCGTTCAATGTAAAAATGTAGACGCCTGGCCATCTTGTGCCTGCAACGGCGGCAGCGGCTTAGTCGCATAACTCGAGTTGGCCGAAGTCTGATAAATCACCGTGTCGCGCGCATAGATCATCAGCTGAATCGAAGCAACCACAATCGGAGACTTGCTGACCGCGAGAGAGAATCCAAGCCTGCCCGCCAACTCACTACTGGTCGGCGTTCTGCCAGATGGGTCGGGCTTAGCTGGTCCCACCTGATTTGAGCCAAGCTGAAGATTCTCAACTTTAGCCAGCGTCACAGCACTAACGGGTTCGCGCTGTACAGGCTGTAACAAGGGTGGTACAGGTGCGCCCCACAAGTCCGATATCGGAATTTGAGTCGGCAATATCAGCGAGTGATCGCTGTAAGGAGTGGTGGTGTGCGCTGGACCTTTATCCAAGCAGGCAAGCGGTACTATTTCCAGTTCCTGGATTGTCGCAGCGGGACGGCGCAAGACCGGACTAGAGCTCATGAAGCCTCCTATTGAACATGGGATGCCAGGACGGCATCTGTACGCTTCTCCCTTCACAACCGCAAGTGCCGTCCCTGTCGAATTCCAACCGAATTCGAAAACTTTGCCTTCGTTAAACAACGAAACTGGTTTTTCCAAAT
>CAWJEH010000023.1:0-71121 GCA_963841675.1 Terriglobia bacterium
GGCTGGTCGTATAGCCACTCACGCGAACGAAATGGAATTCTTGCCGGCATATTGGATACATCGTGAAAGCTTCGGCTTTTTTGAATATGTCTGGCGTGAGCAACCAGGCTCGTATAACACAAACCCAGAACTGATCGCCGTCTCATTTGGGTAATCTCCAGACAGTTGCAATTCTCCCGCTCCACGGCATTGATCACGTGCGCTACAGCACGTGCTGTCCGGGACAGATCGTTGAAGCCGAAGCCGCTCGTGCGAATCTCGTTAGCCATGTAAAAGAATGTCCATCCTGCGCTTTCGATTTCCCTGCCCAGCTCGGCGCTAGTGAATTTACTGACGGATGACCACCCTACTGAATAACGCTCGGTGGCGACAACGAGCGATTCCGGCATATGAGTGCCGTCTGCAATAAGCATCGTGCCCACGCGAATTTTGTCTGCCATTGTTTTCTCACGATCTCCGAAATTCAGGGCTTCGTTGTTTTACGGGCGGAAGTGTGGCTTGTTTACAAGCCGGGTATTGTCTAACTTGCTTTGAGCATTCTGTTCTTCCGCCTTTTGGCGCTGAGGAGCTTCTTGTTCGTCCAGGCGTAATCCCGTAGCAATTGCCGATTGAGCTAAGCCGTCGAGGCGTTTGGAGAAAGCAATCAATCCAAACCTCGACCCGTAAGGAGACTGCACCAGATCGAGTGAGTAATCCGCATCTTCCCAGCGAGCGACGACCTTCACGCCTTCACTAAAGGAGGCTGATGGAAGCAAAGTCTCTACAGCCAAACGCAAAGCAGTACCGTATTTCGCCGAGATACCCTCAATGATGTCCTGGATGCTGAGCCCCTCGGTCTTCTGGTTGTCATAATCGACGACCATCCGGAATAACTGGCCGTTATAGAAGCTGAACAGAACCTGTTCGACCGGGTCTGTATCCCGGGAAGCACTGGAAAACCGCTCAGGATTCCACGTCAACTCCTGAATCCGGGCTGGACGTTGATGAGTCGTTGTCACTTCAGATAGATCCATTCCCGAGTGCTTCACGGCGGCATTCAGACTCATTCCAAATTGAAAGCCGCGATAACTGGAAAGGTCAGCCCCGCATAGCAAGGGCGAGAAAAGCAGGGTCAGCAAGGGCAGCTTGTTGATCGATCGAAATTTCTTCATTTTCGTGTTCCCTTCAAAGAGACTGTCTGAACCGAGGCCACAACTCGTTCCAGACGGCAGCGTCTACTCGCCGAACTCCGAGCCATAGTTAGGATTCGGCGAAGTGGCGTGTCTGTCCTCGCGAGGTTCACAGACCATGGCTTCCGTCGTCAGCATTAGCGAGGCAATCGAGCTGGCATTCTGCAGCGCCGAGCGCGTCACCTTAGTCGGATCGATTACGCCCGATTTGACTAAATCTTCATATTGCGCGGTAGCCGCATTGAAACCATAGTTCACGTTGCTCTGCGTTCGGATATTTTCGATCACTACGGCGCCTTCCTGCCCGGCATTATTGGCAATCTGACGAGTGGGCTCCTCACAAGCGCGCCTGATAATCGCGACGCCAATCTTCTCATCGCCCACAAACGTTAGCGCATCGAGAACATGGGCCGCCCGCAGCAAAGCCACTCCGCCGCCAGGCACGATGCCTTCCTCCACGGCCGCTCGCGTCGCATGCAACGCATCTTCGACCCGAGCTTTCTTCTCCTTCATCTCCGTCTCAGTCGCCGCGCCGACCTTAATCACCGCCACTCCACCTGCTAACCTGGCCAGCCGCTCTTCGAGCTTCTCGCGATCGTAATCCGAGGTGGTCTCCTCGATCTGAGTGCGCAACTGCTTGATGCGACCCTGAATAGCATTCTGGCTACCCGCGCCATCAACGATGGTCGTGTTGTCCTTATCCACCGTCACACGCTTCGCCCGGCCAAGATCATCGAGGCCCAGTTTTTCAAGCTTGATGCCAGTCTCCTCCGCTATTGCTTTACCCCCCGTGAGAATCCCGATGTCCTCCAGCATGGCCTTACGCCGGTCACCGAAGCCAGGTGCCTTCACTGCGCAAACATTTAACGTTCCGCGCAACTTGTTCACCACCAGCGTGGCCAGAGCCTCGCCGTCCACGTCTTCCGAAATCACCAGCAGCGGTTTTCCCGCCCGGGCGACCAACTCGAGCACTGGCAGCAGGTCCTTCATGTTCGAGATCTTTTTCTCATGAATCAGAACGTAAGGATCTTCGAGAACAGCTTCCATCCGCTCCGCATCCGTGGTGAAGTAGGGCGATAGATAACCTCGATCGAACTGCATGCCATCAACAGTGCTGAGTTCAGTCGACATCGTCTTCGATTCCTCGACGGTAATGACGCCGTTCTTGCCCACCTTTTGCATCGCTTCCGCAATGGTGTTTCCAATGGTCGCATCGCCATTGGACGAAATAGTCCCAACCTGGGCAATCTTGTCGCCACCCTCGACAGGGGAAGATATTTTTTTCAGCTGCTCGACGATGGCCTCGACTGCGCTCTCAACGCCACGCTTCAGCGCCATCGGATTCGCTCCCGCCGCGACCGATTTCACCCCCTCGCGGAAAATCGTTTGCGCCAGGATTGTGGCGGTCGTCGTGCCATCGCCCGCAATGTCGCTCGTCTTGGAAGCTACTTCGCGAACGAGTTGTGCGCCCATGTTCTCGAGCGGATCTCGTAGTTCGATCTCTTTCGCTACCGTGACGCCGTCTTTCGTAATCGTCGGACCGCCGAACTTCTTTTCGATGACTACGTTCCGGCCCTTAGGCCCTAGGGTCACCTTCACCGCATCGGCCAACTGGTTGACGCCACGCAGGATCGCTTGACGGGAATTCTCACTGTAGATAATCTTTTTCGCTGCCATATAGTTTCCTCTTCCGACTACGCAACCTTCGTTGCAGGCTTTTCGGGGCCTTCTAATACGCCGAGCACTTCGTCTTCGCGGACGATCAGATATTCCTCGCCGGCCAGCCTGATCTCGCTACCGGTGTATTTGCCATACAGAATGTGATCACCCAATGCGACATCCAGCGGCATTAGAGTCCCATCTTCCAGGCGCTTACCTCTGGACACCGCGACAACTTTGCCTTCCTGCGGCTTCTCTTTTGCGCTGTCCGGGATGAAGAGTCCCCCGGCGGTGCTATCACTCGCGTCGATGCGTTTCACAACGATCCGGTCGTGAAGTGGTCGGATATTCATGCTGAAGCCTCCAATTGGCTATAAAGCGTTTTTGTCTGCAGAAGAGAGTGACTCACCCTCACATGCCGGCTGAGCCATGAGAAGCAAAAACTCTCTGGCCCTCGGGAACAAGCAAACCGCCTCTTCGCACCCAGCCGCTTGAAATATCGCCCTCGGCTGAAACCACGTTGAAGACGGCAGTTTGCAAGGTTGAGCATCGCAACCTCCTGGGTTGTTGTGTTGGCTAAGAGAGGGGTCCTGATGACTGACTTAGTTCAGCGGTCAGGAGAGTGGGCGGAAGTGCTCAGTCGTTAACTATAATAGGTAAAGTAAAATGATTTGTCAAGCTAAATTAGCGTTAAACTAGACGCGTGCTTAATCGTTAGCGGTTAAGTAGTGAGAAGGAAGCCACATGGACCTTGCCTCTGTAATTCGACACCGCCTGGATGAACTGGGCATTGGGCAGCGCGAGTTGGCGGTAGCTGCCGAGGTGACGGAGTCCTACGTCTCACAGTTGCTGGCTAAGAAGAAAACGCCGCCCGCCCCGGATCGGACGGACATCTACGACAAGATTGCCAAAGTTTTGAAAGTTCGCGGCAAAGAGCTGGCAAGACTAGCCGACACTCAGCGGCGGGAAGAGCTCAAGCGGAAGGTTCTGGATCCGCCGCGGCCCCTGTTCCAAGAATTCCGCCAGCTCATTCTCCGGAGATGCGTAGCCGAGAAGAGGAAGCAGATCACCAACATCTTTGAGCGGGAGCCGTTTGGCGAGTTCGAACGCTTCGTTACTCAAAAGCTCCTTGATGTGGCCAAGCGAGTGGCGAAAGAGGAGCTTGCGGACGAACAGTGGATTCACCGCGTCGCCCGCGTTGCCAAGCGGAGCTATGAAGAGACGCGGGTATTGATACTTGAGTTCCTGGATACGGATGTTTTCCACGTTTCACTCGAAAACTGGATTTCGTTTCTCGACCCGCTGATTGAAAGTTGGGATATCGATTTCGAGAGTTTCGGCATGCAGATCGTATTGAACCGCAGACTGACCCGTAGTCACTTCAAGAAACTCGAATTCCGGGAAGCGGAACCCGAATCCGCTTTTCAAACCGAGCCGGGTCTCGAGGCGTTCCTGGACGACGCCAAACTCAGCGCCGGCATCACCGAGCGCGAAATCGCCTTTCTGAAAAGCCTTAGCCCCGACGGGAAACGCCCTACTCCGCTCTTCTACTATCGTGAGCTGCAGAACCTTCGAGATCCGCTGAATTTCCTTCCTTTATCCATTGAAACTCGACTCGGTTCGGAAACGAAAACATCCGTCATAAAGTCTCGGGTTCGGAGAACGACCGCCAAAAACCGCAGCCGGCGTCCGAGCCGAGTTACGACGTACTGTCCCAAATAGTGATAGAAGCAGACCCATTAGGAGTGCCCGGGGGCTCTTGTGTGCCGGTTCGCTTTGCTCCCCGGCGCATGCGGCTGACAACATGGTGGGTATCCGCAGTGTAAGCGAGGCGGCAACCAGGCGAAACGCTTAGCCTATTAGAGCCTATGCCTTAAAGCTTGACAAAACGACGCTCATGTTTTATGATGAAGAATACTGATAAAGAAAGAGTGTAGTACATGGAACTGATGAGATTCAATAGTGTGTACGATTTCCCGACGGCAATGTTGTCCTTTAACGACACCGTCAACCGCCTTATCGCCGGGGACAATCAGGCAAGACCATGGAGTCCGGCTGTCGATATTTTTGAAACAGATAACGAGCTGATTTTCAGGGCAGACACGCCCGATGTAAACCCAGAGCACATCGAGGTCCAGGTGGAGAATGGGACTCTGACGCTTAAGGGCGAGCGGAGCATCGAGAAAGACGACAAGGTGAAAGGCTATCATCGCCTCGAACGCAGTTACGGCGCTTTCGCACGTTCTTTCACTTTGCCCGAAACAATCGATGCGGAGGACGTGCGCGCCGATTACGCTCATGGCGTTCTGACGGTCGCTCTCCCCAAGAAAGCGGTCGCTAAGGCTCGCGCCATCAAGGTAAACGTCAACGAAGAAGCCCCACTGAAGAGACAAGCAAACACAGTGTAAGTGTGACCAAGCGGGCCCTTGGAGGGCCCTTTTTTGCTAATCAACGGCGCTCGGGACGAGTTAACTCCTTGGGCGTTGTCCCCTTCGGCAAACCCAATTCACCATCGGCGCTCTCCGCAATGGTTACCGCCACACAAAAATCGCAGCCTACTAAGGCCCGCCTTTCCGAGAGCGGGTACGTGATATTTTGAGCGCCTAAACCCCTTTGGCCGCGCCCGCCGAAGATTCGGAACGTTTTGCCGACCGCCGATTTTGTTGCACGGGCTTACCCAGCTCGTCGAGTTTGCTCAGCACAGTTCGCGCCTGTTCGCCCGCGTCGTCCAGAACCACTATATGCCCGGCCGCGGCTTGGTAGTTGGAGCCGTTCGCATAAAACTCCAGGGCGTCGTGCATTGCTCTTAAGGTGTCTAATACCTCGTCAAAGCTCATTTGGCTTCAAACCATTTTAGATGCTCTTCAGTCTGTTAACGTTAAGATCTTGCCGACGGGCCGTTTTGAAGGTCTCCGCCCCAATTAAATATCTCGCTCGCCACATCAAGAAAGGACAGCATGCAGCCACAAGTGGTCACGTTCGTCTTGGCCGGAGGCAGAGGCAACCGTCTATTTCCATTGACCGAAGAGCGTGCCAAGCCTGCCGTTCCATTTGGGGGCAAATACCGAATCGTAGATTTCGTGCTCAGCAATCTTATCAATTCAGGCCTGTACTCCATTTATGTGCTGGTCCAGTTCAAGAGCCAGTCTCTTTTGCGCCACTTGAGAGACGGCTGGCAATTCGGTGGTTTGCTAAAGGATCAGTTCATCATCCCTGTACCTGCCCAGATGCGCTCAGCTGATGAGACGTGGTACAGCGGCACTGCGGACGCAATATTCCAAAATCTAAACCTGATTGAAGATCTGGATGAGCATTTGATAGCGATCTTTGGCGCTGACCATATCTATCGCATGAACGTGCGCGATATGGTTGACTTTCACGAGCGAATGCATGCAGATGTAAGCGTCGCCGCCATTCCTGTTTCAGCTCATCTTGCAGCGGAATTCGGAGTCCTTGAGGCTGCGGCGGACGGCGCCATTCTCGGTTTTCATGAGAAAACGGCACAAGCGCCCACTATCCCTGGTGAACCACACAGTGTGTACGCCTCAATGGGCAATTATATTTTCTCAGCTCGCACCTTGCTGCGGGAACTTGAGGCTGACGCCCTGCGATCGGACAGCAGGCACGATTTTGGACGCGACATTCTGCCTTCCTTGCTTGGACGAGCAGCTATGTACGCGTATGATTATCAGGCGCATGCTATTCCCGGAGAGTCGGCGGACGCCCCTGCTTATTGGAGAGACGTGGGAACTCTCGAAGCGTACTACGAGTCGCACATGGATCTATGCGGGCTCGTACCTTCCCTCAATCTTTACAACCGGCGCTGGCCTATACGAACGGCCAGCTATCCTGACCCGAGTGCGAAATTCAGCTTTGATGAGGAGGGTTGTCCGGCTCAAGCCATAGGTTCGATCATTTCGGGTGGATGTGTTCTCTCAGGCGGCATAGTTCGGGGCTCGGTACTCGGGCGAGGTGTCCAGGTTCGCAGCGGGGCGGTTGTCGAAAACTCTATCATTTTCGACAATTGCATCATCGGGCGGCAATGCAAGATTCGCCGCGCGATTCTCGATGAGAACGTCACATTGAGCGACGGCGTGAGTGTCGGTCACAATCTTGAGCGGGATCGCGCTCGCCACCACGTCACCGAGACTGGCATCGTTGTGGTGACCAGCCGTTCCGCGCAACAGCATGACGGTCCATGCTTCCGCTGAGAGTACCGCCAGGTTGCTCTCACCTTCGCGCTCCTCATCGCTGCTGATATCGTGTGCCCTCCGCCGTCGGCAAGCCGATCCACGCAGGTTCGGACCAGAAACTTTGTCCCACTTTGCTCGGCCGCGCAAAACAGTTCGTAAATGTCGCTCTCCCGATCACCGATGTGCACGCAACGCTCAGCTTCACCCAGCAGTTCTGTGGATTGCTTCAGATTCTCCAGCCAGCGGATGCTCTCCTTCTCCTCGATAGGCACACGAGTTGGATTCACCGATCGCTTGAGAGCGTTCGTCCCCTTGAATTTACTGCGGCTCCAGAACTTAATTGCAGTCAATCCCAGTGGCAGTCCTTCCATTGTCACGGCAAGGCTCGAATGCATCAGCACGCCACGTATTGCATAAGATTCCGCTCGTCCCTTGAATCCTTTGTTCAGAACGCCGAGGCCTTGAGCCGACTCGCCGTAGTAAACGAATTCGGTCGTGTCATGCAGGATCAAAATCGGACCGCCGACTGCCCTCACTCGGTCAAGAGTCGCTTGAAAATGGCCTGATAGTATCGCTTGTTCGCCGACCCTCCGATTCGAAAGGAAGCGGTAAGCAGCCTTTGTGTTCTTCCAGTCCTGACAGGCGAGTGGAATTGATTGCCCCAGACGAGCCTCGAGCTGCCGCACCAGCTTCTGAAACCGCCGACTGAGCCTGGCATCCTGAAACCCGCAATTCACGAGATCTTTCGAAAGAAACGCTGAGGCATGTTCGGCCGCGTAAGGCGCCTTAGCCTCTCGCGTGCTCTGAAACAATTTAGGGGGGTTGTGTTTCGGCATGCTGGCGGCATTCTAACGCTCTCTCGAGCGAATGTCCAAACAATTTCACCTGGATTTGTGGGTAATTGAAAGACTCGCCGTAGGCTTACAAAAGGCGCACCAACCTGAAAACATCTCTCACCTCAACAAGCGTGCCATTGCCGCGAGAACGAATCGAACGTGCGCTATCGGAGGCACTGAGCCAAGCTGTCCCGGTCAGTCTGCAATCGTTGGCCACAAGCATTGGCCTGCGTAACAAGAGGCGCCTCTATAAAGGTTTTCACGATCTCCGCAATGCGCTCATCGCCAATAACAAGCGACTCAGACAACAACGCGTGGATGCGATGGAAAGCGCACTACGGGCGGCGCTCAATGAGACTCCGGCCCCTACCGTCACGGACATCGCGCGACGCCTGGGGCTCAAAGGCGTAACGTCGATCATGCGGCGCTTCCCCGATTTATCCGCCGAGTTGAAGCAGCGGCGGCGAGCGGCTTGATACACCCGAATCTCCACGCCGGGAAATAACCGCTGATTGGCACTGGCTGCGTCCTCTCTTCCAGTTCTGCTGGGATTCGATTCCCTTGTCTACCCGACTAGCGTGGCTCCAACCATTTCGATGCTTGTTTACATTGCCAATGCTGGTCTTCGCGGGAATCGTTAGCGTTAATTCCGGGTTCACCATTTATTGCGTTTACCTGTTGCCGCCATTTCCTCGGGCACAGGCTGCGCTTGACGGCCTCGCGGCCTAATCACGCCCGGCGTTCGCCTCCATTCTGCTTTGTCGGCTCCCCCAGAGGCGTTCGAGATTTTTACTTTGGTTGCTTAATTTACTACGAACGCTCCGGTTCCCCCAACAATGCACTTCGGCTCACCGCTTCGCTCTTGGGAGTGCTTTCGCTGGCTTGAACGGGTGCCCCGAGGGAAAGCGGGGCAAAAGGAGAAACACAAAATGTATTTGAACACCGTAACACTTATCGGCTTCCTGGGCGGCGACGCAGATCGTCGTCAAATGAAAAACAACAACACCTTTACGGTTCTCTCGCTCGCCACCAAAAGGTCCTGGAAGAACAAGGAAACCGGAGAATGGGCTTCCCGCACAGAATGGCATCGCGGACTCGTATACGGGCCGCTGGGCGATTTTGCTGCCACGCTTAAGAAGGGAGCACACGTGCAGATTCAGGGTGAGCTGCGCAGTCGCGAATATGAAAAGCCACTGGAAGGCAAAAAGAAAATCGTGGTCAAGCAGCGCATCTGGGAGATCCACGTCACATCCATATTGAAATTGGATCGTGCCGAGCGTCTCGACGAAACCACGCTTCACGAACGCGAAGTCGAAGAGTCCGAGGTGGCCCAATAGGGGGCCACCTCAGTTGTGACTCATTCCCCGGATCGTCCGTCGCTCGGGAGCAATCTATGAGGTTCACGCTTCTTGGCCGGTCCCAAACCGGTTGCTGACTAGAAACGATCTATATACGTCGGCTCATGTTGCTGCGCTTGCATGCCGCGCGCTCAGTTACGCTAATCGCAAGCCTCCCTCGCCCTCACTTTTGGGGATTGCGCACACACAACACGCGAAAGGTATAGTCGAGACGGCCGGAAACGCGACCGCCGCTCATGAAGTGGAGAAGCCAGACCTGCCCCGAATCAAGGCCCGTGCTGCTGCTCCACATGCAGCAGAGCCCAAGACGAATCCCGCCTTTGATGTGATACCCGCCTACGTTCTGCGTCGGATCATAGACTGCACTAAGTTCATCGATGGTGGGCAGCCGCCAATTATGGAAACCCCCTACCGTCATGTCGTGGCAGTACTTGTTGGCTTGATTCCAGTTGATGCCGATCCCGTTGTCCTGCTTCGTCCACATCAAACCAGTCGAAGGGTCGGTCCACGTTACATCCTGCGGCGAGCTCGTTTCAGCCGCCTTCCTTTCGCGTTCCTGCTTGATGTCGGCCGAACCCAGTCGGCGCAACACCTCATCGCGCTGACCTTTGGCCCACTGGGATGAAGGAGAGATTCGCAAGATCATGTCCAGATCTGCCAGTTCACTCCGTAAATCGTTAGTCTTGTCAAACAACTTCGCCCGGTTCTCATAAGCGCGAACGAATTCGGGCAAGAGCTCGATAGCGCGATTGAGATCTGGAAGAGCCTTGTCGTATTCGCCCATGTCGAGGTACGCCCAGCCACGTGCGTTGTATGGATTTGCAACATAGGCGTCCAGTTCGATTGCTTTTGTATAGTCGGGGAGCGCCAGGTCGTGGTGGCCCGAATACGAATAAGCAAGTCCTCGGTAAATATGGATTTCTGGCCAATTCGGGAACTTTTCGAGTATGGCGGAGTAGTCTTTAATGGCTGCGTCGTAGTTCTTCGCGCCATAGTTCGCCATCGCTCGCAACCGCAGTGCAGGTAAGTAATCCACATTCATCTTTAAGGCCTGATTGGAGTCATCGATCGCCTGGCTGTACTTCCGTTCTCGCATGTACTGATAGCCACGCCGAACGAAATCCTCAGCTGTTTGTGGTATCGGCCATCGGTCAGCCGGGACCGTGTTCGAGCCGCTCGGAGTAGGTGTGTTCGAAACATCTGGAGTTTTATTGTCACCCAAATTGAAAGGGACGGTCACAGTTGTGGTCACCTCAACTGGCGCCCCTTCAACCAGAAAGGGACTGTACTGCCATTGCTTCACCGCTTCAACCGCCGCACGCACCAACAGCGGATGACCCCTAACGAGCTTTGCGTCGGACACGGAACCATCCTTCCCGATACGAATAACGAGGACGACAGAACCTTGCACACGTGCAGAGTTGGCCAGTGGCGGATAGACCGGCGGAACCTGTTTGGTCAGTCTACTCGCCATGACCGACTCATCAACCCGGAGTGGTTGAGCCGTATCAACTCTCTGCTGTGCCGGAAGCACGCACGCGCAAATGAATAAAGCAAAGACGATCAGGAAGCGAACCGGTGAATGCGTTTTGCTCATGTTAGCCGCCTATTCTATTCCAGGGTGCCCGACGTGCCAAAAGCCACCGGTCTCAGGAGAACCGTCGCTGTCTGCATCGCGAACGCGAAAAAACCTCATAGGCAAGCACAACTGGCGAGACGCTCTCATGTATCGGGTTAACGCGGCTCGCCTGACGTTTCTGCCATTACCCATTCCACGTACACCTATGAAAAATCTCGAGGATCCTGCTTTTATAGATTGCGGCAATCGCGGCATCCATTTTTCACAGCGGTGGATAATACGGTAAACCGCGATTCGCGGACCGTCGAAACCAATGCCCGTAAGCCACGCTTGTATCGCACGACTTTGCATGGCTTCTATTCTCGCCGCACATTTAGCCGCACCAGACTCCATGCAGCCACCGCTGAGCCGGACGGATGTTCTCGGCCTCGTTGCTTCGTCCGCGACGCCCCAGTATACCGTCCATGTTGTTCAGCAGCGCGGTCTCTCTTTCCGAGCTACAGATGAATACATTCAGATGGTCCGCCGCGCATCTGTGAGCGCTGGCCTTGACGATCTTGAGCAAATTCTAAAGGCTGCAAGCAGCACGCGTTCTGAGCAAGCTGGGTTTGAAAAGGAGGCAGCCGTTCTTCCTCATGTGGCGCGTTGCGGCGAATTGCAGCATGCGCGCTCCGCCACCGGTTTTGGACGTTCACAATCTGCTCTGACAGAAGCGGAAACCGAGTGCCGGGCGGCGGTGAAGCTTTCTCCACCTAACGTATTCCTATTGTTGGCACTCGGGAGCGCACTGCGAGAGATTAACCCGCAGGCAGCGATTGCCGTTTTCCGCGAAGCGATCGCACTCGAGCCGGGGCTGTCCGAAGCTCACCTTCTCCTTGCGGATGCGTTAACCAGCAAAGGGACTGATAGGAATGCAGGTGTGAGGGAGGCGCTCGACGCGCTTCGCCTCGACCCAAATAATCCGGACGGCTTTATGTTCTTTTTGTTTCTCTTCGGGGATGCTGGAGTGCGGGACGCTGAGCTTTCCATGTTGTTGGAGGAAACGGCAAAACATCCCAATGATGCAGCGGCGCACTGGGTCCTCGGCTGGGCGTACCTGGAGGGAAAACAGGATCAGGGAAATGCGCTTAGGAATATTCGCGAAGCGGTTCGCCTGGACCAAAACAATGCTTGGTATCACTTTTACTTGTCCGGTTTGCTGCGCAGTTCCGGAGACATCGTCGGCGCTACGGCCGAAGGCGAGATTGCTCGGAAGCTCGACCCCAGCAACCGCATGTTTCGAGCGCACTAAGCAGACACTCGCCTCTAGAATCGCAGTACTCAATGAACAGGCGCCTACATCCGCCACGAATCCAGCAGCAGCAGCCAGCCATCCATCTGGACAATCCCCATCGCAGCAGCTGTCTTCGTTCAGCGCTTCGTTGATTAATTGGCGCTGACGCGCGCTGGCCGTGGTTTTTGCGTTCTCGACGGTTGATCGGACCAGGGGATTATCGCCGCATTGCTGGCACGCGACCATTTTGCGGTTGCACCTGCCCAATCCCGTCTGTACTGGCAAGCCGGATTCGGAAGCATCCGATGGCCAAAACGGCCAATGGATGCTTCAAGTCACACGAGTTTGGGTCACTTCCAAAAACTTTCCTCCTCGGCTTAGGAGCGGCCCCCTCGCTCTCGGGGTGCCCCGGCAGAGCCGGGTTAACGAAAGGAGATAAGTTTTTATGTACATACCAGTTATGTGGAATATGGTGGAGCTCGCTGCGCCCTGATCGGTGTCAGAGCAACTGAGTCGCGGTTTTTTGTTTACGAGAGGGAGTGTCGGGGCGGTGGGAAAGTGGGAAACCTGGTTTTGGTTTTCCACTTTCCCTCGGCCTTCGCCATCAGCCTGTGGGGAATGTGGGAATCGCGATAGCGATTTCCAAGGAGTGTGGAAAGCGCACTCTGCTTTCCATCAGTCCGTCATTTCCACAGGCACAACCGTGTTGCTCAAGCATTTCCCGCGCACTGTTTTAGATTGTTGCCGATGTCTTAATACGTCGGCCCAAGTATGTGTGCTGGACCTCAAATTTCGGCATGCGAATGAGGAAGTAAGCGGCCGCAATCCACGTCACGGCGACAGTCAGGTACATCACGAGGGAAGCGTGTAGCGAAAATGTCCCGGAAGGATTTGAAACGGCTGACGGGACGATGTCCTTGGTGTTGTTCACCGCGGCGTGCATCAGCATCATTAGTAGTAAGCTGCCATTGCTCTTCGTGTAGAGCCACGCCATCGCAATAGATAGCGCGATCACTTGGAGCGACCAGACCGGGAAGGATTGTCTGTAGGTGTCGGCGGCCATAAAAAAGAATTGGGGCAGATGCCAGCACGCCCACAACACGCCCAACAATAGCGCCCCACGCGCATACCCCATCGCCTGCGCTAGATGCGGCAGGGCGTAGCCACGCCATCCCACTTCTTCGCCCGATTGCACCGGCGTTGATAGCAAAATGGCTACCAGCATGGTGACGGGACCCTCGTGGCCAAAGCGCGGCCATGCGCCAATCGCCATACGATGCGCCACGGCCACAATGAGCTTAATTACGGCTATATAGCTGATCGCGAATACATACCAGCGCGCGGCGAGCCGCCAGTGGAATATCCGGCCAAGCAACGCGTTCACGCCGGTGGTGCCATACTTGCGTGCAGTTAATGCAAGTGCAACCAGAGAGGGGGCGAAAGTTCCCAGCAGCCACAAATCGTAAAGGAGCGATGTGGGGCGAGAGTTGAAGGCGACGACCGGAATCCAACAAGTCCATGTCACCGCGTATGTGAGCAGGAAGAATGCAAGGAGAGATCCCACTGGTGTGCCCTCTTTCGGGCTGTATACGATGGCAGCATTGGTTTTGTTCTGCGAATTCGCGGGTTCGAGCGAAATACACCTTCAGCCTGGATGGCGATGATTGGACAGATGACTTGCACCTTCGGTGCAGATGATATTGCTGGCCTCGGCTCGCGTTCAAAAAACTACGTTTTAGATGCTTGGTGACATTTTAGATCTAGTGGTGTGTCTCTGAGAAACAATTAGCATTGGAATGTTGTCCAATGTGAGATGCCCTTTGCTGCAGAGGCAATCAATTTGACGGTCGAGGAGCGAGACGAGTTGGAGCACATGACGCAGTCACGCACTTTGCCTGCGGGTGATGTTTTCCGAGCACGCCTCATTTTCAGCTTTAGACATTCGCAGCGGGAGAGTGCACGGCAAAACGGCGGCACGGCACACCAGCGAGGAGTTCGTCGACTTTCTCGAGAACGTAGTGGGATTGTGCAAACCCAAGCAGGAAATACATATCATTCTCGACAACCTGTCTGCGCACAAGACCCCTAAGGTGGCGCGTTTTCTCCAAGAACACCCAACCGTACAACTCCACTTCACACCGACTTATTCGTCTTGGCTGAACCAAGTCGAGATCTGGTTTTCACGCATCGAGCGAGAGGTGATCGCACGCGGCGTATTCACTTCCGTCGCCGACCTCGCCCGCAAGCTCATCCGCTACATTCGCGCTTACTCCAAGACCGCGCGACCATTTCAATGGAAGTACTCTGACCCACGCCGCCGCATCACAGCATGCTAACGAATTCACCGCGACAAGCCACTAGGAACACTGGTGGCGAGTTCGCGCGGTGTATTCCCGGACGGTGTTTGGACATCCTGAAGAGAATCGACGAGCCTGTCGTATGCCGCAACACCTTCATCAATCGCGGCCAATTCCGGCTCCGTTAACGGAATCGTTTGCTGTAAGTGGAGCAGGTTGGATTTTGCTTCCAACATCTGAGCCCGTGAAGATTCCTTAGGGAGATAAAACGAACACTTCGCGCACGCCATGCGATGTGGGCACTGATCGAAGAAATCGTATGTGCAAAAACCGTGGCTCAGGTCAAAGAACTTCCACGGCTCTTTACCACCGAGGCCTTGTCGAATCACATCCTGATCAATGAGCACTTCGATGGCTCGCACATTCCGCTCGAAGTATCCAGCTTTGGCGTAGGACTCATCAGTTTCGTTGGAGTGATCTTCGCGTAATGTTGTGTGGAGGATGGATGCTTATGGCCGAGCCACTCCTGTAGCTCAAACAACGAGAGCGGCTCACGCGCGTTGAACAGTTGCGTGGCGATTGTGGCTCGCGCGCGATGGCCGGTAATCTTTCCGCGAACATCCTCCTGCGGAATGCCGGCTTTTTGGCACAAGGTGCGGATCAGAACGTGATTCAAATACCCATAGCCGACTTGCTTAAGCCGGAACAGAAATAGGAAATCAACCTGTTCTCCGGTCTTGGTGTCGATAAGTTTCGGTTGGTGTGGTCGCTCCTTTTCCCACAGTTCGATTGCCTCGCCGACAAGCTTGTCGACAGGTTTGGAGTATGCCGTACCGGTTCTGTTCACAGGAACGGAGAGCAAGCACACGCGCTCGTGCATGGAATCTTGCTGCCAACGAATGCAGCCGACTTGTAAGCGCCGGATCTCGTGCCAGCGAATTCCGGCGAAAAGCCAGACCATTGTCAATCCGCGAACTAAAGCAAGCGGGTAGTAGTGTGAAGACCCGTGCCGCGGATGTCCGTGTCGAGACAGATCGTCAGCAGTAAGGTTCATACCCGCCCAGACCAGTTTTGCCCATACATCTTCGGCTATGATTCGAGGGTTTCGTTCGAGCAGGCTTGTGATCGATCGAGGTGCACGGAATGCCCGGTACGGTTCGAAGCGCGCTCGAATCACTTCCCATTCTTGAAGGTCCTGAAAAAAGATTCGCAACGTAATCATCCCGAGCATACGCGTGTGAGCGGAGTAGGGCTTTCCGAAATTGCGAATTCGTTCCGTCGGCAAATGGGACCATTGGCCGCTGGTTTGCGTCGCGAGCATTGCCACCGCTTCCGCTGCGGTAGATCATCGCATGGCATCGAAGAGGTTTCCGACTATACTGGCGATGGCGATCCAGGCAGCGGTCGGGCGACCGAGGATCAGCGAAGAGGTTCGAAGTCTCATTCGCCGGATGAAGCTCGAGAATGCCGACTGGGGAGCGCCGAAGATACACGGTGAACTGCTAAAGCTCGGGTTCAACGTCTCCGAACGCACTGTCGCGAGGTATCTGCGAGACCTGCGACCCCGAAACGCCAGGTCTGATCAGCGCTGGAAGGCATTTCTCTCCAATCATCGTGAGGTGATTGTCGCATTCGATTTCTTTACTGTACCGACCTTGACGTTCAAACTGTTGTACGGCTTCCTGATTATCGAGCATGGCCGGCGGAGAATTCTGCACTGCAACGTCACCGCCCATCCGACGTCGGAGTGGGTTCTGCAGCAGTTGCGGGAAACCTTCCCCGAAGCGGATCCATACCGGTACGCCATCTTCGACCCGGTTTAGCGCCGAAGCGCACGAGCATCCAGGCACCTTGGCAAAACGGAATTGCGGAACGGTGGATCGGCAGTTGCCGTCGAGAGATGCTAGACCGCGTCATCCCTCTGAATGAGCGACATCTGCGACGACTGCTTCGCGAGTATGCAAGTTATCACAATGAGGACCGCGTTCACGATGCTCTTAATAAGGATTCACCCAATGGCGACCAGTCGACCAACGACCATCCCCAGCTGGCAACGTAATCTCAGAATCCTGGCTTGGAGGCCTGCATCATCGTTATAACTGGACGGTAGCTGCTTGAAAACCTAGCTCGGCTCATCGCACCGGCCAAACGCATTGGCGTTTTGGCTACTCACAGGGACTCGTTACCAATGAAGACAGCACAGCAAGCGCGATTGAAAGCCAACCCATCGGCGATGGAACAATTTCCTAAATCGGTGCAAGCCTATTTTCCTCAGCAGATTCGGCATTCACGAGATCCGGACCGTGACCATGTACTTTCATCCGATCACTGATTGAACGGCGTTTGCAGAATGTAAAGCGCTACCGATCGCATCAACAGTCGCAACCTGATACAAGTCGCTGAGCGTGGGGATATTAAAGCATGCCTCATCAAACAGTTCGGCTGCCGACCCCGTTAGCATCGCAATCAACCCGATATGGACGAGTTCCGTGGCCTGCTCGCCGATCGCATGTACGCCAAGTAGCTTCATGTCCTCGCGCCGAAATAGCAGCTTCAAGAAGCCGGACGAGTCACCGATGATCCTGCCACGAGCGTTGTCATCGTACGATGCGCCCTACAACATAATCGACGGTTTGGCGCTTAAGAGACTCTTCCGTTTCGCCGACGATGCCGATCTCCGGGATGGTATAGATTCCTACGGGCAACAGGCGGGAGACATGGGAAGGTGTCTGCGGTTCGAACGCGTGTCGAGCGGCACGGCGGCCCTGTTCCATGCTGATGGTGGAGGCCAATGCCGGAAACCCGATGACATCGCCCGCGGCATAGATATGGGGCACCTCTGTACGCAAGTGCTCGTCCACAGTGATAAGCCCTCGTGAGCTGACCGTTATGCCGACAACTGGCAGGTTCAGCTTCTCGGTATTGCCTTTTCTCCCGGTCGCAACTAGCACAGCGTCAAAAGTCAGGCGTTCGCCTGAGGACAATGCCAAAATGACTCCATCTTTGCCGACAATGCAGGTATGCGCCCGTTCCTTCCAGTGAAAGATGATTCCGTTGTGGACCATGGCAGCGCTTAGCCCTCGCGAGACTTCGGTGTCCAGGGTGGGTAAGAGTACGTCACTTCCATCAATGAGGTGGATCTCGCTTCCCAGCGCGGCGAACGTACACGCATACTCGGTGCCGATTACGCCTGCGCCGACAACGCCGAGCCTTTTGGGCACGCGATCCAGGTCAAGGATTGTGTCCGAATCGTAGATCTCTGGGCTACCGAACGGAAAGATTGTAGGACGGATCGGGCCGGAGCCTGTTGCAATAAGCATGAATTCGCCTTACACCAACATCTCCTCAGGCGATGACAGATCCTGGGCAGCCATCTGTGTTTTGCACACGCGCGCGGCGATGGTATGGCAATCTAGGAATTCAGCGGTTCCGTAGTGCACGTCGACCTTCGAGGTCTCAAGCTGCCGAGAGAGCATTGCATTCAGTCCGGTCTTCACGTTCAGTTCGTGCCGGAGGAAGTCAGCAACAGTGGCCTCGCGCCGAAGCGATAAATCTACTCCGTAGAGATCGCGAGATCTCATGCCTGAAAGCATTACAGCCGTTTCACGGAGAGTCTTGCTCGGGACTGTACCTGTGTTAGCACCTGCGCCGCCCAACTCGTGGTGACTATCCACCAAAGCAACAGTCTTGCCAAGCGCGGCGGCAGTGGTGGCCGCGCTGAGCCCCGCCGGTCCACCGCCGATCACAACCAGGTCGTAAGCTTTCGGTTTTGTCATCGTGCGGCTAAAATCCCGTCTCACAAGACGTCCTCGAAGTGGCGAAAGCCTATTCTCGCAGTTAACGACAAGGCGTGCTTGTATCCACCGCAGGAGCCGTACTGGTCCTGATTGCCTATCACGACATTTGGCGCGGTATTGGCCAGTGCGCGCGATGAGCGGCACTCGGACCCGGCCGCCCGTAGCGCGACATAATGAGGGAACGGACGGCTCAAGGAGAAATTGGCACCCGCACCGGTCCCGGCGAGGGGCTGCTCGCAGTTGCTATTGAGCAGACTAGAACCGCGGAACGGTTAACGGACGATGCATATAAAGCGGTTCAGTATTCCGCATTGCTCGATTGCGCTCGGTCTCTTAGAGCGAACAGCCACAGAGTGGAGCACGGATAACGCTACCAGTTGGAGCGCCTCCGTGGCGTTCTACACTCTGCTTTCTCTCGCGCCACTTCTAATCCTTACGGTTGCGATTGCCGGCCTCGTCTATGACAAGAGAGTGGCGCAAGGGCAGTTGGTTTTGGGCCTGCGGGATCTGCTCGGTTCCGAGATAGGTCCGGCAATTCAGGTTCTGCTGACGAGTCCGCGCAAGCCGGTGACCAGCTTGATTGCGACCGTATTCGGAATAATGACCTTGTTTTTCGGGGCATCAGCCGTATTGGCAGAGCTTCGGAATGCTTTGAATGCAATCTGGCACGTGCCTGTTAAACGAAATCGTACACATTTCGCGAATTTGTTGCGTCTGGCCAAAGAACGCGTGTACTCGTTTGTCATGATCCTTGGTCTTGGCGTGCTTCTTCTCGTCTCCTTGGTGCTGAATACCTGGCTTGGGGCTATGGAAACATTTCTCGGCTGGCGAATGTTCGCTTCCGGTTACTTCCTGCATCTCACAGCGTTCTTGATTTCCTGTCTGGTTATTACATTTGTATTTTCCGCCGTATACAAATTGATTCCGAATGTACGTCTGAACTGGAGCGACGTCGCCGTCGGAGGAGTCGTTACCTCGTTGCTGTTTATCATCGGCAAGCAGCTCATCGCGCTCTATATGGGCAGGATAAATTTGGGATCCGCTTACGGCGCGGCCGGGTCGCTCATCATCGTCCTGATCTGGGTGTACTACTCGGCGCAAGTCTTCTTCTTCGGAGCGGAGTTTACGAAAGTGTACGCGGAGACCTTCGGCTCCCAAAAGAGCACAGCAGATAGTCCGAACAAGCTTTCAGAGAACGAACGGCTCCGAGAAAGGCGATACTGAGAGTTAAGCCACAAAAGGATGAGCCGAGGCTGACTGGGAAGCCTCTAGGACGTTAAAGTGAGCGAGAGCAATAGAAGTTCGGAAGAGTGCCTGATCGTCGCAATCGGCGCTTCTGCGGGCGGCCTCGAGGCGTTCGAAGGATTTTTCAAACACATGCCAGCCGACTCCGGGCTTGACTTCGTAATTGTCCAGCATCTTGCGCCCGATATTAAGAGCGGGCTGCCGGAGCTGCTGGCGAAATACACCCGGATGCCAGTGGAGCAGGTCCATAACAATACCCCTGTTCTTCCCAACCAGGTCCACGTCATCGCACCCAACAGCACGCTGACAGTCAAAGATGGCGTGTTTCGTGTGAAGGTTCCGAGTGAGCCTGCCGGCCATCGAACGCCCATCGATGATCTCTTCCGTTCCGTGGCGGAAGAACGCGGGGAAAACGCGGTCTGCATCATGCTGTCCGGGAACGGCACAGACGGCACGCTCGGACTTCGCGCAATTAAGGAGCACGGCGGCATGGCCATGGCCCAGACGCTGGAATCCGCCAGGTACGATGCTATCCTTCGCAGCGCGATCGCGACAGGCCTTGTTGACCACGTGCTGCCAGTGGAAGGGATGCCCGCGAAACTCCTGGAGTATGCCTCGCACTTGCGTTCGCTCAACGATGGCGCGCCCAACAGCATCCAAGAACAGCTCAGTACCCACATGGCCACCATCCACCGATTGCTCCGGAGCAGCGCCGGGCACGATTTCAGCGAGTACAAAGAGAATACGATTGCACGGCGGGTGGAGCGCCGAATGAAGATCTCACAAATTGAAACGGTAGAGCAATACCTTGCAGTCCTGGAGCGCCAACCGAAGGAAGTCAACCAACTTTTCAAAGATCTACTCATCGGTGTGACCCAGTTCTTTCGTAACCCTGAGGCTTTTGATGCGCTGCATAGGGGGGTAATTCCGAAGCTGTTTGAGGGAAAGGACGCCGACACCACGGTTAGGGTTTGCGTCGTTGGGTGCTCATCCGGAGAAGAAGCCTACTCGATCGCGATGCTGCTGTGCGAGCATGCCTCCACGTTGCACAAGCCTCCGAAGGTAAAGATCTTCGCCACCGACATCGATGAACGCGGGCTGGAGATCGCGCGAAAGGGTCGCTACCCGGAGAGTGTTGCCGAGCACGTGGGGCCAGAACGGCTGCAGCGCTTCTTTACCCGGCATGATAGCGAGTACCAAGTAAAACGCGACCTTCGCGAGATGTGCATCTTCTCGAGTCATAGCTTCATCAAGGATCCCCCCTTTTCGCGTCTCGATTTGATCTCCTGTCGCAACGTGATGATCTATCTGGGACTGGATCTGCAACAGAAGATCATTCCGCTGTTCCATTACGCGCTGCGTTCCGGCGGTTATCTGTTTCTCGGGCCGGCGGAGGATGCCACCTCCCATCGGGAACTGTTCTATCCCGTCGACAAGAAGCATCGCATTTTCCTGCGTAAAGAGAGCTTGCCGCACCTCGCGATTAGGGTTCCCCTCAGCGAGATTATCCGCCCCACGCCGCCCGGCGGAAGGCTGCCGAAAACAGAGGATCAAAATTTCGCGAAGCAGCTCGAACGTATCATCCTGCAGCGATTTGGACCCGCCTGCGTCACGGTCAGGGAAAACGGCGAAGCCGTCTACTTCTCCGGCCGCATTAGCCGCTACCTCGAACAGCCGGCGGGCAGCCCGGAAACGAATGTGGTTCATATGGCGCGGGAAGGTCTAGGAACTTTTATCCGTACCGCTCTCCACAAAGCCGTTACCTCCGGGCAACGGGCGGTTCAGAAGAATGTTCAGATTCAAACAAATGGCGGCGTTGCTCATATTGATCTCACGGTCGAGCCACTCGCCGCGTTCGGCGACGCTAACCTTTTCATGATCGTCTTCGAAGAAGTGGGGCCTGGCGCCAGCCCGGAATACGAGCCATCACCAGCGTCACCGGCCGGCGCTGAACAGACAATCCGTTACCTCGAAAGTGAGCTCCGGTCCTCGCAGGAGCGCCTGCAAGCGACGACAGAAGAGCTAGAGACTTCTAACGAGGAACTTCGATCTGCAAACGAAGAGTATCAATCCACGAATGAAGAGCTCGAGACTTCAAAGGAGGAACTCCAGTCATTCAACGAAGAACTGGAAACCGTCAACTCCGAATTGAATCGCAAAGTTGCTGAACTCGATCACTCCAATAGCGACCTGCAGAATCTGCTCAACAGCACGCATATCGCCACGATCTTCCTCGATCGCGACTTGCACATCAAAAATTTCACACCCGCCATTGAGAGCGTATTCCGGCTGATTGCCAGCGATATCGGCCGCCCCCTCACCGATCTTGCAGCCCAATTTGCTGAGCTGAATCTAATCGAAGACATCAAAGAGGTTCTCGGAACGCTGTCGCCGCGCGAGCGCGAGCTGACGGGAGTACAGGGACGACATTACCTGATGCGCATCCTGCCCTACCGCACGATCCACCATGTGATCGATGGCCTAGTGATCACGTTCGTGGACGTGACGCAGCTAAAGGAGGCCGAGCAGCGCGCGGAACACGCGAGGATCTATGCCGAGGGCATTGTCGCCACCGTACGCGAGCCGTTACTGATTTTGGATGATGACCTGCGCGTAAGGTCGGCGAACTCGGCATTCTACGAGAAGTTTCGGGTTTGTGCGTCCGAAATAGCGGGCCAACACCTCTATGAGCTCGCCAACGGGCAGTGGGGTATACCGGAACTACGGAAATTAATGGATGAATTGCTTCCGCGGAACGAAATCGTGGAAAATTTCGAGATCCAACATAACTTCGTGGACATAGGATCGCGAACGCTACTGGTCAATGCCCGTCGCATCGACCATGTACAACTGATCCTGCTGGCAGTGGAGGACATCACCGAGCGGAAACGGGCTGAAAACCTATTGCTGAGCCTGAACGAGGACCTGAAGCACTTCTCGTATGCGGTGTCCCACGACCTGCAGGAATCTCTGCGGATGGTGACGAATTACACCCAATTGCTCTCACAGCGATATAGGGGCAAGCTCGATCATCAAGCCGATAAATTCATTGCTTATACGCTTGAAGGCGCTCAGCGGATGAGATCGTTGCTCGGGGAGTTACGTGAGTATTGGTCGGTGAATGAACGCAGGCTCGAAAAACGTGTTCCGGTAGACTCCGATCTTGTTCTCGAGAGAGCGCACCAGTCTCTTCATATTGCCATTGAAGAAAGCGGCGCGACCGTAAACCACGACCCCCTGCCAACCATTATGGCTGAGGAAGTCCCGCTCGCGATACTCTTTCAAAACCTGATCGGGAATGCGATTAAATATCGCCGGCCAGGCGAGCCACCATCCATCCATGTCTCTTCTCAAAAAAACACTGACGAGTGGTATTTTTCTGTGGCGGATAACGGTCTCGGGATCGACGCGAAATACCTGGACGAAATCTTCCTTCCGTTTCAACGCCTTCATGGGGCGGAATACGCGGGCAACGGTATCGGCTTGGCCATGTGCAAGAAGATAGTGGAGCGTTACGGCGGGCGCATTTGGGCTGAATCAACGCCTGGTCTGGGATCGACGTTCTTCTTTACAATTCCTGCTTAAAGGGCCGTACATTGAGACCAATCGGCGACCTAAACGGAAATCCCGGCTTAATATCTTCGCCAGGATCCGGAGTGAGAGGGTTTGCGAGCAAGCGCGCGTAATCGCATGGGCGACAGCGAAGCGATACCATCCATTGTTCTTCTTGCTCCGGTGGCGACGGCATGGGTGCTTTCTTATTCGTTAAACGCAGAGGAATTAAAGGCAAGCCCGCCGAAGCTGGATTTGATTCTGGATTCTTTGGAGCGAACCGAGGAGCAGAACGTTGCCCTCTCTCGGTCCTACGAACTGACGCGGCAGTATAAGGTATTCCGGGCCGACGATCCAAAGCTACCTCGGAAGTAACCGCTCAAATCAGCTTCACTCCCGCTGACATCAAACCGTCAAAATCACCGAAGAGCAGCCAATAGCGGTCGCATTGCTACGAACCCGGCAATTTCGATCCCTGCGGAACAAGTATTCGTCCGTGATGCGTATTCCGATGATGTGAATTGACCGTTCCGACGATGTGAATAAAGCCGGAGCGAAGCGACGGCTGGCACTTAAGATGATGGCTCAAATTATTCACATGAGTCAACAGTTTTGTGCTTCGGAGCCGGGCTGGGGCATGTGGCAAGGACGGCGATTTGAGTGCCTTAGAACGTGTGGAGGAATCAGCCAACTGTCATGGTAGGCTCAAGCCGAAAAATTTTGCGCTTAGAACGCACTATAAGCGATCGCGGGACAGGGGGGCATACATTGGGAGGCCTGCCAGAAAACGCCAAAATCGGCCGCAAATGATTTTTCACACCTTCTTACCCACCTCAGCACTGAAGAGACTGTTGTCGCGATTACTCCTCGGGCTTTCGTCCACGCTTCTTGCGCATCGATTCGCCGTTGAGTTCGATGCGATAGGCATTGTGGACCAGGCGATCCAGGATGCTGTCGCCAAGCGTAGGATCGCCGATCTGTTCGTGCCAATGTGCAAGTGGGAGCTGCGAAGTCAGGATCATAGACCGGCGCTGGTAGCGATCATCACAGAGCTCCAGAAAATCGCGCCGCTCACTGTCTTTCAGGGGAGCCATGGCAAAATCATCCAGAACCAAAATGTCGATGCGGGCAAGCTTCGTCAAGAGGCGGCCGAAACTTCCATCGACGTGTGCCACCGCGAAATCGCGGAACAGCTCTGAGCTACGCTTGTGCAAAATGGTGAAGCCGTCGCGGCAAGCTTTTTGGGCGAGTGCACAACCTAACCACGTTTTTCCAATACCAGTTGGGCCGATCAGTAGCAAATTTTGATGTTGCCGTACCCATTCACTGCTGGCGAGCGTGCGGATCAGCTTGCGGTCCAGCCCGCGTGGGTGTTGATAGTCGATGTCTTCGAGAACGCCGCGCTCTTTTAACTTAGCGGCACGCAAGCGCCTAGCGAGAGCGCGATTTTCTTTCCATAACCATTGCTGATCGACCAGCATCGCGAAACGTTCTTCGAAGCTGAGCTGGCTCGCGTCGGTGGTTTCCAGTTGAGCGCGGAAGGCTTCCGCCATGCCGTGCAGCTTCATGGCTTGGAGTTTTTCCAGCGTCGGTTGATTCAACATATATAGGTTGGGTTTCCTTTCCAGAAGTAGTGGGTTATTGCAGAAACGTATTCGGTGGATCGTAGTAGTCGGCGCCACGCACGTTTTCATGGCGCGGACCGGACTTATCGCTGTCCGGCTCGATCATGAGCTGGCGATCGAGTGAGTTTTTTAGGATCGAGCGTAGGCTTTGATACGAGAAGGCCTGCAACTGTAAAGCGCGCTGGCCGGCAGCTTCCAGCCGTTCATTGGAATAGGTCTTGGCCAGTCGTAGAATACCGAGGCAAGAGCGGTAGCCCATCTCGGGATGGGGCTTCATTTCCAGAATGGTGCGTACAATCTGCGCGGTTGCCGGGCCCACGGATTCAGCCCAATGAATCAGACGTGAGGGTGTCCACTCCAGATGTGCCTGATGGCTTTTCGGTCGATGCTCCGTATTGGTGGTATGGCAGTAGGCAACGTGGCTGCGCGGATGAGAGGCAACGCGCACGCCACGATGGAAGATCTCGACCGTGGTAGCGGTGAAGCGTGCTTCTAAAAGATGGCCGACTAACTGATACGGAACGCTGTAATAATGCCGGTCGATCTCGACGTGATAATCGATGTTGGCGCGAACGCTCTTCCACTCGGCTAACTGATAGCGTTCCCGGGGCAACGGCTGCAGGGCTGGCCGGTCCAGCTCAGCAAACAGCGAAGCTCGTGTGCCGTCGCGTTTTCGAAAGCGGCGCTGATTCAACCGCTCCAGCAACTCTGCGATCGCCTCGTTGATCTCGGCCACAGAGTAAAAGTGATGATGGCGCAGAGCCGCTACAATCCAGCGTTCTACAATCTGTACGCCGACTTCCGCTTTGGCCTTGGCAAAAAGCGGGCATTGCAGACGGTGCTAATGCTGGCATACAAGTTTTCACTGTCACGCATCCTTTCCATCCGCTGAGGGGGAAAACGTTCGAAGTTCGGATGATACGCAACAACTGGGGCGGAGACCGTGTGTCGTATCTGGACGCAACGGGGCGATTGCGCACGCTGCTGATCGAATGGACTGATATCCATGCGCCCGATCCGGTGATCACGATCGGCGCAAGACGCGCCTTGTTCCGTGCCGACCTGCTGCGCGAGCTGCGCAGGATGATCGACAAACAGATGGTCGGGAGGGAGGCCACAGTATGTTAAGCGAATTGTGTGCAGAATGTCTTGGTAAAGATGTGCACTCGGTGTTTGGAGACAGGAGCGGATGGCTCGACAACATACAGGGATATTCAAATAAATGGCCCACCTACGCGTATAGGCAATATTTAACTCTTGCCCTCCCGCGATTATTCGGCACATAATTACATAGACATAGATGGCGAAGGGTTCACGACAACGCGCACGCCGTCAGCAAGCCTTGAGCGCACAGGGCGCCATTCATCCGCATCCCGAGGCTGTTTCCGATCCCCTTTTTCGCGACAGCGCGTTCTTCGATCCAGCCGACTTGATGCAGGTCAAGTACGAGATGCTGCGCAGCGTGCAGAAGGAAGGGCGTGCGGTAGTGGAGGCAGCCCAAGCCTTTGGCCTGTCCCGTCCGGTCTTCTATGTCACTCAGGAGTCATTCCAACGCGAGGGCCTGCCGGGGTTGTTGCCACGCAAGCGCGGGCCCAAGCGGCCCCACAAGCTCAACGACGAAGCGATGGCCGTCCTGCTGCAGGCGATTCAAGAAGCTGGACGGACGCCCAAGGGCGAGGAACTGGCAGCGCTTCTAGCGCAGCGCTGTGGCATCGAGGCGCATCCGCGCAGCATCCTGCGGCGGCTGCGGCAGGAGGAAAAAAAACGCCAATGATTGTCGAAGCTGCAAAGCTCGACGCCCGGCAGTACACCGTCCAATACGAGCTGCTTCGTTCCCAAGTTATCGGCACAGTGGGAAATGCGGCTCGAGAAAATGGCGCGGACCAGCCGCGCGGTATGGGTCTTGCTCTGCTGCTGAGCGAGGGCATGCCCGGATGGCTCAAGACTGTGGAGGAGGCGCTTCGCGTGTCGCTTGCACAGCGTGCGGTTGTCTTGCCGGACCCTTCACCACACGAGGGTTCGTCGCAGGGCAACGCTGCTCCGGTGTGGCTGTCGAACGTGCAGCGTTATGAGATCACCACGCTTTTGGCGAGTCTGGTCCTCTCGACTCGTCCTGTTGCGCACGTATCGAGGGAAGGATGTCGCTCATGGTGATGGACACCGAAGCTCATCAGAAGATCAGAACCGCGCATCTGTCGCGCTTGGCATACCTGTACGTGCGCCAGTCAACGCTGCGCCAGGTGTTCGAAAATACCGAGAGCACGCACCGCCAGTATGCGCTGCGGCAACGCGCTGTAGCGTTGGGCTGGCCGCTCGATCGGATTATCGTGATCGACAGTGATCTTGGGCAGTCCGGCGCCAGTGCGGCTGACCGAGAAGGCTTCCAACGACTGGTAACCGAAGTCAGTCTGGGGCGCGTCGGGATCGTGCTCGGTTTGGAAGTGTCGCGGTTGGCGCGCAACTCCACCGATTGGCATCGGCTGCTGGAGCTATGCGCGCTTGCCGACACGCTCATCCTCGATGAGGATGGGCTCTACGATCCCGCGCACTTCAACGATCGCTTGTTGTTGGGACTGAAGGGCACCATGAGTGAGGCGGAACTGCATGTGCTCAAGGCGCGGCTGCAGGGTGGCATCTTGAGCCGCGCCCGGCGTGGGGAACTCAAACAGATGGTTCCTGTCGGCTTTGTACACGATGCGCAAGATCGTGTCATCCTCGATCCGGACGCCCAAGTGCAGGCCTCGATGCGTCTGTTCTTCGAGACCTTTCAGCGGACCGGGTCCTGTCTGGCGGTCGTCAAGGAGTTCCATGCGAAGGGACTCTTATTCCCACGCCGATTGCGTAGCGGTATCCACAAGGGCGATCTGGTCTGGGGCGAGTTGCTGCATTGTCGTGCCCGGCAGATCATCCATAACCCGCGTTATGCCGGCGCCTTCGTCTTCGGTCGCACCAAACAGCGCTATCTACCTAATGGGAAGGTGTGCTCGCGTCTGGTGCCAAGCGAAGAATGGATCCTGCTGCGCGATATGCATCCGGGCTATATCTCGTGGGAGGAATACCGGTCGAATGTCCAGCGCGTGAAGAGCAATGCGATCGCCTGGAGCCCCGAGCGGTGCCGTGGACCGGCACGCGAAGGCACGGCATTGCTGCAGGGAATTGTGATCTGTGGAACTTGCGGGGAGCGCATGTCGGTCCGCTACCACTCGCATCGCAATCAAAACGTACCGACTTACTGGTGTGGTCGACGCCCGCTGCAGAGGGGCGAGAGTGGTCTGTGTCAAACCGTACACGGCGGTGCGCTTGATGAGGCAATCGGCGATATCGTCATCGAGACCATGACGCCTCTGGCAATCGAAGTCGCGCTGACGGTGCAGCAAGAACTTGCAAGCCGCCATGAGGAAGCCGACCGGCTGCGGCGCCAGCACGTGGATCGCGCACGCTATGAATCGGATCTTGCGCAACGCCGTTTCCTCAAAGTCGATCCCGACAATCGCCTCGTGGCCGATGCTTTGGAGGCGGACTGGAACGACAAGTTGCGCGCGCTGGCAGCGGCCCACGAAACGTACGAGAAAGCAAAAACCGCCGACCCGGGCGTCATGGCCGATGCCGAGCGTGCAGAACTGATGGCTCTCGCAACCGACTTCCCGCGCCTCTGGCGTGACCCGCGCACGCAGATGAAGGAGAAAAAGCGGATGCTGCGCCTATTGATAGAAGACGTCACGCTCACTAAGGGCGACACACTCCATGTGGATATCCGCTTTGCCGGCGGCGCAACACGCTCACTCAGTCTGCCGCTGCCGAAGTCGTGCGTGGAGCTGCGCACCACCGATGCCGAGGTCGTCAAAGAGATCGACCGGCTTATCGACACCTATACAGACGGCGAAATCGCCGATGTACTCAATGAGCGTGGCGTGCGCACCGTCGTCACAACTCCATGGACGGCCGCGCGTATCGGCCGACTACGCACGGTTTATCGTCTCACTGATCGGCGCACGCGCCTGCTTGCTCAGGGGCTTCTCACTCCGCAAGATGTGGCCACCCGCTACGGCGTCGTGCTATCGACCGTACACCTCTGGCGCCGGCGCGGTCTGCTCCACGCACACCCAGTGAACGATCGAGGCGATTATCTCTACGAAATCCCGCCGGAAGATCTGCCCGCGAAATACACTCACAAGCGTGAATATCAGATCGAATCCGCAACTTCATCACCACATACTTTACAAGGTGCAGTATGAGTTCAAAGCTTTGCGGTCTGGATCTCTTACACGGCAAGGCAGTCCAACGACCCCATAGTGCTGGAGCAGATCTTTATATAAAGGATTGAGCGCGGGATCGTAGATATCGGGCGCGAGCACGCCTTCGCGCAAGTTGTCGAGCACCACTACGCGAGTGGCCCCGCCCAGCCGGCGGAATGCTTTCTCGTGCAGTTCGGCCCAGACGCGCACGGTGGAGCGGAAGACCAGAAGGCGCACGCACTTGCGGCTGTAGCCGAGCGTCAGCACAAACAGCCGCGTCCGGCGGTACTTGCCGGTTTGCGGGTCGCGCACCATCGGGCCGGAGCCGTAATCAACTTGGGCTTCTTCGCCCGGCGCGGTCTGAATCACGGCTCGCGCTTCCGGTTCCGCCGCTCTGCGCAGCTTGCCTACAAACCGCTGGACGCTCTGGTAACCAACACTGAAACCGTGACTGTCGACCAGGTCCTGCCAGATCGCCTTGGCGTTGCGGCCACGCGAAAGCCCGAGTTCGATCAGCTCCCGGTACTGTTCGCAGACGCTTGCCGCTCGACTGCGATCTGGTTGCGATGCGGCGACCGTTATCGGGACCGATTCCGCGCCAGAGTCGGTAATCACCTCATTGGCCGGTTTTGCCGGTGTGCGCCGTCCCCATCCGCCAGGCGCACGCACTGGAATGCCGGCGGTGCGCAGGTATCCGCCGATTGTCTCCCGCCGAATGTGAACTGCGGCTTCGATGCGCCGCAGAGACCATCCCAGCCGCCCCAGCGCGATTACTTGCTCTCTCTTGTCCTTGCTCAAGACATTGCTCACGTTGACGGAGGGTATTCCTCACGCCTGAATCAATGTCCTGGATCACCCGGCCTATTGGCCGGTTTTCAGCTGATTATCATTGGCCGGTTTTGGGTGATTCCCGAGGCGGCGATGTATCGCGTTTTCACTCGGTGAAGCAAGCCATCAGCTATTGCGGATTGTGCGGAGACGAAAAGAGCTCTGCGGACAAGGTGCTGCGAACACCACTCTCCAAACAGCGCAACAAGCATATACAGCGTGTTTTGGCGGAGGCCGCCAAACTCGCGCCGAAACAGAGCCACGAGCTCGCCTTGGTATACGAAAAGGCAAAGCAAAAAGGAAACAGCAATCGCGCAACGATTGCGGTGGCGCGAAAGATGGTGACGTATCTGCTTGCCGTAGATCGCGGGCAGCGGCCCTTTGTACCGGTAGAAGACTTCAGTACCGCGGTGGCCTAAACCGCCCCCTGGAGGAAAAAAATAAGATCACACAGCGCGCAGGCTGCCAGGTCCTGCAGGTTGCCGACTGAGCGATGGACATAATACGTCCTGAGGCTCCCTCCGGATTGTTTCGGGACTGGCAGCGAACACACACTCAATCATCTGTGATGGCCGGCAAGGCCTGAGACAGCAAATGGATGTCCGGTTCTGCGAAAGCAGGAATCACCGCCGAGAGGCTCATATACGCGAGCTGTGGGCTCTGCAATAAACGTTTCTGCGCGCTCCTCCGAAGCGCGCGTCAGGAGACGTGCGTTTTCTCTTGACAATCGACTCCGTCGAAAATCACATCTCTGCTGGCACCGCGGCTTGTATGGGAGTGAGTTCGACAACATACCCGAGGCGTCGAAGTTGCCTGACTAAGTCGCGCTTTCGCCTCTGAATAGCGTGCAAATTACCGCTACGGGTACCATGCTCGACGTAGCGGACCCTCTCATGGAGGATCTTCCAAATGAGCCGCAGTAGGCGATGGGCGACAGCCCAGATCGCGACCTTGATTCCCTTCCTTACAGTCAGGCGCTGAAACAGAATCTGGAAGTAACTGCCCTTGGCTCGTATGGACGCCCATGCCAATTGGTTCAACAGACGTCGCATCGGTCGATTTCCCTTCGGCGATCGGTTGTTGTGTGACTCCCCTGCGCTCTCTTCTCGTCCCGGACACACTCCCACCCATGATGCTGCTTGCCCAGCTGAAGGAAACGCAGCCGCTTCGGGTCCCATCTCGGCAATGATCTGATGTGCTGAGTCTAGGCCCAATCCTGGAACGTCGGCGAGGCGCTCGACAACGGATTGGTGTGCTTGCATGGCTCGGCTGATCTCTCGTTCCAAAATGGCTTCCTGTTCGTCGATCAGTTCGACTTGCGTCAGATAGAGCCCTAATATGAGGCGGTGAGTCGGATGTACGCGACCCTTGAGCGCTTTCTGCAATTCTTCTTCGCTCGCCTTCAGCCGTTCGTCACCTAGGCGGGCGAGTGCCACAGGGTCCTCTTCGCCAACCGCTATCGCCTTTAAAATACGACGCCCGCTCGATCCGAACAAATCACTCACTACACTGGACAACTTAAGCATCATCTCTTCTAGCAAGGCTTCCACTTGCAATTGCAGTCGTGTGCGTTGATTGCCCAGGCTAGTTTTCGCCCGTGTCAATCTGCGCCACATCCGCTGCTCGGGATCCGGTACGTAGCTGAGGATTAGATCTTCGGACAGAAAGCGTCTAACTAGACGCAGTGCATCGGCGAAGTCTCTCTTCCGACCTTTCGGGCCTCGGTTTGATTGAGCTTGCGCCAGGTGCAACCGAAAGCACCCCTCCAACTGCAGCCACACGGGCTTGTGGTACTGGCCAGTGGACTCCATCACCACCTCTTCGACCCTATGCGCCTGTAGCCAATCCCGTAAAGCGTCTAAGTCTTGTGTCGTGGTGCCAAATTTCGCTCTTTCAACCTGCAGCGTCCTTTCGTGCGTCTTGCCCACAACCACCGCCAGCATCTTCTTGTGGACATCGATTCCTGCGATACAGCGTTCGGCCAGCATCTATCCTCCTTCGCGTGGCGGAAGGGGAGCGCACGACAACTAGATACTGCTCAAAATAGACACCGTCACGTGCTAGCCTTGCGGGCGCACACTCATCCGTTCACGCAATGCACTCCGACGTCAAACTTACATACGGTCTCAACTTCCCCAAAGTCGAAGGACATCTGTCCACTCCGCCACCTGTTGACAATAGCCCAAACGCGGCCGATTTTCATCGCCTTCCGTGGGCGATCTCGCCCATCGATACTTACATGGAAGTCGGCGACACGGACAGTGAGCTTGGCGTATAAATCGCGATCTGTCGCCATGGGTAGATTCATCATCTGTTCTTTCTTTTTTGACGGTTCAGGCCCAGCCAGATTGGCAGCGGGACGCGCCGACTTGCAGGAAGCCGCCAGGCGACGGATCGGCCACGCGTGCAACGTGTTGGCGACTAGCGGTTAGAATTGATCCACCCACATATGCCGGAAAACGCGTACCGCGCAGCTGCTGCAGGCTTGCTTATCATCATGTTCTTCTTGGCTGGCGGTGTGGCCTTGCATGAGTCCGCCACTGTAGACGAAGTCGCTCACGTGGGTGCTGGATTGAGCTATCTCCAGCGTCTTGATCTGCGCCTGAACCCCGAGCATCCACCGCTTGGAAAAGCGCTCGCCGCCATACCGCTTGCCGTACGCGGAGCACACGCCGATTATTCAAGCGCGGCCTGGAAATTATCGGCCGATTTCTTTAGCGCTTATGGGGCCCAGTGGATCTTCGGCGATGCTGTTCTAGGACGTTGGAATGGTTGGAAACCGACATTGATGTGGGCGCGTTTCCCGATGCTCATCTTGACTTTGCTCTTGGGTTGGTTTGTCTACCGTTATGGAAGCCGCCTCGGCGGCCCTTGGGGTGGGCTGAGCCGTCTCCTCACTATTCCCGTTCCATTCATCTGGAACGGGTAACATTCTCATGAGGCAACGACCCTTCACCGGTAACAAAAACCGTGAGTCAATGCGCCGGAAAGAATAGTTGACGCCGAACACTCTCCCGATCACCGATGTGCACGCAACGCTCAGCTTCACCCAGCAGTTCTGTGGATTGCTTCAGATTCTCCAGCCAGCGGATGCTCTCCTTCTCCTCGATAGGCACACGAGTTGGATTCACCGATCGCTTGAGAGCGTTCGTCCCCTTGAATTTACTGCGGCTCCAGAACTTAATTGCAGTCAATCCCAGTGGCAGTCCTTCCGTTGTCACGGCAAGGCTCGAATGCATCAGCACGCCACGTATTGCATAAGATTCCGCTCGTCCCTTGAATCCTTTGTTCAGAACGCCGAGGCCTTGAGCCGACTCGCCGTAGTAAACGAATTCGGTCGTGTCATGCAGGATCAAAATCGGACCGCCGACTGCCCTCACTCGGTCAAGAGTCGCTTGAAAATGGCCTGATAGTATCGCTTGTTCGCCGACCCTCCGATTCGAAAGGAAGCGGTAAGCAGCCTTTGTGTTCTTCCAGTCCTGACAGGCGAGTGGAATCGATTGCCCCAGACGAGCCTCGAGCTGCCGCACCAGCTTCTGAAACCGCCGACTGAGCCTGGCATCCTGAAACCCGCAATTCACGAGATCTTTCGAAAGAAACGCTGAGGCATGTTCGGCCGCGTAAGGCGCCTTAGCCTCTCGCGTGCTCTGAAACAATTTAGGGGGGTTGTGTTTCGGCATGCTGGCGGCATTCTAACGCTCTCTCGAGCGAATGTCCAAACAATTTCACCTGGATTTGTGGGTAATTGAAAGCTTAGCCGTACGCTTACCTTCATCCCACTCTCCCTTGATCTTCTTCGCCTTCGCTGCTTTCGCCATCTTGAAACCTCATCTCCCAAATTGGACGAGGCCCGGCCCGGTCGCAGTCGGTTTGAAAAATGTCTCCAACGGGGTCGAACTCGCCACTCTCGGCGAGATGCCACCAAATCACTGACCGCCATCACCGGAACCATGGTTAAGAACGGGCACTGAGGCACCAAATGTTTGTCGGCTGTAGCTGCCGAGCCGCGTCCTTCGTTCAGCCTCTCATGTGCCCCCCGTTTCTGTCAGCACTGACGGCGCACTCGCCGTTACCTGGTTAAGACTCAAAATTTATCGAAAGGGGAAAGTAGGCAGAGTACTCGATTCTTGCGGTCTGGACATCGCGATTGTTGAATTTGTTCCGCCGCTCAGGGGGCCCTTCTTTCCTGAACACTCGTAGAACCTCGTTCGTAAACTTAATCATGTCACGCGGTCGGAGGAAGGTGCGGTCAAGCATATGCTGATATTTGTTCTGCCGACCCGACATCTGCTCGCTCTCGTCGAAGACTTCATTCCAAGAGTTTGACTCAGAAATTGAGAGCACCTCGGCGAATCGCTTTTCCATCAATTGCTTCAGAGTTCGCGTCGTCCTCGAAGTGTCCCACTCGATGCGAGAGGTGTAATTTTGGGTCAGCTTGTTCTTGTCCTCAAAATTCAAAGACTGATAGATATCGTCCCTGAGAAATACAAGAACCGAAAGTCTCTTGCTCGCTTCGCGTGCCTTTACGTTGATTTCGCGAGCCGCTAGCAACAGTCCAATCAAACGACTCTTATAGTCCGTCGAGTTATCGAATCCAAGATCGAGCTGATCGAAACAGACATAGTAGTCAAATTCGGGGTTCAGGCTATCCACGACGGCTTGAAGAAGATTTCGATTCACCTCCTGCACCACTGTCGGCAGCTCCGACATCGGAACGCCCTCGGCATTCAAGCTAACCTTGAGGGGCCACGAAATCTCGAATGACGATTTGAACCTTAACTTACGGACAGGTGAAAATATCTATGCGATATCCGGATTGCGAGACGCATATGTATCTACGACGAAGCGCTCGATCTTCGCCATGGCGTCCTGCGAGGAATCATTCCACGGCTGAGAAGAGTCCTGGTTAAGTAGCACCCGCGAAAGTGTCAACAAAATCAGGTACCGCCAACTCTGAAGAAACCTGTGTTCTTCGGGAACTCCCGCCTGCGATTGTTCATCGTGGAGATGCCGCGGATAGTCGGTGAAGTCGTGTCCAAAAGAGAACGCGTCATAGCGCCTTTCTCTCATAAGTTTGCGGTAGATCGCCGTTTTCCCACTTCCCTTACGGCCGAGGATAAGGAACTTTACATGGGATTTAGCGTCGAGGTAAGCTTCGTGATCTTCAAAGCAGGCGTCGAGAAGCTTGTCTGCATCAGCATCTACTGCGCCGAACGAATCTACCTCGGCTAAAGAACCCGCTGCCGTCTGCGCCATAGTTAATTCAGTTGTACCTCAATTCGGAATTTTGGCACAGCGCGATAGCAAAGTTGCCAGAGTGTGATGCCTGCCTCCCATTTGCACCGATAGGCTGTGCAGCACCTGCTTCTATTCGACGGTTAGATCCTGAATCGTCGGCATGTCGGAGCAGTGGGTTTCCAATTACTCGCGGCTTACTCGCGCAGGGTAGATCTAAAGGCTGAATTCCCTTGGACGAGAAACGCGCATGGCGTACGTTTGAGCCGATTGTTCTCGCCGTTCCAGAAGCTACAAAGGCGCCGAACAGTTCACGTTTGTCGAGATCCAGCGCCAAGATCAACTGACGTGGTCATCCAGGAGCGGTCGGAGCGCTGCGGCTAAAGATTGAGGTTCTGGCGCCGCTGGACTCGAGAGTCATCCCGATTAAACCGCTTAGGATCTCGAAATCTCCTCCACTACTTCAGCTGTCTTCTCCGGTTCATCGCTGCGGACAGCTACATCGGCCTGCGAGATCATTCCGATCAGTCGTCGGTCATCATCGACCACCGGAATGCGTCTCACCTGATGCTTCTCCATCGCATCCAGGGCGGTCTGCAAGTCGTCGTCGGCACGACACGTCAACGGCTCCCGCGTCATTACGTCCTGCACCTTTGTGCTACTGGCATCGCGGTTTTCGGCGACGACCTGTAAAGTCAAATCCCGGTCTGTCACGATGCCCAAAAGTCTCTTGCGGTGGCGGTCTTCGCAAATGGGCACCGAGCCGATATTCTCCGTCTTCATCAATTTGGCTATCCTAGCGACTGTGTCGGTGGGCACGCAGCAAACCGGATCTCCAGTCATTACTTCTCTGCATTTCTTCACGCGCTTCTCCTCCCATGAAAGATGTTACTCCCGCGCGAAGGTTTGACATAGCGGAGAGGTTTGACACAAGGACATCGGATCCGTCGCAGCAACGGTTATGCACGGAACCGGTCGGGTTGCCTGACAGTCATGGCTTCGGAAGCCGCAACAGGCGCGAACCCCTGACCTGCGGGCGGAAGGCGGCCGGGCAAATGGAGATGGCGATCCGGCCTAAAGACAGCCAAGCTGCTCTCGCCGATGTTGCCGCAATCCCCTTCGCTGTACCCCGTGCAAGGAGTTGACGGCTGGGGTGGAGCAGTGGCGAAGGGGCCAAGATGCATCTCGCCCGCAATGAAAGCAGTAATGCGCAACAACCGCCTTGTGAATTAACGATGCGGCGGCTCATCCTGTCAGTCGGGGTTAGTTAGCCGACGCGGACGAGTGGTGTCGAAACGCTGTGGGGTCACTCGCAACAACTCGGCTCGAGGTGTTCGGAACAGGTAGCGCGCGAGCAGGTCTGTTAAATTCGGCTTGATCCATGCGAATCGATCTTATGCGAATGTGCCGGCATGGGAATACCATTCTCGGACGAGCGGTTGATCGTGTTCGCAAGAGTGGGCTATCGCGGATATATGCTGACCGGCCAGGAACCAGAATGTGACGCCCAGCTAGCCCGCATTTCTCACCAGCGGGCCTGAACGCGCGGGGGCGCGGAGATGGCGGTTACGCAGCGGGCCGAAAGGAGATCGCGGGCGCAATGAGATGCAATCCTGGCAAGCTCCGCCATCGAAGGTGGGTTTCTGAGTTAGGTTTTCAAAGAGCGGTATTGCCCGGTGTGTCAGGAACGGAGTTGCAGATACGCGTGTTCGAATATGCGCCAGTGCGGATAGCTGCTTGCAATGGAAACCCAGACTTTACGGGCGGTGATCCGCACCTGTGCACCGAACCGCAGCAAGTGCAAGCGGATGGTCTCGCACTGTGAGCGCGCCCATCGTGTGCCGGAAAGCGCGAGCCTCCGAAAAGCCGACATGAGCAGGTAAGCGGCGGCCGACAGGTACAGGCGCAGTTGGTTGGCACGCAGCGTGGCCGCGCTGACTCGTCCAGCAAACAACGAGTACTGTTCTTTGATGCGGTTCTCCATGTCGCCGCGGGCACAGTAGAGTTCTTCGTACAATTTCTGCGCTGGCCAGTCGCTTGCTGCAAGCGACGTGACCACGTAGCGCGGATTCTCTTTGCCCTCGATCTGCTCGGCTTTGGCTACCACGCGCCGGGGCCGACTCCAGCTATCGTTGGTTTGATACGCAAACTCGGCGAACAGCCGTGCTGCCTGACCAGTCTGCTGCTGGAGGCTGGCCGCCTGTTGCATCTCGGCATCGATGATGCGCCGTAAGCGTTCATTGCGGGCGAAGCCGAACACATACTCGATTCGATTCGCTTCGCACCAGGACAGGATCGCTTCCCGACAGAAACCAGAGTCGGCGCGCAGAATAATTCGAGTCGTTGGCCAAGCCTGCCCGATCTGCCCTACGATGCGCTCGATCTCTTCCAGTGAGCCCGCGCTGGCCTCGATGTTGGCCGGCCGCAATCGGACGCCCAGCAGATGATCGCCGCAGACGATGTACAGCGGCAAGTAACAGTAATGGTTATAGAAACCATGAAAGAAGCGTTGCTCCTGATGGCCGTGCAACGGCAGATCGGTCGCATCCAGATCGATCACAATCTCTTCTGGCGCCTCGGGGTGGCTTTCCAGAAAGATGTCCACCAGCAACTTGTCAATCGCTGTGGCGTCGTAGTGCACCTTCTTGTAGCGCTCATCCGCCGCTAACTCTCCGCCCAGTTCCAGCCGGTTCAGGGTGCTTTTGCCCGCCAGCGGTTGGTCCGGTTCCGCGCTTCCAGCGAGCAACAGCAGCAGTGGATCTTCGCGCAGTTGTTCGTGATCGTTCAGGTCTTCGTAGCCGAGCGCCAGCCCATACACGCGTTGCGCCAGCATCTCGCGCAGGCCGTGGCGCACTCGCTTCTGATCTCTTCCATCGACGAAGCATTTGCTCAAACGATGCAACAGGTCGATACGCTCGTCCACCTGCTGCAATAACAGCCCGCCCCCGTTTGAAGTGATCTGGCCGCCATCAAAGCGCGCCACCACCGAGCGCGACCACACGCCTGAAAACTCGAACCTGGATTGGGTACACTCTGTAGCAAGCACTAGGGCCGTCTCCTTCTTCGCAAACTGTTGTGTCGAAACTCAGTTATGCCAGAAGTGGCGGCCCCTTGCCACCTATTTGTGAGAAATGCGGGCTAGGGCAATTGTAGGAGAGATACCGCATGCGGACTGCCGGATTTCTGTGTTTCTCAGGTGTTATGGCCATAGGTATCGCCGGATATTTGGCGGCACAACAGAACGCGACAGTGAAAATCAAAAGCGACGAGATCGGCGGAGTGGTTTCCAGCGCTAACGGAGTGGAGGCCGGTGTGTGGGTCATTGCGGAAACCACCGATTTGCCCACGCGTTACGTCAAACAGGTGGTTACCAATGATCAGGGCCGTTACTTAATTCCCTCTCTTCCAGCGGCGACCTACACGGTCTGGGCACGCGGTTACGGGTTGGTGGATTCGCCTAAGCTGCAGACGCGCCCAGGAAAACAGGTCGATCTGAACCATTTGTAGCGCCAGACCAGAAGGCCGCCGCGCAATACTATCCGGCGAATTACTGGTACGCAATGCTGCGCATACCGAAGGAGAGCGAATTCCCAGGCACGGGACTTTCTGGGAACGGGATTTCCACCAACATCAAAACGCAGGGGCAGTGGCTGCACCTTGTCAAGACCGATAGTTGCGAGTCGTGCCACCAGCTAGGCAACGAATACACGCGCACCATTCCCGCACTGTTCCGTGACTTCGATTCACCTGCAAAGGCATGGATGCGGCGCGTGCAGTCTGGACAAGCCGGCCGGGCAATGGTAGGCGGCCTCGTTCAACTGGGCGCCGAAAGGGCGACAGCGGAATTCGGCGACTGGACCAGCCGGATCGCGCGTGGGGAGTTACCTACCGAAGCCCCTCCGCGCCCACGCGGGATCGAACGCAATGTCGTCATTACGCAATGGGACTGGGCTGATCCAAAGGCGTATCTGCATGACGAGATCGCTACCGACAAGCGCAACCCGGCTGTTAACGCCAACGGGCTGGTCTACGGATCGCCGGAGGAGAGCCGCGATTATTTGCCGGTGCTTGATCCAGTGCGCAATAGCGTCAGCCAGGTGAAGGTCCCCTACCGTGATCCGGACACGCCTGGGCAGCCAAAGCCCTTGCAACCGTCGGCGGTCTGGGGTGACGAAGCGATCTGGGACAGCCACACGACTGTCCACAATCCGATGTTCGACCAGCGAGGGCGGGTCTGGTACACCTCGCGCATCCGAGCCATCAGTAACCCCGACTACTGCAAAGCGGGTTCGAATCTGCCATCGGCGAAGCTCACTCCAGTCACGACTTCAGGACGTCAACTGGCGGTCTACGATCCAGCGACAAAGCAGACGTCCATGATCGACACCTGCTACAGTACGCACCACTTGGTGTTCGCCTCGGATGCCAGTAATACGCTGTGGACCAGCAGTGGCGGGGGCGGAGGTGTGGTGGGATGGCTGAACACGCGGATGTGGGATCAGACGCACGATGAACAAAGGTCCCAAGGCTGGACGGCGCTGGTGCTAGACACGAATGGCAACGGCAAACGAGACGCGTATTTGGATTCCGAGCAGAAGGTACTTACGGCGCCCAGCGGAGAGAGTCTGGGGACGTCGTCGGCGCTGAGTGGCCCTACCGCCGATGCGACCCGCGACACGAGACTGAACGCGGCATTCTACGGGCTCGCGGTTGGGACAGATGGGATGGTGTGGGGCAGCGTGCTGGGCTTTCCGGGCGGCATCGTGCGTCTCAATCCGGGACCGAACCCACCCGAGACGGCGCTGGCGGAATACTATGAGGTCCCGTGGCATGACCCGAACGCACCGGTATCGGGATTTTCACCGCGCGGCATGGATATCGACCGCAACAATGTGGTGTGGGTGGCGCTCGGAAGCGGGCACTTGGCCAGCTTCGACAGGCGAAAATGCAAAGGCCCGCTGAACGGGCCCAAGGCCACTGGCCAACACTGTCCGGAAGGGTGGATGCTCTACCCGAGGCCGGGGCCAAACTTTCGTGACGTGGAGGGTTCCGGAAGCGCCGACTCGCACTACTATGACTGGGTAGACCAGTTCGACACGTTGGGGCTGGGGAAGAACACGCCGATTATCACGGGTAACTCCTCCGATTCTCTAATCGCTCTCGTGAGCGGGAAATTCGTTGTGCTACGGGTTGCTTATCCGCTTGGATTTTTTGCCAAGGGGATGGACGGCCGAATCGACGATCCGAAGGCAGGGTGGAAAGGGAAGGGGGTGTGGACAACATGGGGCACCCGTACGCCATTCCACAGCGAGACTGGCAAGGGGACAACCAGTAAAGTAGTTCATTTCCAGATCCGGCCAAACCCGCTCGCGGATTAAGGGCCGCAGCTTAACGAAAAGTCGGCGCGTCATCTGTCCGTACAACGCGCATTGCGTCATGTTGATTTCTATCCGCAGTACGCGCGGCCACAAGGAAGGGTCGCCGACTCTACGGACATGTGGGATTGGTAAAGGGTACGCCGTGAGGCGCGATTTATCCGGTGAGGCCTCCGAATCACCAACTTCCAGCGGCGCGCCGCGTCGGGCACAATCGATAACACAGGGCAAACGCCGCGCCTATGTGCCGGAAACTCACGAAGGTGTGCACCCCGCGCTGTAGAATCGTCGAACGGTCACTTCATGTACAAGACAAAGAAAGTCCTGATTACGGAGTTTGGGGACGAAAGCAAACTCGCAGTCGTTGAAGCTGAGATCGCAGAACCAGCAGCCGGAGAAGTTCAGGTTGCGGTTGAATACTCCGTAGTCTCAGGTTCTGATGTCAACATGCGCCGCGGTATCTACCCCTTTCAGAAGAAGGCGCCTCTTACACCGGGTTACAGCGTTATTGGCAAGTTGCGCCTCAACGGCAAGGGCTGCTCCAAATTTCATGTGGGCTACCGGGTCGCTTGCCTTTCTAAATATGAAGGGCAGGCAGAGCTGGTGAACCTTCCGGAACGCTTCCTCATACGGGTTCCCGAAGGAGCAGATCCAAAGTTTGCGGTCGCTCTGGTTCTGGACTGGGTGACTGCTTACCAGATGCTGCACCGTGCCGCTCAGGTCAAGTCCGGGCAGAGGATCTTTGTTCACGGCCTCAGTGGGGCGGTTGGCCAAGCCCTGCTGGCTCTCGGCAAAATTCACGGCGCCGGGGTGTTTGGGACAGCGTCACGAGGCAAACATCAACAGTTGCGACAGTTAGGCGCTGTTCCATTCGACTATTCGAACAAGAACTGGATCAGCGCGATAAAGCGAGATGGCGGAGTGGACGCCGTCTTCGATCCTCTCGGCTTCGAAAGCTTCGATGAGTCATATTTAATTCTGAGGAAAGGAGGCATCCTGGTCGGGTACGGGATGAATCTCCCCGGCGTTACGAAGACTCTTCCCCGTCCCGTCATTCCGGCCATCCTCAAACTGTACGCAAGGAACCTGCTCTTCTGGTCTGGAAAACGAACGACCTTTTTCGGTGTGAGGCGCACATCGAAGGACTTCGCGCCGGACTTGGAGTTGCTCTTCGATTGGCTCAAATCTGGAAAGATATCCGTCCCCGTGAAGGCTACGTTCAAGCTTCAAGACGTCCAGAACGCGCACCGGGAATATGCAAGCAGCAAAGGAATGGGGTCGATCATCATGGAGGTAAACCCGTGACTGACTTCCTCTAAAGAGGTCCTGCTGACAGCGTTTGCCGCGGCAGCTCCCGTATCGGTCAATCAGAAGATCCTTGGCCTTTAAGTCAGGTTTTATGCGAACTGAGCCACCGATTCCCCTACACGCAGCTTGGAACAAACATGAACTAAAGTACTCGCCTTCCTCAACAGATGAGAACGCCGCTCGGGGTCGGCAGTCTGGTGCAGAGTGGTCGAGAAGTTGTGGGCTCCCGTTCCGTGGATGCTTGAGCCGGCGGTTGTGCTCAACTGCTGCTGACGAGCGAGGAAGCTCAGAGTCGGCTTGAAAAGGCGGGGCCGAATTCCATGCCTGATACTGCGCTTCACCCGTTGCAGGCCAAAAGGCGATGTGCTGGGTAGGGTGATTTCGGCTACATCCCTCTTTGGGGAATGCGGGGGCCGGATGCTGAATCTCGGGCGGGTTCATCGGGCTCTATTTGGGCGTACATGGATTGAAATCACGTGTCGAACCTTATCATTTTGTAAACCCGTTTCGGACCATCTCAAGCCTAAATTGAGCGAGCGTTCAGTTTTCTTCTTCGCCAGGCCGGATACCGGATTCCGGCCAGCCGGTTTATTACGAAGGCCTGTGCCGTGAGCAGGATTACAGCTACTTCGATCGTCACAAGATATGCAGGTTTTGAGATGATCCCGAGCGAAACAATCATGGTGGTCGCACCGGCAGGCGGATGGCTGACACGCAGAAGCACCATGATGGCTCCCGTGAGCGAGAGCGAAAGCGCGGCAGATAAAACGCGCGGCCAGTAGATCTCCACGGGCAGGCCTGGTGAAAGATGTCCCATGCCGGTAACAGAAAACGCAGCAAAGCCACAGCAGAGTGCTATTGCGTGACCCAGAACTGCGTTGCGGGGGCTCGCTGTTTCCGCGAGCGGCGTGAAAAAGAAGAGGTACGCGGTGGGGCCGAGCGACGGAAAAACAAACGGATTGTGCGTCAGGAATGCCAAAAGGGCCAGCAGGCCAATGGTGGCGAAGCTATTCACGAAGACGTAACTTGCCCAGACGGCGGTGGGCGGCCAGTTGGCCAGCAGCCAACTCAACTTCAGCCGCTCGACGAGGCGAAAAACATGCTCCGCTCTGTGGAGCGGAGCACTTCGAGGATTTTGGGATTCGCCGCTCTTCATTTAGATATTCGGCAGCAGATCAAAATACTCGTCGTCTTCGTTCTTGCCGCCCTCACCCTCACCGATCAGTTTCTCGGATTCAACAAATTCGATCCGTTCGATCCACTTGACCATTTTGTAGCCGAGCTGGTTTTCGACGCGTAGACGGAGCGGCGCTCCATAGACGGCCGGTAATGGCTCGCCGTTCATCTCGAAAGCCAGCATGCACTCGGGTCTCATCGCATTGTAGATTTGTTGCGTATCGTAGTAAGCGCCGCCGTACAATGAGCCTCCGAAAGAGTAGAATGCGACAACCTTGGCGTACGGCTTGGGCTTGACCAACTCGATCAGTTTGCGCATGGAGATCCCACGCCATTGCGCAATGCCCGACCACCCTTGGATGCAATGATGCATGGTGATGAACTCTTCGGGTCCGAGGGCGCGTATCTCATCGAGCGAAAGCTCGACCGGGTTGTCGACCATGCCGGATACTTTCAGCTTGTAGCTCTTGAAGTCATCCGCCGCGAGTAGCTTCCAGTCTTCACGCACTGGCATTTTGCCATTGGGCCAGAAGTGCGGCGAGATTTGATCCTTGCTGTAATGCTGGCGTGGAATAAGGCGGTCAAGCGTTAGGAGCTTGACCGGCTGTGTGATCGCCTTCTGTGCATGCTGCAACCCACGCGAAAAATACCAGGAAATATAATGGGCCGCTACCCAGCAAAGCAGCACAACGCCAATGCCGATAAAGCCCAGAATCACCCCCGTAGGCCGCATGTCGTCAGTACCGAGGACAATATGGTTCATATTGCGGGCAAAGCCAGTCAGCGCGACCAGCGTCACGTGCACAACCACGAATGCCAGGAATCCCACGAGCATCAAGAAGTGAATAGACCGTGCCGCCTGCCGTCCGCCGAAGATTTTGGCGTACCGAGGGAAACGATTGACCAGTGCGGGAGACATTGCCATTCCGGTGAGAATCGAGAGCGGAGCCATAACGAAGATGGTCGCGAAATAGGCCAATTGCTGTAGTGCGTTGTAGCCGTAAAAGCCATTCGGTTCCGGTGGCAAGTGGAAATTCGCATAGTGGACGAAGGTATTCCATGCGCCAACAAAAACCGCGGGCGAGGTAGGTACCAGACGCTGCCACTGATTGCTGGTAAGCAAGCCGCAGACGAAGAAAACACCCGTGAGCACGAACCCATAGACATTGATGAAATGCCAGCACCGGGCGATGCCCACGGTGTGACGGTAGCCTGGCAGCGCAACCGCCGGCGAGATGTAGCGCGCATCATCCTTGGCCGTCCAGATGCGATCTTTCGGCACGGTCAATGGAGTGAAGCGGATCCACTCTGTGCCGGGAGTGCAATGGTCATTCAGGTATAAGCGCGGGTGATCCATCAGAATCGATAGCCCACTGCGGATCAGCATGAACAAAAAGATGAGATTGAAGAAGTGACTCCAGCGGATCCAGACGGGGAAGCCATGTGGCCCGCTTGGTGCGCCTTCGAGAGAAGCCAAGGAAGAGACGATGTACGGCAAGCCGAAGAATGCGTGCTGTACCCAGGCCAGCACAAATGGAACGAGGGCAAGCACAATCAAGAGAATTAGAATCGAAGGGCGAATCCAGATTCGAAACCGCCGGTCTTGCGGATAGTGGACCGCCCGGTGCGCATCATCGAAGGAAATCATACGGCCTTTTCGGGAAATGTAGTCAAGGAGTTGACCTGAGCTCCGCGTCCGCAGCGGCGTCTATTCCCGCGTTCGGCGCTATTAAGGCCATTCGGCACTGCACTTGTGATAAGTGGGGAAGAACCTTATCGGTCACCGAATATGGCCGATCATGCGCGGATACGCTCGGATACAGTTACGAGTAGCAGCGTTTCTTGCTGGGCAACCACGCCGTGAGGCAGGCCAGGTGCCAAGCTGATCAGCAAACCCGGCCTTAGCTCAACACGCTCATCGGCGCTCAAAAAACTCGCTTCGCCTTTCAAGCAGTGCACCGTTATCGCACCGCGAGTTTGATGTTCTGGAATCTGTTCGCCAGCGCTCAAGTGCAGCAGCAGCGTGCGGAGGCCGTTTTCTCGGAACAGCGTTGTTGTCCGTGTCGGCTGGGCCGCATCACTTACAAAGACGTGCAGATCTGCGTGAGTCATACCGCTCCTCGCGCTGCTTCGGCCGCCTCCTGAAGTGCCGACTCACGGTATGTCGAGATGGCATGCAGCAAACGCTCGCCGATCATTTGGGCCTTTCGAATAAAGAGAGAGGCCAATTCGGCAGAACATAGGGCGGCAACGGTTTCGCGCCACAACTGCAACCAGCGTTCGAAGTGATCTTGTGTCAGACGAGGCAAGTGCAGATGCGCGATCATTGGATTTCCCTTGTAAGCGCGAGAGGCAAGCAGCACGGACGACCAAAACGTTTTCATCTTCTCCAAATGCGGTTCCCAGTCGGGGCCGATGGCATGGACGAAAATCGGGCCTAGCAGATGATCCTCGCGAATCCGGCTATAGAAGGTCTCGACCAGGTCGGCAATACTTTGTTCCGTTACGGTGTGATACATAAAGCAGCAGCAAAGATGTATTTATGATACATCTTTAGAGAAGCCGCCGGTTTCCCTCTATGTACCTCACGCGCCAAGCCGACTACACGATGCGCCTTTTGATCCATTTGGCACTTCAGCCTAGCGGCGTCGCGACCATCCAGGAGATTGCAGGACACTACGGGATTTCGCGCAATCACCTCATGAAAGTTGCCAACCGTGCCGCTCAGGCCGGCTATGTCGAAGGAGTACGCGGCCGGGCGGGAGGACTCAAGCTGGCCAAGAGAACGACCGAAATCAATGTCGGACAGGTTCTACGTGCAACAGAAGACTGGACAATCGTGGAATGTTTCGAACCTGCGTCGAACCGGTGCCCCATCGCGGGTGGCTGCGGCTTACAGGTCATCTTGAAGGAAGCGTTGAAAGCGTATTTCGCGGTTCTGGATCGCTATTCTTTAGCTGATCTCGTTCACCGCAAAGCTCTTCTCGTTCAACTGCTCGGGCTAAGAACTGCCTAAGAGCCGGATACCCGGTCGGGTTTCTGGGACTTCTGCAAGAGCGGTCGCTCATTGTAGCTTTCTGAGCCTTAAGTACGTGTCCGCGTACACGATCCAGTCAACACGCGAACTCAAGCCCGCGTTTCGTTTGGCGAATGGCACCGGTTTGAAAGCTCCCAGACTTCCACGCTCTTGCAGATTTGTCGCTCGGAACAAAGAGCTGGGAACGGCTTCGCTGATCAACTCTCCAGGTGTGCCCCGTTGGAGGGCAGCACGGGCGCCAGGCGCTGTGGGCGCTGATGTAAAACCGCTGCTTCCGCTCAAATCCACTTTTTCCGCAGTAACCAGGCTTTGATCGTTTGCGTAAGGCCCACATAGCAAAGCAGCGTCAGCATCAGGATCGGCCAGTACATCCGGGGCAGATGGGTGAGCCCCAGGGAAGAAGCCAGCGGGGAATAGGGCAACCACATTCCAAAGGCCATGATCGATAACGTTGTGACCGTGAGCGACCAACTCGCCCGGCTTTGAATAAAGGGAATCTTGTTTGTGCGAATGACGTGGATGATGAGCGTCTGCGTCATCAGCGACTCGACGAACCAGCCGGTCTGAAATAGCGTCGCGCGGGACGGGTTCCAGCAGTTGAAGACCCAGAGCATGACGAAGAAAGTCGTGTAGTCAAAAATCGAGCTGATGGGGCCGATGTAAAGAATGAACCGCGTGATCTCACCGATGTTCCAGGGGCGCGGCCACGCCACTTGCTCCTCGTCTACCGCGTCTATGGGGATCGGTACTTGCGAGAAGTCGTACAACAGATTGTTGGTCAACACCTGAATCGGGGCCATCGGGATGAAGGGAAGGAAGGCGCTCGCTCCCAGGACGCTGAACATGTTGCCGAAGTTGGAACTCGCCCCCATCCGGATGTACTTGAGGATGTTAGCGAAGACCTTCCGGCCTTCAGTAACGCCGCCTTGCAGCACCATAAGGTCCTTCTCTAACAAGATCAGATCCGCCGATTCCTTGGCGATGTCCGTAGCCGTATCCACCGAGATGCCGATGTCCGCGGCTCGCAAGGCGGGAGCATCGTTAATTCCGTCACCCATGAATCCGACGACGTGTCCCTTGCCCCGCAGGGCGCGAATGACCCGCTGCTTGTGGGAGGGCGACAGGCGAGCGAACAGCTTGGTGTTCTCCGCCGCCTCTGCGAGTTCGGAGTCGGACATGCTCTCAATATCTCCGCCCAGCAGCATTGGGTCGGCCGAGAGGCCCACGTCCTTGCACACCTTACGGCTGATCAGGTGGTTATCTCCAGTGAGAATTTTTACGGCCACACCATGCTTGTTAAGGGCCTCGATTGCACGTCTTGCACTCTCCTTGGGTGGGTCCAAAAACGCAACGTATCCTCTGAGCACGAGTTCGCGTTCGTCCTCCCTTGAGCAGGCCTGCTTTCGTGGTATCTCCTTTGTGGCGACCGCCAGAACCCGGAAACCATCATTGCTGAGGCTCTCGTACTCTTCCTTCAGCCCGACTATTAGTTTGGGGTCCATTGGCGACAGCTTCCCGTCCAGTTCGAACTCCGAGCACTGGTGGAACACGTCTTCCGGAGCCCCCTTCGTCAGGAGGATGGCCTTGCCATCCGGATCCTCGACCAGTACGGACATCATGCGCCGGGTGAAGTCGAAAGGGATTTCGTCCAGCTTCTTGTATTTCTCGACCACCGCTTGCGCGTGAAAGTCGGGGCTATCCAGGATCGCCCGGTCGAGCAGGTTTTTCAGGCCTGTTTGGAAGTGGCTAATCAGGTAGCCGTCAAAGAGCACTTCCTCAGTCTCCCGCCCGGCGACGTTGCAATGCCGCTGGAGGACGACGCGGTCTTCAGTGAGCGTGCCGGTCTTGTCGGTGCACAAGACGTCCATGCCACCGAAGTTCTGGATTGCGTTGAGCCGCTTGACAATCACCTTCTTGCGGCTCATAGCGAGCGCACCTTTCGAAAGGCACACGGAGACGATCATGGGCAGCATCTCGGGGGTGAGGCCTACGGCCACAGCCATCGCGAAGAAAAAGGCACCTTTCCAATCGTGCTTTGTGAACCCATTTATGAGGAAGACCAGAGGCACCATTACCGCCATGAACTGGATCATGAGCCAGGTAAAGCGAGTGAGGCCCTGGTCGAAGCTGGTCGGCCTCCGGTCCTCAGTGATCGAGCCGGCCATGCTGCCGAGGTAGGTGTGAACCCCCGTCGTGACCATAACTGCGGTCGCCGTGCCGCTTTGGACGCTAGTCCCCATAAAGCAGGTGTTCTTGAGCTCAGTCGGTGAGCTCACAATCCTAGTCTCAGGGTCGTGGAACTTCTCGACGGGGAGCGATTCGCCCGTGAGGCTCCCCTGGCTAACGAAGAGGTCCTTAGAAGAGAGCACCCGCACATCTCCCGGGATCATATCGCCCGCAGACAGCTTGATGATGTCCCCGGGTACCAGGTCCCGGAGCGGCATCTCCTTCGCGGCGCCATCCCGAACGACGGTGGCGGTCACGTGAATCATGGCTTTGAGCTTCGCCGCTGCCGCATCGGCCCGCGCTTCCTGAAAGAAGCGGAGCCCGACGCTGAGGGCCACCATGGCCGCCATCACGGTTCCGGCCCGCGAGTCGCCCGTAACGAAGGAAACACCCGATAGCGTCGCGAGCAAGATCACCAGCGGGTTGCGAATGATTTTCAGGAGGCGGACGGGCCACCCTTGCCGGCGCTCTTGCGCCACCTCATTCGGACCCGTTGTGCGCGCGCGCTCTTCGGCCTCGGTTTGCGACAAGCCCGCTGCAGTCGTTCGCAAAGATCGGAGCAGCTCTTCGCCGTCCTTCTGGGCGGCATCGAGGACCGCGGGTGAAACACGGATGTCTCGATTCTTGGTCTTCGTCGAACTTGCCGGCTGCTCTGGCGCGGGACCGGCGAGGCTAGAGGCTGTTGTCGCGCTGGGGTCGACTAGACCCTCCGCCGTGCTACCCACATCGGGTGTTGTCATCATTCCTCTGCGGGAACAGAGTTCCCGATGGCCACAGGTTGACAGGTTGCATTGACACCGCAGCAGGTACCATTGGATTCGAGGTCAAGCACAATGAACGATTCGCATCAAAAAGCCGCTGAACTTCACCAACTTGCGGCACACGCTCATAGCGCGGCCATGGAGCATCACGGAAAGGGTGACCATCAGACCGGACATGAACACTCCAAAATGGCTTTGGAGCACTCCAACCAAAGCTTTCGAACTGGCGCAAGCGGCGCATCGGGAATCGGAGAAAAGCGTTCAGAAATAGGTTTCTAACTCTCGCTGGAGTTCCTATTCCGCCGAGGGCCACTTCCAGTTTTGGATCTCGGGTTTGTCGAGACCCTCGGTAAAGGCGTAGTTGATGCTTTCGATGATCTGCCCTTTCAGCCACTCCTTCAGGTGCCCGCCAGATTCCTGCAGTTTGGGAACACGATCAATAACGTCGATCGCCAGATTGAAGCGGTCCACCTGATTGCGAATCGCAAGTTCCAACGGAGTATTGATGTTGCCCTTTTCCTTGTAGCCGCGCACATGGATGTTGGCGTGGTTCGTTCTCCGGTACGTGAACTTGTGGATCAGCCAGGGATATGCATGGAAGTTGAAGATGACGGGCTTGTCTTTGGTGAAGAGGGAGTCAAAGTCACGATCGGACAGCCCGTGCGGATGTTCCGTGTCCGGCTGCAGACGATATAGATCGACCACATTCACAAAGCGGATTTTAAGTTCCGGAAAGCTCTTCCGAAGAATGGCAACGGCAGCAAGGGCCTCCTCTGTCAGGATGTCGCCTGCGCTTGCCACCACAACGTCGGGTTCCGAACCTGCGTCGTTGCTGGCCCACTCCCGGATGCCGATGCCCTTCGTGCAATGGATAATCGCGGCATCCATATCCAGATAGACGAGGTGCGGCTGCTTGTCCGAAACGATCACGTTGACGTAGTCTTCGCTGCGCAGGCAATGATCCGCCACGCTGAGGAGACAATTGGCGTCGGGGGGAAGGTAGATGCGCGTGATCTCAGCGCTTTTATTACTGACGACATCCAGAAAGCCCGGATCCTCGTGGGTGAAGCCATTATGATCCTGTCGCCAGACGAGCGAGGAGATCAAAAGATTGAGCGATGAGATAGGAACTCGCCAATCGAGTTCGAGCTTCGATTTCTCCAGCCACTTCGCATGCTGGTTGTACATCGAATCGATGATATGGACGAAGGCCTCATACGTGTTGAAGAGCCCATGGCGGCCGGTCAGAATATAGCCTTCCAGCCAGCCCTCCAGCGTGTGCTCGCTGAGCATCTCCATCACGCGACCGTCCGGAGCTATATCTGTGCCATCAGCATCGTCCGGTTTGATCGTTGCCATCCAGGTCTTTAAACTTGCTTCGTAGACGTCCTGCAGACGGTTCGATGCGTTCTCGTCCGGGCTGAAGAGACGAAAGCTGGTCATGTTGCGGCGCATCACATCACGTAGGAACTTCCCGACGGTTTCGGTGGGCGAGGCGTTCTTCGTTCCTGGGTGGTCAATCGGGACGGCGTAGTCACGAAAGTCGGGAATATTGAGCGCTTTCCGCAGCTTGCCGCCGTTGGCATTAGGGTTGGCGCTCATGCGGCGATCTCCGGCCGGCGGGAGGGCCCTGAGTTCGGGTATCAGCGCGCCTTCCTTATTGAAGAGCTCCTCCGGCCGGTAGCTGCGCATCCACTCCTCGACAATACGCAGATGATCCGGATTCGATTTCACGTCCAATACCGGCACCTGGTGGGCTCGCCAGAATCCCTCCACCGTATGCCCGTCGACCTGTTTTGGTCCGGTCCATCCTTTCGGCGAGCGCAGGATAATCATGGGCCAGCGAGGGCGCTCGGGCTTTCTCGTCCGCCTTGCCTCCTGTTGAATGCTCTGAATTTGATGGACGCAGTCCTCTACCGTTGCTGCCATCTTCTGATGCATCAACTCAGGATCATCACCCTCCACAACGTGCGGCGTCCAGCCATAGCCTTTGAAAAGATCTTCAAGTTCCTCCGGGGAGATGCGAGACAGCAGCGTGGGATTGGCAATTTTATATCCGTTCAGATGGAGGACGGGCAACACAGCGCCGTCTCGGATCGGGTTCAGAAACTTGTTGGAATGCCAGGAGGTAGCGAGGGGCCCGGTCTCTGCCTCGCCATCCCCCACCACGACGCTCACAATTAAGTCGGGGTTGTCGAACGCGGCGCCAAACGCGTGCGAGACGCTGTAGCCCAGTTCGCCACCCTCGTGAATGGACCCCGGAACCTCAGGCGTGCAATGACTGCCAAGCTGGCCTGGAAACGAAAAAGCGCGGAAGAGCTTCAGCAGACCAGCTTCGTCTTGACTCTTCGCCGGGTAGATTTCGGAATACGTTCCTTCCAGATAGCAGTTCGAGATCACGGCCGGCGCTCCGTGCCCCGGACCCGAGAGGTAGATCATATTCAGGTTGTACTTGCGGATGACTCGGTTGAGGTGGACCCACGTGAAAGTCTGGCCCGGATCGGAGCCCCAGTGTCCGAGTAGCCGATTTTTGATGTGTTCGGGGCGAAGCGGTTCTCTGAGCAGAGGATTGTTACGGAGGTAAATCATGCCTGCGCAGAGATAGTTGCAGGCTCGCCAATATGCGTCCATCTTCCAAAGTTCCTCTGCGTTCAATACCTGATCGGCAGCTCCCAATTGCGGTTCGATTTCGTGGGTGGATGTCATGAAGAATGGACTCCTGTCATCTTGCTGAGCCATCCTGTCGGATTCCACTCATTAAGAGAGATGGTTAAGCATGGCACATGTTCTAAGGAACACTCGCCACATCTAGAGGCTTCGCAAATAAGCAACGAGAGACCTAGGAGCTTGTTGAAAATTAAGCAACAACAAGTGACGAATGAAATGTTTTGAGCGTCTAGTGAGTATGCGCGGGAGAGACGACCAGCAAGGAAGCATGTTTAGTTATGTCAGTGCCGAGGAACGGATTCCGCAGGATCATCCGTTGCGGGCAGTTCGGTGTAACGTGGACATGGTGCTGAAGGCGATGTCGAAGGAGTTCGATGCGCTGTACGCCCGGGCAGGTCGATATTCCATCGCACCGGAGCGATTGCTGCGAGCGCTGCTGCTGCAGTTGTTTTACTCGATTCGCAGCGAGCGGATGTTGGTGGAACAGCTCAACTACAGCTGGCTATTCCGCTGGTTTGTAGGACTGGACATGGATGAGCCGGTCTGGAATCATGCTGTGTTTTCGAAGAATCGGGAGCGATTGCTGAACCGGGAGGTAGCGCATTGCTTCTTTGCGCTGGTACTGGAGCAAGCGCGGGACTATTTATCGGACGAACATTTCACTGTCGACGGCACGCTGATCGAAGCTTGGGCTAGCCAGAAAAGCTTTCAGAAAAGGGACAGTTCCGGTGACAACCAAGGCGGCAACTTTCATGGGCAGGAGCGCCGCAACGACACGCACGTCTCCAAGACCGATGCCGATGCCAAGCTGTATCGCAAAGGCAGCGGGCAGGAAGCACGCTTGAGTTACTTGGGGCATGTGCTGGTGGAAAACCGGAACGGGTTGATTGTCGGGGCGATGGCGACGGAAGCCGATGGATTTGCCGAGCGGGACGCAGCCCTGCTGCTGGTGCACGAGCGTTGGCGGCGCGGCGAGAGTGTCGGGAGCGTGGGTGCCGACAAGGGCTATGACTCGGCTGACTTCGTCAAAACTCTGCGCAGCATGAACGTCCGTCCGCATGTGGCGCAAAAGATGCATAGCTCCCTCGATGCCCGCACGACCAGGCACGCCAGTTATGCCGTCAGTCAGAAAAAGCGGCCTCTTATCGAGCGCACCTTCGGCTGGATGAAAGCCATTGCCGGGCTGCGCAAAGTGAAGCTGCGAGGATTGCGGAACGTGGACTGGTTGTTCGTACTCGCGGCGGCGGCTTTCAACCTCTGGCGGCTTCCGAAGCTGAGACCGGCCGAAGTGTAGCTGAGCGCTCAACAAAGCTGCTCATCCACGCGACCTGCGGGCTCAACGCCAACCGTCACCGTCTCGCAAACCCTCCTCTTACAATCAATACTTCTTCTCCTACAACCACCAACAACCACTTTTCAACAAGCTCCTAGCATGGGGCGTTGCAGTGAGATCCGGAGGACATCCGTCGCGCAACCCCCCCGCCTGCGAGCTCCCGCGCGAGTGTCTGGCGCGGTGGGTGTCTCGTGCCGACAACGACATGGAGATCCCATTTCTGAAGCACTCTGATCCTCAGCTGAGCAGACGAAACGGAAGAGACCGATGCAGGCCGAAAGGCGAACCTTTGCGACTCGGAGGCTGCGGATCCGATGATGCCGGCGCAGAGCCGTGGAGCGGCTGACTTCAGTAACGGGAGCAAGAAATCGCTCCTTGGCGTCTGTGCTCCGCAAATTACCGTTGTGGCCCAAGGCTCACAGATCCCTGGCCCTTTGTCCCGGCCTTTTATAACACACATTGTGCGAAAACTTGACAGAACAACGCTTAAGTTTTATAATAGAACCATACTAAGAAGAAGAAAGAGTGTAGAGTATGGAACTGACTAGATTCAACAATATGACCGATTTCCCACCAGCAATGTGGTCCTTTAACGATGCTGTTAACCGTCTGATCGCTGGCGACAACCAGGGTAGACCGTGGAGTCCTGCTGTTGATATTTTTGAAACAGAGAACGAGCTGATCTTCAGGGCCGACACGCCCGATGTAAACCTCGCGCACATCGATGTCCAGGTGGAGAATGGGACTCTGACCCTTAAGGGCGAGCGGAGCATGGAGAAAGACGAGAGGGTGAAAGGCTACCATCGCATCGAGCGCAGCTACGGCGCTTTCGCACGTTCTTTCACTTTGCCGGAGACTGTCGATGCAGAGGACGTGCGGGCGGATTACGCTCATGGCGTGTTGACGATTACTCTCCCCAAGAAAGCGGCAGCTAAGGCTCGCGCCATCAAGGTAAACGTCAACTGAGAAGCTCTGCTGAAGCGGTGAGCAGATACAGCATAGTGATGGTCAAAGGGGCTCTTCAAGGGCCTCTTTTTTCTTTCTACAACCGCGCTCGAGCCGAGGTAACTCATTGGCGTCCGCTCTGCGGCAAGTCCGAATTCAGCATCGGCGCTATCAGAGGTGATTACCGGAGTCGGTGCCACATCGCCGCAAACTGCAGCCTAGTATCTACTTGCAGAAATAGCAGTTAAGCATCATAATCGGGCATCGCCCGGTCAGCCGCTCACATTCAACTCAGTCCGGAAGAAGAGTCTACCCTCCGCGAATGGACGCGGAAAGGGACCTCGGAACAGCGCACGGTAGAGCGCGCCCGGATCATTCTGCTCTCGCACGAAGGCCTGAGCGTGGAAAAAGTCGCCGAGCGCCTGCAGACGCGGACGGCAAGGGTATCGAAGTGGCGGCAGCGGTTTGCCGCAGGCCGGCTCAACGCATTGGGCGACGCATCGCGACCTGGCAAGCCGCGCACCTACAGCGAGGATACCGAGCATCGGGTGTTGCGATTGCTCGACCAGCCTCCACCGGATGGATACGCGCAGTGGAACGGGCGGTTATTGGCTGAGGCGTTGGGGGACGTGAGCGCCGATCAGGTCTGGCGCATTCTTCGCAGCCACCAAATTCAGTTACAGCGAAGGCGCAGTTGGTGCATCAGCACGGACCCGGAGTTCGGACCGAAGGCGGCCGACGTAGTAGGCCTGTATCTCAATCCGCCCGAAAACGCGTTGGTGCTTTCGGTCGATGAAAAGCCGCACATTCAGGCTCTGGAGCGGGCGCAGGGGTTTCTGCGACTGCCGGATGGAAAAGCCGTCAACGGCTTCAGCCACTGCTACAAGCGCCATGGCACGACCACTCTGTTTGCTGCCCTCGACGTGCTGACTGGGCAGGTGCAGACGGGACACTATCCACGCCGCCGGCGGAGGGATTTTCTGGACTTCATGAACGAGCTCGTCGCGGCTCGTCCGGGCAAACAGATGCATGTCGTGCTCGATAACCTGAACACGCACAAACCGAAACGGGACCGCTGGTTGAAAGCGCATCCCAATGTACATCTGCACTTCACCCCGACCTATAGCTCCTGGCTTAACCAGATAGAATGCTGGTTCAGTATTCTGAGCCGTTCGGCGCTGCGTGGGGCTAGTTTCACCTCGCCTCGCCAATTACGCGACGGCATTGACCGCTTCGTTAAAAAATACAACGAGCACGCCACGCCCTTCGAATGGAGTAAGGCCATCGTCCACCCCTCCGGACCTAAGCGCCTTTACTCTGATTTATGCAAGTAGGTACTAGTCAGCCCCGGTTTTCCAAGATGAGGATGTGATCTTTCAACTTGCCCTAAGGCACTCCGGCCGCGCCCGCCGAAGCTTCGGAGTGTTTAGCCGACGTTGGCCGGTGTTGCTGCACGTGCTCACTCAGCTGCTCGAGTTTGCTCAGCGCAGTTCGCGCTTGTTCGCCCGCGTCATCCCGAACCACGATATGCCAGGTTTCGGCTTCGTAGTTCGAGCCGTTCGCGTAGAACTCCAGCGCATGGGCATTGCTTTTAGAGTGTCGATTATTTTGTCAATGCCCATGCGCCTCCAAACCATCTTAGACAGTTTTTGGTCTGTTAAATCAAGATCTCGCGGGCGGGCCGTTTTCGAGCTTCCGTCCCCATCGCAATCATCGTCCGCCAGTTACTGTTTATCGTTTACGGCCCGGGGACTCTGAAGAACGTTGCAACCGTGCGCTGCTCTCACGGTTGCATTCGAGGAACCTTCTTCATTGTTTCGCACCCATAGGCCGTCAATACCTGCAGATATGGGGTGGATGAATCCGGGCAACCCAAGCTTCTGCAGGCGGACTACAACCAAGAATACTAAGCTTTACGCTCCTGGCATTTCGTCACTTGGCAATCCGCTAGACGATTAGCAGCGAGCCGCCGGTGGGGCACTACACCTGACAGCCAAAAAAAGCTGCAACTTAAACAACACGGCCGGGTGTCCGGCTATGTCTAATTTCACATTCTGCTCGGAACCAGTCTTCTTCGGGAGAGCCGATCCCCCCTATCTCTTTCCATCCAGAATTTGTAAGCGAGCTCAGCTGTGGCATCACCGGTCGGCGAGAAGTGATCGGCTTCACTCCGGCCCGTCTTCACTGTCGCCGTATTGTTACCAAGTCGATTGTTTTTCATAAGGTCTCTTTCTGGGCAGAGTTATCAGTGGTCGCAAAATAAGATGAGGCACGTTCGCGTCGTAACCCGAAAGGCCAATTCAGATCTTATTCAGTTGCTAAGGACTTAGGTGTCAGAGGACCTGACTTAGTTCAGATGGTCTGCATGCAGCACGAGATGTACTGGCCTAATAAGTATAGGTTACGCAAGCGTAAATGTCAATGTATCGACGGCTATGCTTGTCGCTCAACAGACGCAAGAACAAACCCGATGCAATCGAGACGCTATTTCCACGTTGCGCTACTCCGCCGGCGAAGACGCGTCCACATTAAGTATCCAGCAGTTTCCTCCGAAATACGCAGTCTTGTTTACCGGCGGCACCACCCATCGACTGCGTCGTACAGGAGCCGCAGGTGAGGCGCTTCATCGTTTATGACGAGGGCGCGCACGTCGGCTACCAACGCCGCCATCTCCGTAGTTGCGTGCCGGCTATGACGTGCGAAATAGTATTCTCCCCGGGGCGAACCGAAGAAACGACACCAATATTTTTGAGTCATGGGATTGTCTCGCAGGCAGTTCACGAAAGAGTTCAAGCTGAAAGCCGTGCAGCGGCTGGAGCAAGGGGTATCGATAGCGGAGGTAGCACGGGCATTGGAGGTGAATGCCAACCTGCTGCACCGTTGGCGACGGGAGTTCCGGGAAGGGCCGGGGAACGCGTTTTCAGGTAACGGAAAAGCGCGCTGGTCGGAGGGGCGGATAGCGGAGCTGGAGCGCAAGATCGGCCAGCAGGCGCTGGAGATCGATTTTTTGAAGGGATGCTTGCAGCGCATCGAGGAACAGCGGATGCTGCAGGCATTGAGTGGAAATCCGCGCTCTACCGGAAGGTCCAAGAAGAAGTGAAGGCCAACTGGGGACTAACGATCGAGCGCATGCTGGAGCTGGGCCGGGTAAGCCGGTCCGGCTTCTACCGCTTTGGGGACGGCGGGCAACAACAGCGCGCAGGTATCCGCCGATTGTCTCCCGCCGAATGTGAACTGCGGCTTCGATCCGCCGCAGAGACCATCCCAGCCGCCCCAGCGCGATTACTTGCTCTCTCTTGTCCTTGCTCAAGACATTGCTCACGTTGGCGGAGGGTATTCCTCACGCCTGAATCAATGTCCTGGATCAGTCGGCCTATTGGCCGGTTTTCAGCCTGATTATCATTGCCGGTTTTGGGTGATTCCCGAGGCTTGATTGCGGCCGAAAAAATCGTCAGGTTCTGACGCAATTAAAGTGGGCGTAAAGGGATTTTTCATGCGACATGAGTATATAGGATGTAAATTGGAGTGGGTGCAGCTCAATTGGAATTGGGAAAGGTGGAGAACCAGGCGGGCGCGACGTCTCGACTGGAGATCTATGCCGCAGAGCTCGCTTCTACGACAGCGTAATACGTCTATTCAAACCGTTGGGCGCGAGAACTCGCCCAGTGAAGTAAAAGGAAGCCGAGAAGAGAGGCGCCGAGTAGAGCGGGCGCAGCGGGCTCCGGCACAGCGGTAGGCTCCATGTAAGTCTGAAAAAACATGCTATACGGAAATAAGGACATCGGACCGCTCCCGATGTCAGAGAACAAATTACCGCCGATGTACCCTTTATTGCCGTAAAAAGCCGCGCCACAATCGATGAATGTTGGCGCCGGTGCGGTTAGCAACATCGCCACCTGCTCGCCCGCCACGACCGGGATCACCTGTGAACTGTAATCAAACACCGCCAGCGGCGTTTTGCTGAACGGAATGTATGGATCGTCAGGCAAGCTTAAAGCCTCAACGCTGGCCGTTCCAAGCGGCGCAGAAGTGGGTAGGCCTCCGGAAGTGCGGTAAATAGCCATCGTCACCACGGAAGCAACTCTCAGGTTTGTAAGTGGAAGTGCAACTGAGGCCAAGTTGCCGGTTATGCCGACCGTCAGTGTCTGGGTGAGGGCCGGAGATCCGACGTGGCCGGAACCGATCAGTCCATCGAACGGCCAATCATCGAGGAGAAAATTCTGATCTAAGACCGGAACGGCGTCAGCCTTGAATGCTTCCGAGCTTAGCAGGGTTGCCGCACAGACCGCCAACAAGAAGCAAGTTCGCACAATACGCGCAACTCCTCTGTACAAGATACGAGAAAACAAAGCAGAAAGCAAAATAGGAGGTTCAAAGAGTACGTTGGCATCGTGACATAAATTCCGTACCTCCCTGCCTCACTTGTTTCCGGATCGCGACTGGATGACGGGCAAACCGTCTATATAACGGCCGGTCGGATGTCAAGAGAAAAATAGAGCGCGCGACTGGATCTAACGTCAAGGGCGCCGCAGGCGTTTATCGAAGACCCTTGACGTGTCTCAGTCGTGACAATGGAAAACGGGCAAAGACCAGACCTGGGCTTTGCCGATGTTAGGTCTAAGAATTTGATTGCAGTTCGCGTGCGGAAATCAAAGGGGATGGAATCGCTGATTCCACCAACCATCTATTCGGTCTTGGTGACCATGATTTGTATTGCGAACTCCCCATAAGAGGAGGCAAGGCGCTCAAGCAGAAATTCGATGGATGTACGTCCACCAGGATTGCCCCCGAGCTACCTTGCATACGAACCAGCTCCGCGTAGTCAGCTTTGCTCCGGAGCATCCAGTACAATCTCACGGCCAGCTTCCGAGCGATGGCCACTTTGGCAACCGCACTAGCCTTGCGGAACTTCAAACGTTGGTACTTCCGCCGCAAGGTGGGCTCAACGCGAGCTGCAGTCTGTGCGGCTTCAACCAGAAGCGCCCGCATTAGTCTATTCCCCTGTTTGCTGATGGCCCCAAATTTTTGACGGCCACCGCTCGAGTGCTCGCTTGGGTTCAGCCCCAAGTAACTGACCAGCTGTTTACTAGTCGGGAATCGATCAACTGGTCCAATCGTGACTGCGAATGCGAGCGCGACGATACGGCCCACTCCTGGATGCGTCAGTAGCCGACGGACGTCTTCTCGACCTTGGCCGGCCTCCTCCACCGCAGCACTGAGTTGTTCGATTGACTCGCCCAGTTGATCCAGCAGGTCCAGCAATTCGTCACGCCGACGGCCGGCCCAATGATCGAGCGTCAGATTCTCTAGTTGCTTTCGACCTTCTGCATTCCACAGCTTGCTTCTCCGACACACCCCTTGGCTCATCGCCAGCGAATGCAACTGGTTCTTCACTGACGCTCTGATCCATACGAGTTTCTGCCGATGCCAAAGAAGCTGACGTAAATCGTTTTCCTCCACTCTTGGAACCCAGATCTCTGGAAACCGATCCTTCATTAACAACTCAAGTAAATGACTCGCGTCTCGCGAATCTGTCTTTGTCGCCGAACAACCATCGCCCGAATCTTCGCGGCGTCTCCCACAACCAATTCGTGCCCAAGCTCGCCGAGCATGCGACCAAACCATTGCAGATACGCGGTCGACTCAACCCCTACTCGCGCTGGCGCTGGCAATGAACGGTAAAACGCACGCGCTTCACCGTTCTCGTGCTCAAGCCGCCTCTCAATCAAATCGCCTGTTTCCGTATCTACACACGCAATCTGCTGATATCGGGAATGAAAATCACATCCAACAAGAATCATGTCAAACACTCCTGATTCTGATGTTCCCGATTCGCAAAGCCAATAACCGGGCCGTTATCTAATCAGAAACTGAGGTCCTTTCACTCGTGGGGTAAAGGGCAAAGGGTAGAGTGACCGGACGTCACTTTGACGGATTGTCGCTAGGTCGGAGAACTGACTTCGAAGATAGTAGCGAAAAATCAGCCTCACGAGGCGATTGACCGATGCGATCTCTCGCTCCCAACCCGCTCTGAAATCCACGAAAGCACGACCTTCTATCTCTGCCATAAGCCGCATTGCGCCTGCCATTGCAACCGGCGCTTCCTGGGGGTGCCGGGTGGCAGTGGCCAGGTGCAGAATCGGCGATTAAAGCCGGGTCGGGGGTGGGTTTCGACTTGTGGGAAAACTTGTGGGACAGCGGCTAAACATCCTGACCTTCCATGGTGGCTCGTGAGCAGAGGACGCGATCTATTCGCCCGACGCAACCAGCGCCGTTTGCTCCGCCAAAGCCAATAAACAAGCCATCTTTAGTAACCCTGACACGCGACGAGTAACTGTGTATCTAAGCTGAGTAAGTGGCCTTTTTTAGCCGCATAGATAGCTGTTAACCGAAGGGTTGTAGGTTCGAATCCTACCTGAGGAGCCAAATTAAATTAGGTGGATATTTACTTGACTCAGGTGACCACAACTTGTAGTATGGCGGGCTGTGGAGGAATATCCGCGTAGCCTGCGGGAGTTTGAGGAGCTGTTTGCAACGGAGCAGGCGTGCCGCGACTACCTGTTCCGGCTTCGCTGGCCGCAAGGCTTTCCGTGCCCGCGCTGTTCTTCCGATCGGTGTTGGCCGGTGAGGTTGGTACTGCTGGAGTGTGGCGAATGCGGCCACCAGACCTCGGTAACAGCCGGGACGATTTTCCAGGACACGCGCAAACCGTTGACCGATTGGTTTCGGGCCATGTACTGGATCACTACCCAGAAGAACGGGGCCAGCGCGCTGGGCCTGCAGCGGGTGCTCGAATTGAAGAGTTATAAGACCGCCTGGACTTGGCTGCACAAGTTGCGTCGCGCCATGGTTCGGCCGGACCGGGAGCGGCTGACGGGAGGGATCGAGGTGGACGAGACTTTCACTGCCGGGGTGGACGAAGGCACGCGCGGACGCCACGCCGGCCGTAAGGCTTTGATTGTCATCGCCGCGCAGGAGGACGGACCGGGAATTGGCCGGATTCGCATGCGGCGCATTCCGGACGCGTCGGCAGAAAGTCTGATGCCGTTTATCAAGGATGCGGTCGAGCCCGGCAGCACCATCCATACCGATGGCTGGCTCGGGTACCTGCCGGTGGAAGCTGCGGGCTATGATCACGAAGTCACGTTCCTGAAGGGGAAGAAAAAGACGGCCTCTGAGCTGATGCCGCGGGTTCATAGGGTCGCATCCTTGCTCAAACGCTGGCTGATGGGTACCCATCAGGGAGCGGTGACTCAGGAGCACCTCGACTATTACCTGGACGAGTTCACTTTCCGGTTCAATCGCCGCCGGTCTGCCAATCGGGAAAGCTCTTCTACCGCCTGGCGCAGCAAGCCGTCGCCATCGACCCGGCACCATACAAATCGATCGTCAGGTGCTCCCTCCCGGCCGAAGTGTCCAGAAAAGCGAAGCACAACCTGTAGGGGCTACCTGAGTGAAGTAAATATCCACCTTAAATTATTCAATCCAAAGCTCTTCCACCCCGCACAGCTCTTTGGCCTGTTTCTGCTCTGTACGAAGTTTTGTACGAACTTTCGCTTCGCATGTTTTCCGCTCCGGCGCTCGCGACCGCAATGCCCCGGAGGGCACCACGACTGCAGCGAGGAATCGGCGCTCACACTTCGCCCGATAGTGGGCGACTAGCTGAACGGCGGCTGTCGTCTATGGCCGCTGCCGATCTCAGTTCGACGTAAGCCGGTCTACCGGGCATTATCGAAAACACCGTCATTATTATGTCCAGATCGCCGACCAACCACTGTGAACCGCAGCACTCTGCCTTTACAGCACTGTGGACCTCGTAACCCGGATCGTCGCGAACAATTCTGTTCGCCGGCGCTTGAGTCTAATGCGTTCGGCCCTTTTACTCCGCCCGTAACGCTTCGACCGGGTCCACCTTTGTTGCTCTTCGTGCCGGAAGGTAACTGGCCAGTGCCGCGGCGAGAATAAGGCCACCTGAAGTCACTGCGTAGGTAAGCGGATCGGAAGGACTGACCGAAAACAACACCGCTTTCATCAACGGCGCCAGGAGAAGCGCTGCCGTCAGTCCGCAGCCGCACCCGATCGCGGAAAGAATCAATCCGCTGCGAACGAAAGCAGTCCTGACCTGTGCAATGGGTGCGCCGAGCGCAAGCCGGATTCCGATTTCGCGCGTGCGTTGCGAGACCGAATAGGAAATCACGCCGTAGATACCCACCACGCCAAGCAGCAGGGCCATGCCGCCTGAAATCGCGAGCAGCAGCAGGGCGAAGGAAGTACGCGCCAGCGAGCGGTCGTAGAAGGTTTGCAGCGTATCGGTTTGCTCCAGCGCAAGATTCGAGTCGATGCTCCAAAACGCATTCTGAAGCTCCTTCTGAAACGTTACGGTGCCCGCTCGCGGGCTGCGCATCGCGAAGGAAACGTAACGTTGCACGTCCAGCGGCCTGCCTTCAAAGTTCTTTGTAAGCAGCGGCCAGTAAACGATCGTCGGCGCGGGCTTGTCAACGCCGTCCGCATGCTCATCGGCAACTACTGCGATGACTTCGCGCCAGTCGTCTTTCGCGTTTGGACGGATACGTTTGCCGAGCGCGGCTTGCGGCGCTCCCCAAAGATCGCGCGCCGTATTTTCGGATACGATTGCGACCCTGCCACCGTTATAAATGTCGGTCCAGGTCAGGTCCCGGCCCGCAAGGATGCGCTGCCCCATGGTTTTGAAGTATCCCGGCGCAATGGATTTGTAGCGCCGGAGCGGAGCGATTTTTCCTTCGGCGTAAGTCTTGTCGGCTGCGTACACGGGATCGTTGGATTCCCCGCCGCCCATGGGAAGAGACGAAATGATGGAAGCCGAAACCACACCGTTGACGGCCTTCGCTCTGTCGAGCATTGCCTGTTCCATCCGCATGACGCGCTCGGGTTCTTTCACCTGTTCATCCGGTATTCCGATCCTTACGGTCTCAATCTCCTGCGCGTTGGTGAATCCGGGATCCACATGATGCAGGTTGCCGAAGGTGCGGATCATGAGCCCGGAAGTGACCAGCAGAAGCAGGGCGAGCGCGACCTGGAATACGACCAGAAAACCTCGCGCTCTCTGGCGATCTTTGCTGTGGCTGATGGAGCGGCCGCCGCTACGCAACGCGTTCTCCAGCCGCGGCCGAACATATCGCAGAACCGGAATCAGGCCGAATAACGCGCTGACGCCGATTGAAACGATAAACGTGAACAACAGCACCCAGCCGTCGATCCGGATGTTTTCGGCGCGCGGCAGGTGTACTAAATCGGATGCGGAGAGCAGTTTCAGCGCGGTCCGGCACAAAGCGAGTCCCACTGCGCCGGCAATCGCGCCCAGCAGGATGCTTTCCAGCAGGAGTTCCCTGGCGATACGCGTTATGGCAGCACCCAGTGCGGCACGCACCGCCAGCTCCTGCTGACGCGCGTCGGTGCGGACCAGCACAAGATTTGCAACGTTTGCACACGCGATCAACAAAACGATGCCGACTGTCGTCATCAGCAGCCAGAGAGTGGTCCCGATATCGCCCACTAAGTCGGCCTTGAGTGGCCTTAGATTTGGACCGACGCGCGCATCTTCGTACATTTTCATGGTGAAACCCGGAGGCAGCGGGAACTGCTTCGCGACGATTGGCAATACGCGCGCAAAATCGGCACTGGCTTGCCGGATCGTTACGCCGGGTTTGAGCCTTCCCACCGCCAGGTAGCTGAAACCGAGCAAATGCAAACCGGAACGTCGCAGCCGCAAAGGCAGAAGCAGATCCGGTCTCTTATCCATGAACTCGAACGACGGCGGCAGGACACCGATGATCGCGACCCGATTGCCTTCGATGGTGATACGCCGGCCCAGCACCGCGCGATCTCCGCCAAAATGCGAATGCCAGTATCCGTCCGAGAGCATAACCGTGCGTTCGCCGTCGGGGTCTTCATCTCCGGCCCCGAATTTCCGGCCGAGTTGCGGCGCGATGCCCAGAATCGGCAACAGTTCATGCGTGGCGAAAACCGCCTGCACCTCTTCTGGATGATCCTTGCCGGCAACGAATGTGCCGCCCGTCCCGTACATGCTGACGGCCTGGAAAGCGCGCTCTTCGTCGCACATGGTGAAGTAGACCGAAGGCGCCATGTTCAGGTCCGCGATTTTGACGCCCGGGGCTGTCATCCAGACCGCGACCAATTGCTCGGGATGCGGGTAGGGCAACGGCTTCAGCAACACGCCGTTGATCACGCAGAAGATGGCGCTCGTCGCTCCGAGCCCCAATGCCAGAGTCCCGATGCTGACGAGCGTGAATCCGGGAGTTCTGCGCAGACGTCGCAGGCTATATCTCACGTCTCTCAGCGCGTCGCCGAGGACGTTTTCCCATCCGTAGGAACGCACCTCTTCGCGCAACGCCGTGCTGCTGCCCAGTGCCAGCCGCGCCGCGCGGGCAGCATCGGTACCGCTGAGACCGCGGGCTTCGAAATCGGCCTTCGTTTCCGCGAAGAAGCCATCCACCTCGTCGGCAACTTCTTCGTCCGCGTGTCTCCGCCGAAGCAGGTTCCGCAGGCCACGCCCGAGCTGCCGCACGATCGACATCGCTTATGCCTCCCTTTTAAGCAATCGCGCAATCGCAGCCGACCGGCGCTGCCACTCCGCCGTCTCGTTCTGCAACTGTTTTCTGCCGGCCTGTGTGAGCCGGTAAATTTTCGCCCGGCGCGAATTCTCTGTGACCTGCCAGGCCGCATCCAGCCAGCCATTTCGCTCGAGGCGCTGCAGCGCCGTCAGCAGCGAGCCGGGATTTACCTTGAAAACGTTCTGGGTGATCTGCTCGATTCGGCGCGCAATGCCGAAGCCGTGCATCGGCTCCAGACTGAGCGTCTTCAGGATCAGCATGTCGAGCGTCCCCTGAATTACATCTGTATTGGTGCTGTTCATCGAAGCAACAGCAGGATAACAGGCGGTCCTCAAGATGTGGGCATCAAGCTTACTGCGACTGCAGACTCGTTCTTAACCCCGATCATAGAAGGGGGGTGTCTACCCAAGCCATGGTGCTCCGGCTTTCTTCTGTGTAACGGGCCAAACGGAAACTGAACGAAACGCTCCGGCTGAATGCGCGAATGCGCGGTATTTGGGCAGTTCGTTCACACCTCGGCAAGTCGAAAATAAGCGGCCAATGGTCCTGAGTAAGGGCTGGCGATCGAAGCAAGGCAGCATCTTTTTTTCGTTCAACACTGACAGTTGCGGAGGGTGAAGGCCAGCCGGCAGATCGGAACCTTGGCGAGGGGACGGTCAGTAGCGGCCTTCACACCAGCCTGATTCTCGTTATCGCACTGCCAGAAGCAGAAGACAACATCGATCCGGGGTAGTTCCGTTGGATCGCCTGCCGCGCTGGTGTCCAGTTTGTGAAGCGGCCACAATCATCGGTCATGGCAAGCGGCTCCGGCAAGCACACGATGACCGGCATGTTGGCCTGTGGATTCGGCGCGGGCTTTGCCGGCAGTGCAACAAGACCTTCACAGTCCTGCCCGACTGGCTGGTTCCGTTTGGGCACTACGGCTTGCGTTGTCGACAACAGGCCTGTGAACGGATTGCAGCCGGCGACTCTGTGGAACAGGCGCCTCCCTACTGCAAAGATCCGGCACGCTTGCCCGATCCATCTACGTTGCGCCGCTGGGGACAGAGACGAGTGTTCAGCCTGTGGTGCTGGGCAAAGGCGGTAGCGGCAGGAAAATATTTTTTCGCAGCACCCACCATCCTTACCTGGGATCTGAGCGCGGTCTGCCATATGCTGCGACTCGAGGCCAGAAGTCCGTGAATCGCCAGGTGCTCGACGAGTTGAAGCAGCAGATTCCGCTGCTGAAGTATCTACAGGCGCAGGATTGGCAACCGGCCCGCGCGCTCAGCCGGGGCCGGCAGATGGGGTTGTGCCCGCTGCACACCGATCACAAGCCCAGTTTTCTGGTGGATCCCAATCAGAACCTGTTCTATTGCTATGGCTGCGGCCGTGGCGGCGATGTGATTCGTTTCGCCGAGCTCTATCACCAAGTGAACTTCCCGCAAGCCGTCGCTTTGCTGCGGCAGTGGTGCGGCTTGACGCCGTTGCTGCAGGTCGTCATCGATTTCTATCGCATGCAATTACATCGCTACAACGAGGCGATCATCTATCTGGACCAGCGCGGCATCCATTCGTGCGAAGTGATCGAACATATGCGCATCGGTTACGCGCCCGGCCGCTGTTTGCGAAGCTGGCTCACGCAGTTGGGTTATCCGCTCTCGGTACTGCAACAAGCCGGTCTGATCACTGCTACTGGCTACGACACCTACGTCCACTGCATCGTTTTTCCACTGGAAAGCAATCTATATGGCCGCGGCATCCGGAGCTCGACTTTACCGCACCGCTTTATGCCTGGATCAAAGGGCGGCCTGTATTTATGGGAGCAAGTTCGGCGATGCCCAGAGGTAATTGTGGTGGAAGGCCTGTTCGACTACGCGGTGCTGTGGCAAGCCGGGTTTCGCAATCTTACCTGCTCGCTGGGAAACCATCTCAATGCGCACCAGTTTCAGCAACTATGCGATAGCCCTCGGACCGTCTACCTGGCCTTCGATGCCGACACTAATGGCAGCGGTCCACGCGCCGCGCAGTCTCTTTCGCGACGCCTTTGGGCACAAGGGGTAGCGGTTCGGCGCGTCGCGTTGCCCGAGGGCCATGACCCCAACAGCTTCTTTGTTCAAGGCGGCGATGCATGTCAATTTCAAAATCTGCTGAAGGCCGCCCGGCCATGAAGTTCGGCGTCATTCGCCAGCCCACTGCCAACGCGGCGCGGAGCCCCTTCCGAATCGTCGAGCGGATCAGCGGTCACGAAGTGGAATGGGTCAATCGTTTCCTGGATCGCGAGTGCCTGCGCCGCGTGACGAACACTACCCTATACAGCTATGCGTATGACTTGCTGCATTTTGTTCGTTGGTGGGAAACTGTGCATCATACCGATGCAGTCTCGGAAAGCGCGCTCACGGAATCGACGCTGTTGGAGTATCTGCGATTCCAGTCCAGCCAGCAACCCCCATTCTCTGGTTCCACGATCAACCAGCGCGTGGCCGTGGCCGATCGCGCTTTACGCGCTGTGTTCCCCAATGCTCCGGATCAAGTAGCGAGAGGTTTTCAGGAAACTTACTGGCGGCGGGCACCGATGGGCCTCGGCCGGCCAGTCCCTGCCGTAAGCCGCTTACGGGTCCGAACCCCTAAGCGCACGATCGTGCCGCTGTCGGTGGACGAGGTGGCGCGGTTCTGGTCCAGCTTTCGCACTTCGCGTGATTTGGCCATCGTGGGACTGATGCTGTTCGAAGGGTTGCGCTCGAAAGAGGTACTGGATCTGAATTGCAGCGATCTGCTGCTTTCGGAAGCGCAGATCCGCGTACGCGGCAAAGGCCACAAAACCCGCCTTCTGCCCCTCGCTCCGGAAGCCGTGCACTTGCTCGATCACTATCTGCGGCTGGAGCGGCCCCAGTTCTCCACTGCCGCTGTTTTTGTTTCCCTCAAAGGGCGAGCTCGCGGCGCCCGGATGACACCAGCGGGATTGCGCCGCTTGTTTCGTTATCATCGCCAGACGACCGGCATCTCCCTCGCCAATCCGCACCGCTTTCGGCACACTTTCGCTTCCGATATGGTGCGCGCCGGCGTCAGCCTGCCCGCACTCATGCAGTTGATGGGGCACGCGAACATCCAGACCACAATGGCATACGTCCAAGTCACCCCGCTGGAGGTTTACCAGCAGTACGCGCGCGCTGTGGCCCAGCTCATACGGCCGGTTCCCGAGACCTCATCGTGAATCCCTCACGCAACGCTCCTCTGGAACACCCGTTGGTTCCGCTATTCGAGCGGGCCGTCGACTCCCTCAGTGCTGCACTCTCTCCTCAGTCGGCTCGTCAATACCGCGGCACGGCGCGCCACTTCCTGATCTATCTGAGCGAGGAGTCTCCTAAGCTTCGCGCGCTCGATCAGTTACGGCGTGACCCGCATATCCTCGGCTGGCTCACGCATCTGCGCTCGCACAGTCCGCCGTTGGCGGCCGTTACTTATCGGAATCGAATCTTACTCCTCCGCATCCTTCTGCAGGAACTGGCCGTCATGGCAAAGCTCCCCGAACTGGCTTGCCTGCTTCGCCGCGCGGACTTGCCCCGCCGTCCGCAACGGCTGCCTCGTGCTTTGACTGCAGAGCAGGATCAGTTAATCCAACAAGAGTTGCTCCGCCGCAATGATCTGGCCGCAAACGTCTTCCTGCTGCTTCGCCACACGGGTATGCGCATCGGAGAGATGGCCGACCTGCCCTACGATTGCCTCCACTCCCCAGGCCCCGGTCAGTGGGCCATTCACGTCCCGCTCGGCAAACTTAAAACCGAACGTATGGTTCCCGTGGATTCTTTCGTCTGTGAACTCGTCCAGCGCATCCGCTTCTTCCGCTCCTTCGATCCACTACCTGCTAACGGACTGCTGCTGGCGCGCCCATACTCCAAAGAAAACCTGATCCGCCATCTGCGCTGCTATCTGCATGAGCTGACCGCGGCCATCGGCATCTCCACGCGCATCGTTCCTCATCAGCTCAGACACACCTATGCTTCGGAGATGCTTCGCTCCGGCGTGAGCTTCCCTGTCCTCATGAAACTGCTCGGCCATAAGGACCCCGAGATGACCATGCTGTATCTCGATATCGCTTTGACTGACTTGGAGCGCGAGTTTCACCTGGCCCGCTCACAACCCCGACATCTGACGCCGCAACCGAAAGCGCATCTTGCTTCGCTTCGTGCCGGTTTAGACGGCGTCCTCGATTCGTTGCTCGCCGCTCAACACGTGATGGAAATGTTCCGGCGTGCCCTTCCTGACGGCCATTCGCGTCATTGCCTCGATCGGCTCTCGAACCGCCTCACCAAAATCCTCTCCCTCGTTCGCAAACTCGACACTCCAGAAAAATAGGCAGAGATTGGCCGGTTATGTTGGGTTATCGGACATTGAGAACAGAGCCTTTTCCGTGTTCTTTATGGCAAGATTGGCCGCGATCAAGCTCTTATAGCTAGCGGACTGAAGTAAACGTCATCCAGTGAGTGTCGACTTCGCCGAGAAGGAGATCGCCCAAATACAACTCGTACAGTTGTTCCTCCACCTCTAAAAGGCCGATCCGCTCATGACTCAAGACTCCGCTGACAAATATGTACTTCGCTTCCAGCTTGATGTCTCCGTCCTTCCTTACCTTGCGGACAACGAACTGGTCACTGTATTCGTGCCCAGGCAGGTCCTTGGCGTATAAACGCGTGCTGGCAACATATAACGAGTCAGGCGTCGCAAAGGCCAACGCTTCGTGCGGCCGCTCCTTATTAAAGCAGCGCCGAAATCGTCGAAGCGCGCTTGCTGTTCTCTCAATGTGAAAGCAGGCGGGGTGGCCGTTTCCAATTTAAGCGTTCGATGCATTCTTTCGTGCCGGCCATTCTCAGTGGGCTCTCCGGGATGAATGCGCTCATGAAAAATCCCAAGCTTTCCCCACTTAATCGACAACTTGCTCAGGCCCAAAGGGCCCGTCGTAGCAAACGGGCTTCCGTTATCGGTGCGCATTCGATCCGGCAAGCCGTGTTCGCGCATGGCAGCGTCACAGATGGCATCAACGTTTTCAAAGTTCAGTTTAGGTACGGCCTGGCATCGGATGATGTATCTGCTGTGCGCATCTGTGACCGTAAACGGATCACACCGCTCTTTGTTGCCGCACCGAAAAAAGCCCTTGAAGTCCATGCACCAAAGCTGATTCGGTGCCGCGATTTCTCCTAATGGTGATGACGATGGTGTTACCCTTCGCTTACGCTTCTGAGGCTGTACGAGCCCGGCACGCCTAAGAATGTCGTTAACTGTGCTGGCTGCCGGCCAGTCTGTGTCACCCTTCGTTTGTTCCAGTTTCGCCCGAAGCTTCCGTGCACCCCAGGTTGGATACTTGTACCGTAATTCCAGAATCTCTCTGATGATCGGCTCCGGCGTTGCGTGCGCACAGCTTTGCGGCCGCCGCCCAAGATCCTCCAGTCCTTTCGGTCCGGCTTCCTCGTACCGTTCAATCCATTTGTAGCCAGTCTTCCTTGAAATTCCATACTGCTGGCACAGTTCTTTGATTTTTCGTTCGCCCTTCAGCACTTAAGCGAAAGCGGAATGGCCGTCAACGAGATGAATGCGATGCGCAGATTAAATAGGAACAGGAACAGCACGATCGCGACCAGCGCACCGCCAAACAGCAGCGAGGTGCTGAGATTGTGGACGGCGGTGTTGATGAAATCGGCGGGCCGAAACATTGCTGGATGGAGATCGATATCTGCTGCAGCAAAGGCCGAACGCATAGCGGCGAGTTCCTTTTCCACCGCTTGCGTGACCTCCAGAGTATTCTCGCCGTACTGGCTGGAAACTTCGACCAGAACGCCAGGTTGACCATTGACCGTTGCGCCGCCGATGGGTGGAGCGGCGGCTTGCGCGACATGTGCGATGTCGCGCAGCCGGACCACTGCGCCGCCATGCGCACGTATCAGGGAGACCCCAATCGGGGCGGGGATGAGAGCCTGGCCGAGCGAGTGAAGAATGACGCGCTGATTGGTAAGCACTCGAACGCCTGTTGCAAATCGCCCAGCGAGACACCAGCAAATCGCGCCGCGTCGCGCATCTCAAAAGTTCCTCCGCTTCTTTGGCCGACAACTTGAACATAAAATCCTCGGGAAAGCGTTCGCGGTTCCGTTTGACGGCCCGGTTGAGCGCTCCAGTCTCGACCTGGTACAGGGCGGCCAGATCGGCATCCAGCAGGAGTTTGTGGCCGCGGATGAGCCAAATGCGGCTTTCCATGAAGGGAGCGACTTCGGCGCTGGGCATGGGGGTTAGGAACCAGTGTACTGCGGCATGTGGATCTCAGCCTTGGCGTTTACATGATATAACCTCCTTTATCATTCATATTGCGCTACATAAGCCTTTATTTCACTGTCGGTTGCAAGCCCCAGCAACCCCAGGTGCGCTGGAGGGCGGTGATAGTTCGACGGGGAGATCAGACAGCTTATTCCGCTGTTCTCTGAATGGCTTCTCCGACCAGCTAAACTGGCTTTTGCGCATGGTTTCAAGAGTAATAGTACTTCTTGCGCCGATGGCATTGCTGGCGGTGCCTCGGAACCCCACCTCACCACAGAAACTGCTCAATCACGCCCTTTACCTATCAGACCTCTACAATTGGTCGGACGCGGCACCCGAGTTTGAGCAAGCCGAGAAACTCTTTAATGCTGCTGGCGACAAGCGAAACGCGCTATACGCCAGGCTTGGCAAATTCGCGGAACAATTGAGCGTTACAACCTCCCACATGTCAGCCCAACTTGGGGCAGACCTTCAAAGTAATCCAATTCTCAAACATGACAAGCAATTGCAATTGTTCTGC
>CAWJEH010000024.1:0-46039 GCA_963841675.1 Terriglobia bacterium
AACGCGCACCTCATCGAAGTGCCCGGTTCGACTTACCGCACACCTCGCCCACCTGAAGCAGAGTAAACCCGAAAGGCATGATTAATGGCGATGGTCAGGTTGGTCGAGACGTTGGAGGCCCTGGCCCGACTTGCTCCACGATGCGGCCGACTCGGGTCAACAAGCCCAATGGCTACCTTCTAGGCTCATACCGCATCGCCACCGCCCCCGAGCCGAACTCCAGCCGGCTCACGAGCCTCAAGTCGACCCACTTCGACAGCCCTGCGAACAACGTCGGCCCGTGGCCCGCTACCCTGGGCTGCACCACGAACTCATACTCATCGATCAATCCCAGCTCCGCCAAGGCCAGCGGGAGCTTTACGCCTCCCAATAACAGTCCCTTACCCGACTCCCGCTTGAGCTGCTGAACGGCCTTCCCTAGATCCCCGTGCACGAGCTCCGCGTTCCAGTCGACCCGGTCCAGGGTGCTCGAGACGACGTACTTCTTTGCCGCGTTGATCGTCTGGGCGAAGGGTTCCATCCAATCAGGCCTGGCTACCGTCCGCGCCTGCGGCCGAAACCCTGCCTCCATCATTTCGTAAGTCACCCGGCCAAAGAGGAGAGCATCGGCCTGGTTGAGGTTCTCGATCGCGTGACGATGCAAGTCTTCGTCCGCGAACATTGCACGATGATCGCAGCACCCGTCCAACGTGACGTTGATGGAATACCGAAGGGGTCGCATACGCAAGACTACCGCCTGGCTGGGAGAGCATCTTCACACATGGCGACTTGGCGGCAGAGTGCTCTGCAAAGGCTAGGTGTTATAGGCCGCGAACGCGATGTTAGCGCACACGAAGGTTTAGTCGATCGACCGCTCCAGAGCACAATCGATTCCGGTCCACAGTCAGCGGAGCCGCGTACACGCACTCGCTTTCGAGTTTGCAACACTTGAATGGCCGCAATCTAAAGAGTATCTGCAATAAAACCTGAGATCGACATGACGGGCAAAGCTTTGGGGCCGTATCAAATCTCCGAAAGACTGCGCGAAGGCGGCATGGGAGTGGTGTGGAAGGCGCACGATACTCGCTTGAACCGGTCAGTCGTCCTGAAATGCCTCTCCACCGAAACACTTGCCGATCTGGAACGGAAGCGCCGCTTTGCCCGACAAGTTAAGTCAGCTTCTGCTTTGAATGACCCCAATATGGTGCCTATCTACGATATCGGGGGCATCGACGATAACGCAAGGTTCGGCGCTACTCGTCCCGCAAAATGACGGCGGGGTCCATCCGCGCGGCGCGCAAAGCGGGAATGAGCACAGCCGTCACGGCGGAAATTGTCAAGGCAGCAGCAGCGGCTGCGTAGACATTCAGGTTTAGCGGGGACACGCCAAAGAGCAACGCGGCAAGTGCGCGATGCGTCGCGAACGACAAAAGAAGGCCGACCGTCAAGCCTGCGACGACGATTACGACGTTGCGAAGTATCTCGAGCCAAAGGACATCGGCGCCCGTTGCGCCGAGTGCCATGCGTATGCCGAACTCGCGCGAATGCCGGGTGACCGAAAGCGATGCCACTCCGAAGAGACCGAGCGCAGAAAGGAACAGAGCCGAGGCCGAGAATCCAAGCAGCAAATCGGTTTCGAAGCGGCGCTCGAGGGTCGCCGATCGGATTATGTGCTCCATTGTTTTCGTGCCGCTCACGGCTAGGTCCGGATCGATGCCCCAGATCGTTCGTTCGACGGTGGGGAGAAGCGTCAGCGGGTCGGTCTTTGTGCGGATAGCGAAGCTGTTTGCGTATCCGGGAAATGCGACCAAGGATAAGTAATATTGCATCATCGGTGCCGTTTCAAGCGGCCCGCTATGCACATCACCCACAACTCCGATGACTCGGATCGGCGGGTTGCCGTTGTCTGTGAACTCGTGACCAATAGGGTTTTCTCCTGGCCACAGCAGGCGGGCCATTTTCTGATTGATCACGGCAACCTTTCCGGAATCGTCCTCGCGAAGCGCGCGACCAGTGATGAGCGGTATGCGCATCGTCTCGAAGTATCGGGGGTCGATAAGGCGGGCTTCCGCCCCGGAATCCCTGTTGAGCGGTCTACCCAGTGGCCCGACTCCGTGAATTTCGGAATCGCCGGTGAGCGGAAGAACGTTGACCACACTGGCCGATTCGACCCCGGGAAGCGCGCGGATGCGATCGAGCAGCTCGCGTTGCGCGGTCAGCATCTTGGGCGGGTCGGCGTAAAGTTTCGGGCTAAACGAAACGGTAAAGGTTAGCAATCTCTTAGGATCGAATCCAGGGTTAACGTTCATCACGTTCAAGAAGCTGGCGGCAAGCAGACCGGCACTTACCAACAGCACCGTGGAAACTGCAATTTCTGCAGCAATGAGGGCGGCGCGAAGGCGCTGGGATCGGCGGTCACCCGTTGAGGAGCGGCTCTCACTTCGAAACCAGCCGACTGAATCGGGAAGAACGACAAGCGGTAGGGCTCCGAAAGTTAGTGCGGTAACGAGAGCCAAGCCGAGCAGCAGGAGTACGGTATGCGTGTCGAGCGAAAGTTCATATAGGCGAGGTACGCGAGCGGCACCAATCTTGCGAACCAGCTGGATGGCCCAGCCGCTGAGACTAAAGCTGAGGAGAGAGGCAAGGGCTATGAGAATGCCCTGCTCTATCAAAGCTTGGCGGAACAATTGCCAGCGGCTCCCGCCAAGTGCTTGCCGGATTGCATATTCGCGCAGGCGATTGGCATTGCGCGTGACGAGCAGGTTGCCGAGATTGAACAGCACCAAAAGCAGCAACAGCGCAACCGCCGCAAGTAGCATCCAGAGTGCATTCCGAACCCCCCACGACATGCTCTCGTTTAAGGGTGCTACCTGGACAGCGATTATCTTCGCAAGATGTTCGAGGGGTTGGCGATATTGCGGATTCCTCTGCACAATGTAGTGGAGACTCTGAATCGCCAAAACCTGGAACTCCGCCGCCGCGCGAGCCGGGAGAATGCCCGCGTGCAAACGCCCGACCACGTAAAAGCTGTAGTTGTTCTGGTCAACCATCTTTTGAGTGATGACCAAGGGCGTCCAGAACTCGGTTTGTTCCGGAGCGAAATGCATGACGGCACCGACATCGGCCAAGCGAGGGAAATCGAAGCGGGGTGGCGCTACGCCGATTACCGACATTGTTGAGCCGCTGAACTGAATACTTTTGCCGATAATCGCAGGATCACTTCCAAACCGGCGCGCCCACAATTCATGGCTGAGAATCATGACCTGTTCCTGCCCGACGGTTGCGTCTTCCGGGAGGAAACCACGGCCTAGAAGCGGCGAGATTCCGAAAACACGAAAGAAATTCGGGGTCACTCGAGCGCCAAACAGGAGCTCAGCGCGATCCCTGCCGGTGAGAGCTAAATTCATCGTGTTGATCGCGGCGGCGTCATCGAGGAGACCGGATTTCTGCCAGCGCTGGAACTCGTCAAGTGTGCAGACTTGAGGACCGCTTCCCATGAAGGGTACTGTCTCGGTGATGCTCACCAGGCGATCCGCATTCTTGAACGGCAGCGGGCGCAGAACTACAGTGTTTAGCACACTGAAGATCGTGTTGACGCCGGCGAGCCCCAGAGCGAGGGTGAGGACAAAAACGGCAGCGAATCCCCAGCTCCTCCGGAGACTGCGAAGCGCGGAGCGAATGCCCGACGGAATACTCATCATTTAATGATGCGCATCGAGGTCCGAAGCGGCGGCAAACTCAGCCGGGTTCAGGCTATGACGAGACTGCTCGCTCGCCCAGACAGAGAGAAATCATCGCACTCTAACTCCTCCTTCGCCGCATTCGGTAATGGTGGGACGGCCGCTCCGATTGCACAGAACAGGTCCAGTAAAGTACCAGAGCACAAACAGAGCCCAACCCCTAGTGCCGTTGACTGCGCCTTGCCCTCCATGCAATTGTTAGAGGATCAATTTTGAGGAACCTCGGTGCAGGTCGCTAGTCTTATCCTACCTGTGTTTGCCGTGATCGTAACTGGTTGGATCGCTGGCTATACGGGTTATCTGTCTCGCGCGTTGTCTGACGCACTTATTCACTTTGCCTACAACATCGCGATGCCCGCACTACTGATCGTCACAATTGCACAAGAACCAGGTCATTCGCTAATCGCTTGGCGCTTTCTTGTTGCCTTTGGCGGCGGGTCACTCCTCTGTTTCATCCTGGTGTTCGGCATCATGAGCATTCAAAAGTCCCGGGATCTCGCAAGCCGAACGATGTATGGCATGGCGGCATCGATGACCAATACCGGCTTCGTCGCCTTACCGGTCCTGCAGGCGATCTACGGTCAGCGTGCCGTGTTGCCGGCCGCGATCGCGACCGTATTCGTGGCGGTTGTGATGTTTCCCGCAGCCGTGATCTTGCTCGAACTTGGCCAGCGGGATGCGCACGGCGCGCGCATGGCACCAATGGCCACGGTTAAGCATGTCGTGCTTAACCCGATGGTGATATCAACCCTGATCGGCATGCTTTTGTCGGCCCTGAATCTCCGAATGCCCGGGCCGGTGACCGCTTATTTTGGCATTTTCGCCGATGCGCTCACGCCTTGTGCCCTGTTCGCCATCGGACTGGGGCTTTCGATCGACGGATTGCGCGCCAATATTGGGCGAGTTTCGCTGCTCCTGGCCGTCAAGCTCCTAATCATGCCTGTGATCGTGTACGGGTTGAGCATTTCGTTGGGGCTCGACCCCCTCTACACCATTGCGGCCGTGATCTGCGCTGCGGTGCCCACGGCCAAGACAGTCTACATTCTTGCGGGAGAATACCGCTGCGAGGAAATGATGGTAGCGTCCACCGTCTCGATGACGACTCTAGGTTCCATCATCTCGCTCGTGATCTGGCTTTATGGGCTATCCGGGCTAGCAACACGCATCGCTGCTGAATAGGCGCGCTCTCGACGAGTACGTCCTGCTCGATTCCGCCATCATCTGCGCGAGCACGAAGTGCATACGGCTTCAAGAGCAAGAAACTGGCGGGTGGCATGCGGCTTTAACTTGACCCCAGCACAGCACAAGTTGTCGCCGTAAGACTTTCGAGAGCGGCACTCATCTGCGAGCGCGCAGAGGCGTTGGTTTGTGCTGGCAGACGTAATGTGAGAAGACGGGCTTCGTAGTTGTGTGAGACTCTGTGTCGAGAGGTGCGCCATGCGACGAGAACGAGTGCTACAGGTCTTGCTGGTTCTCGTCGGATTGTTTTTTGTGGCGGGCATCTATCCGCTGCTTGAGTCAATACCGCAGCATCAGCAGTCAGACTATGGCGATCAGATGATGCTTGCGGTCTATTTTGTACTCGGTGTGTTTCTGCTGCTGGCGGTGCGAAGCCCGGCGGCACATCGCAGTCTGATTTCCTTCACAGGCTGGGGCACCCTGGCGCACGACGCCGTAATGGCGGTGCAAGCTTCTCAGTTGAGACAGTTGCGTTCGGAACTGCTGCCGCTGATTGTAGTTGCGCTCCTTTGTGTCGCGTTGATCGGGTTAGTTCCACCGCTGGTCCCCGCTGCGCCGTTAAGTTGACTTGAAGCGCGCCATCGTTGCTTCGGCAGCTTGCGATCCCCAATTACCGCAAGGCCGACATACCGTACAACTGGCATGCATGGGCAAACGCTGCTCGCGATGATTCGCAATCCATCTCTCGCCGCAGATAGCGCCGATCACGACAAATTGCTTGGTCGCGGCATCCTCTGGAGAAGTTTCGACGGAGCGCGTTACCGTTTCGGCTTAATAAGGAGTGCGCCGCTGAGAGAACTTGCCATCGACAGGGCCACCGCGATCCACAATACCGATCGATATCCCACAACGAAAGATTCGCCGATGGCTTTGCGAGCAGCAGGGTCTGTCGTCTGGATTGCGGCAAGTTTGGATCGTTGCGAATCGATGTGCCGGCGCAGTTCGGATGAGATAGAAAGACGATCCAGGCGTCGATCGAGATCTCGATTGAATACGCCGATCAGTACGAAGCCGAGAACCGCGACCGCGAGCAGACCCGCGATCCGCGAGACTGCATTATTGATGCCCGAAGCGGCACCGGCGCGGTTTTGGGAAACGGAGCTCATTACTGTTGTCGTGAGCGGCGCGACGCTTACAGCCATTCCAAACCCAAGCACGACAACCGCCGGGAAGAACGTCGTCCAGTAGCTTCCACCAATTGCCGGCCTTGCAAAAAGAGCGAATCCGGCCGCGGCTATGGTGGGGCCTACCATCAGCGGCAGTCTTGCGCCATAGCGGTCCACCAATCCACCAGACCAGCGCGAGAGGACAAACATCAACAACATGAACGGCAGAAGCGCCGCGCCGGCTTCGGTAGCTGTGTATCCCTGAACCTGGATCAAGTTCAAGGGAAAGAAAAAGAAGACCCCGCTCAAGCCCGTGTAGAGAAACAGAGTAAGCAGGTTTGCGCCGGTGAAATCGCGCGAGCGGAACAGATCGAGGGGAAGCATCGGCGCGCGGGAGCGCTCTTCTACCAGGAAGAAGGCTACCAGGGACACAAGCCCGACAGCGCCGGCGATCACGGCATAGGAAGGTTCGATTAACGCGAACACGACACCGCCGAGTCCCACGGTGACGAGCAGAGCGCCGGGCCAATCGAGACTTTCGTGCTCCTGTTCCTGGTTACGGCTTTCCGGAACACGAAAGAACGTGAGCGCAAGAACAACCGCAGCGATCGGCAGGTTGAGGAAGAACACCCAGCGCCAGGATGCGTGCTGTATGAGCCAGCCACCAAGAACAGGGCCGATGGCAGCAGTAATGGCCGTAAAGCCGGACCAGGTTCCGATTGCGCGCCCTCGTTCTTCGGCAGGAAAGGAGGCGCTGATCAAGGCAAGACTTCCGGGCACAAGAAGCGCGCCGCCGACGCCTTGTAATCCGCGGGCTGCGATGAGCTGGCCGACGTTGGCAGCAAGGCCGCACCAGGAGGAGGCGACGGCGAAGAGAATGACACCAAGTGCGAAGATCTTGCGGCGGCCATAGAGATCGCCGAGCGAGCCGCCTACCAACAGAAGAGCGGCCAGGAAAAGTGCATAGCATTCCACCACCCACTGAATCTGAGATACAGTCGCTCCCAGAGCGGATTGAAGCGCCGGAAGCGCGACATTCACGACTGTGCCGTCGATAAAGGCCATGCTGGAGCCGAGTATCGTAGCGGCTAGAACCCAAGGGCCGCAGGCGGAGGGAGGATGCGCGGCGGATGCGGTCAGAAGCGTGGGCTGATCGCGAGGCGGCTTCGCCATATGGGGCATGACCTATTTTCTGCTCGGGTTGTATGGGGTATCTAGGCAGGCGGCCTGCGGCTACTCGACATTCATTTTCGATTCACGCTGAAGCATCGTTTGCGATCAGATGGTTGAGCGGTATACAGCGAACGGTGTCCTGCAGAGCTGATCTTTCCGATTTTCTTCAGCTCGACGGAACAAATCGCCGGAAGCCCTCGTCCTATTTGTGAGTCCTATATTAGGGATCAACAAATATGGCAACAATCTCACCGGATCGGGAATGGAAAAAAGGAAGCGCCGAGCTTCTGGTCTTGTCGTTGCTCGAGGATCAGCCGCGCCATGGCTATGACATTTCAAAGCTGATACAGATCCGATCGGGCGGCTTTTTGCGATTTCACGTCACCTCCCTTTATCCGCTGCTGTACCGGCTGGAGGATCGGGGCTGGATCGCCAGCCGTTGGGTGGAAAAGGCCGAGCAGCGAAGAAGGCGTTATTACAGCCTGACCCCAGAAGGTCGAAAAGTGCTGCGCTCTCAACGAAAGAGCTGGAAGGAATTCGTCACGGCGATGAGTCTGGTTACAGGAGTCGAACATGCCTGATTGGAAGCGTATCGTTAAAGATCGGATCGCGCCCTTGCGCCTGGAGCCAACCGCCGAGTCGGATCTCGTCGAGGAATTTTCGCAACATCTCGAAGACAGCTATCGCGAATTACGAAGCGGCGGAGCAGGCGACGAAGAAGCGTACCGAAGCGCCATCTCGGAGTTGGATGACACCTATCCGCTGCGGCCCGAGTCGGGAAGGGCGCGGCATATGGCGAAGTACGACCCGGTGCCGGTCGGCGCGGCAAGTCCAGGCAGCTTAGCGCCCATTAACTTCATGGAGGTCCTGTGGAGAGACCTGCGCTATGCCGTCCGCGTTATGCGGAAAAGCCCTCTGTTCGTTGTGTTCGTGGTTCTGACGCTAGGTTTCGGGATTGGCGCAAACACCACCGTCTTCACCGTCATCAATACGCTGATCTTGAATCCTCTCCCGGTTCCCGACTCCTCGCAGCTGGCGGCGGTTGGCCTGATGAAAGCGCGGAGTACGTCAAAGGCGAGCGCGCCCCAGCCGCTCTCCTACGCGGATCTGAAGGACTATCAAGCTCGGAACCGGGTCTTCCGCGCACTAGCCGGTTACACGTCTTCGCGACCTGTCACCTTGCAGGCGGAAGGCACTTCGGAGGGTATGTTCAGCGAGTTGGTAACAGCTAACTACTTCTCGACCTTGGGTCTAAAGCCCGCCACCGGTCGCTTCTTTTTGCCCGAAGAGGATACTGCCCCTGGTGCGCACGCCGTTGCGGTCATGAACTACGGGACCTGGCAATCGCGCTTCGGCGGTACGCCTGACATTGTTGGCAAAACCCTGCGGGTCAATCACGTCGTCTTTACCGTCATCGGTGTCGCTCCGCCCCATTTCATTGGAGTGAATGGAATTTTCGGTCCTGATTTGTGGGTACCGGCCAGCATGGCCGAACAGCTATTGCCCAATGAGATGCAGGGTGCGTTCAGCGACCGCGGCAAGGCGTTTTTTCAAGCCGTGGGGCGGCTCAACCCCGGTGTCAGCCGGGCCCAGGCGCAAGCTTATATGGCAGGCGTAGCAGCGGATTTAGCCCGCGAATACCCGGCCATCGATGAGGGCCACACGGTGATGGTGGTGCCAGTAAGTGATGTTCTGTTGGCGAATACCGGCAGCAGCTCAAAGCAGATTCTCGTCGCCGGGGCCGGATTATTGATCGTGGTGGGCATCGTTTTGTTGATCGCGTGCTCGAACGTCGCGAATCTTTTGCTGGCACGCTCGGCGGCAAGGCAACAGGAGATGGCTGTCCGCCTCGCCATGGGAGCAAGCCGCCAGGCGCTGGTGCGTCAGCTCCTCACGGAGAGCGTGCTTCTCGGATTTCTCAGCGGCGTCGCGGGTATCTTCCTCGCTTATGGGGGTCTCCATCTCTTATTCGGTGCTCTGCCCTCATCCGCCAATTTCGTGACGCCCAAGCTCGATACAACCGTCTTCGCGTTTGCGCTGGTCGTCTCCCTCGCCACAGGTTTCCTGTTCGGAACGATCCCTGCTTTCAAGGCTTCACGCGCCAGCGTGGCGGAAACCCTCAAGGAAGAAGCTCGCACAATGGGCAGAAGCCGAAAAAGAGTATCGCTCGCAAACGTTCTGCTGGTGGGCCAGGTGGCATTTTCGTTTCTCTTGCTGGTGACGGCCGCGCTTTTCCTACGAAGCATCGGGCGGGCCTACGATATAAATCCCGGCTTCCAGACCGCGCATCTCGCGGTCTTCTTTACCAATCCGGCGCAGGCTGGGTACGCGAAACCGCAGATCAAAGCATTCAGCAAGGACGTCCGCGAGCGCGTGGCCAGGATTCCCGGCATCGAGTCCGTTTCCTGGGCGTCTAATATGCCGCTCTGGGCGCGCAGCGTGAGTGGATTGCAGGTGGAAGGCTATCAACCGCGATCGCAAGCCGACAAAATCTCGACGGTTGTCGACACGGTCGACACGAATTATTTCGAGACCGCCGGCGTGGCGCTCGAAAGCGGGCGCGAGTTCACGACCTTGGACCAGGAGAACTCCATGCCGGTAGCGATTGTCAATGAGAAGTTGGCGCACGATTATTGGCCGCGCGGAAACGCATTAGGGAAGCGCATTCAGCTTCCGGGCGAGAAACAGATGCGGCAGGTTGTGGGTGTAGCACGAAACGCCAGTTATACCAATTGGGGGGAGCCGTCCCAACTTTGCGTCTATGTGCCGCTGGAACAGAACTACGGTGGCGTGATGGCCTTGTATGTGCGTACCCAGGGAGATCCACAACAGATCATGCTTCCCGTTCAACGCGAAATGCATGCCGTCGCGCCGCAAATTGTGGTCAGCAGCCCGCGAACCGGCCGCCAGATCATCGACGGAGGCTTGTTTGGACCCAGAATGGGCGTCGCGTTGCTCAGCGTGTTCGGGTTGTTGGCGTTGGCGCTGGCGAATATTGGCTTATACGGAATCCTGGCGTATTCCGTCAACCAGCGCAAACGAGAGATCGGATTGCGCATGGCATTAGGCGCAGCCCAGGCGAGCGTACTTCGCCTGATTCTGAAACAAGGTATGTCGCTGGTCATGACAGGCGTGCTGATTGGCTTCGTGGCGGCGCTCCTGGTCGGGCGCCTCGTGAGCCGGATGCTGTATGGCGTGAGTGCAGGCGATCCCATCAGCGTAGCGGGAGCGGCAGTGGTGCTGCTGGCAGTCGCCCTGTTGGCCTGTTATCTCCCGGCCCGCTGGGCAAGCCGCGTCGATCCGTTAGTGGCCTTACGCGAGGGCTGACAACAGCATGCAAGAGCATGTGTCGCCTCAAACCTCGCGCCATCCTCTATGGCTTCTCGCGGGGTTCTGGGTCTGCGTCGTTATCGCTATCGCTGTCGTTCTCCGCAGAATCGTGGAGTTCATCAGTCCTTCGCGCGGCGGCCCTCCCCAGATGGCGTCGCTCAACGCAACCTTTTCGTCGCACGTAGTGCTGACTTTGATGCATATCATTCCGGCAGCCATTTTCGTGCTTCTCTCCGCCGCTGTCCTGCTGTGCCGAACTGGCGGTGAATGGCTGGAGTGGCTCTTCTTTCTTTTCGGAGCCGTTACCGGCGCGACCGCCTACGCAATGAGCTCGTACGCCGTCGGCGGCTGGGTCGAGCGCTCTGCGGTCCTTGTCTTCAATACCTGGTTCCTGTTCTCCCTGGGCCGTGCCTATTGGTTTCGCCTCAGTGGCGAGCCCTTACGAAAGCGGGAGTGGATGACGCGTGCGGTGGGTATCCTGCTCGGTATCGCAACCACTCGTCCCGTCATGGGAGTATTCTTCGCCACGAGTTCCCGCACTCATCTTGGCCCCAGCCAGTTCTTCGGCATGGCGTTTTGGATCGGCTTCTCCATCAACGCAGGCGTTGTCGAGCTTTGGTTGCACTCGAAGCGGCGCACGCAACTCCACCAACAGAGGGCGGTGTTTTGAGAGCTTTTCAGCAGCCGCTCCTTTCAGAAAGCGGACATTTCATGTGCTAATTGATGCGGACAATTCACATGCTACTGACATAGCGCTCATCTCCCCTTGCAGTTCGACCTGAGAGGTGTTATTCTACGGGTCGAATGGCGACCAAACGCCCGGGTGACCAGGTCGATCTGTTGCAGGGAACACTCGACCTCTTGATTCTGCAAACCTTGCTGCGCGGGCCGGCGCACGGGCACGCCATCGCTCAATCGATAGAACGCCGTTCGGCAGACGTGTTGCAGATTGGGCATGGCTCACTTTATCCCGCACTGCAGCGGCTTCTGAAACAGGGCTTGATTGTCGCGGGCGATGGAGTCTCTGAGAACAATCGAAAAGCGCGCTTCTATCGTGTCACTGCAGCGGGCCGGAAGAGGCTGTTCGCCGAAGCTTCCAAGTGGCAGAGATTCTCGGAAGCGATTGCGCGTATTCTGAGCCCGCAGCCCGAGCAGGGCAGATAGAGAAAGGCGGGGCCATGACTTGGTGGAAGCGCCGTGGCGAGCAACTCGACGATGAGATACGGAAACACATCGAGTTTGAGACTCAGCAAAATCTCGAAGCTGGCATGTCGTCTTCGGAAGCTCACTACGCCGCGTTGCGAAAGTTTGGCAATGTGGGGCTGGCCAAGGAGGAATCGCGCGACATCTGGGGCTGGATTTGGCTTGAACGCTTGTGGCAGGATACGCGTTACGCCCTGCGTGGCCTTGCCAAGAGCCCCGGCTTCACCACCGTGGCGCTTCTGTCGCTGCTGCTGGGAATCGGCCTGAGCACAGCACTGTTCAGCGTCGTGTACGGCGTCCTCATTGCACCATATCCTTACGCCAGGCCCAATGAAATATGGGCGCCTGCGGTTCTCGCACCGAACGAAAGGCCAGATGGGTGGCACTCTTATTCGCGCCGCGAGTTCACCGAAATTCAGAAATTGCCTGCTTTCGCCAAGGTCATGGCCACCGCATTCGAACCGGTACTGATGACTGGGGGCGCCAGCCCGCAGAGCTTTTATGGAATTCTCCTTACCGGCAGTGCATTCGATTTTATCGGCGTGCCGCCCTTAATTGGTCGCACAATTCAACCGTTCGATATATCCGCCGCCGGCGAACCTAAGCCGGTTGTGGTGTTGAGCTATCGCTTTTGGCAGCAGACCTTCAACGGTGATTCAAGCGCGATTGGCAAAACACTGATGCTGAATGACGTACCGCATACCGTCATTGGAGTGATGCCCCCGCGGTTCGGTTGGTACACCAACGAGGCCTTTTGGCTGCCGATGGGTATGGACCTGCGCGACGAAAGTTCCATCAATGTGATCATGCGGCTGCGATCAGGTGTATCCAAACAAGCCGCTGAGCAGCAGTTGCAAAACCTGAATCTGCAGCTCGCGTCCGAGAAACCGCAGGATTTTCCGAGGGGCGGCTTTCGCACTCAATTGCTGAACTACATGGATATTACACAGGCTAGCGGCGAAATGGCTTCCAGTCTGCATTTGTTGTCGCTGGCCGTCGGACTCCTGTTACTGATTGCTTGCGTGAATGTCGCCAATTTGCAACTGGCACGTACAACTACTCGAAGGCGCGAGATCGCCGTACGCCTTTCAGTGGGAGCTGGTCGGGCTAGGCTGATACGGCAACTGCTGACCGAGAGTGTCCTGCTCTCGCTATTTGGCGGTGCGCTCGGTGTTGCTTTCGCGCTCGGAATCACGCGCGTCATCGCCATGTTGATCCCGGCAGACTATGTTCCGAACGAAGCGCGAATTACCGTGAACGGCTACGTCCTGTTGTTCTCGTTCATTGTCTCGGTGCTAACTGGAATCCTCTTCGGCTTGACACCGGCTATACGTTGCTCCCGCCCCGATCTTGCGGAGTCTTTGAAGGATGGTGGACGAGGCACGTCCGGCAACGTGAGGGGGCAGGCGATGCGCAGTTGGCTCGTAGTCGCGGAAGTCGCGCTGTCGGTCATTTTGCTCGCGGGCGCTGTTCTCGCGATTCGCGGCTTTACCGGTCTCCTCAGCATCAATCCCGGCTTTCAGCCTCAGAAAACATTGATCGTCGACGTGCGTCTTTCCCCCAAGCGGTACCCGACTCTCGAACGGCGAAATACGTTCGGTCGGGAGTTGCTTGAGAATGTCACGAATCTGCCCGGCGTGCAATCGGCCGCCATCGGCGATGGCGGCATGCCATACGCTGGCCCGCGATCTTCGTATTCGTTAGAGGGGCAGCTTCCCTCTCCGGATAAACGTATCGTCGTCGGCCTGATCAGCAGCGGCTACCTCAGCACTCTTGGGATTCCGCTTAAGAGTGGCCGCCAACTGACCGCGCAGGAAGTCGCGAACGCCGATCATGTGGCGATGATTAACCAGGCCGCTGCGAAACTGTGGCTGCATGGCGATAATCCTATCGGCAAGCACATCCAGCTTGACTTGCTGTCTAAACCGGGATCGCCGCAGGTTTTAATACCGGTTGACGCGACCCCTGACGTAACAATAGTCGGCATCATGGGCGACACGAAGAATCAGGGATTGCGCGACGTCACCCTCCCGGCCGTCTTCGTTCCCTATACGTTGCTCGCGCCGCCAGAGAGGCGGTTGGCGATTCGGACCGTTGGCGAGCCTTTGAAAATCTTAAGTGCTGTCCGCCAGCGAGTTCGCGAAATGGACAAGGAGCTTCCGCTTGGGCATCCCAGCACTCTTCAGGAGATCCTTGGTTTCGAAACGGTGGAGCCCCGCTTCAACGTGGCGCTGTTCAGTTGTTTCGCCGGCTTAGGCCTGGCTCTCGCGGCAGCCGGCATCTACAGCGTCATCTCCTATGACGTCACGCAAAGGACTCACGAAATTGGCGTGCGAGTCGCCTTGGGTGCCAGCCGGCGGGCTGTTCTGACTATGGTCTTGCGCATGGCCGTACGAGTCTCGTTGTTCGGGCTTGCAATCGGATTACTTGGCAGCCTCGTACTTGAGCGTGTCATACGATTTCAGGTCTTCGCCGCCATGCCCTTCGATTTAGCTTCGGCAATCGGAGTGATGGCTGTGCTCTTCTTGATCTCCCTTCTGGCCGCCTCGGTGCCGGCCGTCCGAGCCGGCAAAGTAGACCCGCTTATTGCATTGCGCCACGAACTGTAGCGCTCCACTCGGCGGCGGAATTTTTCTTCTGTACATCCACCTGAGAGGGCCACTGACGCCATCAAATCCGGAAGAGGATTAGGTACTCAGCGAGCCGAAGCTCGGTGGTAATTCGGATACGGCGGCCGTTTCGGCTCGGAAAGCGGGTGGTCTTTCAACTCTAATAACACTTCTTGTACGGCGCGATCTAATTGAGGATCGTGGCCTTGACGAACCAGCTCCGGATCGAATTCGACTTCTATATCGGGATCCACTCCGTGATTTTCTACATCCCATTTTCCATTCGGATTCCAGACCGCGTGATTAGGAGCGGTGACCATTCCCCCGTCCATCAGGTTGGGAACTGGGAAAATGCCTACCAACCCGCCCCAAGTGCGCTTGCCGATTAGTTTGCCTACGCCCGCGCGACGGAAATACCACGGCATCGCGTCGCCGCCGGAACCTGCGGTTTCATTGATGATCATCACTTTCGGCCCGAAGATCGCGCCCTGTGGTTGGACCTCGTCGGCGCCGTCGCGGGTCGCTACAAGACTCAGCCTCTGCCGTTTTAAATACTCGATGACATCTGTGGCCAGGGCTCCTCCGCCGTTGTAGCGTTCATCTATGATCGCGGCTTCCTTCCCCACCTGCGCGAAGAAGTAGCGGTTGAAATTCGTGTATCCGCCATAGGAAGTGTCAGGCATGTATATATATGCCACGCGGCCATTCGTCATGGCATCTACTTTGCGGCGGTTGCCTTCAATCCAGGCCAGCTCACGAAGATTCGTTTCGCTCGCAATTGGAACGGCTTTTACTTCGCGGGACTTTACCCCACTCGGATCGGGGCCGACCTTGAGCAATACAGCCTTGCCGGCCGTCGCTTCGAAGAAGCTGTAGACATCCACGTCGGGCCGCACGTCGCGTCCATTCACCGCCAGCAGATATTCGCCGGCGACCACGTTTACACCAGGCTGCGTGAGGGGCGCTTTCAATTGAGGGTTCCAGTTTTCGCCGTTGTACACACGCTCGAAACGATAACGTCCGTTTTCGATCTTGTAATCGGCGCCGAGAAGGCCAACATCTACGTGCTTGATATCAGGTTCGTCACCACCGAAAACAAAAAGGTGGCCGACTGTCAGTTCCCCCATCATCTCTCGAAATAAATAATTTAGATCTTCGCGGGACGCGAGGCTTCCAACGTAGGGCTGATATCGATCGGCGGCCGCTTTAAGGCTCAGCCCGTGATAGCCCGGGTCATAGAAGAAGTCACGCTCGATCCGCCAGGCTTCCTGATACATCTGCTTCCATTCAGCCGCGGGATTGACAAGAACTTCGAGGGATTCGGTTTTTAGAGCGCCTTGGCTATCCGACGCCGGGGGCGGCGGGGCTCCCGCCTTATCAGCCATGGGACGAGCAGCCGTAATCGTCCAGCGATCACCTTGCCCGGTCAACATCTTTTCGCCGTTATCGGAAATCTCGAAGCTTGTAACTCCGGTCAGAAGTACATCCGACTTGCGTTTGCCAAGATCAAACCGGTGAACGTTGATGAGGGGAGGCCCCATCCTGCGCTCGGCGGAGAGAGGGATTTCAGACGCATACAACATGCCCGCCGGACCAACCTGCAAATCGATGTAGCGTAACGCAGGGAGATCGACAGCAAGGATGCGCTGGCTGATGTTGTCGAAGTCAATCTTGACTTCAACGGGCGATTTCTTCTTGGATTCAGGCTTGCTCTTGTCGCTCTTTCCCGAATCGGAGGCATCGGGCTTGTTGTCAAGAGTCTGCGCCTCCTCGTCGCTTTCGGGCGCGAATGGAGAAGGATCAGCTTTCGAGAGAACAGCCAGGTAGATGCTGCTCGTGATGGGCCGTGCGCCAGATTGAATATCGGGCTGGAGAGCCGGCCCGGAATCGGTGCTGGCAGCGAAAAAAAGATACTTTCCACTTTTATCGAAAACCGGATAATGAGCGTCGCTCATTCCGTCAGTAAGCTGGGTACTTTTCCCGTTGGTTAGGGAGTATAGAAAGATTGCTCCCATGTAGTTTCTCTGCCTCTTGGAATAGGCGAGCCACTTACTATCCGGGGACCAGAAGCCTGCCATTTCGAAGTTCGTCCAGAGGTAGTCTTTATCCACACGGACGGGCTTCTTGTCGGTCAGATCGATGTACCAGAGAACGTGATGGCTGTCGACGTAAGAGATTTTCTTGCTGTCGGGCGACCAGTTGAGGGCGGCGTAGAATGCAGGAGAATCGCCGAGCGAAATCTTTGTCACAGCCCCCATGCCGTTCTGCGAAGCAACATGTAGCTGGTATTCGCCGGATTCGTCAGAAAGATAGGCGATCGTCTTGCCGTCGGGAGACCAGATCGGGCTACGTTCCATTACGCCTGGCGTATTAGTCAGATTTCGCGGATCGCCTTTTTCGGCGGGAACGGTAAGGATCTCACCATGCGAGGCGAAGACGGCGCGCATTCCAGTAGGTGAAATGTGTGCGTCTGTTAATTTCTTGCTGACATTTATCCGATGCTCGCGGAGTTCCGGCAAATCGCCGGAAACATGAATCTCGAGCAACTTGGCTTTTCCACTTCTTAAATCATAAAGATGAATTGATCCGAACTGCTCATAAACGATAGCGTCCGGGCCGAGCGAAGCCGACTTCATGTCAAGTCCGCGATTTTCGATGAGCTGCTTCAGAGCGCGCGATTTCAAGTCGTATGAGAACAACGTGACGGGTCCGTTCCGATCTGATAGAAAATACACCTTGTCCCCTGTCCACATTGGGTTGAAATCATTAGAATCGGTGCGGGGCAGCTTGTCGATGTGGCTGGTCTGAAGATCTGCCAGCCAAATCGAACTGGCTCGTCCTCCGCGATAGTGCTTCCAGGCTTCGAAAGCAGGCATAAGCGGCATGTAAGCGATGGACTTGCCGTCAGGCGAATACGAGGCTCCGAAGCCTGTTGGAAGCGGTAATCTCTCCGGAAACCCTCCATCCCGAGACACCGTAAAAAGCTCGAAAAACCGGGAATAGGCGGTTCTCGGCGAGGCAAACAGAATTCGTTTGCCATCGGGCGTCCAACCGAGAACGAGATCGGGCGCAGGATGCCAGGTCAACCTTTTGGGTACTCCACCAGTTGCCGGCATGACAAACACATCGATGTTGCCGTCATACTCGCCTGTAAAGGCGATCTGGCTTCCATCGGGAGAGAAGGCCGGATGGTCCTCGATACCGATATTGGTGGTGAGGTGTGTGGCCTCTCCGCCCTCCCGTGCGACGCTCCACAGGTCGCCGGCATACTCGAAAACGACGTTCGACTTGCTCACGGTCGGATGGCGCAGGAGAGCAAAAGAGCTCACATTGGCAGATCTCTCAGTCTTAGCAAAGGCAGAAAGTCCCACGATTAGGGACACAACCAGAGATAAAAGGATTCTCATGGGAGATCCAGTATATAAGAAAAAGCTCCATCGCCAGATCGGGCAACTATCTGCCACGGAACGATCCGGCGCTCAAGACTGCCGTCGCCCTAACGCGTGATCTCCCAGGTGGGCCGGGATCGTGAACGCTTCTTACGGAAACCCTCGAATAGCGGAGATCAAGGCAGATCTTAATGGCACCTATTTTGCCTGGAGCGGACCAGGGGCGGCCCGCCACTGTCGGAAGCGGCTGTTCGTGGCATGAATGAGTCAATCTCCGTTTATCTTTGGCCTTAGCTGACGATCGGAGGTGCTGAAGCCTCCTGTACACCGTGAGACGACTGCAACTTCAACCACTCCGCGACAGCCTGCGAGTCTTCATTTGCGTCGATTTCCACGATCTTGCCCCAGCGCATCTTGACAATGTGCACGCCGTGGTTAGAGTACGTCGTCCCGTCCGGCAGGTGGTCGGTGCTGGTCCAGCGGACGATGACAGTCGTGTTGTGCGGCAGGCCCTTGACCCAGACATCCCGCACGGTAAGCTTCAAATTCGGACCAAGCCGGGCGAGTCGACCCAGCCAGCGCGCCAGCTCCCCGCGGTCGTGGCGCTCGCCGCCGAGTGCGTGCGTGCCGCCGAAGCGATGATAAACGTTGGGAACACAGTCCTTTAATAATGAGTCAAAATCGCGCAAATTGACCCGCTCGAAGTTCTTCCGTGCGATTCGCTTGACGATGGCGTGATACATAAACTGTTCTCCTTTTCGGTGCTGTTGTTCAGACACAATTCGCGGGGAAGCTCACGTGGATTCCCAACTTGACAAGCTTCAAGCCGCCGGCTTTCGGTTTAACTGCTGAACAGTTCCGGCTGCGAGACGGAGGATCACATTCCTGGGCATCAGGCGTGCTCCCAATGTGCCCAGGCGGACAATGAACTTACCCGGGATCACAACCCTCTTACCCTTCGCGAACGCGCCCAGTATCTGTTTCACGATGGCAACCGGCTGATCCATCTGCCCGGCCTGCAGCTTAGGGTTCATGCTGGCAAAGAATTGCGTTGCGACCGGACCCGGGCAAGCGGCCAAGATGCGAACGTTGTCCTGCGCGAGCTCGAATGAAAGCCCCTCGCTGAAGAAGAGGACGAAGGCCTTCGACGCTGCGTATATGTCAGCGCTGGCCAATGGCTGAAAAGCTGCGTTGGACGCGATGTTGATCACGCCACCGCGGCGGGCTTGTACCATTCTCGGCGTGAACGCATGCGTCAGTTGCACCAGAACACGCACATTCACATCCACTTGCTGCATCTGTGCCTGCAGGGGCGTGTCCATGAAAATTTTCGAACAAGTCAAGACCGGCATTATTCACCAGCAGATCGACTCGGATATTGCGGCGGTTCACCTCATCGACAACGCGGGCCACAGCTTCGCTTGAGGCCAAATCGGCGGCTATGACCGCAACCTGTACTTTCTCGCTTTGTCTCAGGGTTTCGGCGAGTTGGTTCATTTTCCCTTCCGATCGCGCTACGAGAACGAGATTGTAACCTTGAGACGCTAGCTGTTTTGCAAACTCCTCGCCCAATCCGGAGGAAGCGCCTGTGATAAGAGCGGTCATGTCGTTGCTGTCCATTTGAGCCTCCAGTTTCCTATGTAAACATCATTTACATTGGTGTGGATGCAGTCACTGGTGGCAAGTTCCACGAATTCTGAAAAAAGATGCGCCCTCGTAAATCTGCGAAGTCCTATCATCACGGCGATCTGAAGGCAGCCCTTAAGGGAGCGGCTCTCAAGCTCGTCCGGCAGAAAGGACCCCGGGGCTTTTCTTTGAACGAGGCATCGCGCCTCGCGGGTGTCACAGTAGGTGCGCCGTACCGGCACTTTGCCGATAAAGAAGCACTTCTGGCGGAAATCATCTGCGATGGAAATGCGATCCTTGCGCGGCAAGTCCAGGAAGCGGTTCAGAAAGTGAGCGGTATCCCGGAGAAGATGCTCGAAGCGGGTATGGCTTACCTGAGTTTTTCCGTTAAGCACGCGGATTATTTCTCGGTCATGTTCAACTCGGGTATCGAAAAATCCAAGCATCCCGAAGTGCAGCGATCCGCCCAGAATGCGTTCAGCACGGTTTTGAATCTAGCGCTGGAGTCAGAGCCCAGCTCGGAAGCCGGACATATACGCGCACTCTCTGCATGGGCGCTTGTCCATGGTCTGGCCGTTCTGAACGCGGAAGGCGCTCTTGATGAAGTTGCCGGCCGGAAACAAAGTGTTGAGGGTTTGCGGCCTGTCTTGTGGGACTTTGTAACCCGACACCACGAGTCAGCAATCTGAGCCTTCGGTGTATCCGCCACACGCAGGGCTGTTTTGGTGCCTCACCGCACGCTCTTGAACTTAAGTGCGCTGCGATCTTGGGAAGGCTAGTGCCTTATCGGGGTTATCTCGAATTCCACTGGCAGCACATCGACGCCTTCGAGTCCCGCGATGTCCAGAAGCACGCCGCGCCGCACGATCGGCGCCACCGTATCCACACGGAGCTCCGCCATCCCGTGCTCGTAGGAGTGTTCCACTTTACGGCTTCCGTAAAAAACACCGTTGCAGGAAAAATGACTCAGCGCATCGATGTGCGTGCCAGCGTGAGTGCCTAAAGCTATGGCATCGGCCGCGGATGTGGCTCCGTCGCTGTAAATAATATCGCCATGCTTCTTGGTCAGACTGTACAGAAGCGGCGGATGAGCAGGAGGTGCGGCATGCCGGGAAAATATGGCTGGCCCAGATCGTAGGGCCGTACAGTCAGAAAATCGGTGAAATCCATCATCGAACTCGCCACGATATCGCTGGAGTCGAAATAGGTTCTGCCCGGTCTCGAAGTCTCCTTAACGAGTCAATAGACGGTACAGCAGATCGTCAACGGAAAATCAGTTCCCGCGTAGCAGTTGTTCCAACACTGCGCGGCGCCTTCGACTCACTGGCACACGAGAACCGTCGTGCAACATCGCCTCATCGCCGCGAGCCGTTGTTCGGAGCTCCTTCACGCGATCAAGCTGGACAATAGCCGCCCGGTGTACGCGGGCGAAGCGCGATGGATCGAGCCGCATCTCAAGTGAGCTTAGCGATTCTCGGAGCAAATGAGTCCTCGTTCCGACATGCAGCCGGGCATAGTAGCTATCTGCGCTGATCCAATCGATATCCGTCACCGGAACCACCAGGTGGCATTCCGTCGTCGAGAGCACAATTCGCTCAATGCCTTTCTTCTCACGCTGCGCCCGCTCGGCCGCCAGCAGAGCCGTGAGTTTCTGAGCGAGATGCCCCGCCTGCACGAGTCGCAAGCGTTCACGAACTCGTCCCAGCGCTGCTTCGAAGCGGTCGACATTGAGCGGCTTCACCAGGTAATCAATCGCGTGGGCTTCGAACGCTTGCACCGCAAATTGATCGTGCGCTGTGACGAATACGACTGCCGGCATGCGGTCCACCCCACGCGCACGCACCACTTCGAAGCCGTCCATCTCGGGCATCTGCACGTCAAGGAAAAGTAGGTCGGGCTTCAGCGCGTCCAGCGCACGCAGCGTATCGAGGCCGTTCCTGCTCTCGCCCACAACGGAAACGTCCGTTTGTGGCGCTAGCAGTTGGCGAACGCCACGTCGAGCCAGCGGCTCATCATCGGCTATGAGTACGCGGATGTTAGCCATTATCTTCCGCCTCACGATATGGCAACCGCACAGTAGCGATCACGCCGTAGCCCTCCGCGTTCTCAACCTGCAACGTTGCCCGGGGGCCATATAATGCGGTAAGGCGTGCGCGTGTGTTCGATAGACCCACGCCGGTTCCGCTGTCGGGTGTTGCGGATAACCCCGGTCCATCGTCGCGCACGATCAGCACAAGTTGATCGTCTTGGCGATCGGCGCTCACTTCAATCCTCCCTGCATCTGCGCGGCGAGCAATCCCGTGCCGCAGCGCATTCTCCACCAAGGGTTGTAGCAGGAATCGCGGAACCGCAGCTCGGGCCACTGCGGGATTTGTGTTGATGAGCGGATGCAAGCGGTCCGAAAAGCGAACTTGTTCGATCGCGAGATATCGTCCCAGAAATTCGAGTTCGCGGGAAAGCGTTGTTTCATGACTTTCATCGGTACGCAGGACCTGCCGCAACAGATCGCTCAGCAGTTCTAACGTTCGCGAGGCAGCGACGGTATTTTGGTCACGCACCAGCACCATGATTGCGTTTAGGCTGTTGAATAGGAAATGCGGATTGAGCTGCATGCGGAGCGCGCCCAGGCGAGCTTCGGAAAGCTGGCCAGCCAAACGCGCGGCCTGAGTCTCGCGCTCACGCGCCTTGGCGAAGTAGAAGAAAGCATGCTGAATGCCTACCAGCGCGAAATAGACTCCGACTCCGAACGGCAGCGTGATGAATACCCAGCCCAAAAAATCCACCCAGATCTTCTGCGCGGTTCCGTTTTCCTGCTGTGAAAATATCCCGAGCCGCAGCAAGGTACCAAGGCCGGCCCACGCTACGCACATCGAAAGTGCGCCGAGGACATGGAAGGAAATATTGCGTAATAAATGGGGCCGTTCCAGCGGAAACCTGCCGCTGGCGCGAAATACAAAGGGTGTGAGCAGGGCGTACAGCAGCCAATCGATGGAGTTGAAGAGCACCCAGTGCCAGTCCGGAGGCCGTCCGCCCAAACGAGCCTGCATATAGGTGTTAAATCCGGAGAGAAGCGCCGGAACCAGCCATGCCGCGAAAATAAGGGACCCGAACAGGGGTGCGTTGAGCATGCGAGCAGGCACTTCGCGAAGATAACGCGACCCCGCCGCGCTGTCTAGTGGAGCCGCACCTTTTGCCGCTCGCTGCATGCAGCCTACCGCTAGCTGCATTTAATTCTCAGCCGCGATGCCAGTGGCTAACATCGTGCCATGAGCCCTCTTCGATTTCACCGGATCGGCCCGCCACACAACGTGGGGCCCCTTGCGCCCGCGAAGAAGCCGTAATGAGAAACAAAATGCCGAGCACCAATGGGGTCGATCCCCCGCAGCACACGATGGGCGCCCCCATCGAGGTCTTTTGGCAGGATGTGCGTTATGGTCTGCGCCAACTTCGTAGGAGCCCCGGCTTCGCCGCGATCGCGATACTTACGTTGGCGGTCGGAATAGGAGCGAACACTGCGATCTTCAGCTTCGTCAACACGGCTCTTCTGCGGCCGCTTCCATATCCCGACGCGAATCGCCTCGCGGTTATCTGGTCCGGTCTCGGAGATACGAACCGTGCCCCCGCTTCCAGTTTTGAACTTTTCCAGATCCGGCAACGTACAAAGCAATTCGATCAGGTGGCCGGAATCTGGGTCACTAACGGCGCTCTCCCCAAACTCAGCGAGGCGGAGCATGTGTCAGAGCAGGTCAAGGTCGGCGTGGTCACTTCCAACTTTCTGCCGCTCTTCTGCATCAAGCCGGCGCTGGGCCGCTTCTTCAGCCGGGAAGACGAAGGGTCTGATGCTACCGAGGCGCTTATCATCTCTTACGGAGTTTGGGTCAGGCGTTTCGGGTCGAATCCTTCGATCATCGGCCGCTCGGTACGTTTTGCGAAGGAGTCCGCGGTGGTCATAGGGGTGTTACCCGAAAACTTTCGACTGATTCTCCCACCTGACTCCAGCGTTCCGTCGAATGTCGACGTTTTCCGTACGATTCCAATAGGCTCGGCAGATCCTCAGGGACCGGCATTTCTTCACTTGGTTGGCCGTCTGCAGAACGGGAGCAACGTGGCGCGCGCGCAGGCCGAAGCCGATGCTATTGCAACGCACATACATGCATTTGACGGCAGATCGGGGATATCGAACTTTCGCCTCTCCGTGGTGGAGCTCCAGGCAGACGATGTTCGAGCGGTCCGCAGCACCTTGCTCGTTTTGTTCGGTGGCGTTGCATTCGTGTTGCTGATCGGATGTGCGAACATAGCCAATTTACTGATGGCCCGTGCCAGAGAGCGCCTGCGCGAAACAATCACGCGCGCAGCACTTGGCGCATCCAGCGCAAGACTTGTTCGTCAGTTTTTGACGGAAAGTCTTCTGCTGGCTTCAATCGGTGCATTGGCGGCACTAGTGATCAGTTGGGTCGCGGTACGTGCGATGCTTGCTGCCCGTCCGCCCTCATTTTTGAATTTCAGCGATGTCAAGCTCGATGGGAAAGTCCTTTCGTTTACATTTGCAGTGGCGATTCTAACCAGCCTGTTGTTCGGGCTCGCTCCCGTGCTTTCAGTGCGCCGCTTGGACCTGGCTCGAAATTTGAGAGGAGCGAATCGTGCGGCTGGATCGAAGAAGCGGCAATGGGCCGCTGTTCTGGTCGCTGCCGAAGTCGCTCTGGCCTTTGTGCTCCTCCTGGGAACGGGCCTGTTGACGCGGACCTTTGTGAACCTGCTGCGCGCGCACCCTGGCTTTCGTGCGCAAAACGTATTTACCTTTCGAATCTCAGGGTCGACTTACCAGATGCTGCGGCAACTACAGCAAAGTCTTGCGGGTATTCCAGGCGTTCAGTCAGCGGCGGCGGTGTCGCACCTTCCCCTGGATGATACCGGTAACTGGTACGACACTTACTGGAAAGAGGGAGCCGCAGCCGAAGCGCAGAACACAGACATGGCGGATCTTCGCTGCATCTTGCCGGGATATTTCACCACGATTGGAGCAACTCTCCTCCGAGGCCGGGATTTTATCGAATCGGACGACGCCGAACATCAGCACGTAGCAATCGTAGATGATGTTCTCGCCCGGCAACTATGGCCACACGGTGATGCTATCGGGAAAAAGCTCAATGTCTCGGACTCTCCCAAAGGTCCCTATGAGTTCCAGCGCGATTGGTTGGTAGTCGTAGGTGTCGTGAGGCATGTGCAATATCACTCGCTTGCGGCGATTGTTCGACCGCAGATCTACATGCCCTTTCAACTCGCGCCGCGCCCGACCATGGCAATGGTGCTTCATACCGCGGGCGTATTTCCCGATTTGGCGGCGTCTGCGCGGAAGGAGGTGGCGCTACTGAACAAAGACGTGGCGGTCTCGCATGTCGCGCCGTTGTCGGAGCTGGTCGCACGGGCATTGTCGGAGAGCCGCTTTGCCTCAATACTTGCCAGCTCGCTCTCCGGTCTTGCTGTTTTGCTCGCATGTATCGGCATCTACGGAGTCCTATCCCATTCGGTGGCGCAGCGCACGAGTGAAATCGGCATCCGTATGGCGATGGGAGCACATCGTACCCAGGTGATGAGAATGGTGCTTGTTGATGGCTTGTCAGCGGTGTTACTGGGAATAACAGGCGGCTTCTTGCTCTCCTTGATTGTGATGCCAGTGCTCGGTAACTTTTTGTTTGCAGTGAGACCGGGCAGCCCCGCAAATTACGTGTTGATTCTGGTGCTTGTGCTGGTCGTTAGCGTATTCGCAGCTTTTCTTCCGGCCCGCCGGGCGATGAACATCGATCCACTCACGGCGCTCAGGTACGAGTGACGGACTGCAATGCATTGCGCCAGCTAGTTGGCGCTTTCCGAGGGCGAATTCTGTACATAGAAGGTAGAAGTGAATGGAGCAAGCGAAAGCCGGATTGTGGTGACGGGATTACCGCGGATATCAGAGTGTTGTGCCCGAGTCTGCTCTTCTCGAGCGCCAGAGTGAGGGTTCCAGATGCTCAGGTCTTTGACGCCCCGCAGAGTGACATCCGCGTCCACATTGCGTGACGACGAATTGGAGAAAAAGTAGATATCTCGTCCATTTTTCACCTTGTGAATATAGGTAAGCGCGCCATCATACTCGGTCCCGCTCTTCGGCGCCCATGCCGCCTGATGGATTTCAACGTCCCTGACCGGAATGGTCTCGTGCAAAACGGAATTTATTAGACGCGCTTCGGCCTTCGGGAGAAAGAACGCTTTGCCTCCGGCGCTGTTGCCGTTTAGAAAATAGCCTGTACTATTTCGGACGGGAACTCTTCCGGCCACGAGATCGGCGGTAGAAATGCCAAACAGGCCCTTTATTATCTGCTGCACTTCACTGTCGTGATGCGGCTCCGCCGAGAGGTACGGCAGTTTGCTAGTGGCGATCACGATCCCGCCGTTGCGATAGAATTCGCCGATCTTTCTGGCGGCCGCTACCGAGATGGTGTTCCCACCGGGAACGATCAAGACGCGGTATTCCTCGCGATTTTCGATGTTGTTCAGAACAAGTTTGTTGCCTGAGATCACACACTTCTCGGTCAAGACTTCGGGATGAAGATAGGTGTAATCCAAACGCAGCTCTCGAAAGAGCGTTTCGCCTATATCCATGTAGTCGATCTCGGGAGGAGGAATGCCGCCCAGATAAGCCCATTTCCAGGCTGGTCCCTGCAACTTGTAGAGAGCCTTCACGCCTGCATCGTCGCGACGAGGATCTTCGGGGATGGGCTCGGATGAGAATCTGTAACATCCCTGCAACGATGCAATTGGGTATAGGACGGCAACGTCCGCTACGTGACGTCCGTATCGGAGCATGTAGCTCAGTCTCGCGACGTAGTCGTTGAATCGCGGCACATCGCTGGCCCGCTTGACGCTCTCAGCAGCCGGAATTTGCAAGTTGATGCCCATGGCAAACTGGTCCATAGCCACGCGGAACAGAGTATCTTCGTCCATCTTGCGATAGGCGGCATAAGTCTCGGCCATAACGATCGGCTTGTCATAATTGAAGGCGGCAGAAGTTACAACCTTGTATCCCCTATTCGCCCGCCCGAGATAAAAGATGTCGTCATGACCGGGGATATCCTGATACTCGAAGGCCTTCATCAGGTCGCCATTTATCGGGACCGGATTAGGAATCTCTTCCTGATCGAGGTGACCTGAACTCTGAATACCGTGATTGTGACACCATTGGCTGATCTTACCTACAAAATTGTCTGCGAACAGGTCGGCGCGAAAACCGTACAAAGCATTCCGCGCCGCCGCCGTGTCGGGACCAATGTCGTACCACATAGCGGGATAGTAGTTCATTGGCGAGTAGCCGTACTTTTGCCGAAATTTGGTATTGAAAGAAGCCGTCCACATGCGGCCGTCGAGCCAGTGCATAGAGGGCTCATCGTAGAAAGACATTTTGATGAAGCTCCCGAAGTACTGTTTGAAGTGATCATAGAAGCGCTGATAACTTAGCTTCAGGAACATGTTCATGGCCTCGTCGTCTAGGTAATCGACCAGCCCCGGATTCCGGATCTTCAGAACGGCCTGGGAATTCAGGTAGAAGACCATGAGTTTCCATTTGCCTTGCGGAACTTCGTACTGGACGCGGCCTTTGCCGGTCCGATGATCGCTGATATCCTTGCGTTCAAATGTCGTTCGGTTCATCGCGACCGATCCGATATAGATTCCCGGCGGAATCGCGAGATCGACTTTAGCCGGTCCGGTTACGTCTTCTTCCACCATGTCCAGGCGCTTCGCCATATATTGGGGATATTTCTCGTAGAGCTCGCCACATAGATTGCCGGTCGGATAGTTATAGTCATCGTAGAGAACAAAGGAGGACAGGCCATCCTTTCTGCCCGCTTCGATCGCAGCACCGTAGAGATGGAAGAATTCATCGCTCATGTATTCGACGCCGTGATCGGCTAATCCGAAGAAGGGCTTCGCCTGGCGGAAGTACGCCGGATCGAGATGGCTTCCGTTAGCGCCGGACACGGTGATGAGAAATCCACCGTAACCTGAGTGCGCCAGATCCTGGACGCCAGACTTGACGCCTGCCGCAGTCACTGACGATAGATCGAAGCCCCACATTGCCCGCGCCCTGAATTCTGGCGGAGGATTTCTGAACCCAGCGTAGTTGAAGGTAAAAGCGGCCTGCGTTTCCGCCGCGGCCAAGTGCGGCTGCATAAACAGCAGAGAGTAAAATGCGGCAACCATTGTGAGCCGGGCCATAATCGTTCTCATGTGCCAATTGAATTTGCCACGCGCGATCAGGGCGAGAATACCGGAGCGGCTGCTGGCAGAGACGTGTCTAACTTTATATCAGTTCAGCGGCTAGGTCGATAGATGCTCAGCCAACCGGGACTATTCTTCCATTTCCCGGGAACTTCGAGTCGCGCTGGCGGCTTCAATTCGCACGTGCAAAATCGATAAAGCCGCGCTCCGGATCCGTACGGATCAACTTGACCGTAACGTGATCTCCGACATCCATTCCCTGTTCGCCGCTCACAACCCGGCCTTCCATCGGCGGATTCATGACCCGGACCCACGTGCCTTTAGGCGCCGCGCCGGTTACTATCCCTCGGAACTGTTGTCCTACGCGGTTGCTGAAAGCCAACGCCGCCGCCCGCTTGCTCATCGCGCGCTCTACTTTGCGTGCCGCATCTTCTTTCAAGGTGCAGTCCCTTGCAATGCCGTCCAATTCGTCGGCCGAATACGGTGAACTCGAGCCGCGCAGAAACGCTTTGATGAGTCGCTGCGTAACAAGATCGGCAAAACGCCGATTCGGCGCTGTCGAATGTGTGTAATCGTGCGCGGCCAGCCCGAAATGGCCCGGATTCGTTTCACCTGGCCGCTCCACGACATATTCGCCTGGCCCCATCAGCTTCAATATGCACAAAGACAGATCCTGATAGTGATCAGGATCCTGTCGATGTTGCTGTTCAAGAAAATGCGATAACGCTCCGGAATCAGGCTCATCCGGCAACTTCGTACCGTGAGTAGCCGCAACCTCCACGATCCGCGGCCACCGTTCCGGCGATTTCACTACTCGTCGCAAGCTCGCGACTCCCGCGCGCGTTAAAGCCTGCGCCATTACCTCGTTTGCCGCAATCATGAAGTCTTCGATCAGATCGTTTGCGTGATTCCGCGGTTGCTCGGCCACTGTCTCCACCGTTCCATCTTTCAAGACCGGTTGTGTTTCGATTCGTTCGAATACCAGAGCACCCAGCTTGTGCCGCTGCTCGCGCAGCAATCGTGCGGCCGCGTCCTGCAGTTTCAATTGTGCTGCGAGCTCGCCGCTCGCGTTTACCAAAGGGGGTATAGTTCCATTGCCGTTCAACCAGGCCCCAATACCGTTGTAAGTCAGTTGGAACTGGTTGCGAACCGTCGCGCAGTAAATCTCGGGCTTGCTGATATCTCCGCCTGGCGATACCACGAATTCAATCACCACTGCCAACCTGTCCTCGTGCGGATTGAGTGATGTCAGATCGGTCGACAGCGCCTCGGGCAACATGGCAAATGTCCGGGTCGGTGTGTAGACGCTTGTCGTTTCCGCACGGGCGTGCTCGTAGATCGGCGACCCAGAGGAAACAGCTACATCCACGTCGGCTATGCCCACCCTGACGCAGATACCGTCGGAAGTCTGTTCGGCAAATTCGATTTGATCCAAGTCCCGTGACGTGTCGTTATCAATTGACGACCACAGCAGGCCCCGCATGTCACGACCGTGTGCGCTCGCAACATTGCCCGGCGCGGCCTTTCTCAGTTCCACAACCTGCTGCATCGCATCCGGCGGGAAATCGGGATGAAATCCCCGCTGGATCATCTCGTTATAGGCGCTCTGCGCCAGATCGAAGTGCCCTCTAGGCATGCTGTCGCAGGCTAGCATACGCTAAAGCGTATACCGAGCGCGTCATGAGCCAGGGTTGTGAACTGTGCATTCGTTAGTACTGAACGGCATATCTTGACATTCAGCTGGACGCGCTGGTATGCTGTTGCGATCTTGGATGAAGAACGCCAACACAGACGTGATCCAGGGAACGTTAGACATGTTGATCCTGAAGACCCTGAGCCTGGAACCTATGCACGGCTTCGGCATCGCGCGCCGCATCGAGCAGGTCACGCAGAACGTTTTCAAAGTGAACGCCGGCTCGCTGCTGACAGCACTGCAGCGGCTTGAGCGAAATGGGTGGCTGGACGCAGATTGGCTGGTCACAGAGAACTCACGTCGGGCAAAGGTCTATCGGCTAACGCCCTCGGGTAGAAAACAACTGCAAAGCGAAACAGCGGACTGGCTACGCCGGTCTGGAGCGATTTCGCGATTGCTCAAGAGCGAGGCTTAATCGATGTCGATTGGGAGGCAGCTGGCACGGGGGCTCCGCAATCTGTTCCGGCCGGCGCAAGCGGATGGGGACATTGCCGCCGAGGTCGACAGTTTTTTCGCCGAAGCCAAAGCTGACTTGGAAGCACGCGGGCTAACAGCAGATGAAGCCGCTCGCGCAACACGGGTCGGAATCGGGACCAGGACGGCGCTTCGCGAAGAGGTGCGGTCGTACGGGTGGGAGAACATCCTCCACGACGTACTTCAGGACCTGAGATATACAATGCGCCGCTTACGCAGCAATCCGGGTTTCACACTGGTGAGCATCGCGACTCTCGCACTGGGCCTAGGGGCGACAAGCGCCATTTTCAGCGTTGTCAACGGTGTGTTGCTGAAGCCGTTGCCTTACACGCATCCCGAGCAGTTGGTGTCTCTCTGGATGACAGAGCCACAGCTCAAATTAACCGATTTGAACATGGCTCCATCGGTCTACTTCACGATGCACGATGAGCAACGAGCATTCCAAGCCGTCAGCATGTTCGCCAGCGGCACGACCACCGTCACCGGAAAGAGCCATCCCGAAAAGGTGCAAGCTGTTTTCGCAACCGATGAATTCCTCCCGATTCTCAACATTACACCGCAGGTCGGTCGGCCATTCGCAACTGGGGACGACGACCCGGATGGCGAACGCACGGTTATGCTCTCCGACGGATACTGGCGTTCACATTTCGGTGGGAGTCGCGCGGTGTTGGGCCGGCGCATTAGCATCGAAGGCAATCAGGCTTCGATCATTGGCGTTCTGCCCCCACGCTTCGAGTTCATGGATCAGAAAGTCGATCTGCTGTTGCCGCTACGGTTCAAGCGCTCCACAGTGCATCTCGGCAATTTCAGTTACCTGGGAATCGGCAGGCTTAAGCCCGGCGTAACACTCAGGCAAGCCAACGCCGATTTCGCGCGTATATTGGCCATGGTGGCCAAGCAGTTCCCGCCACCTCCGGGTTGGACCACCAAAATGTTTGAAGATGCGCATATCGCCCCGAATTTGAGGCCGTTCAAAGAAGACCTGGTAGGCGATATCGGCAACACTCTGTGGATGCTGATGGCGACCGTCGGCATCGTTTTGTTGATCGCGTGCGCAAACGTTGCGAATCTCCTACTTGTCCGAACCGAGGCGCGCCAGCAGGAGCTTGCGATTCGCGCGGCGCTTGGCGCTGCCGCAACGCGCATTGCCAGGGAACTTCTGCTTGAAAGTATTACGCTCGGCGCCATTGCCGGGGCGGTAGGACTCGGACTGTGCTGGGCCGCTCTGAATCTGCTCTCGAAGTCGGATCTGGTGCACCTGCCACGCGCCGGAAACATCGGCATCGATATGTGGGTTCTGCTGTTCACCTTTTCCGTCTCAATTGGGTTCAGCGTCTCGTTCGGGTTGATCCCCGTTGTGCGGTATGTGCGGCCGCGCCTTGCGAATGCACTTCGCAGCGGCGGCCGTTCGATCAGCCACAGCAAAAATCGTCAGCGGGTACGAAACTTTCTTGTCGTTTTTCAGGTCGCGCTTGCCTTGGTTCTACTGATCACTTCAGGACTCATGATCCGCACTTTCCGCAACTTGCACAATGTCGATCCCGGATTCAGGAACGCACACGAAATTCAGACCGTAACCATCGGAATCCCGGATGAACAAGTGAAGGAGCCTGAACGCGTGATGCGGATGGAACAGGCAATACTCGACAAGGTAAGGACCGTTAATGGCGTGATTTCGGCATCCATGACTACGTCTGTTCCGATGGGCGGCGGAGAATCAAATGATCCTGTATACGCGGCGGACAAAGCTTACCGCGAGGGAACGATCGCTCCACTGCGTAGTTACAAATGGATTGCGCCCGGATTCTTCGCCACAATGGGGCAGCGAATGCTCGCTGGCCGTGACCTCACCTGGGCCGACGTCTATAACGGCGGTGCCGTTGCGATTGTTTCCGAGAATACGGCCCGCGACATTTGGGGAGGATCGGAAGCCGCGATCGGCAAACGCATTCGCTCGCGAGATAAAGACGAGTGGCGCGACATCATCGGGGTGGTCGCCGATGAGCACTCGGACGGGGTTGACAAGCCCGCTCCCACGATCATCTATTGGCCGCTGCTTCAGAAGAACTTTGAAGGTGACGTAGTGTCGGTACAACGCTACATTTCATTTGTGATTCGTACGCCGCGCGCCGGATCCATGACTCTGCAGAATGAAATTCAGAACGCGCTTTGGAGTATGGATTCGAACCTTCCGATTGCAAAGATGGACACGCTCGAAAGGTTCTATAGCCGGTCGCTCGCGCGTACGTCTTTCACCTTGTTGCTACTGGCGATGGCCGGAACCATGGCTTTGGTCTTGGGGCTCGTGGGTATATACGGTGTGGTTTCGTATTCGGTCTCGCAACGAACCCGGGAAATCGGCATTCGGCTTGCACTCGGCGCACCGGCTGCGAAGGTCACAACTGGGTTCGTCCGCAACGGTCTGATTCTCTCGGCGGTTGGCTGTGGTTGCGGGCTCACCGCGGCGTTGTTGATGGCGCCACTAATGAAATCGCTGCTGTTTTCCGTCAGTCCTTCCGATCCGCTCACCTATGCTGCCATCTCGGCAGGTTTGATCTTGGCGGCGGCACTCGCCAGTTACTTTCCGGCAAGGAAAGCAACAAAGGTTGATCCGGTCGAAGCGTTACGGGCAGAGTGAAACGCTGTTTGTAAAGACTTCCGGGTGTCGAGCGCTTAACACTTTGCCGAACAGAATCGCAGTCAGGACGGTGCCGCATCCAGCAGAAAGGTGCCCGCGATTCTGCGCCCATCGGGAGCGTCGATTCCGCTTTCACAAAACGCGCGTTCCCCGATGATGGTCGGCACTTCGACGATTTGTGAAGTCGAGTGCTCAGCGGCGATGCGCAACGGACTAACGGTCGAGTTCTGATCGCTAAAATTGTTGATGGCTAGAGCTCGCTAATTCATCTGTTAGCGTTGCCGGCCCGGAGGTGACGCGCGCAAAATCCCCTTTCCTTCCTCGATAGTTAGAAAGCGATTGGCGGGCATCTGCCGGATGGCCTCGATCTTGCCATCCGGCCAATGAATTTCAATCAGATCCACCTCATCTCTTTGCCCGAGGCCGTAATGGAGCCTCAAATCGCTCGAAGAGAGATAACTGCCACTTGTACGAATCTCGTCCCATTGGGTTATATCGTGGCTCACGACCTTGACGCGGGCGCCGATCGCGTCGCGGTTTCTGCCGGGCGTTATTAGCTTGATCGTGATCCAGTTACCGTTGTTGCCGCCGTCGTTCCGCAGAATAGTCGGTTTGCCGTCTAAGTTGTTAACGACGATGTCAATGTCGCCGTCATTATCGATATCTCCGCAAGCTACGCCACGGCTTACCCGGGGCGTGATGAGTGAGCTGCTAGTTGAGGCTACTTCAGTGAAATTTCCATTACCCTCGTTATGGAATAGCAGCATCCGTTGGCGGTAAGTGGTATCCACATGAGCATGTTCCATTTGCGGATAGACGTGCCCGTTGACCGCAATTAGATCGGCCCAGCCGTCATTATCGTAGTCCAAGAAACATGTGCCCCAGCCGACCAACGGAATAGTAACAGGCGCTACTCTCGATGGATAAGAGACGTCAGTGAAGGCAAGCACTGAATCATGACGGTAAAGGCTGGCGTGCTCGCCCGAGAAGTTTGTGATGAAAATTCCAGGAAGACCCGTGTGAAGATAGTCACCGATACTCACCCCCATGGAACCTAACGCCACCCCATCATCGTCCAAAGACACTCCGGCCCCTAGGCCAATCTCCGTAAAAGTGCCATCGCGATTGTTGTGGTAGAGATAGTTACCCGTCGCATCATTGGCCACGAAAAGATCCGGCCATCCGTCTCCGTCGATATCGGTCCAAACGGAAGTAAGCCCGAAACGCTCTTGCGGATCGGAGACGCCGGCCTTTGCGGCGACATTAGTGAAGGTGCCGTCGCCGTTGTTGCGAAACAACGAGTCGCCCGCGCCACGTAATCCGCGGGGGCCGCATTGCACAGGTACTCCCCGGTAGTTACAGGATTGAGCCTTGCCGAAAGGCGGAAGCGCAGAAAGGTTTAAATCGATGTAATTGGAGACAAATAAATCCAGAGTTCCGTTGCGATCGTAGTCGCCAAAAGCTGCTCCGGTGGACCAGCGCTGATCGTCTACGCCGCTGCGTGAAGTAACATCGGAAAAACTACCGTCCCCGTTATTGCGATATAGACGGTTATGGCCGAAACAGGTGACATACAGGTCTTGATAACCGTCTCCATCGTAATCGGCTGCCGCGACACCCATGGCCCAGCCTGGATGCGCGAGTCCGGATTTTTCAGTAACATCTGTAAAACTGCCGTCGCCGTTGTTGCGGTATAGGGCACTGCGGGACGCCCTAGGGTTATCAGCCGTATCGACCGTTAGCGCGTCCGTGAAGTAAATATCTAGCCAGCCGTCATTGTTGTAATCGAACAGCGCCACGCCACCGCTCATAGATTCGACAATGTACTTCTTTTCTGGTGACGACGTATGCCGAAATGTTATCCCGGCGGAATCGGTAATGTCTGTAAAGTGAACGGGTGCTGTGCTCCTTTCAGCGGACAACATGATTGCAGCAGGCAATATCAGGAGAACCGCCGCGGTAAAGAAGACGAAAGTCCCGGCATCTGCCGCGGGAGCTTTCAATGTATCCTGTCCTCCTCATGGGAAGCGTCCGGCTTTTCATCGCGCCTGAGCTCGCTTGTCCGGGCGAATTCGCGCTGTGCCTCTTCATTTCGTCCAACTCGCGCGTAGGCGCGAGCGAGTTGATAATGGCTGTAGAACGCGTTGGGGTCGAGCCGCGTGGCTGTTTCCAGCTGCTCGATTGCTTCTTTCAGATTGCCCTGATGCAGGAGAACCTTACCCAGGCTGTAATGTGCAGGTGCGAAATCTTTCCTATCGACAACCAGGCGGCGCAATATGGAAATAGCCTCGCTGGGTTGCTGCAGAGCCAGCAAAACAAACGCCAGGTCGTACCTTGCCTCTGTGTTCTGCGGATCGTCCTTAAGTTCCACCCGAAACTCACGCTGCGCCTCGTCGAGTCTCCCTACTCGCAAATCGAGTAAGCCGAGCGAGTAATGCCCGGAAGTGATCTTAGGGTCAAGCTCGAGCGCTCGCCGAAATTCCAGCTCGGCAGGTCCTATTTTGCTTTCGGCCCAATAGCTTTTTCCTAATAAGAGATGCAGAGATGGCAGGTCGGGATGAGACGTTAACAGGCCTTCAAAGATTTGACGCGACTCATCAGGCCGATTACTGCCGGCAAGAGCCATTCCTAATCCCAGTGACGCGTCAAGATCGTCAGGGTGGCTTGACCGGAATTGCTCCAGCAGGTTCACGGCTTTCGGGTACTGCCCCGTTTGCACATAGCTCAGTCCCAGGTATTTCTTTGCCTTAAGATTGGATGGATCGAGCATCAAGGCTTGGCTCAGAGGAACTGAAGCCTCCGCGTACTGTGCGCTGGAAAAGAGAGCCAGGCCGAGATTGAAGTCGATACTCGGGAAATTCGGCTGTAGTGCACGGACTTGCGCAAACTCGCGAGCAGCATCGTTGAATTGTTTGTGCCGCGCGGCGATTAATCCAAGATAATTGTGCGCGCTGCTCAAAATATCGGTGTAGTCCGTTGATAGATTGTGATGGTTTTGCTCGAGGCCGTGGCGCGCTTCTTCCGTCTGGACGACTATGGCGCGTAGTGCAGCGTTGGCGCGGTCATCCTGACCACTTTCAAAAAGCCTCTCCGCCGCGTTCAAAGAAGCGTTAAGGGGTTCCTGGCACAACAGAGCTCGGGAGCTTGAGATGCAGGCGCAAAGCCCGAAGCCCAGAAGTAGCTGCGAATACGGACGCCTGTTGACTTCGAACCGACTCACTGTACTGCCTTAGGATCGGAGTTGTGGTTAAAATACGAGCCTCAACCCAAGCTGAACTTCGCGGGGCCCATAATCGCCTGTCACCTTCCCGAACGAGGAATTGAAAGCAGTCGATCCTACGATGGGATTGCCTGCGCTGTCTTTTTGCGGAACGAAAGTCGTTCCAATGCTGCTGAACTGAGCGTGATTCCAGGCATTGAAGAACCCGGCCTCAAAACGGAGTTTCGCCGATTCCGATGCTATCCACCCGGTACGGCGACCGAACCAGGGGAAGGAGAAATCTTTGAAAAGAGACATATCCCAGTTATTGATGCCTGGTCCTCGAATTACGCTTCGTCCGGCAGTACCGAAAGTTCCAGCAGCCGGAGATACAAACGCAGCAGTGTTGAAATACTCGTTGAGCGACCGGTCACCTTTGGCAAGAACCGGATTAGTGATGAGATCTGGACGCTCACAGAGGCCGCTGTCGGCCAAACCGGCATAATCGTTATCGAGACACACGGTTTGGGGCATTCCAGAGCGGAATGTCGTAATGCCATTCAGATGCCAACCCCCTAAAGCCGCGTTGACAAATCCCTTAGAGTTCCGAAAAATGGGGATTTCCCACACATAATTAAGGACTAGCGAATGCGTGATATCTTGAGGCGCCAGAGCCTTATCTAGCTCGGGGTTGTAGGCATCCAGCACCGGTTGGTTGCGAGCTTCGCTGTCCTGATTTGAAGTATCGGATATGCTGCGGCTAAAAGTGTACGCGGCTTGAAACTGTAGCCCGGCTCGTAACCGATGATTGAGAAATACTTGCAGAGAGTTGTATCGCGATGTGCCAGCACGCTCGTTGACATTGATCACGCTGTATCCGAGGTAAGGACGCACCGAGTCTGGAAAAAGCGGGCCGCCCTGGAAAATCGCGTTGTAAACTTCCGGTTGGAACTCGGCCGGAATTTGATTGACATCGCGATTGCGGGATAAGTGAATCTGGCGGCTTCCGACGTAATTCACTTCAAGACTGGTATCACTCAGAAGCTCGTACTGAATCCCAAGACTGTATTGATAGCTGACGGGATTAGGATAGATCGGATCTAGCACATTCAAGCGAACCGGGGGTTGCGGAGTGTTGCTGTTGAACGGCGCGAGACTGCTGAACGTCAGTGGGCCGTTTATTTGGGGTATCAAATCGAAAGGCGGCTGTTGGCCCGCAGCACTAACCAGCGAAAAGGCATCGCGCGCATGGTAAATTCCTGCCCCACCGCGCACCAGGAACTTTCGGGTCGTTCCGGGGGCCCACGAAAATCCAGCGCGAGGTTCCCAGTCGTTGTAGTGGGGTTGTTCTAGCGATCGGGGGACCCCCGAAGATTTCGGCGTAACTATACCGTTCAGCACGTTGCAACCATTTACGTTAGGTACAACCAAGCCGCCGATTATAGGGCAGGCCTGCGAAGGAATGTAGCGAGCTGGATAAAAGCTCGAAATATTGTCGCCGACTGCGAAGACTTGACCTAAATACTGCCACCGCAGACCCAAATCCAATGTCAGGTTCGGCCGCACTTTGTAGGAATCTTGGATGTAAGCCGCGAGATCATGTCCACGGCCCGCTACCGTATTCTGAGTTTGTTCCTCGGTGTAACTAGACAAAACACCGCGCAGCATATCTTCGAAGCTGCCAAACGACATCGTGCCGGCAGTGAAATCACCCCCGCCGTTCGCGGGTTCGGTGTTGCGGCTAATGCGTGCAAAGAATCCCGTATTGAAATTGTGTTTTCCAACGAAGTGCGAGATATCGTCTTTGATCTGAATGTTGCTGGACCGATTAATAAAAGGAAGCGTATGAGCGATCGAGCTGAAACCGTCAACACCATTCATCGTTGGAAACGAGCCGCTTGTTTCGGGAAACAGCTCAGTGTATGTAAATCCATCCCTGGAAGCCAGCGAAGGATCGGATGTTTTGCTGGTTTCAGCAGTTTGACTCTTATTGGAATAACCAACCTGAAAGTCGTTCACAGTTTGCGGGTTTATGATATAGGTCAACTTCGCGCTGCCGAGTTTGAAAGTTTGTACCCGATCAGTATTTACTGATGGGAAACTGTCGTCCCCCCAAAAGTTGTTAATACTCGCCCCAATGGTGTCCGACTGCATATAGCTGATCGTCGCGACAGCCTTTTGGCTGACGTTATGATCCCAGCGGAAGGATTGAAAGTTGTTGTTCGTATCCTCCGGCGCACTGTCGAAGAAATTAAATCCGTTTTGCGCAAAGCTGGCATTGGGAAGTGGATAGCGATTCATAATAGCTATTGCATTCGGATTTATGGCGCTGGTGGGCACATTGGATTCATTACTGCCAACCGGCGATTCTTGCGGATCGCATCCGGGTTGTTGTAAGACGCAAGGAGTCTGTAGTATGCCTTTGCGCTGACCGGCCGTGGGAACCGTACCGGTCAGGATGTCCCCGCGAACCTCGCGGCGAAACTGCAGCGCCACAAAAAAGAAGTCTTTATTACGATCCACGTTGTACTTACCCGGGATCCATATCGGACCGCCCACCGTGCCTCCGAACTCATGTTGACGTAACTCGGACTTTTGGGTGCCGTTTCTGTTGGAGAAGAAATCATTCGCATTGAAAGCATCGTTCCGGAGAAACTCAAAAAGAGAGCCATGAAAGTCCTTAGTTCCTCCTTTTGAGACGACGTTGATAATGGCTCCGTTGGCTTCTCCAAATTCCGCGCTGTAGTTATTACGCAAGATCTTAAACTCCTCGATCGAATCGACGGGAGGAATGATAAGCAGGTTGTTGTTCGAGCCAATAACCTCATCGTATTGCCCGTCGACGAGATAAAGGTTCGAATTCGACGAATTGCCGTTAACGGAAACGGCAGTATCACCCGCACTCGTAAGGCGTCCGGCATCCGGCGCAGCACCTGGAACCAGGTCAACGAGCGAGTTGAAATAGCGCCCATTGAGCGGCAGGTTCGTCATCTGGGTGTTTCCGATTAGATTCGAAACCTCGGCAGTCTCAGTTTGGAGCAGAGGTAATTTTTGGCTCTCTACGGTCACCACTTCGTTAACTTGTCCTACCTGCAAAACGATTGGGAAGTCGAGCTTATCGTTGACGTGCAGTTGAATACCAGCCGTCTTGGACGTTTTGAAGCCAGTGCGCTCTACGGTAAGCAGATATGTCCCCACCGGCAGGTTGGTAAAAAAGAAAATTCCCGCATCCGTTGTGCTGGTTGTCCTTTCGGCGCCCGTAACGGAATCAGTAACGACAACCTTCGCTTTCGGAATAACGCCGCCATTGGAATCCGCCACCGATCCTGAAATGCTGCCGGTGGTCTCCTGACCGTAAGCGCCCGCGGAAATCAGCATGAGCAAAAAGACTCCGACGAATGCCGGAACAAAAACTCGAGCAAAACTTCTTCCTTTCATGCGTGCCCCTCCAAGAACCAGTCATCGACTACACCGCACAGCGAACGTGGCGCCGTCGTACTTTTGGGTTGGTTGTGACTGAAAGCGGAGACAAATCCCATCTAGATACCCCGTCGTAGACAGGAAGTAACCGTTGTGGATCGAGAAATATTTCCCAAAAAAAAGAAATCTGCGGACGGCTGAGGAAATCATATGTCGAAGATTTTATTGTTGTCAAGTCCTGTTTTCTGCTCTTTCCGTGTCCAACCGCCGTCCGTCGCCTAGAATCCAGGCGTTGTGCGCCGATGCAAGCCCAGGTCACTGCGGCCGAAGAGACTTCCGGCCGTTTGCGAATCGACTCCGAAGGAACGGTAAAGGCGACCGAATCAAAGACACGCTTGCTACAGCCCGTCATTGCCGGGCTCATTGCGGCCAAGTCGATGGATATGACACCGCCAAGCAGACTGCCTCCGGGGGCAGCCAACGCCAATATCCCGGGAGCGACACTTGGCGGGTTTTCGGGCTTCGGATTGTTCGGGATCGCCATTGCTCAGGGGCCCTGACGCGATTCGCGCACCATCATACGATTCAACGAGACTACGTCATGCCTCTTGTTGAACCGCCAACACGGCCGGACTCAGAGTTGAACGGTGTCCGTCACGGTTCAAGGCCTTGTCGAAACGACAACATCAAACGAGTCCTTCTCCCGAAGCGTCAGTTCCTGCACCTCGGGATCGGCGATCCGATACATCTTTCCTTGTAGGCGGTCGGTTTTGAGCGTGAACTTGACGTAGTGATAGTTGGGAAACAGGCTGCTGTGGTACAGATCATCCGGAGTGCGTTCTACAAAGTAGGGTTTTGCGCCTCCGCCTCCCGAAACCAGATAAACAACGCCATTGAATGTGTGTCGTTCGTAGTTGTGTATGTGACCAGCACTAACGATAAAGCGCGCGTGTGTGTGCGCCTGCAATTCCGTGAGGAGATCTCTTAAGGCTATTTCGTTCGGTCTGGGATTGTGATCGACCTCGATGTGCGTCTGCACATCGGCTACAGGCGGGTGATGCATGCTGATCACTACAAAATCGACACTGGGTGGTAGATCGCGAATCTGTTCACTGAACCAGACATATTGGTCGCTCCCAGCAATTAGTGAAGCATCGCTATCGAGCGTAATGGCGTAGATGCGAGATCCCAGCTGGACCGAATACCACCGCCGGTTGCGGAATTCCGGGAAAGCGTCCCACCAGTTTTCCAGGCACTTCAGCGGATCCGGTCCGTGAAACTCGTGGTTCCCCAGCGCCGGAAAGAGACGTAGCCTGGCATCGCGCCAGGATTTCGTCTCCTCTTTAAAGACCCGGTAGTCATCGACGTTGTTACCCGCCAGCGGCACGTCCCCGTTTAGCAGTACGGCATCTGAATGTTCATCCGCTATGCGGTCGACGAGCCACTTGCGGATTCGCGGATCTGTCGCTGTAACATTTGACCGATCTGTGAAACGCATATCGCCGTAGGTAATGACCGTGACTTCAGGCCTTAACTCTTTGTCGGAAACCCGAAACGTTGGTCCCGGGGTGCTCAAAAGGTGATCAGTCGGCAAATCGGCCGCATGATTTTGGGCGCTGCAAAAGGACGCAAACAGGGCACCAGCAACTAAACAGCAACGAATCGCTCTCGTAGGGAACATCTCGACTAGAAAATGAATCGGGCTGCAAACTGTAGTTGACGAGGCAGTCCGCTTCCCGTTCCGTCAACCGCAAACTTATCACTGTTTGCGTTGAAATTAGAAATCGAGGTGATCTGACCGAATCCTCCGGGGACCGTGAGGTAAGACTGAGCATGCGTCGCATCAGGAGGATTGTAGGTAAGTGTCAAGTTATTGGGATCCGCGAATTGATCGTGATTAAAGATGTTGAAAGCCTGTGCTGTGATCTGGAATGCGAGCCGCTCACTCAACTTGAAGGTTCTAGACAGCGAAATGTCAGTCTGCCATGTGTAGGGAGCGCGCACCAATGCCCGGCCGGCGTTCCCGAATCGGAGGAGATTACCGTTGGCATCGCTCGGCGGGGCAGCAAACGCCCCAGGATTTACCCAATTGTTCGGGTTCTGGTTCGCCGGCACAACCGACACACCCGGCACGACATCTGGACGAATGTTGCTGTTGTTTCCGTCGGGCACCAGGCTGGAGTCTATATCAAGAGTGACGTCAAGCGGATGTCCGGTATGCCAGACATTGTTACCGGCGATGGTCCAACCACTCAGAACTGCGGCCGCAATTCCCGAATGCGCGAACAGCTTGCCGCGGCCGAAAGGCAACTGGTACGAAAGTGCAGTCACAACGTTGTGCCGGATGTCGTAGACGCTCGAGCCCCAGTCGCACTTTCGGCAAGCCACATTCTGCGGCGCGTTCGATTCGCCGCCCCCGACCGATCCATCGTTTTCCGCATGCGAATACAAATATTGCAGCGTGAATGAGAGACCCGAGCCAAACTGCCGGTTCAGCGAAGCATTCAATGCGTTGAAGCTGCTGTTACCGTTATTCTCCTTAATGTCGATCTGTTGAAAGTTGGGTAGCGGTCGAACTCCGGTGGCCGGATCAATAGTATTGACGTACGTTCTCGCAAATAACCGTCTTCCCTGCACGCCCGTGAAGCCTGTCTCAAGCACAAAATTGGCCGGAAGATTCCTTTCGATGGAGAGTCCGTATTCCATGGTGTAAAGATCCTTGCGATCGCGTTGCAAGGCGCGCGGAGTGACGCCAATAAGTGCCGCGGTGGAAAGGAATGGGTCGATCGGATACGAGAGGCCTGGTACGTCGGCCGACGTAAGCGACAAGCGGACGTTATCGCTCTCAAGCGCCGCGTTGCGGTCATCATTTTGCCCGGGACCGTGGTAAATTCCGAAACCAGTGCGGACAACAGTCTTGCTATCCACTCCATAGGCTATTCCGAGACGTGGATCAAAGTTCGTATAATTCGGAAATTCCAGCGACGATCCGGCGGGGCAGATGCCCTGGCAGCGATACAGGTCGAAGACACGCGTACGGTTCAGAACCTCGGAAACAGGCGAATAGAAATCCCAGCGAAGTCCCGCAGTGACCGTCAGGTTTGGCCGGATCTTGAACTCATCCTGCACGTACGGCATCACGAGTGTGTGTCTCAAACCTCTTGACCACCACGACGACTTAAGTGAAAGCGAGTCAAGCTGATCGTTAATGATGCCGTTGTAGTCCTTGAAAGAAATGGAATTGTCATCGGTGATGCCCTGATTGAGCCAGATTCGGCGGACTTCTCCCCCAAACTTCACTGTATGGCGCCCGAGCACGAGCGTCGCATCGTCGATGTAATTCCAGGTCGTGCCGACTTCATTGTCGGTGTTGTGATTGTTCAAACCCTCAAACAGACCGCCCATGTCAACCGCCAGATCCGACGCGCTGACTTGAGGATTGTGGAAGGGTGATCGGTTTACTCCAAACTTGAATTCATTGAATGATCTGGGCGAGAACACATGTTGTAACGCTAGGACGTAGTTCTGAGGCCGGTTGATCACTTGCTGTTGGTCGAGCAAATTTCCAAGTGGCGCGGTGGCGAAGGAGTCGTCGATTGACATGCGGAAATACAGAAACGTCGAATCAGTAAATCGATGATCCACCCGTACCAACCCGCTGTCTTCGTGTAGATCCACTGCTCCGAGGTGAGTGTACTCAGCCGTTAACGGATCTACGGGCAACTGGCCGTTGGGATAAGCATTCATGATGGGCCCCAGCTGAGGCGAGGTCTGGAGCACCTGCTGTTTAAAAGACAAGCTCGGCACCAGGGCATGCAGATATTGCCCCCGGAACTGGCGAAAACCTTCATAAGAGAAGAAGAAGAACGTCTTGTCTTTCTTGATAGGTCCTCCCACAGTACCGCCGAACTGGTTCAAGCGGAATGGAGGCGCTTTCGTTTTGGCCGGAGCGGCTGGGTCTAGGTCGAGATCCAGAAATGAACGCGAGTCGAATATGCTGTTGCGTAGATACTCAAAAGCAGTTCCGTGAAACTGGTTGGTGCCGCTCCTGGTGACAACATCGACCTGTCCTCCATTGCCGGCTCCATACTGAGCGTCATACAGGGCAGTGCTAACTCGGTATTCTTGGATCGCGTCTTCCGAAACCTGAAGGCGTGTGGTCGACTTTTGAGCCTGCTCCTGAATGCCTGTCGCGTCCACGCCGTCCATCATGTAGTTGTTATCGTCGCGTCCGTGTCCAGCAAATCGGATCGATCGTTGATCGCCCCCGCCATCGTCCAATGCAAGAGGCGCCAAGGCGAGAAGACTTGCCCAGTTGCGGCCGTTCGTTGGCAGATTTCGGATTTGTGTCGAGTCGATTACCCCCGAAACTGCGGCCGACGTCTGATTGAGCGGTGGTTCTGCTGAAATCACCTGCGTCTCCACGCGCGTGGTCGGCAGTTGCAGAGTGGCATTCAGCGTGACTACGGCACCCACTCTCAGCGCTACGGAGTCGAACTTCAGCGTGGCAAATCCTAGCTTCTGCACCGACACCGTATAAGTTCCCAGCGGAAGATTGGGTATTGTGTAGACGCCCGCTGAGTTAGTCGTTACCTCGCGCTGTTTCCCTTTTTGCTCAGACGAAGCTTCAACGCGCGCTCCCTCAACTACAGCCCCGCTTGGGTCCTTTACGCTGCCCGTAATTGACGCCTGGTCGACTTGTCCATTGAGCACGGCAGCAGAGAGAAAGGCAAGACAGGTCGCCACGAGCTTACTTCCTAGACACATACAGAATCCTCTTCAAATCCGAAACCAGAAAACGTCGAGCGAAATACCGGCCCTAGTCCGTTTGCCGCCCGAGACATCTCAAGACGCCGTAGCAGAAAAGTCCCAGCAAGAAGTAAAGAGGCGTTCGAGGTTCTGGCACAGCGATTGCGGCATTAACGAACTGCGCGCCATGCGGAGAGACACCTTGAAAAACGGGAGTTACTACGCCGGTGGATAAATCCAAGCTGCCAAACTCGTTCCCAACATCTACGTAGACCGAACCGGGCGTCAGGCCGGTGGCCGATAAACGATATACGATGTTGGCTCCCGTATCCGCCAAATAGACGAACCCGCGAGTCGCCGTCGGATAGACGGTATCATCCGGGTTTCCATTCACTGGAGTTCCGTTACTCCCGAGCAGGGATACGAAATGTTCGCTCTGATTGGAAGCACCGGGATTGTGGATAAAGACAATCTCCTTATCCGCCTCTCCCGTCAGTGCCAGATCTCCGTTAGGATCTTGGATAAGCGAGTCGGGATCGGTAATTGTGGTAGATGATGTGTGGCCGGTCGCCAAGTTGACGCCGGTGAACGTCGAGTTTAGGAGGCCGGCGACCTCCAACGGCGAACTCAAGCCAGTCGTCAACCGCAGAACTATGGGATCACTCGAGGTCGCGGGGTTCGTTTCACTCAAATAGACCTGGCCGTTCTTGAATACGGCGTCATCGAACCCTCGAGTCAGAGAGTTTCCATTTGCTGTGTATGAGGTGCCGTAGGAATAAGATGTCGTCCCATTCGTCACCGGATTTATCACTGTCAGACGGCGTTCGCATCGTTATTCTGCAACGCCCACACTAAACCGGATGCAGGATCGATTCGCAAGCCATCCACGTTGCCGCGGATGCTCCAGGTGCTGAGAATCGTTCCCGACGTGCTGTACCGAGCGACGGTGCTCGAACCGCTGGCCCCTGTGCTGTCGGCTCCGTTTTGATAGGCAATCCACAGCGATCCGTCCCCGAATTCCACAGAGTCCGGAGAGGTCGCATTGACCGCCGCTCCCGACGCAAACGCCTGAACCTGAAACGAAGCTGCTCGTGCAGGGTAAGCACAAATCAAACCTACACAGATGTAGTAGCAATGCAAAGAGTTTTTTTACGTGTCACGCAAAGCCCCAATCCCCAAGTCGCTGCAAGGTATTAACGTTGATTCCGCCTCACAGCTGTCAACGTTCTTGCGGTGTTTCGCTGGCTAGAATATCCGCGCGATATTACAGGCAAGTGAAAAGGAATACGTTGGTAAGCATCTTTCCGAATTAGTACCAAAAAAAACCGGAAACATATGTTTACCGAAGTAGGTTCAGCGAATATTCAGAATTGCGAGTTAGGGCGCGCTGTCTCCGGTTTCGGCGCTCGCGGCAGTGCGACTGATATATCAGATCACCATCGTCTTAGAAGGGGGTTGATGACGCATAAACCCGCTCCTTTAAGAATGGTTTCGTTTTACGAAATTCTTAAACGCGACAGGGCTCGAAGACGCCTCGTTCTGCACTTAGGTAGCGGGACCTCACGCTTCCTGCACGTGCGCGATGACCAGCCGTGTTCACAGATTCTTAGAATACGCGCGCATAGTTAAAGGATGAACTTCAAGCGTCAAGCAGATCTCAACCCGACGGCACTCCGCACCCTTACTGAAGGACGCTAACAGATTCATCGTATGAAAACCATAAAACAGCATTTCGGAACTTTGGCGTTATCTCTGTGCGCTGGTTTGCTTCCCATTCACGCCCAGACGGACTGGGCCGTCACGAAGGTGATGCACATCGGCGGGCTAGGCGGTTGGGACTATCTCACCGTTAATTCCGCTACGCATCGGCTCTATGTTCCGAGGTCGACGCATACGATGGTCATCGATGCCGATTCCGGCAATGTGATCGCCGACATACCAGGGCAGAAGATCGGTCATGGTGTGGCAATCGTGCCGGAAGTTGGCCGTGGCTTTATCAGTGACGGTGGTGGAAGCGGCGCTGTGGTTATCTTTGATTTAAAGACAAACGCGGTCTTGGGGAAGATCACCGCAGAACCAGATGCGGACGGCATCATCTACGACCGCGCAAGCGGGTTGGTGCTCATGGTATCGGGTGACGGTGGAGATCTGATGACGCTGAAGCCGGATGTAGATCCGGTACACGGCAAGATCGATCCTCCTATCGCATTAGGCGGTAA
>CAWJEH010000025.1:0-51582 GCA_963841675.1 Terriglobia bacterium
AAAGACCTGAGCGAAAGGTTGAACGGAAGCGCAAATTTGTCCGCTTTAGTTATGCAAACAAAAGGCGAATGTTGGAACGATAGAAACAGGATTCGTCCATCAGACGCCGCTCCCGCGGTCCTCGGACAAATGGCTGACCCCAAGAGTAGCCAAGATTGATTCTGGTGCTACGTCGGCTCAAAAAGGAGTAGATGATGGACAGGACCCTCGTAAGCGGTGCCGATGCAATTTCGGTCCTGACAACGCTGCTGCGGGGCGAAGATGATCGTTGGCCGCTGTTCTTGCTTGGCGCGGGCGCATCTTTTCGCTCCGGAGTTCCCACTGCGGCAGACGCGGTAAAGCAGATTGCCAGAATGGTTTACTCGGAACGCAAGCTCTTCGGCGCGAGACCACCCGAGCGCGTCAGACCGACCGAGTGGGAATCGTGGCTGCGCGAACAAAAATGGTTCATTTCGGATTCTGACCGACTTGCCGAGAATTTCCCCGCTCTCGTCGAAAACCTCCTTATACCCGCAGAGTTCAGAAAACGGGTCCTGCTTGACATCATGAATCCGGTGAACGGTGTCTCCGCCGGATACGGTATCCTAGCTGATTTCGTGATGCGGGGCTTGGTGAGGACGATTCTCACCACGAACTTTGACCCTTGCTTGCCGGATGCCTTACGGACCCGTCAGCCCCATATTAAGCATATTGGCGAAGTAAATCGCGGCCCCGGCGACTTCGATGAATTCGATGTATTCAGCAAATGCCAGATCGTGTGGTTGCACGGCAAGGCGGAACAATACTCTGACAAAAACGCTGCCGGGGAGATCAGCGTACTCGATGAAAAGCTACTTCAGTTGATCCGTCCCCTTCTGCGAGCTTCCCCGATTATCGTTATGGGTTACCGGGGAGCCGGCCTCCGTAATGGAAGGAATGTTTGGCCAGAGCGATGCTGGCCGACTGGATTTTCGGAACGGCGTCTATTGGTGTGTTCGGCCAAATCAGCCTATTCATCCGAGGGTACATGCGCTCGCCGAACGGCTTCGCTCCAATTTCACGTTACTGGAAATAGACGGATTCGACGAGGCTCTTCAAAAAGTTTCGAAGGGGCTGATCGGCAAGGACCGGTTTTCCGGCAACCAGGCGCGGGCCGCCGGTCCCTCACACCGCTTTTTCGATGAGCAGACTTTAGCCGGAGTTTCGACCGATGATCTCGACCTCGACCTAGCCCTTTCAACCCTGACTGTCTATTGCGAAAAACTGGGCCGCGCGCCGCTTACAAGGGAAGCCTTGCTACCCCTTATGAGAGAGCAGGGTCTCCTTGTGGCAACGCACACCGGATGCGACGAAGTCACCAAAGGAGCCATTCTTCTATTCGGGAAGAATACCCAAGCAATCATTCCCCAGGCGGTGGTATCGGTAACAGAAGTAGGAAAGCGAAGGGAGGTCTACGAGGGGAACCTGATCACCCAGCACCGCCTCCTTTTGGAGAAGCTGGAGTCCGAAGACGTCAATCCGATCCTTCAGCTTAAAAAGCGCAGGTCCCACGATGATCAGTTCGCCTACCCACCGCGGGTACTCGTGGAACTTCTCGTCAACCTCCTCGTGCATAGAGATTATGAAGTAGAACAGTCCTCCAACATCGACGTGAGCCCGGCAGATCGCATAACATTTACCAATCCCGGAGAACTGACACCGGCTATGCGGAAACTAGTCGTGGTGGAGGAGAGTGGCAGGATTGTCGTTTCGAATCGGGCGACAGACTTGCGGAACGTATCGCTCTGCGACATCTTCTTCGGCATAAAAGCCATGGAGCGGGCAGGAACCGGGCTAGTGGACGTCAGCAACCTCATGACGGAGTCAAGCGGTTCATCCGAATTCTTTAGCGATCCTGCAGAGCACACTTTTACCGCGATCGTTCGTCAGGCTGCGTCCTCCGCAGGCTCGCGAGTCGTGGCTCATTCAGGACGGCCGACTGGCATTTACATCTTGAATGTTTTGCCGTTTAGCGCGCTTCCCGGCAAGTTGTCGATAGTGCGGCTGAACATGCGTCTGCGCTACCGCCCTAATGCAGTCATTCTCGACGACTGCGGAGTCTTCGTCGAACGGAGTTCAGAAGAAAAGATCGAACTCTGGAGTTTCGCACCCCTACCGGTACTCCTCAATTTCCTGGCGCCAATCGCTGATGTCGAGCGAAGCAAGCCTCTAGAACGACAGGACGTCGAGCAGGATGCTGATGAACGGCGCGTGCTCTCCTGGCTCTTGCGGAAGCATTTTGAGGCCTATATCCGCAATTTCGAGGATGACGGCCTCCGGTTGGAAGGCACCAAGAGCCGCCGTGCCTTTTTCGTCGGCAACGAGGGAAAGAGCCGCTTCGTCGTCTGGGACAGTCCACAGAAGCGGGGAAACCGGCGTGAAGTTGTGAAGTGCCGCAATGAAGAACGTCCCTGGTTTGAAAATGAGGGATTCGGATATGACATCGTTTATCTGAGCGGCAAGTGGGGTGTTCGCATCAAGCCTTTTTACATGTTTACGGGTCAAGACGCCCAGACCCCTTTACCGGCGTTCACGCGGACGGCAAAAGCCACGCGCCGGATGAAATGGGACAAGAACAAGAATGTCGAGACCGACCTGGCGTTTTGGTCTGTTTTTCTGGGGCGAGGCGGGGCCACATTGAATTTGGGCGACATTTACAGCGATGATCTGGTGGTTGACACGGCGTTTCTCACACTGGAGGTAGCGGAGACCAAATGAGCGTCGACATTCAGATTGAAGTACTCCCGGAGCCGGAATTGATTTTTGCTTCAGGCAAATCGGGGGTAGAACCGCGAGCAATGATGATGCGCTACGGCGCTGCGGACAAGTCGCCGGGCAAGGATATTCGCCTCGGTATCGTCGGAGCGTCCGCGGAGATCCAGTTGGCCAGGCAGTGGTTGGTCCATCTAAATCTGATGTCGGCTGCCCACGAGAAAAACAGCCGCCGCTATCGTGACTGGCCCGGGGGGCAACAGGCCTTCGGCGTTACATTCACAGTGGATGAACGCTTCGTCCGGACCGTTGATCAGACTCGTCTCGACTTGGCGCTTCAAAATCCTGCACAGATTGCGCGGTTCGAAGAGCTTCTCGACCTTTTCGATGGTCGGATTCAAAGCCTCTTCGGAGACGTGCGGCCAGATTGTATTATCGTCTGCCTCACGGATGAGCTCGCGGATCTCAGGATCAGCAATCCCAAACTGTCCGAGGTCGAGCGCGAGGCTCTGGAACACCTCCAGGAAGAAGAAGAAAGCCAGCAATACGCTTTATTTCAGCCAAGCCCGGAGGAACTCGCCGCGGCCGAGGAATTGCGCACCCAGGCCGAAGATTTGCTATTCAGGACCTTCTATCGGGCCTTAAAGGCCCGATTGATAAGCCAGCCGAATGCGGTTCCCATCCAAGTCATGCGGCGCGACACATTTCTCCGGCCGAGCGGTGACGGCCAGAGCAACGCCACTAGAGCATGGAACGTGGCGACATCCATCTTCTACAAGGCGGGGCGCGAGCCGTGGCGGCCCTCCGGTCTTCCCAAGAACACCTGCTTCATCGGAATTTCTTTTCATCATTTGAAGCGTAGGGAAGGCGACGTCGTGTATGCAAGCGTGGCCGAGGCCTTCTCGAACGAGATCGAGCCATTTGCTCTTAAGGGTGCAACCATTCCCAGGGATCAGAGGCGAGAGAAACAACCTTATCTGAATCAGGAGCAGGCGGCGGGCCTCATCCAGGAGGTCGTTGACAAGTACGAAGCGCTTTCGGGGATGACGCCGACGCGGATCGTCGTTCATAAGACGAGCATGTACCAACCAGAGGAGGAAGCAGGGTTCAGATCGATCGCGAATACGCGCGTGCCGGCCTGCGACTTGATCTGGATAAGAAGCACCGCACTCCGATTGGTCCGGAAAGGCATGCAGGAACCGTGGCGTGGAACGCTGTGCTCAATAGGAGACGAGTCGTTCCTTTTCACGATGGGATACGTCTCTTGGTGGAACGAGTATCCGGGCCCATATATTCCGGCCCCCGTCCAGATCGGCTCGTGCGGTTCCACGAATCTACGCCAGAGAGCACTGGAAATCCTGGCGCTGACGAAGATGAACTGGAATTCCAGTGAAGGCATCGGTCGCTATCCGATAACCCTATCGTTTGCCAAGAAGGTCGGGATATTGATGGCGGAACTTCCGGAAGATCAAATTCCGAATCCATCGTATCGATTCTATATGTAGTCATTGAGCGTAGCGCCCAAACACGTGCGATCTTCGCGAGCGACTCTCGCGGGCCCGCGAGTAGTGGCGATTTGTCACAATCCATCCTTCCCGCTGCTTACAGCTTATGGGTTCTACACCCCGAGCCAAAAGGAGGCGCATGGAAAGACGACAGCAACACGCGGAGCTCGAAGAGATCACACTCGACGTCTGGTGCCGCTTACAGAGTAGGGTTCCAAACCCTATACAGGAGGCGGCAGATGGAAAACCAAAAGCACCACATCGAAATCGACAATCTCGGCGGCGAGCCGCTCGACGGTTCCGGATTTGAAGGCGAACAACCGAGCAGCGAAGACGAGATCGTTATCACGACGCGGTCTGGCGAGCAGAAGGGGGAAGCGTTATGAGTTCCCCTTCTACGCTAAACGAAACTCAAAATCCCGAGCAGCAGAATCGAGACCACCGGCAGCAGGTAACGGATTCGATCATCAGTCTGCTTGAACAGGGCGTCGCCCCTTGGCAGAAGCCATGGCAGGGAATCGGAATTCCGACGAACCCGACCACGGACAAAGCTTACCGGGGTGGCAACGCCGTACATTTAATGGCAACTGCTCTTCAGCGCAACTACGACGATCCGCGCTGGATGACATACAAACAAGCCGCGGAAAACGATTGGCAGGTCAAGAAAGGAGAAAAGGGCACACGGATCGAGTTCTGGGAAGTGAAGGACCCGACCCGCGACAAGACTGATCGCGGTCAGCCGCTGGACGAGACTACGGAGAAGCCGGAGCGCCGTTTCATCCACAAGATCTACACAGTTTTTAACGCCCAGCAGATCGATGGCATTCCGCCCCACGCTCCGAAGGAGCGAAACCCATTCGAAGCGCTAGAGGCCGGTGAACGCATTCTCGCTAGTTCCGGCGCTTACATCAAACACGATCAGGCCGACCGTGCCTTCTATAACCGAAGTACCGACAGCATCCACCTACCTGCGAAGGAAGCTTTCAACGATGCTCCCGGCTATTACGGAACTGCGCTTCACGAACTGTCTCATTGGACCGGTCACCCTTCCCGGTTGAATCGGTCAACGCTCAACGAATCCTATCGATTCGGTGACCCGGCATACGCGAGAGAGGAACTGCGGGCTGAACTGGCGAGCCTTTTCATCTCCGCCGACACCGGCATTCCGCATGATCCAACCACCCATGCGGCATACGTCGGCTCCTGGGTCGAGGCGCTTCGAAAAGATAAGAACGAAATCTTCCGCGCCGCACATGATGCGTCTGCGGCAGCCGACTTTGTGCTTTCGCGCGACCGCGAACGTGTGAAAAGCGCGGAACAGCCGCTCCAATCAACTCCTGAGCGTGAAACCAGCCGGTTTTCCGCCCGCGTGGAACCGGGCTCTGGAACGGTGAGCGTTCATGATAAGCGCTTCGGCAACGATCACCACACGCCTATCGATCAGGCGGAGCGGCCGTCCGAAGACGGGCGAATGAATCGCACCAACAATCGGAGTGAACTGAGCGAATCGTTCCAGGAGGCGCGCGCGCTTGCCATTAAGGAACTCGGCCACGAAGCCCGAACTTACGTCGCGCAGACCAATAGTGGCATTTACTATGGAAAGATAATCGGCGAAACGGACCATCACGTCCTACAGCGTCTTTCTGGCCAAACCGCCGTCGCACACCTGAAGAAGATTGTTGGCGATACGGCGGAGCTAAACAGCACCGTCTCCATCGCGTATCGAGCCGAGAAAGCCCGTGTGCGCGAAATCCCTGAACGCGAGAAGGCGGCGGAACTGGCGCGATGAACGTATACAGAATGCCGGCTGATCCCGGCGGATTCCCGTTTGGCTATAACTGGCGAGCCACCCTCACGGGGCTCGCCTTTCTGGTCTTATTCAATTTCGCAGCAACTCAGTATGTCGCCTTTCGCTTTCATTACCAGTCTGCGCTGGGTTCACCTCTGCTGCGCACTCGACAGGCGGCGGTCTACCAACCATTCGCCTGGTGCATCTGGGGCTTCCGCAATTCGACATCCCGTGATCCCAGGATCCGGAAGCCGATGTTCGAAGGAGAAATGATTGTGTTGGGCGGCTCGATGCTGTCCATGTTTGCTTTCTTTGCCGCGGCGAACCGGCGAGCTCGCAGGTTGTCTCAGAATGCCGAGGACCTTCATGGGTCCGCACGCTGGGCGACGCCGAAAGACGTCGAAACCACCGGGTTGGCACAAGGGAAGGCTGGCGTCTATGTCGGCGGCTGGTACAGCGATTCCAAACGCAAGCTGATCTACTTGCGCCACAACGGGCCGGAACACATTCTTGCGTTTGCGCCGACGAGATCCGGCAAAGGTGTCGGCTTGGTGATCCCAACTTTGCTCTCGTGGGACGAAAGCGCGGTCATCTACGACATCAAGGGAGAGAACTATGCGAAAACGGCGGGGTTCCGGTCCAGAAACGGACACATCTGCTTCAAATTTTCTCCGGTTGAGGATGGCTCATCATCGCGGTTCAATCCACTAGCGGAAGTTCGGCTGTTCACGCCGCGCGATGTCTCAGATGCCCAGAATATTGCAGATATGATCGTGCGCAGCGGGGAAGACAGCCCGATGGAGCGGCATTGGGAAGACACTGCCGCATCCCTTACGACCGGCATGATCCTACACGTTTGTTACAGCGCCGCGAGCGAGGGACGAATTGCTTGTCTGGCCGACTTGGCCGGACAGTTCACGCGTCCCGGCATTGATTTCCGGGAGACCTTGAACGAGATGCTTAGCTACCCACACGATCCGGCACTGAAGCGTGGCTGGCACACAACAACAGGACTTCAAACCGCAACCCATCCTGTCGTCTCGGAGAAAGCGCAGGAGATGCTCGACAAGGAAAGTAAGGAACTTTCGGGCGTTCTTTCGACGGCTAAGACAGCACTCGCGCTGTATAGCGATCCGCTTGTGGCCCGGAACACCAGTGCGAGTGACTTCACCATTGACGACTTGGTCAACCATGAGCGTCCCGTTTCTCTTTATTTGGTTGTGCCGCCGTCGGACAAGATCCGGTTACGGCGCCTGATCCGGCTCATGTTCACGATGGTCGTAAATCGCCTGACCGAACGGATGGCTTTCGATGGAGCCGAACAGAAGCGCAACCGGCACCGACTGCTATTCCTAATCGATGAATTCCCGAGTCTGAATCGGATGGAGATCTTCGCGGACGCTCTTTCCTACATGGCGGGATACGGTTTGAAAGCGTACCTGATCACGCAAGACATTCGACAGATCGTAGATGCTTATGGACAAAACGAAAGCATAGTCTCCAACTGCCATGTTCGAATCGCATACGCTCCCAACCAAGTCGAGACCGCCGAGTTGTTATCTAAGATGACCGGGACCACCACCGTTCAGAAGGCTAGCTTCAACTTTTCGGGCTCGCGTTTTTCACCGGTGATGTCACACGTGAGCGGAAGCGTGGACCACGTTGAGCGCCCGCTTATGACCCCGGATGAAGTAATGCGGCTGCGGCCTCCACAGAAATCGGGCGACGGTTCCTCAGAGCAGATTACCGCGCCTGGCGACATGCTGATCTTCGTGTCGGGCCACTTCCCGATTCTCGGCATGCAGATGCTGTACTTCTTCGATCCTGAACTAAAACGCCGAGCCGCAATTCCCCCGTCGGCCACATTGCGCAGCTTGGAAGGCGCAACGGTCGTTGCTCAAAGGCCGATCGATCGAACCAACAATGTCCTGAGTAAACCCGAAGCCGTCGAGACCGAAGAGGCGATGAGCCACTTAGAGCGTGGCTTTCTGGAAGAGCTGCAGGCGGGCAGCACCAGACCGCAGTAGCAGTAAAGGACGCCAATATGCAGAAGAACAGGATCGAACTCGCCGGGTATCTGGTCACGAAACCAGAAGCCCGGTTTCTCCCATCCGGTACAAAGGTCGCAAATGTTCGGCTCAAAGAGAGCTATCGTTTCACCGGCACAGATGGTAAACAGCAGACGCATGCCAACTGGCACAGCCTAGTCTTTTACGGCGAGTTAGCCGATGTGGCGCTCTCCTATGAGAAGGACGACAACATCTACATTGAAGGGTCGCTGCAGCAGCGCAAGTTCACGCCTGCCGACGGCGTAAGCCGCACGGTCTACGAAGTTCACGCGCGAAGTTGCCATCAAATAGCTTCCTTCGATCTGGGGCGAGAAGAACAATCAACCGGCAACGAAGGAAGTAATCACGATGATCCATCGTGGCCTGTCGGTCCTGCTTAGCGCTGCAATCGCGGTCGGCGGAACCACTGCCGCTTTTCACTTTGGAGGCATTCGCGTTAATGCATCGGCATCTTTGCCGATTGGACTTTACTGCACCACCTCTGATGGATCAGGGAAGCTGGTCGAGTTCTGTCCGGCAGAACCCTATTCAACCCTTTCCGCAGAGCGTGGCTATCGCGGGAAAGGGCATTGCCCAGACGCAGCCGAGCCACTCATGAAACCCGTCGTGGCGGTCGCTGGTGATATTGTCCGGATGTCACCCCGAGGGGTTGCAGTGAATGGCGTTTTGCTTCCAAACAGCGCGCCGCTGTCGGTAGACACGAAGAACCGCCCATTGAAGCACTGGCCTTTTAGCATTTACTCCGTAGCACCCGGGACGGTGTGGGTCATCTCCTCGTTCAGTCCCCGCAGCTTCGATTCGCGATACTTCGGCCCCATCCCGGTCACTCGCATCCGTTCTTACCTGCGGCCGTTAGTAACGGAATGAAGTTCGGGGCGTAGCCCACTCTATCCTCGCCATTGTCACGCCATTTCCAATCCGGTGAAGTTTGTAAGCGATCTAACGCGAATTGGCCTCGGGCCAGGTTAGCAAGCCGACAGTCTTTCGAGGTTTCTTGCCGACTCTCTGCCACAATAGTCGATTCGTGTCGACTCCAGTCAGCAACGCCAATCCAGAGGATCGCTGGTATTCGGTGACCGAAGTCGCGACCCATCTTGGGGTTGCGACCGATACGGTGTACCGCTGGATCGAGAATAGGGGTCTGCCCGCTCATCGTGTCGGCCGCCTCTGGAAATGTAAGTTGCTCGAGGTGGATGCGTGGGTCAGGGCGGGCGGACCCGCAATCTCTGGAGATCGACAGCTTCATCTCGCGATGCCCTTTTCAGCCGCTCCTCCAGAGCCGTCCGAAGACCAGAGGCGGTTTCATAGCGTCGATCAGTCTTCATCCTGAACTTTCTTCGAGGGCATCGACAATCGGCGAGATCGCAGGAATTTTTCTGGCGTGGGTGATCTGGCCTCTCGTTAGCTTGCCTGTGCGAAATGCTTCTCTGAAGGCGGTTTGCAGCATCGGCTTCGGAAGAGTCTCTTCCCGCCAGACATCGACAATCGTTCTGAGCGCATTCGTGGCGGGAACACCGGAGATAGTTTCGCGCTCGTCGGCTTCGACATCTCCGAAGTGGAGGCGAACAATCGACGGGATAGGAGAGCCCTTTCGAAAATCCGGGGGCACCGTGAGGTCAAGTTTCGCAGGATTGGCATCAGTCAGTTCATGAAGGCTAAGTGCAGTCTGATGACTAAAGACTCCCACCGGTGAATCGCTTCGACCTCGTGACCACAGCCACCAGAGAATCAGATCCGGCCTATCCGGCGGCGGGAACAGAGCGAGACGATAGATGCCGCGGTGCTCACGTATCCAGTTCCCCGCGCCAACGTGGTAATTGCGCTTGTTCGCGGTGTATCCGAGAGCGGCTGCCTGTTTCGCCGTAAAATACCCACCTTGTTCTTGAGCGAGCTGAAACAGCTCCGCCTTCTGCATAATAGTTCAACTTTCTTGAACTATTATGTCCTTGCCGGGCGTGTCCGTCTAGTCGTTCGAGCCGCTTCTTTGCAGATGAGCACAGACGCGAGAGGCAACCAAGTCGGCGAGCCGCTCAAGATCTTCTTCGCGAGAGAGCTTTTGGGCCGCTGCAGGCTTCTTGATTTACGGGCGCAATGAGCGGCTCATCCTCTCCGCTTAATTGCCGTTTCAAGTCGCTGATGAGTGCATCCACATCGGGATCGCTCTCCCGAAGGGATTCAATCCTTTGAATTCCGTAGCAAACAGTGGAGTGGTCCCGGCCATTGTAGAAACGTCCGATTACAGTGGTGCTCCAACGGCCCAATCGGCTACCCAAGTACATTGCAACCTGGCGATTGAAGCACGCGGGCTGCGAATTTCCCAACCCGCGTGTCGGGCCTAACCGGGCGGACACGGCACCATCGATCTCTGCAAGAGAGATCCGGCGACCGGAAGCTGCGACGGGTACGAAAGATGGTGTTGCCATGTTAAGCTCCTTTCGCCGCCAGCGCCATAGCAGGCTCTATAAGCATGTAATCGCCGCTCTGATCCAGTTGCGTCGGACAGTTCGGCCACAACGCTCGAACTAGATCCAACCATCTTTCCAAGCGTTCTCGGAATTTGCGAGGTCTGGCATAGTCCGCACTCCCGAGTTGGCCCGCGAGACCAAAATCCCCAAATACTGCAATCCGCTCGCAGGACTTTCGCCGTAAAGCATCGATATGACAGCCACATGAAGAGGTCCAAAGCCGCCGGGGCACACGAGAGCGCCTTGGCCGCTTCTAAATCAGTAGGAATGGAATGAGTCGTCACTTCCCGAAAGAATTCGTCGCTAAGCACAATCTCGTTCTCGAAGCCTCCGGGCAACAGCGCCTGGTTCGGATTGCGTGAATACCAGATTCGCGCTTCGCGCATGAAGTTAAACCGCGCCTGGTGAGTAACCATAGCTCGTTCGCGCTGCGTGTCCGTGCCGAAGAAAATCGTCGCACCAAATACGCGCTGAAAGGCTGCGATCAATCGGCGGTATTGTGAACCGCCCTGCTGCATTCCAAAGATGTCGAGCATTTCGGCAGCGCTGCGAAACGTGATCGTCTGCGTCTGCTGTCGCATGGCAAGCGTCGCCAGGAATATGGGAACTAACCGGTCCTGGCCCCATGGAACCCCGTATGTCGGATGACCCGTGACCTGGAGAAGAAATTGCCCGTTCCGACGCTCGTGCAACAGCGTGCCTTTCGCCGGCCGTTTGATCGGCAACCCGCACAGCACAAACGGACGCGAGGCGAACCCAAGATTCTGACCCACATTGTCCCGCTTGAGCCGGACAAGCTGAATCGCTTCGGCTTGCCGAAGCTTCTGTTTCGAGACCACCAACTCGGGATGGCTGCGCTTGAGAAAGTCACCTGCCTTTTCAAACCCGGTGACCTTCGCGGGTCTTGATGTATTCAAGTCTGATCGCTCCCCTTGAGGGCTGCCGAAGCAGCCTAGTTGGGCGATCCGAGCGAGGATTTCAGTCGGAAAACGCAGAGCGCCGGCGCGGAGGCGAATTTACTCCGTTTACTCCGCTAAGGCGCGAATCCGAAGGAGGCGTGAACTGGCGGCGGTTGCAGATTGTCAGAATGCAACGCCATGGCCGCAGTTGTTCTTTGTTTTCAACTGAGCTACAATCTTCCAAGCTGTTGGTTGCGAGTTCGATTCTCGTCTCCCGCTCCATGCTTTCAACAACTTGCCAGATTTCAATTCCACCCCGTTACTGCGTTTACTGCACTTTCGTTTCTTTGCCCATTTCGGGTTGCCGTTTTCCTGAAGCCACGAACTCGAAATTATCGTCATTCTTTGTGTCGATGACCGCGGATTCCAGCTTCGTTACTGCCTCGATCTTTTGATCAAGGTCGCTTATTGCGTAAACACTGAGGCTGACGCCAAGCCCGTGTCCACGCTGATCTGCTGATACTTTGTCGTCTACTTTAGCCTTTCGGGAAAGGCTAGCGTTTGTCCTCCGTAACACTTGAAAATTCACCCAACCCAATCCGAACTGCACGAGACGTGGTCGGATGCACCGCTTCCAATGATTGTTCGGTCGAAGTGGAGACGTCCCGGTTTCTGAAGCAAACAGGTACGCCGTATCTGGGAGATCGCCGAGGAAAGTCTTCCAAAGATTAAGATCCAAAATTGTTCCCGGTGCCAACGCGACCGTTCGGGAAGTGTTTTTCCCTTTGCGGCCTTTGGGCGTATCGATATTGCTACTGCTGTAGAGCCCGTATGGCCCGAAAACTCGAATCAGGAGCGTGACCGCGTTGGATTGAAATTTTGGGGATGAGACAATCACCAGACGGTGAAGGAAACGTGAATCCCTTTCAGTTTCTTGTGATCGTACTGGCCGGCTGGCTGAATCAGCGGCAGCAAAATGTGATCGAGTATCTGCGTGAAGAAAACCGAGTGTTGCGTGAGCAACTCGGAGACCGTCGCTTGCGGTTCACTGATGATCAACGTCGGCGTTTAGCCGTTCGTGCGAAGGGCTTGGGGGCGGCAAGCTTTTGATGGAGATCGCCACGCTAGTCACACCGGCGACGCTGTTAACATGGCATCGCAAACTGATTGCACAGAAGTACGACGGCAGTGCGAGGCGGGTACCCGAGCGACATTGGGAACTGATCGTAGCAGCGGACTTCTTCACCACCGAGGTCTGGACACGCAGAGGACTGACGCGTTATCTGTTCCTCTTCTTCATCGATTTGTCCACCCGAAAGATAGCGATCGCGGGAATCGCGTCGCGCGCGAATGGTTTGTGGATGAGTCAAGTGGGCCGTCATGTCGCGGATGCGGTAGACGGGATCCTAAACGGAAAGCGCTTTCTGATCCATGATCGCGATCCGCTCTTCACTGCGGAGTTTCAAAGCATTCTGACGAGTGTGGGCGTCGACTGCGTCAAGTTGCCGCCACGATCACCGAATCTAAATGCCCACGCCGAACGATTTGTGAGATCCATCAAGGAATCGTGTTTGAACCGCTTGATACTGTTTGGCGACCATTCGCTCCGCCGCGCCATCCGGGAGTTCGTAACGCATTATCACCAAGAGAGAAATCATCAGGGGCTTGGCAATCGGCTGATTGTTTCTACCTTAGACCCCGCACGCCACAGGATCCAATTGTCGCCGTCAACGGCTCGGTGGCATGTTGAACTATTACTATCGTTCGGTAGCCTGATCGTTATGCCATTTGAGTTTCCGGGCCATACGAGAGTGGGACCCTCGTGACCTTCACTCTATTTGCTTGCCCAGCAGAGTTAAGTGAGATTGGCGCGGAACATATCTGAGTAAAGGCTTGCGGCTGTCGCGGCGCTCCGCGTTTAACGGCATGGGGCGATCATGATCAAAGGAGGCGTGAGGCCAACGCTGAGTCTGAATGAAGCTTCCAAACACAGATCGTGCGATCGTCGATGTCGCCAAGTTGCGCGACTATTGTTTGAACCCCAACCACGAAGAGGGCCAACACAAGGCCCGCCTGTTCGCGGCGTCTCTCGGCCTTCATGCTCCCGATGCGGAGTGGATACACGAACAATTATTCAAAGCGGCCGTTCACGAGGATGCGACTCTGATTTCCCACACACGCTTGGCTCTCTACACATGTTAGACTTCGCAATGAAAACAGATAGCGGCGCTGCTATAGTCCGTAGTGGCTGGGTTGTCCTGAATCACGAAGACTTTCCGCGCCTAACAACGTGCTACGTGAAGCGAAAGAAATGATCGACAGATCGATCCCCATTTTGGCCACTGTCGCGCTCGTCATCGATGTGCCGGAACAAAACTGACGCGAGGGCAAATCGGCACTGTTGTCGAACATCTCGAATCGGAAGGTGATTTCGCGGAGTTGGTAGAGTTCGCCGATACAGATGGACAGGCCTACGCCATCGTGCCGCTCAAGCCCGAGGAACTGCTCGTTCTTCATCGGCGCCATCGCGCGGCGTAGAAGAGCTCCTGTATCGTCCGAAAATCCAACGGTCGATCCCGTCAACGACCTAGCTAGGCCAGCGGTTACTTGAACCGTTACGAGGACGTTATCCGCATTGACTCACCGATTTTGCTACCGGCGACGAGTCGTTGCCTCACGAAAAGGTTACCCGTTAACGACGGAGTAGCAGATGAGGAGGCGATTGAGCCTGGCGACACGCAAAGAGTTGATCGAAGCAGTGAGGCAGCACCGGAAGCATGCGGTCCGGCTTCTTGGGTCTGTACTGAGATCGCCAACTGGCGGAATAAAAACCAATCTTGAGCCTCGATCACGCACTCCGGATTGCCGAGTTTCCATCTTCCGAGGAAGCCCGGGCTTGGCATGCAAATCTCGCTTCCCAGCAAGCTACGTTACGTTCTACCGTCCGATTCCACCGAGGACGTCGCAAGCTTGGATCCGAAAGGTCGAGAAGAACAAGCGATTTCGGTTCACAGGCAAACTGTGGCACGGCTTCACTCATAACCGGAACGCCGGCAAAGAAGATGAACGCCAGTTCAAGGACGGATACAAGCCGCTTCTCGAAGCCAATCGGCTCGGTGCCATCCTGCTTCAGTTCCCCTGGTCTTTCCGTAACACCGACGAGAACAGAGATTATGTGTCGCGACTGAGAAGTCGGTTTGACGAATTTCCGCTGGTACTCGAAGTCCGTCATGCGGGTTGGAACACTGTCGGAGTTCTAGACTGGCTGGCAGGCCTCGATATGGCCCTGTGCAATATCGATCAGCCTCTCTTTCATCGCTCCATTAAGCCCGGTGCCGAAGCGACATCCGCAATCGGATATGTGCGCCTGCACGGCCGAACTATAAGAATTGGTTCGCGGAAAACGCGCAGCCCCATGAGCGTTACGATTACCTCTACACGGCCGATGAGCTTGAGCCTTGGGTCGATCGCGTCAAAAAAGTCGCTGCGAAAGTGAAGGATACATACGCCGTCACAAACAACCATTACATCGGTAAAGCTACTGTCAATGCACTCGAGATCGCCTCACTCTTGAAGGAAGAACCGGTTCCTGCGCCGCAGACCCTATTAAGAAATATCCGGAGTTGGACGGCTTTGTTCGCGTCGACTGAAATCGGCACTGCGATCGTACGATCACGAGTTCATCGTCGCCGAGTACCCGAGAAGTGAGACACCGAAAGCGGACATTCCGGAGCCTCCCGAATTCGCCGACGCTCCGCCGTTACCGAGGCGACCGGAGTGGCTAGCGCGACGTGCCCGAACTGTCAATCGGTCGTTTCAGTACCCGGCTTCGATACTCGCCTGGCTTTCATCTGGGCGTATTGCAGCTAAGGAATCAATGTCCGGCCAAGCATGACGTGAACGATGCTGAAACAGCTACGCCGTAACCGGAAGTTGGCCTACTATGCCAAAACTCTTTCAGTGTCGGGGTGGCCCGTGAGAACGCTCATAATTACAGCGGCAGTGCAAGTACGTTATCACCAATCGCAATGCCAACGCATGAGGATTGCCCAGCATGCGGGCATCGCCTGGTTACAGTGAAGCTTCAGCGGTCGAATCTTATTCGAGTGCGGATCTTCTCGAACGCAGCGCCTCCTGAAATCGAAAACTCAAGCCGCCGAGATCGTCATTCCAATGTGCATTGAGTTCCGAAGTCGCTCCGCCTGAATCCCTCGTTTTTCGTGATAGACTTATCGCTCCTACGAACCTTCAGGCGAGGTGTCCGTTTTATGAATGGCGCGTTATTTGTCGCCGGTTCTGTGCTGGTCGCTTTGACTTGGGTCCAACCAACGCCGGCTCAGACGAAATGTGCTAACACTCCCAACTATTTTGAGCCGCTCACAAATGGCGATGGACAGCGGTATCCTCTCGCCCTCGGCCCCGTAGTCTGGCATCTCCTAGGCTCCGGCGTCTACCCGGTAAAGGGATCTGACGAGCGGATCCATCTTGCGTTTGCGATGCTATTTACAAATCCGTGGAACCTGCCCACAACGATTCAGTCCGTCGAAGTAGTGGATCCGTCGCGAAACAACAAGCCAACTGGTACGAATCGCGTACTCTCCATCAAGGGCGAAGATGTCACAGACGAGATAAACCCCCTAGGGTCGAGTTCAAACGGCGACAAAGCAGGTTACTCCAAGAAGCTGGCGGGTGGTCAATCGGGGGTAATGTATTTTGACGTAAGTTACGTAAGTACTAGCGAGGTGCCATGCTCCATCGGTTTGCGCATCCATTCCGTTCAGCCCGAAAGCAAGGCCATGCCGGAATCGACTCTGCTGAGCCCACCTCTGAAGCTGAGCTCTCAAACGCCCATTCTCATCACGCCGCCGTTTAAAGGCGACGGGTGGGTGAATGGGAACGGGTGTTGTCTCGAGCTTGGCCCGCATCGCTTTGTTATCAATGCAATGAACGGAACGCTTGATCCGTCCGAGGGGTTTGCAATCGATTGGATAAAAGTGGACCGGCAAGGGAAAGCCTTTCGAACAAATGGCAAGAAATCAGAAGATTGGCTTGGTTACGGCATAGATGTGCTGGCGGTAGCACCGGGGACCGTCATCGAGACGATGCGCGATTTGCCGGATGAACCGCCAGGCGTAGCGCCAACGAGCCTAAAGGTCTCCGAAATTTCGGGTAACCACGTGCTCGTCGATCTTGGTAATGGACATTACGCGATGTTCGCTCATCTTGCTCCGCACAGCGTGACCGTGCGCGTGGGCGATCGCGTAAAAGCGGGAGATAAGCTCGGACTGTTGGGCAACAGCGGCAACACGACCGCTCCGCATCTGCACTTTCAGATCAGCGACCGTCCTTCGACGCTCGATGTCACATCCCTGCCTTTCGTCTTGAAAAACATGATGCTGCAAGGCCGGATTCCCCTGAATCTGGAGCAGATTGACGATTATTCGACCAAAGGCATTGCCCTGCCAATCGATAGGGAAGTTGCCAAACGACTATCGGGCGCTATGCCTTTATCTCGCGATGTAGTCGATTTCCCGTGATCCTCGTGTACGCCTAAGTCCGTTCAATGAATGAGGACCGGCGCGGTAGTGCCGACACCGCTTGTGGAACCTACCCGCTCCTCCTCATCAACGTCTTCGTTGAGATGTACTCGGCGGAGCGCCCGCTGGCTCGAACTTCGGCACGACAATTCAGAAATCAAATATTTACGCTCACTTTTGCACGAAGACGCACAGCGCTGTCGGAAATGGATGCGCTTTCGGGCGTATTGAAGCCATGGTAATTGGCGCGGTGTTACTGATCGTGTCCAGTTGGTCGGCAATCTGGACATCAAGTGCGTGTAGCGCGTGATCCCGGAACAACGCGTTGGAGAATCGACATCGCGCCAGACTGAAGGGTTCACATCAGTAGACCCGTCGGCGATGTCGACGGTCGTTTGATCAAGAACGGATACTGCTGTTATTCCGCGAGCGCCTGGTAGGCAAGCACACGGAAATCGTACTGCGCGGCCTCGATGCTAAGCATGTGTTGGGTCATGAAGATCCCAACCAGTTCCAGTTTCGGGTCCACCCAGAAGTATGTGTTCGCCGCGCGAGCCCAGCCGAATTGACCCGCTGAGCCAGGCAGCCCGGCTGCGGCCGAATCCATCAGCACCCGCGAGCCGGGACCGAAGCCGTAACCGGGCACGGCCAGGATCGCGACGCTGTAGGGCATAAGGTTCGACGGCAGGTGATTGGTGACATTAGATCGGCAATCGCGCGACTAATGATACGTTCATCATCAAGTTCACCTCGGTTTATCAGCATCTGGGCAAAGCGCAGATAATCCGTTGCCGTTGAGAAGAGGCCGTGGCCGCCGCGCGCAAACGTCGTCGTATTGTTGGTCGGGTACGTCTTCGAGATATCGACTGGACCGGTAGCTGAAGTGACGATCTCCGTGAACTGACGCGTTGCAATGTCGGGATGCCAATCATTTTCAGTTTTCCGCCGCCCCGAAAGTGTCGAACGGCCACCTTGATTAAGGGAGGCAGCGGGCGAGATTGGCAATTTTGCAGCTCTTTCATGAATCGCCGCCGGAATCAACTCTCGCCCGAGAGGCTCGCTGAGATCACGCGGTATGCAACGGCGACCCTTATTGGGTCTCGGCTTGACAATAGCAGCGCTCTCATCGATGACCTCATGCGATTCCAGATGGTAGTTCTCGCGGTACTTCGGCTCAACAAGTTCTCCCTCTTTTGGATGCCTCCGGATGTATTCCTGGACGAGCGAGCAAAGAGGCACAACCATGCGGCTCTCCCGTCGGGCGTAGTTGAGAGCCGCCTGAGCAAGCGCCCCCGCCGACGCCTTGTCCTTCGATTTCCCGTGCAACCTCGGTATGCGTAAAAACGATCGAGTTGCCGTCGACGTAGTACTGGAGAAATGCTTCATGACCGACGACCTCAGCTTTGAATCTGTGTGACCCGGCGTTATGCAAACATGTGTCTCGGGATGATTGTCGCTTACGCCTCGATCCTAACGCCCTGTACGGAGCCAGTGGCTATAGCGGTTCATTCAGGCAAGCTGCAGCGCATGCGCTTGACGATGAAACTGCCGTACGGCGCCCGCCAGCTTGCTGTGATCCGGAAATGTATTTCCGGTCATTTCCTGGTAAACCTTCTCGACTTGGGCCGCGAATCCATCGCTCACGTAGCGAGCGATCGCTGGTTGCGATTTCAGCGCCTGCTGGATGTGCGGAACAGATTCGGCGATGTCTCTCGCACTCTTCTTGCTCTGAAGCAGCGCTCCAACCTGTTCCCGTATCTCCCTGAAGAACAACTGCTGATCGTCGAGCACACCTGCGGCTCCACGAGGTCCATGGCCCGGACAGACGGCGGTCGCCTTCAGCGCCTTTAGGGCGTCGAGCGTGGAGATCCACTGCTCGACGTTGCCGTCGCCCACGAAGTTGTAAGGGCCGTTCACACAAGCGTCTCCAGTGAAAAGAATGCGCTCTTTCGGAAGCCAAGCAACCGCATCGCCGTGCGTGTGTGCAATTCCGAGGTGCAGCAATTCGACCCGGTGTTCACCGTCATCAAAGTACAACTCTCGCGGAAATAGTAGAGAGGGAGGGCTCAGGCGGCTACCGGCAACATCCGAGCGAGTTTTCGCGGTATCTTCCCAGCGTCCAGGTTTTCCGCCGTAATACCCGGTCTCATATCGCTTCATTTCTTCTATTACGCCGGTATGTGCGAGCGGCGTGGCCCCGTTGTCGACCATGATTTGATTTCCGTAGGCGTGATCTCCATGATGATGCGTATCGAAGGCGAAGCGCACTGGTTTCGAGGTGATCGCGCGGATTTTCGGGAGAATGTTTTGGGCTCCCGATGGAAAATTCGCATCAATAACGAGGACGTAATCCTTAAAGATGACCCAGCCGTTGTTGCAATGCCCTTGGTGATCAATGTCGCCCTGATGAAAGAAAACGCCATCGGCCACTTGGATGGGCTTATTGATCTCGCTTTGGGAATCGAGCGACTGCGATTGCGCTCTAATCCCCGAGTCTTTCACGGCGGTGAGCAAACTCGCTCCGACCAGCAGATTCCTTCTCGTCACGTCGCACATTGGCGAAAATGATATCGCAGTCTGCCCTCCTGGACAGGAAGACACGAACGAGATCCGGTCGTACGCGCTCGACGACCGCCGCCAAAAACCCGTGTAAACCGTAGGATCCAGGTAGGGGAAATTAAATTGGCATACATCGCCCAAAACCCGTAAAGTGGTTGGCCTACTGTCAAGTTGACCAAACGCGCTGCCGTTGACCAGTGGCCGCATCTTTCATGATGAGATATAGCACTTTGCTCAAGCGGGTGCATGGGACGGAATGGCCCTCGTTTGGAGAGTGACTTCGTCGGCATCGTCCCAGGTAACAGGCGCACCGTCATGCCGTTTCGTGCATTTCTGCGGCATCCTTCCATTGTGCGGGCTCGCTAAAGGCCCGGAGGCACAGCTACCTCGGCGAAGCCGGAAACCCTCGTCAACGCCGCGCGGAAGAATGGCCTCGGGGGCGCACAGCCAGACCTCCGACGTGCTCGTCATGTTTTAACGAATCGTCTTCAGGCGCGCTTGGCACCGCCCGGTTGCCGTAACCCGGGCACAACTCGGAAACTATGTACCGGGTTTGTAAACCCTTTGCGACCAGTGCGGATTTATCGCCTGCAAGCTGACTTCTATCCTGGATCGCCGATCAGGCGCGAACTAGATGAGAGGAGATGGTTTGTCAAAGAAAATCGACGGTGTCACGATAACCTCTGTCACCCCACGGAATCAGCCTGGGCGAATCTTCGGACCACCATACAAGAATTCGGCCCGAGAGTGATGAGTCGTCGGCAAGCCGCACGACGGCCTCTGCAATTTGATGCGTAGACAGCAGCCGAGCTGGCATGTTTCGCTCGGCACGTTCTTCTGGCGTCAAAGATGCCCAGTACCTCTGGACTTCATCAGTGCCGATCCACCCGGGAGCGAGACAATTGACTCGAATTGAATCGGATTGTGCCAAGGACGCCAGCCGAGTAGTCATTCGGATGATCCCTGCTTTGGCAACGTCATACCCAGGCAGACCACCTGGAATTGTCCGCCCATGCCAGAGTGCGGAGATCGACGCGATGTTCACAATGGCCCCACCACCGCCGCGTCTCATAACGTCGATCGCTGAGCGCGTCGCCCGAATAGTGCCGAGAAGATCAGTCTCAATCGGATCCCACCAGCTTTCGATATCGGTGTCACCGTGAGGTGCGGAAGCATATTATTGACCAAGACGTCCAACCTGCTAAATTTTGTTTCGGCAAAGGATACCAACTGCTGCACCTGAGAATCGTGGCGTACGTCGGCTTGGAAAAATGCTGCGCGGCCTTTGTCGGCCTCGATTACCCGAACCGTGTTGCGGCCACCCTCTTCATCGATGTCGGAAACGACGACGGCAGCCCCATCTATCGCGAAGCGCAAAGCGATCGAACGTCCGCACCCGCTCCCCCCGGCTCCGGTGACGATCACCACTCGATCCTTTTGAAGCATGGAGCGCAGGATATCACCGTTTTGAGGACGATCTCGGAAGCATTTCGGTCAATAGGCGGATGAGTGGACGCGGCAACTGACTGCACACCGGTTCGCATAGATCACGCAAAACGGCCCGGTATTTACGAGATAAGCACGCGGCTACTAGTCTGTCCGGCCAACGAAAATAGTATGGCCTGACTGAAGATCCCGGTCAGTTGCTGCGGTTGTGATCGCGTCGGCGAACTCATCGATGGTGGGCAACTTGAGAGCGTGAAGTCGGCGATTCTGAATTAAACCAGGAGCCTTTCGTTCCAAGAGACGTGGGGTAATCGTGCCTTCCACAACATCTCCGCTTACCACAACGAGCGAGATACCAAATGCTTTTAGTCCGTGGGCGTTCGGCCTCCTTCTTGCATTAACGTCACGGCGGCCCTTGCAGTTTGTACTTGGGCGGCACCATTCAGAGTCATGGCGTAATCTTCCGTCTTCCCTTGTTCAAGACCTCCACTTGCATTCAAGATAAGAACGTCCAAACGCTTATAGACCTGCTGAATCATCGACATCATTGCGTATAGTTCGGAGCTGACCGTCAGATCTGCCTGAACAGCAATTCCTTTTCTGCCCAGATTTGAAACTTGCTGACATACTTGCTCAGCACGTGCACTTTTGTTTCGGTAATTGATAGCGAGATCAGATCCAAGCAAAGCGAGTTTTACGGCTGTCGCTGCTCCGATTCCTCGTGAGGCGCCGGTGACGAGGGATACCTTCCCAAGCAGCGGTAGTGACATACACCTAAGAATATCGATCGCGGCCAGATCGTTTTCAAGCAACGAAGAGCTTGCTTTTAGACATACCCAGCTCATCGTCTTCTTCGAATGTGTATACATCATTGACATAGATCGCGCAAAACGGCGATGTGGCGATCTAAAACGACTGCTCGGCCTTCGGACTACTCGGCACACAACAGCTCGCGTTACGGATTCACCAGCTTGCCGTTTTCCATCGAATCCTTTTCGCGCCACGATATTGGGCGGTTCGCGATGTCGTAAACCAGCATCGCAATCACGGCAGAGCATTGCATCAGATCCTCGGGGACTGCATGCGAATATGTGTCGATGGCCGAGTGGTGAATCATTGGATCGTAATCCAGCGGGTCCTGGATGAACTGGAATCCGGGTATGGCGGCTTCATCGAACAAGAGGTGATCGGTTCCTCGGTGCTTTTCAAGCTGAAGGTCGTTACGCCCATGTCGCGGAAGGCGCAAGCCATTTTTCAACCAGAGGCCGGGTAGCGTCATTCCCTTCCAGATAAACGCCGCGAATTTTGCCGCTACCGTTATCGAGGTTCAAATAGGCATCCAGGCTTCGCCTGCTCTGGCTTCACTTCGCTCGTCTTCACATCGGCAAAATGCTGCTTCACATACGCGCGTGAGCCGAAGAGTCCTTGTTCCTCGCCGCTCCAAAGCGTAATACGCACCGTGCGATCCATGGGAAGGTTCAGCTTTTTCAGGATACGCATCCCTTCAATCATGACGGCGCTCCCCGCTCGGTTATCGTTTGCGCCGGTGGCGCTGTGCCAGGAATCGAAGTGCGCGCCGATCATGACCACCTCATCCGGCTTCTTCGTGGCGGGAATCTCCGCGATGATTTTGTGCGATCGACATCATGGTCGGAGTACTCCGCCTTCAGGTCCAGCCTGACCGTAACCGGCTGCTTCTTCTCCACCAGGCGTTGCATCCGTGAATACTGTTCTTCTGTGACAACGAAGGTCGGAGGAGCCATCGGTTTATCCGTTTTGAAAGACCCTGCCGCTTCCGCATTCAAACGCCCGTCGTGCGCTCCCGGGTCCCGTCTGAGAACCGCCGCGACTCCTTCGGATTTCAAAAATGCGCCAAGATCGGCCGCGGTTTCGTCGTACTTGTCGTAGATCAAATCCCACGTCCAGTTCGGCAACGTTTCGAAGTACTTACGAGCTTCTTCCGGATCTTCGGGAACTGCAGCTCATTCAGATTAGTGATGTGCCGCTTAATGGAAGGCTCTGGCGCCTGCGCGATTTCGGCGAGCTGTGCGTCCGTGTAACGTTCAAACCGGGCTTTCGTGTCGGGCTTAGGCTGCTTCGCGTCGGTCAGCAGCACAATCTTGCCCTTCAGCTTGCCGTCCCATTCCTTCCTGTACTTGTCCATAGCTTCGTCGTACTTCTTGAATTCGGTCCAGCGGACACTCGGCAGCGGAGCATAGGCGAGCTCTCCCGACTCAACCCCGCCAGTAGGAGTAACTCCACGCCAGCGGTACCACAACTAGGTGCGAATAGCGCGGCTTGAGCATGTCCACGGGGTAGGATTCGATGGACCAGCTTCGGCCGACGGTTCCCAAGCCTCCTCATGCACATTCGCGAGACTCATGTCCGTCATGGCCTGCATAGCCCATTGCGCCGCCTGATCCCACTCGTCCATGACTTTCGAGTTGTCGAAAAGCCTCTACCTTAGAGCTGCCTCATGAAAGCTACTAAGTCATGTTTTTCCTGCTGATTCATCTCGAGGTGTAAAACGATATTAAAGAACTCTACCGTGTCTTCGAGAGTGAGGCACCGACCATCGTGCATATAAGGTGGGCTGTCTTTAATGCCGCGCAGCGTGAAAGCCTTGATGGGTCCGTCGCCAGGCTCGTTCAGAAAACGCTCAAGGTGAAGGTCGTGTAACTGATTGTCCAGATAGTTAGGGGCGGGATGACAGGTACCGCACTGGCCTTTACCGAAGAAAACCTCCTCACCATGTAGCTCACTCTGACTGGCTTTGCTCCGGTCAAGGCGACCGGTGACCGGATCCAATTTTGGCGCGGGCGGAAAATCCAACATATTTTGCATCTGAGCCATATGGCTGACTTGTATACGGTCGAGAATATTCATGCCCTTCTTGATCGCGTGAATCTCATCGCCGTTGAAATAAGCCGTCCTCTGCTCAAACTCGGTAAAGTCTTCGACCGAGCGGAGGCTGCGTTTCGAGCCGTGGATTTGTTGATTGAATACGCCCCGCAGACTCACGGTATCGAGCCGCAGCCGGCGTTCCTGAGGGCGATCGTCGGGATTCAGATGGAATTGCCCGGTTGTATGGCCGTTGACGTGGCAATCCAGACACGTGACCCCGAGACTCGGCTCACGGCTCTTTCTATCGTCCGTCGGATTAAACTCTTCTTGCGGGAAGGGCGTGAGAAGCAATCTCAGCCCGTCCAGTTGAACTGGCGTCAAAATAGCCTTAAACAGCCGGTAATAGTTATTGATAGAAACCACCTCGCCGCGCGAGACATCGCCGAGTTCAGGGCGGTTGCTTAGGAAAATCGCAGGCGGAAATTCGGGCAGGAACACTTCGGGCAAATCGAAATCCACATCAAATCGCTCCAGCCTCGGGAACATCTTAATCTGCATCTTCGGAAATACTTGTCCGCCGTTGGTTTGCAGTGGATGCGGCAACGAGGGATAGGGGAAGATGCTCTGGTCTCGGATTTCGGCCGGGGTGATCCCTGCCAACCGATCCCACGTCACTCCTTGGGCTAAACGCGCCGTGGGGCCGACTACGAGAGGTTTTCCGCGGGACATTTTAGCCTCCGGATCCAGATGCGGCTGAAGATTATACCGGCGTTCGAGGAGTTGGCGTTGCGCCTCCATTACGCGCGGCTTATCGGCCGTTAGCTGCCTCGTAATTTCGTCCGGGTCGGCGGAAGGTTTATCAGAGTTCAGAGGATCTCGATAGAAGTCGAATCCGGAATTTTTCCCCTGCTTCGGCTGCCCCTGAAACACCGGCGAGGATGGTTTGGCGTTAGCAGGATCAAAAACGTTGGACTGATCATGCGCGGTCTTTTGCTGTTCAGGCCTCTGGTTGGGGACCGCTGACGGTTGTTGCGCTTGGACGACGGCATCCGGCGGCGCCGGCTGAGGACTCGGATTCTGGCTCCAGGCCAGAAGCAGGCCGGCTGTGCCCAGCAATCCAAAGAGGCCTATGACACGAGGCCCGCTCAGGAATTTGCGGTAGTCATTCACATTCAGAGAAGAATCCAATTTCCTAAACTTACTCATCTCTAAGCCTTTCTTTAGCCGTTCTAGTGTCTGGGTAGTACATTCTCCAGACCACTGGATGACACGCTCCGTTTCATCGAAGCTGCTAAATTTCGTAGGCACAGGTAGAGATACGGATATTGCTTGCGGCAAGTTGATAGAGAAGCTCGAGGCAAAGCTCCTCAAGGTGCCCCACCCAGTTATTTTTGTTTGTCTTGGTGAAATCCTGTGATCGCACGCTGCACAAATGGAATGACGCCCCGATTTTAGTGCTCAATTGCCAGACGGACTTCTTCCCTATTTGTCGCGACGGCGCAGCGCGTCATGATGAAGATGCGTCGCCGGCACGAGGCACATGTCCCCGACTACACCGACCCACGATCACCGACTGTTGGGTCTGCGGTGGGCCCATGAACTCGGTCGGGTTTGCGAAAGAAGCAGTCAGCAGTTCCGGCTGACGATAAGCAGTTGGTAACGCCTTCGCGTCAGATAGCAATTCATCCGGCGCGTCTCCGACGAATATGAATCATAGAACTTGCGCTCTCCGCCAGCAGACGTGTGTTTTCTCTTGACTGGATATGGTCCGGTGTCTCTCGCCGGCAAACCGGGAATTGCTCCTACAAGGTGCCAGGCCACAGGAAAATGGGCGGTATGCCCGCAAGCTACGCGACAGCTCACCAGTGGTACGCATGGCACCTAATCGTCGTTAGCCGGAAAAACGAAGGTATCAGCCAATTGAAACAGGCAGAAGCATTAGATCCGCTTTCTCTCATGATCAGCGCCGATATCGCAGATGCTTTTCTGATTGCCCATCGCTACAACGAGTCAATACAACAGAGCCGAAGAGCAATCGAAATGGATCCTAGCTTCGCAATGGCGCATTACCAATTAGGGCAGGCGTTTGCCCAAATACATAAATACAATGAAGCGATCCTGGAACTTCAAGAGGCCAGCCAGCTCTCCGGAGGAAACCGAGTTATCATGTCTCTTTTGGCATATGTTTACGCACTCTCAGGCCAGCGAAACGAGGCCAATAACATATTGGAAGTCCTTAAGAGCGGATCAAATCAGGGCTACTCCAATGCTGCCGACATTGCTTTGATCTATGTAGGATTTAACGAAAAAGATGAAGCGTTCATGTGGCTGCAGAGAGCCTATGAGGATCGATTCAACCCATCAATCCTCTCGCGGCCCGCTTTCGATACTCTGCGCTCCGATCCACGCTTTCAAGATTTACTTCGCCGTCTCGGTCTCGACCGGTAACCGCATTCGTATTCTTCATCCGGATCGCTGTTTCTGATCGTGCACGAAGTCCATTAGCTCACGGGCATTCAGATCCGACACGGCCCAGTACGTCGTCTGTGAGTTGATCCAATGGATCGCGATATAACCTCGGATTGTAAACATTTGAGGCCTGGAGTCTTAACTTTGAGGACGGCCAAAGGAAGAGATAATTGTGTGCTGATGGCGGCGGTATGAAAGTGCAGCAACAGTACGGCCGTCGAGGTAATCGAGACGACCGCCGGTGAGCGGGAATCCTTTATCGCGTAAGTCCTTGACAACCGGCGCGAAGTCGAGTTTGCCGCTGAACCAGGGCTTCACGGTGTGGTGATCCGACGAGGCTACATCGGTCAGGTGGTTCGCCATCAAAGAACGGATGTGGCTGGACACCACCTCTTGGGCCAGCATCCGTAGAAGAAGGGCGTTGAAGCACCTCGAGTAAGAGCGCGCTAGAAACAAGCACAGCCACAACGCTCGCGGCCACCGCATACAGCCGCCATCCCATTGAAAACGGTTTTTCAAACAGACGATTTACCCGCGGCTTGCGAGCATCGCGAAGCCGGATGTGAATTCGTTTCTCGAGGCCTCGCGGCGCGTCAAAGTAAGGGCCGTGCGTTTTTAGCCCCTGTCGTAGCTCCATCCATTGATCGCGCGCCGTGCGACAGCGATCACAGTTCTGCAGGTGGCCTTCGAACTCCAGGGTCCGCACCGAGTTTAACTCTCCATCGAGGTAAACATTCGAGCAGGCCGAGTGACGCTTGACAGCTCATTCGTCTATCTATACCGAATTGTTGTAAAAGTTATTCCAGGATTTTGTTCATAAAGTGTCAGCCATCTTGAACAAAGCGGGAATAAAGAGCAGCTCCAAGCGGTAGTAGAGACATGAAATGGTTTCTCTTGAAGCGGCGGCGTTGGTTGCCGTTCGTAGGTCTAATCGGCTTAATCGTGCTGTGTGCGCAAGTGGTCCATCCGTTCGGAGCGGTGAAGCAATCGAGCGAAGACCGGGTGAACGTCAACGGCCTGTCGATGCCGGCCGAAGTAAATGCACTGTTCGTGCGCTCGTGTCAGGATTGCCACTCGGACCAGACGGTCTGGCCATGGTACAGCTATGCGGCGCCAGTTTCATGGCTCGTCGAGAGAGATGTCAGCCACGGCAGAGACCACATGAACTTCTCCCATTGGCCTCAATATAGCCTGCAACAACAGGGAAAGCTGCTCGCCGACATCGCCTCCGTCGTGAAGAATCACGAGATGCCGTTACCGCAATACGCTCTCATTCATCGCAATGCAAAGCTGTCCGATGCCGAAACAGACATTCTGTATAAGTGGGCGCGGCTAGAGCGCCGAAAAGTGAAAGCGGCACTCTCCGGATCCCTGCGGCTGACCGTTTCGCGAAGCAGATGAGCCTGCATACCGTACGCCAACTCATCGCATGAGAAAAAAACAAAACCAAGACGGGAATATTTCGATCGCCAAACGAGTATGGCTTGATGACGGACGTGAGAAACACTCCGCAGCAAGTTAGAAGGAGACGGGCTTGTCAAAACGAATCAAAGTGGATCTCAACAAGGACGGAGTGGATCGTCGTGGGTTTCTGCAGTGCATGGCTTGGGCCGGCACTGGCGCGATTTGGACCGTAAGTGGAGGCGTGCTGACTTCCAAGGTCTTCGGCCAAATGTCTCATCAGGATGCTGAAGCAGGATTCACTTTCGTTCAGATCAGCGACAGTCACATCGGCTTCAATAAGGAAGCAAATAAAGATGTGACCGCGACATTACAAGAAGCGATCGGTAAGGTCAACGCACTCAAAAGCACCCCGGACTTTCTCATTCATACGGGCGATTTGAGCCACCTCTCCAAGCCCACAGAGTTCGATACGCTCGATCAGGTATTACTGTCCTGTAAAGCGAGGCAAACTTTCTTCGTGCCCGGCGAACATGACATGCTCGCCGACAACGGACAGCAGTTTCTAGCGCGCTACGGCAAAGGCACTAAAGGCGCCGGGTGGCAGAGCTTCGATCATAAGGGCGTACACTTTGTCGGTCTCGTAAATGTGGTGGATCTGAAGGCCGGTGGTCTCGGAACGCTCGGCCCAGATCAACTCGAATGGCTGGAGAAAGATCTGGCGGGTCGAACGAGCAGCACTCCAATCGTCGTTTTCGCGCATATCCCCTTGTGGACGGTCTATCCCGAATGGGGCTGGGGCACGGACGATGGGGCCCAGGCCTTGTCGTACATGAAGCGGTTTGGTTCAGTGACGGTTTTAAATGGACACATTCACCAGATCATGCAGAAGGTCGAGGGCAACATCAGCTTCCACACAGCCATGTCTACTGCGTTTCCTCAGCCGAAACCCGGGACTGCTCCTTCGCCTGGTCCGATGAAGGTCCCAGCGGAACAACTGCGCAATCTGTTAGGCATCACGCACGTAAACTACATTGCGGGGAGTCATACCCTCGCGATTGTCGATTCTACTCTGGCGATGGCGTCTGCCCAACAAGCAAGCCTGCGAAATATCGCCGCTACGAATGCGGTGAACATCGACAACTTCTCTTTCACCCCCCAAGTCTCTGACTGTGGAAGTAGGGGCGACGGTCACTTGGACGAATCACGATGACGTTCCTCATACCGCCACGAGCACTGAAAAGAAGTTTTGCTTCTCCAGTTCTTGATACAGATCAAGCTTTCTCGTTCAAGTTTCAGGAACCGGGCTCCTATCCATACTTCTGCAAAATTCATCCGATGATGACAGGCACCGTTGTCGTGGAGAAACCAACCTCGGCGACGGCGTAACGCATAGAAAGGATCGATACCCATGATCGAAGGTCTCCTGCGGCCCAGCCATCTGCTTCTCATTTTCATTGTTGCTTTGTTTGTGTTCGGGCCAAAAAAACTTCCGGAACTAGGCAAAGGGTTGGCTCAAGGCATACGCAGCTTCAAAGATGGCATCAAGCTGAACGAGGATCCCAGAGCGCCAGAGATAACAGACGAGAAGAGATAGTTAGAGTTTTCTGCCGCATTACTCTGGGTGAACAATTCACTGACGTCGTATTTAACAAAGTTCTAACAGCAATAGAAAGAACCGAAACACACGGATGCGAAGGCATTCTAAGGAGAACACTATGAAAAACAGTAATTCAGAACATGGAAACAATCGTCGTTCTTTTCTGCGAGGAAGCCTTGCAACCGGAGCGGCACTGGCGGGCGCTACAGTTCTGAGCGATCGGAAGCTGTTTGCACAAGCAGACAGCAGGGGCACACTTACACGAGGCGATACCGCGATTCTTAAGTTCCTAGCCGCAGCGGAGCTAATTGAAGCCGATCTGTGGCAGCAGTATGCGGAGCTCGGGGGATTCACAAATGAGGATCAGAATCCTTACCAGCTCGCGTTTCAAAATCTTGATGGCGATGGATCACAATATATTACGAGTAACACGCTCGACGAAATTAGCCACGCAGAGTTCCTGAACGCGTACCTGATTTCGAAGGGCGAGGAACCCGTGAACTTTGATCGGTTTCGCACGCTGCCGAGTAGTCAAGCGGATGGCGCGCAGCAAATCGGACGGCTTACCAACCTCATGGATCTCAAGGTGGATACAAGTTGGTACACCCGATACCGAAGTACAACCAACCCTGATTTCGGTGCCGTCTTCCCTCAAGCGATCGCGCAGCTGGGCAACGGCCGATTTCCGGCGATTCCTAGAAGCAACGCCGACTTAACTCCTGAAAAACACATCCAGGCGATCGCCAATACGGCAGCATTCCACTTTGGGTCTATTGAGCAAGGTGGTTCGAGCCTCTACGCGACTCTGAGTCGAAAGGTATCGAGTCTTGAAGTTTTGAAGATCACTCTGGGTATCGGCGGAGATGAGGTAGCTCACTTTCTGGAGTGGGTAGACTTTGCAGGGAACGGGGTGCAGCCTCCAATCGCTCCCCTGACCGATCCGACTAACGGCTTGACATTCCCGAATTTCAATGCCAAAGCGAATCCGCTGCTTCAGACGAATCTGATCTTCCCAGTGCCGTGCGAATTCATAAGTCCAAAGTTACCTCGCTGCGCCGTGATTCGCCCAGGTTCTCCAGGGCAGATAGACGCTCTGGGCGCTGCTAACTACTTTATTGGAGAGAGGCTGTTCGTCGGACAACGGCCAGAGTTCTTCGAGCTGTTTATCAGCATGGCAAAAGAGGCCGACGCTGCCAAACGCGAGTTATAGAGGATGCCTTGCCGGGTGGATGTTTCAGGCATCCCCCGCCCCAGCAGCCTCTCTAAGGAGTAAGCGAATGCGTAAAGGCAATCTAAATGATGTCCGGCAGGCGCTCGAAGCAAAGCGCAAAGAGCTCTCGTCAGGTACTTCCGACCGAGATGAAATTCTAATCGAGAAGATGGCCGACGACTTCGACAGAATTCAGCAACAAATGAACCGTGAAGTGGCGATTGGCAATCTCGATCGCGCGTCAAAGCCTTTGAAGGAGATTCAGGCCGCCATTTCCCGCATCACAGAAGGGACGTTTGGAATGTGCTTGCATTGTGAAGAACCGATTCCCGAGAAACGATAAAAGCTATTCCTTGGGCGGCGTGCTGCGTCACATGTCAGGAGGAAATGGAGCTTAAGGGTTCTGAGGAAGACTGCAGCGAGACAACCGACATAGCCGCATAGGCGCTCGCCACAGATGGTGCGGCATCGCTGTGATGCAGCTCTACATGCCGAAATGGCGGGCGTTCGTGCCTTGCTGATTCCGGTCCTGCCACTGTGCAAGCCGGAGGCCGCTTACGTCCTGCGCATCCATCGACGCGTCTGTTACTGCATGGGCGAGCCCGACTAGGGGGCGGAAAGCGTGGGAAGCTGCTTTTGCTTTTTCATTCCCTTCCCCCGAGCGCGCGATTTTTACAGGGTTGAATTAGCTGTCCGGCTTGTGCCGCTTTTGCGCGGTGCGCTTGAGGCGATAGCTATCCTGGCCGGTCTCGATGATATGCGTTTGATCGGCGGTGATGCGGGTCGATCAACGCCTCCACAGACGTCTAGGGGATCACCTTGGTTCATTCGGAGAAGGGCAGTTCGTGGTCAGAATCACGACCGCTTTCTCGGCTGGGTAAGCAATGACTTGGAATAGATGCTCGGCGCGGACTTCTGCCATAGGCACATAACCCACTCCGTCGATGACGATCCCCACCCGGTCGGCGCTCTGGTCGCATCTCGGCGTAGCCATATCGGTACAGTGCGCCTCAGTGACGAGGAAATTCACGCAAACGTGCGACATCGATTTGTAAAGGGATTTCGGCCCCGAGGATAAGTTGATGGGTGGAGAACAAATGCAGGCTGCCCGATTGACGTCCTCATCAGGTATCGAGGGCGACAATATCATCGGACTGCGCAACAAACAGGACCCCGCGGTCACCTCGCGAATGGACCCAGGGTTGCTTAGATTCCATATTACTCTGGAACCAAACCGCCGCGAGTTTTTTGGCCGCGTCGCTACAGCCGGACTCTTGACTGCAGATCATTCCGCCGCCGGATCTGCAAAGAAGCCGGTCAAAGCTATTGCTTTCGATGCCTTCCCGATTCTCGATCCGCCTCCCGTATTTGCGCTTGCAGAGGAACTATTCCCCGGCAACGGCGCCGATCTTGCTAACGCGTGGCGTACTCGGCAGTTTGAGTACACTTGGCTACGCACAATATCGCAGCACTACGCGGATTTCTGGCGGGTAACCCAAGACGCTTTGGTCTTTGCCGCGAACCTGCTCAAGCTGGATCTTACAAACGACAAGCGTGTCCGATTAATGGATGCCTATTTGTCTATCCGGTGCTGGCCAGAAGCGCCCGCCGCGCTACGCTCGTTGAAGAACGCGGGCATCCGGCTCGCATTCTTGTCTAATATGACGCAGAAGATGTTGAACGCCGGCATCCGGAACTCAGGACTCGAAGGCGTCTTCGAGCATGTACTGAGTACCGACCGCGTTAAGGTCTACAAACCCGATCCGCGCGCCTATCAAATGGGCGTTGATGCTCTTCGCCTTAAACGCGGCGAAATTATCTTCGTCGCTTTTGCGGGATGGGACGCAACCGGTGCCAAGGCATTCGGTTACTCTACGTTCTGGGTGAACCGCCAGAACCAACCCGCTGAAGAAGTCGGCATGGGTTCCGATGCCACGAGTCCAACCCTCGGTGATCTTGTCCGTTATGTCACCTCGTAAACTTCCCGTATATAGACGCGAAGCTTTTATAAACAAAGAGGAATTCCTTCCGAACAGCGCCTCTGCTTTATAGCCAGACGACGAACGGCGGCAAGTCGTAGATTGAGGATCGCAGGAGCCACGTGTTTTGCTTCCAACTGGATAGGATATCGGACCACCGGTTTCTTAAAGGCACTCCGCGGCTCCGAACAGTACAAGATGATGAAATCCTCCAGGCAGAGTGGTAAGAAACGCTGCGATTCCGGGAGACCCTGACGTGTTTAGGACAGCCAGCTTCGTGTGATCCAGATCTAGAAGACGGAGCACCCTGGCAGGTACTCTTCTGAGTTTCGAGTTATCGCGTTTCATCTAGTCAAAGGAAGTTTCAGCCCAGAGCTGTAGCCAAGTCCCACGCCACAGGAACACCTTCCGCAAATTCGGGAGCTTCTAAGTTAACTTAGATAACACGGTGGTTCGAAATTTGCATTGTCGGAAACGGGCAGCTCTCGCGTCCTCCTGAAGATTAACTGCGTGTAGTCTCGCAGGGTAGATGTAGTTGACTCAATTTCAAATTGCCCGTCTAAAGGGCCAACCGCCGATTGCGCTGGGCCCCCTAAACGGCTTCGACGTTCAAACTGGCCCACCAAGCTGGACAGCGGTGACGCCTCGAATCCACCTCGTTCAACGACTTTGTGAGCGGTCCCTTTCTGGATGTCGAACGACCCGCGGCTGCTCCCCTAGATCAATCCGATCGAGCGCGATCTTGCGAAGTGCGGCTTGATAGCGACCGAGCCATCCTCCCCAGCCATCCTCAACTGGAACGACGCCTCGCTTCGTGAGTGCTTGAACGGTTTGTGTCAGGTGGAATTTATTGTGCAAGATTGCTTCGGAGTCGCCGAAATCCCCGATTTTCATCGCTGGCTCGCCGTCCACGAACACCTTCCGCAATCGGACGAACGAATTCGTGCGCAGATGGCCCCGGCGCGCCTCTTCCATTTCGGGGGTGTAGTAGATGTGATAGACCCGCGAATCCGTTGTCTCCAGCATTAAATAGCTTCGACCGGCTTCCCGCCCGACCTCTTCCTCCCCGTGCACGAGCACTCGGCCTTCCACTGATTTCAACTTTCGCAAGTCGAGGACCTCTACTGGCAGCCGCTCATCGGAGATGAGAACCCCATGCGCAGCGAGCGTTTTTTGACGATCAGTCATCCGCTGCATTGCGCGTAGAACGCTCTCAAAGTCCCGGCGCACCAGCCACTGGTTTGCATCGATGCATTCCGCGAGTCTCATCTTCTGGAGGGTTAAGATACGTTCCCTCGTATGCTGCTGGCGAAGGAGGCTCGTTTCAGGAGCACCGGCTCTGATTGGCTCTTGACTGAACGTGAAGAAGCGCCGCTAACTGTCCGGCGGATTTATCCCGATCTCCGAGCAATGATCCGGTCCAACGACGTATACCGGTGCTGGTTGACTTCACGTCGCTCCGCAGTGGCCGCGTCCAACTCGGTGCGATACCCAAGCTGCCGAGTACAGAGGCTCTCGGCAATTTCCCGAATACCGCTTTTGACGTACTCCGGGTTCAGGGTGATGGCGTGGCCCTTGCTGTTCACTCCCCGCAGCGCAACATGGACGTGCGGATGGTCCGTTTGTAGTGTGTGACTCCTATCCATTCGAGAGCGCTTCCTCCCAAATCTTGTGCAACGCACGTCATCAAGTCGCGCGTTAGACGCTGTAAATGGAGTCGATCACCGAATTCGGGAGAGATGATGAATTTCCAGAGCCGTTCGTCTCCAGCCTTCTGCCACGTATCGACTTTGGCCGCGATATCGATCGATTCCCGCTCGTGATCGAAGCCCACACGTTTGGAATCGCCCTCAGGTGTGGCACTCTCACGCGCGACGTATCGCCCGTGCGCTCCCCATTGCCCCTTGACGGCATTTCGCGAATACATCACGCGCACGGCGCAACGCTGATTATAGGGTCGGGAGCTTCGATTTGACGCGATCTTCCGGGCCGTGCGCCTCCGAGCCTTTCGGGTCATTCGCGCATGGCGCATCACACTCCTGTAAAGCGTCGCCCAGGCTGCGTCCTTGCTGCGCGTTCTAGGGACTGGCGGCTTTCGTGGCCGCAGCCGGAACTCCTTTTCGTCGTCCTCACTCCGCACGGTTCACCAAATCGTTCAGGGCTCCATGTGAATTGCCGGCCATCGCCTGTCCGGCCGATTTGACAAACCGGTCGTAACGATCTCGTGCCCGAGCGACGGATTGGCTCATGCCATCGCGTGGCGGCTCGGGAATACACGTGAGGAAGGTCTTCACCAGCGTGTCCAAAACGGCGAAGAGCGCCTGCTGCCCTCTGCTGGTTCGGAGAACATCAGGGGACAAGCGTTCAATAGTCGCAGCGATCCGCTGCTCGGCCTCGCTGATCTCGCTCTCCCGACCGGTGAGCTCATTTCGGATGGCCGCCCGCATGAAGGCGGTCGCGCTCAGATAACCTCGCTCCTTGGATATTCGCTGCACTTGCGCCTGCTCATTCCAAGCTGAGTCGCACCGTATGCTTCACTGTTCCCGCCATTGCACCCTTCAATGAACAGGGACTCGGAACGGTAATTCCGAACAGTTTCAGAGCACGCAAATATGCGCCGGGCAATCGCCGGGCGCGCCGCCGCACGTACCCGGCGGTCCAAACGTCTGAAACGACGAATCAAACAAAGCCAAAGCCAACCGACACGCCGGACACCCTTTATGTTCCTCTACCGGCGTTTTTTGGCACCGACTCCGCCCGCATGCGGGCTATTCTGGCTGCTTTACGCTCGTTCAAATCGCCTCGTTCTGCCTCGATCCGCCTCATTCAGCCACGAATCGCAACAATTTGCTTCGAACTGTTCGGAAGTGCCTCGCCCAATCCCTTCTCAATAGAGGCGGCTATGAGCCGACCCCAACAGCAGAGCCAAACGGCCAATTGGATAAACGATGCCCGGCGCCGCCTCGCAGCCTGGCGCGGGAAAAGACCTCAGACGAAAGCGGGCCAAATCTGGGCTCTTTGGCCTGAGATCAAGGTTGCGCTTGATGACGGGCACAGCGTGAACAGCATCCGGCTGTGGTTGAAAGAAGAAGCGGAAATTCCCATCGGTACCGATACCCTGCGATCATATCTGAGCCGCTTTCGAACGAAGGAAACCAGGCAGCAAGACCCCTCATTGCCTGATCCCGCTCCGAATGCCGGTTCTGCCGATTCACGGCGATGGGGACCCGAGCGACCGCAAGTTGATTTGAAAGTGAGGAGAAGAATTGAAATGAATCGAGACGACACGTCTAGCAACGCGGTTGGCGACGCGGCAACCGTTCATCTCGCCCTCCAGGGAAAGGGCGGCGTGGCAAGAGCGTCGTCGCGAGTTGGCTCGCCGAATTCTTGATAGCGACCGGAAAGCCCGTGCGCTGCATCGACGCTGATCCCGTGAATCGCTCGCTCGGTCAATTCAAAGCGCTTCGCGCGGAAAAACTGGACCTCGTCAACCAGGACGGTTTGATACAACGCACTCGATACGACGGTTTGCTGGAGCGATTCGCCACCGAAACCGCGACCTTCGTCGTGGATAGTGGCGCAACCGCTTTCATGCCGTTCTGGACCTACGTTGTCGAAACGGAAATGACCAACCGTACTGCGTCAGGCCGGACGGCTGGTATACGTTCACGTGCTAATAAGCGGCGGCGAAATGCTGAATGACACGCTGCTTGGGTTCAAGACGCTGGCCGAAAGCATCACCGAGCGGAGCATTGTCCTTTGGATCAACGAATACTTCGGGCCGATCACCCGAGACGCGAAGTGCTTTGAGCAGATGCAGGTTTATCTGGACAATCAGGAAAAGGTGCTCGGCTCGGTGGGCATTCCGCAGCGAAGTCCCGACACATATGGCGAAACGATCCACCTCATGCGACAGAAAAAGCTAACCTTCAACGAGGCGATCCAGTCGCCGGAATTCATACTGGCGCAGCGATCCCGGCTCCATATTGTCCAGCGGGATCTGTTTGAACAACTCAAACGGCTCCCATTCGCGTGAAACTACACCAATGGCCAATATCGACACGAAGCGCCTGATCGGCGAAATGGCCTCACGATACGGTATTCGGCTGGACGAGAATGACCCCGCGTTGGCGATGATCAGCCTGAATCAACTCGTTCTGGAGGACACCATTCAAGCTCTATGGGAGCAATTACGAGTACGAATCACGGACTTCGAAACGTCCGCCCAGAAGATCGAAATTCGCGCCGGTGCGGCGCTCGCGCAAGAGGTAAAGGAATCCGCAGCGGTGCTTCGCAGCGAACTGCACTCGGACGTTCATTCGGCCAGTTTGGAGCGCCGCGAGCTGGTCCACCGAGTTTACGATGCAAACCGGTGCCCGGTCATGCTGCGATGGGCAGTGATCGGGGTGATTCTTGGGTTTATATCGTTCTTGTGCGGTATTTGGATAGGTAGAATGACGGTGCTCGGCAGTGGCCGGGTGGGGTTCTGGAAGTAGCGTTATGATGCGGTTCTGGCTTCTGTACTATGCCATCTTCGGCCCGAAGTACACTCGTTGGGCTCTCCTCTTCACTGCTCTCGGAATGGCATTTTTTTTACCGCTTCGTTCACGAAGCGTTTGATTTCGTTCACGAAGCGTTTGATAGAGTTAAAACGAAGCAAGGACCAGCGGCTGAAACTGCTAGGGTTGCTGATTCTGTTCACCGGGATTCGACCTGTGGAAGCTCGGTCGCTCACTTGGCGGAACATCGATAGGGAACAGATGCGCCTCCCCATAACCCATACTGCGCGCTATCGCCGAACCATACCAATTCCCGACGTGCTGCTACCCCTGATCACGGAACACCGCATTTGGTTTCAGCAGATGTTCGGACCTCCTGCGCCTGATCACTTTGTGTTCGCTCCATATTCGATTACCGTAAGTCCGGGGTGATCGCTCTGTCTCTGAACGCCTGTGCTGACGAGAGCGTGCACGGACTCCTGTAAGTTCTGCGACAGAGCTATCACTCAAACCAGCCCATCGAAGTATTCCCTTCCGGCATAAATGGAAACCCTGGCGCCCGCTGGCCCGCGTAGACATCGCGGTCTGCGAAATGCCCAACGCGGTGCAAGCTTCGTACTTTCTCCGGCGAGATACCTGCCTCCTTGAGAACGTTCTCTGGGGTGTCGTCAAAAGGAACTAGGATGAGCAAATCGCCCCGGGGCAGCGGATGGTAACGTACGTGGTCCAGCATCATCCTGTAGGCTAAGTCTGCGTCTTCATGATGCGAACAAACAAACTGGTCCCCGGCGACCAATGCGGGTTGCAGTGCGGCGACCATCGGTCCAGCGCTGCGGAGCCCGACCGCTTCTATATGTCTTTCATCCTCGAGCGATCTCCGCCGCAACACCGTCGTCCCCATCACCGCTGTGCAGAACAAAGCCAGGATTGCAGAGACGACATCTTTATTCGGTACCCGTCTGAGCCATGTACTCCAGGCGACTGCTGCTACTCCAAAATACAGCGGGAGCAGAAACAAAAACGTTCTTCTCGGCGGGACCACGCTCTGCATTAGCATCAATGCCGTCGCAACGCCGGCAACGCAAGCGAAGATCGCCGGTCCGGCTTGTCGTCTGATGTTTCGATTCACGAACGCAAAAACAAACCCGGCCGCGATCAGGAAAGAGATCAGCGCGGGCATATCGAGCGCCCAATACATCCACAGGCCGCGTGCTTCCCTCAGAAGCTCCGGTGCCCAACTTGCGCGTGGTATCGGGGCTACCCATCGGTTATGGCTGATGGCCCCCGGCCCTACCGTGGCGAGTACCGGGAGGTAAAGGAATCCGGTAATCAATACAGTGGCCGTTCCCAGCGCCATCACCCGGCTCAGCTTCTCGCGTATGACGAACAAGTAAACGAACATGCCGAGGGCCGCGTACAGCATCGTTGCCACCGAATACATCATCAGAGCCGCCGTGACCGGCCATAGCACCAACGCGCCATGTACGCCCCGCCTGGCGAGACAGATCAAAGCGGTTCCGGTCAAAAAGAGCAGCGCCGAGAGCATATAGCCCCGCGCATTGAACGAAAACTCAATCAGCGCCGAGCTCCCGCTTACGAGCGCTGTAGCCAGCAGCGCTGCATTGCGTTCAGCGAAACACCGCACCGCTGCATAGCTGATCGGTATCAGCAGAATGCCGGCTATCAGAGTGGGCAGACGCAGTGCCCACGGGGCGTCTCCGAACAATGTGGTTGAGATATGTATAAGGAGGGTATTTAGAAGATGGTTATTGGCCGTGTAGTAGGCAATGGCGATAAATAGTGGCCGCGAGGCGTAATGCAGAAAGGTGTATGCTTCGTCGTATCGTAACGGCTCAGAGTAGAAACGGAGCCGTAGCGCGATTCCCCACAGGACCACAATCAGCAGCGGCCCCCAATGCCCGACTCCATCAGCACTCACGCGCCGCAGGCCGTTCAGTGCTGCGTTGTAGATGTCCCGGACCGCCATCCCGGCGCCCGCACATGCCGCTGCAACTTGTTTCGTCCAGATCCAAATGCCTAGGCCGAGCATTCCGAGCGAGGCGCATCCCAACCGTAGACTCAGCACGATCTTGTGATACAAGCCCACAGTGAAACGGTCTCGGTAGGCCGGAGAAACCGACGATACCGCCAGTCCGCGCATGTGCTCGAACGAACTCAAGCTGAAGATTAGGAGAGCAAGAGCCGCACAGATACAAAAGACAGCCGCGGCGCGCAAAGCAAGTCTCGTGTAGCGACGTTCTTTGTTGGCGGCGACTTGAGTGTTCACGGAACCAGCTCTACAGAAAAAAGCACCCTCTCAATCTAACGGAAGCCAATTTAAGCAAAGAGAGAACGTAAGCGCCTTCGACCTGCGGTTGAGTCTTCATTAAGCCCACATCTCACATTCTGTAAACGCTACCCTCGCAGAAATAGTCTTGACGAGACCAGGAAAACACTATACGATTGAAAGCGCTTACGAGGGGTCCATCGAATGTTGAGCCTCACGAGGGCTCCCATATAGGCGTTCGATGTGTATCTCTCGTCGGGGATAATTCCCGTTGAGGAGGGTTCCATGTCGAATCGGTCTCTGGTTCAGTCGCGAGCGGCCACTGCCGTGGTCGCCTTCGTTGTGCTCCTTATCCCTGCTACTCTACACGCGCAGCAGGAGGGCATCTCCGGCCTCGTCACGGACAACAGCGGTGCCGTTGTCCCAAATGCAAAAGTAAAAATCACGAATGAACTGACTGGATTCGCAGTCAATTTGGTCAGCAATCAAGCTGGAAATTACAGCGCACCTAGCTTAGTGGTTGGCAAATATACGGTGGAGGTGAGTGCTCCCGGCTTCAGCACCTATCGGCAAACCGGTATAGCGCTCAACGTGAATGACAACCTCCGAATTGATGCAAACTTGCAATTGAGTAGCGCGCAGCAGACTATCGAGGTTCAAGCTAACGCCGTCCAGATTCAATCGGAAGACGCTACTGTCAGCCAGGTCGTAAATGGCAAGCAAGTTGAGGCGCTTTCTGTCAATGGCCGCAATTTCACATCTCTGGCCGCGCTTGTTCCTGGTGCTTCATCGACTCAGCCTTCACTAAATACTCCGGTGGGCGTTACCTCGAATACGGGTATCTCGTTCAATGGAATGCGTCAGAGCAACAATGTCTGGCGCATGGATGGTCAGGAGAACTACGACCGCGGATGCGGAGGATGCGTTGTGGTGTTGCCTTCGGTTGAAGCCATCGCCGAGTTCAATGTACAAACGGCTAACTCCGACGTGACCACCGGCTTCGGCGATGCCGGCCAGATCAATGTAGTTACTAAATCAGGAACCCGCCAATTTCATGGCACTGGTTGGGAATACCTCCGCAACGAAAAGATGGACGCTCAAAATTACTTCACCAACCTAAACGGGCAGCCTAAGCCGCCCCTGAAGTTCAACGTCTTCGGATATAACATCGGTGGCCCCGTCTTTATTCCTAAGCTCTACCCCCGCAGCAAGTCCCGCACTTTCTTCTTCTTCAACGAAGAATGGCGTAAACTTCGTCAATCCAGCCTTTTCAACGTGCCGGCCTTTACCCAGGCTGAGCGTGATGGAATTTTTCCGACCACCATCATTGATCCGACAACCGGTCGACCATTCCTCAACAACACTATTCCTGCGAGCCGGATCAATCCGAACGCCGCTAAATTGGCGGCGCCAAATTATATCCTGCCGCTCCCCACCAATCCTGACGGCAACTTCACAAACTCGGCCCCACAGCCCACAAATTTGCGCGAAGAGATCGTGCGGATCGATCACAGCTTCACTGATAAAGAACAAGCTTTTTTCCGCTACATTCAGGAAAGCAACAATCAGGATTTCACTAACAACCTTTGGTCGAGCAGCAGTTATCCGACCACGAATACGCTTCTGGTAAATAAGCCCAAACTATACTACGCCCAGTTGAACTCGACTATCACGCCTAGCACAGTGAACTCCGCGTCCCTTGGATATACAGATCAGCCACTCAACCTGAGCCTAAACGGGAACTATGTCAGGCCGCCGGGCTTAAATATTGCACAAATCTATCCGGAAAATCGCGAGAATCGTAATCCGAATCTCTACTTCCAGCAAACCTCCGTGAACTACGATCTCGCTTCGTGGCCTTGGACCAACGAGTTAGAGACCTGGACAATTCAGGACAACTTCACCATGACCCGGGGTGACCACACCATCACCCTGGGTGGCGTATGGATGCACTTCAACAAGCAACAGGATCTCTTCGGTCAGACCAATGGCGCGTTTACCTTCAATGGAAAGGCTACCGGCAATGATTTCGCCGATTTCCTGCTCGGCGACGCATATGAATACCAGGAATTGCAAACGCAGACCAAACCGAACTACTTGAGCCGTAGCGCCGGTATCTGGGTTGATGACAGCTGGAAAGCTACGTCCCGATTGACCGTGACCCTCGGGCTCCGTTGGGATGCCTTTCCCCATGCTTACACCGCCGCCAACGATGTTTCTTCGTTCTACCTGAATCTATACAATCCGGCCGAGGCGCCTCAGGTGAACAGTCTCGGGCAGATTGTTCCGAATACTGGTAATTTGCTCAACGGTATCGGGATCGCCGGGCAGAACGGCATACCGAGGGGCTTGGTGCAAAATCACTGGGATTTGTTCGAGCCGCGCCTGGGGTTCGCGTGGCGTCCGTTTGACGATAACACCGTTATCCGGACCGGCTATGGCATGTACTACGAACGTGTCCAGGGTAATGACATCTATAACGTAGCACCCAATCCGCCCTTCAGCAGTACAGCTACGATCTATAACACGAACCTGAGCAATCCTGGCGGTGCTGCCGGGGTCATTCTGCCGCCTAGTCTTCAGGTTTACGATCCTGCCTATCCAACCTCGCAGGTTCAGCAGTACAACTTCGGCATTCAACATCGCTTCGCTAAGAGTGTGGTTGCGGATGTATCCTACGTGGGCACGAAGGGTACTCACTTATCGGATACTCGTAACATCAATCAGCCCTACCCAGCCGGTGCTGCAAAGGTTCTGGCTGGTACCGCCAACGTGAATCAGGTCCGACCTTATCTGGGTTACTCAGCCATCGACGAGTACTATAATGGCGGAAATTCCAATTACAATGCGCTGCAGGCGAGCCTCCGAACTGACTCGTTTCACGGATTGACGCTGCAGGCATCCTATACCTACTCGCATGCCATCGACGATGTAAGCGGCGACGTCCCCGGTAATGCGCACCAGAACGCTTACGCGGCATATCTCGAGCGGGGCAACTCGGATTACGATCGTACTCAAATGCTCATCCTGAGCTACATCTACAATATTCCTTCGCCGTCCTCCCAGAGGGTGGTGCGTGCCATATTTGGAAACTGGCAGCTTTCGGGCATCAGCACTTTCGAGACAGGAACCCCGCTCAATATCACGCTGTCGGGCGATAATGCGGGAATCGGTGGAGCGCCGTACCGTCCGGATCTAATCGGGAATCCTGCGATCGGAGGTGGTTCGCAGCTGGAATGGTTTAATCCGGCTGCTTTCGCGCAACCTCCCCTGGGTGCTTTCGGAAATGCAGGTCGAAACGTTGTTCGAAGCGCTGGTATTAACAACACCGACGCTTCGCTCTTTCGTACGTTTCCGGGCATACTGAAGCTTGAGGCGAGCGGGCTGCAATTTCGGGCGGAGTTCTACAATATCGTCAATCACGTCAACTTCAACACGTTCGGCACAACTTTCGGCTCGCCGAACTTCGGCCAGGCGACCGCAGCGCGTGATCCACGAACTATTCAGCTCGGCTTGCGGCTGTATTTTTGATGCTAATCTAGCTGCAGCTATACTCCTGGCGAGCAGTCCGGTTCTCCTAGCTTCAGCAATCGGTCAGTCCGCCGAGCAAGTGAACGTGGCGGCCAGTCGTGCCATCGAAGCCGGGCAATTCATCGATGCCGTTTCGGAGTTGCAGAGTGCGCTTCGTCGATTTCCAGATAATCATCAACTGGAGTTCAATTTGGGCCTTGCGTTGGTGCGGTTGGGGCGCCTTTCTGCTGCCGTTGATCCTCTTCGAAACGCAGCGCAGGATCCGGCGCTTGCCAGCGAAGCACATTTCCTGCTAGGGGTCGATTACTTCGAAAACAAACAATATCATTCGGCCATCACCGAACTCAGTGGAGCTAAAGCCACCGGATCGCGTGAACGTGTACTGTACATGCTGGAAGAGAGCTATCGACGCACAGGTCGCATAAATGAGGCGAAGGCGACATTTCACGATCTTTTTACGCATTATCCGGATTCTGCTTGGACAAACTACTTGATCGGCGCTGCGTATGAAGATCAGCACGAACCCGAGAAAGCCCGACAAGAGTTCGAACAGGCAGCCCGGAAAGATCCCACGTTGCCCAACATCGACTTTACGATCGGTTACGTCTACTTCCGTCTGGGAAACATTACCGAGGCGCAGCACTGGCTTGCTAGAGAAGTCGCCAGAGGCTGTCACAGCCTGGCCAGTTACTATCTGGGGGAAATTGCTCGTGGGAACGGCGAACCACAGAAGGCAGAAAGATTCTACAATCGCGCATTGCATTGTGATCCGACAAATATGGACGCGCATCTTCACCTCGGCATCCTCCTCGAAAATGAGAAGCGATACCTGGCGGCAATTGTAGAGTTTCAGCAAGCGATACAAATGCAACCCAATGCGGCTACAGCCCATTACCACCTGGCCGCTGTCTATCGTGCGCTTGGACGCAAAGCGGATTCGGAAGCCGAATTTGCCACGGTCAGGCAGATTCAAGCCGCTTCCGATAACGGGCTAGATGTTACTAAACAGAAGGAGCGGTAACTGCCGGCATTCGTCTCGTTGGATCGCGCGAGGGTTGGCCCTGTGCGGCTCAATGTTGGTGAACGCAGCGGATTACGCCGGCTGGGCCGCTTGTGCCGGTTGTCACTCTGCGGAAGCCGCCAAACAATCGATCACTCATCACGCTCAGGCGCTGCGTCCAATCTCGGAAAGCATGCTCGGCGAGATCCTGCTGCACCAGGCACAATCTCCCGATAGCGTCTTGCACTATGCCAAGGACGGAAAAAATGTGCGCGTAGGCGGCCCTTGGACAACCGAAAAGCCGATCATTGAATGGGCGTTCGGAGCAGGAGTGCAAGGCAGTACGCCTGTCGGCCGTCTGGGAGATCAATATTTCGAACACCGCTTTTCATACTACTCGCGGGTTCATGCACTCGCGATTACGTTCGGTCATCCGCGCCGAGTCTCGACACCGCTCGCTCAGCTGGGAATACTACAAGACGCGCAAACGATAACCAGCTGTTTCAACTGTCACGCTACTGACGTGAGACACAACGAGACCGGCCCTGACCTTGGCAGCTTTTCGCCCGGGATTCGCTGTGAAAGGTGTCACGGTCCCGGAAGCAGTCACGTAGAAGCGGCTCTGCACGGTGCGCCGAGACAAGTCATCGCCAGCCAGATCGTGAATCCTGGTCGTTTGCCAGCAAAGGTGCAGGTCGAGTTTTGTGGCCAATGTCATCGTCTGCCTACCGCGGAGATGGGTACCGAACCAGAACTTGAAAATCCTGTAACCGTCCGTTTCGCGCCGGTTGGGTTACTCGCGAGTCAATGTTTCATTGGTAGTAAAGGCGACCTATCATGCCTCACATGCCACGATCCGCACGAAGACGCTCAGCCTCGCAGGTCGAACTCCTATACGGAGAAATGCCTGGGTTGTCATGCAGACGATCAGCAGCCTGTCAAATCCTGCCTCCGTCACAAGCGCGAAAACTGCCTGCCTTGTCACATGCGGCAAAGCTCGTTAGGACCTTATCTGCGCTTTACCGATCACCGTATTCGTGTTTATACGAGTGAATAGAGCATAGCTCCGCGATGCGTCTGACTTTCGACTGCAGGTGAGGTACAATTTTCCAAGCTGTTGGTTGCGAGTTCGATTCTCGTTTCCCACTTCACGAATCAGCGCTGAAGGCCGACATAGCTCAGTTGGTAGAGCGGCAGTTTTGTAAACTGCGGGTCGGGGGTTCGAGTCCCTCTGTCGGCTCCAACATAACTCACTGAAGTATCGGACGGTTCTCATCATTCGGCAGTTTCCGTGCCTGGCTCACTGTCACTACTTTCGTAACTACTTCCGCTGTCGCGGCGAGCTCTTCCATATAACGTTCCATCTTGCCACCCGCGATCTTGATATCATGCTCGTCGGTAATGTTGTAGCGCTCAAACACGCTGCGGGTTTTGTGGCCGCTGATCAGCATCGCTTGCTTTTCCGGAATGCCAGCCCGAACCATGTTGCGCACTGCCGTGCGTCGAAGGTCATGCACGAGCAAGTTTGGTAAGCCAGCTTCGTGCCGGGCCGTATTCCACGCACGTTTGTATTCGCGGATGGCCTGGCCCTGATAACTGACAATGAAGGGACAATCGCTCCGCCCTGTATACGCCATCTCGAGCCAAGCTCTCAGTTCGCCATATAGCCGCGCCACTCTTGCCTGTTTCCCTTTCGTCTGATTCTTTTCCAGGTTGTGTCGCAAAAGCGAAAGATGGCGCTGTTAAAGATGGCGCTGTTAAGGTGGACGAAGTGCAACGGAATCGGCCATCGGTGTTTAGAGGAAGGCATTTCCAGGGCGAAGCCATCGTCCTGTGTGTCCGGTGAGCTCATGGCAGAACGGGGTTTACCGGTGGATCATTCAACGATCGCTCGTTGGGTCCTGCGGTATGGCCCGATCCTGAGTCAGCGGGTACGGGGCCAAGTCCGCCACACAAACCGCTCCTGGCGTGTGGATGAAACTTATGTACGCGTTTCTGGGAAGTGGACCTATTTATACCGGGCACTAGATTTGGAGGGCAACACCATCGATTTCATGCTGTCGCCGTATCGTGACCGCATGGCCGCCAAGCACTTCCTGCAGCTTGCCTTGTCGCGCGTGGGACACCTTCGGCCGCGAGTGATCAACGTCGATGGACATCCTGCCTACCCGTCCGTCGTTGCCGACCTGAAACAAACCGGTGAGTTGTCAAGGATCTGTCGATGCCGCTGCTCTCCTTATATGAACAACGTGATCGAACAAGATCATCGCTTCCTCAAAAAGCGCATCGTCGCCAGCCAATGGTTCCGTTCCGTAGAGGGTGCGCTGAACACCATCCAAGGATACGAAGCAATGCATATGATTCGTAAGGGACAGATTCGGTGGTTGCAGAAGGGCAATGTGGTCGGACAAGTCCGATTTGTCAATCGTGTGTTCGGCCTTGCTGCTTGATGTGGAGAGCAGCACGCTTACTCGTGCCTGCTGCCGCCGGTTTGCGACACTTCCGTTTGGTAGGGGTCTACAAGATCGACTGGTTGTTCGTCAAACCCGCACCGGAGCCCTCACAATCGTCAAGTATGGCCCCAGAATTCGGACGCACTCTCGGGGCCGTAAACACGTCGCTGGGGATGCGAATCTCAGATCACAGCCCAATCGTGGTCACTGTTCCGATCAAGCGATGGTCAGGGTAGTCATCTAGACAGATGAACGCCCAGGTCAAATTGACGAGATGCAGCGATTGGGTCTGGTCGATGTCAAGCTCATTGCGGTGCGAACTGTGCGCCAGATACGGACGAGGAGTCTCCTTCGATCTGCCGCCAATTCGAGCCATTTAAGCTGTTGCAAAGTAGCTGTCGCAGCTTGGCTCACCGTTGGCCAACGCGGATCCTTCTGCTAATCCCCGGTCGTCACAACATCGTTCGATCGTGCGCTAGAATCCGCGTTGAAGTATTTGAGTGTCTGCAGTCCCTGAACGTGAACTAATAGCAGCTCAAATGAACGGCGGATTTCAGGAGCGCCCGTGAGTGCTCGCGGCTTATCACTCGCCGCCGTTGCCCGGGACTGCGTGCCGCTCGGCAGTTATTCGGGACGAGACAGGAGAGAAGGCGTCCGGCAGCCCCGAAGCTAAGCGCAAACAAACTACTGCTCTGTGGTTTCGGTGTCCTGATGAGTATGCGACTGTTGTTGGCGATCGCGTGCTGCATGCTGGAGGCGAGTTTTATCAGATCCAATTTCTTCTCGGGCACGTGTCGATTCAAACTACGGAACACTACCTCTGGTGCAAGCAAAAGCTGCGAATCGCAGTCAATGACAAGCTCGGGATCGAGCCGTACGGTATTGCGCTCCCGGGCGAGCTAGCTTTTCGCCAGTGCTCGGAAGTGATTAACGGTCGCCCATGCATCAAGGTGATTCTGATGATGCATTGGCTTCGTTCACACGCGAAAGGACGTTTCCTCCTCGATCCGGACACCGTGGCGACCTCTGGCTGATCTGGAACATTTGTTCTTGTATCCCGAGCGAACCAAAGTCCTAAAAAATGTTCAACGCGGGTTACGGGTTTTGGCCGCCGAGGTTGCGTATTTAGGCGAGGGTGCTCCAAGAACAGCGGGAATACAGCATGCCGATATCCGCGAGTGAGAGCCGCCTTGGAACGAGTTCCCATGAGTGAACAACAGGTATTTGTATGCAAGCGTGCGATACGCGAACGCGAACCGGACGCAACTCAAGTATTCCGGAACAAGCAGTAATGCGTGGCATGGCGCAGATGCTCTCCCTCTTGACCTCAAAAGTGAAATTCAAACCACCAGGAGAGACCCTATGACCTTAGCTACTCAGATCGAAAACTGGAACTGGCCCACTCCGCTCACCTTTCCCCAGAGCCTTATCCAGCGTCCCAAAATCAGTGATCACAGGCCGCAAGCGGCCGACCCGCCAATCACCTTACCGCACAACCTGATCTCGCGAGGCTGTGTCGAACCCCTGCACTTCGTCCCTTTCCACGCGAATGGTACCGCTCCCGTGAGTCGCCGCGTGCTGGCGGGTGCTGGCGTGCATGAAAGTCTAGGCAAACACATGGTTTCCCATGAAATCCGCAACGTGGCCGCCGAGCGCCGGTCATATTGCGAACCCCATGTCCACGATTGCGACGAGATCAACATTCTTTTGTCGGACTCGTATTTGTCATACGAAATCTGCCTCGGAGATGAAGCCTTTGTGGTCAATGCACCGGCGACCATTCACATCCCTGCGGGAGTCGTTCACAGCGCGAATGTTATCGAAGGCAGCGGTTTCTATATCGCGATGGTCGATACCCCGAACTACAGCGCATCGGTCGGGTCGGGTATCGCAGCGGGCCGCCCGGAGACCCAGTCGAAGGAGCTGGCTCTTACGGCGATGATTAACGGTTACTGGATGACCCAGATGATTTATACTGCCGCTCGCCTGGGAGTTGCCGACGCGCTGGCCGAAGGACCGCAGACCGTTTCCGCGCTCGCAGCCCGACTCGGTGTTCACGAGCCTTCGCTACATCGCCTTCTTCGCGCCCTCGCGAGCCGCGAGATTTTCAGCGAAACAGAAGATGGTTGCTTCGAGCTGACGCCCATGGCCGAGTTGCTGCGAAGTGATGTGCCTTGCTCCCTGCATGGGTTGGCGTTATATTCAGGAGCTCCCGAGCAGCACCGATATGACTCCTGGGGCGACCTCCATGAGACGATCCGCACTGGAGAGCCGGCATTTCATCGACTGGTAGGCACGTCGCCGTTTGCGTATCTCGGTGCGAATCCCGAGGCGGCCCGCACCTTTGATGCCGCGATGGCCTCCTATACCGCCGCTGCCTCAAATGCCATTCTCGCTCGATACGATTTTTCGCGGCACTCTCATATCGTGGATGTCGGGGGCGGTAACGGGCGCCTGCTCTCAGATATTGTTACGCGCTATTCCCAGCTAAGAGGCACGCTCTTCGATCTCGAACATGTCGCCAGGCGCGCCCGGACGCTCTTTAAGCGCGAGGGACTCGCCAACCGCATCAACTGTATAAGCGGGAACTGGCTGGAGCAGGTCCCATCCGGCGGGGACCTCTACATCTTGAAAAATGTCCTCCATGACTGGGCGGATGAACCGGCGATTGCGATCCTTCGCGCCTGCCGCAAAGCCATGTCGGGCGACTCCCGGCTGCTCGTGGTGGAATCGGTGCTGCAGCAGGGCAATGAGCCTGGTATGGGCAAGCTCATGGACATGAACATGCTCGTGATACACGGCGGGCTTGAGCGCACTGAGGCCGAGTATGCCAAATTGCTGGGCCAAAGTGGCTTTGTACTGGCGAAGGCCGAGGTGACGGGCTCCGTCGTGGATGTAATCGAGGCCGAGCTGGCATGAACGACCTGTTCTATGTCTTCGAAGGCGCCGAAACGAGCTACGCGGCATTCAGCATGCAGGTTGCCCGCCGAGCTCATGCTCTTCCTGAATGCCGAGGCGAGGTCGTCGCTCTCCTGGCAGGCCACGGACCCGATTTCGTCATTAACCTGTTTGCGCTTTGGAAGGTTGGTGCAGTTCCTTTTCTTGTCTCAACCCGTGTGCCCTGGGAGATGGCAGCGGGCTTAATGGATGCTGCCGGCGCCCGGCTCCTTATTACTGACAAGGTTCAGGCCATTCCACCCACTGATGCCCGCCCGTATTTGCCGGTGATCGCAGCCGCATGCGAGCGTGAAGATGGCGGGGAACTAGACGACACAACAGCTCTTGAGCCGCCCGACGTAGGTGCCGTTATTTTCCATACCTCAGGTACTACTTCGTCACCTAAGCTCGTTCAATTCAGCCGCTCTAGTCTCTTGGCCTCTTTGTCCTTCGAAGAGACCGCGTGGGAAGGGCTTTGGACGCGGCGGGATGCGAGTCTCGGGTGGCTTCCCCTGTATCACGCCTTCGGCCTCATATCCGAGCTCCTCTATGCTTACCGCGTGAAGAGTCGATATTATTTCTCGGACGCGAATCCGCTTGCTCTGATGGCTCACCTAGAGCAGGAGCCCATTACTCTTTTCTCGTCAGTGCCATGGATGCTCACACAAATCCTTTGCCTCCCCGGGGGGCCAGCCGCGCTGGCCCGCCTTCGATGGGTAGTTGCAGGCGGAGCTGTAATCAGCCCGGAACTCGGTACCCAGCTCGTCGCAGCGGGCGTTCGCCTCATTCAGCAGTACGGAATGACCGAATTGGGAGCAACGCTCCGAGGGTCTCCCGGCGGTGATTGGCGGGACTTGTGGCCTGTGATCCCGGCCCAATACTGGAGCCTCGAAGCTGGGACGGGACAGTTGATCGTACACGGCGATTGTCCAATCTCTGGTGAACTGGCAACCCGCGATACCTTCGATCGTGCCGCTTCGGATGCCTTGCGCTATCGGAGCCGGCTCGACGATGTGCTCGTCCATGTAAACGGCGAAAAGAGCAATGCCCTGGCAATCGAACGAATGGTGCTGGCGCGAGCCGGAACTGCGGTCGATCAATTCGTTGTCGCCGGATCGGGGCGCCGCCGTCCGGCATGTCTGGTGCTCTGGAAACATGAGTCGCCGACTGCCGAGGATCGCGTCGCATTAAGCCGGGCCATTGACCAAACCAACAAAGAACTGCCTCGCCATTCGCAACTGCACCACGAACTGGTATTGTCGCTCTCGGCTTCCGAACGCGCCCGCATCCCACTCAGTCCGAAGAGAATGGTGATCCGGAGAGCTCTCGAAGAAATATTCCGCAACGATCTGGACCGACTCTACTGCCATGCGGAGGCGTCGTGGAATCAGTCGCGCGAATTCGGGAGAGTTAACAAGATATGAAAGGTAATCAGACGGGGTTCGATTTGAACGGATGCGTGGCGGTTGTCACGGGCGGTAGTCGAGGGCTTGGACGTGTGTACGCCCGCGCGTTAGCAGCGGCAGGCGCGGCCGTCGCTGTGACGGGCAGATCAGCCACCCACCTCCGTGAAACCGTGCAGTTGATTGAAGCTGCCGGCGGCCGGGCGATTCCAATTGATTTTGACGTCGCAGATCCCGATGGCGTAAATTGCGCTGTCAACGAGATTCAGGAACACCTTGGGGCGGTGGACGTGCTGGTTAATAACGCCGGCGTATCCGGCCCTATCGGCTACTCGTGGGATGTCGATCCTGATTCGTGGTGGCGCACCTTGGAGATTCACGTGCGCGGAACCTATCTGTGCTCGCGCGCCGTCCTGCCAGAAATGATCCGGCACGGCGGTGGTCGAATCATCAACATTGCCAGCCACGCCGGAGTCTTTCGATTTCCAACAGCCTCGGCCTACTCGGTTGCAAAGGCTGCTGTTATCAAGCTTACTGAGAACCTCGCTGTCGAGCTCAGACCACACAACATTTACGTCTTTGCTTTCCATCCGGGTCTCGTCGATGGCGGCCTGACACACGCGGCCTTAGCAGAGGATCTTTCTATCGACTCGCCGGCACATTTCGCAACTAAATGGGTTCGCGAGCAGTACGAAGCTGGGCAAGCAGTCCCACCTGAGCTGGCTATCGACCCAATCCTTCTCCTCGCCTCCGGCGGCGGCGACGAGCTCTCAGGACGGTATCTCACCGTCTTTGACGATCTCCGTGTGCTCACAGCAACAGCGGAGACTATTCGGCGGAACGATCTACTTACGCTTCGGCTGAGACAAGTTGCTCTATAACCGGGCAGCTCATTACTCCTCCGACGCCATTAAACTTAATGCAGATGCTGCCACCCGATAGCGGTGGTCTCTGACAGTGCCCGGAAAAC
>CAWJEH010000026.1:0-382802 GCA_963841675.1 Terriglobia bacterium
GCAGAGTGTGTGGGCTGACGCGCTTGCGAATGCCGGCTTGACGGGCTGCTTTCTTGCACAGCCACCAGATCACCTTGTCGCTGACCGGCTGACCGATGCGCTTTTCATAATCGCTGGGAAACAGGTACGTCGTCGGCTTTTTCCAGCGCCAGTACTCGCGCAGCACTTCGAGCAGCTTGCCGCTGAGCGGCACGTCGCGGTCATGACCGCCCTTTCCCTGGCGAACGTGGATCATCATGCATTTGCTGTCGATGTCCTCTACCTTGAGCTGTGTCAGTTCCGTTCGCCGCAGTCCAGTGGAATACAGCGTCAGCAGCATGGCCCGATGCATCAGGTTCATGCTGCATTCGAGCATGCGCTGCACCTCCTCTTGGCTGAGCACCGTCGGAATACGACGCGGGATTTTCGGAAACGGAATGTGTTCCGGCAAATAGGGCCGCCGTAGCGTCTTAACGAAAAAGAAACGCAGCGCTGCTGCGCGTTGCTGGATCGTCTTAGCTGCCAGCTTCTTCTTTGCGAGATGCACCTGGTACTGCCGGATCTGTTCCGGTCCGAGTTTTGCAGGAGAACAGCCGAAGTACTCGGCGAGTTCCTTCACTGTTCGGACATAGATCCTTGCGGTACGCTCGGAATAATTACGTCGCTGGAGTTCCTCCAGCATTAACTTTCTAAGATGGGTCACAAGACCTCCTTGTGACCCTCAACAGTATCGAGACACCGGGATTAAGAACCGCTGATCCACCGGCACGCGCAGCGTCCGCCGCACGAGCGGCTTAGTTCAAACCGCTCTTCAAGAAAGTGATCAACCTGTTCGAAGTGCGCAATCACCTCGTTCACTCTGGATCGTTTCCTACGGGTGATCCTGCTGCATACATCGATACCGCCATCGAAGTCTTTAAATGGCTCAACCAGATTCCGCAGAAGGCCACGGAACCATCATGATGGTTCTTCGAAATGCTTCCGAATAGATACCGATGAACATGCTGCCCCGCAGTTTCAGAGAAAAAGGCATCCGCATTCGGCGTAGAAGTAACGCTCATAGAGCTCCTGCCATTTATGCTATTCCCGCGGCTCGAACATTCCCACTTTGGAATGTTTAGCCGATCTTTGAACTACAAGAGCTATCACGCGCTCAGCGCAGGTGAGCAGAGCAACTGGGATCAAACTGCCTCCGATTTCTCGACCCACCGAACAGTCGCCTGGGTCGCCCTTGAGGCGGTAATCTACATGCCGATACGGCGGCTAATTGCGCGATCGCCGGGAACTGCATGCAGCGCTCGGCATCCGGTCGCAAGTTACTGCCGTAACGAGACTTACGTGGCATGGGCGATTACTTGCGATAAATACTGTTCGCTTCTGAAATCCGCTTTGCCGCTGGACTTGATATGAGCTCCAGGCGCTACTACCCCGGCTACCGATTCAACGGAGAGAATTGTCAGACCCGAGCGACAAGGTACTTGTGGATATCAGAACGGCTAATCGATATCGCATTCCATCCAGAAGGCTGATGGGATGCTGCCGTTCGACAAAAGGAAATAGTTGTGGGCTTTCGTTTTCATCAGTCATTTCCATCATCCCTGGGCTCAGACTGAACATTTCCAAGACTGGTCTGAGTGCGAGCATTGGCGGAACTCCTCTTACTCTGAATGTCAGTAAGAATGGCCTGATGGGTACGGCTTCCATTCCGGGAACTGGCCTTTCTTATCGGCATTACTTTAGGGACTCTAGTCCGGATCCCCGCGACGCATATCAGATTCCAGAGACAAATGTTCCTGTCCAGCCCGGTCACGGGTTTGTTTCCCCACCTCCGCCCTACTCTGCCCTGACTGACAGCAATGTGACGCAAATACGAAGTGCCAGTACTGAAACGCTCCAGAGCGGAAGCATGGCCGATTTTCAAAATCTTCTGGAGAAAACCTACGAAGAACGGATGGCGTTACATGGGGAACTTGCGTCGGCCGAGCGGGAGGCGGATACAGCAGCGAAACGCTATCACAGCTGGGAAAACGGACTACTGTTCAAGCGAATCTTTACGACGGAGTTCGCGATCCGAAAAGAGATCTTTGAGACGCAGCAGGCGAAACTTGACCCGTTGCGCGAGCAACTGCGCTTAACGGCGTTGGCGACGCATATCGATATTGATCCTAAACAAGCCGAACCGTACTGCCGGATGCGGGATGACTTTGCTAGGTTATGTGAGTGCCAAAGAGCTTGGGATACTTTGGACAGGCGCACCATTAACTGTGTTGTCGAGCGTTCCGTGGCATCGGAGGCGATCACACGCGCGCCGGTGTCTTTCGAACTCGGCTCATGCGACTTGATTGAATGGGAGCAAAAGCCCCTACATCTGCCTAATCGAACGGGCGGCGACCTTTACATCTACCCCGGCTTTGCTTTATACCGCGCCGCGAAACAGTCCTTCGCCGTTATCGACTTGCGTGAAATCGAACTACTCTACGTGCGCACTCGATTCGTCGAGGAAGATGCTATACCATCTGACGCGCAGATTGTTGGTCAGGCTTGGGCCAAATCCAACAAGGACGGGAGCCCTGACCGGCGTTTCGGCAACAACTATCAGATCCCGATCGTATTGTACGGTTCGCTAAGGTTTACCAGCCCGACAGGCCTTCACGAAGAATTTCAGGTGTCAAACGCTGAACTCGCGGAACGTTTCTCGCAATCCTGGCATACATTCCAGGCATCGCTGGCTCCAACCTCGAGTCCTGGCCTACGCGCCGTTCGGTCTATTGATGATTCGTCCGGGAACGAAAAATTCGACCTGGCCAGGGCTTTCGCCAACGAATCCGACAAGGCCCGGAAGCTGGCTTTTGAACAAGCGGACTTTTGGATGTTCGCGCTCTCCGAGGAATTGCTGCGCTCGAAGCTGGAGGCACTCGAATCTGAATACGCAATGTTCGATCAGATACTTCTGTCGATGCCGAAAAGGGCGTTCACGGGTCAGAATTTCGTGCCGTGGATCGGTCCCAAGTTAAACGAGATCAAACCACTTGTTGACGAGATCGTGAAGTGTTTTGAAAACGATCTACGGGAATCTTGGGGTAAGCCCGGAGAGTCAGCCGACCCCGTTCAAATTCTCAAGGCCATTAACAGACTTGTAGGGTTCTGTCGGGTTTTCCTGACGTGGGAATTGGAGGTGTGCTCCACGGAGCCACCTGGAAAAATGAGACGGCTCCGAGATTCTCTTCGTGGTATCACCGGATGGGTTATTGGCGATGTTAAGCGAGGGGCGAATGAACTGGCCCGAGCCATTGCCGATGTTCGTGGTGGGTCCAAAGAGTTTCGGGCTCGGATGGATTTTTCAAGTCCACCTCCGGTGATGCGATTCAAGGCAGAGATGGACGAAATCAACAAAAATCCCAGTCGGTATCTTTCGGAAACGCTCTCTCCACGAACGACAGAAACGGGTGCCGAGACGTCTCCCTATTGTTTTCACAGTATGGGTTCAAGGTCCGATCGAGTTCGTGCGGCTCAGCTTTTTGAGACTATCTGCATTCAGCAGATGGGGTGCCCGCACAAGGTTGAACTTATGGGGCCTGACTCTACAATGTTGAACATTCTGTGTCCAGAGCCAACCCCGCTTGCTCTTACATTCGAGAATGCTCCGAGAACCCTGATCAGAAAGCTGAAGGATGCTGGATTTACAGCGATTATTTTTTCGGACCAGAATGGGCAATCTGTTAAGGTCGCGGACCTCACGAAGTACCCAACAACAACTAGGTGAACCTAGACCTAGTGGCGTGTCGCAAAGAAAACGTTACCGATGCGGCGAGTGGGATCTGAGTATTTCCAGCGGAAGGTGTCACGGGGCACCTAAATCGCGGATTTTGAACCGGAGGGCAACTCTACTGCACGTGACTCGCGTACTGACCCAGCTCTGCTGCAGGTAAATCGCGGACCGGCCCTCGGCGCAAAGCGGCAAGTTTCGTCTCATTTTGACTCTCTCTTGCACTTAGATCACAGACGAAAGTGCAGCGTGAAGTTGGTCCGAGGTTTAAGTGCATCATTCCGCGAGTCAACTGCAATCGTTGTGTATCTGAATCGCTGATAGTTGTTAAAAATATAGACGCCGCCGTGTTACATTCCTCAATCTGAGAAATGGTGGCGCGAACCTCTGCTGCCGCTCGCATCAAATCCTGCCCCACCAGGACGCCGCGCTGGGCTGCTGCTAAATTGCCACGCTTCAAACTCGTACTCACTGTCACTTTCGACGTCGGAGAGGACCACTGCCAACAGGGATCTTGTTCTTTGCGAAGGCCCATACACAACCGGGATCTTCATCAGGAATATTCCAGAACGAAGTCTCGGGATTTGCCGGCTCTGGGTACTGCGATTGGTGCGCGTTTTGCCGCCAGCTGAACTTGCAATGTCAGAAAAGCCCAATTCTGTTATTCGCCTGACCGCGTCGCCGCTGCCATCGCGGTATCAAGTCGGCGGTGATATCGTCCGATTTCGTGATACTGTGCTGCTGATTTCTGATCGGCGGACGCTGGAAAGCCCGAAGGCTAAACACGACGCGAACGCAATGCGCTCCGGACGGGGCCAACAAGGCGGCAGCAGTCGAAGCGAGACAGCAGCGCAAGCCGCTAAGAACTATTTATGCGAATTGTTTTGCGCCGCGATGCTTTCACATCGTCCGTGGTTTTCTGCGACCGGAAGGTAGGTCTTATTTGCCTGCAGCACTTCTACTTCTCGCCTGAACCGCAACGTCTCCCAGGAGATTGTAAATCGAATATGCCCAGTGCTGGCTCCTAGGGAAAAATTCGGCCCCCGCCATGAATCGCCATCTAAATCCCAACTCTCGTCTTCAGAGAACGCGACACCGTTTTTATAGCCCCTACTTTCAACAAAGTTCTTCCGAAGTTCCGCCTGATAATTCTTGGGCAATTCATTGAAGGTCCCAAGCGCCACCATGACCTCTCGAAGGTGAGCACTGTTCATGATGGTGAAGAAATTCGAGTTGCTGGGATCGTCATAAAAGCAGGCATATTCAGCAGTTCCCTTATTCAAAGCGCCAGCTTCCTTTAGCTCATTGAAATACTCTCGGGCGCTTTGAGCCGTGCAAAGAGCTGCTGAAATGACCGTCATCGCGGTTAATCGTGCGAGATACGCCACGAATAGGAGTGCTTACCTAGCGTCCTAATTCTCCCCGGAAAAAAACGGAGAGGGAATCCGTAGCAAGCGGCGCGAACGCGATATCAACTTTCCGATCTCAGGCTGGAATTGAGTAATGCAGATAGTGCCCGTGTCACTTTCAGGAAAGCATGGGACGTCCGAGGCCAAGACCGTTCCTTCGGCGCGAATGCGAGGGCAAGTTTCGATCGTTTGTCTGGGCACCCGAGAGCTGGCGCCTGTGCCAAAGCCTATGGGACCGGAAGAGTTTCAACCCCTCTGTGTCCAGCCGAGCGAGAAGTAAACAACGGAAGTTCTTTTGGTGATCCCCGTGGAAAGCAGCGCGAACGACGCTGCAGCGCGCACGTCTACTCCTTAACTTGCGTCGACGGACCGCGTTACTGGGAGCGCCTATTTTCACTCGGTAGGAGAAGTGAGTACTCGTTGGGAATGCCCTGTGAATAGCCGCCCTGAGAACGATCTGCTTCTTGCGGCGGTTGCTCCGTGACGTGAAGAGTTGTTCCGGCGCAGATGGCGCTGACACCGGCACGAAGGAGCGATGGCGCAGATACAGGAACGCTCTCGCAATGCTTTGTGTGGACGGTGAAGTGAGGTTTTTGGTATGCCCGCTAAAGATTCGAACTCACGATCTTTTGCGCCAGAGGCAACCGTGACGGAGTATGAGGGCTGTGTGTGCAACCAGGCTGCGAATTGGACCGCTTCAGGCCAAATCTAGGCCAACGCAATTTGACAACGGGGCAACATGCGCTGCTGGAGAACGCCAACCCGCTAAATACTGACGCCTTATGATGGGCTTTGTGTCCTAGATTCCCGTCCCTCCTCTTACTGTTGATTTGTCTGGCGCCGGTCATCTTTGGGCAGCAGGTACTAACCTGGAGCGAAGCCAAAAACCAATTCCGGACTAATAATCCGACGCTATTAGCAGGACAAGTGACGATTGACAAGTCGCGCGCGGAGGAGATCACCGCCGATCTCAAGCCCAATCCCAACATAAACCTTGGCTGGGACCAGTTGACGCCATTTAATGGCAACCCCTACCGGCCAATTTCACAGTCGTATCTATTTTGGAGTGTCGATTACCTGCACGAGCGTGAACACAAGCGTGAACTGCGGCTGGCCAGCGCGCAAAAAGCAACTGCGATTTCTATGTCGGCGCAATCGGATCTAGAACGAACTTTGATGTTCAACTTGCGCGATGCCTTCGTCCGGGTGATGCAGGCCAAGGCCGTACGGAAGGTTGCGCAAGAGAATCTCGATTACTACGACAAGGAAATCGCAATCAGCCGAGCCCGGCTCAACGCCGGCGACATCTCGCAGGTGGACTTCCAGCGCGTGAAGCTGCAGCGGGCCCAGTTTGCGTCGGATCTGGAGACAGCGGAAGTCAATCTGCGCACCGCGAAAATCGATCTTTCGACGTTTTTGCGAGATCCGGCTCCGGTGGATCAATTGGACGTCTCGGAACCTTTCGATTTTGACGAGCCAATTACTACGCTAGATGCGCTTCGCACGCTCGCGATCAATACTCGCCCGGATCTCCGGGAAGCTGAGCGGTCGCTCGAAAAGGCCAGAATCGATCACCAACTTGCAATTGCGAATGGTTCCGCAGACCCGACCTTCAGCCTGGATGCGTCTCACCAACCTCCCCCGCTGAATACATACGTAGGCGCCAGCGTCAGTTTCCCGTTGCGCATCTTCGACCGGAATCAGGGCGACAAGTTGGAGACCTTGCTCGACATTGGACGGAATGAAAAGCTGCGCGATGCCGCGAGGTTGACCGCGCTCCACGACGTGGATTCGGCATACGCAACTCTGGAAAGTGCGCTCAAACTCCTGCGTCCGTATAAGGCCGAGTACCTGGAAGAAGCGAAAAACGTTCGATCTGGAGTGTCCTTCGCGTATCTGCATGGAGGCGCATCGTTGCTTGACTTCCTCGATGCGCAAAAGGAATATCGCGACACCGAGCTGAGCTATCTGAACCTGGTGGGCGCATATCTTTCCGCCGCGAATCAATTAAATTTTGCTGTTGGACGCGAGGTAATCCGGTAAGAGGACCGCTACCGTCGCACTCCTCAAGATTTGCCGCGTATATTCGGACGGAAGAAGGAACTCGCTTTCCGGAACATGAGATTCTGGCTGGTGGCATTTCGGGTCGCCTCCGCTCTTCTCTTGATCAGTGTCGCCGTCGACATGATCGGCTTAGATATTCTGGAACAGGTCATTCACAAGACCCGATCGGCGCACAATCTACCAGGTCCCGACAGCGGCATCTTGGACGATTGCTTCTGCTGTTGTGCACACGTGGTGCTCAGATCTCGCGTGCGCTTATTCCGCATAGAGCTGGAGTCCTTCCTGGAGCTCTTCGACACGCGGAGACCGTCCGTTACGAAGTGAACCCCTGGCGTGAGACAGCATGTTAAGAGGGTACTTGCCGTTGTGACTTGGCCCCTCCCTATCATGCCCCGCGCGCTTAAGCGGAGATTGAAGGACACGAAGGCGCATCAATATACTTTGCGCCAATTTCGCGGCCACGTGTTGCTGCTGCGGTTTTGGTCTCCCCAGTGCGGCACGTGCGTACGGAGTCTGCCCAGTTAGAGAACGTTTTACCGCGAAAGTGCGCGAAAAAAGTCATCGTGCTCGCGATTGGCGATGAGCAGGCGCCAATCCACCGCCTCTTTTCCAGAAGCGAGAGGTTATACATTCCCGCTTTTGTCCGACGACGATGGCGCGGAAAGCGGTTATTTCGGGATTTCCGTGATGCCTACTACCGTCGCGATCGATCAGACCGGCAGGATTGCACGTTCGATAGTAGATGACGCCTCATCCGATCAACTTCGTCAGATTATCGGTAAGATAAAACGCTGCCAGGGACCGCGAACGGTCAGACCTGCAACACGTCGCCTTTTCGGGCCACTAATATATAGAGGACGGGGGCGAGGAAAATCGACAGGAAGAGTCGCGAGATCATGCCGCCGACAATCACGATCGCAAAAGGCTTCTGAGAGTCGCTCCCGATTCCCGTAGACATGGCAGCTGGCAACAGACCGAGACAAGCCACTAACGCCGTCATGGCGATGGGGCGCAGGCGCAGCACCGAGGCTTCGAGGGTTGCGGTCATAGGGTCTTTTCCTTCCAGCCGCAGCTTATTGATAAAAGAGTAGAGAATTACGCTCGTCTGCACGGCAAGTCCCATAAGGGCCACGAATCCCAGCATGGATGACACGCTGAAGGTCGTCCCGGTCAGGCGTAGCGCGATCAATCCTCCTACCGGTTGGGTAACCAGCACGCTGAAGAAAATGATGAGCGGAAATTTCAAATTGCCGTACAGAGCGAACAAGATCAGCAGAATCAGGAGCACTGTAAGCGGCAGGATCACCTTCATTTGAGCCATCGACGATAGATAGTCCTGATACTCTCCACCCCAGTCGAACGTATATCCGATCGGCAGCTTGACTTTTTGAGCCACCCTCTTGCGCGCTTCTCCCACCGCGCTGGCCAAGTCGCGTCCGTCAACGCTGAACTGTACACCGATGTATCGGGAGTTCGCTTCCCGGTAAATCAGAGAGGCGCCGTTCTCAACATGTATATCCGCGAACTGGCTTAATGGGAGATGCTGGCCCGCGGGCGTAGTAATTAGCAGGCTTTTGATCGCGTTTTCGTCTTGCCGGAACGGCTCCTGCATTCGCACAACGAGATCGAACTGCTCCTCTCCCTGGATGACTTGGGTCGCCGCCGTGCCTCCCAGAGCAGTCTCGATCAAAGTGTTGACGTCGCTCACGTTCAAGCCATAGCGCGCTATCTTGGCACGATCCGGTTTTATCGTGAGACTGGGCTGCCCCAGTTCCCGCACGATTACGATATGGGTGATGCCACGCACCTGCGAGAGAAGATCTCTAACCTGCTCTGCCTTTTGCTCCAGGGTCTTCAAATCGGGGCCAAAAATCTTGACAGCCAGCAGGCTTTTTAATCCGGTCTCGGCCTCGTCCACAGCATCTTCAGCGGGCTGCGTGTAATTGAAAATGATCCCTGGAAATGCGGAAAGCTTCCGCTGGAGCGCATTGATCAGTTCCGGTTTACTACGAATATTGTGATTCCAGGACGGATCGTCATAGGGCCGCAGCCCAACATAGAATTCATTATTGAAGAATCCGGTCGGATCCGTTCCATCGTCGGGGCGCCCTAATTCATTCGCGACCGTCGTCACCTGGGGAAAACTCAACAGGATGTCGCGGATCTGGGGCGAGAGCTTCGAGGCTTCCTCGAAGGAGATGGTGTACGGCGTGGTGGCGCGCACCCACAGCGCTCCTTCATCCAGATGTGGCATGAACTCGGCGCCGATACTCGGAATCAACAGCAGTGAGGCGAGAAAGATTAATAAGCAGACGATCACCGTCAGCGCCCGGTTATGCAGGCATATCGCAAGCGCCCGGCCGTACGAATCGCGGATACGATCGTAGAGTTTGAGTTCCGGTTCGTGCACGCGCTTCCGCAAAAGATATGCGCACAGGACCGGCAACAATGTCAGTGAGCAAAGAAGGGAGCCGACAAGCGCGAAACACATGGTATCCGCCATTGGCCGGAAGAGCCGACCTGAGGGACCGGTCAGCACGTAAATGGGAAGATAACCCGCGATGATCACAGCGATGGCATAGAAAATGGGCCTTTCGACATCGCGCGCGGCCGCCCGGATGACATCCAGCAGATTGTAGCTCTGGCCGTGCCGCGCAGCCAATTCGCGGAAAATATTCTCGACCATCACCACGGCGCCGTCGACGATGATCCCGAAATCGATGGCCCCGATCGACAGCAGATTCGCCGGAATTTGACTGCGGTCGAGACAGATGAAGGCGAACAGTAACGCGAATGGAATCGTCACCGCGACGATCAGCGCGGTACGCACGCTGAAGAGCATCAATCCGAGGATCACCAGCACCAGAATCATTCCGCGTATTAGATTCCGTTCCACGGTGCGCGTCGTCTCCTCGATCAGGTAACTACGGTCGTAATAAGGAACCACTTTCACGTCCGACGGCAATACGTGCCGGTTCAGGTCGTCCGTCTTCTCCTCGACGCGCTTTAGAATTACCTGCGCCTGCTCCCCGACGCGCATCAGGATGACGCCTTCCACGGCTTCCTCTTGCCGCATGTATCCGAATTGCCCAAGCCGCACGGCGTGACCGATCTGCACTTTCGCCACGTCGCGCACATAGACAGGGATGGCATTGTGCATCGCCAGCACGACATTCCCTATATCCGCTGTGTCTCTGACCAATCCGAGTCCGCGAATGTAATAGATCTGTCCGCCCTGTGAGTAAAAGCCGCCTCCCGCGTTGGCATTGTTCGCGGCCAGTTGTTGTTGCACCTGCGCGACGGAAACACCATAAGTAAGCAGCCTGTTTGGATCGAGCAGCACCTGGTACTGCATGGTTGTGCCGCCAAAGCCCGAGTCGTCCGCAACGCCCGGTATAGACCGGTATGCCCGTTCAAGCAGCCAATCCTCGATCGTCTTCAACTCCTGCGGTGTCCGGTCCGGGCTCTGCAGAACGTAGCGATAGATCAACCCGCTCGGACTGTAGAGCGGAGAGAGAGTTGGCGTAACACCTTGCGGCACGGCGGCATTAGCAACACGCTCGAAAGCCTGCTCCCGCGCGAAGTAGGGATCAGCCCCGTATTGAAAGTTCATCTGAACGGACGAGAGCCCGTACAATGAAATCGACCGCAACGACTCCAGCCGCGGGATGCCGTTCATCTCGATCTCAATGGGAATCGTGATCAGTCGCTCGACTTCTTCAGCGGCGTGCCCCGGCCATTGAGTAATGATTTCAACGTGCGGCGGCGAAAGGTCGGGATAGGCATCAATGGGCAGTCTTTCGAAGGCGATTGCGCCCCAGACCATCAAAGCGAGCGAGGCGATGACAATCAGGAAGCGCTGCGAGAGAGCGAATGAGACCAGGCGTGAAATCATTCCGGGCGGCCCTATTGATAGCTGGTGGCGAACTGCAGAAACACGCTGCCTTCCGTCACCACTTCCTCGCCTGCTTTCAGCCCGTTCCGTATCTCCACGTAGCCATTCTGCTGGGCGCCCACAGCTATCGAGCGTCGCGCGAATTGACGCGGCTGCACTTCCACGTATACGAACGGTTCATTTTCCGTGTCATGCAGCACCGCTGAGACCGGAACGCTGAGAACGCTCTTATCCGTCCTGGTATGGATCACTGCTTCCAGGTACATGTCTTTCTTCAAAAGATCTCTCGAATTTTGAGTGACAATGCGAACAGGAGTGGTGCGTGTGTCGGGATCCACCATGGCTCCGACATAAACGACCCTACCGTGGAAGGTCCGGTCGAACGAGGAGTTCGTTTCTTCCACCGCATCCCCGATGTGCACCAGAGGCAGATCGCGATCGAAAATATGGCCCTGCACCCAGACCGTCGACGTATCGCTCAGCAGGAAGCAGGTGGTGGAACCCGCCTGAATCAACTGGCCGGGCATAACCAATTTCTGCACTACTGTGCCGGCGATCGGAGCGCGTACGGCGAGCTCCGGGCTAATGGGCATTCCTTGTTGCTCGGCGTTATCCAGCCCTGCCTGCGTAACAGCGAAAATCTTCAACGCCTGCAAGCTGTTCTGAACGTCCGTAGCCGCGTCGTTGTAGCCTGCTTCCGCGGTCTCTACGTCTTTTACCGCCGCCGCCCCGTGAGCAAATAGTTCTTTCTCGCGATCGAGAACCTTCTTCGCCAACTCCTGCTGGTCGCGCGCTTTCCTGTACGTCGCCACTGCGTTTGTGATATCGGGACTCGCCACATACAGCAGCGGATCCCCCGTCTTCACGTGCGATCCATAGTCAACGACAATGCGACTGATGGGCCCGCTTACCTGCGTTATCGCTTGCGTAGTGTGATCCGCATCCCAATCTACAGTGCCGGTGGTGGCCACATTGATCTGCCAGGTAGTGCTCTGCACAGGCCCGATCCTCAGATGTGGAAGCTGCTCCTCGGACACGGTAAACAGGCTGGCCTTTGTCGATTGGCCTTCGCTCGCAAGATTATTCTCAGGGGCATTGCCGCGTCCGCAATCCTCTTGAGCCAAGGTCAATATGAGCATTACCACGCAAACCGGCACAGCACGGCCAACCTTCGTCCAGCCACTCATGCCAGTACTGTCGTCTCCGGATCCAATCGGGTTAGCTCGCCCCCGATCATATATCGAAAACCTCTGAAAGGATGCAATGCCCAGATATAGCGCAGGTTTTCCGAGGCCGATGATTTTTGATCCGGACGCGACCGAGTGCTGCCGCCCTAGACTAGGCTCCCGTCCTTCCCTCTCGCTGCTGGGTGTCTGACGTTTCCGACCGGTCGGGCAGATGAATCGACCCATCGCGCTTTCGCTCGATTGTTACCGATGCTCCTCACAAAATGTTGCACACGCAAGTTTCGATTCTGGTTCAGCCCGGCGAGCTGACGCTGCTTTAACTGCAATGGATCCCCACGAGCACGGCCCCACCGGTCCCATCGCCAATATCGCCGGGATCGTCTTTTCGCCCGGGCAACGGGCAGACCATACCGCGGCGTCAAGACGACGTAAACATGTACGCTTTGCATTTGACTGTTCCTTACCTGTGGTGGCGTGAAGTTCCAGAGTCATGGGGCCGCCGCCTCGAACCGGGACACCGGAAAGTGAGATCGCCGAATAGATCCGCGGGAGTCGTTTTAAACCGGCCAATGCCTCTGAGTGAGGGCTCGCCACAACCGACGCAAAGCAGTATTCTTTTTCATTCGAAACTGAAACCTGACGTTTGCGGAGGGTGAAGGGCCGCTGGCAGATCAGAGCCTTGGTGGGAGCGGTCAGTAGCGGCCCTTCACGCCAGTCTGATTCTCGTTATCGCATTGCCGGATGCAGAAGACAACAGTGGTCCGGGGTAATTCCATTGGATCGCCTGCCGCGGCGGTGTCCAGTTTGTGAGACTGCAACCATCATTGGTCATGGCAAGCGGCTCCGGCAAGCGCACGACGACGTGCACGCACGCATGTGGATTCGGCGCGGCTTCTGTCGGCAGTGCAAGAACAGTTTCACGATCTTGCCTGACTGGCTGGTGCCGTTCGGACATTACAGCTTGCATTGCCGACAACAGGCCTGCCAACGGATTGCTGGTGGTGAGTCTGCTGAACAGGCAACGCTGCACTGCAAGGATCCAGCGCGCTTGCCCGATCCATCCACGCTGCGCCGCTGGGTACAGAGACGCGTGTTCAGCCTGTGGTCTTGGGCAAGAATCGCAGCGGCCGCGGAATATTTTTTTGTAGCACCCACCATCCTTGCCTGGGATCTGAGCGCTTTCTGCCATATGCTGCGGCTCGAGGCAAAAAGTCCGTGAGTCGCAAGGTACTCGACGAGTTGAAGCAGCAGATTCCGCTGCTGGAGTATTTGCAGGCACAGGATTGGCAGCCGGCGCGAGCACTTAGCCGTGGCCGATGGATGGGGTTGTGTCCGCTGCACACGGAGCACAAGCCCAGTTTTCTGGTAGACCCCAACAAAGGCCTGTTCTACTGCTATGGCTGCGGCCGTGGCGGCGATGTGATTCGTTTCGCTGAACTCTATCACCACGTGAACTTCCCGCAAGCCGTGGCGTTGCTGCGACAGTGGTGCGGGTTGGTGCCTTTGCTGAATACGGTCCATTGATTTTTACCGCATTCAGTTGCAGCGCTATAACGAGGCCGTCGTCTATCTGGACCAACGCGGACTCCATTCGTCCGAGGTGATCGAGCACATGCGAATCGGTTATGCGCCCGGCCACTGTTTGCGAAGCTGGCTCACGCAGTTGGGCTATCCGCTCTCGGTGCTGCCACAGGCCGGTCTTATCAATGCCGCTGGCTACGACAGCTACGTCCGATGCATCATCTTCCCACTGGAAAGCAATCTGTATGGCCGCAGCATCCGGAGTTCGCCATTACTGCATCGATTTATGCCCGGATCGAAAGGCGGTCTGTATTTGTGGGGGCAAGTCCGGCGATGTCCGGAGGTGATTGTGGTGGAAGGCCTGTTCGATTACGCCGTGTTATGGCAGGCCGGCTTTCGCAATGTCACCTGCTCGCTGGGAAACCATCTCAACGCACATCAGTGCCAGCAACTGTGCGATGGCGCCCGGACGGTCTATCTGGCCTTCGATGCCGACGCTAACGGCAGTGGTTCACGTGCAGCGCAATCGCTTTCCCGTCGTCTTTGGGCGCAAGGTATCACTGCCCGACAGCTAGTGTTGCCCGACGGGCATGACCCGAACAGCTTCTTCGTCCAGGGCGGCGATGCTCATCAGTTTCAAGCGCTGCTCGAGAGGGCACGTTCATGAGTTATGAGTTGATCTATCGGGCTGATCTGGGCAGCGCGCACAGCCCGTTTCGCGTCATCTCGCAGCCAACCGGCCGCGAGGTGGGTTGGATCAATCGTTTTCTGGACCAGTGTTGCATCCGCGGCTTGGCTTGGCACACGCTACGCGGCTACGCGTTCGACCTGACGCACTTCATACGCTGGTGGGCCGATCGCCACTCCACCGACGAAGTGAGCGAGCAGGCTCTCACCAGTTCCTCTCTGCTGGACTACCTGCGCTATCAGGCTGACCAACAACCTCGCCCCGCTGCCAGCACCATCAACACTCGGGTATGGGCGGCCGAACGCGCTTTGCGCTGCCAATTCCCTCAGGCCGTACCACCGGCTGCGCCAGGCTTTCCGCAGTTCTACTGGCGCCAGTCCAAGCTCGGTTATGGCCGCTCGCGTCCCGCGTTGACCCGTTTGCTTGTGAAAGTGCCCAAGCGAGTGGTGATGCCCTTGTCCATTGATGAAGTGTCCCGCTTTTGGAGCAGCTTCCGCACTGGCCGTGACCTGGCCATCGTCGGCTTGATGTTACTGCAGGGGCTCCGCTCAGGCGAAGTATTGGCGCTCGATCAGGAAGATCTCATCCTGTCAGAAGCGCAGATCCGCGTGCGCGGCAAGGGGAACAAGGTCCGCCTCCTGCCACTGGCTCCCGAAGGGGTTCAGCTCCTCCAGCACTACCTGCACCTGGAGCGCCCGCCGCGCTGCGGTGCGGCTCTGTTTGTTTGTCTCAAAGGACGCGCAAGGGGAACACGGATGACCGCCGCGGGCCTTCGTTCTTTGTTCCGTCATCATCGCCAGACAAGCGGCGTCGCCAAAGCCAATCCTCATCGATTCCGGCACACCTTCGCCACTGATATGATTCGCGCCGGCATCAGCTTACCCGCCCTCATGCAGTTGATGGGCCACGCACAGATCGAGACAACGATGGTGTACGTCAGCATCACCCCGCAGGATGTCTATCAGGAATACGTCCGCGCTGTGGCACAACTGATGCGGCCCGTTCCGCCATCCGAATCATGAGCCGGCGCCGCCGCCTTCCGCTCAATCATGCGTTGGCCGAGGTGTTCTTCGCCGCTATTGAGTCGGTGACCACTTCGATGAGCGACTCGTCCAAAGGCCGCTATCGAACCACTGCGGAATACTTTCTCCGCTTTCTGAGCAAGCATTACCCTCGTGTCCGAAGCCTCGAACAACTCCGGCGGGACCCGCACATTCTGGGTTGGTTGAAATGGCTCTCCGCGCAGAAACCGCCACTGTTCAAAAGTACTCGCTCGCTGCACGTTATTTCTCTGCGACGTCTGACAGAGGAACTGGCTTGGCTCCATGATGTGCCCGCTCTGGTCCGTCTTTTCCATCCCGATGACGTGCCTCAGCCCGATGCCTGCTTCCCGCGTCCGTTGACCCCTGAACAGGATCGGCTCATACAGCAAGAACTGCTGCGTCGCAATGACGTCGCCAGTAACGCGCTCCTGCTGATCCGTCACACCGGCATCCGCATCGGTGAATGCGTCGATCTCTCCTTAGATTGCTTGCGTCCCATCGCTCCTGGACAATGGGTTCTCCACGTGCCCCTAGGCAAGCTGCACACCGAACGCTTGGTGCCGATAGACGATTTCGTTTGTCAGCTCGTGCATCGCCTGCGCTTCTTCCGCTCTTTGAGCACCGTCCCACCTGACGGCCTGCTTCTCGCTCGCCGCCACAATCGTAGTGCGCTGTTGTGCTATCTACGCACAGAACTGACCAAAGTGCGAACCGCAGTTGGCATCACCAGGCGCATTGTTCCCCATATGTTCCGGCATACCTTCGCTACCGAGATGCTTCGGAGCGGTATCAGCTATCCAGCACTCATGAAGCTGCTCGGCCACACCTCACCGGAAATGACCATACTCTACGCTGAATTTACTCAGAACGACTTACAGCGTGAGTTTCGCGCCGTTCGCTCTCAGCCCCGGCATCTCTTACCGCCACCCAAAAGCACGGCGACCCCGGTTGCAGCCGATTTGCCCGGCGCCCTTCATGCTGTCGATGCCGCTCAGCATGTCCTCGAAATGTTCCGCCGCTCGCTTCCTGAAACCGATGGCTCCTTGCGCCTGCTCGACCGACTCGTGAATCGACTCACTAAGATCGCTGCCGCACTTCGCAAACTCGCCTCCTGTTAAAAACGGGCAGAGATTGGCCGGATAAGTCGCGAAGGTACGAGTAATCTGCAATTGTCCAGTCCCACGCTTTAGATCGCCACTACGCCGTCACACACGATCTATGCGTTTAAGCACGGCCCGTTTCCGGAGCGCCCGTCATTCACGCACGACCCAATCCCGAAAATCGTTTTTGCTAGTGTTCAACAAATTCCGGATCGCTCCTGAGGCATCGGGAAAAAGGACGGCGCAAATTGGAGGTCGCCTGAATGAACTGATCGGGCGTGCCGCGGCCAGAGTGGCACGCCCAGATAGCATCAGCCCTCTGGCAGTTCGATCTGAAGGTCAATGAGACGTCTATTCGGCAATCAAACGCTTCCCGGTGAACGTAATGGGTGAGTTGACGTCAACGCAATTATCGCCATGTATATCGCAGGCAAGGGCCGTCCCAGATCCTGCGAGGTTGTCCCTGTCGACCATTTCAATTTTTTCGGGCGTCTTGATCATCGCGACGGCCTTGCCTGCGGAGTCGAAGACAAAGAAAGCGATGACAACGGAATAGTCGTCAGGACCAGTACGCCGCCATGCGCCGTACAGGGGCGAGATTGGAGGCGGTGGTGTTCGATCGACTGTCCCGGTGGCCACAGTCACCCCGCCAGCAGTGAAAGACTGCAACGCCGAAAAGCTGAAGCCTTGACTCACTCTGTCTACGGTTAAGATCCAAGTTCCTTCGATCGGCGCGACGAGAGGCGCGTGGTTTTCGCCTACCCTGGCGTCCTCGCTATGGGACCATGAGCTTTCGTTTTGGGCGCGGGCGACTGAGCTGAGTCCGGTCACCAGAGCCAACATTGCCGAAGCAACTATGAGCCGCCTGGCTGTGTGTCTGTTAGTGCAGCTTTTTACCATTTCCATTGCTGTTTCTCCTTTAGACCAATTTCCATTACCGGTCCGCGTCTTTCAGCGAACCCGGGAGCGGTTCCATCTCTTGGTTGCTGCTCCTCGTCTATATTGGAGGAGGCCGCGTCTTCCGGACTAGTAAAAACGCGACAAAATGAGACAGATGCCTCGTTCGCTTCATCGTTACGGACTTGGGCGCCGGAACCACGGAGAGGTGGGAGATTGCATATGCACACCATTCGATCGGCCTCGCCGGACCATCGTCTGAAACCATTCGTTCGTTGCTTTGCACAGCGGGAAATCTCGGTGCAGACTTCGTCGCTTGTTGAAACCGCCCTGGCTTCGCTCGAACACATTGTGTCTTTTTGTTTCAGCGGTCAAACAACGACACATCACTGGTCAGGCACGAGCGCCATCGATCCCCACATCAATTTCTCCGGCACACACACACGCTCTCCGGGCTGCTTTTCCTTTACTGGATCCGTCTTGGCATTTGGGATCTTTCTCAAGCCATTCGCTTCTTGGCAGCTGTTTCGCATTCCTCCGGCCCAGTTTGCCGACCAGAAGTTCGAAGCGCAGGCAGTGTTCGGACCGTGGATCACGGAGCTCTGGCTTAAGCTCGCCGAGTGCGAAACTTTTTCTGACCGTGTCCGGCTAGCAACTGAAACGCTGTTGCCCTTTGCCGAGCATGCGAGTCCGCAGACGAGGACGATGGCGGCTGCGGAGAGCCTTCTTCAAGCCGATTCCGGCATGCGGATTCAACAGCTGGCGCATGAGTCGTGCATGACCGTTCGAACCTTCGAACGAAGGTTTCTCGGAGAAATGGGCATCTCACCCAAGCTGTTCGCCCGATTGGGACGCTTTCAAATGGCTCTCGATCGCAAGCGCGCGTCAGGAACCAGGTGGCTCGATGTCGCACACGATTTGGGGTATTTCGATCAAATGCACATGGTAAAGGAATTCCGGGCGTTTGGAGGCGACGCGCCCAGCCGGCTCCTGCAGAGTTGTGGTGATTACCAGCCCTGGTCCATCGGTGCGCCACTCTCAGTGAACAACGTGACGAATCACGTGACGACCACTTAAATTCCGGATCGCTCCCTCGTCAGTGCGATACGAGCTCGCTCCTGGCATGCTCAATTCTGCTTTGCCGTCCTGGAGTTTAAGCATGGACAAGGAGTTCGAGAACTGGCTGGCCACCGATTGAGTTGCCAGCAAATCCAGACAGAACGCAGCTTGCAGGTGATAGATCCGCCGTGGTCCGGATGTGTAGAGCAACGGCCCGAAATCCAGGGCACGGTGGATTACTGGGTCCGCAACAACTTCTCTGAAACAGCGTATTCAGCGAAGTCTACTCCCCTGTTTGACCGTTCCTCCCGATATCATGGGCCTCATGTTGAACAAATCCTTCTCCGCCAAGCTGGAAAAGAGCCCGAACCATGGTGGATGGACATATGTAGTTTGGCCGGATTCGGTGAACTACTTCGGGACTAAGGGACTTGTCAAAATAAGCGGAAAGATCGACGGCTACCCGTTCCGAGCGTCGTTCATGGCGATGGGCGAAGGACAACATATGCTGCCGATCAAAGCCGAGACGAGGAAGGCGATCGGCAAAGATGTGGGTCAAACGGTTCACGTAGTGTTGGAGGAGCGACTCTGACGCATGATTTTACATCCGTTCGCCGTGCCAATAGATCCGCCCTTGTCGTTTTAAACTGGCCAAGATTCGAGACACAGAGATGGGCTTCGGTAGCGATGCCAAGTCGGCATTTCTTGGAGGTTCGAGCTTTTTTTCTTTTCGTTTGATTTTTGCCGTGCGCCAGAGATGCCACGAATACCCTTATTTGAAAGTGATCTGAAGTATCCTTCGAAGATCTTGCCGTAAATGCACGGAAGCCCTGTCGTTAGCTTTTGAATCTGTCCGGTTTTATTGACACGGTATCTGTCCGGTCAGGCCGCTTTAGTTTTGCCCTTGGATTTGAGTGTACGCGTCGTCGCCGCCGAACGGTGGGCAAAGTGGGAATCTCGCGATTTGGGCGAGATTTCCAAGGCGCCATCGGCGCCGCCTTTTCCACCGTCTCTTTCGGCCTTCACCGTTGTCAGCAGGTGTGGGCCCCAGCGCACCGACACGCAACCATCGAGATGCTCGCAAACCGTGACCGTGCAACCAGCCAGTGTATTCCGGAAGCGTGTCTTGTCCAATTGCAAATAGCGGTTCTGCAGAACGACCGTGTTGTCATGCGCGACCGTGCGCTCGGTCTGGATCGAGAACACCCAGTCCAGATCCTTGCGTCCGCATTTGCGAAAAGCCGTCGCTTTCTCGGCCGCCGGTTTGGCGAACTTACGGTTGAACTCGGCAATGTAGTGCTCGCGCAGAAAGCCGTTTGCCTGCTCGAGTGTGCTGATCCCGGCGAGCCGTAGTTCCTGCGGCAATCGGTTCTGCCAAGTGCCGAAGCTGCGCTCACACCGGCCCCGCGCTTGCGGGGAGTAGGCGGGGATCATTTGCACGCCAAGTTCTTTCATCGCTCTCCCCACCTGCGTCAGGCGATGCGGATCCACCTTTTCGCCGGCTTTGCGGGTCACAAAGAAGTGACTGCCCCGATCACTGTACAGCGAACAGAACAAGCCCCTGGTCTCAATCACCTCACGCAAAGCGCTCATCACCGTGCGGGTGGACTCTTCTTCCACCAGTTGCGCGTAATAGATCTCACTGCTGGCATCGTCCAGGATCACCAGCAGATCATAGTAGCGATCATCGGAAAACCAGCGATGTTTGCTGCCGTCGATGTGCAGCAGCATCCCTGCCATGGGACGTCTGGGCCTGCGCCGCCGGTGCGAGCCGCGCTTCTTGCGTCGTGCCACCAGGCCCGCTCCCTGCAGCGCCTGTTTCACCCACGTGTAGCTGAGCTCGACGGCATGTTCTTCCCGCAGTTTCTCGTGGAAGTGCCGCACACTCAGATCGAAGTACGTGTCCCGGTAAAGTGCTAAGACGCGCTCCGCCGTTTCCATCGGCACACGCAGCTTCATCCGTGAAGGCCCTCCGTCCTGTACTGGGCTATCTGAGCGAGCAGGAACTTGGTCACTTGCTGGCGCAGGTTGATCGCACGGCCCGGCACGGAGAACGTGATTACGTGCTCCTTAGCGTGCTCTACGACACTGGCGCGCGTATCCAAGAACTTCTTGACCTGAAGCCTTGTGACTTCCACCTGGATGCGCCGCCATTCGTGCGCCTACGTGGTAAAGGACGGCGTGAACGGCTGTGTCCTTTGCTGCCACAATCGGCTCAACTCGTTCGTAAGATCCTCGCCACCAACGGTCGCCGTACCGATAGCCAAGAGGCGTTGCTCCAGAACGGGCGAGGCATGCGGTTGGGGCGACACGGCGCGCGATACATTTTGATGAAGTACTTGCGCCAAGCCGCTAGGTCAATGCCCAGCCTGAAGCGCCCTGCAATCAGCCCGCACACATTCCGCCACACCAAGGGCATGCACCTTCTTCAGTCCGGCGTTCCACTCGTGATGGTGAAGGATTTTCTTGGCCACGTGGACATGAAATCCACCGAAGTCTATGTGCAAGCCGATCTCGAAATGAAGCGCAAATCTCTTGAGTCCGCAACTGGTCCGCAGCCTAGCCAGCAACCGAAGCTCTACCCTCAGGCCTGATCGAGTGGCTCGAGTCCCTGTGAGCGCGTTATGTCGCACCAACTACCGGTACGTGAGCGACCGCGGCCGCGCCAAAAGCCAGGCGACAAGCCGGGCATTAGAGCCGGGGGTCGTACCGTTTCCATCGACCTGACGGCGGTGAACCGGGCATACAATCCCAACTGCGTCCGATGTGGCGCCGTCACATACGTCGCGCACTTCAGGCGGGCGTAGTTACGAACCTTGATCGTGAATGGCAGTATCTCGACGACTTTATCCGACTCTACACGCTCACCATGGCCCGTAACAACGCGGCACCACATTATTTCTTCGATAGAGCACACGTCGAATCTCTGCAGCAAGCTCTCCCTTCGCATATTCATCTCCATGTCGCTCAACTAGCCGGGCGGATGGCCGCCGCCGTGCTCGTCTCTGAGTACCGAGAGATCGCTCAGTATCTGTATGCAGGCGTGAACGCAGCGTTCAGTGAGCTATCGCCTCTGAAGGTTCTCTTGGCCAGCGTCGCCTCTTGGGCGTCCTCTCGCGGGAATCATACGATTCACCTTGGAGGCGGCCGTGGCGCGCAGGAAAGCGACTCTCTGTTCTTCTTCAAATCTGGTTTCTCAAATCGTCGTCACCGCTTCTACACCGGCCGTTGGATACTCAACGCGGACATCTACGCATCCCTTTGTGAGCGCCACTATGCCGGCAGACCCACAACGTGGAGTAGCCTCGACGGTTTTTTTCCGGCTTACCGTGAGCCGTTGCCCAACCTTCCGTCTGCGGTTCCGGAGTTGGCAAGCATAGCTGCGCAGTAATTCCTACTTATACGTACAGGAGCAATTCAATGGCAAGTGCTGTACAGCGTGCTGTACAGCGGGCGCCCGCATTTGCGGAGAGCGCTTCCGCTTCATTCGTCCCACGCTGCCTCCCATCGAGCAGGTCCTTGAACGGCGCTGCTCGTGCTTCTTGTCGCCCGCCAATAATCGATCCGCACAGAAGTTGCTATGCTGCCATACGTTCATATCGGTGATGAAGCCCGCCGAGTTGTGGAATTGCGACAATCTTTCCAACCTTCAACGTCTCTCCAGGGAACGGACATTGATTGCCGAGGCTCAAGTGGGTTCTCGATTCGGTGGTAGTAGCGGAAATAAGAAGACAAGGTTCTCTTGAGATCGCGAGCGTTTAGGGGATGATGTAGTGGTTCAGACATTCCCTTCGAATCGAGCCGATTAGTCGCTCGACGTATGGATTCTGCCATGGACTTTGCGGTGCTGTGAGAATCTCCTGCATGCCCAACGACTGGATTCGCAGTCGAACCTCAGGACTGTACCTGCCGTCGCGATCGCGGATGAGATACTGAGAAGCCTCTCGGTCTGCGAACGCCTCTACGATCTGTTGTGTCGTCCAAGCCCCGGTCGGATGTCCGGTCACATTAAAATGCAACACCTTGCGAGGATCGTATTCCAGCACGATTAATACGAACAGTACCCTCATTGTGATTGTCGGCACGGTAAAGAAATCTCGCAGGATGCGCGACACGGTGCGCTCGGAGATGACGATACCGAGCATCTCGAGTTCACCATGAATCCTGGGCGCGCGCCACAACGGATTGGCGGCGGCCATTGCTCGATCAATCGGCGGAATTCTGCCGCGGTGCCGGGGCGACCTCGACGCCGGCGTTGCGGCTTGGACAACCTGGCCCAGAATCTGCGGAACCGTTCGCGATGCCAACGGACGACGGTGTCGGCGCGGACGTAAATCAGGGGATGTCGCCAGCCGGACCACAGGCTGCGAAGAGTGATCCAAAATACCCGGTCCAAGGCTGTCAGCAGCGGGCGCTCCCGTTTTCGTTGAAACGCTGCTATTTGCATTCGTAGCGCTGCGTTCTCGATGGCAACGGCCTGATGTGCTGAGGAGCAAAGGGACGAGTCGAAACACGAAAGTAAAAGGACGTTTACGAGGATTTGCATTGCCGATTATCCAAAAACTGGATTCGCTGCGATCCTCCCGCACGTGGGGTGAGTGGCTCGACGATCTTCGAGATCAGGCTGGACAAGCACTTGACGACGCCGAGGGAGTATTCGAACTTTTCGATGAATTGGAGCCTATGTCTGCCATCGGTCCCGTAAGCCTCGAAGAGGTTCTGCGTGTTTTGAGTCTGCATTTAGGAAACGTGCGGCGCACCCCAAGTGGGAATCGGTATGGTCATCTCTTCGTCGGTGCAATTGAGGACGCGCGGGCCTTGTCTTTCAAGCTAGTCTGCATCCCCGGGTTGTCAGAGGGCTCGTTTCCTAAACCAATCTTCGATGATCCTCTATTACCCGGCGTTGCGGCGGACCTCGAGCTACGTGAACGACTAGTCCTCCGAGAGGCCGTCGCGACTGCCTCCGAGCGGGTCATATTATCTTGGCCTCGAATCGAGCTTGCGACCGGGCGTCTTCGCGTACCCTCCTTTTATGTACTCGAAGCGGCGCGTGCCGCGTTCGGAAAGGCCATCGATCGCCGCGCAATCGAACGAGAAGCGGAAAAGAGCGTCGACACGAGCATCGGCTGGCCCGCAACAACGGACCTGAGCCGTGCTGTGGATGCGGCTGAGTTCGACCTTGCGCGGCTTCGTCCCGCCCTTTTCGGGAAGGGATCGCCTGGTTTGGCAGCTTATTTGAAAGAGGCGAATCCAATTGTCTATCGGTCGCTTCAGATGCGATGGCGGCGATGGAATCGGGCGTGGAGTATCGCCGATGGCCTGGTGGTTTGCGCTGAGACAACGGCAGATGTGCTTACAAAATTTCGCCCGGGTGAACACCCCTATTCCCCTTCGTCACTGCAGCTCTTTGCCCAATGTCCTTACCGGTTTGCTCTCCGCGCGGTTCTTGGACTATATCAGCTGGAGCGCGTTTTCAGATTGCATCGCATAGATCCGCTCACGCGCGGACTTTTATTCCATGAAGTGCAGAAACGATTATTGCAAGAAATTTGTTCGTACCCGAGCGACGCAGCAAGCCTGGCTCGTGCCACTCAGGTGCTGGATCAGAAACTCCAGCAGGTTGCGGCTGAGTATGAAGAACGTCTCTGCCCGGCGATTCCCCAAATATGGATTAGCGACATCGAGAGACTGCGCTTGGACTGCGGGGATGTCTTTTGACTTTGGCCTGGGAACACTCGGACTGGTGCCCTCCGATCTGGAAAAGCAGTTCAGCGATGTCACTTTGATAAACAGCTGGAAACTCCGCGGCCGGATCGATGTAGCAGAGCAGAATGCTAGTTCACAGGTCAGGATACTCGATTACAAGACTGGGGTCTGCCCTGACCCGGCGCCGATCGTGACAGGCGGTGGAGAGGTTCTGCAACCACTGCTTTACGCGTTGGCAGCTGAGCAACTTTACCGGACAAAGTTTCCGTTGGAGGGCAGCTTTTCTACGCGACGATGCGAGGAGGATACCGCATGCTCGACATTACATTGAACGAGAACAGTCGAGCAGAAGCGACGCGCCTTCTTTCCACAATCGAGAATGCGATTAGCCACGGGTACTTGCCAGCAGCGCCCCGAGAGGATGCGTGTAAATCCTGCGAGTTTCTCAGCGTTTGCGGCCCGAATGAGGAGGAACGAATTAGACGAAAGACACAAAGACAATTGGAGCCACTTCGGGGATTGAGGGGCGTTCAATGAGTTCCGCACGAGAGACCGCGGCGTCTTATTTCATAGAAGCTTCCGCTGGAACAGGAAAGACTACGCAGCTGATTGACCACGTCCTGCGATGCGTCGAATCTGGGACGAGCCTTTCGCGCATTGTTGCCGTCACGTTCACGCACGCAGCAGCAGGTGACATGAAGTTGCGGCTTCGCGAAAAACTCGATCAGGCTGGCATGTCTTCCGCCGAATTGGAATTAGCGTTTGTTGGCACTATCCACTCCTTCTGCGCAAGGTTGCTGCGCGAGCGCCCCGTTGAGGCACGGGTTGACCCACATTTTTCTGAGTTAGCCGAGGAAGAAGCGAGTGGGTTGTTTGCGCGCGTGTTTCGTCAATGGGCGGAAGCACGCCTATCTGAGCCTAATCCCACCCTGCGACGTGCGCTGACACGCCTGACCTGCGAGATGATGGCGATGGCCGTGATCCCTTCAATTCTCTTCGAAAAGCCGCTTGGACACTCGTCGAATGGCGTGATCATCCATGCGCTTGGAGCCGCCGTCCACTGGATCGTCAGCTTGGGATCAAAGCCATCATTGCGGAAGCTCAACAGATTGCCGAGATAAGAGAGAGCTGTAATCCAGCAGATTTCCTTGTGCGGGATCTGAGACCGGTAGCGGAGTTCGCACAACTAGCAAAGCGAATGAGCGACGCCGAGGCGGGAGACGACGACCTACTCGAGAGTGCAGCAATTGATCTGTTGCGAGCCACCCGATATCTGAAAAAGGGTTGGGGCAAGCTCTGGAATAACATCAGCCGGGATGATCTTTATGATCTCTGGATTCGTCTAAGAACATCTGTTGAGGAGTTTCGCCAAGCGGCGGACGCTGAATTAGTAGCTGAACTGCGCGATCAACTCTGGCAATTAGTGGAGCTTTACCAGGAAGCGAAATCACGCGTAGGTGAGGTCGATTTCAATGACTTACTATTCGGCGCCAAGAATCTCCTGCAAAATCCCGACGCTAGGCGCTACTTTCCAAAGGCGGTTCGATCGACTCTTTGTGGATGAATTCCAAGACACTGACCCGGTTCAGGCCGAAATCATGCTACTGCTGGCAGCCGAGGACCCCTCTGTTACCGATTTGGCGAAAAGTGGTTCCAGCTCCCGGAAAGCTGTTTGTAGTTGGAGACCCAAAACAATCCATCTACCGATTTCGGCGCGCAGATCTCACTCGGTACCGGCACGTGAAAGCAGTTCTCACAGGTGTAGGTGCACGCGAGGAAACGCTACAAGTTTGTAGACGTTCAGTAGAGCCGATACTTACATTCGTGAACGCGCGTTTCAACCGCTTATGCGCGACTCTTACCTCCCGCTAACGGGTGGTCGGCCGGCAATTCAGGGGCAGCCGAGTGTGCTCGCGCTGCCAATGCCCGAGCCTTATGGCAAGAAGAACATTAGCCTCAAAGAAATTGACCGATGTGGTCCCGGAGCAGTTGCTGGATTCGTCAAGTGGCTAATAGAAAAGAGCAGGTGGCGGGTGCTCGATTCCGAAACACAACAAATCGTGCGTGTCGCGCCTGAACACGTTTGCATTCTATTTCGGAACTTCACAAATTTCGGCCGCGACGTTACTCGCGACTATCTTCGTGCCCTGGAAGCGTATGGCGTACCACATGTACTCGTTGGTTCGAAGTTTCTGCGTGGTCGAGAGGAGATCGCGGTGTTGCGTGCGGCTCTCCGGGCCATCGAGTGGCCCGAGGATTCGCTGAGCGTGTATGCAACGCTGCGAGGTCCCCTATTCGCCATTTCAGATGAACTCCTGCTGATTTACCGAAGTAGCACGGGCTTACTCCCCAATCCCCTGCGGACCGGTGCTGACGATGACGCGCGTTTCACTAGCATTCAGGAAGCACTTCAACACTTGGCGACGTTGCATCGCGCACGCAATTCCCGACCGATTGCTGAGACTCTGAACCTGCTTCTCGAGCACACACGCGCCTTTGCAGGTTTCGGGCTTCACAAAGGTGGGGACAGGGCGCTCGCAAATATAAACAGGCTTATAGAACTTGCGCGCCGCTTCGAAGCGAATGGAGCGACCTCGTTCCGCTCATTCATCGATTCCCTGGAAGACGAACGCCAGCGGGCGAAAACAGTGAAGCTCCGTTGCTCGATCGCAAAGCCGGCGGCGTAACGATCATGACGGCTCATAAATCGAAAGGACTCGAATTCCCGGTTGTGATCCTCGCGGATATGACCTCTCGTCTCGTGCGGGACGATGGTCCTGACAGGCATATCGACTCGAGTCGTGGACTTGCCGCACATCGGCTGCTAGGGTGGGCGCCCAAAGATCTAACCGAGAATGCTGCCCAGGAGCAGCAGCTGGAGAGAGAGGAGGCGTGGCGCTTAGCGTATGTCGCAGCAACTCGCGCTCGCGACCTTTTGGTGATTACTGCAATCGGAGATGAAATCCCGGAAGAAAGTTGGCTCAGCCCCCTGTACCCTGCGCTCTACCCGCGAAGGGGTAGGTGGAGCATCGTTAATGAAGCGCCGGGCTGCCTGTTCAAAGGCCATGACACCGTTTTGCGGCGACCTGTGACTTGCGAGCCAGAAGAAATCCTTCGGCCTGGCCAGCATTACGCTGGGGCCGGCTCACACAACGTAGTCTGGTTCGATCCCAGCATTCTACCCCAAAAGCCGGAAACGCACGCGGGTTTAAACGATGAAACGCTCTTGAAAGCAACGATAGAGGAGCCGACAGAAGGTCTTCGAATCTATGAGGCCTGGCGGGATCAAAGAGAGCAAAGGCTAAGCGACGGCATTCCGCCAAGCTTTCGAGTTCAAGCCATCTCTCAAGTGAAAGTACTGCCGGAATGGTTGAGCGGAGCCGTGGAAACCGTGACCGTCTCGGGGGATCTCCAGAAGGTAAGGCCAAAGTCTACTCGTCAGTACGGCGATATCGTTCATGCGCTACTCGCTCGAGCTGACTGGCCGATCGATAGCAGGGAATTGGCGATTCGTGCCGCCATGTACGACAAACGGCACGCGCTCTCGAGTGCGGAACGCGACCCGGCAATCGAGGTCGTAGTGCGCGCGTTCGAGCATCCTTTATTGAAGGAAGCGTTCACGGCTGAACGGGTCCCCCGCGAATATCCAGTCTTAGGTGAGATCGAGGGTGAACTGTTTGAGGGCATCATCGATTTGGTGTGGTTCGACGGAACAAAGTGGACCGTAGTCGATTTCAAGACAGGTACAGGTGATAGGCCGCAATATGAGCGCCAACTCCTACTGTACAGCGAGGCAGTTCGGAGATCGGTCGGCGGACGGGTCCGCCTCGTTATCCTCGAGCTGGCGTAAGCAACTTCCGTGAAGTCAGCGAAAGTACGTGAGTTCTACCAGGCAGATGGATGAAACGTAAATGTATTCACCAGCAGCGCTCGCGCGATCCAGTGCGTCTATTGCCCTGCCGGACAAACACTTGTCGTTGGATAAATACCAAACGATCGCATGCGTATCGACCGCAACGGCCGACATTAAAGATCGTTTCGCGGAAAATTCTTGCACATCTCGTGCCGGGCTGCGTCAACATCTTAGGCTGATAAGGAAACGTCCAGATCAGCCCGTAGCCCTTCACGCTCTGCAACGGCTTCTTGTCTGGTGCTTAATCACGCAGACGCGTAGCGTGATCCAAAATTTCGTACTGCTTTGTCCGGAGGCAGTGCCTTCACGCTTCCAGGATGGCTTGTTCGAGTGACACGTATAAAGCCATATTGAGATTATCCGTCCCGGCGTACCCGGAAACCAACCTCAATCCCGCCTTGATGGGATGGCCGATCATTCCTGTGAAACAGCGCGATTTGGACCCCATCGCGCCCGAGCACTATTTTGTGCACGCCGGCGCTTCTCTTCCGGACTGACCGTTGCCCAATAGTTGCGTGAGACTTGGCCCATCGTCCGGCGGAACACTTCTGACCGCGAAGGGCTCTTGATGTTTCGTTTCAGGGCAGAATTTCGGATTTCCGTTTCGCGGAGTAGCGCATCAAGTCCTCTGCTGAGGGCGTCGTACCGGGTGAGGCCACATTTTTGGGCAACGCGGTTTAACTTCTTGTAAACGACTCTGTCGCATGCAGCCAGACAGGAATTGTCGGGTTGTCTACCAGTTGCGCTTCCTTGACATTCAAAATCATAGGTCCTCGATGTCCAGTTCGGCCCTCGTTCCTCGTAACTAACCCCCTGGTGCAAAATGATCCAAATCAATCGATAAAGCCGATGCGTGATTGCTCCGATGGTTTGCCCGTGTCCCAGGCGCGGTACCAGCCGGCGATACACGACGTCGAAGATGCTTCCTTTGTGCTTGACCGCGTCATTGGCCGCCTGGTTGAGGATTCGTCGCATGTGGCGGTTGCCCGTGGGGCAGCGGGTACTTTTGTACATTCCCGCGCTCTCTTCGTCTCCAGGACACGCGCCCACCCATGAGGACAGATTCTTGGGCGAAGCAAAAGTCGCCGCTGTGACACCTACTTCGGCGATGATCTGCTATGCAGAATCCGGTCCCAGGCCGGGCACCTCCGCTAGCCGCTGTACTGCATCCTGATGCTGCTTGAGTAGACTCGCGGGTGATACTGCCGTTTCCGTTAACGGCAATTCGTCGAATTCGAACTTCATCTCGTCGACGGGCAATACGATGAAGTCATTGGCTGGAACAACAACCTGCTTATCCTTCCTCCCGTCGATTCGATCGAGGAGTTTAAGATCTTGCGCAATAATTGGTCTGCGGTTGGGTGGGCATCCTATATTTAGGCACAATTTGTAGTCGTCTCCAGACATCCAAAGAAAAGGGATGACAACCGCGCGCGTAAGAGCACGGGCAGTCATGACTGTGGAGTCCACGTGGAGTCCAAACACGCATTTTTCGGGCTCCGGCGTCCAACCGGCGTCCAAATTATAGCGGGCTAAGTCTTGTGATTTCAGCAAACGCCGCCTGTAAGTAGTTGATATTTCTTGCTTGGGGTGCAAGAGGTCCCGGGTTCAAATCCCGGCGGCCGCACCAATAAACACTTTCAGAGTCAATCCCCCATCCTTCCGCTCCGGTCGCAATTCCGACCAACCGTGCACAAAATGTGGTTGTGTCGCAAATAGTCGCTTCAAAACATGGTCCAAGCAATCTGTTTCGGCTGGAACAACTGTAAACAGGGCGCGGCCGTTCCGCGCTTCGTTAAGAGTGACAGAAAAAGCGTCGCAATGGTCGGCGACGGTGTCAACGACGCACCGGCCTTGGTCGAGGCCGCTAACCGGAGTTTTGAGGAGCAGCGATGCAGTTGTTCTTTATTTGGATTGGCTGGTGAACGGGACGAAGGGTGTGCCGATTGAGAGGGGTAGTCGATCGGCTCGGTCTTTCGTGCGCAACTGAAATCCAGAGCAGATGCGCTCTCTTGGGAGAGCGCCTGCTTTTCCGCTGTATCAAAACCGTATCAAAACCTTATCTGAAACAAGCATTCGGGTTGTCTGTCGAGCGAAGAGCAGATTCCCCAGGTTATTGGAAAGACTGAGAAAACGCGAAACGGAATGGACTGATTGGAAAGAAGCTTCACGCGCCCAAGGCAGGTGCGCTACCAGGCTGCGCTACGCCCCGACAAGCAATTGAGCTCTCTTGATTCTAAACCAGTGGATGAACTCAGCTGACGTTGACGCTGTAACGCGGCCACTCCGAGCGGATAGCGTTACCGTCAACGACTGGCTCGGAGTCGCACTGTACCTCGATGACCGAGCAGGGCGAGTCGGGAGCCGCGGCCGGCAAGCCGGTGAAGCGAACCGAGAACTTATCCTGCTCGAATGTTACGGGCTTTCCGGTACTCAACAAACGCGCGGATTTTACTTTCGCCTGAAGGCCACCAAGCGCCACGACGGTAGGTGGCTGATAGAAAGACAGCCATTGCTGAGCGGGCGTATTTCCAGGCCAGAAAAAGACATTGACATAGAGCGTGTTGCCTTTGCGGCTACAGTTTGAAAACGCAGTTCCTTCGAGATGGCCGCGCTCGGTGTTGTACACAGCATCGCCGTTGCGATCAGTCCATTTGCCTACCGCTTCCAAAACCTGAATAGACTCGTCCGGCACGGAGCCATCCGGCTTCGGCCCGATATTCAGAAGATAGTTACCGCCGCCCGCAGCGCAAGTTACTAGATTCTTCACGACGGTCTCAGGAGTCTTCCAAGCATTGTCACTTTTTTGATAGCCCCAGCTATCGTTTAAAGTCATACAGGCCTCCCAGGAACGACCGGCCTGGGCAGCTTGTATGTGCTGTTCAGGCGTTGAGAAGTCACCCTCCAGGCCGTTCCGGTTATTGACGATGATGTGGGGCTGCAGTTCGAAAACCATCTTGTTCATGCGTTCGGATTCCCACTCTTCCGGTGTTAACGGCCAATCCACGTCGTACCACAACACCTCGATCCTGCCGTAATTACTCATAAGATCATGGATAAGCCCGTGGGTGTATTCGACAAAACGTTTGCGAGCAGCCTCATCCGTTTTGCACTTTGCGCCGTCGGGATGATGCCAGTCCATCAGCGAATAGTAAAAGCCGACATGCAATCCTTCCGCGCGCGCTGCCTCCACGTACTCACGCACCAGATCTCTCCCGGGGCCTTGTTTTGGCGCGCAGTAGTTCGTCAACTTCGTATCAAAATTGCAAAACCCTTCATGATGTTTCGTCGTCATTACCATGTACTTTTGGCCGGCTCGTTTTGCCAGGCGAGCCCAATCCCGAGCTGCGTTTGGTTTCGGCTTGAAGTGCTTGGCAAGGATTTCATACTGCGGGATCGGGATTCCTTCGAGTTCCATGGCCCACTCGTGCTGGCCGATGACACTGTAGAGTCCCCAGTGGATGAACATGCCGAACTTGGCGGCGTGCCACCACTGCATTCGCTCCGACTGGGGAATTGTAGAGGCTTCCGGCTGAGACGTACCTTCGGCGGTCGCACTTTGCGGAAGCGCGCGCGTAGCGTAACCAACTCCGGCCGCCGTAGCGCCTACTCGATTGATGAATCCGCGCCGTGAGAACGAGTTGTTTGTCATTGGCTAATTATCTGTCAACGCCGGTTTGAATTGTAAAGTGTGAATTGCGGGGCGGCGGCAAAACGAACCGTTAGGATGAAGCAGATCGGATCTCAAATCTCTGGTAAGAATGAAAGTGGATTCATGAAGAGAACTATCGCAATAGCGGTTTTTGCCATTGGGCTTGGAACCGCATCGCTGAATGCACAGGTCTATGTAAGGATCGGGCCTCCGCCGGTTGTGGTAGAACGCCCTACCCGTCGACCAGGGCCACGTTACATATGGGTGGCCGGATACTATCGCTGGAACGGACGGCGCTACGTATGGGTACCGGGACGCTGGGTCATACCACCGAAGCGCAGTTACACGACGTGGATACCGGGACGCTGGGTACAGGGACCACGCGGTTGGGTGTGGCGGGAGGGGCGCTGGCGCTGAACGCGGACGCACTACGAGGGCGACGCAACGAAGGAAACCGGCGCCGATTCAAAAGGCGAGCCGAAGAGCGAATTGGACTAGGCGGGGTAAATTCTCTTGGGTGCTCACCACCCCAAACTGGGGTGTGCCGAAAGTTTGACCTGGAAAACCGAACTGGACGCGGTTGAAGAGGTTAAAGAATTCCGCGCGGAATTGCAGGTTGACCTTCCCTTCCGGGCCGAACGGAAAATTCTTGAATGTGGAAAAGTCCCAGTTTGCTATTCCCGCTGCCCGGAGGGTTGGATCAACGCGTCCTTCGCTTCCGAACGTGAAGGCTGGCGGTTGACTGAAACAAGAAGGACTGAACCACTCATTCAATCGCGATTGGGCTGACCCGGAGATTGAGGGGTCGCATCCAGCCGTAACGTTGGGTCTCGAACCGCCGCCGAAAGAGTTGGTCAGGTTCTGGGCGGTTGTAAAGTGGAGAGGAAATCCGCTCTGAACAGTCGTAACACCCTCTACACCCCAGCCCCCGATCACCTGATTTGTAAAACCGGAAGCATTCGACAAGAATTTCCGACCCTTTCCAAACGGAAGGTCGAGAACGTAGCTAACCACGAGTCGATTCGGGACGTCGGAGCTCGAAAGAGAACGTTCGAGACGCAGGTTATTCCAATCCTGAACGCCGCCAACGCCGCCGTCTTCGAGCCAACTAGAAAGGGAGTCCGTATCACTAATTAATTTGGCAAAAGTATAAGCGACCAGGATTGACGCACCGTTCGAGAAGCGCTTTTCCGCCTTGACCTGAAGGGAGTTGTACGAAGAGTTTCCAATTCCAGCGCCGCCATAAGACAATCCATCGTATTGCGGAAAGGGACGCAGCAGTTGGCCGTAGGACACAGTATTCGCCGATAGCGCGCCCGATGTCACGACGCCAGAAAAAGGATTCGGCACCTGTTGCAGAAGCTGTGTACCGAGTGACAGATATTGGTCGGGAAGTTGGTCGGCCTGCTGCGCGTACTGAGGCAAATGGGTGCCCTTAGCACCGCCGTAGGCCACATCCAGTAAGAAGCCGTTCCCAACCTCGCGCTGAACGTCGAAGTTCCATTGCTGGGCATAGCCATACGGATTGCCAGGAAGCGTCACGGTGAGGCCTTGTCCCAGGAGTATTTGTTGATAGTTGGGATTCCTTCCCGGAGGTTGAATGATGCCTCCCGGGAACGGATTGCTGATTGTGGTGTACGGAGTAAGACCGTTGTTGATTGAGGAGACATACGGCGTCGTGAAGGAGTTGATGGGGTCGTTGTTTGGGCTTAAAGCCCAGGCAACGTCATTCGGAAGCCAGAATATACCGTAGCCTCCGCGCATCACCGTCTTTGACGTGATTTGATATGCCACGCCCAGGCGCGGAGCAAACTGCTTCCAGTCTGGTTTTACGCTGCTGCGATACCCGTAGCCGGAAGAATCAACCAGGTTGATAACACCTTTGTAGTTCAAGCCTACGGACTGAAGTATGGGATCTGTGCCAGTGGGATTGAAGTAAGAGATACGATTGAAACGCTCGGTAAACGGTCCAGTATATTCCCAACGGATGCCTAAATTGAGAGTAAGCTTCTTCGTGACATGCCAATCGTCGTTGGCATACAAACCCGGATAGAGCTGTTGTAGAGCAACAAAAGCAGGCGTCCCCGCTCCGCCTCCTGAGGCATAGCCAAGCAGAAATGAGGCCATTCCCGACCCGCCAACGGCATTCAGCGGATTACTAGACGTGAAGCCCTGATCGAAGTTGAAAAGTCCCGTGGGAGTATTTGTTTGGGCATAGTTGAACGTCATGCGCATGAATTCGCCGCCGAACTTCAGGGTATGAGGACCCGTGATCTTCGTCACGCTTCCGGCTGCGCGGTAATTATCGTTGCGGTCGATGATTACGCTGCCAGTGCCTTGGCTACAAAAGACATTTGCTGGATCAAAGCCCGTGATACAGGGTACCGGGAGAACCCGGAACGCCGCTTCGCTGTTCAGCGAGGCCGGCCAGCCTAACTGAGTCAGATCGTAACCCAAGGTAGAGGGCGTACGGTTGTAATCAAACCTCTGATAACTGACCCGGAGGTCCAGTATGGTGGTCGGCGTAAGCGAATAAACATCACTCAAAACAAAACTGTTGGTATTGAATGTTTCTGTGCAGCGGTCCTGGCAGACGCCAACCTTGAAGGGATCGATCGGCAAATTAAGATCGCCCCAGTAGGTGTAGCGAGCGCTCAGGTGTTGCTTATCAGATATGTTCTGATCGATGCGGACGACGGTCTGATTGTTGTTACCGCCGACGCTCGCGTTCGTCACGAAGTTATTGACACTATTCCCCGCCCCGGCGTTCGGCAATGGATAGAGGTTCAATAATTTTAGAGAGGTCGGGTTGAGTTGGCTCGCAGGAATCACATTCCCTGGGAATTGCCGACGGTTGTACAAAGCTGCACCGGGAAGGCAAGCAGTGCCTCCCGAGACGCCGCAAGTGGTGGTTGGATCATAAATGGGCACGCCGAGCGCCGAGAAATCGCCGTTCCGTTCTGCCGGAGTAGGCACGGTTTCCGTGAAGGATTGGCCTTGGCGCAAGCGGAATCCTTCATAGTTCACGAAGAAGAAGGTTTTGTTACGGCCATCATAGAGACGCGGAATATAAATCGGTCCACCCAGATTGAAGCCGAATTGATTTTGGGAGAACGCGGGCCTCCCGATGCCAGCCTGATTGTTGAAGAAATCGTTCGCGTTCAGTAGCTTATTACGAAAGAACTCCCACGCACCACCGTGGAGTTCGTTCGTTCCCGACTTGGTGGTGAAATTAATTAAGCCACCCGCAAACCGCCCGAACTCCGGAGAGAGATTGTTCGTTTGAACTTTGAATTCCTGTAGCGAATCCTGAGTCGGCACAAGTGAATTGTTGTTGTTGTAGTTATTGTTCAGCGGGACACCATCCAGGTAGGTTGCATTTTGATCCGCAATGCCGCCGCCGATCTGATAATTTCCCCAGGCCTGGACGTTCGTACCCGTAGGATTTTCCAGCGATTGACCCTGCGGCACTACCGAGGGAACAAGCGCCGCCAAAGCCATCGGATTACGGCCGTTCAGCGGCAGTTCGTTGGTTTTGCGCTGATCAACAACCTGGCCCAGCGAAGACGTTTCGGGCTGCAGGAGTGGCGTCTGGGCTGTCACTTCGACGGTCTGATTCACGTCGCCGATCGCGAGACTGACGTCGATCCTGACAGTGCTTTGAACTTCGACGGTCACAGACTCTCGGGCAACGTGCTTAAACCCGGATTTCTCGACATCGACGCGATAGCTACCGGGAGCAAGATTTACAAACTGATAGTTGCCGTCATTACTGGTCTCCATGGTGCGCTTCTCCATGGTGCCGATGTTGGTTACGGTCACTGAAGCATTGGGGATCGCCGCTCCGGAAGAATCACTGACTACGCCGGTGATGGAGCCGAACGTCGTCTGAGCATAATTGTGTGAAACGAGAAGCAGGAGGGGTAACACTGCTCCTAAAAGACGCGAGCGTGGCTGTCTTCGGATCATGGGACGATGCACGTCTCCCCCCAAGAGTCGACCGGGCGCCACTGCCAAAGCTATGCCAGCACCGCGATTAACGCTTTTCTAATGTGTGACTACAAAAGCTATACTGCTAATCACAACTGCTGTCAAGAAAGAATTATCTTTATTTCGCCAACAATCGGCGATAGATTTTTCCGATCCGATAACGTTTTGCGCCCAAGGCGTAAGAATAAAGTTCAGGTCTTCACCATGCGCGGGTGGCAACGACAGGTTTGTTGTTCATAACGACAGAAATGGGCGTGACAAATGGCGGGTGTGGGCAGAATCCAGTGGCATTTGCGGTGAGTCGTTAGTCTGCCGAAAGGTCCGCGTGCGGCGCTCCGATACAGCGGTTCATGAATAGAAACCAGGAGATCGAAAGAGACAAGCCTGTCAGCGAAGAAGACGACGAGGCATGCTCCTCTTCGCGTCCGAACTGCAACGCCGTCGAGTGTACGTGAAGTAAACCGCTTCATGATCCTTGGGCTGGTCCGGCGCCATCAGCCGATTTCCAGAGCGGATCTGACCAGAATGACCGGCTTTTTTCGGAGTAGTGTATCGGCTTTTGTCGACGATTGCGTACTTGCCGAGTGATGGTTGAGGAAGCGCCACGCCTTCCAAACGCGGGAGGGTGCCATCAGTCCGACATGATGCTGTGCCCGAATTAGCAAGGATGCGGAGTTCTTGAGCTCCCGGAGTGAAATACAATCGTGCACGGAGCCAGCTAATGCAATCAATCGAGTGCCTCAGATCAGCCGGGCAGAGCCGCCGAGGTTTCCTTGGGGCGGCGGCGGGCTCGGCATTGGTTTTGAAACCGGCCGCTCAAGCCGCGAATACAGAGGCGAACATATTCGGTCCGAGGCCGGGCTACTCGCCGCAAATCGGCACCTTGGTCTCAGAAATGACGTGGATGCGAGGCGCAGTCCTGCAATCGGTTAAGGGGATGGCACAAGAGCAGCTCGACTTCCTTCTTGACAGCAAAGCCAATCGGATCGGCGCCCTTCTTCTGCACCTCGCCGCAACGGAAAAACTGTATCAACTAAATACGTTCAACCAGATGGCGCCAGAAGCACTCTTTAACAGCGCGGCCTTCAAGGAATGGGCCGTGCCGATGGAGCTGGGGGAACCTGCTCGTCAGGCGATTAAAGCCCACAGCCTCGATTATTATCTCGACCTCTTGCATGAAGGCCGCGAGAATACGCTGGCAGAGTTTCGCAAACGCGACGATGGTTGGCTGATGGCCGTCGATAAGACCTGGGGCTGGGGTCCGACCAACAACCTTTGTAAGTGGTTCCACATATGCGAACACGAATCGCATCACACCGGGCAGATCAGTTTGTTGAAGAGCAGAGCGCCGGGAGCCAGGGCCGATAACGGGTGACGTAAGGAGGCGCCAAACCGAACACCCCCTCCCTCGGAGTCTCGGAATTTCCCGATCCGAAATTCTGGCTCTGTGTCCAGTCAGGCGAGCGAGTGTTCCAGCTTTCTTGGAACTACTTCGTTATGACCTCTGTGCTGGAAGCAAGTCAGGACATATCTCTTGTCGATCCAAGGGCTGAAAACCTCAAGCCAGTAGATGAAGCCAGACTGCTCCGGGAACTGCAGGCCTCGGCCAGGCCAACTCAATTGGCGCAAAGAACAGTTTGGCCTACTTTAGGCGCCATCGCAGGAAACTGGATTGTCATCGTGTGCTGCATTGCAGCGCTTGGTTTTTCACCGTGGTATATCCAGCCGATTTATCTGGTGCTGATAGCGGCCCGGCAGCATGCGTTGCTGGTGCTCATGCATGATGCCAGCCATTTTCTGATTTGCCGTTCGAAAGCATACAACGATTTGATCAGCGATCTGCTTTGCAGCTTTCCGTTCGGGCTGGCGACACGATCGTACAGGGCAAATCACATCAGCCATCATGAGCACTTGAACAGCGGCGATGATCCAGATCTGGTGCGAACGGTCGGGCCGGACGGTCACCCCGAAGAGTGGCTATTTCCGATGCCCCATCGCCGCCTGTTCAGGTTCTTTGCGCAGGACCTGTTCGGCCGCAGCTTCCTCCACGTCATAAGCACACTAAAAGAGTTAAGAAGAACGGGAAAAGCGAGCAAGCAGTCCCGCTATGAGTATCGCTACCCGGCCCTGGTGTTGACCGCTTACCTGGCCGCACTGGCAAGTTTGTTATACGGCAGCCACAAGGCATGGCTGATTCTCTATGGGTGGGGGATACCGATGTTCATCGTGTTGCCACTACTGCTACGTCTCAGAGCTCTAGCCGAGCATTTTGCGCTTCCCCGCAAGCATGTTCTAAACGGAACACGAACGGTCCGGCCGCCATGGTGGGAGCGTATCTTGATTGCACCCCACAACGTTTCCTTGCATCTGGAGCACCATCTGTTCCCTTATGTGCCTTGGTTTCGACTTCCCGAATTGCACAATCGTCTGATGCAGGTGGATGCATACCGCTCGAATGCACATGTCAATGGAGGATATCTAAGCGGCCGCAACTCACTCCTGAGCGACGTTGCGAAGGTGGGAGACGACCCACGCGTGGCTCTTACTCGCTGATCCCGAAGCTTAAAACAGCCTCACACGTCTGGTAAGGCGCGGGTACCCGGCGAAGTAGACCGGTACTCAATGGGAATCAGGATTCTTATGCCGCCAGTTCCAGTATTGTTGCTGCTCTCGCTCGTTGCTGCTGGCAAAATTGGTGTCGGCCAAGTGATGTTCTTTTGCATACCGCTGATAGGCCTGCTCTTCCTGTGGGTTCCACTGATGCCAGTCGCGATGCTTACTGTCGTAATAAGCGTACTTTGATTCGCGCTGTTGTGGTCGATCCCGATCATCCTTCCGATCCTGAGCAAAGGCAGGTAGTAGAGACACGAAGACTGCGGCAGTACAGAGAGTGATTTTCAGAGACTTAGACACGATCATTCCTTCCCGGCTTTACGGCCTACTTAATGGGATTGCGACGACCCAGTATTGTTTCATATTCAGGCCATTGAGAATCGGCGCAAAGGTTCCGGTGCCAAACGCCAGCCGATAACATGGTTCAAACATTTGGTTGAAACACTCACGAGGCGCTGACCTGAATCTTATCAGGATCGCCTGCCGATCATGTAAGGTCTAAGAGCATGCCGAGGACCTTCGCGTTCGAGTTGGAGCGTTTTGTGCGTGAGACGCTAGCTGCCGCCGGTGCTTCGCTGCGCTCGGCCGAATTGACTAGTTCCTCGCTGGTTGCCGCGAATCTGCGTGGAGTTGATTCGCATGGAGTCGGCTTGCTGCCGGTGTACATCGAGCAGCTTCAATCGGGAGATATGGATGGGACGGCAACTGGTCGAGTTGTTTCGGAGAGTGGGGCTTGCCTGCTGTTCGACGCAGAGAACGGAATGGGGCAGGTTGCAGCCGCGCAGTGCTGCGATCACAGCGTCCGGCTGGCGCGCCAATTTGGATTGGGCTTCGTCATAGCGCGGAACTCGAATCACTTCGGCGCGGCAGCGTATTGGGGAAGCCGCATATCTGAACAAGGGCAAGTGGGAATCGTGCTTTGCAACGCGTCGAGGCTGGTGGCACCGTGGCAGGGGCGAGAGCCTCGCATGGGGACGAATCCCATTTGCGTAGCGGTACCGGGCCCATGGCTACTGGATATGTCAACGACAGCGGTGGCGGCCAATCGCATCTGGGCCGCAATCGCGCGCAACGCCGATTCTATTCCTGAGGGCTGGGCGCTGGACGTGGCGGGCGCGCCGACGAGTAGCCCATCAGCCGGAATCAAAGGTTCGCTCGTGCCACTCGGAGGACGAACTGCCGGGTATAAGGGAAGCGGACTCGCAGCCGCAGTCGAGATCGTTTGCGCGGTTTTGGGCGGGGGCGCTATGGCAAGCGACGTCGGATCAATGCGTCAACGAGGCCGGCGAGTGGGTACGAGCCAGAGTTTCCTGGCAATCGATATCGAGCGTTTCATGCCGCTCACGGAATTTGCGGCGAGACTAAAACGATTTGTGGCCGATTTGAAGTCCGCAGCACCTGCCGAGGGATATGAGGAAGTGCTCGTAGCGGGCGACCCAGAATGGCGCACAGAGCAGGAACGGCTGCATAGCGGCATCCCCATACCTGACGAAGTCTGGCAGACATTGTCGAAGCTCAGTTCCGAGCTTGGTGTGAAGGAGCTGGAAGCTTTCGAAACGAGCAATCACGACGCCAACTAGGATGAAGCTATGCTGACGATTAATCACCTTGGGCGCGCAAGTGCAACAGACCTCCGGGGAGGTAATTGATGGTAACGGCAAAAATCGAGCGTGGCGTGCTGCAACTGGATCTCTCACCTTTGCACAAGCTTCTTGCACTCAAAAGATCGTTGCAAATTCCGCTGGATACTATTGACAGTATTGAGATCGATAGCGAGACTGCCCGCGCGGGTCCGCAAGGAACACGTAATCCAGGAACCAGCATTCCGCATGTGATTAGCGCCGGGTCATTCAACTCCGGCGTGAAACGGACGTTCTGGGACGTTCACAATCCAGATAAAGCGGTCACAATCAAGCTAAGAGGCGGCACGTTTATCGGAATGGAGGACCTCTACGACGAGGTCGTCGTAGAGGTAACCAACCCCGAGCAAACCGTCAGCGAGGTGAAGCGGGCACTCGCAGATGCCGGAAGTTCTTGAGCTGTGATGTCAGGAGTGGTTCGCCGTCCGAGCGACAGCCAATAGGCTTACGGCTTTGAGCGCCGCTGGGGAACGTCACGGCTTGCCGATGGCCGCCAGGGCGTCAACACCTCGTAGCGCGGTACAGCAGTTGCAGTTTCCTTGCTAGTCGCGAGCAGCTTTCGGCGGCATAGCCAAGTTACGGCCGACTGGACCGAGCTCTTGGACACGCCGATGCTTTCTGCTATCTCGTGATAGCTGAGCTGGATCTCGTCATTTGTTCGGGATTTTTCGGCTGCGAGCCACAGATAAACCAAGAAGCTCACCGGTCGTCTGTCGTGACCTACAAGATCCCGCATAAGAACCTCGATGACGTAATCATCCACAAGAAGCACTCCTCTATACCTATGGCTGGTATAGTATCCTGTGACTGATTGAGAATGCAAGCTGCTTCTGGTATGTTCTGGCAGGAATGATATTGGAGGATTTCGACATGATTAGGGGAATCGAGATTGTCAGTATTCCTGTTCGTGATCAGGACGCATCTTTGAGGTTTTATACGGAAAAGCTCGGGTTTAAGGTGCTGACGGACCAGCCTTTTACAGCAGCGCAGCGATGGATCGAACTGCTCATACCCGGAGCAGAGTCCAGATTGGCGCTGTTTACGCCGGAGGGCCATGAGAATCGGATCGGAGGCTTTCAGCCGGTGACGTTCTGGTGTGACGATATCTTCGCGACCGCAAAGGTACTCAAGTCTAAAGGGGTTGAATTCGTCGCCGAACCCAAGACCGAAGTTTGGGGGACAATGGCGATCGTTAAGGACATCGACGGCAATGAATTCGTGGTATCCAGCAAAAAAAGTAAGCAGGCATGAGCCGAGAATTCAGTATGAACAGGCTCGCTCTGTACTCATTCATGTCGCAACACCGGTATGGTGTCGTATCGAGCATCTCCGCAAAAGGAACTCCAGAATCGGCGTTGGTCGGGATCGCAGTCAGCCCGGACCTCAAGATAGTTTTCGATACCGTGAGGTCGTCGCGTAAGTATCCCAACTTGATTGCGCGACCAGCTTGCTGCTTCGTTGTCGGGTGGAGCGGAGAGCAGACCGTTCAGTTCGAAGGCATGGCGGTGGAGCCGAAAGGTCCCGATTTGAAGCGATACCAGGAGATATATTTCGCGGTCTGGCCGGACGGGCCGTCAAGAATGACGTGGCCCGGCATCGCGTATTTCGCCGTAGAGCCACAATGGATCCGGTATAGTGACTTCGACCAGAGGCCGCCGGTCATCGAAGAATTAACTTACGGCGATCCGGATTAACGAGCATTGCCCAGCAGTACGACTTATTCCCTTATACGACAACCCGGGTCACCGCGTGCGGTAGCGTGTATGTTTGCCTGATTACGGCATAATGTGCTTTGCGCTGCTGGCCAACAATCTATCTGCTTGCCCTGGCTGCCTGCAATCCGCTGGCCTCTGCTCAATCAGAGGGTGCCGGCGAACACTATGCCGGAGCAGACGTTTGCGCCGGATGTCACCAGGATATTGCGGCGACGCAGACAAAGACGGCGATGGCAACCACGTGGCAGGGAAATGTCAGTTCCATCTTGCCGGCGAACTTCGAAGTTGCGAAAGCGGAGGTCAACAGTCCTGCGCGCGTTTCGCAAGTGCGGAGAGTAAAAGGCCGCTTCGAATACGGAGTCACTCTGCCCGACGGGACGAAGGTCGTTCTGCCAGTGCAAACGGTAGTCGGGGGCCGGCGACACGGACTGAGTTTTCTGCTCCGCCTGCAGGCAGTGGAAGGCATGCGCCTGGACCGCTCCGCGCTATTGGAGGGCCGCTACGCTTACAGCACGGCGCAGCACGCTCTGCTGCTCTCACCCGGGTTCTCTCCAGAGAAGCCAAGCACTTACGAAGACACTGTCGGGAACGTGCTCAGTCCGACTTTCGAACAGAGATGCCTGACATGTCATGGCGAACCAAACACGCTGGGTGCGGGTAACGCGGGCGGCGTGCACTGCGAAAGCTGTCATGGTCCTTCGTTTGGCCATTTGGCGGCGGTCGGCAGGGGCAATCCGCGCGACGGAGTTATCAATCCGAAGCGGTTAAGCGCGAACGATCAGGTGGAAGTCTGCGCGCAATGCCACACCGGATTTACCTATCAGTCCGATCCGATGCCGGACGATTTGTTGGTTTCGAACCAGGTGAACGCACTGCGTCGTGCTGAGTGCTTCGTGCAAAGCGGGTCGAAACTGGGTTGCACCGGTTGCCATGATCCACATGATGATTCGAAAAATGTCGGTGAGCGGAGCGTCGCGACATGCTTAGGTTGTCACGCTACTTCAGTGAACGGGCACGCGGCGATTTGCCCAGTGAACGCCAAGATCGAGTGCATAGGTTGCCATATGCCATCGATTCAAAAGGCATCTTTTCACATGACGGATCATTGGATCCGAGTGCATCCCGAACAGGCGATCGCAGCAAAGAGCCTCAGTTCCGAACAGCAATCGCAAGTTCGGCCGTTGCGTGAATTCTTGAGGCTGATCGTGACGCCAGACGCCGAAACTGCCGCGAAGGCGAGCAGCAGATTGGCGGCGGGTGAAGCGTTCAGCAAAGTAGCTCATGACATTTCGGCCGATCCCACGGCGCCGGGGGGCGGATATCTCGGAGACATGGAGCTTTCACAACTGGACCTCAAGCTGGCGGAAGCGGCGGGACGGCTGTGGTATGGAGAAACGAGCGGTGTAGTGAATCTCGGGAACCGCTTCATCCTGTTGAGCCGTCTGCCGCGCGATTTCAAGTGGGAAGCTAACGCGCTGTTTCAGCAGGCAACCGAACTCAAGGCGCGGGGAGATGTGAAGAGCGCAATTGAGAAAGATCAGCAAGCGTTGTCGGTATATCCATACTTCCTGCGAGCCATGATTCTGATGGCCACAATGCTGGGTGAAGCCGGAGATGCCGCGCGAGCGAGCGAAATACTGCGTTTCGCCGCGCAATCATACCCGAAAGATGCATCTGTGGAGTTCAATTTGGGACTAACCCTGCGAGATCGGCCCGCCGAGCAAATCGCTGCATTCGAACGTGCCATCGATCTCGATCCCGACATGGAGGCTGCATATGAAAGCCTGGGGGTGGCGCAGTACTCGGCGGCCCGGCCGCAAGATGCGATTCAGACCTTCCGTAAAGGTTTGCTCATCAACCCGCTCTCCGCGAAGTTGAACTACGATCTGGGGCTGGCGCTTACAAAAGAGGGCGACGAAGCGGAGGGGAGACGCCGGATTGCGCTGGCCGCCAAAGCCGATCCGCATATTACTGAAAATAAATAGTAGTCGATGCTGCAGAGTGCCGAGTGTTTATACCCACGAAAAAGTCTCAGCTAACGACCATCCTGACAGAAATGTTTTGGAGCCGTCCGTGTCCAAAGGTGAGGAGATATAACACTTCATGAGTAGTGATGTTGCATCTGTACTTAACGGATTGATCGAGACGGCCAGAGATGGGGCCGAGGGCTTCAAAACAGCGGCTGAGAAGGTGAAACAATCCGACCTCAAGGCGCTGTTTTCGAAGTACGCGGCGCAAAGAGAAGCGTATGCGAGAGAGCTACAGACAGCCGTCAGCGAACTTGGCGAGAAACCGGCTGAGCACGGACACCTGACCGGCAGCTTACACCGCGGCTGGATCAATCTTAAGGAAGCGCTTTCTAAGAACGAGGATAAAGCCATCATCGATGAAGCTGAATCCGGAGAAGATGCGGCGAAAAAAGCCTACGCAGAAGCTTTGGAGAATCCGTTGCCCAGCAATATCAAGGCGATTGTCGAAAAACAGAACGCCGGCGTGCTGGAGGCTCACGGCGTCGTACGGAATCTAAAACACGGACTGCAACAGAAAGCAGCTGTCTGATGCGGAAGCGCTCATTTCCTTTCTGAGTTCAAACGCGAGCCAGAGGAGATGAGCGCTGTCCGGGAAATTTTGATACTTTACTCTTCAGCATCCTGAGCCGCCTTAGCGCTGACCACCCGGACGACCTCGCCCTCCACCAGGGAATCCGGAGGATTGGCGATGATTGAAGTGTTCTCCGGCAATCCTGCGATTACCTCCACGGTATTTCCGAAGTCACGACCGAGTGTGACGGGCAGAAGCTTGACTCGATTTCCGTCGCCAAGCACGGGAACGCGCAGCCCACTGGAGCGAAAGATCAGCGATGTAGACGGAATGATCAGCGTTGGAATGGTCGATTTGATCTTGAAGTGGATCTGCGTGTAGGCACCGGGAAAAAGCAAACCGGTTGAATTTACGACGTCGACTTCGACCAGGAGGGTACGTGTGGCGGGATCGATTGAGCGCGCCGTCCTCACCAGCTTTCCAGCGAAGCGGCGACCGGGGAGCTCCGGCACCGTAAGGTCGGCTTCAATTCCCGGCACCGTGGCATGCGAATACACTTGAGGAACGGGCACGAAAACGCGCAATTTGTCGATAGCCGCGACATGGAACAACTCACGTTGCGAGCCGCTGGAGGAACCGGAATCAATCAATTGACCAATATCGGTGTTGCGCGCGGTGACCACTCCATCGAACGGCACATAAACTTTCTCGAAATCAACGAGTTGCTGCAAGCGCTGCACATTTGCCTGAGCGGCTTTCACGGTAGCGTTGCGAGCAGCAGCATTCTGGACCGCGTTGTCCACGTCCTGCTTGGCGACGGAATCGGTCTTAAAGAGATCGACATAGCGGGTCGCAGTAATTTGAGCTAGTTGAAGATTGGCTTGAGCGGTGCGCAAATCCTCTTTCGCTTGCTCCAACTGTCGATCGACTTCCGGGCTCTCGATATCGGCGAGTAACTGACCTTTCCTGACGTGCGCGCCGATATCGAAATACCAATGGCGAAGATAGCCGCTGGTTCTCGCATAGATCGGCGCATCAATAAAAGCCTGGATATTGGCGGGAAGAATTACTTCCTCGGCCGGCGCGGCAACAGTTGGGTGCAGAACGATGACAGCGGGTTCCGCTTCACGCTGGGTTTCGCGCTGCAAGACTTGCCTGGCCCGCAGCCGCGGAATTATGCCCATTGCAACCACAACGGCGACTACAATCAGAACAGCGAGGACACCGAAGATCCAGCGGAGGCGCGACATAGCCTGTCTCACCTGCGCTTCCGCCTGTCATGCAGGAGGCTGAAGAACACGGGAACGAAGAAAAGGGTTGCCATGGTAGCGAACAGGAGGCCACCAATGACGGCGCGGCCAAGGGGGGCGTTCTGCTCGCTTCCTTCCCCGAGTCCCAGAGCCATCGGCAGCATGCCGATAATCATGGCAAGGGCCGTCATCAACACAGGGCGAAAACGAGTGAACCCAGCGAGCACAGCGGCATCGGCGGCGGTATCCGTATCCGGCAACTGTTCCTTAGCAAAACTGACAACAAGGATACTGTTAGCCGTTGCTACTCCCATACACATGATGGACCCGGTCAGGGCAGGGACGCTAACGGTTGTGCGAGTGACAAACAGGAACCATACGATTCCCGCCAGGGCGGCAGGAAGAGCCGAAATGATTATGAACGGATCGAGCCATGATTGGAAATTGATAACGATAAGCATGTAAACGAGGACAATAGAGAAGCCCAAACCAGCAATGAGGCCTTCGAAAGACGAGCGCATGGTTTCGGTCTGACCTCGTACTATCACTTGAGACCCGCGAACCAAGGCTTTGCGGTTGTTCGCAACCAACTGTTCGATCTGCCGCGAGACGCTGCCGAGATCGGTATTCTGCACAGCGCCGTAAATATCGATAACCGGGGCGATGTTGTAATGGGACACACTGGTGAGTCCCGAGCCGCGTTGAAGTGTCGCGAGGCTGGCAAGAATCTGGGGGGCGCTGCTGCTGCCCGTGATCGGGATATTCCTCAAGTCCTGGAAAGAATCCATCTCATACTGAGGTGATTGAGCCGCGATGTTGTAACTGACGCCGTTGCGGGGATTGAGCCAAAATGTGGGAGAAGTCTGGAAGCTGCCGCTGAGCGAAACCAGAATGTTGTTGGCAATCTCGCGAGCGTTGTATCCCGCTTCCTGCGCCTTGGTCCGGTCCAGACTGACGAACAGCTCGGGCTGATCGAAGAGCTGCTGGATGCGCAGGTCTGTAGTACCGGGGATCGTCTTGATCTGCTGGAGAAGGCGATCGGCAAACTGACGATTAGCCTCGAGATTCCTGCCGACGATTTGGACGTCGATGGGCGCAGGAAGACCGAAGTTGAGGATCTGACTGACCAGATCGGCCGGCAGGAAGTAGAACGTCGATCCCGGAAATTCCGCCGGAAGCCGGCGGCGCAGCGCAGTGACGTACTCATTCGTGGGCCGGTGTTTCTCAGATAGTGAAACAAGGATGTCCGCGTCGGCTGGGCCGACGGTTCCATTGTTGCTGTAGGAGGTGTTAGTACCGCTATAAGGCACTCCGATGTTATCGAGAATGTTTACCAGCTCGTGCGGTGGAACTACTTCGCGAATCCGGCTCTCGACCAGATCACAGAGCTTGGCAGTTTCTTCGATGCGAGTGCCAGTGAAGGCTCGCACGTGGAGCCGGAATTGGCCGCTATCGGACGCCGGGAAAAAGTCCTGCCCGAGCCACGGTACGAGAGCAAAGGAAGCGACGCAGGCAGCAAAGAAGCAAACCGTGAACAGGCGACGATGATGAATACAGCGCTCGAGGAGACGGCGATAGAAGCCGCGCATCTTCTCGAACCCGTTCTCAAATAGTAATTGCGCGCGCACGAAAGGATTGCGCCTATCGGCGTGCGCGACCGCCTCGTGATGCGAATGCCCTCTAAGCAGGTACTTAGCAAGGGTGGGAACAATTGTGCGCGACAGGAGATACGAAGCGAGCATCGCAAACGAAACTGCCTCTGCAAGCGGAACAAAAAGATAGCGCGCTACTCCGGTGAGGAAGAACATGGGGACGAAGACGATACAAATGCTGAGGGTGGAGACGAAGGCGGGAACGGCAATCTGCGCGGCGCCGTCGAGAATGGCCTGTTCTATCTCCTTACCCATTTCGAAATTCCGGTTGATGTTTTCAATTTCGACAGTAGCGTCATCTACCAGAATGCCCACCGCGAGGGCGAATCCCCCCAGGGTCATGATATTGATGGTTTCCCCAAGAGCGCTGAGGGCGAACAGTGAGCAGAGGATCGATAACGGGATCGATATAGCGATGATTAATGTACTGCGCCAACTGCCGAGAAAAACCAGAATCATAATTGCCGTCAGGCAGGCCGCGATAACAGCTTCCCGAATGACCGCGTTAATCGAAGCACGCACGAAGATCGACTGGTCGGCGATAGGCGTGATACGTAGTTCGGGCGGCAGGGTGGCCGCTACCTGCGGCAACATCTTGCGGATGCTCGCGATGATGTCCAGCGTCGAAACATCACCCGATTTCAGAACCGTCATAAGCGAGCCGCGTTGGCCATCGGAGCGGACAATGTTTGTCTGGGGCGGGTAACCATCGCGAACATGCGCTACGTCGCGAACGAAGATGGTGGTGCCGTTAGCGCTTTTTATGGGAAGGTTGTTCAGCTCGGCCACATTTTCCGGACTGCCCTTAATCTCGACAATGTACTCGAGCATTCCGATCTTCGAAGTACCCCCGGGAAGGATCAGGTTCTGATTGCCGATCGCATCCACCACATCGGCGGGTCCGAGCCCTTTCGATTGGAGGGCCTGGGTGTTGAGATCGACCATGACTTCGCGCTGTTTGCCGCCATATGAATACGGAATGGCGGTGCCTGGGATAGTTACCAGCTGCGTACGGATGAAATTCTGGCCCAGATCGTTCAACTGCTGCTCACTGAGCCCGTGTCCTGAGAGCGCGAGCTGAATGATAGGAACCGTCGAAGCGTTGTAGCTGATGATCAAGGGCGGTGTGGTGCCTTGTGGGAGCTGCTTTAGTTGAGTCTGCGAAATGGCGGTGACTTGAGCGATACCGGCATACAGATTTGCGTGCGGCTGGAAGAAGATCTTCACTACCGCGATGCCGTTCATCGACTGAGACTCGATGTGCTCGATGTTGTTTACGGTCGTAGTGAGCGCCCGCTCAGTGAGGTAGACGATGCGATCCGACATGTCCTCGGCGGAAAGGCCCGCGTACTGCCAGACCACGCTGACAACGGGTATGTCGATATTAGGGAAGATATCCGTCGGCGTCCGGGAGATCACCACCGGCGCGAGGATAAAAAGCATCAAAGATAAAACGACAAAGGTGTACGGTCGCCGCAGCGCGAGGCGGACGATCCACATAGAAACTCCTAGGGCTTACTACGGGCCAGCATCGATTCAGATCAAGATTGTGGGGCTGTCGATTGGAGGCAGTCCTTCTGTGAATCTTAATTATGGCCTAAGCGCGAAAATGCTCTCAAGCCTCAGGCTTTTGCAGGCTGGGCATTGGGAGGCTCCGATTTGGGTGGCCGCGACTGTCTCGATCTCGCCTTTCTGACCCACGTTGAGATTGAAACGACGCTGCCGCCAAGGCAAATTGCGGTGAAACAATACATGAAATACTTGAAGCCCGAAGAGTTCGCCAGGTGAATGATCGTACGGCCGAATTTGATGGCGAGCGCTCCCAGAATGAGGAAGCGAATGCCGCGACTGATCGCGATAAGGCTTAGCAGCCGTTTGCGCGGATACCCTAGAGCACTGTTGACCGCCACTACCATCGTGAATGGAAACGGGGGCGGAGCAAGCGAACCTGTCACTAGCGCCTTGCCGCCGTACTTGCCTATCTTGGCCTTGAGTACTTCAAAGCGGCGCTTGCCAGCAACTCTTGCGACACCCTCCTCGCCAATTCTACGGGCAATCAGATCGAGGAAAAACACACCCAGGGTAGAACCGCAAACTGCTGACACAACGTAGATCAGGTACAGCTGGTGGTGACGCGCGGTGAGAGCGACTACCAGTAGATCGTTGCCAAAGGGGAGGAACAAGAACGAGGAATCGAAGATTCCCATCACAAACGGGCCCAGATACCCCAAGTGGAATAGAAAACGGAGCAGTTGATGGAAAAAACCGTTCATCAGAAGTTATTCGCTACTGGTATTCGCCGCGTGAACATAGATGCGCACGCTGATTAGACAGTTGCCTATGATAACGTTTCTTTTAAGAAATCGATCGGGAGGATAAATGAGACTAACTCGTCCAGTGCCAACGGTGGCACTGGGTATTATCTGCGTGGGCACAGCCGGGATGCTCAACTATTTACGGGGCCAGACCTGGGCGGAAAAGAAACCATCTACAATCCCGGCTCACGTTCTGGTTATTTCGGAAACCAAGGGGTTCGAGCACGATTCGATTCCGGAGGCGATGGGCACGATCTGGCGCATGGGTCACGATACGAAGCTTTGGGAAGCGACGCTCAGGACCGACACCGAACTCATCACAAAAAAGCACATCAAGGAGCGCAATAGAAAGGACCTGAACTATTTCGATGCGCTAATTTTCGCCAGCACGACGGGCGAACTGGACCTGACCGATGATCAGAAGACCGACATGATGTCTTTCATAAAAGAGGACGGAAAGGGATTCGTCGGGGTTCACGCGGCCCTGGACACCAACTACAAGTGGCCTGAGTACGGCGAGATGATCGGCGGCTGGTTCGATGAGCATCCATGGACGACTTTTAACGCCCCGATCGTGGTAGAGGACCCCTCGTTTCCGGCTGTACGCCACTTTCCGCACGAGTTCGTAAAGCGCGATGAGATATATCAGCCGAAGAGCTGGTCGCGCGACAAGGTAAACGTTCTGCTCAGCCTCGATGCTTCCAGGCTAGATTACAACAACAATCCGCGGATTCACCGGCAGGACCATGACTTCGCCGTCGCGTGGTCGAAGATGTATGGCAAAGGCCGGGTCTTCTACTCGACTCTGGGGCACACCGAAGAATCGTGGGACGATCCCGACATTCAAAAGATGTACTTTGAAGCGATCAAGTGGGTTCTCGGAATGACGGAGGGCAGCACCACATCGCACGCCAAACCGGGCGCTTAAATCAATTGATCTCGACCAAGTCCGAGGCAACCCGCTTGAGCTGACCGCAGGCGGCGAAGATGTCACGGCCACGCGGCTTGCGTATAAAACAAGGCACAGCGCGGCGAATAATCTGCTGGAAACTGTCCACGCGTTCAGGAGTGGGTGTTTCGAACGAGATGCCGGGCCCCGGATTCAGAGCGATCAAGTTGACCTTGCAATTCAGGCGCGATATCAACCGCACGGCACGCCGCGCATCTTGATCCGAGTCGTTGACGTCTTTAAGGAGCACATATTCGAAGGTCAACTTCTCCCAGGGCCGCAACGGATAACGTTTACAGGCGGCCATGAGATCCGACAGATGATATTTGCGTGTTATGGGCATGAGTTCGCGCCGCTGCTCTTCTGTGGACGCGTTTAGAGACACCGCCAGCTTCGGACGGATATGCGCGCGCCCCAATTCATCCATCTGCGGGATGATTCCGGAAGTGGAGATCGTGATGCGCTTTTCCGACATGCCAATGCCGTTTCTATTTGTCAGGAGACGAGTGGCTTTAAGCACATTTTCCAGGTTCAGCAGCGGCTCGCCCATGCCCATCATCACGATATTCAAGCGCCTGTCCGATGCTTCAATTTTGTTTTCACGGGCAACGTAGAGAACCTGACCGACGATTTCCCCGGCGGTGAGATTGCGTTCCAGCCCCATGAGAGCGGTCAGGCAAAAACGGCAATCAACCGGACAGCCGACCTGGCTCGATATACAAATCGTGTCCCTTCCGAGCTCGGGCATTAGCACCGTCTCTACGGTGCGGTTATCTTCTAGGCGCAGAAGATACCGCCTCGTCCCGTCGGTTGAGTCATACCGGTGTTCGGTTGCCGGCAAGCCGAGCGGATAACTTGCAAACAATTGACCACGAATGCTTTGTGGTAAGTTGGTAATGTTCGACAAATTATCTACACGTTTTTTGTAGAGTGCGTCAAATAATTGTCGGGCTCGGAAGCTGGGTTGCTCGGGGCCGAGCAGTTTTTCGAGATCGGCCAAGTCCATCCCGACCAATGTCTCGCCCTTAGTTTGTTGCAACATCCAGTTTGAGTGTAACTTCCTGTGCTTCGAAAGGCTATGGTAAATGGTTTCCGTTATCCCTAACGTCCGCGAAATCGAATGGGCAAAGCTTCCCAACGGTATCCGGGTCGTGACGGAAGTGATGCCGCACGTCCGGTCGGTGTCTCTAGGCGTCTGGATCGGCAGCGGGTCGCGCATCGAACGTGATCCCGAAAACGGCATCTCTCACTTCATCGAGCACATGGTTTTCAAGGGTACGAAGCATCGCTCTGCTGAAGATATTGCGCGTTCGGTGGATTCGGTTGGTGGCGGACTAGACGCTTTCACCAGTAAGGAATTGGTGAGCTTCAACACGAAAACACTGGACGAGCATTTGCCTTTTGCGTTCGATATTCTTTCCGACTTAGTGCGTAATCCACTCTTTAGAGACGAAGATATCGAAAAAGAAAAGAGTGTAATTCTCGAAGAAATTAAGATGGAAGCGGATCAGCCGGAGTTTGTGCTGCATGAGACCTTCATCAGCAACTTCTGGAAAGGGCACGGCCTGGGGAAACCGATTCTCGGAACTCGCGAGACGGTCAAGAAATTCGGAAAGGCTATGCTGCTCGACTTCTATGACCGTGTCTATTCACCGCAAAACATTCTGATTACCGCGGCGGGAAACCTGAAACACTCCGAAATCGTTCGCTTCGTGCAGGACAAGTTCACCAGCCTACCCGAGCGCCCCCGGCCTGAGCTCGGCGATATGCCGCAGCCGCACGCGCCCATCATCCTCAAGAAGAAAGAATCACTCGAGCAGGTCCATATCGCTCTAGGCGTTCCCGCTTATCCGCTGTCACATGTAGCACGGTTCCCGCTTTATGTTCTAAACACCGTACTAGGGGGCGGGATGAGTTCCCGGCTATTTCAGAACATTCGTGAAAAGCAGGGATTGGCTTACGCGGTCTACTCAGAACTGAATCTTTTCAGCGACACCGGCTGCTTCACCGTTTATGCCGGAACGGGCGTGGAAACGGCGAAACAGGTCGTGGACTCAGTTATCCACGAGCTCCGGGTTTTCAAGGGCGATTTGATCACGCACGACGAACTGCGTCGCGCTAAGGATCACTTGAAAGGCTCGCTGATGCTCAGCCTCGAATCCACTTCGAGCCGGATGTCGAACCTGGCCAGACAGGAACTTTACTTCGAACGCTTTCTTTCTCTCGATGAAATGCTGGAAAATATCGAGTCGGTAACGAGAGAGCAAGTTCAGGCAATTGCGGAAGAGTTTTTCCAGTCAGAGAATATCGCTCTAGCGATGCTTGGCCGCCTGAGTGATGTGAAGATAGCACGCGAAGATCTGGTCTGTTAAGATCCGTTTGCAGATTTGTGCTTCTCGGGCTCCACGCCCGCTTTCAAGCGCGCCAATTTTGCGTCCAGAAAGTCGAGCGAGCGTTGCAACAGCTCACGATATTTCGGGTTCGACGCAGCCGCCATGTCTTCGAGCACTCTGCGGCGGGAGAGTTCTATACTTTCTTGTTCCCTTTCAAAAGCGATCTGCTCGGGAGTTCGGAGAGGGGTTCGGGCGTGCTGAAGGCGCTCTTGCGCAGACTCGATTTGCATTTCGACTTCTTTGCTTTCCCAACCGCGTGCCATAGATTCAGCTTGCCATATATTCTGAAGCCAGGTTTCTGTCGGGCTCTGAGAGCGGGTTTAGAGCGGCGCTCCGGTATTGGAATGCTGGTATCCTGATGCGAGAACCCCAATAACGGTAGCCGTTTCCATGCCGCATCTGCGCTACACCACTCCACACGGAATTACCGTCACCCGCACCAGAACGAAAGTGAACTACGGGCGGGGGTTGAAACACATTCTCAAACAGCTGGACACCAGACGCGGAGCTTACCTCTCTTCGGGATATGAATATCCAGAGCGTTACTCGCGATGGGATGTTGCGAGCGTGGCCCCGCTGCTCGAGATCGTAGGGCACGAACGTACTCTTCTCATGCGCGCTCTAAATGAGCGGGGGAAGGTGCTGCTGAAGCTGTTGTTCCCTATTTTGGCCGGGCATCCGCAATGGGACGCGCAGTTTCTTATGCCGTACACCATCACGTTAGCGCTCAAACCGCTTGCGGATCGCTTCCCCGAAGAAGAGCGCAGTAAGCAACCCTCGCCATTTTCCCTACTCAGGATTCTGATTGAGGAATTCCGGACTGCCGAGGACTCCCGACTAGCGCTGTTAGGTGCCTTCGGGTACGATTTGCTTCTGCAATTTGATCCCATTCGGTTGCGATTACCCAGAAACGAAGGCAAAACACTTCATCTTTTCTTGTGCGACGACATTTACTTTATGGATCGCAAGAAAGAAGTGATCGAGCGATTTCAGTACGAATTCTCGGGCGAACAGGGAAGCACCGAAGGATTGAAGCGAACTGCCGAAGAAATTTCTTTAAGCCAGCTTCCAACCGCAGCGCCGAGCGATATCGTGTCCGATCACGCGACAGAAGAGTACGTAGAGAAGGTGGAAGCAGTGCGCGAGGGAATGCGTCTAGGCAACTACTACGAAGTTGTCCTCCGGCAGACCTTCAGTACACCTTTCAGCGGCAGCCCTTCAGAGCTTTTCGAGCGAATTCAGAAATCGAGTCCCAGCCCGTATGAATTCATCTTGCAGATGGGGGATGAACAGCTTGTGGGCGCGTCGCCGGAAATGTTTGTGCGAGTCGAAGGCAGTCAAGTGGAGACATGTCCGATCGCAGGGACCGCGCGGCGTTCCGGTGATCCTTTGCGGGACGCGGAGAGCATTCGCGAACTGCTGAATTCCGTCAAGGAAGAATCCGAACTCACGATGTGCAGTGACGTGGACCGGAACGACAAATCGCGCGTCTGCATACCCGGCTCCGTCAAGGTGATCGGTCGAAGGCTTATCGAATCGTATGCTGGGTTGTTCCACACCGTAGACCACGTGAAGGGAGTGCTCATGGAAGGCTTCGATTCGCTCGATGCATTCCTCACTCACATGTGGGCGGTTACGATCATAGGTGCTCCGAAAAAGGCGGCCGCACAGGCGATCGAAGACCTGGAGAAGGATCCGCGCGCGTGGTACGGAGGCGCGGTAGGGATGATCGGCCTGAACGGGGATATCAACACCGGTATTACCATTCGTACGGTGCACTTAAGGAATCAACTGGCAAGGTACTCAGCGGGAGCGACGCTCCTTTACGATTCCGATCCGCGATCAGAGGACGAAGAGTGTCGTCTGAAGGCGACGACTTTCTTCCGTGCGCTTCGGCCGCAGACCACCTGGACACAAGCGCGGCACGAGGTGCGACGCGTAGGCGACGGCGTGCGGCTGCTGCTAGTGGATAATGACGATTGCTTCATCCATACGCTGGCAAACTATGCCCGGCAAACAGGAGCTGTTGTTTCCACTTACCGGTCCAGCGTTGCGCTCGAAGCAATCGACGGCTGCAAACCGGATATCGTTCTGATTTCTCCGGGACCCGCGCGGCCCGCCGACTTCGGCGTACCTAAGCTGGTGGAGGAACTGACAAAGCGCGGCATTCCGATCTTTGGCGTGTGCCTCGGATTGCAAGGCATTGTGGAAGCTTTCGGCGGCACACTTGACGTGCTCGATTACCCGATGCATGGGAAGGGCTCACTGGTGAACCACAACGACATAGGTGTGATGCATGGTCTTCCATCCCCATTCAGAGTCGGACGGTACCATTCTCTCTATGCCAATCGCGAAGCCTTGCCGGCGTGCCTGGAGGTTACTGCCGAATCGGAGGACGGCATCATCATGGGTGTGAGGCATAGAGATCGACCCATAGAAGCTGTTCAGTTCCATCCAGAATCCATTCTCACTCTCGAACAGGACTGCGGACTTCTCCTTATGGAGAACATGATTGCTTCGCTTGCCGGAGCGTCAGCTGCCGCAGTTCAAGAATGATCGTTTGCCTGGCTCCTGTAGTGTCGCTATAATCGGCGGCGGACTGTCGGGGCTGGCTACCGCCGTTGCGCTGGGGTCGACGGATACGCCAGTGACGCTGTACGAGAGCAGGCCTCATCTCGGCGGACGCGCCACATCCTACCCTCTCAATATCGCGGACGAAGAAAGTCCGACCATCGATAATTGTCAGCACGTGCTTCTTCGCTGCTGCACGAATCTTATCGATTTCTATAGGCGGCTGGGTGTCGAAAATCAAATACGCTTTTACCGGGAGTTTTACTGGATTGAACCTGGCGGCCGGACGTCGATCATGCATCGCGGCCTGTTGCCTGCCCCGCTACATTTCACGGGCTCTTTCCTGAAGTTGCGGTTCCTATCTCTTTCCGACAAAATCAGCGTGGCGAACGGATTGCTCGCGGTGAAATATGAATACGGAAAGCGCACGGATTTGGATCGCATCTCCATGCTCGACTGGCTGCGCGAGAAAAACCAGAGCACGCGTGCAATAGAGCGCTTTTGGCGGCAGGTCCTGGTCAGCGCTATAAATGAGGATCTGGACAGGATGGCTGCAGCTCACGGCTTGCAGGTGTTTTACCTGGGTTTTCTCTCCAAAGCGAATGCTTACGAAATGGGCATCCCTTCCGTTACGCTTGCTTCACTATATTCAGAAGAAGGTTGGTCCAATTATCCCAGCGTGAAGATCGAACATCGCGCGACGGTCCGAAAGCTTTGCGTGCAGAACGGCAAAGTAACAGGCCTTTTCCTCAGCGATGGATCCATGCATACTGCCGGAGCATATGTGGCCGCCGTTCCATTCGAACGCGTCAATGCACTTATATCTGAGTTACCGCTGGATCTTTCAGCGTTCAGTCATGCGCCGATTACCGGGATTCATCTGTGGTTCGACAGACCCATAACAGAGCTTCCGCACGCTACTTTACTGGACCGAACGATTCAGTGGATGTTCAACAAGCAAGGTGGAAAGCATATCCAGTTGGTAGTGAGCGCATCTCGCAGTCTGGTTGACATGCCGCGCCGCGAGGTGATCGAACTTGCACTGAAAGAGCTGAGCGAATTCTTTCCAAGGGCGGCAGAAGCGAGGCTCGAACGAGCACATGTTGTCAAAGAAATTCGCGCGACGTTCTCGGCGGCTTGCGGTCTCGACAGTTTGCGTCCGAGCAGCGAAACAGTGGTTCCCAATCTGTTTCTGGCCGGCGACTGGACCCGATCCGGTTGGCCTGCGACGATGGAAGGTGCGGTACGCAGCGGTTACCTGGCGGCAGAAGCCGTACTCAAGTCGTTCGACATGCCGCGACCATTCGTACAGGCTGACGTTGCCTGACGACTAACGCTGATTTGCTTTCAGTATCTTTTTGCGTAGGCGAATCGACTTCGGTGTTACCTCGACGTATTCATCTTCGCGGATGAATTCTATAGCCTGCTCCAGATTGAGAATCCGCGGCGGCACCAGGCGAATGGCATCGTCTGAAGTAGAAGCGCGCATGTTCGTCAGTTTCTTTTCTTTGACGATATTCACATCGAGGTCGCTGTTGCGGGCATTTTCACCGATAATCATGCCCTCATAGACTTCAGTTTGGGGAGAGATGAAGACGACCCCGCGCTCCTGCAGATTGTAGATGGCGTAGCCGGTTGCGACGCCTGCCCGATCAGCCACGAGCGAACCGGTAGGGCGCATCTCGATGTCGCCCTGCCACTCAATGTAGCTGTGAAATAGCGAATGCATGATGGCGGTACCCTTGGTATCGGTGAGCATCTCGCTGCGAATCCCGATTAATCCTCGCGAAGGCACAAGAAACTCGAGGCGGACCCGACCCGAACCGTGGTTGATCATCTTGTTCATCTTGCCTTTCCGCTTACCGAGTTTCTCGATGACCACGCCGATGAACTCCTCCGGGCAATCGATCACAAGTAGTTCAAGAGGTTCGTGCAGTTTTCCGTCAATAGTACGTGTCAGGATTTCGGGTTTTCCGACCTGTAGTTCATAGCTTTCGCGCCGCATCATCTCGATCAGAATGGCTAGTTGCAGTTCGCCCCGTCCCATCACCTTGAATGCGTCAGGACCGCCCGCTTCTTCCACGCGGATGGAAACGTTTGTCAGAAGCTCCTTGTCAAGCCTGTCGCGCAGATTGCGCGAGGTCACGAACTCGCCTTCCCTGCCCGCAAATGGCGAGTTGTTCACGGTAAACGTCATCGCAATGGTGGGTTCGTCGATCGGAATGTTAGGTAGCGCAGCGGGTGCCTCAGGGCTGGTGATCGTCTCTCCAATCGTGATTCCTTCTACTCCGGCAATCGCCAGGATGTCTCCCATCCGACCCACAGTCTCGTCGACGCGTTTCAGTCCTTCAAACGAATATAGTTTGGTAATCCGGGTTTTTTGGACAGCGCCATTCAGCTTGACAATGCCGACTTCATCGCCGTGCCTGAGAGTTCCATTGAAGACACGGCCTATAGCCAAGCGACCTAAGTAGTCACTGTAGTCGAGATTCGCCACAAGCAGCTGCAAGACGGCGTTAGGATCGCCCTTGGGGGCGGGAATGTATTTCAGGATAGTCTCGAATAAGGGCTGCAGATTTTCCCCCGGTTCATCGGGGTTGAGGGTTGCCGTGCCGGCTCGTGCATTTGTGTAGACAACCGGAAAATCGAGCTGGTTTTCTGTCGCATCGAGATCGATGAAGAGATCGTAGACCTCATTCAATACCTCCTGAATACGGGCATCAGGACGGTCGATCTTGTTGATGACAAGAACAGGAGGCAGTTTCGCCTCGAGTGCTTTGGTCAGAACATAGCGAGTCTGCGGGAGCGGCCCTTCGCTCGCGTCTACAAGCAGCATGACTCCATCTACAATCTTGAGCGCGCGCTCCACCTCGCCGCCAAAATCACTGTGTCCAGGAGTGTCTACGATGTTGATCTTGGTTCCGTGATACTGGACGCCAGTTGTTTTGGCAAGAATCGTGATTCCGCGTTCGCGCTCCAGTTCGTTCGAATCCATCACACGATCGGCAACTTCTTCGTTCGCACGGAAGATGCCGCTCTGCCGCAACATGGCGTCTACTAACGTGGTTTTACCGTGGTCCACGTGCGCAATGATCGCGATGTTGCGTGTCGCCCTGATCGCGGTCTCATCTGATTTTGACGCCTTGACCGGCGTTGAAACTTCTGCTTGCATTCGTTAAGCTTTATCGTCTCATGCAGAGCAACTCTGCGCTTTTGCTCTATGCGACCCTGTTAACGAAATGATCGAAGACGAACCGCTACCGGCGATTGTGATCGTAGGGCGACCCAACGTGGGCAAATCTACCCTGTTCAATGCCATTCTCGGGAGCCGGCGATCAATTGTCGGCGACGAGCCCGGGATCACTCGCGACCGCATCTACGGCGAGGCAGAGTACAGGGGCAAGCGGTTCGGCCTGATAGATACGGGCGGAATTATCCCACACGATGCAGAGCTAATTCCAAAGCAAATCTTGAAACAAGCGCACGTTGCGCTCGAACTTGCGGCGCACATCTTATATGTGATAGACGGTCGAACCGAGATAACCGCCGCCGATCGCGAACTCGCAAAACTCCTTCGACCGCTCGGAAAGCCTCTCACTCTGGTTGTCAACAAAATCGATACACAGGCGCGCGAAAGCCTGGTTCCCGAGTTCTACTCGCTCGGCATTGGCGACCCTGTACCAATTTCGGCCGAACATCGTCTTGGTTTGGATGATCTGCTGGACCAGGTAACCGCGCCCTTTCCGAAATTCAAAGCTGAGGAAGACGAGGACCTCACCGAGGGATCTCAGCGCCGCATCAAAGTCGCCATTATCGGACGCCCGAATGTCGGCAAATCGACTATGTTGAACAGTCTTGTGGGCTCCGAACGCGCTATCGTTTCTCCCGTTGCCGGCACTACACGAGATGCCGTCGATGAGACCGTCCTGCAGGGGAACACGTCCTATCGGTTCGTGGATACCGCGGGTATACGACGCAAAGGCAAGACGACGGAAATGACGGAGAAGTTGAGCGTCGTCATGGCTCGGCGCAACATTCGAATGGCGAACGTGGTTCTATTGATTGTGGATGCGACGGAAGGCATCGTGGGATCCGACGCCACCATCGCGGGATACGCTCATGAGGAAGGACGCGCTGTCATTATAGTCGTCAATAAGTGGGACGCGGTAGAGGGAAAGAGCAAACGCTCGTTCACCGAAGCCGTTCGCGATGAACTGAAGTTTCTGGATTACGCTCCCGTCATTTTCGCTTCCGCTAAGAACGCGGAAGGCATTCGCCGCATATTTTCGACTATCCGGCGCTGCTTCGACGCAGCTTCGAAACGCGTGACGACGGGAGAACTGAACCGTTTTGTCGCAAGTCTGAAGTTCGAAAGCGAGATCCGAGTCTATTACCTTACGCAAGCTTCCGTGAGGCCACCGACCTTCGTGGTTTTCACCGACAAGGCAGATAAGATGCACTTTTCCGAAGAGAGATTCTTGATCAACCGTCTACGGGAGCAGTTCGGTTTCGAAGGAACGCCAATCGTGATTAAGACTAAAAGAAGATAGAGTGAAGATATGTCTGCCGCACCCGCCCCACAAAGGAAGCTGAGCGGGGATTTAGAACCCTGACGGAGCAGCGGCTCCAGGTGGCTCCGCGTCGTATCCGAATACCTGACATCTGTGTGCTGGAGCGAGATGACAACGATGAAGTCACTCAACATCCGCCATTGCTCTGGATCGAAATTCTCTCGCCCGAGGACCGCTGGAACCGAATCCAGACCCGGCTGAACGACGCACTCAGCTTCGGTGTGCCCACCATCTGGATAATCGACCCGTATGAGAGAGAAGCCTGGATCGCAAGGCGCGAACACGGCACTGTTCCTGTTGAAGACGGCCGGCTACGCTGCGCAGATCCCACTCTAGAGATAGCGCTCGATGAGATTCTGCCGGAAAGCTGATCGTCTTAGCGCAATGCGAACTGCTTCACGATCACGTTATCGTCCTCGTCAAACACTCTCACCGCCAGCAATTCGTTTTCTTTGCCGCTGACCGTGAAGTTCAACACCTGAGAGTCAGTCACAAGATTATCCGGGGCGACGAGCATCCAATCACCGCCGTTGATCGAGTACTCGGCCTTATCAAGCCAACTTAGCGCGTCTTTCGCGGTGAACTTGAGGGTTCGCGAAGCACCGCTCGGATTGATTGAGACATTCGTTATTTCAGGAGGCGTGTTGTCCACCGTGAAGGGATCGCTATCAAGAAAAGAGGAAAGCGCGTTGCCTGGGGTGTTGCCCGGGGCGTCGCTGGCAGTGACGCGAACGACATAGTGACCGTCCGGGAAAGCTGCCGTGTCGAATGAATAGAAGCGGTCCTGCAGCTTATCCCGAAGCAGTTGCCAACGATCGTTTTCTTTCTCCCGTATTTCCAGCTTGAAGACGAGCGGATCACCATTGGCATCTTCAGCGCTCCAGCGAATCGTCTCGAAGCCCTTGCTGTACTGCAGCGTCGCGCTCCCGCTTCCCTCAAGCGACAAGCTCGAAGGATTCGGTCTTTTTTGTCCGACCGCAGGAAGCGTAAGAGTTGTAGGCGAACCGGAAGGCGCAGTAGATCGTTCCAGCTGATTATTGCTCGCGGGCTGGCGATAGTTGAAGGGCGCGATTTCAACTTGCTTCACCTGCGGTGCAATGTTCTTCGGCAAGAACGGGATATCTACGATACTCAGTTCGGGTGAAGCAGCTGTTTGGGCGGAGAGGCTGAGCGTGAGCCGGTATTGCAGGAAACGGGCCGGCGGAGATTGTATGCGGCCACCTTGCTCGGCGAGGGCTACCTTGCTCCACGCACTCCAACTGTCTTGAGGATTGTTTACATTGCCGCTTCTTGTTTCAAGCTCTATCGAGCCGCCTCTCAGAGTAGCCGTCAAATGGGCTTTGCCCCAATAAGCAAAATCGTTCGCGTCCAGAACGTCGCTTTCCAGCGTGCCCTTCTTCTCAACCGAAGGACCGATTGCATAGAGGCTGCCAACATTGCCGGTAGTGGCGTAAACGAGACCACCACGGCCCTGCAAGAAATTCGTCACCTGGGTTGACGGAGCACTCAGCAGTTCGGTAGAGAAATGATCCGAATCGACGCGGTATATATTCCCAGTGTTTCCTGTTCCGAGCAGCGGCTTGCCTGCGGGATCGAAGCCAATAGCATAAATCAGATCGGTCGCCGAACTCCAGACTTTTTCTGCGAAGCCGTCTTTTTGAATACGATATAGGTCCGAGCCGCCGCTCACGGCGGCCTTCAACGATCCAAGCGCGGGCGCGGGGCTGGGTGGCTGCACTCCAACATGGGCAGTGCCGGTTGCCGTGACGGACGGAGGGGCGGCCGGAAGAACTGGCGCCGCTCCGGAAACGGATATGCCTCCACTCTTGCTGCCGATCGCGGCTGCGTAGATAATCCCGTCATGTACAGCAACGGCTGTAACTTCTCGCTTGCTCGCCTGGTATAGGACAAAACTCTTCCGTGCGGGGCTGATGCGCAAGATCAACCCTCCCGGCTCGGTGCCGACAATCAAATTGTCTTCCGCGTCGATTGCCAGAGAGCGGGCGTGCGTTTCCTGGGTATCAAAGAATTCTGCGCCTTTGCCGTCTGGCGCAACTTTGTAGATCAAACCGCTGTCGCCAGTTGCCACAAAGAGGTTGCCTGATCGATCAAACGCCATAGCCCAGATGTATTTGCATTTCGGATCGAAAAAGAGCTGCGGCTTGCCCGCGCCGTCGATGCGGTAGACCTTTGCGTCTGGTAATACGGCGGCGTAAAGGCGATCGTCCCGATCCACCGCGAGCGCATGAACCTCAAGACCGGGAACTTCCGCAAACACCTTCGGCTTCCCGTTATGAGGCAAAGCGAATATTTTGGTTGATGCACCAGTAGGAGCTCCGCCGGCGTAATAGAGCGTGTCTTTCGAATCTTGGGCCAGCGCCCACAGATAAGGAATTCCCGTGCTGTCCAATTCCTTGAAGTCGGGGGCCAGAGTTACACGACCGTCGCTTCGGATGGATAGCCCTTTGTGTGTTCCGCGCCCGAAGTCGGTCTGGTCCGACTGTTCCCAAACGTGGGTATCTACGGCCCGTCCATGGCCGGCAAGCGTTAGAAACAGAGCAACAGCGGCGGCCCTCTTTTGAAGAGCGCTCAAAGCGGGCACGGCGTCAAGCGCCCCGCCCGAAAGACAAAGGCGTTCCTTTCGTGTTTGGCGGCACGGAGCCACACTCTTTGCGCTTGGAGGCCGGAATTATCTTCATGTGTCCTTGATTGCAGGCTTCTTTAGTTCACGTAGATCTTGAGCGAGTAGCTACCGGTCACGACCTCGTCAAACGGCACCGAAAGCTCCTCATGCGTACTCTCCGATGAGCTTACGAACTCGTGATTAGTTGCCCGGCCACTCTGCATCACGTTGAGTACAGACGCAGGCAGGCTTGGTAGAACCTTCTCATCAGAGTAGACGGTCGGCTGTGATTCGAGAAGTGAAACATAGAGCCGATTGTTACTACGCTCCTGGTTGAGCATTGCCACGGTCTGCGGCGTGTCTTCGATTCTGTTGAGAGAGCTGGCAATATTCTGGAACCTGTTTAGCGTGTCCGCATCACTGAACAAGATCTGATGTTCCCCGCGAGGAAGCCCGGCCGGGATCTTCACGTTCACACTCCGTTCGAGCCGCTCACCCCGGTAGGGACGCAGGAACACCTTGACCGGCACTTCCGAACCGGGCATCACTTTATTGTCGGCGGTCCAAGCCGATTCAATCTGTGCAATCCGCCGTTCGGGTAGCAAATCCACGGTGACGTTGACCGCGTCCAGTTTGGGCAGCTTAGCGGAATTGACATAGAGCCTGCTGAATTTATCCGCCCACCAACCGGCCAATAGCATGGGGGTCGGAATGGGAGTCTCGGCGGGAGCCTGCATGGTAGTTAACTCCACGCGTTGGTGCCCGTCCACTTGCAGCTCACCGTGCAATCGGTAGGTCGCCTCCTCAGAAAAGTCGTTCAAATTCGAGAGCGAATTGAATAGAGTCGCCATCATCAGGTACGGCGTCCACTTCTGGTCAACGAAAACGTTGTAATGGAAGCTGCTAGTTTTCAGAATGGTGTCGTCGCTGTTGTGAGAGCGGACTTGCAGTGTGACAGGGATCATTTGCGCCTTTGCGCCTAGTTCCGCCTCAATGCCACTATGACGATCCTGCCTCAGAGCACCGACGACTTCCGTGGCATTACCCATTTTCGTCGGCTGGTATGAAGAAGCCAGGGTGGTAATGATCGTGTCCTTGGCAATCGGCATATCCACTGGCCCGAGATTGAACATGGGATGCCCGAAAGCCAGAACCCGCTTTCCGTCGTTATAGGTAACGGTTCCGCCGCCAGTCATATTCATATCCCCTGAGACTAGAACGGCAGCGATGCTCTCGCCAGGCTGCATGGATGTCGCCCAGTCCGCAGCGGGTGTGGTTGAACTGAGTTTGCCGCCGGCGCCACCCTGGGCAACGGACAGGCCAAGCTGATTGAAGATCGGCGCGAACTGCCTGACCGTTTCATCCGAAAATCCGGAGAGCGTGATCGGTGTCGCGATGGGAGTCATGGTCGGCATTTCCGAGACACTCTCCGCGGCAGTCATTACCTTTGCGAGCAGCCCGCCAGGAATCGGCATATCGACCTTAGCAGCCCGGAGCTTGTCCGGAGTACGTGGATCCGCTGGCTTGGTGCGATCAAACTCCTTGACCTCGAGCATCAGCTTGATGGGTGTGATACCGCAAATTGCATCCGGCGAGAAGACGCTCAAACGGAGCGAGATCGCGCCGACCAACTTGCCGTCGATGTATACCGGACTGCCACTCATTCCGGCGGCTACGTTCGTACGTTCAGCCTTGCCGGTCAGCTTGCCAATGATGATGTCTTGGCGAGGGCCCCAGCCGTTCTCCCAAATCCCCACAATCTCCACTGGAACGGGTTCCGGTTTCATTCCTTGGAAGACCGTCCAAGCGACTCCCTTCATACCGGCACGCAAAGCGTCCTCAGGGAAGTATTCGACTTTACCGGCCTTCGGAGGCACTGTCATGTTGGGAACTGGTTCGACAGCAAGGCCCGGTATGGCGCCGACCGCCAGGAGGAGAGAGCAAGCAAAAGCCCGGTGAAACATAAAGTACGATCTGATGAGATCCTTAGGTTCCGGTTTCGTGCCGGGTTATGGCAGATCGATTGCCGGATGTAATTTGATTATCCCGCAACCACGCGGGAGCACTCTTGTTTTTACGACGCGAGGTGCAAACGTCCGGTAAACGTTAATCTGTATTCATAGTATGCGTTTCCGGGGCGAGCCGAAGGAAAGTGTTTGTCGGAAGATGTAGACTGTAAACGGTTGAAGGATTTATTAGTCTAATACCCAAGTGGAGACCGCTACATGACTCGCCTCTCATTAACATCTATAGGTTCCTTGATTCTTTGCGGGTGCTTTGCCGTTGGCATTTCGCTGGCACAGCAGTCGGGCAAAGGTGACGCCGCCAAGGGTAAAGAAACTTTCGACCAATGCGCGGTTTGCCATAACGTAGATACCGACGAAAAGAAGATGGGACCCTCCCTGAAAGGTCTCTTCCAGCACAAGACCATGGCGGGCAACAAGCCCGTGACCGACGCTAACGTCCTCGCGCAGATCAACAATGGTGGCAATGGAATGCCTGCATACGGCGATCAGCTTTCGGCAGATGAAAAGGCGAATCTGCTAGCTTATCTGCACACTCTTTAAAGGCTGGTGCGCGACTGGCCAACCGGTTGAGCGGTTTGGTCTGCTAAATTGAGAGTATTCTTGTCTCGGAGCGTCCCCATCGTCTAGCCCGGCCTAGGACACCGCCCTTTCACGGCGATAACAGGGGTTCGAATCCCCTTGGGGACGCCAGAATATTCACACTGCCCGACAGTTGGATAACCGTGTTACACCCGTCCAAACCGAAAAATCGAACAATTTTGGGCGTGCAGGTAATGCCAGCGGCCCAACGCAACCCTAATGGAGTTCTTTATTAGGCCCGCTTAGACTCTCGAATTGCACCGTTGCCTGATGCGCGGCATTGATGTTGCCAGTTTTTCTTAAGATGCGGGCCAGAGCGTAATAGAAGGCGGGAGAACGGTTGTCCAAGGTAATCGCGCTTTTTAGCTCTCGTATCGCGGCGTCGTCGTGGCCCAACTTCTCCTCAGCAAGACCCATTTGAAAGTGTGCTTTTGCGAATCCGGGATCATACGAGAGCGACTCCCTGAAGAATCTCTGAGCCTGCTCGATCCGCCCGAGCTTGGACAACTCTTCTCCGAGGTCAAAGGGGGGCCACTGAGATGGGTGAGGAACTGTGCGGTTCAATTCGACTGCGCGATTGAGCTCATTCAGAGCTTTCTCCGGTTGGGCCAGCGCCACATAGCAAAGACCGCGGAACTCGTAAGCCCTCGAGAAATGCCCGTCCAGCGCGATGGCCTGATTGAGGTGGGCGATACCGGATTGAAATTTCTGGTCGACGAAGTCGAGACGACCGAGCCAATAGGGATACAGGCTCTGGCGGGGAGCGGCGGTCACCAGATTCTGCAACTCCGGCCGTGCGAGATCAAAGCGATTCAGATTGATGTAGGCCATTGCCAAAGTGAACCGCGAACGCTCATCAAGAAGACCGGCAGCATTCGCCTTCTCCAGAGCGCTTGCACAATTCAGATATTTTCCGTCGAGAAAAAAGACTGCACCAAGGAGGGGAAGTATGTCCGGGGAGCGCGGGTGTGCATGATACGAGTCGATTAACAACTTTTCTGCAGTCGTATATTCGTGATTTGTGATGGCTTGAGATATTTCGCGGCTAGCTGACTGTGTCAGCGAACGGGTAATCGTGTCGTCATAGAAATCCGCTTTCAACGATTGAGCGTGGGAGTCAAGCGAAATCAACGAAACTAGGGCAATTGCTGCAAGCACCAACTACTCCGGCTTTCGGATTTCGATTATCTCAACGTTGTGCTTCTCCGGAAACGGAATTCGTAATCCACGCTGGATTTCACGGCCAGACGTAGCGATCCGTTGGCCGCTAAATAGAGATTGCGCCGAATACCGTCCTTCGGGAAACGCCTCGATAGCAACGTCTGCGTATGGCGACGGCGCCTGATTGCGGAAAAGAACTACCACGCCTTGCCCAGATCGACTTAGACGTGCAAAGCCGTCCCAAGCGAGCGCATTTGGTTGTTTCCATGAGCCAAGCGGGAAGAAGCCGTCATTAAGAGGAAATTCGGATCTCAGCTTCTTGAACCAGTCAATCTTTTCCCGATACCACCGGATTTGCTCCGGCTTCAGCTTGCGTAAATCACCGAGCAAAACGGGCGCAGAACCAAGTTCGCTTGCAAAACGATCCTCTATATCGGGAGTGGTAGCGCGTAAATTACCGATCAGCATGGTCTCAGCCGGAATGGCCATCCCTCGGGTATATAACAGCTGCCTTGTCTGGAGGGGTCCCGCGGCTTCGCTCGACTGATCGTCTACATTACTCATCCAATCGAGATCGGCCGAGTCAATCAGGCCATAGTCAATAATGTGCTTCTGGCCCCACAGTTCGAAAGTTATGTCCAGAAGGATATGCGGGTGCTTGCGATATATTTCAGCGGTAACAAATTGGATTCCCTCATAGATACCTTCGAGTGACTGCGCCCAGTTGTCGTGATAGTGACCTTTGGCATGACATCCGGGAGCCTCGCCATAAGCATTGAATACGCTTGTTAAATCAAGTTTCACGTACGCGAGATGTTGAGCCTCAATAAGGCGGTTGATGCTATCGGCGGCGACTTTTCTGTAAGGCGAATCCATGCACATCACGCGGTCATGCGGACCCGGGAATCCGGCGGTCTTCTCGTTTCCGAGATAATCCCGGATCACCCATTCGGGGTGTTCCTTATAGACGCTGCTTTCAGGGCTGACGACATCGACAGGTACCCACATCCCGAGACCTATACCTTTACTCTCGAATTGAGACCGTAGGTCGGATAGTCCATTTGGGAACTTCGCCGGATTCGGCACGTTATCGGCGTAGTCTTCGCTCCAACCGGTATCAAGAGTGTATATGTCGAGCCCCATCGCGGACGCTGTCGGAAGGATGCTCTTTACAGCCGCTTCATCGTAGTTCTGAAAGAACGGTTCCCAAGTATTACCGAACCAGGGAGAGCGAAAGGCGCTTCCCTTCCTCTGGAGTACCGCGGAAACATAGCCAGGAAGGACCCAATGCAGGTCTTCGAACCCTTTGTTCTCTACGAAGAACGCTGTATCGCTCGCCGCGGTTGTAAACGTTTCGCCGGGAGCTAGCTTACGTTCGAAAGGGAAAAGATCTGTGTCATAGCCGACCGCTACACCCTGGCCCCAATTCAACAGATCGGTCCGCTTCATCCAACCGGGAGATTCGTTCAGAAGGGCAAATCCTTCTCCGGTCTGGACGTTCTGCTGAACGACCAAGCAGTCCTCGGCTCGCCCGGTTAGAAAGATCTCTCGCGGATACACGCCGTAGTAAGTGGATACCTTCTGAAGGTTGGGAGATGCAGAGCGAATGTTTACTGCCTCCACTTGCATATGTGAAAGAACGATCGGAGTAGAGCCAGTGTTCGTGATTGAAAGGCTTTTCCGAACAACGGGATAGTTCGGGTAGACAGAGTAGAGAACTGCTACTTCGAGCGCCTCGCCCCTGGCTCGCAGGGTAATTCGCAGTTGTTCGCCCTCCCGAGATAGATGTTCCACATCCGCGCGAACCAGCTCAAAATCGGGACCCGTGTTACGATCGCGCCTAACGCCCTGCAGTTGCTTGGAGCCGACATGAAACGCGAACTCAGCACCGAACGGCCCGAAAGGCGACTCCTTAGGGAAAGGCTGGTTCACAAAATCCGTTCCGGTCGTATTGTGAAGCCAGCTTTGAGTCGAAAGACCGTTTGATGGCGAATAAGTCAGCGTGCGACTCACTAAGCCGTTACCGATGGTCCAGGAGCGGTTATCGGCGCCCTGCACCTGTGCGGATAAGGTGAGGACTGCAAGCAAGCCAGTGATGAAAGCTAGGAACATGTTCACACTGGCCATCTGAAATCATGTTCAAAACGTGATCTTGCCCCCAAGCTGGAGATTTCGTGGCGCCGTCACGGTTCCATTCCAGCTCCCGAAACTCGGGCTTGCTACATCTGTCACAAAGTTCGACTGTAATGAGTGAAGATTAAGGGCGTTGAAAGCCTCTCCGCGGATCTGCAGCCTGAACCGCTCAGTAATAGCGAAGTTTCTGGTGATTCCGAAATCCAAGTTTGTGTAACCGAATCCTCGCAGATTTGAAACTCTCGCGCCGTCCCCAAAGTTGAAATTGAAAGCGCTGGACGGCGTGAACGAATTTACGTTGAGCAAAGGGGCATTTGGGTTGAAATTACCGCGCGACTGAGCATAGGGATTTGCACCGGGTAAGACGCTCGGGATGCACGCGGCCGCGAACTCCGAGGGAACATTGCAGTAGCTGGAGCTGAACGCAAGCGGCTGGCCGGAATTGTAGTGGAAGATTGCGTTCGCTTCCCAGCCCGATACGAGGAAGTTGACAAAGGAATTCGAACCATTCAAAAACTGCTTACCCCTGCCGAACGGAAGCTGATAACTCGACGATAACGAAAACACTTGCGGCGTATCCTGCAGTGACAGCGACTTATCGCGATTCTGCTGAAACGGAGAGATCCTGTACACGGCGCCCTGTGTGACCTGAGCGTTATCGGCATCCGTAATGCTCTTGGAGAAGGTGTAAGCGGCGAGGAAATACAGACCTGCCGAATATCGCTTGCCGGCCGTCAGTTGAAGCGAATGAAACGTTGAGTTTCCGTCGTTTTCGTTCTGGCCGAAAATATTCCCACAATATTGCGGATAGGGAAGCAGTGCCTGAGCGACGGTTGGCGCGCAGCCCTTCATTTGCTGAACCCATCCTTGATAGGGGATCGATACGCCGTTCAGCACTGTCTGTCCGGGAGAGAACTGATTATTAAGAACATTTCCGAGTGAAAGCAACGAGGGATTAAGAGTATTGATTCCGGCTATCTGGGAGAGCAGACGGGTGCCCTTGTTCCCAACATAAGCAATGGTTGCGCTCGCATTACTCCCAATCTGCCGTTCGATCGTGAAGTTCCACTGTTGCGTATACGGGCGGTGGTTGGCATCAACCGGGCGGTAGTTGGGTGCGGTCTGTCCGTTTAGGAACGAAGAATTGATGAAGGGAGGCGGGGTGAAATTCTGCGGAAAGCCATTCTGCAATAGAAAAGCCGGTTGGATCCCACCGAGGCTGCTGTTATAAGTGACGTTTTCGTTGAAGCCATCTGTCGCGATACCGCCGTTCCAGCCAGGATAGAAGGCTTGCTCGTAGAAGATGCCGTATCCGGTGCGGATCACCGTCTTCGGGGTGAGCGCATAGGCTATGCCGACGCGAGGTCCGAAAGCTTTGTAATAGGTTTTTTCAGGCGCGTCGGACCCATAGCTTGCGCTGCCCCATTTGGTCCCGGCGAATGCTAGACGGCCCGGACGGCCGCCAGCACCGGGATTGGCACCGGTCGGATCGAAAAATGACGTGTTGTTGTTCTCCTCGACAGAAGGTGTGAATACGTCCCATCTGAGACCGAGCGTTACCGTCAACTTCGATGTCGCCTTCCAGGTGTCGCCGGCAAAGAATCCGTAGGCTTTCGCGTACGGAGAAAACTCCGGAAGAGTGAAGAACCCGGCACTTCCCGTCCCGACTTCCCCTAACAAAAAGCTGGCAATAGCATTTCCGCTCGGAATACCGACAAGCCCTGTATTGGCCGAAGTGAAATTGAACGTTCCCGAACCATTGGGGAGTGCCCTGGTTGGATAATGGAGCCCTCGATATTCCCCGCCAAAATGAAGAGTATGTGAGCCCTTCACCCAACTGACCGTGTCATTTACCACGTATGTCGGCCGAGTGCTCAGCAGATCGGCATTGCCGCCGTAATTACTGTAGGTGTCGCTGAAAGTAACGGCCGGTTCGTGCTTGTGACTGTAGACTCCGGCGATCTGTGGCACCTGCGTTACGCAACAGTCGCTCGCGTTGTACTCCTGTGTTCGCAAGTCGAGAAACCCCCAGGCGGCGTGATTCACCAGGGTTGGAGAAAAGATGTGGTCGTAATTGATTCGGGTGATGTTGCTATAGTTCGGGATTCTGGTGTTGTTGGTATCGATTACAGGTGGAAAAGCTGCCTGGGTGAACGGAAGTGATCCCCGGTAGTGATAGGTGCCAAAAAGATGGTCGTTGTTGCCGAAATATTCGTCTCCGCGCGCATCCCACTGGTCGGTGTTTGCGTTTAGACTACTTGCAAGCCCATTCGGAGAAACGTAGTTATTGACCAGTCCGGGACGGTTCGGCATTGGAACATATTTCAGCCACTGTTGCGCCAAAGAACTCTGAAGCAGCGGGTCCGTCGGGCATATCACATTAGGCTGGTTCCCGTTGCACCCCATGAACTGCTGCCTCACGTAGGGCAGATTACTAGCCGATGTAGGGGCGTTGGCACTGTAGTTAGGGTTGGCCGCGGTCGTCGTTGGATCGTAGATCGGATATGGCCATTCGCTAAAGTCTCCGCTGCGCATCTTTGCCGTCGGAACAGTCAGCACGGGCTGGGTAGTGGCCCCCACCGAACGGTATTGCTCATAGTTCGCGAAGAAGTAGGTTTTGTTGAAGTGGGTCCACAAGCCGGGGAGTCTGGCCGCACCGCCAATGTATCCGCCGTAATCATTTTCCGAATCACGAGGCGTCAAAAGAGACCCGAACGGACGCGCATTGAAGAAATTGTTCCGATTAAATTCGTAGGCGCCCCCATGCAGTGTGTTCGTCCCTTCCTTCGTGCTGGCGATGATCACGGCGGCCGCGGATGCGCCATATTGAACGTCGTAATTGGACGTCAGGACACTGATTTCACCGACAGCCTCCGGAGAAATAGGGAAATCGTTTTGAATTGCTACCATGCCGCTTTGGCTAAGCAAACCCTCTTCCATGGTGATGCCGTCCAGGACAGCCTCGTCTGACCACTGCTGTCCGCCATTGAACTTGGCGTAGAACGAATTGGTGGCGTTACCCCCCGTATTGACGCCCGGCAACAGCGTTACGAAATTAGCGGCAGAGCGTTGCGCGCCTGCGACCTGAAGAGGCAGGGCCTCGATTTCCTGTTTGCTGATGGTTCCCTTGACTTCCGGAGATTCGAAATTCACTGGGGAAGCATTAGCATTCACTTCGATGGTCTGTGACGCGGTACCAAGCTCAAGACTCACCGGCACACGAAGCGAGGAGTTCATGTGAACAGAGATCCCAGTCTGTACAAAATCACGGAAACCTTTGGATGAGACTCTCAGCTCGTAAGTCCCCTGAGTGAGGTTCGGGAAAGAGAAGGTGCCGTCTGTCCCGCTCGTAGCATTCGAGAGGGCCGCAGTATCGAGCGATTTCAGCTCTAACTGGGCTCCCGGGACGGGAGCGCCGGAGCTATCGGTCACAACTCCCGTGATGGTACCGTTCACATCTTGAGCTGAAATCGGGAACGTCGAGATAAGAATAAGTGCGATCCAGACGAGTACTGTTCTTTGCCGCCAGCAAGCAACGTGGTTTGCAAATGCCACACGTCCCCCATAGAAAAATAGATTGAGCCCGAAACTCTGAGTGGCATTGTATGAGCAATTAGGTCCGCCGTCAAGCGTTTTTTGGAAGCGCTTCCAACGAGCAATCGCCATTAGTATGGGCTCGCGTTGGGATGACGCAGACGCTCACGCACCGGGCGGCGGCCCAGAGGAACTGCGAACGATCAACTCAGGTTCGAGCAGGAAGTCACGGCCATGCTTCGAACCGGATGAACGTTTAGCGACCAGGGTCTCGAAAGACAATTCTGCAATTCGGTCGCGGGGAATGTTGACAGTGGTGAGAGAAGGAATCGTGAACTCCGCGAGCTGAATGTTGTCAAACCCGGTCACGGAGACTTGCTCGGGCACGCAAATTCCGCCTTCACTGAGCTCTTTGAGGACACCTATTGCAGTAATGTCATTTACGCACAAGATGGCGGTGGCGCGGAAACCGGAGTCCAGCAATACCCTGGCTGCTTCCCGCCCGCCCGGATAGGCATCGGTGTTGGCCGAAAGAACGTAGGCCTGAACCCCGCGCTCAGCCGTGGTATCGAGAAATGTCTTCCGCCGGTCTTCGGTTGGCCCGAGCGGAACCGGATAGGCAATGAACGCCATCCGACGATGCCCGAGACTGTGGAGATATTCAACTATCTGGCGCATGCCGTGCTTGTAATTAGAGCGGATGTTAGTAACGCGCCGTCCCACTCCCGCGAAATCATAAACTACGACAGGGATGTCGAAACCGGTCAGATCGCCAGCCAATTCCGGCGGAGTCTCAGACACAATGGCCGCAATTCCGGCCACGCGCCGTCCAATCATCGACCGCAGGATTGCTCGCAGCCGGCTCGGGTCATAGTGGCTCGCCGCGACGATTGTTTCAAATCCCTTTTGAATTGCCAGGCTCTCGAAGGTCCGATACACATCCAGAAAAAAAGGGTTATCAAGATTTGAGACAATCATCCCGAAGGTTTTGCTTTGACCTCCGGCGAGCGAGCGGGCATGTAGATTCGGGTAGTATCTAAGCTCTTCAATCACCCGCTGCACGCGGGATCGGGTTGAAGCTCTGACGTTTTCTTCGTCATTCAGAACCCGCGAGACGGTGGTGACCGAAACTTTGGCTTTTTTGGCAACGTCTGCCAGTTTCACATCTCATCCAGCATAACCATCTCGCTCGGCAGCGTTTCCGTTGGAGAGATTCGGAATCATGCATCGAGCAACGTCTACCAGCAACAACCGGGGTCAGTTATTCAACGACTTTTCGATTTTGCGGAAGATATTCAGGTTTCTCGCAGCGTCGGCTACCCGGTCTCCACTGAGGGCGGCGGTCTCGAAGACGCACCATCCTGTGTAGCCGATGTCGTGAATGGCTTCGATGCAGCCGCGCACGTCCACCTTACCGGCGCCAAGATCGGTTTTGTCCTTTATGTGAATTTGACAGATCCGATCCTTCCCGAGTTCACGGATCTCTTTTGGAACATCGAAATGTCCCATGTTAGTGGAATTGCCTACGTCATACCAGATTTTTACAGCAGGCGATCCGACCGTATCAAGTAAATGCATGTTTTCTGTGGCGGAGAGCGTGTTTTCGATTCCCAGAATAATCCCGGCTCGCTGGGCTTCGGGGGCGAGTTCGCGCAGAGCGTCGATGAGCCCGGTCTGATCCTGCTTGTTATTCAGACCGCATTTGAAGAAGAAGGCGAGTTCCACGATGGTGGCGTTAAGCGCTTTCGTTATGCGCACCGATTCGCGCACCCATGTACGGGCAATATGCGCCGATTGGAGGCAATCCCTGTGCATGACATCGAGATATGTGCTCGTGATCGCGACCTGGTGCGCGCTCGAGGCTTGGAGAATTTGTTGCTGGCGCCCGGGATCGGAGAGTACAAGGCGCTCCGGGCCGGTCGGCTGTCCGATCATTACCTGCACGCCTTCGAATCCAATCTTTTGTGCGACCGCAAACGCCTCAGGACTGGAGCCGTAGCCCAGGATGATGTCCATTATTCCGAGCCGCAGAGGCTGATAGGTTCGCGCAGTTAGAGCGCCACCCGCCGCGAACGACAACCCGCTCTTGACTACGTCGCGTCTAGTCATCACGAGTTCCGGCAATTCGTGAAAACTCAGAAATCAAGGCGTCCGCTGAACTGCAGCCGGCGCATGGAACTGTTGTTTGCCAGGCTGGTGATCTGGCCGGCTTGGGGCGACGTTACATCTGCGTTTGGAAGCCCCAGATTAGTATGGTTCAGGCTGTTAAAGGCATCGGTTCGCAGCGTAAAGCGAACTCGTTCCGTGATGCTGAAGGCTTTGGAGAGTGCAATATCCTGGTCGATGAAGCGAGGTCCGTACAGTGAATTTACCGGATAATTTCCGAAGGTATTCGGAGCCGGGAGTAGGAATGCGCTCCCAAAGCCGCCCACAAACCATTGGTTCCGGTTCCCTTGCGCCCCTTTATAAGGGCTAACGGATCCCTCACCAACCCGGTCATTCGGTCCAACATTTGGCCGGGCATAATCAGCCGGAAACTGACTCGCGATGGGAGTGAATGGAATGCCGCTGTAGTAACTCGTAATACCACTGACGTTCCAACCACCTACGAGAAGGTCTACCACGCGGTTACTTTGACCGCCAAACTTACGCCCGCGGCCGAACGGGATGTTGTACGTTTGCGAGAGGGTAAATTGGCGATGGCTTATGTAATCCTCATTGCCCCATCCAAGCGACCGATTGTAAAGGAAGCTGTAAGAAGGATCGTCACCGAAGCCGTCCCCCTTTGCGACCTGATAAGTGAAGCTGCCCTGTAGGGCATAGCCTGCCAATTGCTGCACCTTGAAGGTGGATTGGAATGAATTGTAATCATTGTTTCCGCAATCACAGTAGTAGAGGAGATTTTGCGTCCAACCGTATTTCGAGTAGAAGGGGCGTCCGGCGTTGACGTTTGGATTACCCGGGATGAATGCGGGCTCGTTCAAGTTCCACCCATTCTGAGTGATCAAAATGTGCCGGCCTTGGTTGGCCACATATCCGGCTGTGACATCGATCTTATTCGTGAGTTGCCTATCGACTGTTAGATTGTAGGCCATAATCAGCGGAGGGATGACGCTCAACTGCCGAACGCCCGCACTCACGCCATTCGGTAGCGGCAGGAGACCGTAGGCGTTGGGTTTCGGCAATGTCGCTGCAGGAGGTCCCTGTGCCAACGTAAATACGTCGGAGAAGGCCTGCGGCGCGTTGATCGACTGTGCCGCTAGTACGGGAAGAGTTTCGCTCACAACATGCGAGAACAGCGCGCCGAAGGTGCCGAGGTTGTAAGACCAGCCCGTGCCGCCACGGATCACGGTTTTAGAGTTCAGTTGATAGGCGAAGCCCAGGCGTGGCGCAAAGTTGTGCCAGTTCATTTGTTGGAGTCCATGGTTGGATACTAAACCGACTCCAAAAGCATTGATATCACCGGTTCGCGTATCAAGAATTCCGCCATTGCCCGGCGCATTCACAGTTTCGGGAAAAATCAGTTCCCAACGAAGCCCATAGCTTAGGCTAAATTTCGGAGTAACTCGCCAGCGATCCTGGGCATAGTAGAACTGACGCTTCTGGTAGTCTTCGGCATCGGTGGTAGAGCTCACGTACCGCGTGAATCCCGTCACATTCCCCAACAAGAAGGTGGCAAGACCATACCCTTGGGTGACAGCGCCGTTCTGAGGATCGACAATTCCGGTGTCGCCTGGAGAAAAGGTTAGTTCTCCGGCGCGGTGAGAGTCGCTTGGTACACGGAGATTCCGGGCGTAGCGGATATCTGCACCGAATTTCAGGTTATGGTTTCCGATGGTCTTGCTCAGATTGTCCACGAGTTGGTACTGACCTTCGATTTCCGTTAGAGGACAATTGCAGGAATTGACACTTAGCGCATAACCGATATTCGTTGCACCCGTATTCACCTGGTCGCCGTGAATCAGGAACGCAGGCATTCCGGAAGAGTAATAGCTATCGAGATTAAGTCCTGGGATGCCAGCATCCTTAGCAGGACTGGTCCCGACGCCGTTGGGAACGGCTTGGACATGGTAACGAAGATAGCCCACCCTTAACTCGTTCACTAATGTGGGGCTAAAGGTATGCGTCCAACCGGTCGCGACACTCTGATTGAGAACATCCGAATTACCGGCGTAGCCAGAGAAAGCGGGGCCGCCCGCGAGGAAGCCGAACGCGCCAGGAGCCTGGATCGTGAACCCGGCATAACTATAGCGGCCAAAAATAGAATTCTTTTCGTTGAGATAGTAGTCCCAGCGGGTGTCCCAAGCATTGGAATTTATCGTTTGCACGCCACTGACGGCGTAGTTATTGCGGAAAGCGAGGCCACTCGTTGGCTCGACTGAGTTCGGTAAAGGTAGATACGACAGGATTGCCGTCGCCTGTGGGCTGATCTTGCTCGCTGGAATGACGTTATTCGCGAACGCCATCCTTCCAACTCCAGTCTGCTGATTGCCGGTCGCCGGATCGTAGATGATGTTCTGTCCGTTATTGATGTAGGCACTCAGGTCGCCACTCCGTGCAGCTGCCGTTGGTACGGATGTCTGAATGGAGGAGCCCTGACTTCTGCGTGTGAGTTGGGCATCGCCGAAGAAGAAGAGCTTATTCTTAACAATCGGACCGCTGACAGAGCCTCCGAACTGATTCCATCGGACGGGCGGGACCTCGGTATTTTCCGCAGCGTTAAAGGGATTTCGCCCAAAATCCTGGAAACCTGGCGTGTTCAGATAGATGTATTCGAAGGCGGATCCATGGAAGGAGTTGCTACCCGACTTTGTGGAGTAACTCATGTGTCCGCCACCGGCGTATCCGAATTCTGCGTCAAATTCCTGAGTCGCCTGCTTTACTTCGTTCACCGAATCCATGGTCGGATTGATGATAATGATCCCTAGAATCGGGTCCTGATTAGTCGTGCCGTCAAGATCGAAGTCGCTGGCACTCCAGGGCTGTCCGTTCACGTTGATCATAACTCCCTGCTGTGGGTTTTCTGCGTTATTCTGTTGCCATCCGAACTGTGACGTCCCAGGCGTTAACAGCTCGAAGGACTGCACGTTCCGACCGAAGTTAGGAAGTTCTGATATCTCTCTGGAGGTGTACGTCTGAGCGATATCAGCCCGGTCTGTCTGAAGAAGAGGTGCCGCGGCCGTCACCTGGACCTGTTCTTGAACAGCTCCCACCTTAAGGGTGACATCGAAGCGAGCAGCCTGATCGACGGTCACCTGAATACCGCTGGAGGTAACAGTTGAGAACCCCGGGGCTTCGACATTTACGCGATATGTTCCGGGAATGAGCTGGCCTTTCTCGTAATTACCGGTATCGTTCGTGACTGTCTCGAAGTTTGTGTTCTTAGACAGGTCAGTGATAGTGATTCTCGCTTTACTTACAGCAGCCCCGGAGTTGTCTGTCACTGTACCGTAGATGCTGCCGGATACCTGTTGAGCCACTACCGCAGAGTTGAAGCCCAGAAATGCGAGCGCTGCAAGAAGAAGTACCAGGCCGAGTTCTCTGGCCCGGAGATCAAATAACTTCGCCATGGAAGCTCCTTCACAGTCCACATGTGCGGCGGCAGAGTCCGCTATCGATTGTTGTGAACGTTCATGAATATATTTGCTTTTTTGTCAGCTCATGTCAACGAAAATATTTGTCGATGACGTCTATATTCATGTATTGAAGCCGCACGGCAATGCTTTCCGGGAAAGGCAGGGAAAACTGCTGTTCATGAAACGATGCGTTTCGCTATTACTGAGACACAAGCGCACCGTGTTGAGTGCGGATCTTGTCGAGTAAGGTATCCGGCAGCGCCCAGGCAGACAGGACGCTGTGAGCTCCTATAACAAAGTATTGGCGGCCGTCCAGCTCGTACGTCATCGGTGAACTTCCGACTGGCGCCCCGGCGTAGGAGTGCCAGAGAAGCTTTCCTGTTGTCGCGTCGAGTGCGAGTAAGTTGCCGTGCACATCGGCAGTGAAAACAACACCGCCGGCTGTAGTAATGACTCCGGCGTTGCCCGTTTCAGGGCCGAGATCATATTGCCAGCGGGTTTTGCCGGTCTGGTAATCGATTGCCCGAAGCGTAGAATGAGCCCACATGTAAAGGTCTTTGCCGGCATATCCTTCGGGTTTGCCGGACGTCATATGGTAGTAGAGACTGAACGAGCGAACCGAACTGACATAGACCAGGCCGGTATCGGGATCGAAGCTGGGAGAGCGCCAATTTGTAGAACCGCGCGCATCCGGTTCGACAAGTGTGCCCTCTGGATTGGGATATTTGTCGAGGCGGCCAGTCGGACGACCTCTCTCATCTACCCCGGAACTCCAATTTATATCTTCAAACGGGACCGACAGCAGCGACTTACCGTTCGTGCGATCGAGTACAAAGAAATACCCGTTACGGGATGCCTGAACCAGGAGCTTGCGTGGAATACCGTGGAAGTCTGCATCGACGATGATTGGCGTTTGAGTAGCGTCGTAATCGTGGACATCGTGCGGCGAGGTCTGAAAGGCCCACTGCATCTTGCCTGTATCAGGATTGAGCGCCACGATCGAGCATGTATATAAGTTATCGCCCGGCCTTGTCTCCCCGTCCATAACCGGATTCGGGTTACCTGTGCCCCAAAAGAGGAGGTTCAACTCAGGATCGTAAGTGCCCGGCATCCACGTCATGCCGCCGCCGTGCTCCACGGCATCGCTGTTCTTCGGCCATGTTTCAGACCCGGGTTCGCCGGGTCTGGGAAGCGACTCCCACCTCCACTGGAGCTTTCCAGTTTCAGGATCATAGGAGTCAATGAACCCGTGAAGGTCATTGAAATCGCCAGAGACGCCCACGATGACGTGATCGCGGATGACCACCGGAGACATGGTTGCCCAATAGCCAAGCTTCACGTCTGCCAACTGAATTTTCCATTTCACCTTCCCACTGCGGGCATCGAGGCAGAGTAGATGGGCGTCGGAGGTTTCGAAGTAGAGCCAGTTGCGATACATGCCCACACCGCGCTGTCCAATGTGCAGTCCTTCGCTCGGACCATAATGATAGTGCCAGAGCTGCTGTGCGGACCGCGCATCAATGGCCCAGACCTCGTCGGGAACCGTGAAATACAGTATTCCATTAACGAGCAGGGGCGTCGACTTAATTTGTTCGGTCGAAACGTTGGTCTGAAAGCTCCAGATCTGTGTAAGATAACCGATGTTGCTCTTGTTAATCTGTTCGAGTTGGCTAAAGCGCTTGCCGGAGTAGTCGCCGTTATAGGTCGGCCAAACATCCCTAGGCGGATTGAGCAGAACGCTTGGATCGAGTCCCTGCGGGTACGCGAGACTCGTGCAGAAGCCCGCAACCAGCGAAAACAGAAGTTCTCGCCGCGTCATTTCAGGTTCTCCAGATACGCAAACAGGTCGTGAATGTTTCTATCTGTGTAAGTCGTAAGCAGATTCACGTGCACAGCAAGTGGATCTTCGATTTGGATCTTCTCGCCGGACTGCCTCGAGAACGTCTTTATCCAGCCTTGATCGTCGCGCAGCGAGACATTAAACGCATCGGCATACACTTGTGCACCTGAAATGCGGACACCGGATGGAAGGGTGACTGTCACGACCGGCTCTGCGCCTTTCGGGAACACGAGTCTGCTTTGGAGCTCGAGCGGCTTGTACTTGCTGGCGATGTGTGAGAGATCTCCTGTTACCGAGTGACAGCCAGAGCACTTACCTGCTCCATTGAAGTATGCCTTTCCGGCTTTGGCGTCGCCGACTAACAGCCTTTCGAGCGGATAATCGACCGATTTGCTGCTGAGGTAAAGACTAGAAAGAGCTTTTGCCCGATCGTGAATGAAAGCCGCAATCTGCCTGATTTGAGCTTCCGCGAGATCAAACGCAGGCATTCCCTTATTGGGGCGCCCCTCCCGAACGACCTGTCCGATTAGGTCGCCATCCTTGTCGTGACTGACCAGGCCGGAGCGCAGTAGGTCGGGGCCTTCTCCTCCTGTTGCATCGGGGCCGTGACAAAAACCGCATTTCTGCTGGAACAGCGCTTTGCCGTGAGCGACTTCAGCACCTCCCGTTGGTTCTTCCTGCCCAACGATGTTCCTGGCCGGTTGCGATTCCTCTTGCGCTTGCACCCTGCGAACCAGCATCGTTGTCGAAAGACAAATTGCCAGAGTGCAAACCATCACTAACTTCGGCCGGAAGCACTGTGAGCTAGCTCGACGATGTTTCATACAGATCGTGAAACTCACAATCGACTTGACTTAGGTCGATCACCCTGCGTTCGTCGATCGAACGATAACACGCTTCGATCAATGCCATGGTCCGAAGATTATCGTGTCCGCTGATAGCTGGCTGGACACCTTGGGCGACACTGGTGAGCAGTTGCCCCATAGTCCCGGCGAAGGCGTCAGGGAACCAGACCTCATTCCAACGAGGCGAGAAGACGTGGCCAGGAAAGCGTTTGGTCGTGAAGTCGATGGTGCTCGGCTGACGGTTGGGATAACTCGGCCAACCGATAGTTCCCTGGGCGACCCCATCGGTTCCCTCAACGCGCCACCGAATGTAATGGTCGCTGACCGCTCCATCGGTTGACGGACCCGCCCACACGTCATCCCATCCGGTAGCGCGGAATCCATTGGCGTATTCGAGGACGTACAGGCAGATTCCGTCCCGGTGCGGGAACTTTGTGCGGGGGTCCTGGCGGGTACTGACAAACACGCCTTTCGGATCACCGAAGAGATAGCGGAAGCAGTCTAGGTGATGAATGCTCATGTTCAGGAGTGTGAGACGGCCGTAATCTTTCAGCCAACTTTGCCAATGAGGAACCGCGCGCATCTCGATAGTGGCAAACACAAGGTCACCAAGGTAACCGCGTTCCAGAACAGTTTTCAGTGCACGGATGGACTGATCAAAACGCATGTTCTGATTGACCGCTAGCGTGATTCCAGCATCTTCGCAGAGGCGCACGATGTGAGAGGCCTCAGCATAATTTGTCGCAAGCGGCTTTTGGCATAGGATCCCTTTGATGTGATCGGAGTGACTGACTGCGGCCTTAACGACATCGAGCTGTTTGTCAGGTGGGATCGCGATGTCCAGAATCGAAATCGTCCGATCGGCGAGCAATTCTTCCAAGGTTTCGTAGACCTTGGGTATTCCACGTACAGCGGCAACCTCTTGAGCTACTTCGTAAGAGCGCGAAACAATAGCGGCAACATTAAAAGAGGCTTGACGATACGCTACGAGCTGTACATCGCGCACTATAAAGCCTGCACCGACGACACCAATTCGAGCTTCTTTGCCTTGTGTCGCCGGAATGGCGTGGTTAAGATTGAGATCGATGTTCATGGTTGAGGCATAAAGTCCTTGATCTGAATGTTCCGGAAGGCGATCGGGCCGTGGTCACCCTGGAGCATAAGGGGATTGTTGGGCGCCTCCGGTATTTTCATGGCGCTCACCGTCGGCCCCGGCACCTCGACATTCTGCTGAACGACTTCTTCGTTCAATAGGACTCGCCAGACCTTTGCATCGGCAATTTTTTTTCGAGCCGAATCAAAGCGAGGAGCTTCAAACCAGATGCGCAAGGACTGCCATTCCCCAGGCGGCCTAGAGGCGTTTAGCGCCGGAGGAGAGCCGCCGCCGAGATGTTCGCGCTCGTAGATCCCGCCGCAGTCTCCCACCATCAGGGGTCCAGGGTAACCGAAGCTATCAAAGATTTGTATCTCGTATAGTCCATGAAGATACACACCGGAGTTAGAGCCGCGCGCTGTCATGAACTCCAGGTAGAGCTGAAAATCACCGAACTTTTCGTCGGTAACTAAATTGGCGGTTTTACCGGTGTCTCCGTTGATGAGGCGATCACCGGGTTCGTGTGCGGCAACGAGGTACTTCGGATTCCAGATGCGTTTCCAGATTACAGCGCGACTGGTGAACCATTCATGAGTAGATCCATCGACGCTGTGCCACCCGCTCACGTCCTTTCCATTCAGTAATGGGCGCCAGCCGGGTTCCGAGAGAAACGAGGGGTCACCGTGGGCCTCCTCATGATAGATGTCCGGAAGCTTTTGCCCGCGAAGCGCGGACCAGCACAAGCCTGGCGCAAAGCCCAGTTTCAAGAAAGTTCTACGTTCCATAGTTTCCGGTTTAAAGGACCATATGTTCCTCACTGCGCAGCGGGCGGCAGGATCCTCTCTTGACGAGAAAAGTAGGAACGCTACGCTCGGGGACATCTCGGCCCCCGGATTCAATGCGCTTAATAGCTGCCTTGGCCAGTTGGCGCCCTACCTCCGCGGTATCCACGCAAACACTGGTTAGAGGCGTAGCGCTGAAGGTTTCGATCTGATGCTGAAAACCAATGACACTCACGTCGCGCGGTACAGCTAATCCATGCTGCACCAAGCCTTCCTTGGCTCCAAGCGCGATCTCGTCAGAGCCAGCCAAAATGGCTGTGATAGGGCGCTTCTGGTCGAGAATCAAGGAAACCGCCGCACGCCCGTTTTCGACCTGGTTGTCGGCGAGACCAACTGTCTGCGCAAGCGGATCGAGCGAATTCTCGACCATAGTTTCTTCGTAACCTTCGTAGCGTTGCCGGAACCAGGGCTTTGAGATGTCACCTATGTACCAGATGTTTTTGTGCCCGAGCTGGATGAGGTAGCGAGTGGCCTCTCTAAAGCCTTCGCAGTCGCTATACCTAACCTGATTCTTGGCCGTCCGTCTTGTTTGCCTGCCGACTACATGGTTGGCCAACGTGACATAAGGCATGCCGGCTCCGTCCAGCGCTCGCAGGAAATTTTCGTAATTGGTTCCCGTGATGATCAGGCAATCGGCTAAGTCACGTGATTTTGTAATTCCAGGTGGAAGCAGGTCGGCGGAACGGCCGTGCGGATTGTACTGATGTCTGGCAAACATCAGATAGCAGTTTGACTGAGCACAGGCTTCTTCGATACCGAGGAGTAAGTAGGCGTGCACCGCGTTGAATCCTGACCCGTTGCACATGAGGAGACTGATAACTCCGGGGCGTTCGGCTTTACGGTTCGCGGCCAGGATCTTCGGTTTGTATCCCAATTCGTCGATGGCAAGTTGGACACGTTTTCTCAGCTCGCTCGCCACGTCACGATGATCATTGAGAACACGCGACACGGTTCCGATCGAAACAGAGGCATAGCTGGCCACATCTCGTATTTTGGGGGCTCCCGGCGGCCTTCTCATAAAGCTCCGGCTCTGGCCATCGTAACGCAATCCCGAGCCTGTTCATGAACAACTCCCGGCCTCATACGATTGCCTGCAACAAGTGAGCAGTATACAACGGCCTCAGGGCTAATCCATCAAAAATGCATATGAACTATCATGAAATCCAGACGCCAGATTGACCCACACTTTGGTTGCTGGCTTCTAATTGCAGATAGACCCGCTATGAGCAATGATTCGATTACGGCGGTCTTAGATCCGCCGAGAAGATTGGATTACAGCCTTACCGGGGAGAGCGCCACTCGCGCTATTGAGCGCGGTCTTGCCGAAGCGGATTGGTACCAGAGCCCGGTCCCCCGCGCTACGATGCGCAAGCTGCTGGAACGGCGTGACGGCCCTGCAATTCGCGACACGGTTATATGGTTTGCCTTGATTTTGGCGAGCGGCCTTGCAACCTGGTATCTGTGGCCTTCTCCATGGGCCGCGCTGCCCTACATCCTCTACGCTGTGCTGTACTCGTCGACCTCAGACTCGCGCTGGCACGAATCGGGACACGGGACTGCCTTTAAGAGCGACTGGCTGAATAACGCGCTCTATGAGATTGCTTCGTTTATGGTGACCCGGGAATCGATCGTCTGGCGTTGGAGCCATACGCGACACCATAGCGACACGATCATTGTTGGACGCGACCCTGAAATCGCGGTTCCCCGCCCTCCTAGCATCCGGGCCATTATTCTAAGTTTCTTCGGACTGCCGAATTATCCCAAATACTTGAAACATATCGTGATGCATTCGTTTGGGCGTATGAGCGACGACGAAAAGACATTCATCCCCGAAAGCGAGTTTCCGAAGGTATACCGGCGAGCTCGCGTGTACGTGGGTGTTTATGCAATTGTAATTGCATTTGCGATCTACAGCAGAAGCATCTTGCCGCTACTGCTAGTCGGCTTCACAGATCTGTTTGGCAAGTGGCTAATGGTAGTATACGGCCTGACGCAACATGCAGGATTGGCGGAGAATGTTCTCGACCACCGCCTGAATTGCCGCACTGTCTACATGAATCCGCTGCACCGTTTCTTGTACTGGAACATGAACTACCACGTGGAGCACCACATGTTTCCCTTGGTGCCGTATCATGCGCTTCCAGCTCTGCACGAAGCTGTGAAGAGTGACATGCCGAGACCGTATTCCAGCCTGCTTGCTGCATGGCGCGAGATCGTTCCGGCAGTGTGGCGACAGGTGAGAGATCCTGCCTATCACGTAAAACGGAAGCTGCCCGAACGGAAGTCCGATACCCCCGAGTTCATCAACAGCTCCGATTCGCAACCGGATGCGCAAGGCTGGGTGGAAGTTTGCACCGCAACCAGCTTAAGCCGGTCGGACGTGCTTCGGTTCGATCATTGCAGAAAAACATATGCTCTGGTGCGCGACGAAGAAGGGGCACTTTTCGCAATGGACGGAATTTGCACCCACGGCAATACGCATCTGGCCAATGGACTGGTGAAAGGAGACATCATTGAATGCCCGAAACACAACGGGCGATTCTTCCTGAAGGATGGCTCACCGGCGCGGGCTCCCGTTTGCCGCGGTATCGCTACTTATCCGGTACAAGAACGGCACCAGCGGCTGTATATCAATATCTCGCTGGCGCGCGGAGCCGGGGCACGTGAGCAGAAAGCTATTCAACTGCGAGTGATCGGCAACCGGAGCGTAGCTACGTTCATCAAGGAAGTCACGCTGGAGCCGGTAAACCCAAAGGCCGGGGTCGAGTTCACTCCGGGCGATTACCTTCAGATCGAGATTCCACAGTTTGACAGCATTCGCTTTCGCGATTTCGATATTCCAGAGCCGTACCGCACCGTTTGGGAAACTCAGCACATTTTCGATTTAGTGTCATGTAATTCGCAAGCCGGACGTCGTAATAACTACTCGCTTGCCAGTAACCAGAAATTGGAGCGCTCATTGCGCTTCAACGTACGCATTGCAACTCCTCCGCCCGGCCAGAACTGTGCGCCTGGAGCTGGTTCTGCTTACGTCTTTAACTTGAAGCCAGGGGACATTGTGTCAGCCATTGGGCCATTCGGCGATTTTCATATCAAGCCGACACAGCGCGAGATGGTTTACATCGGCGGGGGCGCGGGTATGGCTCCGCTGCGAGCACATCTTTCGCACTTATTAGAGACGGAAAGAACGCGCCGACGGATCACTTTCTGGTATGGCGCGCGTTCCCGTCAAGAGATTTATTACGACGACTACTTCTCGGAACTTGCAAAAAAGCACGCAAACTTTCGTTTTGGAATGGCGCTTTCTTCTCCGTCACCGGAAGACGAGTGGACCGGTCCAACAGGATTCATTCACCAGGTCGTACGGGATGAGTACTTAAAAAGCCATCCAGACCCCAGGGCGATCGAATATTATCTCTGCGGGCCGCCAATGATGATTAAGGCTTGTAACAACATGCTAAGCGATTTCGACGTTCCGCCAAGCCACATTGCATACGACGAGTTTTGAAGAACTTTAGACGTGTCAGATCCTTTTTAAGATACTAACCAGGCCATTCATCGACTCCACACTCGACGCGTATGAATCCCGCAGGGGATCCCGATAACGTGTCTCGACGGATAGAGTTCCTGAAAATTGTATGCGCTTCAAGGCCTGGAACTGTCCGGCGAAATCTAGTTCTCCGGCCCCGATCGGTTTCCATTCTTTGCCCTTCGCATCTTTCAGATGAATGTGACTGATGCGGCTGTGGTCGAGTTGATCCCAGATCGTGGGGAATGGCTGTTCGCCCATCTCGTACACGTTGCAGGGATCCCAGTTATGCATTAATCTCCTGTCCGAAATGGCTTTAAAGAGACGGACGATTTCGGCGCCTGTTCCGATATTGCAGTCGTACTCGTTCTCGATCAGCAGGATGATATCCTGCCGTGTCGCTATCTCAAGCGCGCCATGGAGTTGTTCCACGACGCGCTCAAAGATCGCTGAAGGGTCCGCTACACGCCGGAAGGTAAAGATCCGAATTCTGTTCGTCCCGAGCGAGTGCGCGGCATCGGCCGCTCGTTTCAGATCGTCGATTTGCCGGTCAGATCCACTCTGTTCCGGCCCGATGTATGCGGGGCGCTCGCCAACTGGAGTCGTACCAGGCAGGGCGATTTTGAAAATAGCGGTGTCGAGAACCGAAAGCCTAACGCCGGCGTCATCCAGCTGCTGCCTGACGTGCTTCAGCTGATCGGGAGTCGCCGTGTCGTACACATATCTCTGCTTACCTTCGAGTTCCAGGTTCCGGATTTCGGCCCAGAGCAACTGATATTTCGGATAGAAACTCCTCAGCACGCGACTCAGGTCCAGGTCGACCTGGTCAGTGATGATTCCGAGATTCCAAGCATAGTCAAATTCCCCAGACACAGCCGCGACTGCTGGAACGCCCAAAATCGAGGCAACGCCCAGGCGATTGAAATCTCTTCGGTTCACATATTGATTCTCAAACACTACTCATGAAAGTCTCACGAAGGTTCGAAACCTGGCTGCCGATGGGCGAAGGCGGAGTTTGAGGTAAAGAAAGTAACCAAAGAAAGAAACGACAGTATAAAGCAACATGGTGCACATCTCATGCGGATAGCTAACCGTCGTTTAGGCACGGCGTCTAACGATGCCGAGGTCTAGGAATGGAGCAGCTGATCAGAGACGTTCGGTTCGGTTTTCGAATGATTCGCGTCAGCCCCGGTTTCGCGGCGGCAGCTATTCTGATGCTGGCGCTCGGGATCGGCGCGACTACGGCCATCTTTAGCTTCGTGGACGCCGTGCTCCTGAGACCGCTTCCTTTTCCAGATGCCGAGCGCATTCTCAATGTGTGGGAAAAGCCGCCTGGAGGCGAACGGAACGGGATTTCGACCTTGAACTTTCTCGACTGGAAGAACCAAAATACAGCTTTCGCCGCTATGGCCGCGCAGACTTGGGATTCGGTCACGCTAACCGGCGGTGACGTACCTGTGGAGCTGCGAGACGGGCGAGTGTCGGCGCCGTTTTTCGACGTCTTTCGCGCGAAACCAATGTTGGGAAGGGCATTCGCACGTGACGAAGATCACCCGGGCAAGCAATATGAGGTGGTTCTCAGTAATCGAATCTGGCAAAGCCGGTTTGGAGCGGATCGCGGCATTATAGGCCGCAATATTCAGCTTAATGGCGCGGCCTACACAGTGATCGGAGTCATGCCTCCTGGAACATTCGATCGGGAATGGCAGGATTTGTGGACACCACTCGCATTCAAGCCCGCGGAGATGACACGCGACTATCACTGGATGATCTCTTGGGCCCGGCTGAAGACCGGCGTAAGCCTGGAGCATGCGCGCGAGCAGATGAAGGCGATTGCCGCACGCATCGAGCACGACTATCCGCAGTCTAACAAGGGTTGGAGCGCAACTGTAGACCGTTACCAGGACCGGCTGGTTGATAACAGTCTTCGCAGATCTCTTTTGGTATTACTCGCCGCAGTGGGCGCCGTGCTGCTGATTGGGTGCGTTAATCTTGCCAATTTGCTGCTCGTACGCGGCGCACGGCGCGAGCGAGAAGTGGCGATCCGTTCCGCTCTCGGGGCAGGTCGCGGGCGACTGGTCCGTCAGTTCCTCAGCGAAAGCGTTTTACTGGCGGCTTTGGGAGGAGCCGTTGGCGTGGCGATGGGTTGGGGACTGATGCTAGGTCTCAAAGCATGGATACCAACCACACTTCTGCCCGCCGAAGCCGACGTTCAACTCGACGGGCGGGTGCTGCTTTTCTCAGCCGTTCTTGTTGGCGTAACTGGAATTCTGTTTGGCCTCGCTCCAGCTCTTTATAGCGCCCGCACCGATCTGGCCGGCTCGCTAAAAGAAGGCGGCCGGGCGGCAACATCGGGCGTTGGCCGAACCTATGTTCGGAACGTTCTCGTGACGGCCGAGATTGCGATGGCCTTTGTTTTACTTTCAGCAGCCGCGCTCCTGATCCGTAGCTTCTATCAGCTTCAGCAGGTCGATCCCGGCTTCAACACAACGAACGTAATCACAATGCAGCTTCCTATGACAGCTGAACAGTATCCGAATGGACCTCGCATCATCAGCTACCTCGAACGAGTGCTGGACAAAGTTGGGGCGGTACCGGGGGTGCGCACTGTTGCTACAACTGCTGCTCTTCCGCTCCAGGGATGGTCGGACGGCATGCCTTTCCTCATCAAGGGTCGGCCATTCGTAGACATGGCCAACCGACCCTCGTGCGGTTTCAAACCGGTAAGTCCGTCGTATCTGGCGGCTTTGGGAATGCGGCTGGTGAGAGGCCGATGGCTGGCCGAAACCGACGCATCGGGAGCCGCGCCCGTCGCAGTCATCAATGAAACGATGGCGAAGCGATACTTCGAAAGCGAGAACCCACTTGGCAAGCTGATCCTGATTCAACAAATCATTCCGGGCCAGCCCGCCCTTGGGCCGGAGATCCCATGGGAAGTGGTGGGGGTTGTCGCGGACGAAAAGCCATTCAGCCTCGACGATTCGAGCGCAGGTTTGTATGTGTCGTACAAGCAAAGCCCAACCACACGGACGGCACTCGTGGTGCGGAGTGCCCTAGATCCCAACCACCTGGTGAAGTCGATCGAGGGGGCAATCTGGCAAATCAATAAAGCTCAAGCCATCGATGAGATCAAAATGCTGGAACAGATCAAGGCGGATTCACTGGGTCAGAATCGATCGCGAACTATATTGCTGGGCACTTTTGCCGGCCTCGCACTGCTGCTTGCTGCTATCGGAGTTTACGGCGTGATCTCTTATTCGGTGACGCAGCGTACTCATGAAATCGGGGTTCGGGCAGCTTTGGGCGCCAGCTTTTGGGCTCAGCTCGGCCTGGTGTTGAAGGATGGAATGGCTCTTACAGCGGTTGGCCTTACGATTGGGCTCCTCGGGGCACTGGGACTTACGCGTGTGCTATCAGGCCTTCTGTTTGGCGTCAGTCCACGTGATCCCTGGACGCTCCTGCTAGTGAGCGGTATCCTGGCCGCAGTGGCAGCCGCCGCATGCTATATTCCCGCGCGGCGGGCAGCGCGCGTGGACCCTCTTATTGCGTTGCGGCATGAATGAGAACAGGAATAGCCGCAATGCCCAAGCTTTCTACCGAACTTCAATCGTCTAAGACGGGCTCTAACCTCTCAACTCTCTCTGGCTGCAGCTCGCGGTGCCGCATCAGTGTCCGAGCACAGGTATTCCAACGCAAGATGGAATCGTCGTTGCCGATTGGACGGACCGCCTCGGCCTTTTCGTACCACAGCATGGCATCGACAAACTGGTCATAGGCTTTGAACATGGCGCCAGGCAGCGCCAAGCCCATACTGACCCGAGCCGACCGTTCCAGTATGATGCCGGCGTAGTAAGCCCGCTCGTATTCACCCGTCAATTTCTCGAGGACCTCCCGGGCTCGCGCCGGCCTTCTGTCGGAATCGAATTGGTCAGTGATGGCGAGCAGCAGAGTGATCAACGCGGCCTGGTTGTCGGGTTCTATGTGCAGAATGTCGAGACAGATGCTCTCCGCCTGGGACGGCTCGTTCAAAAGGCGATAGCGATGCGCTTTCTCCAATGCCTCGGGAATAGCCTGCGGCGACAGTGGCTTCAACTCAAATTGCACGTTGGCCTCCTTTCACGTTCACTTGATGAAAATTTTGAACAGCCTTCTTAGTGGGTCGAAGTAATCGTCGACGACCCGCTCCTTGAGCGGGATGATCGCATTATCTGTGATAGAGATCTCCTCGGGACAGACCTTCGTACAACATTTTGTGATGTTGCAAAATCCGATGCCATGTTCTCTCCGCAAATCCTGCGTTCGCCTGTTATCGTCCAGCGGATGCATCTCGAGCGCCGCCACGTAGGTGAGAAACCTCGGCCCAATAAATTGGTTCTGCAGATTGTGTTCGCGAAGCACATGACACACGTCCTGGCACAGAAAGCACTCTATGCATTTTCGAAATTCCTGCACCCGATCCACATCTCCCTGGGTCATGCGCCAGGCTCCAGACTGATCATCCGGCGGCCGCGGGCTAAATTTGCGGATTTCCTTTTTGACGCGGAAGTTCCAGGACACGTCCGTCACCAAATCTTTAACAGATGGGAACGTTTTCATGGGCTCGAGGGTGACCGGCCGGTCAACAGGCAGAGAATCAAGGCGCGTCATGCACATCAGCTTCGGATTGCCGTTGATTTCCGCTGAACATGATCCGCACTTACCTGCCTTGCAGTTCCAGCGAACCGCGAGATCATTAGCCTGATCAGCCTGAATGCGGTGAACAGCATCCAGGACCACCATTCCGGCTGAGATTTCGGTCACATAGTCGCGAAATGATCCCTCTCCGTTAGCCCCTCGCCAGATGCGAAAAGTTGCGGTATCCATGCTCTCCTTCATCCCATTTGTTCAACGATTTTTTTCAGCTCGGCGGGCATATCCGGTAGTGCCTCTCTCAGCACCTCTGTTTCCCCGGAACTGTTCAAGCGAACCACTACAGAAGTTCGGCCCTCCTCGGGGTTCTTCGAAGGAAAATCGTCGCGGAAGTGCGCGCCACGACTCTCCTTCCGCACGAGTGCGGCGCGCGTAACCATTTGCGACACGGTCAGCAGGTTTGGTAGATCCAACGCGGTGTGCCAGCCAACGTTATATTCCCGGTTTCCCACTACTGCCACCTTATCCGCGCGGTGTTTCAACCGGTCCAACTCGGTGAGAGCATGTTGCATCTCTTCTTCGCGACGGACGATCCCGACGAGATCTTGCATCATTTCCTGTAGGGACTGCTGCACATGATAAGGACTTTCGCCCTCACGTTCGAAGGGTTCCAAGGCCTGCTGCGCCGCGGTTTCCACTTGTTCGGAATTCACGCCCGGCATGCCATGGATTTCTTTGGCGAATTTCGAGGCGTGCTCACCGGCGCGTTTGCCGAAAACGAGCAGGTCTGAGAGAGAGTTGCCACCCAATCGATTGGCTCCGTGAAGACCTGCCGCACACTCGCCCGCGGCAAATAGACCGGGCACGTCGGACATTTGTGAATCAGGATCCACACGAACGCCGCCCATCGTATAGTGCGTTGTCGGCCCAACCTCCATCGCCTCCTGCGTGATATCGATGTTCGCCAATCGCTTGAACTGGTGATACATGCTGGGCAGCTTGCGTTTGATGTGTTCGCCAGCATTAGGAATGCGGTTCTTTATCCAGGCTATGTCCAGAAAGACACCGCCATGCGGACTGCCGCGCCCTTCACGAACTTCGCGCATGATGCAGCGTGCAACGTGATCGCGCGTGAGCAATTCCGGCGGGCGCCGGGCGTCCCGGTCTCCTTGCGTGTAGCGCCAGCCTTCATCCTCGCTATCGGCGGTCTGTGTTCGATAGTTTTCCGGGATATCGTCGAACATGAATCGCCGGCCTTCCTTATTCTTCAGGACGCCCCCTTCGCCACGCACGCCCTCGGTGACGAGAATACCCCGGACGCTGGGCGGCCAAATCATCCCCGTGGGATGAAACTGAACGAACTCCATGTCCGTGAGCGACGCATGTGCATTGAAAGCGAGCGCATGCCCGTCACCGGTATATTCCCAACTATTACTGGTGATTTTATAGCTTCGACCGATTCCGCCGGTAGCCAGGACAACCGCCTTGGCGCGAAAGAGAAGGAAACGGCCGCGCTCACGCTCATAACCGAATGCACCCGCAATGCAGCCGCCATCGGTGAGCAGCCTCAGAACGGTGCATTCCATATGAACTTCCATGCCCAGATGGATACCGTGATCTTGCAAAGTGCGGATCATTTCGAGGCCTGTTCGATCGCCGACGTGAGCCAAACGCGGATAACGATGGCCGCCGAAATTGCGCTGCAGAATGCGCCCGTCTTTGGTGCGATCGAACAAAGCGCCCCAGGCTTCCAGTTCTCTCACTCGGTCCGGCGCCTCTTTGGCATGCAATTCCGCCATGCGCCAGCTGTTGACGTATTGGCCGCCACGCAGAGTATCGGCGAAGTGAACTTGCCAATTGTCACGCTCATCGACATTGGCCATGGCTGCCGCGATGCCACCTTCCGCCATTACTGTGTGAGCCTTCCCAAGCAGGCTCTTCGTGACAACACCAACGCGAACGCCAGCCTGCGACGCCTCTATTGCCGCCCTCAATCCCGCCCCACCAGCTCCAATTACCAGCACATCATATTCGTGCGTCTGGTAATCAGTCATTAAAGAATTCTCCAGTCGGTCCAAATGCCCATGGAACAGAGGCGAACATATAGGTCCGCGAACATAACCGAAAATAGGCTCATCCAGGCAAAGAGCATGTGACGGCGGTTCAGACAGCCCGCGCAGCTATATGTCTTGTTCCGGAGTGGTGATCTTGAGACTTCGTCCAGCCGGCCGCCCACTAAGTGACGCAGCGAATGACACCCGAAAGTATAACCGCTCAGGAGAATCACGTTAATGGCCAGAACGATTGTGCCTACACCGATTCCTAACTGCGTGCGGCCGGTATCTGGATTGACAAACCACAGCGCGCGCCAGACATCGAGCGCGAGTATGACGAGAAAAACCAGCGCCACGTAGAGAAAATATCGATGAACATTCTGCAAAACTAAGGGGAAAGAACGTTCCCCTCGATAACTCTTTCGCAACTCGCCAACGGTGCAAGAGGGCGGATCAGCCCAGAAAGCTTTGTAGTAGGCGCCACGGTAGTAATAGCACGTCAAACGGAATCCGCCGGGCGCCCAAAGAATTAACAACGCAGCGGAAGCCGGGACCAGATGAGGCCACCATCGGGGCCACGCACCAAACCACGCGTGTGTCAGATCGCCGAAAATCTCCGGGGAATAGAAGGGTGAAAGATAAGGGCCAGAGCGATAGTGGTTGCCCTGAAATGCTGCCCAAGTAGCATAAACGATAAAAACCGAAAGCCCAAGGCAGGTGAGTAGGGGTTGAACCCACCAGAGATCTCGGCGTGACGTGTGTCCGAACTGACTTCCCCGTAAAGGGACATCTATCGAGGACATGCACCGTCCTCCTATGGAAATTTAGGAACCTAGCTAGAATATCGCCTCGCGGTCGAGCGTTTCAACCGAGATCCTGAATTATTTCCCCGCCGGTGAAAGCAATTTTGTATCATCTTATCTATTCTGCATTTTTGGAAAACTCGAGGATAACCGAATGACATTTGTAAAAAATGGTCGTGGCGTGATGCTTCCGCGAGCACTTCGTTTAGTGCTGAGCTCGGCCTTGCTTCTTTCAGTATTGGGGGTAGAGGCACATGCGCAGTTCATCCCGACTCGTCACGTTCGTCATGAAGTCGTAAGCGGCGGAGCGCCAATGGTGGGGAGGCTGCCCGCGAACCGCTTCTTGCGGCTCAACATCGCTCTTCCGTTACGCAACGAGTCGGAGCTGGACGACTTGCTCCGAGGGCTCTATGATCCACAAAGCGTCCTCTATCATCAGTTTCTCAGTGTCCAGGAGTTCACAGAGCGGTTTGGTCCGACTGAGGAGGACTATGCCGAGGTGATTCGCTTCGCGCGACGGAACGGGCTGATAGTGACCGGCACCTTTCCGAATCGCATGGTCTTGAATGTGATGGGATCGGTGGCAGATATTGAGAGAGCCTTCCAGGTGACCATGGCCTCCTATCAGCATCCGACTGAAAATCGTACCTTCTACTCGCCGGACCGCGAGCCCGCGCCTGATCTGGCGGTACCGCTGTGGCATATCTCGGGCTTGGACAATTTCTCAATACCCCATCCTGTCAGTTTGAAAAGAGACTTGGAAGCGAGAGGCAACACAACGGGGTCCGGGCCCGGTGGATACTTTCTTGGTAGCGACATGAGGAAAGCCTATTACGGCGGAACTTCTCTCACGGGTTCGGGGCAGTCAGTCGGGCTGCTTGAATTCGCGGGATACAACAAGGCTGACGTGACAGCATACTTCAGCAAAGTGGGGCAATCTCTCAAGGTCCCTGTAAATGGTGTATCAACGGACGGATCTTCCTTGAGCTGCAGCGGCAGTTGTGACGATACTGAACAAGTGTTGGACATTGAGGTGGCGATCTCGATGGCGCCGGGCATGAGCCAACTGCGCGTTTACGTGTCGGACAACAGCGATGTGAGCATGTTCAATAGAATGGCCACCGACAACATTTCTAAATCCTTGAGTTGCTCATGGGGCTGGAGTCCTGCCGACCCGACCAGTGATGATCCGATCTTTAAGGAATTCGCAGCTCAGGGCCAGAATCTATTCGTGGCGGCCGGCGACAGCGGCGCCTATAAGAGCAACTCCAAGTACGTTTACCCTGCGGATGATGCGTATGTAACGTCTGTAGGCGGTACCGATTTGACTACGAACGGCGCTGGCGGGTCATGGAAATCCGAAACCGCCTGGAGCGAGAGCGGCGGCGGTATCTCTCCAAACGGTATCGCGATTCCCAGCTGGCAAAAGACGAGTGGAGTCATTACAAGCGCCAACAAAGGCTCGCGTACATATCGGAACTCTCCCGATGTTGCAGCCGAGGCGAACACGGACAACTACATCTGTTACGACGGAAAGTGCGCTGGCGGGTGGGGTGGAACAAGCTTCGCGGCGCCCCGGTGGGCAGGGTATCTGGCCTTGGTCAATCAGCAATCGGTCGCGAACGGCAGAGGAACTCTGGGCTTTATCAACCCGGTAATCTACTCGATTGGGCTGGGATCGGGCTATTCGGCCGATTTCCACGACATCACCAGCGGGAACAATGGCGCATATTCGACAGAGAAGGGATTTGATCTGGTAACTGGTTGGGGCAGTCCGAACGGCACTGGCCTGATCAATGCTCTCGCACCGTAGCGCGGAGGGACGGCAACAAACGCCGTCCTCTCTCAAGCTACTTGGAAAGCGGCTCAACAGGTCCGCGGCTGGCAGTTTGCATACCGGCTCCTCTTACCCATTGCAGGATGGTCTTGTATTGCCAGCTCGATTCGTTACCTGGCCAGCGCTGCCCGCCGTTGTGTGTCGCAAGATAGTCGGCTACGTTTCCAGCGGAATCGGTCGGACGAGTCGGCTTGATGAGCATCAGGCTGTGGGAAGGATTGTTGATATCGACCACACGCATGGCGTATTTGTAATTATCCTCGCTGTCCTGCGGTGAAAACTGTCCCTCGGCATTCGGCGGGTGAAGGCGGAAGATGACGTGGGTGGCATGACACATCACACAAGCCTTCCCATCGGGTCCGGGGGTCGCGAGTATGGGTTCGACTTTCTCGACGAAGTAGTTGAAATCGAGAACGGAACCGGGCTGGACATCGGCAAGGGCCTCGCTCAGCTTCTTTCCGGAGAGGACATTGCTGGCGATCATCTTGAGGCGGGGGTTGGGATCGCTCTTCATATGCTCAAGGGCGGCGCGGAAGTCGGGTTGCTGCTCAATCCCTTTCGACTTGCGCAGTAGATCCAAGGCGGCCGCACGAACATTCGCCTCGGGATCGCTGAGACTCGCGAGGACGGTCTTGAAGACGACCGGCTCGGAGAGGAGATTGGGTCGCGCATCGACGGCTTTCTTGCCGAGGAAGTAGGTCTGGTCTTGCGATAGAGCCCCGCCGGCGACGCCGAGATGATTCAGGAGAAACTTCGGATCATTGACTTCCTCGATGAACACGCTGCGCTGAGAGCTGCCCAAGTGAGCGAAGACCTGCTGTGCTTCAGCTCGTTCTGCCGGATCATTCAAGCGTTCCAGAGCAATCTGGAGAGCGGCGCGCTGGACATCGCGATCCTTGTCGTTAATTGCTTGCCGTACCTGTTGATTGATGGCCGGCTCGTTCATGAGACTGGGGAAAGAGGCGGCCGCAGTGAGCACCTGCGCGTAGTTTTTAACGCGAGGCTGCGTCTCGAGTAAGGTGTGAAGAGACGCGATCACTTCGGGCTGGCGAGTCCATGGCGAGGAGGAAGGAAGAGCAGCGAGCAAAGGCAAAACGATGTTCTGAGCGCTTTGATCAGAGCTCGACAGGATCCGATCTACGATATGCACGAGTCCCTCATCCGGAGTGCCCGGGCGCGTTGAGGTTGAGGACACCACGCTGGCTGTTTTCATAAACGTAGCTGACGGCTTCGCGAACGTCTTTATCGGGATCAAGAGCCAGGTTCAGCGCCGCCTTCGCAAACTGCTCGTCGCCGGCGCCGCTTAAGAGTGCTGCCAGCTTTGAGCACCTCGATCTTCATTGTCGGATCGGCATTTTGGAGGCAGGCAATCAGAGCCTCTTCCAACTCCGGTCCAGAGCTTGGAAAGAAATGGATCAGGTCGCTGTCATTGCCGACACGCGTTTGATAGAAGCCGTTATGGACGTCGTAGTGGAAATCCGCGGTGTCGCGATATGGCGGATAGTCGTAACCGGGCACATGCAATTCCGGAACCCCTGAGACGTATTTCGTGAACACGGCAGGTAAGGCGACTGATACCTGCCCTGCCTTCAACTGGGGCAACGAGTAATGACGAATATGGAAATCCCACAGAGACTCGAGAATGCCCTCGCGACCGAGAGGCGTGGCGGAACGCAAGACCTTCGCGAGCACCTGGGCTTGATCGTGCACCACGGTTTCGTAACCTTCGCGAATGCGGTTCTGGTCTTGTTCGGTGGAAGCTGAGCGGACCCAGGCTTCCAGATAACCAGTGTTTTCATCGAGTACGTCGTAGATGCTTTCGTGAACGGCGCGCCTGACGGTCGGGTCGGATTCGGTATTCAAGCGTGTGGCGAGTGCCTGCAGGATACCGTTCCGCGCGTCACGATCATCCGCGCTCCAGTAAGACCACTGCCACAGCCCCCGGGCGGCGTTCAAGCGAATCGCTGGCGCAGAGTCGTCGAGATCTTTGATGAGCGCAGTGCGAAGCTGCTCATCTCCGGCAATGTACTTGAAGTGCTGATTAAAAAGCTGGCTGGCTCCCCAGCGTACGCGAGCATCATTGGATGTGAGCGCGGCAGAAAGTTGGCTACAGTCCTGGGCTGCCACGTCAGGGTGACGCTCGAGAATCATGCGAAGCGCCCAGGCACTGGTGCGTTGGACCATTTTGTTCTGGTCGCCGAGAGCCTTCATCAAAACCTGGACAGATCCGGGATCGCCCATATGGCCTAAGGCACGGGCGGCGGCTTCGCGCGCGAGCGGTTGATCATTATGAGCCAAGACATAGCGAATCTGCTCGAGTTGGCCCGCACTTGCGGGATCCCAAAATTGATCCAACTGGCTGAGCAGAAGCGGCAGATCGTCACTGGCGAGCTTTTGAGGCGGAGCGGGATAAGCGTCGTTCCAGCCTTTTTCGGCGGATGGTTTTTTATCGGGGCCAGGATAGAGCGTGGACAGCGCCATGACCGCAAACTGGGTGGCGCGGAATGGTGTATTGAAGCCCTGATAAACGGGGTCACCTTCCCAACTGCCTTCGGGCCGCTGAGCTTTCAGCATTGCTTGAACCGCGCGGGCGAGGTTCGGATCGGTTTCCGGCCGCCTTCCGGCTAGAGCAAGCGCAAGGATGGCGTGATAAGAGATAAAATCGGCCGGCTTACCTGTTTTATCGAACTGGTAGGGCCACATCCCGCTCGGCTGCTCGTAGCTATAGAGCTGGTCGATTAATTCGTTTAGCTGTGAAGCATATTTTTCGCGGTTGACCGTGGCAAGGAAGTGGATCTTCCAGTTGAGGTCGATTATGTTGCGGGGTTTATAGGCGACTGCGAGACGCTCCACCATATCGCGCTCGTCCAACCACTGTTTATCGCCAGTCTGTTGATGAAGGATGTTGAAGAAGTCCCAGCTCTGAGAGGCGATCTCGAAAGCACTCACATCCGGTTCGCAGCCATCAGTCTCGTCGCCCGGCATTTCTACCCGGTCTTTGTAATGAATCTGAAGAAACTTGGCATAAGGAACTTCGAACGACTTCACACGAGGCGCGTCATGCGTGACGTTCTTTTCAAACAGATTCTCGATCAGTGGCAGACGGCTGGCTACCGTGCGAGCGGAATAGATGACACGAACCCAATCCGCGCCAGGCTCACCATACAACGGGCGCTCATTGTTGTAAAGACGATCCGCGATGAACTCCAGCGCAGTTCGTTGTGTAGGCGCGTAGCCATGCGATATCGCAGTCAGATAACCGCGGGTTGTGAACTGCGAAGGATGACAGGCGATGCACTGCTTTGTATCGCCGTGATTCATGGTGGTACGCAGAGCGATGGCCCCGCGGCGGGGAGTATTGGAAAGCCAGCTATCGCCCATGTCGATGAGAAAATCCATGCCCGTACGGACAGCTTGCTGAGGATTATTGCCGTAGGGCGGTACGGGATAAGAGTAGGTGTGCAGCTGGTATGAGGGATGATTGGCCTGGACACGTACGTAGTAGGTCTGGCCGGGCTGCAGAATACGGGTACGGAATTTGTAAAGGCCGGGATAATTCTGCGTCGCCTCTATCTGATAAATCGAAGTGCCTTGGCTGTATGGCTTCACATCGTCCCGGCCGCTACTATCCTTGCCAAGCGTAAAAAGATCGACATCGAGGGGAACTTGGCGGTCAGTGATGTCGACAACAAAGTAGGCCAGTTTGGGTTTGTCGCCGTGGAAGGTGAATTTGAACCACTGGAAACCCTTCACGAGCGCGCCGTAGCGATCTTCATCCGGGGCAGGAGCGTAAGGGCGTTCGTCCGCACTGGCGAAGATGGTCTGACCGAATTCAAAGGGCTGAGCCGTTTGCCAAGTGTCGTTCGGGAGTGCTGCGATTACAGCGGCCTCCGAGCTTTTCCCGGGGACCGGAACCATGACAGCAGTGATGGCCGGAAGATCTTCACCAGCGGGGGCGCGGAGGATAGCCGAGATCGGCCCGTTGGTCCGTGGACGGATCGTCAGGTAGAAGTCCAGATCTTGAGCGTGAAGCCGCTTTTCTGAAATCTGGCCGCGCGAATCGGCGATCGAAACCTGAATTGACTTCTTGCTTACAAAGCGGGCCGGGTCTTTGATCGCTACGGTGACGGCGTACAGATTGCCCTGTTCGGCATTGCCGATATCGATTTTGCCCCCTGGTTCGGCAGTGCCGGACTGGCGAGCGCCAAGCGCAACAACGACTACCGTCGCAAAGCAACAACTTACAAGGATCGGAATGAATCGGCGAAGGCTCGAACGGGGAGGCAACTTCATGCGGTACTCCTGGTTGAAAGGAACGTTACCGCTATTTTATCTCTGCAACAAAGCTGAATTCTGTGAGGCCGATCTTAGGTGATCTGTTTGGCTTGTCCGCACAGCAACCACCCCGCCGGAGCCGGTGCATTTTCCGGGTCCCATTCCGCGAGGGCAGAAGCGGCATCTGCGGCCGAAGCATACGTCCAACGGCACCATGATCCGGGAGCAACCGCAGTTGAGCTGGCTGATTTAGCTAGCCGAGTAATACGGGCCCAACCCGCTACATTGATATCGCGCTCCATGTAAACGATCTGTCCATCGGCCAAACGGTAGACCTCAGCGCGAGGACAGTGACTTCGGTTGGTACGATCGCCAAGTTCCCGGTCAAGAAACCTCATATAGACCTGCCTTATATAAGATAAACCAAACGCGTTAAAAAGTACGCGATTTTTCGGGGAAATGCTGCCAGGGCGATTCTTCTGTTCTAGAGTAAAATCTTGTCGCTTTAGGTCTTTTTCGCCAGCTTAAATCACTGATACATTAAAGAGTCGTGTCAATTGCAGACAGTCTGCACCCCTCCTCCCGGACCACGGTAGACGAGTTACAGGAGCAAATAGTTGAGCTTCAAAAGGCGCTGCAGACACTGAAAGATCGTCTGGCAGTTCACGAACGTGTTTTCTACGACAATCCGATACCTACGGTCATCTATTCGGCAAAAGAACTTACAATCCTGAACGCGAACGAGAGCGCTTTGGCACTTTACGGCCACAGTCTCAAGGAAATGCGGGGACTGACCATGTTGGATCTTTTCGCGGAACCGTCAGTGTGTAGCACGGACCGCATGGCCGACGAGCTCAGGAAGCCGTTCAACTCGATTGGCCGAGTGGTTCACAGAGGGGCTGGTGGACGGGAGCTCGTAGTCAGTCTGGTATCTCTGGCATTCGAGGCCCAGGGAACGAACGCTCGTATCACGATGATCGAGGACCAGACGGCCCGCAGCGCAACGGAAGAAGCGTTACGCGCGAGCGAGGAAAGGTTTCGAGAGCTATTCGAAAACGCTAACGACGTTATCTTTCTGCACGACATTCAGGGCAAAATTCTGGAAGTAAATCGAGCGGCGGAACAACTGACGGGTTATTCGCGGACCGAAGTGCTGGGAAAGAACGTAGATCAGCTGATAGCGCCCGAAGCTCGCGACATGGTGTTGGATATCGTGCGAGCGCATTTGGGCGGAAGCGCTCCCCAACATTACGAACTGCCGGTCATCTCAAAAAATGGCAAGCTTCGTTTTCTGGAGGTCAGCACGCGCATGATTTACCGGCGCGGACATCCGGTGGCAATTCAGGGAATCGGACGTGACATTACAGAACGAAAACAGGCTCAGCAGCGGCTTCTAGAGTCATCACGTGAGCTGCAGGAAAAAAACGAGGAACTGAGCACGGCGCTTCGCCTTGCCCGGGAAGCAACGCAAGTGAAGGAACAGTTTCTCGCTAATACGTCACATGAATTGCGCACACCCATGAACGGCATCATGGGGATGATCAATCTGCTCAAAACAACAGATTTAACGCCGGACCAGCACGAATACGCGGAAGCGGTCACACAGTGCGCTAATGATCTGCTCACCATCATCAACGATCTTCTGGATTTGTCTCAAATCGAAGCCCGCAAGTTGTCTTTATCCGACGAGCCCTTCGACGTGCGCGAAAGTTTAAAGAGCGTTGTCAAGTTGCTCCGAGTTCGGGCAACCTCCAAAGGTCTAGCACTGGCCTACGAGATCGATTCAAGGCTGCCCAGGTACATCTACGGCGATAGCGTCCGGTTTCGTCAAATTCTTACCAATCTGATCGCGAATGCTGTCAAGTTTACTCCGACAGGCCAGGTGAATGTCAGGCTGCGACCTGACGAAAGCGGGAGCGTGATCAATTGCGATGTCATTGATTCCGGCATTGGCGTAGAGGAGTCGGTGAAAGAAAGGATATTCGAAGCATTCTTTCAGGCGGACGGGACCACGCGCCGGCATTTTGGCGGAACCGGGCTCGGGCTTACCATATGCAAACAGCTCGTCGAGATCATGGGCGGCAGAATTGGGATCTATAACAACAGACCGCTGCCCGGCGCCACTTTCTGGTTTGAACTTCCTCTCCGGCCGGCGGATCCTCAAACAGCATCTGTGGGGGACAGCACCTGGTCTGGTTTTTCCGACTCTTTACCTTGATGTCCCCGCACCCGATAAGCGCGCGTTCTCATTGTTGATCTAAGCCCAATAGGCCGTCACCGCGATGACTGCCCCTGACAGAGCGGAAAAAACAGCCGCAATAAAGAACGGGCGCCGCTTCATCAGGATCGCTAGCGAGGAGAGAACAATTGCCACTTCCAGGAAGATTTCGCCGAGATGGAAACGCCCAGAGACGGCCTGGTGCTTGTCTCGCTCCTTCTCGTATTCTCTGGCGTGATTCTGGGTCTCAGCACCCTGGCTCCTATACTTCACGGCCTCATCGGCGTACTTGCTGATCGTGGCAGGCTCACCCTTCAGCGCCTGCAAGCTGTCATGCACCGTTAGAGCCTGGTAGCGCCGGATATCTTTGCCCTGGTACAAGGCCCACTGGTCCGAAGCAAGCTGCTGGTCAAGCAGCATTTCCGTGTTGTAGTGCTGTCCGAGAACGGACACGATCGCCAGGCCGGCCGCGATGATGGCCATACTACCGGCCACCATTTTGTCGAATGGCTCGTGAGCGTGGTGTATGTGTTCTTCTACTTCTTCATTTGCCGACATATGTTTGTTATTGCAGAGCTTAGCTACGCACGGCGGAGACCGGATGGACCATTTTCGATAGTTGACGGACCAGTTTACGATAGTTCAGGTCGGCCAAGGAAGAAAACGGAAACCATTCACCGTCTCGCCAGGAAGAATAGTACCAGCGCGAGAAGATGGCGATTTCTTCAGTACGATTGCCGGAGGCGCGGGGCTTCGATAGGCCGCCGGTGAGCAATTCGCGCAACTGGGCGTCTAGCGAATCTCCCGAAGGCGAGTTTTTACCGTCTATAAAAAAGGGCAAAGAGGCCTGCCAGAAGCCTTTTAAGATGGGCCAGAGAAGGACCTGATCGGTAATAACCGACCGTGTCAAGGCAATTCCGCTGAATTCATGAATCTCCCCAATGGCGGGATCTCGCACAGCCGCGGCGGCTTTGATTTTTTCAATTCGCTTATGCATCAGCGCAGCCTGCTCGAACTCCATCTCCTCACAGGCGCGCTCTCGGGCACCGGAGAGCACGGCGAGGGTAGCCCGGCCATTGGTAGCCAGTAATTCACGAACTCGGTCTGCTTCCGCGCGGTATTCTTCCGTAGTTACCGCACACTGACAAGGGCGAAGACACTGATTCATCTCGCCATAGATGCATCCGGGATGATTCACGTCCGGCTCGATTACGTCTACACAGCGGCGGATCTGGAATAAACCCAGCACGCTCTGCTCGTACTCCTGAGCCATGACACGCGCGGCAAACGGTCCCCAAGCCACACTCAGCCTGGCAGATAGCCGGTTGGTCACTTCGAGCCGGGGGAAAGAATCCTGAGCGGTCAGGCCGACAAACCAAGGCATCCGGAGTTTGAGGTATTTCAAGTACCGGTCTGGATACAGCTTCTTCGCGAGCCGATAGAGCAATAAAGTGAGTTCAAGGCGCGATCCGGTGGGCCAGCATTCGACTGAGTCGATGCGTTTGCTGAGACCCGCCTTCTCGCGACCCACTCCGGGGTAGGATGACAGGAGCAGGCGTTTCAGGCGACGCTCCAGGTTAGTAGACCAGCTAAGATGCAAGGGTGCGCCAGCAGAGGTCAGTGTATAGACTCCCGGAACCTTCCTCAGCAAAGTTATTCGATCGTCTAGTTCTGTGGCGGCGATCGGAAACCGGATTGGTTCAGGGATGTTCACGCCGGATCGGAAATACGCTCGAATTGTACAAGTGTCGGCCCGATATTCTCATTGGGCACGGAATCCCAGCCGGTGCGATGCCATTTCACTTGACAGGAAGGCCTCTCAGTCTAGAATAGGTGTTATTTCGCTATGCAGGGTTGTCAGCACGAGCGAACCGAGTTTCTCTACCGTCGTGATGGCGTCGAATATGTTCGATGCCTCGATTGCGGACAGGTCTTCGAGGCTGAAGATCTCGAGTCGGTTCCCGTTTACGAGGACGAAGAAGAGAAGCCTAAAAAGCGCCGCTAACGAGTGGGGAAAATGCCTACTCTGACCCGAGTTCCGCTCGAGGAAAAGACCGGCCGGAAATCTCCGTTACAGGTCGTGTCAATCGGTGGCGGCACCGGCCTTTCCACGCTACTTTCGGGACTAAAGAAGTATGTAAGGGGCTGGCAAACCGAGGTGCCCGTAGGCGCCGAAGTCGAGATTACGGCTGTCGTGACCGTAAGCGATGACGGGGGCAGTTCCGGGCGATTGCGGCGAGACTTCGATATTCTGCCGCCGGGCGACATCCGGAATTGCATGACTGCGCTTTCAGAGGACGAGGACCTTCTAAGCCATCTTTTTCGCTACCGTTTCGAGAGCGGCCGCGGATTAAAAGGTCATAGCTTCGGCAATCTTTTCTTAACGGCTATGCACCAGATAACTGGCGATTTTGCACATGCGGTCAAGTTATCCTCCGAAATCCTTGCGATCCGTGGCCGGATATTTCCAGCAACTTCGGCAAACATTGTTCTGGAAGCCGTTCTGAGCGATGGCTCAATTATTCAAGGCGAGAGCAAAATCAGCAAGAGCCGGTACCCGATAAAGCAAGTCAGGCTACGCCCCGATGACGCGAAACCTCTGCCCGAGACAATGCAAGCCATTCACCAAGCCGACATCATCACTCTTGGCCCAGGTTCGCTTTACACGAGCGTGATACCCAATCTCCTGGTAAGCGATCTGGCGAAAGCTATCTACAAGTCTCCGGCCATGAAAGTGTATTTCGTCAATCTGATGTGGCAACCGGGAGAAACGATCGATCTCGCTGCGTCACAGCATGTGGAAGCAATCCATACTCATGCGGACTGTAAACTGATCGACTGCGTAGTTGTGAACACGCAGCCGATACCAACGCACCTACAGAAAAGGTACGCGAGAGCAAACGTGCAGCCGGTCGCCAACGATTTCACGCAATTGACAAAGATGGGTGTTAAAGTCGTCACGGCCGATTTGATTGGAGAAGAGGGCGCTGCCCATCAAAAAATCCGTCACGATTCGGATAGGCTCGCCAGGATCGTGGTAGATCTGGCCAACCGATCAAGAGCCCATCAAGCAAAGAAGCTTGCACTGAGAATGACGCGCAAGCAGGTTCGGCGTAAACGAGTTCAATGAAACCAAATGTGAGTGTCGTGATCCTGGCCGCGGGCCTTGGGACACGAATGAAATCAGGGAAGGCGAAGGTTTTACACGAAGCCGGGGGAGACACGCTGTTGAACCACGTGATCCGAGCGGCGTTGAACGTGGCAGAAGCCGCCAGCATAGTGGCGGTTATCGGCCACCAAGCGGAAGAGGTCCGCGCTAGCGTGACTGCTCCGGGCATCCGCTTTGCCGAGCAGAGCGTCCAGAAAGGGACCGGACACGCCGTACTATGCGCGGCGGACCAGGTCGGCTCAAAAGATGGCTTGCTGCTGATTCTCAACGGTGACGGGCCGCTTTTGCGTGCGGAAACGCTCGAGGCCCTAGTCGCCGGCACCAGCAGTAGCCGCGGCGGCGGTACTCTGATCACGACTAAAGTGGCTGATCCCACGGGCTACGGACGGATAGTACGAAATGAGAACGGACTGATTGAGGCCATAGTCGAACATAAAGCAGCTACTAAAGAGCAGTTACGGATCCACGAGATCAATCCCGGAGTGTATTCGTTTTGGGGCGCTGCATTTTGGCGGCATGTCGGGGAGCTGAATGCCGACAATGCAGCAAGGGAATACTATCTGACCGACATGGTGGAAATTCTGACTCGACACGGACACCCAATTGCGCCACTGCTGGTCGAAGATGAAAGCGAACTGCTGGGCATTAATACGCGCGTCGAATTGTCGGTTGCCGACAGAATCTTGCGCGCTCGTAAAACCGAACAGCTCATGCTCTCGGGCGTGACGATAGAGCGGCCGGAGAGCGTGACAATCGATGTCGGCGTCGAGGTCGGCGCTGACACCGTCATTGAAGCGAACGTGCAACTCCGCGGGAAGACACATGTGGGCGATGGCTGCCGGATTGGGACCGGCTCTGTGTTGCGGGACTGTCACGTGGGCGCAGGCTCGATAATCTACCCATACGTCGTTGCCGAAGAGTCGCGCGTGGCAGGCAGCGCATCTGTGGGACCGTTCGCAAGGTTAAGAATGAACGCCAGCATCGAGGCGGAAGCGCGAATAGGTAATTTCGTCGAGCTCAAGAAAACGAAGTTCGGGCGCGGCTCGAAAGCGCAGCATCTTGCTTACCTCGGAGATGCTGTGATCGGAGAGAACGTCAACATAGGCGCCGGCACGATCACCTGCAATTATGACGGCTATGTGAAAAGCCGGACGGAGATAGCCGACGGCGCGTTCGTGGGCAGTAACTCTACACTTGTGGCGCCTCTTGAGATCGGAAAGGAAGCCTACGTCGGTGCTGGTTCGGTAATTACGAAGAAAGTAGAGCAGGGCTCTCTCGCAATCGGGCGCGCTTACCAGGTCAACAAGGAAGGTTGGGCGAAGCGCCGGCGAGAACTGAAAAAGGAGCAGGCTTAGGGGGCTCCTAACCGGCCATGTCCGGCGTTAAGACGGTGCTTGGGTGATACAGGTTCGGAATGATCAGCCTCCCGATAGCAATCAACTCACCTGACCGTGACAGAACTCTGACAGTTGGAGAACCGGGAGGCACGACAAACGGCGAAGTACGAAACTGCCTACCCTGCCGGATCTGCGCTTCGACGGCTGGACTGACGCGTTCGGCGGGGAACTGCGTCAGCAGTTCCGCGCTGGGCAGCACCGATTTTGCGATATTTCCGGTTCGCGCCAGCTCGCCGAGTTCGTCGAGCGTGTGCGCCTGGCTGATCGAAAGACCACCGATTCTAATTCGTTTAAGGCGAGCAAGGACAGCACCGCAGCCGAGACGCTGGCCGAGATCATGGGCCAAGCTGCGGATATAGGTTCCTGTCGAGCAAGTCACTTCAATTTCGAGCCTATCTTCACTGACGCCTTGAACAATAAGCTCCTTGATTTCTACTTCTACCGGCGCCAATTCGACCGGCATTTTCTTGCGTACAAGTTTGTAAGCCGGTGTACCCGCGATCTTCTTAGCTGAGACCGGCGGCGGAATCTGAGAAAAACGTCCTCTAAAACTCTCAAGCGCCGTGCGGATTTCACTCTCGGACGGTCGAGGCGCTCCGGTGTGAACCACTTCCCCTTCCGCATCGTAGGTATCCGATGTGAACCCAAAATCGATCGCGGCGTGATACGTTTTGTCTTCTTTTCCATAGAAGGGGGCGAGCCTCGTCGCGGCACCGGCCAAGAGGCCCAGGAGACCAGTGGCCATTGGATCCAGAGTTCCCAAATGCCCTACGCGCCTTGTGCCGATCAATTTCCGTAGACGGTTCACTACATCGTGACTTGTGCAGCCGGCCGGCTTGTCGACCAGGATAAGACCGTTCATCTATTCTGTTGAATCTCTTTCCAAACAGCTACGTTAGCCTGGATGAAGAAAGGGCCATCCACGGCTGCTTTCCGTTAGACGAATCAGCGAAGGTTAGGTCACTTGGAAGAGGAAGCGCTAGGGAAAGCATACGATTCGCGCCTGATGAGGCGGCTTCTTCGTTATATGCAGCCTTATCGCGTCGTCGTGACAGTTTCTTTAACGCTGCTGCTTGTCGATTCTCTCCTGCAAATTGCCGGACCGCTACTCACGAAATTGGCGGTCGACCGTTACCTGGTTCCCACTCACCATTCGCAAACCTTCTCTTTCCTAGACCGCTGGCTTTCACAGAATCAATGGACCGGTCTGGGGCAGATCACCCTGCTTTATCTCGCGGTTGTGGTCCTTGGGTTCTTCTTCGATTTCGGGCAGACGTATCTGATGCAGTGGACAGGGCAGAAGGCGATGTTCGACCTGCGAAAAGAACTAATGGCACATTTGCAGAAGCTTGACATCGCCTATTTCGACAAGAATCCGGTTGGACGGCTGGTAACGCGGGTGACAACTGATGTAGACGTTTTGAATGACTTATTCGCGTCCGGCCTGGTGACGATTGTCGGAGACATCTTGATGCTCTCGTTTGTGGTCCTGGTCATGTTCCGGTTAAGCCCTGGAATGACCGGCCTCATGCTGGGCGTGATGCCGTTTGTGGTGCTGATCACTATGCAGTTCCGCCGCACGGCCTCACAAAGCTATCGGCGCATACGTGTCGCGATCGCGCGGATTAACGCATATCTACAGGAGCATATCGCGGGAATCACCGTTTTGCAGCTCTTCAACCGTGAAGAGCGCAGCAAGGAAGAATTCAAGGAAATTAACCGAGACCACATGCTTGCGTTCAAAGACTCGATCATCGCGTATGGCTGGTTCTATCCAGTGGTCGAGTTTCTCGGGATGCTGGCATTAGCTCTGCTCCTGGGCTATGGCGGCCTCCGCATTCGCCAGGGAGCTCTTACTCTGGGAGTCCTGGTCGCCTTCTTTCAATACGGTCTGCGTTTCTTCCGTCCGATCCAGGATCTGAGTGAGAAATACAACATCCTGCAAGGCGCGATGGCCGCTTCAGAACGCGTCTTCAAGCTGCTGGATACTCAGCCCAACATCGTGTCGCCAGTTTCTTACGCTCTCTTCCCCGAAGGTCCAGCGGAGATCGAGTTCGATCACGTCTGGTTCGCGTACAACGGAGAAGACTGGGTTCTGCGGGATGTAACCTTCCGTATTCGGGAGGGCGAAACGGTAGCCATTGTGGGACATACCGGCGCCGGAAAGACTACGCTCGCGAACCTGCTGCTTCGGTTTTACGACATCCAACGCGGTGCGATTCGGATCGGCGGTTTGAACATTCGATCTTTCGATCTCAGCGATTTGAGGCGGCATTTTGGCGTAGTTCTGCAGGATCCGTACCTCTTCACCGGAACAGTGGAGAGTAACATCCGACTTGGCACGACCGGGGTTTCGTCGGAGGAGGTTCGCGAATCGGCGCGGCAGGTAAATCTACTTGATTTCATCGATAAATTGCCGGACCGCTTTGAGACTCGGGTGCGCGAGCATGGCACCGGTTTCTCAACCGGGCAAAAACAGCTCATCAGCTTCGCTCGGGCGTTAGCTCACAATCCGCGCGTTCTCATCCTGGATGAAGCCACTTCGAGCGTAGATACCGATACCGAGCTTCGCATTCGGGAAGCATTGACGCGCATGGTCCAGAACCGCACGTCGCTGGTCATCGCTCACCGGCTCTCAACCATCCAGCGGGCTGACCGGATTATCGTTATGCATAAGGCCCAACTGCGTGAAATAGGCACTCATCAGGAACTGCTGGCCAAACGCGGGATTTACTGGAAGCTCTATCAGCTGCAGTACAAGGAGCAGGAGCTCGAGCGGCGGGAAGAACTAACGCCTCGTATTTAATGTCACGCAGCGATGATGCATAAACTCTCGATACAGGAATCCACAGAAAAGCCGGGAGCCCGAGCGCCGCTGAGTCGCCTGCCAGGCAAACCGCCTATCCCGGTCCTGCGGATTTTCAGCGGATGGAAGGTCCGAAAAAAGCTGGCGCTTCTGCACAATCTGTTCTTCATCGTTCTTTCCACATCTGTATATCTTTCGGTAATCCCGCTCTTCTCGCAACATCTCAAGGCAGCCAAGGAGCGCGAGATGCATATGCTCCGACAGATTTTCACCGCTGAATTGCCACTGCGGCCCGCTTTCGAATCAAAAGAACTTGCTCTTTATGATCAGCGCGAAGGCGTGGCGACCGAACTACATCTATCGCCAGAAGGACAGGACTTCCTGGCGGCACATCCGAGCGCGACGTGGCAGGAAGGCGACAACGCTCTGTTTCGCACGGGCAAAACTCCGGGCCGGTATCGCCGTGTAGAGCTGTCGTCAGCTTTCTATGACTCGGCGCTGCGACAGGCCCGAATCAGCCTGTTCGTGGTACTGGGCACGATTTATTTGCTCACGATTATCGTGATGGAATTCTTTATCATGCCGCAGTATGTGTACCATCCGTTGAGCCTCATGCTGCAGGCGGATGCAGCCACTCAGGAAGGAGACCGCCAGCACGAAATGATCGACTCATCGCTTATCTGCAATGACGAGATCGGGCAGATTATGCATTCGAGAAATGCAACGGTAGCGCAGTTACGCAAGCAGGAAGACGATCTGGCGAACGCTCTGCAAAAGCTCGAAGAGCAGGACAGACTCGTCTCGCTCGGTCTTCTGAGCACCAGCGTCGCTCATGAGCTGAATACGCCTTTGGCCGTTTTGCAGGGCTCGATCGAGAAGCTGCTCGAAAGCAAAAGCGATGGGCACACGCGGGAGCGTTTGGGCCGCATGCTCCGGGTAACACAACGACTGCGCAAGATCAGCGAGGGACTAGTTGACTTTGCCCGGGTGCGCACACAGGAGAGCGACACCATCAAGCTGCGCGGTCTCATCGACGAAAGCTGGAACCTGGTGGCGATCGACGAAAAGGCATCAGCCGTTACCTTTGTGAATGATGTGCGACCAATCGACGCGGTCACCGGTAACGCCGACCGACTCGTGCAGGTTTTCGTCAATCTGATTCGAAATGCTTTGCTGGCCGTTTCCCCCGGAGGAACGATAAACGTCGAGTCCAAGGCTGTGCAACGAGGTGGCCAGAACTGGATCAGATGCATGGTGCTCGATGACGGTCCAGGGATTCCGGCCCATGTACTTCCAAACTTGTTTGAAGCGTTTGTGACAACACGTCTCGACGCGCGGGGAACCGGTCTTGGACTGACCGTCGCTGAAGGAATCATTACTCAACACGGCGGCTTGATTTCCGCCTCCAACCGTCCGCAAGGGGGGGCCTGCCTGGAGGTGCTGCTGCCGGCGGCCACAGATCAGGAGACATCATGAAAACAGCGAGCCAGATAAGTGCATGAGTGAAGCAGCAATCGCCCCACACGGTCTGATCGACATAGCGGTTCTGGATGATGATCCAGACTTCCGCAACTACATCGAAGACTTGCTGCGCGATGAGGGAGCTTACGCGGTCCGCACCTTCGGAGAGCCTGAAGAGCTGTTTGCGTCAGCTGAAAACCGCGTTCCGGATATCGTACTGCTCGACATGAAGATGGGCCCGTCCAGTGGAGAACAGGTGCTCGAACAGCTTCTAAATCGCTGGCCCGAACTTTGCATCATAATCATCACCGGCTATCCTTCGCTCGAGAGCATGCGGGCAACGTTTAAGCTGCGGGTCTTCGACTACCTGGCAAAGCCTTTCTCACTTGCGCAACTCCGTCAGACGCTCGGCAATGCAATCGAGAAATTCAGCCTCGGCCGTACGGCGCAAGACCGGCTTCGCGAACGCCTGGGGCACAAAATCAAGCTGCTCCGGGTCGAGCAAGACTGGTCGCTCAAGGAGCTCGCGTCGATGACCAGGCTGAGCGTCTCGCAGATCAGCTCCATAGAGCGCGGAGCTAATCTACCGAGCATCGAAAGTCTGCTCTCCATCTGCCACGCGTTCGGAAGAAAACCTTCGGAGCTTCTGTCATCGATCGACTTTTGATCGGTTACCTTGGTGAGATTGCCCATCACCGACTTTGCTCCCAACTTGAGACAATGCGTTTCCGCCAGATACAGCTACTTTTTTGCCTTGTAGTGGAACTGTGTTTCCCGCGGCTCTCTGGCGCGCAGAGTTTTCGGGCCGAACCGGAGTTTCCCTATCCCGAGAAGCTCACATACAACGTCGAGTGGCGTTTGGTGAATGCGGGCACCGCAACCGTTCAGCTTTCGAGAGACAACGTATCAAAGGGTTGGAATTTCAATGTCAACATCGAAAGCTCAGGGCTGGTCTCACGGCTTTACCGAATCGCCGATTCCTACAAAGTTGAGACCCTCGAGCCGTTTTGCATCGTAAATTCCAGCTTGGATGCACAAGAAGGTCGGAAACATACCAGATCGACTTCGGTGGTGGACAGCTCTCGCAGGAAACTAACCTATGAAGAACGGAATGTGGTAAAGAATCGAACCGAAAAGAAGGAACTAGCCATTGCCTCGTGTACGTATGAGATCGTGGGTGCGCTGGCATCCCTTCGCACTCTGAACCTGCCGCCCAACAACGCAAGAGTAATCCCAATCACTGACGGCAAGAGGTTCGTGCAAGCGAGGATTGAAGCTCAAGCCAGAGAAAGACTTACCGTCGGGGACAGGAGCTACGCGACGACCCGCTACGAAGCCTTTCTGTTCGACAACGTGCTCTACAAGCGGCACGGACGGCTTCTGATCTGGGTCAGCGATGGCCCCGAACACCTGCCGCTTCAATTTCGGCTGCTATTGGGTTTTCCGATCGGTACAATCACTGTAGAACTGCAGAAACAGGATAAATAAAGCCATTCGTACCAAGAGCGGAGACTCCGCAACCTTGATGGCTGATATTACGTCGTGCTATTGAATATGAAGTTACGCCTCGTCCTGCTGGTTGTAGGTTGCGGTTTGATCTTGCAGGCGCAAACGCAGATGAATGTTCAGCAACTGGCTGATTTCGTCCGTTCTGAGCTGGCGCTCAATCACGATAGCGACAAGCAGATCGCTGCGGCGCTCAGAAAGATTCAGCTTAGCGAGAAGCTAACCGACAAAACAATCATCGATTTACAGGCGCAAGGCGCCGGTCAGAAGACGGTAGAAGCCCTTCGCAAGCTACGCGATGAAAGTGCGAGTATCAAGAATACGGCGCCCGCAGATGTCACGTCTTCGCCGGCGACTGCAGCGGACAATACTCTTTCTGAAGGGCCTGCGACTATCAAACTGGGAGCGCAGGCTCCGCCGTCCCCACCTCCGGATTCAGTTCATCAGCAGCAGATTCTGGATGCCATGAGGCAGTATGCCGAGACTTATGCGAAAGGGCTACCGAATTACATTTGCGTGAGAGTTGATCGCCAATACGTAGACCCGAGCGGAGGCGACAGCTATCGAAGTCTCGGAACGATACTGGCGAAAGTGACCTACAACGAGGGTCAGGAGCACTACAAAATCTATTCTGTCGGCGGGAAGATTGTGGATGCGGACATGGGCGGCATAGGCGTCAAAGGGGGAGCGCGCTCATCCGGTGAGTTTGCGGCCATGATGGCGAGCATCTTCGACCCAAAGAGCAACGCAGAATTCGGCTGGGCCAAATGGGTGAAACTGCGCGGGCGCGTGATGGCGGTCTTCAGTTACTTCATCGATAGCGGCCATTCGAGCTACAGCATCGATTATTCAGGCGGTCCGGGAGATGATCAGCGCATCATTACCGCCTACAAAGGATTGGTCTATGCAGATGCGAATACGGGAGAAATCGATCGGATTACATTCTCGGCCGTGAACATCCCGAGTTCCTTCCCAGTGAGAAAGGCGGACGAACGAGTAGATTACGACCTTGTCAACATCGGAGATCAGCAGGCCGTTCTCCCCTTGCAGGCGTTACTGAATATGAGCGCGGTCCCGCACCAGAGCGACAAGAACGAAATCGAATTCCGAAATTATCACAAGTACAGCGCCGATACAGTGATTAAGTACGATATGGATGCAAGCGCACCACCGCCTCCGCCCTTACCTGCGAGCAAGACCGAGGAACAACCAGTGACAACGGGCGGCGCGAACTCGGGGCCCAAGACCCCTGGCCAGCAGGAGCCGTCCAAAGCTTCCGCTCCCGGAGATTCTAATCCGTGGACGCTGCCCTCGGCACCGCCGCCTCCACCGCCGAAATAGCAGCAAGTGTTCGATTTAAAACGGAACTCTCATCGCTCTCACGCACAACCACGATGCGTGAGTCCGGAGTATCCGGACTCCATCGGGAGAGCATTCTGTCGCTGGCAAATCCACTAAAAACGGAGACGAGCGGCACGCCGGCTGCAGCGGCTACGTGCTGCCCGGCAGAGTCGTACCCGACGTACAACCGGCTCTGGACAATGTGACTCGCGAACGCGGCGTAGCTGCCGTCGTGCACGTGGAGGTGCGCTGGGTACCCTAAACGCCGCACCAAATCATCAATGCGGTTGGCCTCTTCGCCACCGGCACCACGGTCGAGGAGGATCGGGCCATTTCTGCGCAGCAGATGCGACAGAACCTCAAATTCGAAATCGTCCTGTACTCGCTTCTGTTGATTCTCGCCGACGCCCCAACTTACAGTGATATCGGCAATCTTCTCTTGGGTCGGCGGCGCTACGTACGGATGTGCGTCCTCCACATCGAAAACTTCGTTGAGCCATGCCGCCGTGAGGCGCGGCAACGAGAGGGTCGTATCGCCTCCAAAGGCGCGGCTTTCAAAGAAGAAATAGCGCGTGTCGTCCCCTACCGGAACAAGTCCAAGCTGCGTCAGACGGGAATCAGGATCAATGACGATCGAACTCGGCTCGTCTACAGCCACCAGCAGCTCGGCGGCGGACTGCAAACGCTCGCTGAGCAGACCGGAGCGGCCATAGAACAACGTGACCGGTATGATGCGGGGATCGCCACTGAAAAGCTCAGCGTTTTTGGCCGGCCCAACCAGGCATATCTCCGCATCGGGGAAGCGCTTCTTAGCAGCATCGAGGACAACGCTCGTGACCGCCACGTCGGCTCCCAACGTCACACGTGACAGAACGAACACTCTGAGTACTTTCCCGCCCGGAAAGTGTTTGACTTGCCTAATGCGGTTGTATCGAAGCAGGAGATCATCTGAGTTATATTCCGGAAGGGCCCTGGCGATGACACGGGCAAACAACCGGGCATACACATCGCACAAGTCCGGCGCGAACAAGTCGCCGAGCGCCTCGATCACGGTCCCGAACAACGCATGCGTAGCAGCTCTAGCAACGAATAGGTCCTCTTCATCGAGAGCTCTCTCGATCAGATCGTCCAACGCTCGCGACGGCCAAGTACGGTCCCGCAGACAGGCATCGAGAACTTCGCGGGCTAAATCATTCGCCGATGTACTTGCCAAGCAAGAGTCCCAGCCTTTGCTTCGCCTGCACCGAAATGGCGGCAGGATCGGTGATGATCGCGTGCTTGAGAGCCGAACCGCATCTGCAGCTTCGCTCGGAGGGCAACGTGCGGATGACACGAGGCACTAACTTGCGGGCATTCTCAGTGTTTTGCTTGAGTGTCGCGATAATCTGATCGACCGTGACCGCATCGTGAGCCGAATGCCAGCAATCGTAATCCGTCACCATGGCCACCGTCACATAGCAGATCTCGGCCTCACGAGCGAGTTTCGCTTCCTGCAGGTTGGTCATTCCGATTACGTCCATGCCCCAGCTACGGTAGACATTAGACTCCGCGCGGGTCGAGAATGCCGGACCTTCCATGCATAGGTATGTGCCGCCGAGCTTGCTTTTGATTCCGGATTGTTGAGCTGCTGTATGGGCAGTCGCCGCAAGTTGCGGGCATACCGGATCGGCGAAGCTGATGTGCGCCACCACACCATCTCCAAAAAACGTCGAAATTCTACCCCTTGTGCGATCGAAGAACTGATCGGGGATGAGGAAATCGAGCGGCGCGTGTTCTTCTTTCATCGATCCTACGGCGCTGAGCGAGACAATTCGCTCGACACCAAGCATCTTCATGCCGTAGATGTTCGCGCGGAAATTCAGCTCGGAAGGGGAAAGCCGGTGGCCCCTGCCGTGGCGAGCCAGGAACGCCGCCGTTTTGCCTTCGACGTTGCCGATGAAGTACGAGTCCGAGGGCTCGCCGAAAGGCGTATCCAATCGAACCTCATCCATTCCTTCCGCACCGAGGAGCGAATAAAAGCCGCTGCCTCCGATAACACCAATCTCAGCCTTTTTGTTCAACTCTGATTTCCCTTCAGCATCTCTACTTCTGAATTAATTCAAGCAGCACACCCGCAGCGGATGATGGGTGCACGAACACGTAGCTATGGCCTCCTGCACCGCACCGCGGCTCATTGAGGAGACGTGCGCCAGCACTCTCCAACCGCTTCGCTGTTTCGTTCAAGTCCTCAACTCGAAGCGCGATGTGGTGTAATCCGGGTCCGTGCTTTTCGAGAAAACGGGCAATCACGGACTTTTGGTCTGCCGGTTCGAGCAACTCGATCCGCGGCGCACTGGCCCCCGTTCCGGCCGGCAGCATGGCAACCTTCACGCGCTCGGATTCTACCGTTTCACTCGCCTTCGGTTCCAGCCCAATCAAATCCCTGTAGAATCGCAATGACTCCTCGAGACTGTGAACAGCAATCCCGATATGATCCAGCTCTATTTGTGCCGCGTCATTTTTCATTCTGTTTGAGGGCCTCTGCAAAAAGGGCATCGGCCGCCGTATATGGATCTTCTATTTTCTCAGCTACCAATTGCGCGTGCCGCTCGACAGCTTCCGAAGAGATCGCCGCATCAAGTCGTTCGCGAAGCATTTCACGGAGCCGGAAGCTCCAGGCCAGCTTCCGCACATTCGGACCCTTTCTCCTGAGGACCTGTTCGACAATGTCGAGAAGATCTTCGACACCCTGTCCCTGGCTTGCGACAACCTTACGAATGGGAGCAGCTTCCGGCCGGGAAGATTCGTCTCCCAGGCTCTGCATCGCTCTTATTTCCTGTTCGAGTTGCGCCACACCGGGCAAATCGGACTTATTGATTGCGAAGACGCCGGCAATTTCCATAATTCCCGCCTTCAGCGCCTGGACGTCATCCCCCATACCAGGGACCAGAAGCAAGACGGTGACATCCGCCAGCAGGGAGATCTCGATTTCATCCTGACCGACGCCGACCGTCTCAATCAACACGAAGTCGCGGCCAGCCGCATCGAGTAGCAGCGCCATCTCAAGGGTTGCGCGCGCCAGGCCGCCGAGCCTTCCCCGAGTAGCCATCGAGCGGACAAATACACCGGGATCGGCGTGATGATCCTGCATACGGATGCGATCGCCCAGGAGCGCGCCTCGCGAATAGGGACTGCTTGGGTCCACTGCGATAACGCCGACGCTCTGGCCGCGGCTTCTCATGACCTTGGCAAGTTGGCTGACGAGGGTGCTTTTGCCAGCCCCGGGTGGTCCGGTGATGCCGACTAGTCGCGCGCGGCCCGTGTGATGAAAAAGCGCGGTGATCAGCTCGCGGCTCGACTCGCCCTGAGCTTCGATCAGCGTCGCACCTCTTGCCAACGCACGCAAATCTCCCGCCAGGATTCGCTCTTCGAGTCGTTGAATGGCGGGTACTTGGACCAAGTTATTGTTTTAACAATTGGCGCGCGATAACCAATCGCTGAATCTCGCTGGTGCCTTCGCCAATCGTGCACAGCTTGACGTCGCGATAGAACTTCTCGACCGGATAGTCTTTGATGAACCCGTATCCGCCGTGAATTTGCAGAGCCTGATCGGCTACACGTACGGCCATTTCGGAGGCGAATAGTTTCGCCATGGCAGACTCTCGAGTAACTCTCTTCCCAGCGTCTTTGCGCGCTCCGGCGCTATAGACCAGCCAGCGAGCGGCTTCGATGTCAGTCGCCATATCCGCGAGTTTGTGCTGAATGGCCTGAAATTCAGAGATGAAGCGGCCGAACTGTTTACGATGCTTCGAGTATTTTAGAGCCGCTTCAAAGGCGCCTTCCGCGATGCCCAGCGCCAGAGCTGCGATTGAAATTCTGCCGCCGTCGAGGATACGCAGGCTATCGACGAATCCCTCGCCAGGCTTGCCAAGTAGCTGAGACTGCGGTAGCCGACAGTCGGTGAACAGCACTTCGCCAGTGGCACTGGCGCGCATGCCCAGCTTATTCTCTTTCTTTCCGACGCGGAAGCCAGGCGTGTTCTTTTCGAGAATGAAAGCAGAGATGCCGTGCTGCGAGGCCGCACGATCCGTGACAGCCATGGCCACGCACACATCAGCATACTGCGCGTTGGTGGTGAAGGTCTTGCCGCCGTTGAGAACCCATTCGTCACCTTTGAGGGTTGCCAGAGAACGCGTTCCACCCGCGTCCGAACCCGCCTCGGGTTCCGTGAGGGACCAGCAACCGATCCATTCGCCGCTGGCGAGCTTTGGAATGTACCTTGTTTTTTGCTCTTCGTTGCCAGCAAGATAAATGTGGTTTGTACAAAGCGAATTGTGGGCAGCTATTATCAAGGCGACGCTAGGGTCTACCCGCGCGAGTTCCTCGATGATAATCGAATACTCTATGTAGCCGAAACCGGCTCCTCCAAACTTCTCCGGGAAAATTGCGCCGAGAAGACCCATCTCCCCGGCTTTCTTGATCACCTCCAGCGGGAAGGTTTGATTTTCGTCCCACTCAAGGACGTGGGGAGCAATCTCAGCCACCGCGAAATCGCGGATCGACCTCCGAAGCTGCACCTGCTCCGCTGAATATTCGAAGTCCATAGCAGAAACAGAACTATTATCCGCGACTGGAATGTGTTTGCCGCAAACCGAACACTGAATTATGAACCATATCGCACCAGTCACTTCGGCCCTGGCTCCGAGTGACGCGAGCGGGTTCAATGCACAATAGAAAAGCATGGTCCCCGTCACACCTGCCTCAGCTCAAGATTTGGCTGATCTTCTCAAAGACGCGGCGGCAAGCTCTCGATCCGTTTCCGTGACCGGAAATGGCAGTAAGCGGCTCATGGGCGGTCCTTGTGTAGCTGAGGAGGTCGCGGTTTCTAGCGTGCGCCTGAATCGCCTCCTTCAGTACGAGCCGAACGATCTGACGGTGAGCGTCGAGGCCGGCATGCGCTGGGCCGATCTTCAGGACCTATTGCGCCGGCATCGTCAGATGATCGCACTGGACCCGCCGTTCGCAGCGGACGCGACAGTGGGAGGCGTCATTGCGAGCAATTCAAACGGACCTCTGCGGAAGCTCTTCGGAACTGCGCGCGACCTGGTGATCGGGATGCAATTCGCGATGCTCGACGGCAAACTGGTTCGCACGGGCGGCATGGTAGTGAAGAATGTGGCGGGCCTCGATATGGGCAAGCTGATGATCGGAAGCTTCGGCACGCTGGCGGCGATCAGTTCAGTTAACTTTCGACTGCACACTCTTCCTGAAGAAACGAACACGTTCCTTTTTTCCTTCCCTGAACTGGAACCAGCGATTCAAAAGAGGGATGCGGTGCTGCAGAGCGTGCTTCGTCCACTGACGCTCGACATTCTGAACGCACCGGCCAGCACCAGGCTCGGCCGCGGCGGTTACCTCTTGGCAGTACGCGCTGGCGGAAGCCGTCGAGTGCTGGACCGGTACGCCCGGGAACTCGCAGGCAGCGATCGACTAACGGGTGGGAACGAAGACTCGCTATGGACTCAAATTCGCGAGTTTCCCGCTGACTTTCTACGACGAGAGCCGGGTGGCGTTGTAGTGCGCTTGTCGACGCCACTCAGCGAAGTAGAGAAGGTATTTCGTCTTGTTTCAGACCCCTGTTTATCACGGGCGGGCTCAGGCGTGAATTATGTCTATTTCAGCGCCGTGCAACAGATCGCGCCTTTATGGAAACAGGCCGGCGAGTTCGGCTGGGCAGGAGTAATCGAATTTGCTCCCGACGAGGTTCGCTCGAGTCGAGAGCTCTGGTTACCAAGGAAAACGCACACGGACGGCGGCTTTGACATGATGAAGAGTATCAAGCAAATGTTCGATCCCGGCAGTCTATTGAACCGTTCCCGTCTCTATGGCCGTATCTGAAAGAGAAGCATTCGCGGTTCTTCCCGAACACCATCACGGTCCCGAGCAAACCGATCTGGATAAGTGCGTCCACTGTGGCCTATGCCTGAACGCTTGCCCTACCTATCGTGAACTGGGCGTCGAGATGGATTCGCCGCGCGGCCGCATTTATCAGATGAACCAAGTGGCAAATGGCGCAGCAATAACGCCTGCGTATGTACGGCATCTCGACCTGTGTCTTGCTTGCCGGGGCTGCGAAACCGCCTGCCCGTCCGGAGTGCCATATGGGCGTCTGATAGAGGCCGCGCGAACTGAAATCAGAGCGCGGACACGCCCATCCTGGAAAGAGCGTCTGGCGAAAAAGATCATTTTTGAGAAACTGCTTCCGTCTCGCAGCGCCCTTCAGTTCGCCGGCGCCGCGATGTTCGCCTATCAGGCGAGCGGATTGCAGAAGATCGTTCGCGCCACAGCTATCCTTAAGCTGTTCGGACGCCTGGCAAACATCGAAGCTCTCTCACCCAACGCCGAAATCCCTTTCTTTTATTCGAAAATAGGCAGAACGTTTCCCGCGCTCGGCGCGCAACGTTATCGAGTAGCGTTTTTAAGCGGTTGCATCGCAAACGTCGCTTTTGCCCGCCTGAACGAAGCAACCGTAAGAGTACTCCAGAGGAACGGTTGCGAGGTGGTGATACCTGCGGCTCAAAAGTGCTGCGGCGCCCTGCACGTTCACTCCGGACTGGAAACGCAGGCGCAAGCGCTGGCTCGCGCCAATATCGACGCGGTGCTCGCAGGCGGTTTCGACGCCATTATCACGAATGCCGCCGGTTGCGGTTCTACGTTGAAAGAATACGACTACCTGCTTCGCGAGGACCCCGAGTATCGGGAGCGCGCCACTAAGTTTAAAAGCCTGATGCGAGACATCACCGAATTTCTTGGATCCATTGAGCTGAATCGCGATCTCGGCGAAATCAAGGCCGTGGCGACTTACCAGGATTCGTGCCATCTTGCGCATGGGCAGCAGATCAGAAACGCTCCCCGGGCGCTTTTGAAGGCAATTCCAGGATTGACCTTCCGTGAAATGCGCATGCCTGATCTGTGCTGTGGAAGCGCCGGAATCTACAATGTGGCGCAAAACGACATGGCAATGCAAATCCTGGAGCACAAGATGGAATACGTCCATGAGACAAAGGCATCCATTATCGCCACTGCGAACCCGGGCTGCATGCTTCAACTCGCTGCCGGCGCACGTCTCTACGGCGAACGCGAGCGCGTTGTACACGTGGTCGAACTGCTGGACGAAAGTTATCGAAATTTCGAGGCGTCATCTAATCAAGACCGTGAATCTTGACGTTCACCTTCCAACCTAAGGCGGCAAAAAGGTCCCGAATCGCGGTTTGAGTGTTCGTGTCCGCCTGCTTCAAGATCCCCATGTCCAATGCGGCTTGGCGAATATCTTCGAGGGCTTTCAGACGAGCCTTGTGCTCCAGGTCGGGGTCATAGGAGACCCAAGGCGTCCACCAAGTGATGTGCCGATCCCAGACTTTGGTTTTCTTCTCATCGAGCGATGCACCCAGAATCACCGCAGCGGGCAGTGTTATGGTTTGTGTTCCCTGCCCGTCCGTAGTCACGTCGCCGGCAGTAACGTTGTGCAGATCTACCCCGCCCTGCACCTCGCCCTCTACCATCAGCAGAATCGAATCCTCTCCTAACGGTTCCTTCTCCTCAGTCATACTGACAACCCGCTGGATGCGGTAGCGTACCGTCACAAGCTGGCTTAGCTTCTGAACCTGCAGAACCACCGCGCCGGGATCGATCTCCTGACCTGCTCTGTTCTGAATGAAGGTGTAGACCAGGAGGGAAGCGAAGGCCAGCAGCAGGAGAAGCGCCGCGATTTTCCAGCGTTGGGCGTTCATCGCTTTATTTTCGCCTGACCGTGCTCCGATGCCATACTGAAATGAAGTTTTATGCTTCAGGATCGCTCTCTTGACCACCGGGGCTACTCGCTCCCAGAAGTTCACGAGAGCGTTGACATCGAACAGGCCGGGTTTTGGAAGCGTCTCCTCGCGTTTAGCGGACCCGCCTACCTGGTCAGTGTCGGCTACATGGACCCCGGCAACTGGGCCACCGACATAGAAGGAGGCGCCCGCTTCGGATACCGGCTGCTCTGGGTCCTGGTTGTCTCGAATTTGATGGCGCTCCTGCTTCAGACGCTAAGTTCGCGCCTGGGCATCGTGACGGGGCGGGACCTTGCTCAGGCGTGCCATGACGAGTATCCGAAGGTTGTTTCTTACCTTCTTTGGATACTCGGCGAGTTGGCCATTATTGCTTGCGATCTGGCCGAAGTGCTGGGCGCGGCAATTGGGCTGAACCTGCTGTTTCATATTCCGCTGTTGATCGGCGTCCTGGTGACAGCGGCGGATACCTTGCTGGTTCTGTGGTTCACGCGGATGGGCATACGGGTCATCGAGGCTTTCGTTCTGATGTTGATCGCGACGATCGCAGGTTGTTTCTTCTTTGAGATTCTATTGGCGCGTCCCGACCTGCACGACGTCGCCAGTGGCCTGATTCCGAAATTGAATTCACAGACCATCTCGATTGCCGTCGCGATCTTCGGTGCGACCGTGATGCCGCACAACCTGTATCTCCACTCCGCGCTGGTCCAGACCCGGCGTATCGGCGAGACGCTAGCCCTGAAGAAGCAAGCGTGCCGCTTCAATCTACTCGATTCCACGATCGCACTCAACGGTGCTCTATTTGTAAATGCCGCGATCCTCATTATGTCGGCGGCGGTGTTCTTCACACATCACCTCGTGGTGACGGAATTGAACCAAGCGCACGCGCTATTGGCACCACTGCTGGGCACGACAGCGGCGAGCGTTCTATTTGGGGCAGCGCTGCTCTGCTCGGGCCAGTCTTCTACGCTAACCGGCACTATGGCCGGACAGATCGTCATGGAAGGATTCCTTCACTTCAGAGTCCAGCCCTGGCTTCGACGGGCTGTTACCCGGCTGCTGGCGATCACACCCGCGGCTTTGACGGTCTACTTCGCCGGCGAGAGCGCGAGCTACCGGCTGATCATCGACAGCCAAATTCTGCTCAATCTGCAGCTTCCGTTCGCCGTTATCCCGCTGATACACTTCACCAGCGATAAAAAGCGCATGGGCGAGTTCACGAACCGCTTATGGGTGCAGATCTCGGCATGGTCCTGCGCCGCATTCATTTTGGCCTTGAATCTATGGTTGAGCTTCGATCAGGTACGAGCGTGGAGCGCGCAGAGCGGCCGGTATCATTTACTCGTTTCCGCCGCAGCAATTATTCTGGGTTCCAGTCTACTGTTTTTGCTGGGAATTACTATTTGCTGGCCATGGTACCGGCACGAAGCAGTGGCTGCCGTTCCGGCGTCGACACCCGATCGGTATATATTCCCGGCCCGCAGCTATTCGAATATCTTGGTTCCCCTGGATCAGAGTGAGTCCGATTCAGAAGCGATCAGCAATGCCACGGCGCTTGCGCGAATGCACGGCGCGCGCATCACTCTGCTGCACGTGGAAGAGGGCGTGACCAGCCAGTTATTCGGCTCTCTCTCTTCAACTGCAGAGATCGCTGAAGGACAGCAGTATCTTCAGCAAATTGTCGAGTCACTTCGCGCGCGAAGTATCGATGTGGATACCGTAGTATGCCACGGAAGCAATCCCGCGAAGCAGATTGCTGACGCCGTGGATCAGCTTCACCCGGACGTTGTGGTGATGGCTTCGCATGGTCATCGGGGCTTAAAGGACCTGATTTTCGGCACAACGATTAATGCGGTCCGGCATAGAGTGAAGGTGCCGATGCTTATCGTCAACAGCAAGGCGTAAGCGATGACCGATCTTTCGAGGGGAAGAATCCTGGTGACCGGGGGCGCCGGGTTTATCGGGAGCGCGTTGGTTTGGGCGTTGAACCGTCGGGGGCTGACTAACATTTTAGTGACCGACGTTCTGGGCGGGGATGAGAAGTGGAAGAATCTGGTTCCTCTTCAATTTGCCGATTACCTCGAAGCGGATCAACTGGTGAATCGCTTGAATGCAATGCACGATGTACAGGTGATTTTCCATATGGGCGCCTGCTCCTCCACGACAGAGACAGACGCGTCCTATTTGATTCGCAACAATTTCGAATACACGAAGACCCTCGCACATTTTGCGCTCCAAGGAGAACGGCGATTTGTGTATGCCTCATCGGCGGCTACTTACGGTGAAGATGCTGCAGAAGTTCCAGAGACACGGGTCCTTTCGAGCCTAAAACCGCTGAATATGTATGGCTATTCGAAGCACCTGTTCGATACCTATGCCGAGCGCGCCGGAATCCTCGAGCGCATTACAGGGTTGAAATATTTCAACGTTTTCGGTCCGAACGAGTATCACAAACGAGACATGCGCAGCGTGGTCCACAAAGCGTTCGGACAGATCGGCGAGAGCGGAACAGTGAAGCTCTTCAAGAGCTACCGTCCGGAGTACCCGGACGGCGGCCAATGTCGCGATTTTCTATACGTAAAGGATGCCGTCGCGGCAACGCTGTTTCTCGCGGAGAACATCGCTGGCGGGGGACTGTATAACGTTGGCTCGGGCGCGCCGAACACCTGGCTCACCCTCGTGAATTCCATCTTTGCGGCGCTCGACCGGAAACCAGAGATTGAATTCATTGAGATGCCTGCGCATCTCAGGCCGAAGTATCAGTACTTCACACGAGCAAAAATCGACAAGCTCCGAGCCGCAGGCTTCCGCAACGACTTCACACCACTTCCAGCCGCGGTAGGCGATTACGTAATCCGCTACCTGGTTCCGGGCCGTCACCTCGGAGATGAAGAGTCCTGCGATTCAGGCGGAGGCCAACCCTCGTAGATTCCACCCACAAATGCGGCTCGCCTCCACTTTGTTGCCGGCCGGCCCTTGCCAATGGGTTTCGAGGCTCAAGTACCCGGTATAACCGTCTGCGAGCAACCTGGCAATCTGCTCCTTCCAAAGTATGTGCCGCGTGCCGAGAGGGCCCCAGGTGGGCTTGCCGGTGAGCATATCGCAGTCTTTTGCGTGAACATGAGCAATTCTGTGCTTTGGGAGCCGCTCATAGCCGTGTGGAAACGGGATTTCGCCGGCAACCAGCGCGTTCGCCGGGTCCCAAACGACCATCAGTTCAGGCGAGGATACCAAGTTCAGCAATGCGGCAGTTTCCTCGCCGGTGGCTACATTGCAGGCGTGCTCGTTTTCGACACCAATGATCAGATTCTCGCGCCTTGCGCTTTGGGTCAGATCGTCTAAAGCCCGGGCGACTGCGTTGAGGCAGCGTTCCGGTTCTACGGTTCGCCAGTAAGAGAAGACTCGGATCACAGGAGCACCGAAGAAATGCGCCACCTCAAAGGCGCGGTCAGCCAGACGAGCTTGGTCGGCAGCCGTATGCCTGGACGCGAAGACGTCGCGGTGGAAACGAGAATCGAGAACCGGGCCATTCTCGAGAACACACTTGAGCAGCGGCGACGCAATGCAGACAACCTTCATTGCCGCAGTTTCGAGAATATCTTTCGCCTGTTTCAGTTCATCGTCAGTCAGATCGAGAATGTTCTTGCCGTCGATGACTCGAAGCTCCGCTCCAGACATGCCGATCTCCTGCATGGAGGCTGTGGCTTCGGATAAATTAGACGAGAACTCATCGGTAATGGCAGCAATCGGTAAGCGGGGCGTCATGTCAAGGGAAACTCTATACTAGAACTATGTTCTTTCGCCGGGAGCGCCCGAAGATTCCGAGCTTTGCCGAACGCATCGACTTGTTAAGAAAGGCCGGGTTCGGTACGGAAACCTTAGCCGATGGCCGAGTTAAAGTGACCAAACACGGCGTGGGAGCGATCGTCGGCGACGAAGGCAAGAATCAACCCGATATAGAGAAAGCGGGAATTCTGGTAGGTTCTGAGATAGCCACGCTTCTCAATCGCGGCTATCAGATGTTCCTTGAGACCCCCAGCGGAAAGGGATTTCCTGCCACCGCGGAGCAACTCCATGCCCTGCACGAATTTGAAGATGACGTGAAGGCGGCATTAGACCTGGTGAATCTGTACAACACCTCGCTTGGGACTACGACTCCCAATCACCAGTATGATCGAGTGTTCAAGCGCGACAGCGGCCAGCAGCCAAAGCCTTGGCTCAAGAAAAACAACGTAATCAAACCGCCCAATACCAAAGCCGACACTTATCCTGCCTGACCGAGCAGGGATCGCAGTTGGATGAAAGAAACCGCGGCATAGTAGTCGCTGAAATCCGGAACGAAGGGTTGAACGAGTATTTTGTTTGCTTGTTCTGTCTTGCCCGCCAGACGTAGGGAAGCAGCCAGCATGGCTCGAGCTCTAAGGTCGGTTCCGCCGGAATGCTGTTCAATAGCGCTCCACGCTACCGCCGCCTGCGCATAAAAGCCGTAAAGGAACAGACCGTAAGCACGCAAGGTATTCTTAGCATTTTCATCAGAAATCGCATCGGTCTTCGCGGTCCAAGCCTCAGCGGAAGTCGCGCCAGTTGCCAGCAACCCGGCTATCGGGCCAGCATCAGTGGCCGTCGCTTTCGCCTGGTCAGGCCGCTTGGCCATAATTTGCCACAAGACGACCTGACTTCTTGCGAGCACACTGAGACGCCGATCATTAAATTGAGCCGTGCCTAGCTCACGAATCGCGTCGTCAAGATGTCCAGTGAAGGCCTGCCAGAAAGCTTGCAAAAAGATTCTGGCGGCAGGATTGGTAACCGTATTCAGAAATTGTTTGTATATTGCGGTGGCACGGCCGGTATCGCCGCCGAGCAAGACGCAGAAGGCCATTTGAGAAAAGGCGGCAGCATTGGAGGTTAGACCGGTTAAGACTTTCTCGGCTTGCGCAAATTGCCTGCTCTCCATTAGCCCCGTGGCCAACTGTTGACGAAGAGCGGTATCGTCGGGGCTGATCTGAATTGCCCGCTTCATCAAACGCGCGGCTTCGCCCGACTGCCCTTTCAGGAACAATGCCGATGCAAGCGCTGCGAGGGCATCAGAGCCGTTGGGCGTGAGTTTAACCAGGACCGCCGCGCTTTCTACCTGCCTGCTAAGAGGAGCTGCCCGCAGTTTCGCCTGAACCAAATCAAATTGTGCCCGATCCAGCGGCGTGAAGGCTGGTCGGTGGGACTCACCGCTGTTCAACACGTTCACAGCCTCGGCGCTATGCACACTCGCCAGCGCATTCGCCAGAGCGCAATACGCAGCGCCAAAGGAGGGATCAATATCAATAGCATCGTGCAATCGCTGAATTTTCACGTGGATGTCGGAGGAAGAAATGCCTGCCGAGAACGCCTCGAGGGACTTCTGACTCTTGGTCGAGAATTGAGTGGCACGGGCGTCGATTTGGCTGGCAAGACCGTTCAGCTCGGACAAGAGGTCCGAGCCCTGAACCGAGATGGCCCGCCGGTTTCGTTGAGTGGCAACATCGGTTATCGTCGAATCGATATCGAACCCGCCGGAACGCTCTTGAACTGTCACGCGAAGTACTTCCGCACTCCCGAGTCTATAGACGGACGACTCGTCGGCAGCCACCGAAGCGATCACACCGGCCGAGGTTGCTAGATCCCGCTCCAAAACCAGCGGAATAGCTTGGCGCAGCCATTCCGAAGACGGGTCAACTAGAAGAACGTTCGCCGGCAGAACCGCCAAACGAGTGATGGAGCTGCTCGCGGGTCGAGAGCAGCTCGAAAGAAACAATAGAGCTCCTGCGAAGAGAGCCCTAACCGCGGAACGCAGCGGCTCCTCTATAGCGGCTTGGGATTCTGAGCCAAAAGCTGCTGAAAATCGGCATTTTTCTTCAGGCTATCGAATTCCGGCATCTCCGGAATCTTGTTGCGATTCTTTACGCCCTCTTCGAGAGCCTTGCGCAAATAGATTAGGGCACGCTCACTGGCACCTGATTTGGCGTACATTCTCGCGAGATAGAGGTGAAACATCGCGCGTTCTTCTACCGTTCGCTCCTGCATGAGCGTGCCGAAGGTGCCGTGATGATCAAAAACGGCTGGATCAAGCTTCAGTGCCTGTTCGTAGTACTCGGAAGCCATGGCATACTTTTTTCGCGCAAAGTAGGCGGCGCCGAGATTTGCGTAAATAGACGCGGTTGGGGGCGAGCAACGAAGCGCCTTTTTGTAGTATCCGATGGAACGTCGGTAGCTCTTCTCCGCGTAGTAGACCGTTCCCAGATTGTTGATCGCCTCACCATACTTCGGGTCCAGTTTGATGGCTCTCTCATAGTTCTTTTTGGCGAGGTCCAATAGAAGGAGCTGATGGAACGCGATACCGATTTTGTTTGTAATGACCGGAGATTCAGCGGGACCCTGCCGATACGCATCGATAGCTTCGCGATACATTTTGCGAGCCATGTAGATGTCGCCCCGCAGCTCGGGCGAGATCTTGGGGCGAGCTGGAAAGACGGAGGGAGGAATAGAAGCAGACGCTCGTAAATCCGAATTCGATAGCGTGCCCTGCTGGGGAGCAGAGTACACAACGGAGGCCGCCCAAAGCCCCGAAAAGCAGCAGGCAAGACGGACTGCTGGAGAATAGATCATGCTGATCCTCCTGTGTGGTCCTAATATATACCTTTTTTTCGGGGGTGCCCAGAGGCGGACTACTACTTGAAAATGCTTTTCAATTTGTCGAGGATTCCGTGCTTCTTGTCTTTTTGCCCGTTCGAGGCGGCATTTGATGCGGCCTCGCCATTTACCGCGTTGCACCCCGGAGGCCTGATAGGAGGCAGTAGAGGGTAAAGATGGATTAGGCGTGTCCCAGCCCGCTATCTCGGTCGTACCGCCGGGATGCATGGCGCAGAATTGAGCAGGCTGCGTACCGACCAGGTAATATCCAGTAACAACTCGAGGGCAGAGACTGGTGGCAAGTTGGCCCGTATCGAGATCGACCTGGGCACTCACGACGCCATCAGGCACATCGAAGCTCGATACATCGCGGTAGTCGCGGTGCTTGTGGGCAAGCTTCATGAATTCGGTCCAGATCGGAAGAGCGGCCTTCGCGCCATCCATTTTGATGTCCTGGTAGTCGTCAAGCCCGACCCAGACGACGCAGAGCAGTTTGGTGGTGAAGCCGGCGAACCAGGCATCGTGCGAGGTTCCGGTCTTGCCTGCGGCAGGAAGTGCGAAGCCGCGTGCCCGCGCCCCTGCGCCGGTTCCATTGCTCAGGACCTGCTGCATCAAATCGAGCGTCAAAAATGCGATGCGCGGATCGAGTACCTTCTTGGTCCGCGGTTCGGCCGACCAGATCTCCTTGCCGTTCTGATCGACAATGCGGGAGATCATCTCGGGCGCAACTTCGACGCCTTTATTGGCGAAAATTGTAAACGCCTGGGCGATCTCGAGCGGCGTGACGTTGTATGACCCGAGGGCCATGGCGGGTGTCGCTCGAATATCTTCCAAGCCGGCCTGGTGAGCCAGGTTGGCCACAGTGCCATAGCCGGTCTGTTCAGCAACTTCTACAGCTGGAACATTGAGCGATTGGGCGAAAGCCGTTCGCAACGTAACGTCTCCCATCCAGACGTCCTTGTGATAATCGGTTGGCTCATAGTCTTGCCCGGCGAACGTGAACGTTTGCGGCTCGTCCTGGAGTATGCTCGATGCGGTAATTGGATCGGGCCGGTCGATAAGCCCTGTGTTGAGAGCGGCCGCATACACAAAGGGCTTGAAAATGCTGCCAGAAGGCCGCTTGGATACGGCGTGGTTTAACTGGCTAAAGCCATAGTTCCTGCCCCCGATGAGCGCCTTGACTTCTCCGGTGTGGGGGTCCAGGCAGATCAGCGCAACCTGGGGTTCCTCGAGAGCGACTCCTTCTTTGCGGCGTTTCGCGATCAGCTTTTCTATTTCGTGCAAGCCAGTCGCGACAGCTTGCGAGGCGTCGCGCTGCAGTTGAGGATCAAGGGTGGTGTAGATTCTGGACCCAGAATCCTGGAAATCACGGTCTTGAAACTCGGTCGCCAGCTTTTCAGTGACAAGATCAACGAAGTAGGGCGCATCGGCCGACTCAACTCCCCGCGTACTGACCACCATGGGCGTTTCCGCAGATTCATCAAACTGATTTCGCGAGATGTAGCCGTTGTCGAGCATCTGGCGGAGTACAACGTTACGCCTGGCCGCGGCCCGTTCCGGCCAGCGAACCGGATTTCGGAAACTCGGTTGTTGGATGATGCCTGCGAGAGTCGCCGCCTCCGGAAGAGAGAGCTGGCGAATACCCTTCCCGAAATAGGCCTGCGCCGCCTCGCCGAAACCGCGAATTGCAAACGATCCCCGGCGACCGAGCGGCACCTGGTTGGAGTAATACTCGAAAATCTGCTGCTTGCTGAGCCTGCGCTCGAGATGGATAGTGATGAGAAGCTCATCGAATTTGCGGGCGAATGTTTTTCGAGAATCCAGCCAGAGCATTTTCGCCAACTGTTGGGTAATGGTGGAAGCGCCTTGGTCTTTGCGCCGCTCTCTGAGATCCACCCAAACGGCCTTGATCATGCGCGCAGGATCGAAACCGGAGTGCTGAAAGAAGCGTTTGTCCTCAATCGAGACGACCGCGTCGACAAGAATCTTCGGAATGTCATCGTAACGAACCAGACGCCTTTTTTCACGGTTCTTGTCGTAGAGGCTCGTGACCACTTGAGGCTCAAGCTGGTATTCGGTACGCGAGCTGTTATCGCTGAGGGCAACGATGGAAGAAATTTTGCCGGACTGGAATCGCAGAACGCTTGGTTCGGAAGACGTCAACGATCGCTCACCAGGGAAGATTTCGATTGCGTCAGGACGGAGATGATACCAGCCCACGGCATTTTCGCGAGCGTCCTCCCCGTAGCCGCCTTCTCTAAGCCGAGTTGCGAAACTGAGCGGGGTTCCTGGATCCCCAACTCCGACCGTTTCCGGGGCCGCATAAAGGAGCGAGGAATTAGGGAAAGGGCCCTGGGTCAGCTTCTCGTCTGTTAGGCGAGCATATTTCGCATAAACAAACGAAATCCAAACGAGGAAAACGGCAAGGACGGCCAGCGTTCCGCCGAGAACGTAGAGGCTGATTCGCCGAGCCGATGGTGAGAGATTTGCAGGTTTCGACCGCGGCTTCCGGGGAACTTTGATGCGTATCGGCAATAGTTAGGCCTAGAAGTTAAGCCGACGGGCTCGGAGCCCAGCTATTCGTTGGCTACTTCTGGGCCTGCTGAAATGATTCTAACTCTTTCCAAATGTTATCGTCATGAGGCTGCCAATCGGGCGGCTGGCGACCGGTGATCTGGAGTTCTTCGATACTGAGCGTGCCATGGCCGAAGGGACAGATCCATTCCGTCTGAGGACGGCCGAACACGACCATGTTGCCCCAGGAGCCGCGTGCGATCGGCATGATCAGGTGCCGCAGACAGGTGCGGCAGCGGCGGCGCTGATCGCGAATGATGATCACCAGCAAGGCAGCTCCGACTAGCCATACCCCAAGAGTCGCAAAAGTGAAGAGCATGTCATGCAGAAACAGCGGGGGTGCCGGCCCAAACTTTTCAAGAAGCTTAGGAGGGTCGGGGTAGTAGGCCACGAGAATGAGCTGAAGGCCCAGGACTACTCCAGCGCCCAGCAGAAGCTTGGCCAGAAAATAAAGCCAGTACTTCATTGCTTATCTTAGACTCCTATTGATTGTACCGAGTTGCAGTAGGCAAAAGAACGTCGCCACAGCCTCAGATTCTTGAGCATTCAGCCTGCCAACTTAGCTGCGGACCAAATTCTTGGCCAGGAACAGAAGATTGGCCGGCCGCTCAGCAAGGCGTCGCATGAAATACGGATACCAAGCATCGCCATAGGGAACATAAAGACGCAAATTGAAGCCTCGAGAAATAAGTTCCCGCTGAACGTCACGCCGTATGCCATAGAGCATCTGAAACTCAAAACGGTCCGGTGGAATGCTTCGTTCCCTAATAAATGTCAATACCTGCCGGAGGACGTTCTCGTCGTGGCTGGCGATGGCGGGCTCGGTTCCCTCGGTTAAAAGAATCCTCATCAGCTTCAGATAGTTGGCGTCCACATCCGCCTTACGCGCAAATGCGAGAGTCGGGGGTTCGAGATATGCGCCTTTACAGAGGCGGATCGGAATCCGCAGGCTGGAGAGCATCCGGACGTCAGCTTCACTACGGAATAAGTAAGCCTGGATAACCGCGCGGACGCGACCGGGGTGGCTCTCCTGAAGACCAGTTATGATTTTAAGAGTCCGATCGGTATAAGCGGTCGATTCCATATCGATTTCTACGCGGCTGTTCATGTCTCGAGCACGGTCGAGGAGAGCGGTCACATTCCGGACACAAGCAGCTTCCGACAGGTCCAACCCGAATTGTGTTAATTTGATTGAAACGGTGGCGCGCAAGCCGGAGTGGCGGATCTCATCCTGAGCCTCCAAGTAGGCGTTTTTCGATCGAGCGGCGTCGTCGAGCGAAGCTACGTTCTCTCCGAGAAAATCGAGTGTGCCCTGAATGCGCTCGCGTGACAAGGCCTGCAGGACGCGAATCCCATCCCTGAGCGTCTGACCGGCTACAAAACGGGACGTAAGCTTTTTGGATAGTGGTGAATTCTCCATCCAGCGCCGGAGCCAAGTCCGCCCGGATAGATAGAGCAGCATGTAGCGCAACAAATCGTTTACTCGTTAGCCAAACGCTTACCAATATACGGGTTTGCGAAAGGCCAAAGTATCAGCTGAATAGAGAGTGGCTGATGAGAGCGAGCCCGGTCCCTAAGATCGCTCCAACGACGACGTCGCTCAGAAAGTGCATTCCAAGGAGAATGCGAGAAGCGGCAATGCTGAGGGCGCAGAACAGAAGAGCCGGATAAAGCGCCGGGTAGAACTGAGAAAGAGTAATCGCGACAGCGAAGGCAGTGATGCTGTGACCGGAGGGAAACGAAAATTGATCGGGGGGCAGAAGCTTGGCCCAGCAATGCGGTTCAATTTCACAAGGGCGACGACGACCGGAGAGATTCTTGATGGCTTTGAAAAGTCCGATGCCGATCAGAGCAGCGGATCCGGCGGAAGCAACGGCGGTTAGCCGGTTTTCACCCCCGAAGAGCAGGACTGCCAGTCCGGTCAGATACCACAGCCAGCCATCACCGGCGCGGGTGGCGACCATCGCCCAGAGACGAATCCACTTGGGCGCGAACCACTTGTTCACCTTGCGCATCAGTTTGAGATCGCGCGTGGCAATAAACTGAAGCATGGTCTGGTGGGCTGTCATAGTTGGGCAACCTCACATGTTTAGTTTACGAAATTGGGTGTAGTTCTCACCGGCCTCACCTATTTTTTAACGCGCTCCAGATCACAGTACGGTGACAAGATAACGAAATATTGGTGAATGCCGCGGCATTTCGAGAATCTACGCCAAACCCCAGTACGATAGATACTTGCAACCTGGTCGCGCCATTGACTTTATCTATTTCGACGCGGGTGGGGGCCACCGCAGCGCCGCGCTGGCACTGCAGTCCGTAATCGGCTCCTTAGACTATGACTGGCGCGTGCGACTGGTCAATCTCCAGGAGGTCTTGGACCGGCTCGATATTTTCCGCAAATTGACGGGCATCCGGCTGGAAGACATTTACAATCTTGCCCTCGCCAAGGGCTGGACGTTGGGTTCGAATTACCTGTTGCCGTGCATGCACGCAGTAATCAGGCTTTATCACAGTCAACAAGTGAAGCTACTGAGCGAGTTCTGGCGAGCGCAGCCACCCGAGATGGTTGTATCGCTCGTGCCCAATTTCAATCGGGCTCTGTTCGAGAGTCTCCAGAACGCGCTGCCCGGTACTCCGTTTGTGACGATACTGACCGATCTGGCCGATTATCCGCCGCACTTTTGGATGGAGAAACAGGATCAATACCTGGTCTGCGGCACAAGACGGGCAGTCGAACAGGCGAAGGCCATGGGCTACGACGAGGAGCATGTGTTCCAGACTAGCGGCATGATTCTCCGACCGGAGTTCTACAAATCCCCGGTTTTCGATCGCCGCCAGGAACGCACGAATATGGGTCTCGATCCTGACCTGCCGACCGGCCTTGTTCTTTTTGGGGGAGAAGGTTCGAATGTGATGCTGCCGATCGCGAAGCGCCTGGGAAACAACGCTTCCACTCTGCAACTGATCATGATATGCGGACGTAACAGAAAGCTGTTGGAGCGACTTGAACGGCTTGAGACGAAGAACAAGATCATGCTGGAGGGCTTCACAAAGGAGGTCCCGCGCTATATGTCAGTAGCAGATTTCCTTATCGGGAAACCAGGGCCAGGCAGCATCTCAGAGGCTCTAAAGCTCAACCTGCCGGTGATCGTCGAACGAAATGCCTGGACGCTGCCCCAGGAGCGCTATAACGCGCAGTGGGTCGCAGAACAGGAGGTGGGCATCGTGTTGACAAATTTCCGTAGGGTTGACGAGGCTGTGCACGATTTGCTCGAAACCCGGAAACTGGCTCACATGAAGGCGCGTATCGCAACGATGGAGAACCGGGCCGTGTTCGAAATCCCGCCCATTCTGGCGAGTATTTTGGAGAAGCGAAGCGATCTGAGGCCGGGAGGTCGATGATCTTGCACGGCGATACAGCACAGAGGGCGCGAGGCCTCTCGATGGACCGGGTTGAGTTCGTCTCCAAAAAACGCGTTGAATATGACGCGTTTTAGTTTAATTAGTTTAATATGACGCGTTAAATATGATATACCTTTTCTGCAACGATTCGTCGCCAGGGGAGATCGGCACACGTTACTTGCTAGATTTACGGGGGTGTCGGCGGTGGCACTCTCCTTCTCGATGTTCACTCACGCACAAACGCGACCGAGCCAGGAGCGACTCGAAGCGCTAGAAAAGAACGTTTCTAACATAAAGAATGAAGCATTCAGTAAACTTCTCGTCGAAGCTCCGGGCCGCGTTATCCGGCGGCGCCCTGAACTACCTTCAGTTCGCGGAGGCGTGGCAAGAGATACAAGAGACCTTCGGAGACGGGATCTCCGACGCCAAGCTGGCCAAGTTACAGGGCGCTCTACGTAACAAGAACACTGTAACCCCCGCCATCGGGTCTATTGGTCCGATTCCCGTTTCCAATTCCAGCACAGACTTTCTGTTCTCGGTGATGGCAGGATTTACTCAGAGCGAGACCTCAACCGCGTGGTGCGGAAGCGGGGTCGTTGCCGGGTTTAATGATTCTGGTAGCTTATTCGAAAGCGAATTATTCGGTCCGGGTGGCGTCAGCATCTCCGGCGCAGGTGCCTCATCCGACGGTGGCTTATCGTTTCGCGACGTCGGTTTCATCAATCCCGGCGCGAACCCCTTCAATTTCTTGTCCGGGGATCCAGTCGTGAATTGCAGTGATGCCAGCACCTTTTATTTTTCGCAAATCGGCAGTAGCGGTTCGGCCTCGACACCCACGTCCGTCGTCTTCCTTTCAAAGTCGACAGACGGTGGCTTCTCTTGGCTGGATCCAGTCACTGCCATATCGAAGGACGCGTTCTTGCATGGGCTTGATAAAGATTGGAGCACTATTGATCCGAAGAACCCTAAGAACATTTATGTCAGCTACACCGATTTTGACACCACCGGTTTCGCCTCTCCAACGGCGGCAGCGTGTCCGAACGTGGAAAGGATTGCCATTGAAATTGTGCATTCAACAGACGGTGGCGTCACCTGGAGTGCTCCGACCGTAGTCGATCAAGTCTGCAGTCCCATCGGACAGTTTGTTCAGGGCTCCCAAATTGTGGTCGACTCTAAGGGTCGTGTTTACGTAGAGTGGGAATACTTTCCGCTCGGACTAGCTGGGCGCGAACGCGAGCTGCGAATCGCCCGGTCTACTACCCAGGCTGCTTCATTCCAGCCCTTCACCAAAGTCGCCGCTGCGGTCGGGACTGGTGACGGCTACGCCCTTCAAGGTAACTTCCGATCATTTCTGACCGGCAACCTGGCTGTTGATCGCTCCGGAACTAAGAGCGACGGCAACTTGTACCTGACCTGGGAAGACGGGCGCTATCTCTCCAGAGTGGACCTGGAATCTCCTGACGGCCGCTATCATTACGCCAATGTGGTCTTGAGCAGTTCTATTGACGGTGGCAAAACGTGGTCCTCGCCGTTACGCGTCAACAACGACCCCCTTCAGTCACCCGAAGGCTCGGGGATCGATCACTATCAGCCCGGGATCGCCGTCGACTCCACTGGAGCTCTTGTTGCCTGCTGGTATGATCGCCGCGACGCCCGTCTCAACTATCACGTCTCTCGTTACTGTGGCACTTCCTCGGACTTTGGCGCGACTTGGAGCAATACCCGTGTGGATCCAGCACTATGGTCGCCCGTTCATGCTACTGACGCGTTCATCAACCTAAATTACCTGGGCGACTACGACACAGTAGCAAGCGACAAGCTTAAACTGACAACTGGGTTTCAAGGTGCATATGGAAACGTCTCTTTCGGTTCATTCGTTCCGAACCAAGATGTGCTGCTCGTTCACGTTCAACCATAATCCGGGTGTTGAAGAAGCAAACATCAAGGGCCGCATTCCAGAGTCGTCATAAACGGCGCTCTGGAATCCCTGCGGCCTGGTTCCAAGAACATACCTGCGCTGGTCGATTCGCAAGTGCCTTGCCGCACGAATAACGAGCGCACACAAGGCGCCACAAATTTAAGGCTGCTGCTTCTGAGCCGTTTTGTTTGTGAGCGGACTTCCTGTCTCGAAGCCCTCGTCAAATGCTGCCGTCGAGCCACATACAGTTACTTTTAGGCCCTTCACTGCTTTCAGCGGTACGAGATTGCCCAGCCCGATTCTGAGCACCTCGACCTGAGCGCCATCTTCCAGTGCGGTGTAAGTGTAGCAGGGCAATTGCAGGCTTCTGTTCCATCTGCCTCTCTCGAAGTGCAGATCGCTAAATTTCTGCTCGACGAACCCCAGGGTGTCAGCACCAAGCATGGTCGAAAGAATAAGGTATCCAAGGAAAATCAGGGGCTTCTTCATTGCAGTCCCACTTTAGCCGCCGCCGGCGCGTGATGGCAAATCGACAATCTGAACGACAATTGAGGCAAAGATGCCAGACTACTCACTCCGCTTGTCAATTGGTTTATTACTGACTGCTCAATGCATGTTCGCGCAGGGCACACCGGCCGACGCTCTCCACACCGTTCCCATATTCACCGGCTCCTTTGTGACAAGAGGAAAACACTATTCGTACGTAATGGCGGGCCGCAATCCAGGGTCAGGCGGAACGACGACAATCCCCACGGTGCTTATTCCCGTTTCGTTTTCCTTTCACGCGAGGGGTGGACAAGACGGACACGGACAGACGATAAGCGCTGAAGGGGCGGTAGCGGAGGTTCTGGAGTCACCGATCTTTCGAAGCTTCGCGTTCGCCACAGGGAAGACCCAATACGGGGACGCCGTGCAGCGCGCCGAATTTTATAGCGCGGCGACTAAAACCGGATGGCACACATTGCTAGGAACCCCGCAGGTCGCGCCGGCCATTCAAATTGAGATTCCGGCAGCCGACGGATATTTGCTGCATTCCGAGCGAACCGGCAAGTCGCTAGGCATACTGGATCTCGATTTCCTTCAGAAGCAACTGTTCGATCACCTGCGAAGTATAGGCGCCGGACCCGACAAACTGGTGATCGCACTAACCAGAAATGTTGCGTTTTATTCACTGGGCGATGCAACGGTGTGCTGCTCGGTAGGCGCGCACGGCGCAAAGGTGGACCCTTCCGGTAAATCGGCGCAGGCGTTTGTGATCGGATCTTACTTTGATGAAGGTGTGATGCCGCGCTACACGGATATACAAGGCATCAGCCAGCAAATCGCCGAGTGGATGAACGATCCTCTATACGGATACCGGACAAATGAGTATCCAGCCTGGCTCGAACCGCTGTTGAACGCCGGCTGCGGCGGGAAGGGGGAAAGCAGCGCCTACCTCCTGGAACAGCCAACGGATTACCGGCCAGGATCATATTCGACGCACATGGCCGCAGGCGGCAGAGAATATCACCTGGAGAACATGGCGCTGCTTCCTTGGTTCACACAGAACACCGCGCTCGACACATTTCACGGCACCTACACGTTTCCTGACACGAAGGCCTTACCGGTTCCCGCCCAAGCGTGTTCGAGCGATCGAAACCGCAGCGCTGAGCGCTCGGTGTGCGCCGCTGGCTCGAACCGGAAGGGCGAAAGGGCACGCGCTCATCGGGTACTGGGAGGGTTACGCTTCGGTTAGAGCGCCCATACCGTTGAGAGATACTTCGACCCAGTGGGACATCGTCATCACAACGTTCGCGGCGCCAGTTGAAAGGCTCGACCAGTCTCCTTCACTTCGCTCCGCCCGCTGGCCTGAGCGATCAGACTTTCGAGGCGGACGTAGCCTATCTGAAGAGCAGAGGCAAGAAGGTTCTGATCTCGGTCGGCGGCGGGGGAGAAGTGGTCACGTTAAGCACGGATGAGGACCGGCATAACTTCGTCAGCTCCGTCACTTCAATTGTCGAGAAGTACGGCTTCGATGGCGTTGATCTGGACATAGAAACGCCTTCCCTGCTCATCAATACGGGCGATACGGACTTCCGCAAGCCCACCACTCCCTCAATCGTGAACCTGATTAAAGCGATGCACGAGCTGCGGGCGCACTTCGGGTCCGAATTCATGATCAGCGAGGTTCCGGAAGCGGCGCAGACGCAAGCGGGGATGCAAGCGTACGGAGGGCAGTTCGGCAGCTTTCTGCCTGTGATCTACGGTACTCGGGACATCCTTTCTTTCGTGGACGCTCAGGACTACAACACACCTCCCCTCGAGGGCCTGGATGGGAACTATTATTTTCCGGGCCGCGCCGATTACCATGTAGCTCTGACGGAGATGTTACTGCATGGTTTCCGGGTGGAAGGCGATGCCCAGGCATACTTCCCGCCACTGCCGCCGGAGAAAGTCGCTACGGGTTTTATTGCAACTCCGAGCTCGGCACGAAATTATACGGACATACCGGCTATCGAAGATGCTTTACGCTACCTCGTCGAAGGCAAGCCGTACAAGGGTGCTGAGTATAAACTTCGCCGATCGTCCGGCTATCCGAGATTTCTGGGTGCGATGTTCTGGGCAATCAACGAAGACCGGCGGAATAACTATCGAATGTCCAACGCGATCGGTCCGTTTCTGCACGCCCTTCCCGACCGATGATAACTGTTCTTTGAGCGAGCTTGTAGCGCCTATCGTCTTGACTCCACACCCGCGGCCGGAGCCGCGAGGTCGGCGCGACCCTGAGGTCACCCCACTCGCGCCACAATCAGCGTCATATCGTCAAACTGCGGCGCACCGGCCACGAACCCGTCCGCCGACCGGACGATGTTTTCCAGAATCGCCTTCGGCGGGGACGCCCGCATTGTCCGCGCCGCTTCAAGCAATCGCTCCTCACCCCATTCTTCATCCGCGTAATTCATGGCCTCGCTGATGCCATCCGTGAACGCCACCAGCAGATCGCCCGCCTCAAGTTTCACCCGGCCCTGCACCCACGACCCCGCCCGCATCAGCCCCACAACAGAGCCTCCCGTCTCCAGCCGCACAACCTCGCCGCCGGGGCGAATCACCATAGGCGCATTGTGCCCCGCGTTTACGTAGTTCAGAACGCGCGAAGCGGCATCGAACACGCCCAGAAAGAACGTCGCGTACCGATTCGGCGCCGAGCTCTCAAACACGAGGCGGTTCAGGTTCGCGATCACTGTGCTCAGATCGGTGTCATGATCGATCGCCTGGCCGCGTAGAAACGCTCGCAGAGTCGCCATGAGGAGGGCCGCCGAAATGCCCTTGCCCGAAACATCGCCCAGCGCAATCCCGAGCCCGCCATTCGATATCGGAATGAAATCGTAGTAATCGCCACCCACGCCCAGCGCGGGCCGGCACGCGCCCACATAATCGAGTCCCAGGATGGCCGGATACTCCTGCGGGAACAGCCGCTCCTGCACTTCGCGCCCCAGCTCCAGTTCACGATTCTGTTTCTCCCGCAGCCGCGCCTCTTCCTTGATCGCCTCCGTCAGCCGTCCGTTCTCAAGCGCGAGGCCAGTCTGCGCCGCCACGGAATTCAGCAGCCGCAGATCGGTCGGCGAAAACGGCTCCTCCGATTGTTTCGGCCCCAGGCTCATGATCCCCAGCACTTTTTCCTGGAGGGACAGTGGAAGCAGCAGCTCCGGTTTCAGCTCTTCGAGCGCGGCGCGCTCTTCGCGATCTGCCAGCTGCACCCACGAATCCTCATCTTCAAACTCCACCCGCGTATGCGGCGTCTGCCGCAGCCGCCGCAGAGTCAGGCTCTGCTGGCTGAAAGTGCCACTGGGAGGCGCTTCATAGCCCAAGGCGTACGCCGGTCGCAATGTCCCATTGCCATCCAGAAAGATCGCGATCCGCGGCACATGCAACGCCTCCGCAACGCGGCTCGCGACGGTCTCCAGCAACGGCCCGGTCTCCACCATCGTCCGCACCTTCGCGGCGAGATCGGCCAGGATCTCATCCGCTTGATAAGCCTCGCGGAAGAAGCGGCGGTCCATCCAGCGGCGCAGCCGGTCGGCAAATGCACCGAGTGCCGCGACCAGCGCGAAGCCAACCGCGATCAGCCCTACCCGCGTCGCAACACTCGAATTGGCGCTCATCGTCGCGGCCAGCACGAGAATCCCGGCGCTGATCGCAATCTGCAGAATCCGGATTCCGGTCGTCGCCAGCAGATACTGCAGCCCCTGACGCAGCACCACCCGCACATCCATCGCGCGATGCACCACGATCACGTAAGCCATTGCCAGCGGGAATACAAGCAGTGCCGCGATGCAAACCAGGGCCGGCCAGCCGCGAAGATACCTGTTATGAATCACCAACCACGTGTACGTCACTAAGAACGGCAGCAGTCCGACAGCTGCGCCTGCATCAAGCAGCAGGAACCGCCGTCGCGCATCTCTGGTGGCCGCGGTCACCGTCTTGTACCCGAGGATCACGAAAAACAGCCCAATAAGGCCTAGTTCGATATCCGTACCGGCAGGGTCCACCGCTATCAAAATCGCCCGGAGGCGCAAAATGATGTCTCGGTGGTGCGCGAACATACCAAATGCAATCCCGGACAGCCCGGCGCGCACAAGCATCGGCCCTATCACAAGCCATTTGATCCACGGGAATTTTCGATCGAAAGCCAGCGGTTCCGGGAAGATGATCCCGAAATACACGAGGACCAGAGGACCGAGCCGGATAAGCACGCCGGTCAGACCGTTCAGAAACGACTGCAGGGCGTCTTCGTGGCCGAAGATTGTGCGACCGTCCGTGATGAGGTTTGCCACGCTCAGCATCAGCAAGAGCAGCGTCCACGCCGCACGGTCGCGGATTCGTACCGCCGCAACCCAGAACCCCAGCGCGAGACAAAACAACGGTGTCAAGATACGAGACAGGATCGTCGCAACGTACCCTGCCGACCCGGGCGCGTAGCCCACATAGGTAAATCGTCGCAGCGGAACCGAGATGTTTTCCTCAACGGAGCCCGCAACGCTCGTGCGTTTCACGCGCAGCAGCAGGTGGTCGCCGGTACGCGCTCGCCGCACCGGACCGTAGATGTCAGACCACCCCTGAACCGGACGCCCGTTGACGCCGACGACGATATCTCCTTTGCGAAGGCCCGCTCGTTCCGCCTCGGGATCCAGAGCGTCCACTTTGAGTGTCTGCGTATCGAGACCAAAGCTCGTATCCACATACCGGTCCCCATGCAGTAACTCGTCGAAGCGGTCCAGTGCAGCCCGCAGGGACGCCGTCGTCGCGACGACGAACAGTGCGGCCAATGCCAGGCTGGCCAGGCGATGGTTCCGGAAGTCTAGCCGCGCGGCGGGCACTGCGCCATTTTACCGACACTCCCAAAGTGGGAGTTCTGACGAAGTACACTAGCGTGCCTTTAGCGAGTTTACGTAGCGCGTCCAAATCTCGGCGAGGCGGCTCCAAGTTTCATCAGGAACTATTTCTTTGGTGCTTTCGGTCTTGTGAACAAAATATAGAGCGGGCGTGCCGAGCGTGGGCTGGAAACGCATGTAGTTCCACCATTCCTCGAGATCTGTCGACGAGGCATTGTCACAGTCGACAAGCGGCCATCCGGCGAGCCAGGCTATCTGTGCGCGCCGCTTCATCATTGCCGGGACATCGCGCGCTCCGTACCAGACGTCATTCAAGCGAAGCACGTCAGAGGACTCGCGGAAGAGCGGGTTAGGAGTCTGCGTTTCGATCATTGCGTCCGGCTTCCACTTGTGCGTTTCATCGTAAAGAATGAATTGAAAGCGGCGGAGAAACTCGATGCCGTAGAGCGGCGCGTGTTGCCGAACTTGGGAGTAGTCCCGGAACCCGCTGATCCAGTCCTCCTTGAAGCCGTCGATACCGAGATCGTTGACCAGGTGCTTGACCTGTGCGCGAAGGAATGTCTCGTACGCTGGATTCGAAACATCAGCGGCAATCGGCTTCCCATTGATGTGCAGGCATAACTCGTCCGGCAATCCTTCCAGATGAAACGCGGGCACCCACAGCAGGACGTGACGATGTTTTGAATGTTGATTTCGGACAAAGCCCGCAAGATCGGGCCATTTCACCTGGTCGACGTCAAAGGTGCCGTAATGTTTCTGCCATTTGTCATCGATGACGATCGTCCTGAACGGCAATCCGCGTTTCTCGAGAATAGCGATCCAGGATTCGTAGTTCGCCTGAGTAGCTAAATCATGCGCTTCGACCCCGCGCTCCGACGATTCTACCGTCTGTTCAGCCCAACCACAGAAGATTGGCAGGCGGTGCCACGGCGCATTAGGAAAGCGATGCTGTGTGGAGAATCCATTTGTGTCAACCCAATGAACGTAAGAGTTCAAGGCTTCCAATTCGCTGTAACCGAAGTGAAGGGCGACGATGGGCGACGAAAAACCGGAAGATGCGTTTTCACGCCCTTGTTCGTTGACCCAGAAAGAGGCGCCAGCATATCTGGAGCCGGAATATTCGAGCGCGTTGAAAGAGTACTTGCCTGGAGCTGTCGCGACACCGAGGCTCGTCCAGGTGTCTCCGCGATGAAAGGCGATAGCGAGCGGAGGAGGAACAAAGAGACCGTCCATGTCCAATGGATCATAGACCGGGCTCTCCGAACTTTCCGCCGCGACTCCTACCGACTGCGGCATCGCGATCGTGAAGTATTGCTGATCAGCGTGGTTCACGCGAGGAGAGAAGTAACGGTCGGCGTAAATGATCGTATTTGAAGCCACACCCTGACTCTGCCCATTCGTCCATCGGTCAGAGATGCCGTTCGAAAAGAAGTAGCAGCGCCCGATTGGATGATCGCCCTGCGCGAACTGCTGGAATTCGATGTGATCGGCAAAGAACTTCCAGACAAAGCGGCGGTTCCTCCAGAGAGAACTAGCGGCGGTCGCCGTCAAGGAAGCAGGGCCATTGTCCCCGGCCGTCTGCGAGATCTTGATGCCGGTCAGTTTTTCTTCTGCGTCAGGGGTAGAGAGCCCGGAAACCACCGGTAGACGGAACACCGGTTGACCTTCTGAAGAGAGGATCAAAGCCGGGACGGGTTGATGTTCCAAGGTAAGCGAGTAGCTGCCTGTCTCGGCAAGGCGCTCTTGTGCGAAGAGCCAAAAGCTCGAGAAGAAAAGAAGCGCCTGGAGGACGATTTGCCGCATGATGAGGAACAACATAGCATCCTGATCGAACGATCTCAGCCGATCTGCTCATCAACCTTCGATCGTTTGCGGCCCTTTTACAATGGGCTAGTGAGTCGAAGTCAGTTTTGAGCGCCACCGCCGCTCTTCAAAATCCCTCCTCAACCTGGAAACCGAGAGCCAATCCTTGGCTAATTGCTTTTGTCGTCTCGCTCGCAGCCTTCATGGAGGTGTTGGACACCAGCATCGCAAACGTCGCGCTGCCGCATATCGGCGGCAACCTGGGCGCCAGCAGCGATGAAAGCACCTGGGTTCTCACGTCCTACCTGGTCTCGAACGCCATCGTCCTGCCGATCACGGGCTGGCTCGTTTCCCTAGTAGGCAGGAAGCGCTTTTTCCTAATCTGCATCGGGCTTTTTACATTGAGCTCGCTGTTCTGCGGAATCGCACCGAGCCTGGCCATTCTGCTGGTCTCGCGCGTCGTTCAGGGCGCAGGCGGAGGCGGCCTCCAACCGATGGCGCAAGCCGTTCTGGCTGACACGTTCCCACCCGAAAAGCGCGGCTTGGCCTTTTCGATCTACGGTGTGACGGCAGTGGTGGCGCCTGCAATCGGACCTACACTTGGCGGATGGGTAACGGACGACTACAGTTGGCGGTGGATTTTTCTCATGAATCTGCCAGTAGGAATTCTGGCCATCTTTCTCGTTCTCACGTTTGTTGAAGACCCACCCTTTCTCAAACGAACGACGATCGCAGAAAGCCGGATCGACTACATCGGTTTCGGATTGCTTGCGGTCGGAGTCGGATTGCTGCAGGTGGTGCTTGACAAAGGCCAGGAGGACGATTGGTTCGGATCGAATTTCATCTTGACTTTGACGCTGATAGCAGTGATTTCGCTGATAAGCCTGGTGATTTGGGAACTGATCGTTAAAGACCCGATTCTGGATGTGCGGCTATTCCAGAACTTCAACTTCGCGACTTCGAGCTTGATGATGTTCATGGTGGGCGCAGCATCGTTCTCGACCACCGTGCTTATGCCGCAATATCTGCAGACTCTGTTGGGGTACACGGCAGAAAAGGCTGGCATGGTTCTATCAGCGGCAGCTGTACTCTTGCTCCTCGAGCTTCCTCTAGTCGGACAATTAACGACCAAGATTCAGGCCCGCTATCTAATGGCGTTCGGTTGGGGAACACTCACCGTCGGTATGTTTCTCTCCACTCGCCGCATGGACCTTCTTATGAGTTTCCATTCGGCGACATGGCTGCGTATCGTGCAGTATCTGCCGATGGGATTCATCTTCATTCCGGCGACGCTGGTGGCGTATCTCGGGATCCCCCAGGAAAAGAGCAATGCGGTGGCAGGGTTGATCAACTTTGTGCGCAACATGGGCGCCAGCGTAGGAACCTCGGCGGTGACAACGATACTCGCAAGACGCGCTCAAGTACACCAGGTGATGCTGGCGAGCCATACAAGCATCAACAATCCCATTTTCCGGGACGCTACCGCCTCGCTCGCAAATACATTGGAGCGGGCGGGAGTTGGTGTCAGCACGGCTCAGTCGCAGGCATACGGAAGGATCTATCAGACGATGCAGGCCCAGTCTTCGGCATTGTCATATATCGATACCTTCTGGCTGCTCGGAGTGGGAACGGCGATCATGTTCACCTTGTCATTCCTGCTCCGAAAGAACAATCCCAGACGATCCAAGGGAACGGAAGCGCTCGCGCATTAGGCGGCATCGAAGCAACCAAACCGAACGCGCACGATTCAAAAGGTGAGGCAGATTTTGCCGAAGTGCTGCTGAGACTCCATGTAGCGCAGCGCCTGTTTGATTTCCGTCCAGGGGAAAGTTTTATCGATCACCGGTTTGATGCCGTGAAGCTCGATCGCGCGATTCATACGCTCGAACATGATGCGCGAGCCGACGTAGATTCCCTGAATGCGTACGCTGTTCATCAGGATTGCCACCGGGCTCACCGTGGGATCTACCCCGGAGAGGACCCCAATCATGCTGACAACCCCTCCCGCGCGAACCGCGCGGAGCGAACGAGATACAGTATCGGCGCCGCCGACTTCGATGACGTGATCGACGCCTTCACCGCCCGTGAGCTTACGAGCAAGGTCATCCCACTTGGGATTTGTCTTGTAATTGATGGTTTCGTGCGCGCCAAGCTGCCGTGCGCGAACGAGTTTATCGTCGCTGCTGGAGCTGACTATCGTCCTGAAACCGGCCTCAACCGCGAATTGCAAAGCGAAGATGGAAACACCGCCGGTCCCTTGGATGAAAATTGTGGCACCTGGCGGTAGAGGAGTGTGTTCGAAAAGCGCGTGCCAGGCCGTGACTGCCGCGCAGGGCAGCGTGGCGGCTTCCTCATCGGTGAGCGAAACAGGTGTATGCACCAAGCCCTGTTCAGAAAACGTAGCGTACTGGCGCAACACTCCGTCGACAGCGCCGCCGAGCGCAGAATCGCCCTTTTCCTTTGTGACCGGGCCTTCGATCCAGCGCTGCATGAAGCATGCGCAAACGCGGTCTCCCTTTTTGAATCGGGTGACCTCCGAGCCAACATCTTCGACCACACCGGCGCCGTCCGAGAGCGGCACAAGCGGACGCCTCATCTTGGGATTGTAGGTGCCCTGGACAGTCATGTAGTCGCGGTAATTCAGCGAAGCAGCGCGCAATTTGACCAGGACGCCTTGGGGGCCGGGGCGAGGAGTGTCAACATCTGCCAGCGAGAGATTGTCGATGCCGAATTCCCGGATTTCAAACGACTTCATAACTTGCTCTTGCCGGAAACGCGATAACCTGCTCCAGTTTGCGCTGTGCCGCACCCGAATCGATCGCTTCAGCAGCTAGGCCCACCGCCGACTTAAGATCGGCAGCGCGTTGCGCAAGCAGCAAAGCGGCGGCAGCGTTTGCTATGACAATGTCGCGACGAGGACCCCGCTCACCCGCGAGAAGAGCCCGGATCAGACCAGCATTCGTTTCAGGATCATTCCCTCTGAGATCCTCTATCGAACTCGTATCCAGACCGAAATCGGATGGCATCCAGCGACCCTTTTGAACACGGCCGTCCTCCACCTGGAACACCGTTGTCATACCCGTGGTAGTGATTTCATCAAGACCGTCAGAACCATGGACAACGAATGCACGCTCGATGCCAAGGCGTGCGGAGGCCTGCGCCAGCATCTCTGCCGCCCGGACAGAAAAGGCGCCGATAAGCTGAATCCGCGCGCGCGCCGGATTCGTGAGAGGCCCTAAAAGATTGAAGACGGTGCGGCCTTTCAGGAGAAGACGCGCTTCCTGAGCATGCTTTACAGCAGGGTGAAGCAAGGGCGCATAAAGAAAGCCGATGCCGGTTTGCCGAATGCACGCGGCCACTTGTTCGGGATTGAGATCGATGGCTACACCCAGCACTTCCAGGACGTCTGCGCTGCCGCACTGGCTCGAGATCCGGCGATTGCCATGTTTCGCCACTAGTAGCCCGGCGCCGGCAGCGACAAAAGCGGCCGCTGTAGAGATGTTGAAGGTACATGCACCATCGCCTCCAGTTCCGCAGGTATCGAGGAGCGGCTCGTCCAGATCGTCAAGGCCGAGCCCTGCACTCATCTCTCTTATTGCGGCAGCGAAACCGACAAGTTCCGAAAGCGTCTCACCTTTGCGTCTCAGAAAACCCAGCACTTCTGCGATGCCTTCGGTGCTCATCTCGCCTGACAGCATCTTGTACATCAATTCGTGCGCCTCGTTTTGCGTGAGATGGAGAAAGTTCCGGAAAGGAAGATGAGACATGCGCACGCTGTTACTTGATTCGATCACGGGCGGCTGCGAGATATCTTAGAGCGCGTCCCCGCGTTAGGCGATCCGAGAGGATCTCAGCCAGACGCCCCGGCACTCCGTCTTTATGCCTGTTCATTATCTGTAAGTCACTATTGTGAACCATGGGAATGCCGAGAACGGCAGAATGCGCTAGAGAAGCTCAGCTAGGCTATACACAGGAGTGGCACTGACGTGCTCGTGGTCATGAAGGCGCAGGCGGATGAAACCGCTGTTGCAAGCGTATGTCGAAGGATAGAAGCTCTAGGCTTCAAGGCACACATCATTCCGGGCGAACAGCGCACCGCGATCGGCATAACTGGCAACAGTGGACCGGTGGACCCGGCGGAGTTCGAAGATCTGCCGGGTGTCGCTGAAGCCATACGGGTCTCAAAAGCGTACAAACTGGTTAGTCGCGAAACTAAGGCAGAGAACACCGTTGTCCGGGTGAATGGAACGCCAGTCGGAGGCCGGGAACTGGTGCTGTGCGGCGGGCCATGTTCGGTGGAAAGTCGCGAGCAGATCCTGGAATCGGCGCGTTCGGTGAAGGCGGCCGGTGGGCAACTACTGCGAGGCGGCGCATATAAACCCAGGACGTCCCCTTACAGTTTTCAAGGATTGGGAGAAGAGGGTCTGCGATTTCTGGCGGAGGCTCGCGAAGAAACCGGCTTGGGCATTGTGACGGAAGCGATCGACACAGAGACATTCGACCTGGTGGAGCGCTACGCAGACTGCATCCAGATTGGCGCGCGTAACATGCAGAACTTTTCTTTGCTGAGGCGCGCAGGTCGATCTGGAAAGCCGGTCCTACTGAAACGCGGGATGTCATCGACACTGGAAGAATTTTTGATGGCCGCCGAATACATTCTGGCGGAGGGCAACTATAACGTGATTATGTGCGAGCGAGGAGTACGTACATTTAGCGATCACACGCGTAACACGCTCGACTTGAGCATCGTGCCGGCCGTGAAGAGTCTGAGCCACTTACCTATCCTTGTAGACCCGAGTCACGGGACCGGTAAGCGTGACAAGGTGAAGCCAATGGCGTTGGCCTCGGTAGCAGCAGGAGCCGACGGCTTGCTCGTCGAGGTTCACCCAGCGCCGGAGCAGGCGCTTTCGGACGGATATCAGTCGCTGGATCCGAAACAGTTTGCGGAAATGGCGGAGGAGTGCCGCGCAATTCACGAGCTGCTCGCGAAGAAACGCGGCGTCGGGGCCGAAACCTAGTAAGCGGGGAAAACCTGCTTCAAGTAACTCAGTTGCTCAAATAGAAGAGACCGAATTCAGCCAACAGCGGAGGCGCCGATGCGTTACTGATGAGCAGACGCATCCGGCTGCTCGTAACAGGCTGCTCAGACCGCACGATCCGGCAGATACCAATGCTCGTACCGCTGCCGAAAGGCTTCCAGGCGCCGTTTTGCAAGGTATCAAGTGAGAAAGCTCCCACGCGCTGCCCAAACTGAATCTGTTCCCGAAGGCGCACCAGATTGAAGGACTGGGGCTGAGCTAGATCAAGAACAATCTGCCGCTGAAGGCCAGCACCGGCCACGGACTGCCGCGCATTCGCCGCAAGATCTCGGTCGAAAGTGGCTCTGATCAACTTGCCGAAGGCACGAAGGTTGACAGCGTCTGTTTCATAAATCAGTCCGCGGCGATCGGGCGGCACATTGAGCAGGAAACTCGCGCCACGGCCAACTGAATCGAGATAAAGGTCGGTTAGTTCATGAGGACTTTTGACTTTGTCGTTTTCCGCCCGGTGCCAAAACCAGCCGGGACGGATCGAGACGTCACACTCTGCAGGCATCCAATACTTTCCGTTTCGAGTGCCGGTCGTGGCCTCGCCTTCAACGATATCGCCGGGAGAGCCGGGTCCGCCACTTGCGGAGCGCGGCGTATAGGTAGCCCAACAAGTTTCGCCGGCGATTCCTTTCTCGTTGCCCACCCAGCGGACATCGGGTCCGACATCGCTAAAGATCGCTGCGTCAGGCTGAAGTTGGCGTTCGAGCGCCCAGGTACCGGGCCAGTCATAGTAATGCAGCTTGTCGATTACGCGTTTCTCTCGAGCACCTCCGTAGTAACCATCACCGCCGTTTGCCCCATCGTGCCAGATTTCGAAGATCGGACCGTAACCTGTGAGCAGTTCACGCATCTGTTCCCGGTAGATCCGAATGTACTGCGGAGTGCCATAAGTAGCCTGATTCCGATCCCACGGCGAAAGGTAAACGCCGAATTTCAGGCCGTGACGACGGGCGGCTTGGGAGATGTCGCGCACAATGTCACCGTTGCCGTTCTTGTACGGGCTGTACTTGATCGAATGATCCGTTGTTTTCGTCGGCCAGAGACAGAAGCCGTCATGGTGCTTGCAGGTGAGGATCACACCCTTGCTGCCTGCATCCTTCAAAACTTCGACTATGGCATCGGCATTGAAGGCCGTGGGGTTGAAGATGGCGGGATCTTCATCACCGTAACCCCACTCCTTGTCCGTGAAGGTGTTAACGGTGAAGTGGAGGAAGTTGTAGAAGCCGAGTTCGCTCCATTCAATCTGACGCCTGGACGGAACCGCCCCGACGGGCTCAGGCTCAGATGGTGTTCTCGCCAGAGCGGAAACAGCCCCTGCCGCAAAGGAAGCGAAAGAACGCCGAGTCGTCTTCATGATTCTTGAGCACCGGCTCTCAAGATGTCGTAAATCGGATTTTCGCGAGCTTCGATCTGGCGTTCCCGACCCCGCCGGAGATCACCATGAGTATTCGCCATCATCGTCTTTCCGCTTCAGAAATTTCAGGGCAGTGTGCGTCGCCGAAAGACTAGCCACCTTCACGTCTTTCATTCCCGCCGCGCGGCCGGCCTGAATGACCCGACATCTTTGATGTCCTGAGTACCTTTGGGTAGACGACCCAAAGAGCACCGCCGGGCTTCAGGTCGGTCTTGAGCCTGGAGATCCGGCTCAATTCTCTGGATCCGGCAGCTGCCACGAAAAGCAAGTTGCACCGACCCTTGCGAAGGATTACTGCTTTGCGCTTTGCAATCTGCTTTTCGAAATCGGCGTCGAAATTGCCGATCAATCGGACCGCAAGCTGCGAATGTACTCCAAGCTTGTCCATCAGCAATGGCGGATGCAGAATCTTTAGCGCCCATTTCTCGGCAGCCGCACCCAATTCCAGTTCCACCGGGCCGCCGGGAAAGTCCAAGCTCAAAACTCCGCTCTCCGCCTTCACGCTTGTGAGTTCGCCGAAGCCGATCTTGATGCGCTCGGGACCTCGAAAGAGAACATAATCCGTCTCCAATGTGCCTTTCCCTGGATGGCGGTCCGGTTCCGTAAACGTGCTCTGCACTCGAGTTCCTGACCCATCTCAAACGTCGATTGGACGACTGCACAAGTATAGGTGAACCGAATCGACCGTTCGGGAAACACTAATGATTAGATCGGAAAGGTGCTTCCCCAGCGCAATCGCCTAGCCCGCCTTGGCCAGCGTCAGCTCCGCGGGACTCGGATAGCCCAGTTCTTTACGGATCGCGGTCAGCCCACCCACATGATACGCCTCGTGCCAGCTCAGGAAGACAATAGAATCCAAAACTGATTTTGCGCCATGAACAGCGTCTTCGACGACCCGGTCTAGCGATTCCTGGGTCGCCGCTTCCATTGCCGCCTCCAGCTCGGCGTTGACTCGCTGCCATTCCCGCTGGTAGTCCGGTATACCCGGATAATCGCTGCCGTCGGATGCACATGTAGCCGAGTATTCTGCGGAATACCGGCTGTCCTTTGCAATGCCGAGCAGCTTTACAGCCATGCAGCGAAAATCCAGCATGTGACCGATCTGCCAGGCAATGGACGGTCCTGTGCCGTCCCTAACCCGCTTCTTGGCGTCCTTATCTTTCAAATCTCCGAGGCACAAGTCCAGTACGAAGTTCGTCGTCCGGAAGCTAGCCGCAATTGGTCTCAGAATAGGTGTCAATGGTACTCTCCCGTGTACAAGACGATTCAACTCGGCGAAAAGATGTTGTCTCGCGCAGGTAAAGTGCCAAGCTGTTTTTTGCCGCGGGAGCCGGATCCTTTCGCGAAGCTGGTTCGTCATCCTGTCAAGGCAGCCATGTCAAAACTCTGTTCTAAGTTCGAGTTGAACGGCTGATGCCCCGCTACTTCCTATGGACAAAAGTAAAGCTTTAGAGGCTCTAACAAAGGCCCGCGCTGAATTTGAGAAGCTCGTCGGCGAGATCCGCCCTGAGCTCCACCGCTACTGTGCTCGCATGACCGGCTCTGTCATGGACGGCGAAGACGTGGTGCAGGACACGCTCGCGAAGGCTTTCTATCTGCTTCCCGCGACGGGAGAAATCGCGAATCTTCGCAGCTGGATCTTTCGCATCGCGCACAACAAAGCGGTCGATCATACGCGCGCCTATGCTCGCCGATTCGGAGAGTCGCTCGAAGAGCATCCCGATATTCCCGCTGACACGCTCCCGTTAGAGCAGCGCGATCTATTGAGGATAGGTTTGCGCCTGTTTATCAGGCTCACGCCGGCACAGCGCGGAGCCGTCATTTTGAAAGACGTGTTGGGCCATTCTCTCGACGAGATTGCGGAGATCCTGGAGATGAGCCTTCTTTCTGTCAAAGGCGTTTTGCACCGAGGACGCGCAACGCTTCATAAGTTGGCCCAAGACGTCGGCGAAAGCGTTTCACCTCTCGACGCTTCGGAAGTCAGACTGCTCGAAGGGTACGTCAGGCATTTTGCGGCCCGTGATTTTGATCGATTGCGTGCGCTGCTGGTACGCGACGTCAGACTCGATATCGTCGGCGTGTCGCAAGACAGGGGTGCCAAGCCGGTCGGCTGTTACTTTACTCACTACAGCGCAGTCGAGGACTGGAGTCCTTGCGTGGGCTCGGTGGAAGGGCGGCCGGCAATTCTGGTGTTCAATCCCAAAAACGCGTCAGAAAAACCTAGCTACTTCATCCTTATCGCTTGGGTGAACGGCGAAGTCGCCAGCATCCGGGATTATCGGCACGTGCAGTATGTCGTGGAGGACGCTCAGTTCACACTCGGAGCATGTTCCTAGTATTTGCTCTGGACACCGCTCACATATCCGCGAAGCCGAGATTCACGAACAGATAGATAATCTGACTAAATCTCCCATATCGCGTGGGAAAATTGTTGATATGCAAGGTGCTTTAGGCGGTGGGAATACGGGCGTTTGGCGCATCGGGTGGTGGAGCGTTGCATTGGCACTTACGGCACAACTTTCATTCGCTCAAGCCCCGGCACGAGAGGCTGCCCCGCCTGCTCCCAAGGAGGAGAAGAAGGCAACACCGATTCCTCCCGAGCACAGCTCCGTTACCAAGCATGACCTTACGCTCGATGGACACGTCATTCACTACACGGCGACAGCGGGAACACTCCTGATCAATGGCGAAGAGAATAAGCCGTACGGAAGTTTCTTCTATGTGGCGTATACGGAAGACGGTGTCACTGACGCGAAGACACGACCGGTCACCTTTTTATACAACGGAGGACCCGGTTCGGCGAGCCTGTGGCTGCATATGGGATCGGTCGGGCCCGTGCGCGTGGTCACGGAGAGTCCGGAGGCAACCGGTGCGGCACCTTACCAACTCGTATCGAACGAATACAGTCTGCTAGATAAAACGGATCTGGTGTTCGTCGATGCGGTGGGGACAGGATTCTCGAGGCCGGTTGGCAACGCAACGGAAAAGAATTTTGCCGGCACCGACCAGGATGTAGCAGCATTCGACAAGTTCGTTACGCGCTACATCACGGTGAATCAGCGGTGGAACTCACCGAAGTTTCTATTTGGCGAGTCATACGGGACTACGCGATCAGCGGCATTGGCGGATGCCTTAGAGGAAGACGGCATCGCCTGCAATGGCGTCATATTGATGTCGTCTATCTTGAACTATTTCGAACTTGCGCCGGGATTGGACAACGATTTCATCGATGATGTGCCGAGTTTTGCCGCGATCGCGTGGCACTATAACAAGGTCGCCAAGAAGCCGAGCAGCCTGCAGGCGTTTCTGAATGAGGCGCGCGCCTTCGCCCGAGGCCCTTATGCGGAAGCGTTGGCGCAAGGACAGAATCTGCCTTCGGATCAACTGGACGCGATTGCGACTAAATTGAGCGCATACACCGGCCTTACGGTTCAGTACATCAAGGAAGCCAATTTGCGCATCGGCGCGTCGCGCTTCAGGAAAGAGTTGTTGCGCGGGGATCGCGAAATCCTGGGCAGATATGACGCACGTTTCGAAGGAACGGATGTCGACGCAGCGGGTGAGACGCCTGCATATGATCCTTCAAGCACGGGGATCACTGGAGCGTTCGTGGCCGCGTTTCACGATTATCTGGAGCGCGAATTGAAGTACTCTTCGGACGAGACGTATTACACCCGCGGACCCAACCTGACTGAATCATGGGACTGGAATCATCACCTCGCGGGAAGCCGGCAGCCTTTGCACGAGCCCTACGTAGCGGGCGACCTGGCGGATGCGATGCGCAAGGACCCACATCTGCGGGTGTTTTCAGTAAATGGGTTATTCGACCTTGCCACCCCCTTCCTCAAAACCGAGTATGATCTGGCACACATGGATCTTGAGCCGAAGCTGCGTCAGAACATCGAGTTCGGGTATTATCCGTCCGGTCACATGATCTATCTGAATGTGGAGGCGCTCAAGAAGTTGAAGCCCGACCTGGCGGATTTTTACGCGCGGGCTACGTCGGAACGTCAAGCCTCGGCGTACGGCAAACGGGGCGTCGTCGGTGGGCACTAATCGCTCTGCATCAAACTCATCGATGAGAGTAGTCTGGTTATGAGCGGTTCCCGTGTAGTCTCTGAGAAGGAGATGCTATGCAGTCTGTTTTGAGGGCGGAACAAAAAGCCGATTTTGCGCAACGTGGTTACTCGAGGCGCAGCTTCGGGCGTTTGGCAACTGTTCTGACAGCGGGAGCCACGCTGCCCTTCTACAACGAGCAGGCGTTGGCGCAACTTTCGATGATCCGGAACATGCCCGCCGATGCTGTCAAGATCAACGCGAATGAAAACCCCATGGGTCCCTGTCCAGAAGCCGCCGACGCGATTTACAACGTCATCAAAAAGGGCGGCCGCTACATGTATGAGGACACATATGCTTTAGCGGAAGTCATGGGAAAGATGGAAGGCCTGAAAACCGGTTACAAGCCGGGCGACAACTACATAGAGATATTTGCCGGCTCGAGCGCGCCACTCCATCAGGCGGTGCTGGCTTTCTGCTCGAAGGACAGGCCGTTTGTAAAAGCTGATCCGGGTTACGAAGCGGGCGAGCGTGCCGCAAAGTTCGTCGGGGCCAAAGTAGTTGCGGTTCCGCTGAGAAAGGGGACATGGGATCACGACGTACGCGCTATGTTGGCGGCTGCCCCGAACGCAGGGCTTTTCTATATCTGTAACCCCAACAACCCCACGGGCACGCTGACAAGCCGCGCCGATATCGACTACCTGGTTGCCAACAAGCCGAAGAACTCGGTCGTGATGGTGGACGAAGCATACATCCATATTTCGAAGAATGCCGCTCGTTGTAGCGACATGGTGGCTGCGGATCGAGAGGTGGTGGTGTTACGAACCTTCTCGAAGCTCTACGGTATGGCAGGTTTGCGGGCCGGGGCCGCTTTCGCCCGGCCGGACCTGTTAGACAAACTCAGGGGCTATAGCGCCGGCGCTATGCCGATTACGGCTATGGTGGGCGCGACCGCTAGCCTGCAAAGCAAGAATCTCGTGATGGAACGGCGCAAGATTATGACTGACATTCGCGAGGATACATTTAGTTGGCTCGCCTCAAGGAACGTCGAATTTATACCTTCGGAAAGCAACTGCTTCATGTTGAACGTGAAACGGCCGGGTGTGGATTTTTACAAAGCTATGGCCGCGCATAATGTGTACGTTGGGCGGGTGTGGCCGGTTTGGCCAACCTGGGTTCGCGTGACCGTGGGCAGTAAAGAAGAGATGGCGCAATTCAAGGCTGCATTCGCTAGGGTCTACAACGCGTAGCTCGATACAACCGGATCCGCGCCGTGGCTCCCACCCCGCGGTTCGCTCCATGCAACAGAGTAAGACGGCTTATTGAGGAACGTGTAGTAATCGAGTACACTCGTACCAGCCGTGCTCATGTGCAAGCTTATGGCCTCTGAAATGCACACGAAGGGGGTACCCACATTGCTGCGCGGTACGGGCGAATTATTGAGTTGCGATGCTCACCTGTCCTGTTTGCGATACGCCAAATGACGATGGCTCAGTATCTTGCGAACACTGCAACTGCGTCTTGCAGGCAGAAGACGGCCGGACCGTTATTTCGAGCGCGCGGCGCGACGATCAAGCCACAGTAGTTGCAACAAACGCCTTTTCGCAGGGCGCGGCACCCGCCCGGGCCTTCAGCTCCGAGTTACCCCCCGGCACAGTGCTGACCGGACGATACGAGATCCTCGCACGGCTCGGCCAGGGCGGTATGGGGACGGTCTACCGTGTGCAGGATCATGAACTCGACCGGGTCATTGCTCTGAAAACCATCCGCCCGGACCTCGCCTCAAATACCGTTGCACTGCGCCGGCTCAAACAGGAAACTCTGCTTGCTCGCCAGATCGCGCATCGTAATGTCATACGCGTCTTCGACCTTGGCGTGGCGCAGGGGCTGCGCTTCATCACGATGGAGTATGTCGAGGGCCGGGATCTCAAGTCAATCATTGAGCTTCATAGAAAGCTGCCGCTCGACGAAGTGGTTCAAATCCTATCCCAGATATGCGAGGGCCTTGAAGCCGCGCACAGCGAAGGGGTAGTTCACCGGGATCTGAAGCCGCAGAACGTTCTGGTATCGGCTGGTAATCGCGTGCGGATTGTGGATTTTGGCCTAGCACGCTCCTTTGAGGATAGCGGCATCACCCACACCGGCATGATTTTGGGAACTCCGACGTATATGTCGCCCGAGCAAGCGCTCGGAAAACAGGGTGACGCACGCTCGGATATTTTTTCGCTGGGAGTGATCGGCTTCGAGCTCCTGACCGGCCAACTGCCGTTTCCGAGTCAAACGCTATCTGAGTCGTTAATTGGCCGGACTCGCGGCAAGGCTCGGCCTATCGAGACCGTCGATCCGGAACTGCCGGGCTGGCTGTGTCGCATAGTAATGCGCTGCCTCGAACGCGACCCTTCAGACCGCTATAGGAATGCCCAAGACATCGTGAACGAGCTGGCGGTGCGTGATGTGTGTGCCTATCCTCCGCTTCCGACGGGAACCCTGGCACCGGGCACGATGGTGGGCTCACGCTATCGCATCGAAGCCGAAGCGGGTGAGGGCGGCATGGGAAAGGTCTACCGGGCAGTGGACCTTGACCTGCATCGAACGGTAGCTCTTAAAGTAGTGCGGCCTGAGCTAGCAAGCAGCCAGGCAACGCTCGACCAACTCAAGCACGAGATCTCGATTGCCAGCCAGATCTCTCACAAGAACGTTCTTCGCGTCCACGATCTGGGCGAAGCGAGCGGACTCCGATATATTTCTATGGCCTGGGCCGAGGGAGAACACCTGGGCAATCTTCTCAGGCGCGCGGCACCGCTTCCCGAAGACCAGATCATCCAACTCGCAACTCAGATCTGTGAGGGTTTGGAGGCCGCACACGAGCAAGGCGTCAGTCATCGCGATCTCAAGCCAAGCAATATTCTACTGACGGCGGGAGGCAACCCGTGTATTGCAGACTTCGGCTTGGCGCACAATCTTCGCCAGACCGCCGCTCCGAAGAGCAGCCGCGTTGAAGGATCGCTCGGTGAATCGTCTTCAGGAACACCGCGCTACATGTCGCCGGAGCAAATCGACGGCGTTTGTATCGATCACCGGACGGATATCTACTCGCTCGGATTGATTCTGTATGAGATGGCCACCGGCCGGATCCCGTTCAATGACGATTCAGCGATGCAAACCATGGCCGAGCGGCTGACCGAGAAACCCGCCTCACCAAAATTGTCGAATCCGGCACTCTCCGAAAAACTGACCAGTGTCATCTTGCGCTGTCTGGAACAGGATCCAAATCGGCGCTATTCCAGCGTACGTGAGCTGCTCAGCGATCTGCAGCAAGAACCCGAACAGTTGAACACTCCGGCGGTCCCAACCGCGGCGAAGCGTCGCCCGGGGCTGGGTGCTGGGTGCGATCGCGGCGGCCATTCTTCTGACGACAGCCGGCTGGCTCTGGAGGCGAAGCGCGCCGAAAGCAGTAATCCCGCCACATGGGAAATACATAGCAGTGCTTCCATTTCGCTCAATTGGCTGGGATCCGAATCTGAGATACAGAGCGGAAGGGATTGCGGATGCGATTTCGGCCAGACTGGCCACTCTCAACAGCCTGCATCCGATCTCTGCCTCAGCTCTCGAGAAAGTCAGTTTGTCACAGCCGGAGGAGGCAATCGGTAAGCAGCTCGGTGCCAACCTCCTGGTGAGAGGCACCGTACAGAGCGAGGGTGACCGCATCAAAGTAGATGCCCAGATATACGACATCGCGAAACGGTCTACGGTGTGGAGTAAGTCGTACGAGCGAGTGGTTGGCGACCTGTTCACACTGGAAGATGAGATATCGAACGACACTGAAAACGCTCTGGATGTGAAGCCGACGCTCGAAGAGCGAGAGCGCGCCGAACCGGCCCCGACGCAGAATCTCGCGGCGTATGACCTTTACCTGAAAGGACGAGACATTCTCAAGAAGCATCGGGACGCAGGGAACGCAAAGGCTGCTCTGGAGCTATTCAAACAGGCGCTGAAAAAAGACGATTCGTTTGCGCTCGCCTGGACCGGCGTGGCGGATGCGAGTCTTCTGCTCTATCGGATCACTAACGATAGTCTCTACGCATCTCAAGCTTTGGCCGCAGCGCAGGAGGGGCGAGCGCGCAATAACAATCTGCCGGAGGTCCATTTCGCGCTGGGTAGCGTCTATACCGCGACGGGCCGAAACGCAGAGGCGATTAACGAGATTAAACAGGCGCTTCAGTTGTCTCCCAATTCGGATGACGGATACATACGGCTGGGCCGGGCTTACCGTGCCACCGGGCAAGCAGAAGAGAGCATAGCCGCCCTGAAGAAAGCCGTTCAACTCAACCCCTACTACTGGTTCAATCACAATCAGTTGGGATCCGGCTACTACCACCTGGGCCGGAACGAGGACGCACGGCGTGAGTTCAAGGAACAAGTTGCCGAGAATCCGGACAATGAAGACGGCTACAACAATCTGGCAGGGACCTATCTACAGCAGGCAGAATGGAAAAAGGCTATCCCAGTTCTGGAGAAGGCAATCCAGATTGCTCCGACAACATTCGAGTACTCAAATCTGGCGACCGCTTATTATCAGCTGGACAAGTACAAGGAAGCTATCCCGCTTTACGAGAAAGCGCTCGCTCTGAATCCAAATGACGCGGAGGTAGTGCGCAACTTGGCAGAAGCTTATGCGCATGACGGGCAACCTCAAAAAGCGGATGAAACTTACAACCGAGCTATCTCCCTGCTCTATAACGACCAGCTCGCCATCAACCCGCGAGACGCCCAAGCTTTTGGCACTCTGGCCATGTGCTTTGTAGGGAAAGGGGACACGGCCAAAGCGCGCCAGTACATCCTTCGGGCGCGCTTGATCGATAACTCCGACAGCGGGCTGATGTATGACGAAGCATTTATCAATGCAAGGGATGGACGCATTCCAGAGGCGCTCAAGGCGCTCGAAAGCGCACTCGAGAATGGGTATTCATTCGAATACTGTCTCAGCGATCCAGACCTGAAAGTCCTGCGTGATTCGCCCGGCTTCCAGGCTCTGAAAAAGAAGTTCGATCACGCTCTCGACAAGCGGCACCGATAGCAGAAGCCTGCCAACAGAAGCCCACCAACCAGCATGAGGCTGACGGCCGAAGGTTCGGGCGAAACGCTGGTTGCCTTGGCATCGAAGTCAGTTCCAGGTGCCCAGCTCCCCGCCCCATTTGGATCGTCACCCGCGTCGTTCAGGTTGACAGAGAAAATCTGTCCCTGGGTGACGCCGCCGCCGGCGGCCGGACCAAACAGGATGTTGTAGAGAAATCCGTTGGTAACTGGTGATTCGGCGATGGTACAGGTTATGAAAGGACCAGGGCCGCAGGTGATAGTCGTGAAATCGGGCAGAGTGGCCGATACTTCCAGTTCTTGCCAGTTGCTGCCACTCTCATTTTGAAATAGAAGGAGGCCTCCGCCGAGATTATCGGCTCCGAAGGTGAAGTTGTCACTCGTGAGAATGACCGGTGTTCCTGAGGGGTCCTTGATCAGAATATGCGGGTTTCCGGCCCATAGGGCGCAGGGGGCAAGAACCATCAGGAAGGTAAAAAGAGAAGATCGCAGGCGCAATTGTTACTCCGGAAGAATGAGTTTGGAATAAGGACTTTCTTATTCTCTTCCATCACCGAGAATGGGTGGCGCTACAGGACTACCAGGACTATGTGACTGATCATATCGCACCGGGGAATGCGGGACACTCACTCCTCTCGTAAAGCGGTCAACGGATCGACATGGGAGGCCCTTCGCGCCGGGATAAGCACGGCAACAGAGGTTACGGTCAGAAGGACAAGAGCAACAACAGTTAAAGTCGCGAGGTCACCAGGCGCAACGCCGTAAAGTAAACTCCTCAGGAAACGATTCGCAACCACGGAGAAAGCGGTTCCCAGCAAGAGGCCAACACAAACCAGAGCAGCCCCTTCGCGCAGGACGGCCAGCAGGATCTGCCGCGGTAGAGCACCGAGGGCTACTCGTATACCGATTTCGCGAGTTCGCTGCGTAACGAGATAGCCGAGCAGCCCGAACAGTCCGCTGCAAGCCAGCATCAAAGCAAGTCCCGCCAAAGCGGATAGCAGCGATGACAAGAAGCGTCCAGCCGCCGTTTCTCGGTCGCGCACGGAAGTAAGCGGCCGAATGTCGTTGATAGGTAGTTCGGGATCGAGTCGGCGAATAGCGCGAGCGGCGGCATTGGCCAGGGTCATAGGCGGCACCGAGGTTTTCAGAAGAACGTTCATGGTGCTAAACGTCTTTTCCCATTCGGGCCAATAGATGGTGGGCATGACCTCGTTATTAATGCCGGTATAGCGCACGTCACCTACAACTCCGACGATGACACCGGGTTCGCGACCATTCCACAGGATGCTGATGGTATGGCCAACCGGGCTTTCATGCGGAAAATATGTCCGGGCAAACAGGTCATTGATGATATAAGAGCGCGGCGCACCACTGGTATCCCGCGAGGTAAAGTCTCGGCCGGCACGCAAAGGGATGGCGAGAGTAGCGAAGTAATGTGGCGTGACGGCGCGTAATTGTGCAACCGGCTGATTGGCGGGGGCAGCATCCGGCCGGCCGCTGATATAAAAATAAGTGCCTACGCCGAGGCCGCCTAGGGGCAAGTCCTCCACCATGGAAGCCGATTGGACTCCGGGAAGGGCTTGCAGATCATCGAGCGCGCGCCGGAAAAAAGCCCGTTTATCAGAATCGCTCCGATAATCTGCATCGGGTAGGGAGAGATCAAACGTTAGCACGTTGGCAGGGTCGAAGCCGACGGGCGCAGCGTTCAGGTTCAGCATGCTGCGAATCAGCAGCCCTGCCGCAATAAGCAGCATAAGCGCAAGAGCAGTTTGCACGACAACGAACGCACGCCGCACGTGACTGCTGCGTGAATGAGCGGCATTGCCCCCGCGGAGCGTGACCTGGGGATCCCGCCTGGTGGCGGCCAACGCAGGCGCGAACCCGCACATGAGACCGGTTCCGATTATCAGGACAACCGCAAACGACAGCACGCTGCCGTTGAAGCTGACAGGACCGAGACTCGTAATATCAAGTGTTTCAGGCACCGCTCGCACGAGCGCGGCGGTACCAGCCCAGGCAATTACAAGGCCGAGCAAGCCGCCGATTGACGTCAGCAACAAAGCTTCTGTAAGATGCTGCGCTGCGATGCGCCACCGCGTTGCGCCCAAAGAGATGCGGATGGCCGTTTCACGCGTACGTGCAGCGCCACGCGCCAGCAAAAGACCGGCAATATTGGCGCACGCAATGAGAAGAATGCATCCTAAGGCGCACGCAAGAGCCAACACCGGGATGCGTCCCTTTCCAACGTACTGTTCCCGTAAGGGTTGCACGAGGGCTCCTCGGCCAGCCTCCATCTGTGGAGCTTCCTTAGCCATTCTTTCGGTAAGCGCATGAAGCTCGCTTTGCGCGGTTGCAAGCGAGATCCCGGGCTTCAGTCGTGCGACCACCCGTAGGTAGCGGCCCTCGTTCCAGCGAGCGTTCGGATCGAGCCCTATTGGCGTCCAGCAAGAGACCAGCTTGTTCAGAAAAACAAAACCGCGCGGCATAACGCCGATGATTGTGTATTTTTCGGCGTCTAATCTGAGCGTTCTGCCGAGGATGCCGGGGTCCCCGGCGAAGCGCTCCTGCCAGAGTCCGTAGCTGATAAGCGCCACTTTCGCTCTTTGGGGCCAGTCCTCTTCCGGGCGGAAGTAGCGGCCGAGCTGAGGTTTCACCCCGAGCGTAGGCAGAACACCGGCGGTGACATTGAGTGTGTAGACTTGGGTTGCGTCGCCCTCACCCGTCAGATTCTGAGGAACGGGATGAGCTGCGCCCATGCTAGTGAAGGAATGGCTGTGTTTCTGCCAATCGAAAAAGTTCGTTGGAGCAACTTCGTCGGCTTCCGGATGGTGCGAATCGCTTTCCCAGAGCATCGTAAGGCGCTGAGGATCGGGAAACGGCAACGTGCGCAACAACAACGCGTCGATGACGCTGAACAGCGCAGTGCTGGCACCAATGCCGAGAGCAAAAATTCCAATGGCCAGAAAGGTGAATCCCGGAGTTCTACAAAGATTACGTGTTCCAAAGCGGAGGAATTGAAGAATGGTTTCGACAACAGGTAAACTGCGCCGCTCCCTATAACTCTCTTTTAGCGATTCCACGCCGCCAAGCTTCAGCAAAGCAGTCTGGCGCGCTTCTTCAGGGGACATGCCGGATCTGAGATTGTCGTCTATGTGCAGTTGAAGATGGCACTCGACTTCGGCCGTAAGCTCGAGATCGCGCTTGCGTTTGCCAAAGAGACCTGCCGCGCGCAGGAACCAGGCACGTAGTGTCCTCACGAGGTCCCCTCCCGCCGCCCAAAGAAGCGCGCCACAATGGCCGTGGTCTGCTCCCAGTCACGGGTCTCTCTTTCGAGCTGTTTCTTACCAGCCCGCGTGAGTTTGTAGTACTTAGCCCGCCGATTGTTGTCTGAAACGCCCCACTCGGATGAGATATAGCCTTCCTGCTCGAGTTTCAGCAGCGCGGGATAGAGCGTGCCATAGTTGACAGCCAGAAGATCTCCGCTCGTCTGTTCGATCCTTCGGGCAATCCCATAGCCATGGAGAGGACCTAGCGCTTCGAGCGTTTTCAGCACCATCAGGGCAAGCGTGCCCTGCCAGACATCGGATTTATCGTTCATGTTCCTATTGGCATCCAATAAGAGCCATTATGTCAGGCCCGATATTGGAAAACAATAGGAACTTGATTGGCGATCTACGCCAGCATCTTTTGATTCACAACGCCCGCTACATCGGTCAGCCGGAAATGGCGTCCCTGGAACTGATAAGTGAGGCGCTTGTGATCGATGCCAAGGCGGTTAAGTACGGTGGCCTGGATGTCGTGAATCGCAACAGGATCGGAAACGGCGTTGTAGGAGAAATCGTCAGTTTCGCCGAGCGAGAACCCGCGTTTGATCCCTCCCCCGGCGAACCACATCGTGAAACAGCGCGGATGGTGGTCGCGCCCGTAGTTGTCTTTTGTGAGATGCCCCTGGCAGTAAACGGTGCGGCCGAATTCTCCACCCCAGATGACCAGGGTGTCATCTAACAGCCCGCGCTGCTTAAGATCCGTTACGAGTGCGGCAGAAGCCTGATCAGTTCCGCCGCATTGCAACGCGAGATCGCGCGGCAAATCGTTGTGTTGATCCCAGCCGCGGTGATAAAGCTGAACAAAACGGACACCGCGCTCGGCGAGACGCCGCGCCATCAGACAGTTCGAAGCATAGGTGCCGGGCTTCTTCGAATCGGGACCGTACAGTTCAAAAGTACTGGCCGGCTCTTTTGAAAGGTCGGTCAATTCAGGGACTGAAGATTGCATTCGATAGGCCATCTCATACTGCGAGATGCGCGTGGTCACTTCCGGATCGCCGTACGACTGCTCCGAGATGTGGTTCAGTTCAGAGAGGGCATCGAGCATGTTGCGCCGGGTCTGCCCGTCGACTCCTTCCGGATTCGCCAGGAAGAGCACGGGGTCGCCGGAGGCACGAAAACGCACGCCTTGATATTTCGACGGCAAAAACCCGCTCGACCACAACCGGGTAAACAGGGGCTGGTCGCGGTTGAGAGCCTGAGCCTGCGAGATGAGAACGACGAATGCGGGAAGGTTCTGGTTTTCGCTGCCAAGCCCGTAGGTAACCCAAGAGCCCATGCTAGGGCGGCCGGGCTGCATGAACCCGGTCTGGATAAAGGTGATCGCAGGATCGTGGTTGATTGCATCGGTGTTGACCGTCTTCACCAACGTGATGTCATCCACGATCTTCGCCGTGTGCGGCATTAGTTCGCTGATGTAAACACCGTTCTCGCCAGCTCGATTGAATTTGAAGATCGAGGGGGCGACTGGCAACGAGTTCTGTCCAGAGGTCATTCCGGTGATGCGCTGCCCTTGGCGCACCGAATCGGGCAGTTCTGTACCAGCGAGCGCAGCGAGTTTCGGCTTATAGTCGAAGAGATCAATCTGCGAAGGCGCACCCGACTGATGGAGATAGATGATGCGCTTCGCTTTGGGTGCGAAGTTGGGCATGTCCGGCAACCCGCCGAAACCAGCCGCGTTCTTCTGCGGTATGACTTCCGTTTGTGCAAACAGCTTCGGATTCAGCAGAGAGGCCAACGCCGCCACGCCTATACCTTGACTTGTCCGGCCAAACAGTTGCCGGCGCGTAAGATTCAGTTCACGATCACGAATCGGATTCATTGCAGCCTCAGTTCTTAGTTATCGTTTCGTCCATGTTGAGAATCGTGCTGGTGACCAGGGTCCAGGCAGCCAGCTCCGCTGGGTCAAGCTTCGGATTCGGCTTCATTTCACCGACCGATATCAACTTCTCCGCGGCCTTTCGATCCGTGTCGTAGTGCACGATCTCCTTCTTGTAGAGTCCTTCGAGTATCGAGTCTTCTTTTGGCGAAGGCTCGCGGTCCATGACCAGCTGGAAGGCGTGACGAATCCGATCGGTCGAGGTGGGACCCGCCTCGTGCAAATCACGCTCGGCGAAGACGCGCGAGGCCTCGATGTAAGTGGGGTCGTTCATCAGCACTAGCGCCTGGAGCGGCGTATTGGTTGTACCGCGAAGTGCTGTGCACTTCTCCCGATCGGGAGCATCAAAGATGTTGAGCGTTGGATACGGAACGCTACGCTTCCAGAATGTGTACAGGCTTCGGCGGTAGAGATCAGGGCCGTGGCTCTGCACGTACGTTTGGGCTGAGAAGTCTCCGCCGAACGCCATTTCTTCCCATAGGCCTTTCGGCTGATAAGGAGAAACGCTGGGGCCGCCGATCTTTTCGTTTATCAAACCGCTGACAGCCAGGGCGTTGTCCCGTATCATTTCAGCCGGCAGACGGAAACGGGGGCCGCGCGCCAACAACCGATTTTCCGGATCCTTCTCAAGCATCTCGGGCGATACCTTCGATGCCTGTCGGTAAGTGGCAGACGTTACGATCAAGCGCTGCATCGCCTTCACGTCCCAATTCGATCGAACGAACTCGGTCGCCAGCCAGTCAAGCAGCTCCTGATTACTCGGAGGGTCGCCCTGCGAACCGAAATCCGCGCTCGTTTTAACAATGCCCAGCTCGAAGTACATTTGCCAGAAATGGTTCACCGCAACGCGCGCAGTCAAGGGATTCGCGGGATCCACCAGCCATTTCGCCAGCGTGAGCCGGTTGCGCGGCGCATTTTTCGGCAGCGGCGGAAGGATGGCGGGAGTGTTGGGCTCGACCTTCTCTCCCTTGAGGCGGTAGTCGCCACGTGCGAGAACGAACGTGTCGCGGGGTTTATCCATCTCGGCCATCACCATGGTCGAAGGAATCTCCCGGTTAAGCTGAGTGAGACCGCGATTCAACTCTTTGAAATCGACGCTCAACTGCTGCTCGGCCGGATTTCCTGCTTCACTCAGAAAATAGTCGCGCACCCAAGTCTTCTGATCCTCGGATCGCTTATCACTTGGAATTTGAATGACCGCACGGAGCGGAGACAGAAGCCCAAGTTCATAAGCTTCATTTGCATAAAGCCGGCGATTGTAGAGCCGTAAATCGCTCAATTCACCTTTAAACGGCGCGCCCCAGTCTTTATTTCCAATCTCCAGCTCACCTTTCTCGAAAGAGGCCGGAGCCAGCTTATCGAGATCGACGGTGGTCTTTACACTGCGGCCGTCAATATAAATCTGAACGCCTTTCGCCTTGCCGGACCCGTCGTAGGAGACGATCACATGATCCCAATTGTGGTTGAGTTCTCCCTGGTCCGGGTTTGCCTCAAACTTGATGCCCTCGGTGGACTTCACCTCGATACCAGAATCGGGACCGTCATTGCGCAGCCGAACGATGATATTGCAATTCCCCTTATTGCAATAGTCGAGCGCGATCTCATACCCCGGGCCCGCTTTGGGAGATTTCTCGTAGCGCTGCAGGATAGCCATTCCCGAAGGGCCACCAGCCTGAACCCACATAGCCGCGCTGAACGGTTTCCCGGATACGAAAGCACCGGCGTTGCCCATTGAAAGGTGAGCTTCTTCAGTCAGGTCAATCGCGCGTCCCGTGCGGCCTTCCGCAAAAGGCGGAGTGCCCGTGAGAACTTTGGCGGGAACATTACTCTGAATCTGGTTAGCGAGATTGCCGTCGAAGGTGTATCTCGCAACTAGCCCGGACGTAACATCAGAAACTGGCATTTCGAGCTGTCGCTGCTCCCAGGTGTTTTGCGCGCTTGCGATCTCTTCGTCCTTCTTTTTAACGGCATCGATCAGAGCCGCCTTCATCTCTGCCTGACTCTTGCTGGGCAACTGCAGGAATGGAACCGCATTGCCCTTATAGCCATCCAGTCCCTTCTCAGGAACGCTATTGAAGAACGCGCCGAAGCTGTAGAAATCTTTTTGCCGCAGCGGATCGTACTTGTGATCGTGGCAACGCGCGCAACCGAGCGTGATTCCGAGCCAAGTCGTCGAGGTTGCTTCGATTCGGTCGACGATGTACTCGTTTTGATATTCCGCAGCAATGGCGCCACCCTCGAAATCGATCATGTGGTTACGGTTGAAGCCGGTGGCGATGATCTGGGATTGCGTGGCATGGGGCAACAAGTCGCCCGCAATCTGCTCGATCGTGAACTCGTTATACGGCATGTTGCGATTGAAGGACGAGATCACCCAATCGCGCCATGGCCACATTTCTCGCGCGCTATCGATGTGGTAGCCGTGCGTATCCGCATAGCGGGCGAAATCCAGCCATTGCATGGCCATGCGCTCGCCGTAGTGAGGCGAAGCAAGTAGCCGGTCCACTACCTTTTCGTAAGCCGACGGAGATTTGTCATCCAAAAAAGCCTTCAACTCAGCGGGTGTAGGCGGCAGGCCGGTCAGGTCGAAAGTGACCCGGCGCAACAGAGTCGTTTTGTCGGTTTCAGGCGAGGGATGCAGCCCCCCTTTCTCGAGCTTCGCCAGCACAAAGCGGTCTATCGGGTTGCGAACCCACTTTGTGTCTTGAACAGCCGGCAACTCCGGGCGCTTCGGAGGCACGTAAGCCCAATGGGTCTCCCATTTGGCTCCTGAGTCAATCCAGCTCTTGATCGTTTCTATCTGCGTGGGCGTCAGCTTGCGTCCGGAATATGGCGGCGGCATGCGCATCGCGAGGTTCGGATTGCTGATCTTCAAATACATTTTGCTGTGCGCCGAATCGCCCGGAACGATTACGCCCGGCTTGCCGAAGGCGCCGTCCTTGGTGTCGAAATGCAGCCCAGCCATGCGCTGCTTTTCATCCGGGCCGTGGCAGGCAAAGCAATTGTCGGAAAGAATCGGCCGGATCTGCCGGTCGAAGTCGACCGGCGGAGTAGCTCCAGAAAGCAACGGGGAAGCACTTATTGAAAGGACAAGAGAAAGTAGACAGAGGCGCATCAGGGGAAGATGGCTCGACAAAGAGCTTACGTAAAGTATATCGAGATTCACATTGATTTGCAGATCTTGAGAAGGAGTTTTTACCGCCTATAAAAAAAGAAAGCAAACCGGTACAAACAATTCCCGATAGGGTGGGGGGGTATACTGTGGAGATGGAGCGGAAGGCCGTGTCTGTGGACCCAGATATAAAACGTTCCAACGTCACCCGGCTGCGCCGCATCGAAGGCCAGATTCGCGGCCTACAGAAGATGGTGGAGGAGGAACGCTATTGCGCTGATATCGTTGTGCAAATCGCATCAGTACAGGAAGCGCTGCGAGGGGTAGCCCGGGAACTGCTGAACAACCATCTGCGCCATTGCGCTACCGAGGCCATTCAGAGCGGTGACGAGAAGCGTATGTCGGACCAATACGAGGAACTGCTGGAATTGGTGTACAAACACCTTCGATAGGTAAAAACCATGGCAATAGATCCGATTTGCGGGATGCAGGTGGACGAGAGCAAGGCCGCGGGGACAAGCGTCCATAACGGACAGACTTTTTTTTTCTGCGGCAAGGGGTGTCAGCTTCGTTTTGAGCAAAGACTAACTCAGCCAGAGCCAAAAACGGAACCGAAATCCTCGACGAAGGCGCACGTCGAGTACACCTGTCCGATGCATCCCGAAGTGCGCCAGATGGGGCCGGGCTCGTGTCCGAAATGCGGCATGGCGCTGGAGCCGGTCGAGCTCACAGGCGAAGAAGAAGCGAATCCGGAGCTTGCGGACATGCAGCGCAGGCTGTGGGTCAGTGTTGGGCTGACCGCTCCGTTGCTAGCGCTGATGTTATTGGATCTGTTTCCGGACCTGCATTGGATATCAAATACAGTTGCCGGTTGGATTCAGTTCGTCCTCGCAACACCAGTAGTGGTTTGGGCCGGGTGGCCGTTTTTTGAACGAGGCTGGCGATCGGTAGTCAGCCGCCAGCTCAATATGTTTACGCTGATCGCGCTGGGTACGGGTACGGCTTATGGGTTCAGCGTTGTCGCGCTGTTATTTCCTTCCTGGATTCCGCCGTCGTTCCGGTCTCATGGCTATGCGACACCCCTCTATTTCGAACCCGCCGCGGTGATTACTACACTCGTTCTGCTCGGCCAAGTACTCGAACTGCGGGCGCGGAGCGCGACGAGCAGCGCGATCAAGTCTCTCCTCGGCCTTGCACCCAAGAGCGCTCGCCTGGTGAAGCCGAGCGGGGAGGAGCGCGACACGCCCATCGATCAAATTCAGCCAGGCGACGTGCTGCGGGTTCGTCCCGGTGAAAACGTGCCGGTAGACGGAATTGTCACCGAGGGGGCGAGTTCTGTTGACGAATCGATGATTACCGGGGAACCGATCCCGCGGGAAAAGTGGGTGGATGAGCGGGTCACGGGCGGCACGGTAAACGGAACGGGCAGCTTCCTGATGCGAGCCGATCGAGTAGGGCGCGACACAATGTTGAACCAGATTGTGCGGATGGTGAGTGAAGCGCAGCGTACGCGAGCTCCCATTCAGCGGCTGGCCGATTCGGTTGCATCGTACTTTGTTCCGGCTGTGGCGCTGGTCGCGGCGATTGCTTTTGTTGTGTGGGCGATTTGGGGACCGGAGCCGCGCCTGGCACATGCGTTCGTGAGTGCCGTGGCTGTCCTGATCATTGCCTGTCCATGCGCTCTCGGCCTGGCCACCCCAATGTCCATCATGGTGGGCACCGGACGGGGAGCGACGGCAGGCGTACTGGTTCGGAATGCCGAAGCTCTCGAGCTACTCGAAAAGGTAAGCACGCTGGTGGTGGACAAGACGGGGACGCTTACAGAAGGTAGACCGCGGCTTGGAAAAGTCGTTGCTTCGCCGGGAAGCATCGGCGAATCGGAGCTGTTACAGCTAACTGCGAGCCTGGAGCAAGCGAGCGAGCATCCGCTGGCCAGCGCGATTGTTGGCGGCGCAAAAGAGAGAGGACTCGGTTTACTCAAGGCCTCCGGCTTTTCTTCGCTGACGGGGAAAGGCGTGCTCGGCAAGGTTGATGGACACGAGGTAGCAATCGGCAACCCGGCGTTACTCGAGGGTTTGAAGATCGCGACAGAGGACCTGTTGCCGCGAGCTCAAGAATTGCGCTCGGAAGGCGAGAGCGTCGTTTTTGTGGCAATAGACGGCAAACCTGCTGGACTGGTGAGTGTCACGGACCCGATCAAGCCGTCTACAAGCGAGGCGATCACGCAACTGCACCGAGACAAGGTGCGGATCACGATGCTAACAGGAGACAACCGGACGACGGCGCTGGCGGTCGCCAAACCGCTCGGCATCGACAGTGTTGAGGCAGAGGTGTTGCCGGGCGAAAAGGCAGCCGCGGTGAAGAGATTGCAAGCTGGGGGCAAGGTGGTCGCGATGGCGGGCGATGGGATCAACGACGCTCCGGCGCTAGCCCAGGCAGATGTTGGCATCGCGATGGGCACCGGCACCGATGTTGCGATGGAAAGCGCGGCCATCACGCTGGTCAGCGGCGATTTGAGGGGGGTGGTTCGGGCCGTGCGGCTGAGCCGCGCCACTATGCGCAACATCCGGCAGAATCTTTTTTTCGCCTTTGTGTATAACGCACTGGGCGTTCCGATTGCAGCCGGGATTCTATATCCTTTCTTCGGATTGTTACTTAGCCCGATGATCGCAAGCGCTGCTATGACCTTCAGTTCGGTTTCGGTGATAGCGAATGCGTTGAGGCTCAGGAAGGCGCAGCTGTAAAGAATGCGTTGAGGGAGGAAGGCCCTTACTCCACGTCGCTTCCGCGGTCGTTCAGGATGCTGCGGGACGGACCCAAGGCTTTTCCTTTTGAACCGGCGGTTCTCGCCTTCTTATCCAATATGCTCACCGGCCCGGCGGCTTGGGTCAGATCTTCATGAGTTTCGGGACTGGTGGAGACGGTGTTGCCAGCGCTGTCGACGCGTTCGACGTGCGCTTGTTCGCGATTGAGGCTTACTTTGTTCTGTACGGTCTCTTGCTCGTGGCGTTCCGTTATGTGAATCTCTTCGGTGACAACCCACTGCTTCTCGACCTTGAGAACTTCCGAGACAACAGGAATGATCAGCGTGTCCCCGACCCGCCGCACGGATTGCGGGCCATCAACAACACGGTTCGTAATCACGCGTTTCACTTCGACGTGCGATTTTCGAAGCTCCTGTTCGACGATCTCATCGTGACTCTCCACGGACTTTGTGACGCGGACGCCGCCCGTTACTACCGGAACGGCATCCGCGCGCACTTCCTCGCGGATGATCGGAATCACTGATTCTTCGTTCTTCTCATCCATATGTGAGTGGGGCCGAGAATCAGCGGGACGCTGTCTGCTCCCGGGACTTTCCGGTCACCTTGTTCCAGCCTGAACGAATCGCGTCCTTCATGTTCTCCCACGTACCATTCGGATATCGCCGTCCATAGTCCGATCGCAGATCGGATTCAACATCATCGAAGGAACGTCCCTGGTAGCGAGGGTCGGAAGCCATTTCGTACCCATATTGATAGGCGGGCTGATAGGTCTCGTATGAGCCGCCGCGTGCGGCGTATCGGTTTTGGAAATCGGTGCGAAAATCGGCGTCATCGAACTCTTGCCGGCCGTCACCGGGCGTTCGATCAACACTCACTTCCGTGTGGCGGACGGTATCCCGAATCGTTTCAGTGCGTTCAGAAACGTCCTTTCCGACCCGAACTTCTTCCACAACCCGCGACTCCTTAGCGACGACCGGTTCCTCGGCGAACTCCTGAACTTCGATGACTTGCTCCTTACCGCCCGAAAGGTCGGCGGCGGTGGCGTTTCGGTTCACAGGCTGGCGATCCACGCGGACGTGTTCCTCCCGCAAGGAAACGTTCTCTTGAACGGGCTCCTCAACAAGGCGGGAATAGACGCGAACGCCACCCCGGAGCACTTGCCGTTTCCCTACCTGAACTTCTTCTCTCACCACCGGAATGCTCTCTGCACTGCGATCGGCGCGTGTTGCCCGTTGCGTTTCTGCATTGCGGCTCGAGCGCGCCTCACTCGCCACTACCGTGTCGCGATTTGGAAGTGCTCCTAACTCGTCCTGCTCCTCGTGTACATCGATCGGTGAATGCCGATTCAAAATTTCCTCAACAGCCGAGATCTGGGGCTCATTCACATCGACCCTCAGCAGGTACTTTCCTTTGGTAACCGCATTCTCGTATCGAGAGCGATCCTGGTGCTCTTCCTCTCCGAAGAGAGATTTGAACCAACCCTTTATTCCGCCTTCGGCGGATGTGCTGGTCGATTGCGGCAGATTGCCGGAATCATTGCTTTCTAGATAGATATCGTTGCGACTTAAGCCGGCCGCCTGCAGATCCGTGACAGCAGCTTGCGCGTCGGCACCGCTATCAAAAGCGGCGAGTATCGTATTTTGTCCAGACATCAAGTCCTCCGATGACTGGACGCCTTCGTGCGGGAATAGCTTCCCGGAACCGTAAGAAAGGCGACCTCGTAGAACTGCCGGGCGACATTCAGACCTGCCGCAGTGAGCAGAGCCCGACTGGCGCCATACAGAATCAACCGCAGCAGCATTGCTCAATACGAAGACGAGTTCGCGTCGGTGCGGGAGCGAACGCCGGAAAAGTGCAAGAAGTGAATCGCGCGCGTATGCCTCATGGACGTGAATGCTGCTGCGCGACTGTTAACGCTTCGTTAAATCGTGCCAGCCGGGTGTTCTGCACAACTGATCAGGCGGCCGTCTGTGATAGTCTTGGTGCCCCAGGAGGCATCGTGAAACGCTTTAGATTCATCGCTGGTTGCTGTTTGTCGTTCGCCTTGGGCACTGTGGTGCCCGTTTTCCACACTCAGGCCCAGTCAAGTGCGTCGCCAGAGACATACTACGAAATCTCGTTCATGAAAACGAAAACTGGGCAAGATGCGCTCAAAATGGAGCGCGAACTCTGGAAGCCGATACAGACGGATCGCGTGAATACCGGCCAGATCAAGTCGTGGAGCACCATGCAGCCAATCTTTTCTGGACCGCATCCCTACGATTACATGACCGTGCAGACAGCAAACAGCCTGGACGCTTTCGCACACGTAGACTATCGTCATTTGCTCACGAAAGTATGGGGAAAGGAAAAAGTTCAAAGCGCGATGGCTCAAACGGACGCGGCGCGGGACATGATGGGAGATGAAGTGTGGGTAGTCGTCGACAGCGTTTCCAAATAGAGGAAGCAGGGGAAGATCGGAGATCGGGCTACAACGCCCGACAGTTTCTCGGCCCTGGCGACTGCCTCATTTCCAAACGAATTCGCTGACATCATAACGACGCAGTACGGTAGCTCCCGTTCGGAGGGTTTGTTTCGCGATTCTCCCCAAACAATTCGCGCTGAACCTGCAAAACGCTGATGCCCTTTTGAAAGAACACATCAGGTGAAAAGCTACAACCACTTGTGAAGCGATGTGGCTATCTTGGAAAATCGTACCGGCGGTAACAGTGCGAGTCCTTCGGCAATCGGGACGAGCGTACTTTTACCTGGTAAGCGGGCAAGACACCAAACGGCGCCGCTCAATGGTTCCCAGCGCGCGCTGTCGAAAATTCCTTGGACGATTTACCAGTCGAGTTCGGCCCACATTTCAGCTAGGCTTATGGCAAGCTCGCCATGTTCTGGATCGGCACTCAGGCGTTCCACTGCTTCGTGCATCGCATCCTGCCGATAGATCCAAGCTTGCCGCCGTTCGGGCCAGATTATCCAGCACACCGGGGTCCCAGCTGCGATCAATCGCTCGGCTCTGTCGAAAAGACTGGAAAGTGCTTGCCCGGGAGATAGTATTTCGACACACAAAATGGCTGGGTCGAGTAGATCGCCATCGCGGTACGCGGCGTTGCGCGCTGCCACAGTTACGTCGGGTACGAGGCGGTCTTCGTGATTGCGCCCGCATAGGACATTCAACTCGTTGAGTACTCGCAGGGCTTCGGGAAGGCTGGATCCCAGAGCGTGGATTAAATAGCTTTGAATGATCGCGTGCAGCTTCTTGGGCAGCGGTTTTTCGATCTCGCGACCGTCGATTAGTTCCGAGTGATAAGGGGTATGTGCGAGGACCGTGCTCATGACCTTTGCTTGATCCTAACATCGATAAAGGCGCACCTGTAAACTGGTTCTTTAGCTCTCGCGCGGCCGGACAGCCGCATTTTTCCGTGAAACTCTGTTATTTTGACGCATTTTCGGGGATCAGCGGCGACATGACTGTCGGTGCTCTGCTAGATGCCGGAGCAGATTGGCCCGCACTCGAAACGGCGTTGAAGAGTCTTCAGCTCGACGCAGAATACCGGGTCGAGAAGACCAAGCGTAAAGGGATAGCCGCTTCTAAGTTTTCGGTCCAGTTCTCGGAACAGAAGAAGCATCGGCATCTACCGCATATCGAAAAAATCATCGACAACGGAGAACTTTCACCGAAAGCGAAAGGAAATGCTCTCGCCGTTTTTCGCAGGCTCGGTGAAGCGGAAGCAAAGTCGCACAGCGTGCCGGTGGAAAAAGTGCATTTTCACGAAGTAGGCGCGGTCGATTCCATTTCGGATGTGGTGGGCGCGTGTGTGGCGCTCGACTTGCTTGGCATCGGTGAAGTTCGCAGTTCGCAGATCAATGTCGGCAGCGGAACGGTGAACACAGAGCATGGCACGCTACCTGTGCCGACACCGGCCACCACCGAACTGCTTAAGGATTTCCCAGTCTACTCAGCGGGTCCCCAATCCGAGCTGACGACACCTACCGGAGCTGCCTTGATCACGACCCTAGCGGCCGGCTTCGGCGCGTTACCGGCAATTCGCGTCCTTTCACAGGGCTTTGGCGCAGGTGATAAGGATTTTCCGCAACAGGCGAACGTGCTGCGCGTGCTGATCGGCGAGCGAACAGAGGCCGCCGAGGCGACTGTCGTAACCGTTCTCGAAGCGAACATCGACGATTCATCCCCACAGGTGTTGGGCTACACGATGGAGCGGCTGTTCGCCGCGGGCGCGCTCGATGTGACCTTGACGCCGATCTTCATGAAGAAAAACAGGCCGGGAACAATGGTGTCAGTGATCGCAGCGCCCGAAACAGTTGAGAATCTTTCGGGTATACTTTTTGCCGAAACCACAACACTTGGCGTGCGCGCGCATTCGGCCGATCGCCGCGTGCTCGCGCGATACTTTGCGGAAGTCGAAACCATTCACGGGAAAGTACGCGTGAAGTATACAGACGCAGGCAGTTTCGCCCCTGAGTTCGATGACTGCCGAAAGCTGGCTGAATCGCGCGGCGTTCCGCTTCGCACGGTGATAGCCGAAGCCGGCGAGGCTTTCCGAAAACAACACAACTCTTGATGAGCCAAGGCAAGTACTACCTCACAACACCCATTTACTACGTCAACGCCGCGCCGCATATCGGTCATGCATACACGACGATCGCGGCGGAAACGATCGCCCGCTTCAAACGCATGCAGGGCTACGACGTCGTCCTTACAACCGGTACCGATGAGCATGGGACGAAAGTGGAGCGCGCAGCCAAAGCTCAAAGCAAGACTCCTGAGGAATTTGTCGACCTGATTTCGAACGAGTTCCGTGACCAGTGGCAGAAGCTCGATCTCCAAATTGACCGTTTCGAGCGGACCACCTCGCCAAAACACGCCAAGTTAGTCAACAAGCTTTTCGAGGCGTGTAAGAAGAATGGTTACATCTACAAGGGTACTTACAAGGGACTCTATGCCGTCGTAAGCGAAGCGTTCGTCAACGATGCGAAGCCCGGCGATATCGATCCCGAAACCGGCAAGCCTTACGAAGAAGTCACGGAAGAGAATTATTTTTTTAAGCTCTCAGCTTTTACCGATCGTCTGCTTCAGTTTTACGAAGAAAATCCTGACTTCATCGGGCCTGACATCCGGCGCAACGAAGTTCTGGCCTTCGTAAGAGAAGGTCTCGCGGACCTTTCTATAACGCGAACCAGCATCACCTGGGGCATACCGGTCGAGAGCGATCCGAAGCACGTTTTCTACGTGTGGTTCGACGCTCTGATGACCTATTTCACAGCGGTAGAAGGGGAAGACCGCTGGCCGGCGGATCTGCATCTGATCGGCAAAGAGATTTTGCGCTTCCATGCCGTGTATTGGCCGGCGTTCCTGATGGCGGCGGGTTGGTCGCTTCCCAAGCGGGTTTTCGCGCACGGCTTGCTGCTCTTCGAGAACAACAAAATGAGCAAGTCGCGCGGCAATATTGTTCGGCCGTCGCCGATCGTCGACGTGATGGGAGTAGATGCCCTTCGCTATTTCCTGTTGCGCGAGATCGTGTTCGGCCAGGATGGCAGCTTCAGCTTCGACGCGCTGGTAGGCCGCTACAATTCCGATTTGGCGAACGGTCTGGGCAACTTGGCCAGCCGTACGCTGAGCATGATCCAGCAGTACCGCGAGGCAATAATTCCGAGTTCGCAGGCCGCCGGCGAGCAGACGCTAGCCGTGCAGGCCGCCGTCGAAGGAGCGTTGAAGGCGTATGAAGCTTTCAACTTTTCTAGAGCGCTCGAGACGATCTGGAGCATTGTCGCCAGCGCGGATAAGTTCATTGTCGAGCGGGCGCCCTGGAAACTCGCGAAGGATCAATCGGCTGCGGGACAGCAGAAGCTGGATGAGACTCTCTACAGTGCGGCGGAAGCGCTGCGCCTCATCTGCATTCTGGCGCACCCGGTACTGCCGCATTCGACCAAGGCAATCTGGCAACAGCTCGGGTTTGCGGAGGATCTCGATGCGGTACGCGGGGACTCTCTCGAATGGGGTTTGCTGAAGGGAGGGCAAAAGATCGGTACCATCGCGCCGGTTTTCCCGCGCCTCGATGCCAACGCGACGATCCAGAAAATGCAGGAACTCGAGGACATCGAGAAAAAACGTCAGGCCGTCCTGATGGGAAGGACGCCAGAACCTGCGGAATCAACTCCAGCCATCACGCCCATCGGCGAGACCATTTCCATTGACGAGTTCGGCAAGGTCGACCTGCGCGTGGGCGAAGTGAAGTCCGCCGAACCGGTTAAGGGCGCGGATAAACTGCTGCATTTGAAAGTCGATATCGGCGAGGCGGAGCCGCGTACGATCGTGGCCGGCATCGCGCTTGCCTATAAGCCTGAACAGCTATTAGGGCGCAAGGTTGTCATTGTTGCCAACCTGGCTCCTCGCAAGCTGCGTGGCCTTACGTCTCAAGGCATGATCGTCGCGGCGAGTCTCGAAGGCGAGTCGCCGGTGCTTGCCGGTTTTCACGAATACATCAAGCCCGGAGCACGCCTTAAATAACGGTGGGGCTCGTCGATTCTCATTGTCACCTGGACGACGCGCAATTTACCGACGATCGTGCCGCGGTGATAGAGCGCGCCCGCGCAGCTGGCGTTGAATGCATGCTGGCGATCGGAACCGGCAACGGCCCACCTGATCTCGAAGCTGCGGTTCGCCTTGCCGATGAGTGGCCCTCGATCTATGCGACGGTTGGTGTTCACCCAAATGACGCCCCGAAAATTGACGAGCACACCTTTGAACATCTGGAGCAGCTGCTCTTGCATCCTAAGGTTAAAGCCGTCGGCGAGATCGGACTCGATTATCACTGGGGTGTTCCCAAAGAACAACAGGTGCCTGTATTCACGAAGCAGCTTGCGATCGCTTCAGCAGCTCGAATGCCTGTCGTAATTCACACTCGCGACGCCTGGAAGGATACACTCGACGTGCTTCGCAAGCACTGGGCTCCCACCGGTCTGCCTTGCGTGATGCACTGCTTCACCGGCGACGCCCAACAAGCTCGCGAATGCCTGGAGATGGGCTTCTTTCTAGCGTTCGGAGGCGTGACCACTTTTCCCAAATCTGCTTCCATTCGGGAAGCTGCCCGGATCACACCGCTCGACCGGTTGTTGATCGAAACCGATTCACCGTATCTGGCGCCAGTTCCTTACCGCGGTAAGCGCAACGAGCCCGCTTTCGTGGCACACACGGCTGAGCTCATAGCCGGGATTCACAATCTACCTTCTGAGCAGTTCGCAGCCAAGACCGCACAGAATTTCAGGCAGCTATTCCGGATTCCTTCGACCATTACTGGTACGGAAGACCAGCTAAACTGAGGTCTGCCGCAAAATTCAGAGAACATGTTCAGCAAGATACGGCAGTCCGCTTCAGTCCGCGAAGCTTTCGAACTCGTGAAAGCCGATTTGCTGGCAGTCGAGCAGGAAATCGGCACGGAATCTGCCGCATCCCTCGAAACGATCACAACGATCAACCAATATCTGCAGGCGGGCGGCGGCAAGCGTCTGAGACCAGCGTTGCTACTGCTGTGTAACCGGCTGTTTGGCCCTTCCAACAATTCTGCGCGCCGGCTCGCCGCGGTAGTGGAAATGATCCACACCGCGACGCTAGTGCATGACGATGTCATCGATATCGCAAAAACGCGACGCGGTCGGCCCGCCTCAAATGTCGTATGGGGAAATCACATTTCCGTTTTAGCCGGCGATTGGCTCTATATGCAGGCATTCCAGCTCGCAATGCGCGAACGGAATTTCCACATGCTCGATGTGTTGATTTCGCTGACGCAGTCGATGGTGGAAGGCGAACTCTTACAGCTCGAACGGCTGCATCGTATTGACATCACGGAACCCGACTACATGGAATTGGTGGACCGGAAAACTGCCGGCCTGTTTTCCGCGTGCGCTGCGCTGGGCGCGAAGGCAGGAGGCGCGGACGAGATAGTTGAGTCGAATCTTCGTGAATTCGCATGGAATCTCGGCATGGCATTTCAACTGGTGGACGACATCCTCGATTTCACTTCGACCGAGAAGATCCTGGGCAAACCGGCCGGTAACGATCTCCGGGAAGGCAAAGTGACACTGCCCATGATCTATGCGCTCGAGAATGCCTCGGAGGAAGAGCGGCAGATGGTGCAAACGATCCTGAACGAGGGCAGCTATGAGCAAGTCCCGTTTATGCGGATCGTACAGATGCTGGATCGCCATCACTCCGTGCTCCGCGCCTATGAGCGAGCGCGTCATTTTACAGAGAAGTCGCGCACCATTCTGCTGACGTTTCCTTCAAGCGAGGCGAGACGTGCGCTTCATTCCATACTGGATCTGGTTACTGAACGCAGTTCCTAGGAGCCGCGATTCTGTTTTTTGTTCATCCCGGCAACTACCTGCGCGTGGTTGACCGCCGCGGTGAGAGAAACGCCGCCTATGATATTCCCGATCAAGGTAGGTACCAGATATCCCCACGCCACACTGAGCCAACTGCGCTCGCCGACCATCGCGAGGAACAGAACTTCGACCGAGCCGGCAATGATGTGTGTCAGCTCTGCAAGACCGACAACGTATGTCAGGATGACGATGACTGCAACGCGATCAGAATCAACCGCCGCAAGCATCCATACGACCATAGCTATCAGCCATCCGGCGAAAATGCCGCGCAGGACAGCAGCGCCGAATGTGACGTTGGCTGCGCCTTTCGCGAGTTCGAGCATGGCGTGCTGCACATCGTGGCTAAACATAGGTGTGTTGCCCACCACCCAGGCGAACAAATGGGCACCAACCAGATTCGCAACCAGCACAACGGCCCAAAGCCGCAGCACCTGAACAAAGGTGGCAAGATTCCGACGCGCCAGCAACGGAATGATCGCGGTCAACGTATTTTCCGTAAAGAGCTGCTGCCGCCCGATGATCACGATCAGGAAGCCGAGCGGATAGCCGAGCCGCACGACCAAAGGCCGCCAAGGTTGATCGGGAAGGTAAGCCCTCAGGAGTGCCTGTGCAACCAGCGAGAATCCCATTGACATGCCGGCCGCGAGCCCTGACCATGCCAACGCGGAGGTCGGCCGGTTTAACTCCTCTTCACCGTCGTAGCGAATTGCCTCATGAACGACGATGGCGCTTACAGAGGTGCGGTCCTCCGCTTCCTGTTGTTGTTTCTCGCTCAGCTCTGGAGCCGCAACATTAGTCGGCAGCTCCCGCCCGTTTTCATCCAGCAGCACGCAACATAGAGAACAGCCGGGGCCGTTCAGTTTCTCCGAGGCTTAGACCAGCTTCTGATTCTTGATCGGCAGTTCGAATCCGCCTCGATATATAATCGCGCCAGCCCCGCAGCAAGCGGGATTTGAGGTGGTCGCTATGCCGTTGCTTCGTGGATACTTCGGTGTTGTTTTTCTGTCTATCGCCTGCTTGATCGCCTCGAACGCCCTCGCCGATACCATTTCTAGGTGGAACGGCAGCACTGGGAACTGGAGCGACTCGGCGAACTGGACTCCGGCGGGCGTTCCCAACAACACGCCGAGTCAATCCTATGCCGTGGTTGTGAATAGCGGACAACCGAACCTGGACATCAATTCCACCGTTAACACCATCGGGTTTAGCCCAGGAGCATCGATTTATTTAGGCGGCGATTCCGCTTATCCTTATCCGGTGTATGATCTGACGCTGACGGTAAATCATGGCAACATGAACCTGAGCAATTTTTCGGGAGGCGGCCTTGCATTTCCTGGAGGAATTGGCGATTCGCTCACTTTCGGAGGAAATGCCACAAATCCCGGCGGGTTCGTTATGAGCGGAGCATTGTCTGTTGCCGGCGATTTCACAAATTCCGGCTCGCTGCAATTCCTGGGTGGTACTAACCCGCGAGCCGGTGGTCTTTTTTCTGTCAGAGGCACACTTACCAACAGCGGGACGCTTACATTTGGCTTTGGCGACAATTCGATAAATCAGTTCGCCGTAGGCTCTGGAGACTTCGGCTCCTTTATCAATAAGGGAACGATCCAAATCGGGCCGGGTTCGTCGGTGGGCGTGGGAGGATCAGGAGTCACCCGTGTTCTAACGGGCTCTACCTGGCTGCTGTATGGCGGTTTTGCTGGTTTTCAGAACCTGGGCAATATCGATGGCAGCCTGAATCTCGAGAGTCCCGCTAGTATGACACCTCGAGGGGGAACGTTGACCATTTCCAATTCCGGCACTTTTGGGATCGGCACTTCCACCTCCGCTTCGGTTCCAAACACCGTCACGATCAACGGAAATCTTTCTAACTCCGGGAACCTTGCGCTCGGAAGCCAGCCGAGCTTCAGCCTTCCTGTCGGAGGAGGCACACTGAATATTTCGGGAACTCTTACCGTGGATGCAAATGGCACGCTGAGTGTCAATAACCCGACGATGCCCCCTCCCGGCCAAACACTTTTTTCCTCCCAATTAACTGCACAAAAGCTCGTAAACTACGGAACGGTGAACTTTGAGAATGGCACTACAACGCTTCAAGCTCTCGAAAACTACGGGAGTTTCACCCTTTTCGGTTTCGATAACAGCACCCCGTCGCTTACTACGGTGAGGACGGGAACCTTTTTAGCTGCAGGCAGCCAGATCGGCATCGGTCCCGACGGCGCCTTAGTTGTTGGATCGGGAACAGCCACACCTCAATCCGGTGCTTACGACCAACTGGCCAACGGCACGTTGGACTTTGCGGGAACTACGATAGGCGCCCAAAACGCATCACTGAACGGAACCCTCGATATCATCCTCGGCGACGGCTCGAAGCCGATCGGCACCGTTTTCAATATATTGTTCTACACCCCGTTCACAGGCGCGTTTTCGAATGTCGACGGCCTGGTCTTCGATGGAGGCCACGAAAGGTACGCACTCGGCTACGACACCACAGATGGAATAGTTAACCTGACCGTTGAAGCGAACACCACGCCGGAACCCAGCTCTGTTTTTCTGCTGGCACTCGGTTTGGCAGGGATCGGCGGAGTCTTCAGATACGGGACCCTGAAGCGATCCTAAACCAGTTTTTGTTTTTTGATGGGCAGTTCGCGAATTCGCTTGCCGGTAGCGGCAAAAACCGCATTGCAAATCGCGGGAGACATCGGCGGTACCCCGGGCTCGCCTACCCCGGTCGGAGCTTCTTCGCTAGCGATCACATGCACATGCGTCTCGTAGGGTGCTTCATTGATCCGCGCTACGGGATAAGTATTGAAGTTTCCCTGCTGCACACGACCGTCGGCTGCGGTAATTTCACCCATTAGAGCGATGCTTGCGCCAAATACCGCGGCGCCCTCGAACTGTGCTTGCAGGCGGTCGGGATGGATGACACGGCCACAGTCGATGGCCAAATCGACCCGCGGGATGCGCAGCTTGCCATTGTGATCCACTTCGACCTCGACCACTGCCGCGACATATGTCAGGAAGCTGCGGTGAGCGGCGAAACCCCAGCCTCGACCGGCGCCTGGTTTCTTGTTGGCCCAGCCCGAGCGCTCAAGCGCAACTTCGGCTACCCGACGTAGCTTTCCGGTATCGGCCGGAAATTGATCGAGCGGCTTGCCATAGTTGTCATAGTCCGCCTTCTCTGCCTTGAAGTCGATATGCCGGGGAGCGCCTAGAGCTTCGAGCCAATACTGCGCCGGTTCTTTCCCAGCGCTTTGTGCCAGCTCGTTGATAAACGACTGGATACCAAACGCATGATAGACGTTCGCTACAGACCGCAGCCAACCGATACGCAGGTGGGGTTCGGCAGGGCCGTTCTCGGCCCGGATGTGCGGAACGTCAAACGGCATGTCTGTGAAGCCCTGCTCGAGATCGCCAGTTTCGGCGTATACTGTTTTGCTGTCGAAAGTCGAACCGATGGGTGGAAAGACAGTGCGCTGCAGCCACGCGGTTGGTTTCCCCGAGCCGTCGAGAGCAGCCTTGAAATACATTGCTGAAGTCGAGTGATAGTAGTCGAAGTGGAGATCTTCTTCACGCGTCCAGGAGATCTTCACCGGTTTGCCGACTTTCTTCGAGAGAATGGCCGCTTCCGCCACATAATCCGGCTTCGATTTCCGGCCAAAGGCACCGCCGAGCAGGGTGACATGGCAGCGCACATCGCCGGCTTTGATGCGCAGCGCATCGGCCACGGTTTTCTGCACTTCCTGCGGATTCTGGGTGGCTGTCCAGATCTCAACCTTTCCATCGCGATACTCGGCGACTGCAGCGGGCGGCTCCATTGGCGCGTGCGCGAGGAGCGGGGTGTAGTAGGTGGCCTCGACGATCTTAGCGGGGTTCGCAAAAGCCTTATCGACATCACCGTTTACCCGCACGACTTTTTGCGGTTGGTGAGCTCGGTCCACCAGCATTTTTTTGTAGGAATCCGACTGAAAGATTGCATGCGGGCCGTCTTCCCATTCGATCTTCAGTTTTTTGCGTCCCTGTGATGCAGCCCAGGTATTATTGGCAATCACAGCCACTCCGCCGAGCGCCTGGAACCCGTAGGGCGGTTTTGCGGCTTCGATCAAGACCGTCTGCTGCACTCCAGGAACCTGCTTTGCCAGGCTGTCGTCGAAGCTTTTCAGCTTGCCTCCGAGCACCGGCGCGCGCTCGATGGATGCATAAACCATTCCCGGCATGCTGGCGTCGAAACCGTAGATGCCGCGTCCAGTACAAACGTCCTTGAGGTCAACTCCCGGTACTCCCTTCCCGATGTAACGGAAATCCTTCGGCGATTTGAACCGCAGTTCGGGCTTGGTGGGTACGCGCTGTTTGGAAGCTGCCGTAACCAGTTCGCCATAGGACAACTTGCGTCCCGACGCGGTGTGTACAACTTCGTGGTTGCGGCCCTGACACTCGGCGGGAGATACTTTCCACCGTTCAGCAGCCGCGCGCTCCAGCATCAGACGAGCAGTGGCGCCGGCCTGGCGCATTGGTCCGTAAAAATCGAGGATTGAGGCCGAGCCGTCCGTGTCCTGAGAACCATACTTCTTATCGCCAAGCGCCTGCTCGACGCGAACACGCGACCAATCCGCCTCAAGCTCGTCGGCTACCACCATCGGCAAGGATGTCCGAACACCGGTCCCCATCTCGGAGCGGTGGGCCACTATGATGACCGAGCCATCGCTTTCCAGGCCAAGATAGACATCCGGGTTCCAGGCGGTTTTTGTGACATCGAGCTCACTCGATCTGCCGCGCGCGGAAGCAACACGCGCTCCGAGTACCAGTGCGCCCGTCGAAAATACAGTGCCAAGGAAATCGCGCCGGGAGGCTATTCTGACTTCGCTCATGCTCTTACCCCCGCCGCCAGCTTGATGGCTTTGCGTATACGCTGATACGTACCACAACGGCAGATATTACCTTGCATCGCTTCATCGATGTCGTGGTCGGTCGGAGTTGGCTTGGTTCTCAACAAAGCCGCAGCCTGCATGATCTGTCCGCTCTGGCAGTATCCGCATTGCGGCACGTTGACTTCTTCCCATGCCCGCTGTATGGGATGCGCTCCATGCTCGTCCAGGCCTTCGATCGTAACGATTTCCTTGCCAGCAACACTCCGCATGGGTGTGAGGCAGCTCCGTGCCGCTTCGCCGTTGACATGGACCGTGCACGCGCCGCACAGCCCCATACCGCAGCCGAATTTGGAGCCGGTCAATTGGAGCTCATCGCGCAAGTACCAGAGCAACGGCATTTCTCCGTCACCGTGGTACTCTTTGGGGCTGCCGTTGACTTTTACATGGATCATGCGATGCTCCTTTCCGAGCCACTCGCTCGGGATCATCAGATCTGCTTCGGCGCGGCCTTAGGGTCGCGGTTCCGTAATAGTTAGTGTAGCTTCAGGAATGGCCCGTCGCGCCGCTCTGCTGCATCAGCTTCGCCACGAGACCGGTCCAGCCAGTCTGGTGACTGGCGCCCAAGCCTTTGCCGCTGTCGCCGTCGAAGTACTCGAAGAACAAGACGTAGGGCTGAAAGTTGCGATCGGTTTGAAAGACCTCATCGTTGCCATAGATTGGGCGGCTGCCATCATCTGCCGGAAGGAATAAATCTCCTAAGCGTCTGGACAGTCGGGCTGCGATCTCCCCGAGACGCATCTGCTTGCCGGAGCCGGTGGGGAATTCGACGGTGAGTGTATCCCCGTAATAGTAATCGAAGCGCTGCAAGGCTTCGATGATGAGGAAATTCATGGGAAACCAGATGGGTCCGCGCCAATTCGAATTCCCTCCGAACATATTGGTCTGCGATTCTCCCGGCTCATAAGCGACGCGGCGGATTCCATCCAGCTCGATCTGATAGGGGTGCCCGGCATAGTAGCGCGACAAGGATCGAATTCCAAATGGCGAAAGAAATTCCGATTCGTCAAACAGCCGATGCAAAATACGTTTCAGCCTGTCGGGATTAACTAACGAGAGTAAGCGGCGCTCGCCCATTCCGGTCTCTGTCATGGAGGCCAAGCCGGAAATCAAGTCGGGCCGGTTTTCGATGAACCAGTTCATTCGCTTCTGAAAGCCAGGGTACCGGCTCAAGGCTGCTGAATCCAGCGTCTCAACGGCAAACAGAGGTACCAGACCAACCAGGGAGCGAAGCTTTAGGGCAATGATTTCACCCTGATCATTCAACAGCCGATCATAGTAAAAGCCGTCTTCCTCATTCCACAAACCGTCGCCGCCGTGATGATTGATTGCGTCGGCAATGTACAGGAAGTGCTCGAAGAATTTGCTCGCAATATCCGCATATATCGGTTCGGCTTCGGCCAGATATAAAGCCATTTCCAGCATCATCACGCAGTACATGGCCATCCAGCTCGTACCGTCAGACTGTTCAAGAACCCAGCCGCTCGGCAGTGTCGCGTTGCGATCGAAGACTCCGATGTTGTCCAGTCCGAGGAATCCGCCCTCGAAGATATTGTTCTCTTCCGAATCTTTGCGATTAATCCACCAGGTAAAGTTGAGCAACAGTTTGTGGAAAACGGTCTCGAGAAATGAGCGGTCCGGTTCGTTCTTGATGCGCCAATCGATTTTGAAGACTCGCCACGCTGCCCATGCGTGTACGGGCGGATTCACGTCGCCGAAATTCCATTCGTATGCCGGGATTTGCCCGTTCGGGTGCATGTACCATTCGCGCAGAAAGAGCGCGAGCTGTTGCTTGGCGAAATCGGGATCAGCGGGCGCGATAGCGACCATGTGAAACGCAAGATCCCAGGCGGCGTACCACGGATACTCCCATTTGTCCGGCATCGAAATAACATCTTCATTGAAGAGCGTACGCCACTTGTGATTGCGTCCGCGCCGGCGTTCGGGCGGGGGCGGAGGCATCGTATCGTCGCCCTTGAGCCAGGTCTCGACAACGTAGTGGTAATACTGCTTGCTCCAGAACATCCCCGCAAAGGCCTGGCGCTGCACTTGCTTCGCTTCCGGGTTCAGATCGTCGGCGAAACCAAGATAGAAGTCGTCGGCTTCTTTGAGCCGGGCCGCGAAGACTTGATCCCATACCGCCCGGGGCAGGTCCGGCTGACCATCTCTACTCAATCGAAATCGGAATGTAGTCTGCTGGCCGGGAGCCAATTCCAGACGATAAACCGCGCATGCCTTCGTCCCTTCGTTCCGAGGATTAACCACGGCCTGCGTACCGCCGACGATGTACTCAGTGAAGGCATCTTTGTAGTAACAATTCTTGCCGGTCCAACCCCAGATTCGCTGAGTATTTGTCTCGTTTTCAGTAAAAAGGATCTGAGGTTTCCCGTCGAGCTGGAGTCTGAAATTACCAAGCTGAGGATGAACCGCCGAGACCGTATCTTCCGATGGTTTCCGTAAGTTGGGACGAGTCGACAAATCGAAGTCTTTACGCCAATCCCAGATGTTGCGAAACCACAGGGTGGGCAAAAAAGTCAGCGCAGCAGTTTCCGGACCGCGATTCACAATCTCGATGCGAATGAGAATGTCATCGACATCCTGCTTCGCATACTCGGCGAACACGTCAAAGTAGCGGCCCTCTTTAAAAACTCCTGTCTCGTGCAGCTCAAATTCGGGTTGCTGCCGAGTTCGTTTGGCGTTTTCTTCTACGAGTTGAAAATACGGAAATGCGGCTTGGGGATATTTGTATAAACCCTTCAGATATGAATTGGTCGGGGTGGCATCGAGATAGTAGTAAAGTTCTTTGACGTCTTCTCCGTGGTTTCCCTGCGGTCCCGTTAATCCGAAGAGGCGCTCCTTAAGAATCGGATCTTTACCGTTCCACAAAGCGAGTGCAAAACAAAGGTATTGATGGTTGTCGCAAATTCCGAGGATGCCGTCTTCTGTCCAGCGATAAGTACGGGAGCGTGCCTGATCATGCGGAAGGTAGTTCCAGGCATCGCCGTTCGCGCTATAGTCCTCGCGTACAGTGCCCCACGCCCGCTCTGCGAGGTAAGGCCCCCACCGCTTCCAATGCTTCTGTCGTGCTTCGGATTCGGCAAGGCGGACTCTTTCCGCAACAGTATTGTCGGGCATAGGGAGCTAGGAAGGGATTCCTCGCTCCCTCAATATAGAACGCGGTTCAGGCGACGCTGGACTCAGCAGGCACTTCAAGCGGATGTTTGTATTTGCATTCCGCGTTCGGACATTGCGCGACCGGGCCGGCTTTCAAATACTTTTCGATCAGATAGCTACTACCGCACTCCGGGCATTTCTCTGCGAGTGGTTTGCCCCAGGCGACGAAGTCGCAGTCAGGGTAACGATTGCACCCGTAGAAGGTTTTGCCGCGTTTAGAGCGCCGCTCTACCACCTCGCCTTGTGAACAATTCGGACATGGAACGCCGATTGTCTTTTGCTTCACGTATTTGCATTTAGGGTAGTTGCTGCAAGCGACGAACTCGCCGTAGCGGCCATACTTCTGGACAAGGTTGCTGTCACACTGCGGGCATTTTTCCTCTAGTGGAACATCCTTGCGCTGCTCGCCGCCGATCTGCTTGGTAGTCTTGCAGTCCGGATATCCGGAACAGGCGAAGAACTGGCCGAACCTTCCCTTCTTGAGCACCATCGGACGACCGCAATTCTCGCAATATTCGGCTTCATCCTGTTCGCCGAAGTCACCTTTCTCACCGTCGGTGGGCTCTACGGCCACTTCGCGCGTATTTGTGCACTCCGGGTAACCTGTGCAGGCGATGAAGCTGCCGTGCTTGCCCCACTTGATGACCATCGGTTTGCCGCACTTCTCGCAGATCAAGTCGGTGGGTTTTTCCATCCGCTTGATATCTGTCATATGGCGCTCAGCGTGTGCCAAATCCTTTTGGAAACGGCCGTAGAAGTCCGCCATGGCAGCACGCCACTCGATCTTGCCTTCTTCAATGTCGTCCAGCTCTTCTTCCATGCGAGCTGTGTATTTCACATCGAAGAGGTCGCTGAAGTTTTCGAGCAGCAGGTCTGTCACAACCATGCCGAGCTCGGTCGGGCTGAATTTACCGCCCTCTTTTTTCACGTACTCGCGTTCCTGGATGGTTGTCAAAATCGACGCATAGGTCGATGGGCGTCCCACACCATCGGCCTCCAGCTTTTTCACGAGAGTCGCTTCGTTGTAACGGGGAGGAGGTTCCGTGAAATGCTGCTCCGGATGAATTTCCTTGAAGCGTAGAGCCTCACCTTCGGTAACAGCAGGCAGCTTGTGCTTGAGATCCGCATCCTCCTCGTCAGTCTGGTCTTTGCCTTCTTCGTATACCTTCAGAAAGCCGTCGAACTTCAGGACACTACCGGTGGCCCGAAAAACGTAGGACGTCTTGCTCTTACCGGTCGCAGCGATGTCGATTGTCGTCTGATCAAGCAAAGCGGGATTCATCTGCGATGCGATAAAGCGCATCCAGATGAGTCGATAGAGCTTCAATTCGTCCTCGGCGAGAAATTTCTCCAGTGATTCCGGCGTTCGCAACGCTGACGTCGGGCGGATTGCTTCGTGAGCATCTTGCGCGTCTTTCTTGGTCTTATAAACGTTCGCCGAAGCAGGCAGATAATTGGCGCCGTAGCGCTCGCCGATCATGCTTCGAACCTCGGTCAAAGCGTCTTCCGAGACACGGGTGGAATCGGTACGCATGTAGGTGATGAGGCCGACAGCGCCTTCCTTGCCCAGTTCCCTGCCCTCATAGAGGCCCTGGGCCAGCATCATGGTCCTTTTCACGCTAAAGCGCAATTTGCGCGAGGACTCCTGTTGAAGCGTCGAAGTGATAAAAGGCGGTACCGGGTTTCTTTTTTTCTCCCGAGTGTTAACCGACTTGACCGCATACTTGGCGTCTTCCAGATCGGCAACGATACCCGCGGACGTCTTCTCGTCCTTAATCTCAGGGGAGCTATCGCCGATTTTGTTAAGCCGGGCGCTTAGAAGGGGCGGCTTCTTGGCCTGGAGCGAAACATCGATCGTCCAGTATTCCTGTTTTTGGAATGCCTTGATTTCACGCTCGCGGTCAACTATGAGCCGCAATGCGACCGTTTGTACCCGGCCGGCCGACAGACCGCGGCGAACCTTATCCCATAGCAGGGGGGAGATCTTATAGCCGACCAGCCGGTCGAGCACACGCCGAGCCTGTTGGGCATCGACCAGATTGACATTCACGGCAAGCGGCTTATCGAAAGCCTTCTTGACCGCGTTAGCGGTGATTTCGTTGAACATCACCCGAAAAATGGAAGGCTTTTCCGATTTCTTGGGCTCCAGCTCCTCTTTCAAATGCCAGCAGATCGCCTCGCCCTCGCGATCGGGGTCAGCCGCCAAGTAGACAGAATCGACGCCTTTGGCGGCTTGTTTTAGCTCGGCAATGAGCTTTTTCTTGCCCTCTATGACCTCGTAGCGGGGGGTAAAATCCCGCTCGACGTCTACCGCTAAGTCCTTCTTGGGCAGATCTTTAACATGGCCCAGGGAAGCCTTGACCAGAAACTGCTTTCCCAGATATTTCCCTATAGTTTTCGCCTTCGCTGGGGATTCAACGATGACGAGCGATTTAGCCATATCTTGCTTACTCTGTAACCTAAATAATGTGATTCCGGGCTGAGCCGGAAGATTCCGGCCCGAAGAACGCTACCCTTTTACCACACCTTCACGAAGTTCTTCCCGGGGAGCTGCCTCACCAGGCCTGACATCTCGAGGTCAAACAGCGCACCGATCAACTCGGATGAGGAGACACCCTCAAAAGATTCAACCAGGAACTCAAGTTGTTGAGGCACATCGACTTTTAGGAAATTCAAGAGCTTCCGGGCAAGCGCCTTCAGCGGCTCTTCAGGGCCGCCTTGGCCGTCCCCGGAACGGCTCTGTTCTTCAATGGGAATTTGTTGTTGCGCCCGAGCTATGAGGTCCCTGCGAACCGCTAATGGAAGTTCATTAGTGATGTCGCTCCACTCTTGGACCAACTTCGCGCCGCCTTCCTTTATCAAGAGGTTGGGACCCCAGCTCATTTTGGAAGTGATGTTTCCGGGAACCGCGAATACCTCACGGCCTTGGTCCGTCGCCAATTTGGCGGTAATGGCCGAGCCGCTGTACTGCGCGCCTTCGATAATGACCACGCCCAGCGAAAGGCCGCTCACTATGCGATTGCGAACGGGAAAATTCTGCGGAAATGCCGGTGCTTCCATAGGGAATTCGGATACCAGAAGACCGCGTTTGGCGACTTCGTCATAAAGCTTCCGATTGCTTGAGGGGTAGACGACATCTACTCCGCATCCGAGAACAGCAATGGTGTGTCCATTCGCAGTAAGCGTGGCGCGATGGGCCGCCGTGTCGATACCACGAGCCATTCCGCTTACGATCGTGAGGCCCGCCTTGGAAAGGTCCGCACTGAGGCGCTCGGTAGCGGCCAATCCGTAGGGTGTTGGATTCCTGGTGCCGACGACGGCAACGGAGTAAGAATTAACCAGCTCAATGTCGCCGAGAGCGAATAGAAGCAATGGAGGATCGAAGATCTCGCGAAGCCGCTGGGGATAGAGCGGGTCATTGATCGTGAGCAGTTGCGCGCCACATCCCATCAGCTTTTGTTGCTGGTTGAGAGCGTCGTCAAATGAGCAGCCGCTCGAGAGATTTCGGGCCTGACCCGGGCTGAGACCGGCCCCTTCCAGTTCAGTCGCCGAAGCGCGGAAGATCGCCTGTGGAGACTTGAGTTTTCTGAGAAGCTTGAGAGTGCCGAGAGTGCCCAAACCGGGCACCATGCGCAACGCCAGCCACAAAAGAGCTTCTTCTTGAGCGATAGAGGTTTTCACCACGTCAGATACGTGTGTTGACGATACCGGATTTCGGCTTCGGGTTTCTCTGAGGGTTAGCTGGCCAGAGTCTCCGGCCCCGCGGGCTCAATCCAGCGTTGAATTACGGTATCCAGAGCTTTGCGGCTGATGGGCTTGGCCAGATAGTCGTCCATACCTGCGGCCAGGCACCTGTCACGTTCATCCAGAGAGGCATTGGCGGTAACTGCGACTATCGGAACTCGGATTAACGACTTGTCTTTGCGGATAATTCTGGTGGCTTCGAAACCGTCCATCACCGGCATCTGACAATCCATGAGAATCATGTCCCAACGCCCTTGCTGCTTGGCTTTTTCGAGCGCGTCGACGCCATTTTCTGCGATTTCGACTATATAGCCGGCGCGCGACAAAAGATGTTTCATGACTCTCTGGTTGATCGGATTGTCTTCGGCCACCAGGATGCGGCCGCCTTGGGCGCCAAAAGTGGTGGCGCTCTGAGGCGCCGGCAAGGCTTGAACGTGTGAAGCCCCGAATTCGACGATCACCCAGAAAGTGCTTCCTCGACCGGGTTCGCTCTTCACGCCGATCGAGCCGTTCATCATCTCTGCCAGACGTTTTGAGATAGCAAGACCGAGACCCGTTCCGCCGAACCTACGCGTGGTCGAGCTCTCGCCTTGCGTGAAACTCTGGAACAGCCGATTCTGGACTTCTTCCGATATTCCGATGCCAGTATCCGTAATAGACAGCTTGACAGCGATCGCGCCATCCTTGCTTGCCTGCTCGCCAGAAAGCTGTATGGTGATGATACCGGCTTCGGTGAACTTAGCCGCGTTGGAAAGAAGATTTAGCAGGATTTGTTTGAACCTGACGCAATCTCCGATCACCCAATCCGGAAGGTCCTGATGGATATCCATCACCAGCTCAAGACCCTTTTGCCTGAGCAACTCGCTGACAACCCGGATGGCTTCTCCGATTACAGCCCTGAGCTCAAACGGCGCGCACTCCAGGGTAAGCTTATCCGCCTCGATTTTTGAGAAATCGAGGATGTCACTGATGATGGCGACTAGCGCATTACCGGACTCACGGATCGTGCTCACGTATTCCTGCTGATCCCTCGAGAGTGTCGTATCCAGCAGCAAATCGGTCATTCCGACTACTCCGTTCATCGGTGTCCGGATCTCGTGGCTCATCATGGCGAGAAATTCGCTCTTGGCGCGGTTGGCCCGATCGGCCTCAGCCTTAAGCAGCTTTTCCTCGGCGAGGCGGTGATCGATTTCGTCCGTTCGTTCCCTGACCAGCCGCTCCAGTTCTCTACGCCGGAGCCCGAGCACGCGCTCGCGCCAGCGCCAGAAACACAACGAGAGGGCTAAAATCGCGGCGGCGGCCAGGGCAACGAAATTTTTCGCGTACCACCAGGGCGGTGTGACGGTAAAACCGAGTGAGTTGACGGGAGAAATCAGTCCTGTGTCTTCGTCGACTGCCATTGCCTCAAAGCGGTAAGAGCGCGGACTGAGAGCAGGGTACCGGATCTCCCGCTCGGAGGTTTCCACCCAATCAGGCTCAAGGCCGATAAGACGGTAGCGAAATTTGATCCCCCTTTCATTCCTTAATGCAAGCGAAGCCAGGGCGACGGTAAAAGGGCTTCTTCGCCACTGCAGATGAGGCGTGCCTTTCAATAAGTTCCTATCACCATAGCTTGCGCTGATGAAGATTGGCGGCCGAGGAGGCAGAACTGAGTTGCTGACCGGCACATGGAAATGGGAAAGACCACCACTGGTTCCCAGCCACACGGATCCATCGACATCTTCGAAAAAGGCTTCGGCATCAACATCGTTCCAGATGAGTCCGTTCTCGACGGTGTACCGTCGCCAGGACTGTCCATCGAAGACCTGAACGCCCTGGTCTTCGCCCAACCAAACCCAACCGCGCGAGTCGACTCGAATGAACAGGATCATGTTCGAGCTGACAGGCTGCCTTTCAGATTTGATTATTCTGGTGCCATCCAACTGGAGCCGAAACACGCCGGTATCATCGCCGTCTATCCAGACTGCTCCCGAGTGATCAACAGCAATTTCGGAGAGGTGATTACCCAAAGGTAACGCGGACAGATCTATATGAGTCCAGACGCCACCTTTATACTTGAACAGGTCAGTTGCGGACATCAGCCAGATATTTCCGTCTGAATCTTGCGCAATGCCCGAAGGCGCTTGTGGTTGGCTAGAAGGGATGCGGACGTTGCGGAACTCGCGTTTCAAGCCACTGCCCTGGCTTACAAAGAAATCTTTGCGCGTAAGGACCCACAGCCGGTCTCCCCGATCTGTAAACACCTGAAGAACACCGTTAAACTCATAGCGTTGCGTTTCGCGAGTGCGAGGATCGATACGCAGAAGATGCCGGTCGGCTGAAGATGCCCAGATGTACCCGTCCGCTGTGGAGGCCAACGATCTAAATCTTCCGACAGGTTCGCCGGGCATTTGCCACTTCACAAACGAGTGTCCGTTGGGGGCCAACAAGCTGAGGCCTGTCTGCTGGCCCACCCACAACCGGCCGGAACTGTCGCGCGCCATAGACCAGATTTCGTCATTCGGCAGGCCTTGATCTTTCGTCCAGTGCTCCCATTGGCCGTATCCGAGCCATTTGCGCAAACCGTGCCCCATCGTGCCGAGCCAGACGAGATGATCGCGATCGACGAAGATAGAGCTGACGGTAGCTTCCCCCAGACCGTTGGACGCGGAGACCAGATTCCAGTGGCCGCCGGAATACACGCCCGCAGTGGCGCCGAAACCTGCCAGGACGCGTCCCGAGGCATCCTCCGCCAATGGCATAGCGAATTCCTCTTGTTGGATTGAAGAGGGATTTCGGTCCTCCCAACGTTTGCGATGTGCGGAGTAAACGGCGACGTGCTTCGATCCACGGGCCCACAGTTCGCCGTGTTTCGTAAGCAGTAGCGATCTCCAGGCGTCCTTTGGCAAACCGTCTTTGATGCCGAACGGTGTCGTGCCAGCCTTGGATTGGCGGACAATCCCGTCACCGCAGCCAAGTAGGAGCGATCCATCCTGCTTGGCCAGGACGCTAAACTGCCCGCTCGAACCGCACTGCTCAGCCTGGTGGCCAGACAGCAAAGTGTCTGCGTTCCAAGACCGGCCACCATCACCGGACGTCAGCATGAGAATTCCAAGTTGGCTGACGGCGTATACCTTCCCACTCGGTGTCGAGGAGATGGCGGATCCATAAGGTATATTCAGCGGAACATCTTTATATTTGAGCTCCCGGAATCGCCCGTCCCGCAGGCTGAATGCGAGCCCGTCCGAAGTACCGACCCAGAGGCGCCCGTCATGGTCAAGGTGTAAAGCGCGAACGAAAGTGCCGGGCAGTCCCTCAGCCCGCCCGTATTCAGCAAAACTGGATGCGTCGTAGCGGAACAGCCCGTTCTCGGTTCCGACCCAGAGAAATCCGGCGCGATCCTGCACGATTGCATTTACGTTCAGGTTTCCGAGGCCTTCGACATACTCCTTGAAGGTGTATCGCTGGCCAAAAGAGATTGCAGGTAAGGCAAATGCGGATAGCAGGACGCAAACGAGCAAATTTCGAGATAAGCGCGGATGCATCCGAGTACTTATCGGCGAGAATGAAGACAAGCTTTAGAGCCGAAATCAAACAATTTACATCTCTCAGGATATTTCGTGCCCGATGAGTGGCATTCTTCTAAGGAATCCAAAACTTTTCCAGGTAGAATGCCAGTACTCCTCACCACCTATGAGAATCCTCGCCGCTGAGAGCGCTCTTCCCCCCCACTACTACCCTCAGGACGTACTGATCGAGGCCTTTAGAAAGCATTGGGGTAAGCGTCTGGAGCGGTTCGACATGCTGGAGAAACTGCATGCTGCGACGCAGGTGGATGGGAGGTATCTATCTCTTCCGTTGAGTGCTTATCCGCTGAAGAGCTGGGGGGAAGCGAATGACGCCTGGATCGAAACGGCGGTGAAGCTAGGTCAGCAGGCGATCTGCCGCGCTATGACGGGAGCAGGAGTAGAAGGCCGCGCAGTCTTTCCGGAGGATATCGGAGCTTTCATTTTTGTATCGATCACCGGAATAGCCAGCCCCTCGATCGAAGGACGGCTTATCAACCGGATGAATTTGAGCCGGCGGATGAAGAGAATTCCGATTTTCGGGCTAGGGTGTGTAGCGGGCGCGGCTGGAATCGCTCGGGCTGCAGATTATGTACGGGCCTTCCCCAACGAGGCGTGCCTGCTTCTCTCTGTAGAGCTTTGCTCGCTCACGGTTCAGCAAGAGGACTTTTCAGCAGCCAATCTCATCAGCACCGGGCTTTTCGGGGACGGAGCAGCCGCGGTATTGATCGGAGGCAGCGAGTTTGCGTGCTCGCGGGGGCCCGCCATTGTCGCTACGAGATCAACATTTTACCCGGACACCGAGCGCGTGATGGGCTGGGATATATCCGAGAGAGGCTTCCAGATTGTTCTTTCCCGCGACGTGCCCGAAGTGATACGAGAAAATCTGGGCCGGGATGTGGACGAGTTCTTGAGCGACAACGGGCTAAGCCGGGGAGATATCGGCAATTGGGTCATTCACACGGGCGGCCCCAAGGTCCTGGAGGCCACGCAAGCGGCTTTGGATCTACCGGACGGAGCGCTGGACGTCTCGTGGGACTGTCTGGGCCGGACGGGCAATCTATCCTCGGCGTCAGTATTGTTCGTATTGGAAGAATACTTAAAGAACCGCCGGCCAGAAACGGGGACCTGGGGTATTCTTGCCGCAATGGGCCCCGGATTCTGTTCGGAACTGGTCCTTTTGAAGTGGTAGCGCAACGTGGTAACCCCTCAGGCAGTTGGAGGCATCTAAAGAGACGTCAATGGGTAGATTCACGTTCGTGCTCTTGATAGCGGTTTGCCCGCTCGTTGCTTTCCAGTACCCCGGGCAGGTGCCGCCCGGTCAATACCCGCCTGGGCAATACCCACCCGGACAGTACCCGGGCGGCCGGTATCCGGGAGGCGGGGGCCTGTCGCTGCCTTCCAAGGGACACAAGAAAAACCAAAAGCAGAAAGAGACGGAACAGCAGCCGACGATTGAGGCAGACGGATTAACCGTTTCCAACGACGGGAAACAGCTACGGGTGGCTACACAAGATGGCCGAACCCTGACCATGACCATCGCTCCGACCACCAAATGGGTGCGATCCGGAAGCGATATAGACGCCAACAAAGTAATACCGCGCACGACCGTCCATGTGGTGGCGGCGGAAGATGACGAAGCGTTTCTGACGGCGGTAAACGTTTCGCTGCTGAAGGATGCGCCCACGGAATCGCCGGAGACGCAGGGCAGGCCTACGATCGCGCGAGCAAGGACTACGACGCCCGACGACGAAGAGATGGCGAGGCCTACGATCCTGAAGGCGCCGGACGCGCCCGGGCGGCCCGAGTTGCGGCACGGCAAACCGACGAATCCAGACGCAACGGACGATTCCTCTCCGGCCGCGAGCGAGGCAAGCAACTCCGCCGGTTTGAGTAAAGCAACTACGCCTACTGCTGCCAAACCTTCATCTGATGGTCCGGTGGACTTTACGATCGGCAGCGAGAGTCCGGCGGCCAAACAACACACGAATGCTTATGACCAGCTCATCGATCGAACGCGGGAGTGGGCCATGAGCTTCACCAACGGATTGCCAAACTTCCTGTGCCAGCAGAGCACGACGCGTTACGTAGAGCAATCGCGGTCGGAAGGTTTCGAGCCGGTCGACGTGGTAACAGCCAAGGTTCTATATGAAGACGGCCGTGAGAAGTACAGCGAGATCACAGTAGGCGGCAAGAGAACGAACAAGAGCATGATGGAGATCGGCGGAACTACTTCGACCGGCGAATTCGCATCCGTACTGGGCGGACTTTTTCAGGAAGGGAGTCAGAGCCGAGTTCAAGTTTTACCAATCGACGACGGTGGCGCGAGAACCCGCAGCGATCTACGACTTCAAGGTAGCGCTACACAATTCAAACTGGACGATTCAGGTGGGCGGCCAAACGCTGCTGCCAGCCTACAGCGGGAGCATCTGGATCGACAAGGCCACTGCCCAGGTGAGGCGAATCGAAATGCAGGCCGACAACATCCCGAAGGATTTTCCGGACGACACTGTGGCGTCGGCGGTCGATTACGAAGAGGTTCCGCTAGGCACAAGTAAGTTCCTCTTGCCGGTTCACGCGGAGAACCTGAGTTGCCAGCGCGGAAGTACGATCTGCACCAAGAACACCATCGACTTCCGCGACTATCATAAGTACTCGGGCGAGAGCACGATCGAGTATAAGTAAGCGCTAAATTGTCGGCAAGGGTAAATACCGCCGCTAAGTATAAGAATTCATTGGAAGTCGCTGGGGTTTTTACCGCCTATAAAAAGGCGCGGGTAAAAAGTGCCCGGTATGCAGAATGCTACACACCTCTGCGACTGTGCTTTGCCGTGCTCACCGTCCGAGCAGGCCCTCTCCAGCATTACCGTCATCGGAGCGGTAACCGAAGGCCGAGAATTTCGCCGTGAACGCGGCCCACCGATCAGACCCGCTGCGGAACGGTTAATTAGGGCGAAATACCCTGTTATCGAGGAGCGTATTCCAACCGCACATCACTGATATGATCACCCAATTGGAATACACCACAAATCCGAAAACTCCGGGCCAATGGGTGAAGTACGTTGTCATCGTGCTGGTCGCTTTGCTAATGGTTTACCTGTTGCTGCGAACCTTCGTCCTATGATGCATCGAAGGAACTTATTCGCTCGTAAGTGGCCGCTCCATCAGCTCACGGATCGCTTCACGAGGGGCTTTGTCCTCATACAAGATCTCGTACATCTTATTGACGATCGGTAAATCGACGCTGTGCTTTCGCCCGAGCCGATAAGCCGCCCTACAAGTGCCGACGCCTTCCGCAACCATCGTCATATCAGCCAGGATCTGGTCCAGGCGGTGACCCTCGCCCAGCCGCTTCCCGACGAAGCGATTCCGCGAAAGATCTCCGGTTGCAGTTAAAACCAGATCTCCCAATCCTGCCAGTCCGCTAAGAGTTCGCGGATGACCTCTCATTGCTACCGCGAGGCGGGTAATTTCAGCCAAGCCTCTGGTAACCAGCGCGGCCACGCTGTTGCTGCCCAACCCCAAACCCCGGCAAACACCGGCACCGATGGCTATGACGTTCTTGAGCGCTGCGCCGATTTCTACGCCTGTGACGTCAGTGCTGGTATACAGCCGTAGCGTGCCTGTCGAAAGAGCCTGCTGCATTTCGGTCGCGAAATTACTGTCTTCTGACGCGATCACGAGCGCGGCGGGTTCGCCTGCGGCAATCTCTTTCGCGAAGGTCGGCCCGGAAAGCACCGCGACGGGAGTGGAACTTTTTTGAACCAGAAGCTCTCTCATGACCTCCGACATCCGGCACAAGAGATCTTCTTCGATTCCTTTAGAGGCGCTGACCAAACGCGTTTCCCGAGGGATATACGGAATCGCGGATTCGAGAACCGCGCGCATGTGAGCCGAGGGCACCACCGCGAGCGCTACGTCCGCTGCCTTCACAGTCTCAGCAATGTCGGAGGAAATCGATACGTTCGGGGGCAGCTGGAATCCGGGAAGATAGCGGCTGTTCTCTCGGCACCTGTTGATCTCAGCAGCGCGAGACGGCTCCCGTGCCCAGAGTCGAATCTCGGAAAAGCGTGGAGCGAGAGCGATGGTAAGAGCGGTACCCCAGCTTCCCGCGCCCAGCACCGCCAGGCGCTTCAATCCAATTTCCTCCGGAACGAAAAGGAGTTTTCGGCGCCCGCACGCAAACGGACCAGGTTTGCGCGGTGGCGATAGATGATGAGCAGCGCGGCAAAGATGGAGGCGTACAGCAACGGGAGGGGCGGGTGGTTAAGATACCAAAAGATGATTGGGAACAGGATCACGCCCACTATTGATCCCAAGGAGATGTAGCGAGTCAAACCGACTGCGGCGAAGAAGGCGAGGGCTGTTAGTAAGAGCGCCTGCGGCGCAATGAACCCGAAGGCACCGATGAAGCAGGCAACAGCTTTCCCACCGCGAAACTTCAGAAAGGCGGGATAGCAGTGGCCCACCACAACAGCTGCTGCCGCAAGTGCAATGGCGACGGGATCTCCGTGCGTGATCGCCGAAGCGATGTAGACTGCCAGCAGACCTTTGAGAATATCGAGTAGCAGGACGACCAGGCCCGCTGCGCCGCCTGCTGTCCGATGTACATTCGTCGCGCCGATGTTCCCGCTGCCCATGGTGCGAATATCTTTCCCGAGACGCAGGCGCACGAACCAGTAACCGAAGGGAAGCCCCCCGATAAAGTACGCCAGCAGAGTCAAAGTGGTGAGGATCTGAAAAGATGGCGCGGTCACTTCGAAGTGCCGGCGACGGCAAAAGCGGCTTCGAACTTGTATTCACGTAACTTGCGGTAGATACTCGAATTTGACCCGGGATCGCTACGAAACAGATTGAATTGCGAAACCTCAAATTGGCCGATCACGGCTTCGCGCATCTCCTCTACTTTTTGACGCAGACCTCGAAGCGGGACCGGGCTTTTGATGCGGGCCAGGGTGAGATGCGGAGAGAACTCCCGCGCTTCTTCAGCGATGCCCAGTGCGGCGAGTGCTTCGTCCGTCTCGCGCGCCAGTCTCTTCAGAGCCTCCCCACCGTCTACACCGGCCCAGAGAACTCGCGGCGAACGCTCGTTTGGAAACCATCCCAAATTCCGGATTTCAACCTGGAAGGGACTCCGGGGAGCAACCTTATCAAGGGCGGAGTGCAGTTCACTCATTCGTTCTTCCGGCCACTGGCCGATGAATTTCGTCGTGATGTGCAGATTATCGAGCGGGCTCCACTTTATCAAAGCTTCCGGACGGAGCGCGGCAACCAGCCGGTCCAGCCTGAGCAGGGCTTCCTGGGGAAGATCGATCGCAGTGAAAAGTCGCATGGACGCGGTGTTAATTGTTCTAGCGTATCGTAGTAATTGCCTCTCCGCCATGCCCCGGATGTCGATTCAGTCGACACCTTGAAACGGCACACGGTCGCACTGAATATCTCGTGGTTCGAGCGCCCGGCACCAGATTTAGCTCGCGATCTGCTCGGCACCGTATTGATGCACGGGCAAACTGCGGGCATGATTGTCGAAACCGAAGCTTATCTCGGTCTCGACGATTTGGCTGCTCACGCATCACGCGGCCGAACCGAGCGCACCAGAGTGCTGTTTGGGCCACCCGGCCGGGCCTACGTGTATTTCATATACGGGATGCACGAATGCCTGAACGTAGTCGCTGATCGAGAAGGCGAGCCCGGCTGTGTTCTCATTCGCGCGCTCGAACCGGTTTCAGGCATAGAAGAAATGTCCGAACGGCGCCGGTGGCTGGGCCCCGTAACAGGCCTCGCGAACGGTCCGGGGAAACTAACTCAAGCGTTGGCCATTACCAGGCAGCAGTATGGAGCGCGGCTCGACCGCGGCGATCCCACTGTACGCGCATGGCGTGAAAAACCTTCATTCGTTATTGGCGTCACGCCACGCATTGGAATCACGAAGTGCGCGGATTGGCCGCTGCGTTTCACCTGGGCCGGACACCCTTGTCTGAGCAGGCGTGAACCAACCCTGGTAAATGCCGCTACACACTCCCGTTAGAATGGCGAAAATGCAACCTCGAGTTTTGATCGTCCTGATCCCGGCTCTTTGCCTATCAGCGCAGCAGCCGTCACAGGTGAAACTCGATATGGCCGTCAAATCGAAGGTCGCAAGCTTCAAAGGCAAGGTAGTTCTCTATGCTAAGAACCTCGGGACTGGTCAGAGCTTCAGTCTCGCTGGCGAAACGCCGGTACGCACCGCAAGCACGATCAAGCTGGCCATTATGGCCGAATGTTTCGCGGAAGCTGCGGAAGGCAAGCTCGATTTGAACGAATCGCTTAGAGTGACCGCGGAGGAAAAGGTCTCGGGAAGCGGAATCCTGCAAGATCTCTCAAATGGCGATCGGCTTCCTATACGCGACATGATCGATCTGATGATCGTGCTCAGTGATAATACAGCAACTAATCTCATCTTGAATCGGATCGGCGGCAATGCCGTTAATGCGCGGATGGCTCAACTTGGCCTCACGCAGACCCGGGTAATGCGGAAGATCCTGGGTGATCGCAACGACCTCAAACCAGTTCCCAGCGGCATCACCGAGGAAGGCGCGAAGCCTGAAAACAAGAAGTGGGGAATCGGGCGCAGCAGCCCGTTTGAGATGGCCACGCTTCTAGAGAAAATCTACGGAGGCCGACTCGTCAGCAAGCTAGCCTCGGATGAAATGCTCGCGATCCTTAAGCGGCAGCGCGACCACAACGGACTCGCCCGCGATATGAAAGACGTAACCGTGGCCAACAAAACGGGTGCGTTGGATCGTCTGAGAAGCGATGTTGGGATTATCTACTCGACGGGCGGTCCGATCGTCATGGCGATCACCGTGGACGATATGCCCGACAGCGACTGGTCACCTGACAACCCCGGAGAGCTCCTGATCTCGCAGTTATCGGAAATTATTGTGGACGGACTAAAATCGAATCCAAGCCCGTCCACAGCGAAGACTCAGTAGCGATAATGGTCTGCTTTATACGGCCCTTCGACGGGAACGCTGAGATACTCGGCCTGTTTCGGCGTTAACGTAGTCAACTTAACGCCGATCTTTTCCAGATGCAGCCGTGCCACTTCTTCATCCAGCTTCTTAGGTAGCGTATAAACACCGAGCTCGTATTTGTCGCGATTCTTCCATAGATCAATCTGTGCCAGTGTCTGGTTCGAGAAGCTGTTGCTCATCACGAAACTGGGATGACCCGTTGCGCAGCCGAGATTGACCAGGCGCCCTTCGGCCAACATGAAAATGCTGTGACCATCGGGGAATGTATATTGGTCTACCTGCGGCTTGATGTTGATGCGTTTCACGCCGGGCGCTTCGTTGAGACGATCGACTTGAATCTCGTTGTCGAAATGTCCGATGTTGCAGACGATCGCCTGGTCCTTCATATACTGCATGTGTTCCAGCGTGATGATGTCGAGGTTGCCCGTACAGGTGACGTAGATGTCCCCGCGGCCTAGCGTATCTTCTATCGTGGTTACCTCGAAGCCCTCCATTGCGGCTTGCAGAGCATTGATGGGATCGATTTCGGTGACGATCACACGCGCACCCATTCCGCGAAGGGAGTGAGCGGAGCCTTTGCCGACGTCGCCATACCCGCAAATCACGGCTACTTTGCCGGCCATCATTACGTCGGTTGCGCGCTTGATGCCGTCGGCCAGCGATTCACGGCAACCATAAAGGTTGTCGAACTTCGATTTCGTCACCGAATCGTTAACATTGATGGCGGGAACCAGCAGCTTTCCTTGTTCCTGCATCTTGTACAGCCGGTGAACGCCAGTAGTTGTCTCCTCGGAAACTCCGCGCCACTCCTTAGCCAACTTATGCCAACGCTGAGGATCTTCGGCATGAACTTTCTTAAGCAGATCCTTGATGACCTTCTCTTCATGGCTCGAAGACGGAGTGTTGACCCAGTCGCTGCCCTCTTCCAATTCGTAACCTTTGTGGATCAGCAGCGTGACATCACCGCCGTCATCCACGACCAGTTCGGGTCCTTTGCCGCCCGGATGACTGATCGCTTGATATGTGCACCACCAATACTCTTCGAGGCTCTCGCCCTTCCACGCGAACACTGGAACGCCTGCAGCCGCTATGGCAGCCGCGGCATGATCTTGTGTCGAAAAAATATTGCAGCTTGCCCAGCGGACGTCAGCGCCCAATTCCACCAAGGTCTCAATCAGCACCGCCGTCTGAATCGTCATGTGAAGGGAACCGGTCACACGAACGCCCTTCAGCGGCTTCTCCGCGGCATACTTCTGCCGAATCGACATCAAGCCGGGCATCTCGTGCTCGGCGATCGAGATTTCTTTTCGGCCCCAGTCGGCCAGATTCAGGTCGGCTACCTTGTGCTCAGTCGCTACCCGGTTCAGTGTTGCTGTACTCATGTGTCAAACCTCGTTCTGGATTATATCAAAATATCTTGATATGTTGATGGGTAGTGGCCAGCTTACTGAAAGCGCTTCGTCTCTTGGGAGATTCGACTCGAGTACGGCTGCTGCTCCTTCTGCAACGGGAGGAGCTTTCCGTGGCGGAGCTGCAAGAGATACTCGCCAAGGGTCAAAGCCAGATTTCTACGCATCTGGCTCAGTTGAAGCAGGCTGGACTGGTTGAGGACCGGCGGACCGGCAAGAACATTTTTTACCGATTGAAACCTTCCGCGCTTAGCGAAAAAGAGATACGTGAGCGCCTGTTTGATGTCTTGCGATCCGCGATAAGCGAGGTTCCGGAAAGCTTGGAAGACGGCTTAGCGCTGGATCTGGTGTTAGCCAAGCGTAAAGATCGAATGCGGAGCTATTTCGATGCGCTGGCCGGCAAATTCGGCCGTGAATATCTGCCCGGCAGGTCATGGAAAGGGTTAGCGGAGATTCTGCTACGCCTCATGCCTTCGATGGTCGTGGCCGATCTGGGAGCAGGCGAAGGCACCTTCTCGCAGCTCCTGGCCCAAAGTGCGCGTCGTGTTATCGCAGTAGACAACTCAGAGAAGATGATCGAAGTCGCCGTCAAGCTTGCCAGAGAGCACTCCCTGGAAAACATCGAATACCGTCTGGGAGAACTGGAGGGTCTGCCTCTCGACGATGCCGAAGCGGATCTGGCTTTCTTCAGCCAGTCGCTCCATCACGCGCAGCACCCGGGACGCGCGGTAAATGAGGCGTGGCGCATTCTCAAACCGGGCGGACGCATTGCAATCCTGGATCTTCTTCGTCATCAGTTCGAGGAAGCCCGCGAACTATATGCGGACGTGTGGCTCGGCTTTACTGAGCTCGAGCTGCGACGCTATCTGCAGAATGCCGGCTTTGCAAATCTGCATACGGCGGTAGTCCACCGCGAGTCCGAGCCGCCGCACTTCGAAACCGTGTGCGCGCTAGGAGAGAAGCCGGTCTCGGCTTAACCGTAACCGTTGTTCGCTCAGACTCGATATCGCGGCGTATTCCAGCGCCACGACGCTAACGAACATCATCAGCACTTCACTGTCGCCGAGGTTGTACTCAAAGACACCGCCCACCAGGATTCCAATCGTCACGGCGAGCATGCCTTGCAGAATAAACAGCTCCTGTGATCGCCCGCCCTTCGCCTGCGAGAAGATCGCGCGAATGCAATCGTAAACCGCGAGGCCGATAAACCAAAGGACGCACAGCAGTCCAGGTATCCCGCGCTCCGCCGCGTATTGCACGTAGATGTTGTGAAGGTGGCCGTAATAACCAACCGGCAGCGGCCGCCGGATGTCTTTCGGGACATAACTGGAGAAATTTCGGCTAATTTCTTCCGGGCCAAGTCCGAAAAATGGATGCGCTTTGATCATCTCGACACCGGTGCGAAAGGTGACGACTCTAAAACGGTTCGAATCCACATTCGCCTGGGGCTTCACGAGCGAATCGAGCCGTTCCTTCACGTTATGGGGCGCGACCAGAAAAGCCACTAGGGCGAGCACCGGAACCGCGAAAATCATGCGGGGCTGCCACATCCAAACCAGATAGAGCACTGCTGGAACGGCGGCCAGCCAGATACTTCTCGTCCCGCCCAACATAACGGCAGCGGCCAGAATAGCGACACTTGCGTAAGCCCAGGCGGGCATGCGGCGATCGGAAAAGAACCACTGCGCAAGCAAGAGCAACAGCACGCTCAGTTGAAGAGCGCCGAAGGTCATCCAGTGGCTTTCGAATCCCGTTATGCGTCTCTGGACATAAGACACATAAGTGACGTGAGCGCTGCGGGCGTATTGAACGATGGCGAGCAAAGCGGAGGCGGTGGCGGCGACGGCCCAAGCCGTCATTAAATAGATGACTTTGCTGAATTGTTCGGAGAAAACTCCATAAACGAGGGAAATAAACAAGAATACGAAAAACTTCTTTATCTGCGCGCGCCCGAGCCACGGATCAGGCGATACCACGTCGGCGAGTGCCGTCCAGAGAAAAAGGCAGGCCAGTGGAACCCAAATTCTGGGAAAGCGAAGCTTGTGCCAGAACAGCAGCTGAAACAGAATGCCCACGCCCAGCAAAATCTGACTTGCCGCGATCGAAATCTGAATGCAGCCTGCCGCGGCGATTGCCAGCCCGAGCAGGATTCGGTCTTGAACCTGCCTGTCGGGCAACATCATGGACGCGACCAGTATGACAGAATGAAAGGCGAAACCCGGCATGCAGGTCTACCTTCTTCGTCACGGCATCGCTGAAGATGGACACGCCGGTTTGCCCGACGCCGACCGAGCCCTCACGCCGGACGGTCGCAAGAAGCTTCGGCAAGTGCTACACACGGCGGCGAAGGCTGGAGTTCAACCCACCCTGATCCTCAGCAGTCCCCTGAAACGGGCCCTCCAAACTGCAGATATCGCACGGCGGATCCTCGGTTATAAGGGCGAAATTATGCAGACTAAATCGCTTGTCCCAGGCGGCAACGTGGAGCAAGTTTGGGATGAGATCCGGACGCATCGCGATCAGGAAGCACTGCTGCTAACCGGGCACAATCCTTTGTTCGGGCACCTCGCAGGCTATCTGCTGGGCCATGCCGATCTTAAGATGGAATTCAAGAAAGGCGCGCTGCTGCGAGTTGACATCGAGTCGTTTGCAGCCGAACCGCGGGGTGTCCTCCGCTGGTGTTTGACCGCCAAGCTGGCCGAGAAAGGCGCCTGAGCTACGCCGTCCGTCACCGGCCCAGGCAGCGCCGTGAACGTGCACTCGCCCGCAACCGTTTATCATGAGTCAGGGTCTTTGCGGATGGTGCTTTTGCGGGTGCACAGGACATGTTTCACTGTGTTTCGGACACTCCTCGGGCTGGCTTTGCTGGCTGGAGCCGGGCGTTCTCAAAGCGCGCCGGAACAGCTGAACCCCGGCCAGAATCCGCCATCACAGAACACTCAGACTCAGCCCGGCAGAGTTAATCCCAACCAGAGCTCGCCAGTCCAGAATCCGCCGGCCGCCCCATCTCCCGCGCATTCGGACTCCAATCAACTGCAGAGTGTGCCGATGGTGTTCGAATCGCACGGCCTCGAGTATGACTCCATCACGAGGAACGGCATCACGGTGATGTTCGCCCAACTGCCCTCGCGCCTCAAAGAATTCAACATTATTCAAGTGACGGTGACCAACGGCTCTCCACTTTCCTGGACCGTTCGAGCCAGCGATTTCAATTTCGTCAGGTCCGACGGAATCGTGGAAGAATCCGTTTCGCCGGACTACGTAGTGGAAACGCTTCTGGGTCACGCCGATCGTGATGACGTGATCAAACTCGAGCTGCTCTATGAAAACAGCATCTCAGGACTAGCCAATTATCGCTCGACCAACGGATTCGAAAAGCGCCGCGAAGCGGCCATGGCGCAGTTCGTGAATCGCGGATTCAAGGCGGCCGCGGAGGCTTCAGCCATCGCCTTCGTCGCCATCAAGCTGAAGTCGGGTGATAGCACGGATGGCGCCATATTTTTCCACAATCGGACCAAGGAGAAGAATCTGGGCGCCGGCAGGCTCGTCGCGCACACCTGTGGCGAGAGCTTCATCTTCGAAACCTATGAGGAGTTAAAGAAGCATTAGTGAACCTCTCCCTCGATTCTCCTCTCCCCGCGGGATACATCGATCTGCATTCTCACACCGACGAATCGGACGGGTCACTGACTCCTGAACAGCTTGTTTCGTTAGCCAGCCGAATCGGCCTGGCAGCTCTCGCGATCACGGATCACGACACGTTGAACGGCTATGAGAAGGCTCTGCCCTTTGCGCGCGAAGCCGAACTCGATCTTATCTGCGGCATAGAGCTGAACACCCGTATGAGCGCCGACGCATCGCGCGCCTCTCACTCGGTCCATCTCCTGGCTTACTTTGTATCGGGTCAACCTGCAAATTCGTTTCTGACCTGGCTCGATCATGAGCGCGCGGAACGCCGCAGCCGCAATGAGCGTCTCGCCGAAAAGCTTCGCAGCAAGAGTATCGATGTCACGGTTGAGGAAGTCGAGTCTCGTGGACGTTCACTCGCCGGGCGTCCTCATTTCGCCCGCATCCTGGTAGACAAGGGCTACGCGCGAAACTCCGAGGAAGCGTTCCGAAAGTATCTCGGTGAGCAGGCTCCCAGTTTTGTCCCTCGTGAAAGCAAGACCGCCGAGGAAGCCATCGAGATCGTTCGCTCAGCAGGTGGCGTTCCCGTGATCGCGCACCCCGTCCGTTTAGGATTGCCGCGCGCCAAAGAACGCGAACTGTTGATAAGCTATCGCCGGGCCGGTCTGATGGGCTTGGAGATCTATCATTCGGAACATCCGCCGGAACTGCAAGCTTATTACCACCAACTCGCGGCCGATCTTGACCTTCTTCCTACCGGAGGTTCAGACTTCCATGGCGCGATTAAGCCGGACACGCAACTCGGTACAGGCATAAACGGTAATGTTCGCGTTCCCGCCGCGTTTTTGCAGGGTCTTCGCCAAGCTGTTCCGGCGTGAAGGCCTCAACGACTCAATGCATTTAGCAGATCCATTCGTGTATACATGGTGTTGCCTTGCGGGGCCCGAAAGCGAATCGTAGTTCTCGGTGTTCCGAGTGACTCCTCGTAAAATGAGGCGTGTCTGAAGTTCTACCCCGGCTGCGGCTCAACCTGGATTTTATGCCGTCGCCCGATCCGAAAAAGCCCGGCCTTTACATTCGAGATCCTTACGGTTATTCCGGCGCTACGCTCGTGGTACCTCCGCCGCTCGTGCAGGCGCTCGAATGTTTTGACGGCCAGCAGTCAGCGTTGGACCTGAGAGCCGAGCTGGTGCGGATCACCGGCGAAATCCAGATTGGCGATCTCGAAAAACATCTGTTTGACACGCTGAGCGAAGCTGGGTTCCTCGAAAACAGCCGCTATCGGGAGCTGAAGGCTGAGCGCGAGACGAGCTTCGCAGGAGAAAGACTGCGTTCGGCTAACTTCGCAGGCTCCGCTTATCCGGCCGAAACCCCTACGCTGGCCAGGCTGCTGCTCTCTCGCATCGGCGGACCCGCCGGGAATTCCGGGACGGTTGCAATCGCCGCACCGCACGCCAGTCCAGATGGAGGTTGGGATACGTATCGTGCCGCGTATCAGTCGTTGCCGCCTCTCGAGCAAGCCCGCGATCTCACCTTTATTGTCTTGGGAACGTCACACTACGGAGCACCGGAGCGCTTTGGCCTGACGCGCAAGAATTTCGTCACTCCTTTCGGCGAAGCGCGCACGAACACGGTTTTGGTGGATGAACTCGAACGCGCCGCCTCCGGTGCTATTCGCATGGAAGATTATTGCCACTGCGTCGAGCACTCGATCGAGTTCCAGGTCGTCTTCCTGCAGCATCTCTACGGGCCAGATGTAAAGATCGTGCCGATTCTCTGCGGTCCATTTGTGAAAAGCGTATACGATGGCGTTCTTCCCGAGGACAGCGCCGAGACGGCAAGGTTTTTCGAAGCGCTCTCGAATGTTGCTGCGCGCGAGGGCAGAAAACTATTCTGGATACTGGGAGTGGATATGGCCCACATCGGACGCCGCTATGGCGATGCGCTGCGTGCCAAAGCCGGTATCGGCGAAATGCTGGCCATCGAAGAACGCGATCGCCAGCGCATCCAAGAAATCGAGTCCGGTAACCTGGCGAACTATTGGTCGCTCGTCCAGGACCATCACGACGATCTGAGGTGGTGCGGCTCCGCGCCCTTCTACACTTTTCTAAGGGTCATGCCGGCGCTTAAAGGCGAGCTTCTCGATTATCGCCAGTGGCAGATTGATCCGGAGAGCGTCGTCAGCTTCGGCGCGATGCGCTTCTCCGCGCAGTAACTCAGTATTGACCGCCGCCGGTCCAGTAGCCGGGACGCACATACACTCGCAAGCCGGGTCTGTTTACCCTGACAGTAATCGTGTGAAAACCGGGTTCGTTGCTGTTGTTCGGGGAGTAGCTCAGCAGGTATTGACTATTTAATTCGGCGCCAATGTCGGATATCGCCGTCTCCAGGCCACGCTGCTTAGCGAAGCTATACATGCGGCCGCCGGTGAACTGTGAAAATGCTTCCGCCGGCGTCTTCTTGAAGAGATCCTTTATGCCGTTGTAAATCGGTGGCAGCGTATTGAGCGCATTTCCGTTCTGCTGCTGGATGTTTGTCGTTTGCGTGCGCGGTACTCCACCGGCGATGTTGCCCATGGCCTCCGGGGGAATGCCGCCGTTCTCAGGCCGCGGATAATCCATTTTCTTGTTGAGGGCCGTATACGCTCGGGAAATGTCAATGCAATAAATGATGACGTTATCGAACTGCATCTGCCGCGCCGTTTCCTGCAGATGTGATTCGCTGCCTTTGTCCAGATTGCGGCTGAGCAGTACAACTACGCGGCGCCGAGTGTTTTGGGGATCGTGCTGCTTCAACATTCTGTCCGCATCCGCTACTGCATCGATCAGCTTTGCGCTGCTCGAGCCGGCAGTCAGCTTTTGCATGGCATCATCGATTTTGTCCGAATCTTTCGTGAAGTCCTGCAGATGCTGGATCCGGTGATCGAAGGCTGTAACCGCGACGTCGCTGTCCTGTCCAGTGACTAAGCCCTGCAGAAGAGTGCCGGATTTTTTGAGCGTAGCTAATACCGGCTCGACTTCCGAGTTCGCCTGAATGAGCAGCACGACGGATAGTGGGAGCTGAGTAAACTCGGCCGTGATCTTCTGTTGTCTATCGTTGTCGAAGAGTTCGAAATCGGAAGGCCGCAAACCGTTGACATATCCATGTCCGTCGGGATCGAGCACCGTGGTCGGCACCAAGACGTTTCTGACGTGAACTCGAATGGTATCGCCGGTGTTAGGCGTTGTATCCGTCGTCGAATCGGTCGTAACGGACGTATTTGAATTAGCCGGCGGGAGTGTCGAAGGCTTTTCCGGCGGCGGCCCCAACTGGCCCGGCTGAGGCGGCGGACCCGGCGGTAACGAACCGGGCGGCAAGGTCTGACCCGAGGCTAGAACCGCTCCAATAAGCATCGTCCCGAGCAGAGGTAGAGCGCTCAGCAGCGCTGAACGAGCAAATGGGAGCGGTTTCTTCATATCTTCATCTTAGAGATGCCCGACGGCATCCGCCAGTTTCCGCGAGTTCAGTGGTCAGTCTCTCCCGCAAGCAGATTTATGACATGCTGAACCAATTTTTCGATAACAGCAAGAGAGTAGAGTGCGCCCTTGGGCGATCCGGGCAGATTTACGATCAGCGTGCGTTTGCGGGTACCTGCTATGGCTCGCGACAAAACCGAAAACGGCGTTTGTTCCAGACCCTTGCTTCGCATTAGTTCCGACAAACCGGGCAATTCACGCTCAATGACAGCGCGCGTTGCTTCCGGGGTGTTGTCGCGTGGACTAATTCCGGTTCCGCCGGTAGTCAGGATTAATGTAACGTGACCGTCATCAGCCCATTCGGAGAGTTGCCGGGCGATTTCTGTTTCAGAATCGGGCGCGACCGCGGTTTCGATTACGGACCAACCCAGCTCTTCGCAGCGTTTGCGCAGCGCAGGGCCGGAGAGATCCTCGCGCGTACCCGCAAAACTCGAGTCGCTGACGGTGAGTATGGCGACTTGGATCATTTGCCGGGTTTGCGGCGGTACGTTCCTGACTTTCCGCCCGTCTTCTCCAGCAGGTAAACGTCCTGGATCTCCATGCTTTTATCCAACGCTTTGGTCATGTCGTAGATCGTGAGCGCGGCAATCGATGCGGCTGTGAGTGCCTCCATTTCGACACCCGTCTGGGCCGTCGTGGTTGCGGTGGCGATAATCCGGATGCCGTCGTCTTTTGTCTCGAAATCGACTGCGACATGCGAAAGCGGAATCTGGTGACATAGCGGAATGAGTTCAGCGGTCTTCTTCGCACCCGCAATGCCTGCAATTCGCGCAACCTGCAGCGGATCGCCCTTCTTGTTGCCCGGCAACATGGCGATGACCTCTGCAGCCATCCTCACAAACGCGTGCGCCGAAGCGGTTCGCTTACTCGTCTTCTTGGCCGAGACATCTACCATCGAGATGTCACCCGCAGCGTCGTAGTGTGAGAGCTTCTTCACGGCTTCAGCATCACTCTGATCGAGTCACCGACAGCCCAGCTCTCGCGGTCGTGATCCGCAACCAGAAACGCGTTGGCCCTGGCAAGCGCTGGTACGTCGCTCGATCCCTGCCATGAGATATGCCTCAGGTGCTGCCCGTCTTCACTCAATCGAGCCGGTAGGAAGCGTGTCAGTCCCGGCTTGTGGCGGAATGGCGCTTCGAACATCGCCCAGAGCAGCGGGAGTAACGGCTCGGTGTGGCCGCCCAGTAATTGGATTGCCGGGGTCGCGAACAAATGGAACGTGATGAGTGAAGAACCGGGATTTCCGGGAAGTCCGAAGACCGGTTTCCCGTCGTGAACTCCAAAAGCGGTAGGTTGGCCTGGCTGCACTCTCACGCGCTCGAAATGAAACTTCGTCCCTAAGTCACGCAGAGTGGGTTTCACGAGGTCGTACTTTCCAGCCGAGACACCGCCGCTCACGATCAGCAGGTCATGCCGTAGTCCTTCTTCGAGCAGGGGACGAAGCGCAGTCGTTGTGTCCCGCGCAATCGGAAGAATCGTGGGTATCCCGCCGGCTGCACGCGCCAGTGAAGCCAGCATGTAGGAATTCGAATTACGGACTTGATGCGCCATCGGCGTTTCGTCTAAAGCGACAATCTCATCGCCGGTGGCGAGGATTGCTACTTTCGGCCGCGCGAATACATGAACTGAAGTATGCCCAGTCGTCGCCAGAGCGGCGATGTGGCTGGCGTCGATTCCCACGCCTTTGGGGATGAGTACGGAGCCTCGGGATGCCTCCGCGCCTCGTTCGTTGATGAACTGTCCGGGTTCAGCCGAGCGATCAATCTTCAACTGCAGGCCTTCCCGCTCGACGTGCTCCACCATCACCACTGCGTCGGCACCTTCCGGCACAGGCGCGCCGGTCATGATTTCGAGTGCCTCCCCGGCTTTCAATTCTTCCTGGCTTCCTTCGCCTGCTCGTACTTCGCCGCGCACGCGAAGTGTTCCCGGCACTTCCGCCGATTTGACTGCGAAACCGTCGCGCAGCGAACGCCGGAGCGCAGGGTAGTCGCGATCGGCGATCACGTCCTCGGCCAGAACACGTCCGTGGGCTTCCTCCAGCGAAACGGTTTCGCGCCGTTTTCTATCCGGCAAACTCACGACGGTTTGAATGACGATCTTTCGAGCTTCATCAAACTCGAGTGCTGGACGTTTCGCCGGTGACTCGCGCACGTTCGGATTTTAGCAGCGGCTAGCGACCGACGATCACCTGTCGTAAGCAGCCTGCCCGAATGGCTGATGCGCCGACATTCTCGAAACGCGCATATTGAACGTATGAGTAGCACAGAAGTAAACGAGCTCGGCCGATTTTCCGAAGCACTGGCGGTGTTAGTGAATGAGAGCGCGCCGGGCGTGGTTGCGGTGAAGTCCGCCGCATACAGAGTTACGAGCGGTGTCGCTCTGCACGGCAACCTGATAGCTGTGGCGAGCCACATTCTACGCCGCGAAGATCGTGTCCCGGTATATGCCGCCGATGGCAGTCAAACCATCGCCACTATTCTGGGACGAGATCCCAGTATCGATCTGGCAATCCTGAAAGCCGAAGGACTGAATGTGAAGGCACTCGACGCCGCTGATACAGCATCGCTGAAGCCGGGTTCACTCGCCGCTGTGGTTGGGCTCACGGTGGATGCCGGAGTAACCGCGAGCCTGGGCGTGCTCGGCGCGGTCGGTCCGGCGCGTAAGAACTGGCGCGGCGGCACGCTCGACCGTTTCTTACGATTGGACGTCAACCTTTATCCTTCGCAGTCCGGCGCGGCCGTTGTAAACACAGCGGGGCAGCTGATTGGTATGGCCACTCCGGCCATGTCCAGGCATTCCACCATCGCTGTTCCGATGTCGAGCATCGAACGAATTGCCAACGAACTGCGCGAACAAGGTCGAATCCGGCACGGATATCTAGGTATCGGCGTTCAGCCTGTTGCGGTGCGCGGAAAGGCGGAACAGGAAAGTGGACTGATCATATTGAACGTGGAACCCGATTCACCGGCCGACAAAGCAGGTTTGTTGCTGGGAGACGTCTTGTTGACCGTTGACGGGAAAATCACTACCGATATCGACGATCTGCATAGTGCTTTGCGCGGAGACATCGTGGGCAGAACCGTCAAAGCGGTAGTGCTGCGCGGCGGCGCCTCGGTTGAAGTGAATATCGATATCGCTGAGCGCGGCCGTAAGAGTTGAACGCCGTTGGTCCGGGTAAGCATTCTGTCGAGCAATCATTCACGCGTTCGCGGAGTCGCGGAGTTGCTGGGAGCGGACGATCGCATCGAAGTTGTGGATGCTCCGGATATAGCGGATGTCGTGATCGCGGCGGGATCCTCGTCGGAACATTTACCGCCGCACGCGGGCGTCATCTTCTTGGGTGATGACTCGCCAGCATCATCCGGAGGATCGGGAAGGGCTTGGCTTCCGACACAGGTCTCGTCGGCGGAGTTGATTGCAGCGGTAATGGCGGTCGCCCAGGATCTTACCGTGTTAACACCGGAACAAGCGCGGCAGCACCTTCCGAGCCGCCGGGCGGACCCGAACGCGGCAGATGGTTTCGTCGAGACTTTGACTCAGCGTGAAATACAGGTCCTGAAGATGGTCGCGGCTGGTTTAGCTAATAAAGAAATCGCCGGGCAGCTTGGGATCTCCGACCACACAGCGAAATTTCATGTGGCGCAGATTCTTGCCAAGCTGGGCGCCGGGAGCCGCGCCGAAGCAGTCGCGATCGCAATCCGGCGGGGATTGGTTCCCATTTAGCGCTCCGAGGTCACTGGCCTAGGATCTTCTTCAGCCTCGCCCAGGATTCGGAGCGGGCTTTGGCATCGGCGGGCTTGGCGTCAGGGGCTTCACCGGACCGCATGAAGCCGTGGCCGGCCCCTTCATACACTTCGGGCTCATATGTTTTTCCGAGCTCTTTCATGTCTGCTTTGGCGGTAGGGATGGTTGCGCCGATGCGCGCATCGTTGCCTGCGTAGAAGCCATACACGGGTACTTTGATCCGGGCCATCGCATCTTTCTCCGGGGGCGGTCCATAGAAAACGAAGGCTGCGGAAAGATCGCCGCGGTTGGTCGAAAAGCGGAAGCTCTGGCCGCCTCCCCAGCAGAAACCAACCACGAACAGTTTCCTTTGTGCCGCGGGAAGCTTGAGTGCGTAATCTGCTACAGCGTCCAGGTCCACAGTAATCTGATCCGGATTCAGATGGCTGACGGCTTCAATGGCGCCACTCTGATCAAAGCTTGTCGTACGGCCGCCATTGGCGCCCATACCCGACAACAGATCCGGTGCGACGGCGATGTAACCCGCCGCGGCAAACTCGTCGGCGACTTCCTGGGCCCAATCGGTCAGGCCAAAAATCTCGTGGATGACGAGCATGACCGGCGCCTTGCTTCTGGTCTCGGGATAGGCGATGAACGTTTCGACCGAGCGGTTGCCGTGCTTCACTGTTACGAACTCGCGATGTCGCGGGGATTGCTCCAGTTTTTGCTTGGCCCAATCCTGGGCCGAAAGTGAAACGGCAGTGAGCGCCAGCAGAGTCAGCAAACCTTTTGTCATCCCTCCTTTGTACACCGCTCGTTTGGGGGTTTTTACCGTCTATAAAAGGAAACGGCGGTAGCACGCACCGCTCGGCATAAAGCGGTTGCCGAAGCTGGATTCGATGAGTACGGGGACGCCCTGAAACGGTAATAACCCGACTGTCACTGGTCCATCGTTTAACGACCTTCGCATGCGTCCTAGACTGGTGCTGTGCCTAGCAAAGCAAGGTTTATCGAGCCGATGCTACTGCTGAAAACAGATCAGTTGCCGGAGGGCGCCGCGTGGCGGTATGAGCTGAAGTTCGACGGCTATCGCGCCGTCGCGTTCAAGTCCGAGGGGAAGATCCACCTTCGCTCCCGGAACGATAATGACTTTTCGGCGCGGTATCCGGCCATCACCAAAGCTCTCGCCGCCCTGCCCAACGAGACCGTGGTCGACGGTGAAGTGGTTGCCTTTGATGACGAGGGACGGCCATCTTTTAACATGCTCCAGAACCATGGCAGCTCGCCGGATACACCGCTTGCTTTCTTCCTGTTCGACCTCTTGATGCTTTCTGGCAAGGACCTCACAAAACAGTTGCTCAGCGCCAGACTGGAGTTGCTGGAAGGGCGTGTATTACCCAAGCTCAGCGAGCCGATACGCTATGCCGGCGGCCTGGAGGGCAGTCTCAAGGATCTGATTTCATCGGTCAAGCAGCAGCAGCTTGAGGGATTGATCGCCAAGCGGAGAGACAGCGTATACGAGCCCGGACGCCGCTCGGGCGCCTGGCAAAAGATGCGCATCAACCAGGGGCAAGAGCTCGTGATCGGAGGCTATACGTTCGGCGGAAAGACGTTCGACGCCCTGGTGCTCGGTTATTACGAGAAGGGCAAGCTGATGTATGCCTCGCGAACCCGCAACGGTTTCACGCCTCCCCTTCGCGAGCAGTTACTAAAGAGGATGAAGCCCCTGGCAATTCCAACTTGCCCTTTTGCGAACCTTCCCGAGAAGAGCGGCGGCAGATGGGGTCAGGGCTTCACTGCCGCGAAGATGCAAGAGTGCCAGTGGCTTAAGCCGCAGCTGGTAGGCCAATTCGAGTTCGTCGAATGGACTGGGGATGGGCACCTCCGGCATACCAGGTTCGTTGGGCTTCGCGAGGATAAGAGAGCTCGCGACGTAAGGCGGGAGATATCCGGCGGCGATCGTCCCGGGTGAGCCCTAGCCCAAGGCTCTCAAACCGGGGCGCCAATCGGGATCTTGGGTTGACGGCTGACACGAGTCAGGCACATACTAAGGTGAAATGTCGACCCGAGACGAGAAAGTGACTCAGGAGGACTGAATGTTTCGCCGCAAGCGCTCGCAAAACGATTTTTCGGACGAACTTCGATCGCACTTACAACTGGAGATCGAGCGGCTGCGGCACGAAGGCCTGAGCGAAGAAGAAGCTTATTGGGCAGCGAGACGAATACTGGGGAACCTGTCCGCAGCGCGCGAGCGATTTCACGAAAGAAGCCGCTGGTTGTGGCTGGAGCACACGCTCCAGGACATTCGACATGCATTTCGGCGCCTCCGACGGGCTCCGGTTTTCACCCTCACGACGGTTTTTACGCTGGCCCTCGGGATTGGGGCAACAACCTCCATCTTTACTTTGGTTCATGCGGTCCTTCTTCAGCCCCTCCCCGTTTCTAATCCGCAACAACTCTACCGAATCGGCAAACATACACATTGCTGCATTTGGGGCGGTTATAGCCAGTACCAGGAATTCTCTATTTTTTCTTTCGATCTATACCGCTATTTCCGCGATCATAGCCACGGTTTTTCGGAAATGGCGGCTTTTCAGGCCGGAGGAACAGATGTCGGAGCGAAGCGCGTCGATCGCCGCGAGCCGGCCCACACTTTTCGGGCCGAGTTTGTGTCAGGCAATTACTTCGCGACGTTCGGCGTCGATGCCTATCGAGGACGCCCCATAAACAACAACGACGACCGGGCCGGGTCCCCGCCGGTGGCCATGATGAGCTACCGGCTCTGGCAAACGCGATACGCGCGGGACCCATCGATAATCGGCAGCGTATTTAATTTCGATAACAAACCATTCACCATAATCGGGATCACTCCTCCTCCTTTCTACGGGGACAGCCTGCGTTACGTGCCGCCCGATTTTTTCGTTCCGCTGGCCAATGAACCGCTATTGATGAGCGACAGTTCGCTTTTGAATCAGGTGGACGGCCACTGGCTTGATTTGATTGGCCGTATCCGTCCAGGCGCCAGTCCGGAAGCGATTCAGGCTGAGCTACGTCTGGAACTTACGACGTGGCTGCGCTCGCATTGGACAGACATGGATGCGAACGCCCGAAAGCTACTTCCGAAACAAACGCTTTATCTAACTCCTGGAGGCGCCGGCATCGTCAGCATGCGGGAGCAGTATGAACACTGGTTGAACATCCTGATGATCGCGTCCGGCTTTGTTTTGGCTATCGTTTGCGCCAACGTTGCGAATCTGATGCTGGTACGCGGAATGGAGCAGCGGCAACAGACTTCATTAAGCATGGCTCTGGGAGCCCGGCCCTTGCGTTTATTGCGGCAGCCCCTGGCAGAGAGCCTTCTGCTTTCGATCCTGGGCGGCGCGGCTGGACTGGCCGTAGCATGCGGCGGTACGAGCCTGATTTTGCATTTTGCGTTCCCGCCAATAGGAGAAATGGGAAGTGTCCCGATACATACGTCACCTTCGGTTCCGATCCTGCTATTTACGTTCGCTGTATCGTTAGTCACCGGCATCATATTTGGGATCGCACCCGCATGGATGGCGACTCACGTCGATCCAATAGAAGCGCTGCGCGGCTCAAACCGCTCGACGACGCGCAGGGGTTCTCTGCCGCGGAAGGCTTTGGTAATTCTCCAAGCGGCGCTATCACTCGTATTGCTATCGAGCGCCGGATTACTGACAGCCGCGCTCAGAAATTTGGAGAAACAGGATCTCGGCTTCGATCAAAGAAGACGCATCCTCGTAAAGATCGACCCGCAGTTGGGGGGATATCGAGTGGAGCAATTGGACACGCTTTACCGACGGCTGCACGATTCGTTCGCGGGCATGCCGGGGATTGCTTCGGTATCCATGTGTATGTATTCACCGCAAAGCGGAGGCAATTGGTACCACAGCATCTACGTAGATGGGCAGCCCACTCCTGGAACCGACGCGAACAATGGCGCGGGTGTGGACCGCGTGACGCCTGGATTCTTCGAGACGATCAGTAATTCAATTGTGGAAGGTCGCACCATCACCGAGCAGGACACCACCAATTCGCGGCACGTAGCGGTAGTCAATGAAGCCTTTGTCAAAAGGTTCTTCAAGCGTGCCGACGCCATCGGCAAATTCTTCGGTGACAGTGATCCGCGAGCAACTCGTTTGTACGAAATTGTGGGTGTGGCGAAGGACGCTCGCATGATCGACGATCCCGGCAAGCCAGTTGAGCCGTTTTTCTTTCTCCCCGAACCGCAGTATACGGTCTATCCGAAACCCGAGGATACGCAGAGCGATTCGCTAACGCATTACATGCACGACATCATCCTCCTTGTGAAACCTGGCGCAAATGTGTCCAGCCAACACATCCGACAGGTCATGGCCTCTATCGATCCAAACCTGCCCGTGAGCATGGTAAGGAGCCTGCGCGATCAGGTTGAGAGCGCTTTCAAACAACAACGTCTCATTGCCTGCTTAACTTCTCTTTTTGCGATTCTCTCGGTTATTCTGGCCGCGATTGGAATTTACGGTGTGATCGCCTACAACGCCGGCCGCCGTACCACTGAGATCGGGGTGCGGCTAGCGCTCGGGGCGGACCGCCTCGACGTGATCGGACTGGTCCTGCGCGGCGCTATCGGCTTGATTGGCTTCGGTCTGCTGTTCGGATTGCCGATCACATATGGAGCGGCCATCTTGCTCGAGAATCAACTATACGGAACAAATCCATATGACCTCACGGTGACGGCTGCAGCAATACTAACGCTGGGTTTGTCAGCATTGATCGCTTCACTGATTCCGGCGCTTCGCGCGAGTTCACTTTCTCCGCTCAAAGCGCTGCGAAGCGAGTAGAAGAGTTTTTATGGCGGCGAGCCCGGTCCGAAACCGATCGCTCACGACTTCAGGCAATCTCTAAAATCGTCACTTCCGGCCGGCAGCGAAACCGAACGCCGCCACGGCTCCCCACGCCGCGTGTGACATAGATCTGGCGGTCGCGCCAGGCTTTCAGACCGGAGACAAACGCCTTGTCTTGCACCGGCGCATATCGAGGCCCCTCAAACGGAATGATTATCTGGCCGCCATGCGTGTGACCGCACAGCATGAGATGCCACGGATAATTCTGCAGTCGACTCTTGCTGTCCGGATTGTGTGAGAGCAGAATGGTCGGAACATCGCCGCGAACATTGGTAAACGCAGAGTCCGCGTCGATTTCTTTTGACCACAGATCGCCTACTCCCACGATCGCCAGGTCACGATCGTTGAAACGTGCCAGCTCCGATCGGTTGTGCAGGAGCTTGACATTGCTTCTTCGGAGGATCTGCTCGACGATTCCGTGGTGCGCGAATCCACCCCTGGCCGCGGTCCAGGTTCCGCCATCGTGATTGCCGAAAACCGCATAGGTCGGAACGACTTCCGTCAATCTGCGAAGAGACTGCACGTAAACTTCAGGATCGAATCCTTTACGGGACGTAATGAAGTCACCGGTAAGGCACGCCAGATGAGGCTGTTGCTCGAGCCCCATGCCGATGGCCCTATCAATCAATGACTGAGGCACAGCGACAGAGGCGTGGAAATCAGATAGGTGCAGGAGTCGAATGCATTTTTCCCCCGACCCGTTTTTCAAGCGCACGCGCGTCCGGGTCAATTCCAGCCAGCGAGGCTCCAGAATAGTGGGATAGGCTATCGTCGAAACTGTACTTAGCGCAGCCGCAGAGATCCATTGCCGCCTGGTCACTCTTTTATAGTGATTGTAAAGGGCGTTTATTCTCAGTAAGCTGACGAAGCAAATGCCGAACGCGCCTGGTGTCTGCCAGGCTGTACCTTGCTTTGCTCGGGCCGCCTCCCACGTGGATACTCCAGGCATTTTCCGGCAGCTGCGCGAACAGGTCCTCATCGGTCCGGTCATCACCGATGGCGAGGATAAATCCGCCTTCGGCGTACTCCGGGAGCAACTCAGTCGCGAGCGCCCCTTTGTTGGCCCAGATCGGTTTTACTTCCACGATCTTATTGCCTCGATATGCGCGCAGTTCGGTTTCGGCCAGCATACCCTCGAGCATGGCTACCAGCTCCGTAGCGAGCCAATCGCCGAACTCTGCTTCGATTGTACGGAAGTGCCACACGAGTGCGAACTCTTTTTCCTCGATGAAACTGCCCGGCGTCCGGTCAACGAAGTGTTGCAGGATGGGCCGTACGGAATTTTTCCATTCGGCCTCAGCTGAGCGGCCCTGCCACGTATCGCTGCCTGGCATACGCCAACGCGCACCATGTTCGGGCGCGAGCGCGAGATGCGGGACTTGGCCCAGCCAATTTTGCAGGTGAGCCGCAGTGCGGCCGGACATCAAGACAACCAAGTTGGCCGGATCGCTCGCGAGCTGCGACAGCAACGACCGGAGTTCCGCATCGGGAGACGCGTCCTGCGGCCGCGTCGCAAAAGGCACGAGCGTACCGTCGTAGTCGAGCAGAACCAGACGCTTGGCAGCCTTCCGATAGGCATCAACCAGCTGGGCGAGAGGCAACGGCGGCGGATCTCCCGGAGCGCTCTCGCCGCGCAGCTTGGCCGCCTCGTCAAGGAGGGTCAGAAAGCGGTCGCCCCAGGCAAACACGTCATTGCGAAGCACCCTCTCATGCAGGGCAAGCATGCGGTCCCGCTTCTCTTCATCATTCATGGCGAGCGCACGTGCCACTGTGAAGGCAGTTCTCTCCTGATCGAAGGGATTGATCAGCAGCGCTTCAGCCATCTCGGCGGCAGCGCCAGCGAAGGAACTCAAGACCAGCACGCCAGTGCCGTCCGTGCGGCACGCCACATATTCCTTTGCTACCAGGTTCATTCCGTCGCGCAAGGGTGCGACCCAGGCTACGTCGGCGAACTGATAAACGGCGACGAGTTCCGGCCGGGAGAGGCCACGGTGAAGATACACGACCGGCACCCAGTCCGGGGTGCCGTACTCGCCATTTATGTCGGATATCAGCTCATGTACTTCGCTGCGCAGGTCTTGATAACTTTCGAGATTCTCCCGGGAAGGGACCGCGAGTTGGAGCAGCACGACTTTTCCGATGAGTTCCGGCTGGCTGCTGAGCATGCGCCGAAAGGTATGGAGCCGGTGAGGGAGTCCCTTTGTGTAGTCGAGCCGGTCAACCGCCACGATCATCTTTCGCCCGCTATATTGCGCGCGTAATCTGGCAAGGTGTTCCAAGCGTTTCAGGTTTATTGCCGCATTCGAGGAAGTCTTTGGGAGCAATACCGATCGGCAGCGCCTGGAGCCGCACCTGGCGGCCCGGCACTTCGAGGCGGTCCACTGTGCTCTCGATGCCGAGCTGACGGCGCAGCGACATCCTGAAATGCTGGAGATGCGAGTGGGTGTGGAAAGAAATGAGATCGGCGCCAAGCAGACCGGTGAGCAATTCCTCTCCGCGGGGCAGGATGGAGAAGACGTCAGAGCCGGGAAACGGTGTGTGAAGAAAGAACCCGATGGCGGCGTCTGGGAGGCGCTCACGAAGCATGCCGGGGAGCAGCATCAAGTGGTAATCGTGCACCCAGATCCGATCGCCCGGCTGGAATTCACGCAAAACGGCGGAGCAGAACCTGTGGTTCGCTTCGATGTAGGCTTCCCAGGCCTCTGAATCGAATTCCAGCCTGGAGGTAAAGCTGTGAAACAAAGGCCAGAGTGCCTGGTTGGCATAGCCCTCGTAAAACTTCTTCAGGATGTCTGCCGGCAAATCGACGGCAATGCACGATTGTTCCTTCCGAAGGAGTTCGAGCGCTTCCGGAGGCAACTCCTCCTGTGTGCCAGACCAGCCGATCCAGACACCTCCGGCGCGCTTCAGGATCGGGTCCATGGCGGTCGCAAGACCACCGGCTGTACGCTTTGTTTTCCAATCGGCACCTTCGTGGACCAGCGCGACAGGAAGACGGTTTGAGACCACAATCAAACGGGAGCTATCCGGCATGTCACATTATTGATGCGTTGCCGGGTGAACACCGTACGGATTCCTTGGGATAAATCGACCTGGGAGGCGGGTTTGATATCGGCCGCCGAGCAGGTCGGACGCACCCTCAATCCGGCCAGTCCCGCAACGTCCAGGTGACCGTCAGATCCTTTGTGGCGCGAAGATTCTTGTCTTCCGGCTTTTGATAGCAATTCACCGGCTTTTCGACCTTCTCATTTAACTGATACCGTGCCATTGCACGTTGCGGGGACCAATAAACGGCCCAGGAACACACAAGCTCGAACAGAGTTGTGTCGCCGTCGCGGCCTTCATACTTCACACTGCCGTTCATGTCCTCAAATAGGCTAGGCGTGAAGCACTCAAAAAAGGGATTGATCGTCGCACCGGGCGCCACATCGTTGGGAGGCTCGCACTGCCAGCGTTGCCGGTCACCGGCGAGGATATTCATATTTATTCGGAGAGTCTTCTGCACCAGGTAAAGATGAAAACTGCTGTTGTTAACGATGCTGCCTTTAAATCGAGCCATAATGATTCTCCTTTACGCACCTGTTCAGGCGATTGGCTGGGCTAATCTCGGATCGGGACTAAAACCAAAGTAGAACTCGGAAATGCCTTTCACGCTTCCGTAAATGGCTACGCTCTGAAGAATATGGTCCTCTCCGTAGCTGGCGTGATGCTTGTGCGCGGGTCGATTATCCTGCAGGCCGTAACGGCCCGACGAGGTGCCGTTCGTATAGTGAAATTCGATTGCCATACAGGCGTAATTCCAATAGGTATCGACGGCCCGAATGTAGTGACCTTGCGGCACCTGTAACTGAACCTTTGCTCCTCCCTTGTCGTTCCCGACCATGAGACCACGGCGTTTGGAGCCCTCGTATATACTGCCACCGTCCCGAACCCAAACGAAATCCAGGATGACGCCATACTTGAGCAGAATGTTGACGACAGGGGATTGGACTTGTTTGAGACCCACATTCAACGGAAACTGATGCTGATTGTCCATCGCATTCCACTGTGATATGCCGACGGGGCCGATCCATATCACACGGTCCGCTGCAATGGCGCTGCTTCTCGATCCGTTGGGGCTACGAACTGACCACGCGTCCGCAACGTCGCGCACGTTTAGCTGCAAATCGACATCGATCTCGTTCAGATAATAGGCCCGATACTGCTCGGCAATCTCCTTGCCGCCGCGATAGACGTCACCTTTCACGTTCCGGCCCGTATCGATCAGACGCACATAGGGATTTTGTCCTATACCTCCGGCTGCTTCGATCAAAATCTGGCTCCGACGCCATTCCATCACGGCGGGGCAAGCCTTCGTCAAAAAATAATCCTGATACGCCTTGATCGTCTCGCTTAGGGACGTGGCGAAGCCGGCTTTGTTCGTGCCCGGTCCATAGATTTCATCGGCGAATTCCATCCGCTCTCGAAGGATCTCGATATGAGCAAAAGCGAATTCGCGAACCAGCGGTAACGCCGCCACATGGTCCAAGGGATTCGTGAAAAGGTCCCGGACATCATTGAACCTTGAGATGCAGCTATCCATCCAGCTGCCCTTCTGTCCGAGGTTGGTTCCCTCCGTGGCGTTTATATATTCCTGGAGGTTGCGCCGAATGCCCTCAAACTGCGCCGTGAGCAACTTGCGATCATACGCCGCGAATTCGCCGTTCACCCATTCCTTCATCCGCTCTTCGGAGGCTTCGATGAGATTTGCAATCGAATCCTGCTTTGGCCACATCTTCTCGATAATCGCCGAGATCGCACCTCCTGCCTTGGGAACCAGTTTGGCCAGATTGACCACGATCAATCGCGGCGTTGTTTCCCAACTGAGATTGCTCCAGATGGGATGGTAGTCGGGATCGGTAAATTTAAGAGCTGACATCGTTGTTCGTCCTGTTTTTGATCCTCCATATTTACCGCATCGTGGGGACGAACGCGTTGCACGCCGAGTGAATTTCCGACTACTTCATAGATAGTCGGCTACTCTTCGGCTACTCGGGTTATCGAAGAACTCGCTAGCGGCAGGGCTTTTGGAAGTGTGAAGAAGAATGTTGAGCCCTGGTTCACTTCGGACTCAACCCAGATTCTACCCTCATAACGTTCGACGATTCTCTTGCAAACCGCCAGACCAATTCCACTCCCAGGACGGTCGGCCCCCTGAAGTCTACGGAAGGGTTCGAAGATTTGACGGTGGAATTCAGGGGAAATGCCAATGCCGTTGTCTTTACAGGCAAACAACCATTGCTCGCTCTGGTCCGCGGACGTGACATGAATCCGCGGCTGGTTTGCGCCGCGGTAATGAATTGCATTGCCGATAAGATTTTGAAAAATCTGGAGCAGGCTTGTTGCGTCCACAAGAACTTCCGGCAAAACGTCGTGTGTGACGACCGCCGCCGATTCCGTGATGACTCCGTGCAGATTCTCGATCGCCGTTCTGATCTGAACGTTCGCGTCCACTGCCGTGACGGCGTGCGCGCCACCAGCCGAAACCTGCCCATACAACAGAAGATCTTCGATCAAAGTGCTCATGCGCTTTGCGGCGCTTGTCAGGTAATGAAGTAGTTCCTTGCCTTCACTAAGCTGGTTCCCATACATCCGCTCTAACAGCTCAGCGTATTGGGTGATCGTGGTTAACGGTGACCTCAGATCGTGCGAGGCGACGTGAGCGAATTGGAAAAGATCTTCATTTGACCGGCGAAGTTCATCCGCGCGTCTCGCGAGTTGCTCATGCGCCTCACTAAGTTCCTTCTCCGCTTTCCTGCGTTCCGAGGTGTCCCGGAAAACGAGAACACCGCCAACAATTTCGCCGCCGGCACTTCGTATAGGAGATGCGCTGTCGTCAATCGGAATCCGCCGTCCGTCTCTTGAAATCAGCAGGGTGTGATTTGCCAGTCCGCCGATTACGCCAGTGCGTATCGCTTGCGTGATCGGGTTCTCGATTCTCTCCCCGGAATCCTCGCGGACCAAAATCAGCACATCCTCAATCGGTTTTCCGAGGGCCGCATTGTTCTTCCACCCGCTGAGGTCGTCGGCAACCTGATTCATGAAAGTGATGCGACCTTCGGCATCAGTTGCGATCACCGCGTCGCCGATACTGGCGAGTGTGGTTCGAAGCAAATCGCGCGCCGCGAGCAGATCCCGTTCGTACATGCGCCGTTCTCTGGCGTTGAAGATGGTAAAGCGGTTGAAAAGCGGCTCGCCGGCGGCGTTACGCTTTTGGCGCGCATTGATCAGGGTAGATAGTACGCGGCCGTCTTTGCAGATGACATCCAGCGCGATTTCGTCGACTGCTGTCTGCACCCGCAGTAGCAAATTGAAATGGGTCTCGAAAAAGATCCGTCCCCCGACAGTCAGCAGGTCGATGAATCTCTTACCCTGGGTTAATTCGTAGCGCTCGTACCCGAGCCATTCCGTGAGAGTCCGGTTGACTTTGACGATGCGCCCATCAATGGTGGTCGTGAGATAACCACAGGGAGCCATCTCATACAGTTCTTCTGCACTTTCATCGAGATCAAACCCGGTTGGCTGATTCGCTTTGGTGAGCTTTTCACTCAAGCGTTCAAGTAATTCTTAATGGTCTCGATAGTCTCGGCGGGTGAGCTCAAATGCGGGCAGTGCCCGGTCGCCCGCATCTTCATGAGAGTGCTGCCGGGAAGATGCTGATGAACGAATTCGCCGACGCACTGGGGCGCAATGCTGTCTTCAGAGCACTGCAAAACCAGAGACGGAACTTTCACGAATGGGAGATCCGCGCGATTATCCGAGAGGAAAGTGACCCGGGCGAAGTGCTTGGCAATTTCCGGGTCGGTCCGACAAAAGCTTTCGGCAAGCTCCGATGCCAACTCCGGCCGATCCTGATTTTTCATGATGACGGGCGCCATTGCTCTGGACCACCCAAGATGATTCTCATCAAGGGTCTGCAGCAGATCGCGGATATCTCTTCTTGTAAAGCCGCCGAAATATTGATTATCGTTTATGTAGCAAGGCGACGGACCTATCAGTAAGAGCCGATCAAAAGCACTGGGCCTCATATTCGCTGCTAAGATTCCGATCATCGCGCTAACGGAATGCCCGACAAAGATTACGGGCGCCCCCGAAACAGCATCAACGATGTCGAGAACGTCCTGCGCATACCCGTCCAGTGTTCCGTATTTGTCCCGGCTGTAATGAGACAAATCCGATTTGCCTGCGCCTATATGGTCAAACAGAACGAGTCGATAGTCATTTTCGAATGCGGGGACCAAGAAGCGCCACATGATCTGATCGCACCCATATCCGTGCGCAAGCAGCATCGTTTTGCCGCCGGTTCCCACGATGTTAATGTTGTGCCGCTGGAAGATGGACATGGGAGGAACAGGAGCGACCGTGGCCCTAGCTTGCCATTATGCCATCCGTTTGGTACCGCTAGCGAGCCGATCGCATGTAAGATCCGGAGAGTCGTCTAGCCCGGGTAGGCTCGGCCGCACTGGCTTATCATCTAATCCACCTGGTGTCAGCAGAGGAGATTGCTATTTGAGCGCGGTCATGAAGACTCTTCCGGCGTGCTACTACACTGACGCGGAGCTTTTCCGGAAGGAGATAGACAGCTTCTTTTTCGAAGATTGGATCTGCGCTGGACGCGCGGAGAATATTCCGAAGCAAGGCGATTACTTCCTGCGTGAAATCGCGGGCGAAAGCATCATGATCGTTCGCAGCGGTGCCGATTCAATAGAGGCCTTTTACAATGTATGCCGCCATCGCGGCACGCGCCTGTGTTCAGCAGCAGAGGGTAATGTCGCCGGAAGGATTCAATGCCCTTACCACGGCTGGACTTACGGGCTGAACGGCCGCCTCCTCGGGGCACCTCATATGGACCCCTCCGTCTTCGAACGTGCGGAGTATCCACTGCAGAGACTGCATGTGGATGTTTGGGATGGTCACCTGTTTCTGAATGCACAGGCAAAGCCCGCGCCCCTGCGTGCACAGCTTGGCGACTTGCCGGAGCGATTCGCTCCGTGGCGTATGGCCGAATTGCGATTGCAGAAGCGAATGATCTATGACATCCGGGCAAACTGGAAGCTGATCGTCGCAAACTACAACGAGTGCCTGCATTGCCCGGTGTTGCATCCGACTCTCAACCGGCTCACCGATTACCTCGGTTCAGATAATGAGGCTCCACAGCCGACATACATCGGCGGGGCAATGGGCTTTCGCAGGCCAGCCGAAACGATGAGTATGGATGGGAAACGGAGGCGCGATTACCTGCCGGGCCTGAGCGAGACCGAGCGCGGAACAGTCTGCTACTACGCGATCTATCCGAATCTGCTGCTGAGCCTGCATCCGGATTACATGATGGTTCATACGCTCTGGCCAAGGACGGTCGACCGCACCGAGGTGGTCTGCGAATGGCATTTTCATCCTGCCGAGCTGGCTAAGACGGACTTCGTCGTCGATGATGCCATTGAGTTCTGGGACATGACGAACCGCGAGGACTGGCATATCGTCGAACTCTCGCAGGCCGGGATTCAGTCCCGGGCGTATGTGCCGGGTCCGTATTCCGCGCGTGAAGGGCTGCTGTATGCGTTCGACCAAGTGGTGGTGAAGCGGAACGCCGCGGCGAAATAGAACAGCGGTTGCTGGCGTGCGCGGTTCCGGCGAGTACGCTAGCATGTACAGACCGATGACGCTCCGACGCGAACTGCGCTTGAGAGATCTTGTCTTTTTCGACGTCTGTGCCGTCGTGAGCTTGAGATGGGTGGCGGCTGCAGCACACGCCGGCGCGGGTTCACTTCTCTTATGGCTGCTTGCGGCGCTGTTCTTTTTCCTGCCTTCCGCGGTCACGGTAGCGGCTCTCTCCCGGCGGTTCCCGGAAGAAGGCGGCATGTATGTCTGGACAAAGCATGCCTTTGGCGACCAGCACGCGTTCCTTTGCGGCTGGTTCTATTTCATCTCAACAATTCTCTACTTCCCTTCCCTGCTGCTAGCCGGAATCAGCATGACGGCCTACGGCTTCGGTCCGCTCGGGCAGCGTGTTGCTGAAGAACGCCAATTTGCCCTGCCTATCACACTCGCGGTGCTGTGGGCTGCTTTCGCGGCCAACTTCTTCGGCATGAAGGTGGCGAAGTGGATTTCAGGGTTCGGTGGAAGTTCGACGTTCATCATCGGGGCAGTGGTCGCGGCCGTAGCGATCGTCGCGGGCGCGCACTCCGGTGTCGCCACCCAATTCAAGTCGGTGCCCAGTGCAAATCTTGGAACCCTAAATTTCTGGTCCCAAATCGCGTTTGCATTCGTCGGGCTGGAACTGGCGCCTGTTGTGAGCGCGGAAATACGTAATCCACGCCGCGATCTGCCGCGAGCGGCTGCCATTAGCGGTGTTACGGCGGCGGTTTTCTATATAGGTGTGACGTCGGCGCTTCTCGTCCTCTTGAATCCGGAAAAGATCAGCCCGATGATCGGTTTGGCCCAAGCGGGAGTGGCCGGTGCAAACAAATTGGGGGCGCCGGTTATTGCCGTACTGCTTTCAACACTGATCGGAATCGCTTTCGCAGGTCAGCTGGACACCTGGATCGCCGGCAATACACGCTTGCCGTATGCGATCGGACTGGACCGTTATCTTCCGCCTGCCTTTGGCCGCGTTCATCCGCGCTGGGGAACGCCGTACGTGTCTTTGCTGGTGCAAGCGGTAGCGGCAACGCTCTTTCTGCTTATGGCACAACTGGGTGAAACCGTCGGGGCAGCTTACCAAATCATGGTCGACATGATGGTGATTGTGACTTTCATTCCGTTCCTTTACATCTTCGGGGCGGGTTTCCGATTCGCGAGCCGGATTGCGGCGGTGTCAGGACTGGCGGTAACTTTGATCGCCATGGTGCTATCCGCGCTGCCGCCCATGGAAGTGGGATCGGCCGTCACATTCGAAATCAAAGTCGTTGGCGGAAGTGTTCTATTCGGAGTGCTCGGATGGGCGGTATTCAGAAGATACTCTGTGCTGCGGTATCGGATTGCGGTTTCTGATAGCCTGGGAGAAAGCCTTGGCCACCGGCAGCTTGAGGAAGACCGCTCCGAGAGGCCCCAATCCCCAGGAGGTTGTTAGCGTGCCCATGATTTGGCCCGCTTTGCGGCGGAAATCGCTCCGGACAGCGGCGGTTTCGGTTTTGCTCGGCGTTGCGAGCCTTTGCTCAACGGCTCAAACAAAGTCTGGAACGGTGGATTTCAACCGGCAAATCCAGCCCGTTCTGGCTACGAGATGCTCGATGTGCCACAGCCAGGAGAAACGTTCGGGAGGCCTGTCGTTAGCGACCTATTCCGATGCTCTTGACGGAGGCCGCAGCGGTGCGATTATTCATCCGGGAAGCAGCGCGAAGAGCCTGGTCATGCAGCGCATCACAGGCGAAATGGAACCCCGGATGCCGTTCGGCGGCAAGCCGCTATCCGATACCGAAATCGCCACGATCAGAACCTGGATCGACGAAGGCGCGCGTCCGGCGCCGGACGCTCCTCCGGCGAAGCCGAAGTGGGAGGCGTCTCTCGAACTGAGTGCACCCCCGGTTCCAAAATCGCCCTGGCCTTCGTGGTCATCGCCCGTCGATAGTTTCACGGCCGTGTATCTGGCGAACCACGATGCCGTGATCCGCAGATGGCTTCCGATGCCCAGTTCGCCCGCCGAGCTTATCTCGATATCTGGGGATTGCTGCCGCCGCCGGAAGATCTGCAACGGTTCGTTGCCGATAAGTCGCAGGAAAAGCGCGAACACTTAGTGGAACGGCTGCTTGCGGATAACGACAAGTATGCCGAGCACTGGATTTCCTTCTGGAACGATCTGCTTCGGAATGACGAAGGGGTCAACTATTATTCGGAGACAGCGTCACGAAAGAGCATCAGCGCGTGGCTGCTCTCCTCGCTGGAATCCAATGTGCCATACGATCAGTTCGTTGCTAAGCTGATCAATCCGGCCGATTCCGCCGATCCTGACGGATTTCTCATTGGGGTGAACTGGCGCGGTACGGTCAGCGCGAGCCAGACGCCGGCTCTTCAGGCAGCGCAAAACACGGCGCAAATCTTTCTGGGGATCAACCTGAAGTGCAACTCGTGCCACGACAGCTTCATCAGCAAGTGGAAATTGAAGGACGCCTATTCACTGGCGAGCTACTTCTCAAATGAGGAGCAGTTGGAGCTGTACCGCTGCGATGTGGCTCAGCACAAATTCGCCAGTGCCGGCTTTCTCTATCCCGAACTGAATCGTCCGCTACCGTCAAGCAGCCTTGCCGATCGACGCGCAACGGCGGCCGCGATCTTCACCGATCCTCGCGATGGACGACTTCCCCGTACGCTGGTGAACCGGTTCTGGGAACGGCTGCTGGGGCGAGGGCTTGTCGAGAACGTCGATGAAATGGACGGCGAACCCTGGAGCCCCGAACTGCTGGATTGGATTTCGGCGGACTTTGTGGCTCACGGTTACGACATGAAACATCTGATTGCGACGATTGTCGATTCGAAGGCTTACGCATTGGCGGCGGTCGAGCGTAAAGGCGATCGCCCGAAACAGTACGTATTCCGTGGGCCAGAAGTGCGCCGCTTGACGGCTGAGCAGTTTGCGGACGCGGTTGCTTCGATCACGGGCGACTGGCACGTCGCGCCTCCATCTGAGGATGAGCCGGCGCGCAAAGCGCCTGTCCGGGCCGCATCTGCTTCAACCCCTTTCTCCGCTCCTACGGTATTCCAGGGCGGAGGCGTTCTGCGTCCAGTGTCTTTGAACGGCGACCATCCGAGTGGCAGCAACGGGCTCTCCGATCTCAACGAAACTGCCGCGGGTACGTATTCGCGTGAGTGGCGGATCGCGGCCAGCAGTCTGACGCGCGCGCTCGGACGGCCGATTCGCGACCAGGTCTTCTCAACTCGCGACAATCAAGCTACTACGATTCAAGGGATCGAGTTGATGAATGGCGAAACGCTCACGCATTGGCTCAACCGCGGTGCCCGCAGGATGTTAGGCGAGTTGCCGGCCGAACCGCAGAGCTTATTTGCGACCCAGGTGGATGTCACGCGCGAGCGGATTCCGGCGCCCGGCCAGTTCGACATTGACATCTCTAAAGCATCCGAACTCTTCTTCATCATTCAGGACGCCTCCTCGACGGCTCCCGATAAGGGTCTGCCTTTGTGGCTCAATGTTGAACTGGAAGGTCCAGACGGCAGGGTGCCTCTCACAAGCCTCAAACCGTCAGAGAGCTCGGGTTTGCGCGAAGGAACGGGAGCTGTTCAACCTGCGGGAGCAACGGCCGGAGGCGACCAGAGCGCCATTCGGGTAAAGCTGGCGTCAGTGCTGACGTACGACCTGACAGGCAAACACTTCACGCGCTTACATGGCGCACCGGCTTTCGAGAACATGCAGCTGGCCTTAGGCGAGAGCGTACGCGCGCGATTCTTTGTGTTCGATCACCAGCCCAGTATGGACCGGCTGGTGCCTCCGCTACCCGGAACACCTCTGCCGCCGGGTCCGGTGCTGACATCGACGAAAGCTGCGGAAGATCGCGTCTTCGAGTACGCGCTCGGGCGAGATCCATCACCCAAAGAACGCAAGATTGCGGACCAGGTGCTGCAGAATCCCGGGCAACCGAGTGAGCCTTCGCCTGACGGGCTGGCCGATCTGCTCTGGGCCGTTTTGATGAAACCCGAATTTCAACTGATCTATTAAGGACGCAAAATCATGAACGCCGAAGAGAAGCGCATCTATTCAAGCATCAGCCGCCGAGGCTTTATGGGAACGACGGCGGCCGGGGCTTTGGCGGCACTGGGCGGCAGCGCGCCCAAGGTTCTGAAAGCCGACACACCGGCTATTAAGCCGACCGCCGATTCCGTAATTGTTCTCTGGATGGCGGGCGGAATGGCGCAAACGGAGACCTGGGATCCGAAACGCTACACGCCTTTTGCGCCGGGTGTGCGAACGGAACAGGTACTGAGCACGTTCCCGAGCATCGACACTTCGGTTGACAACATTAAGATCTCCGCCGGATTGGAGCATGTGGCGCGCGTCATGGATCGCGGCGCGCTGATTCGCACTTTTCAAGGCGCGGATCTGGGCTTCATTCTTCACTCGCGGCATCAATATCACTGGCACACGGGCTACGTTCCGCCTCAGCCCATGGCGGTACCGCACATTGGCGCGGTGATTGCGAAGATTATGGGTCCCAAGAACCCGACGGTGCCGCCGTTTATAGCGATCGGGCAGAATCTGGAAATCGGCGGCGAGAGCGCGTCGGTCAAGGCGTTTCATACCTCGGGATTCCTCGGCACCGAATACAGCCCGTTTCTCATCACGAATCCCGCGGATGCAGCGGAGGCAGTCAGACCTCCGGCCGATCTGGGCGAGGCACGCTTCAAGAGCCGGCGTCAGATTTATGAACAGCTGTTAGCTGCGGAGCCTGTTTATCAATATGGAGGGGATTTTCAACGCGAGTCGCTGATTCGCTCGATGGACGCGGCGGATCGTCTTCTGACTTCGCCATCAGCGAAAGCATTCGATTTATCCCTAGAGCCGCAGAAGAGCGCCGAGATTTATGGCAGTTCCCGTTTCGGGCAGGGCTGTTTGCTGGCCCGCCGCCTGGTGGAAGCCGGCGCGCGCTATGTAGAGGTCACAACAGAATACATTCCGTTCCGGTATTGGGATACGCACGAGAACGGTCACGAACGCGCTGTGGGAATGAAGCAGGAGATCGACATGCCTGTGAGCCAGCTGATTCTCGACCTGGAAGAGCGCGGATTGTTGAACCGAACTTTGGTCATACTGGCGAGCGAATTCGGCCGCGACGCTATTACGGAAGGAAAGGTCGGCAAGGAAGTGAAGGATCAGGCGAAGACGCCGGACGTCATGACCGAGCCCAAACACTACGGGATGCACCGGCACTTCACGGCCGCCGGCTCAGTGGTGCTGTTCGGGGGCGGGATCAAGCGCGGAATGATCTACGGCAAGACCGCGGACGAGCGCCCGTGTACAACGATCGAGAATCCGGTTCCGGTAGAAGATCTTCACGCGACCATGTATCACGCGTTGGGCATACAACCGACCTATGCGTTTGTTGTCGAGAAGCGGCCCGTGTATGTGACAAAGGACGGGAAAGGCAAAGCGGTTACGGATCTGTTCGCGTGAGCGGAAATTGAAACTGTGGCTGCCTGCTTGACAGACAGCCACACAGCACGGCTTAAGATTTCTTCGGACCGACGATAGCGAAGGTAGCGCCCTGAGGGTCTACTCCAACAACGATCCACTGGTCGCCGGGTACTTGATGAGGGCCCATCAACACCTGGCCATTCTTTTCCTTGATGCGGTTCGCCGCCGCGTCGATGTTCTCGACGGCGAAGTAAAACAGCCAGAACGGTACGGGAGAGTTTTTCGGATCGCGGGTCATCATGGCGCCCACCCGGTCTCCACCGTTCTTAAAGATGCGATAAATCCCTTGTGGCCCCATATCCATGGTGCTATCCACAGTCCAGCCAAAGAGCTTGGAGTAGAAGGACCATGCCGATTGTTCGTCGTTCGCGGAGAGCTCATTCCAGCCGACAGTACCCGGAGTTCCGGCGGGAGGACGCGGCGGCGCAGATTCGGGAGATCCCTTGAATAGGAGGAAGGCCGCGCCCTGCGGATCGTCAACAGCGGCGAAGCGGCCAACGGTTGGAATATCCCGCGGCGGGAAGTGCAGTTTACCACCAGCCTGTTCCACTCGCTTGGCGTAAGCGTCAACATCATCGACGCCAATGAAACCGGCCCAGCTTGGCTTCATGCCGCCTTTGAGCATTTCGGGCGTCATCTGCATCAGACCGGCAGTGGGGATATCGCCGATCGAAAGAAGCGTGTAAGGGACGCCTCCGGGATCACCGGAACCCTTTGCCTGCCATCCGACTACGTGAGTATAGAATGCCTCAGCACCTTTGGCGTCAGTGGTCCTCAGTTCGTGCCAGACAAAATCTCCGGTGCTGGTTCTGGTTGACTTGTTCGCTTGCGGTTGCGCTACTGTGCTCATGCTTCATCCTTTCTTTCTTGGTCAAACAAACAGATCTTCGACGCGGTCACCGGAACTGGTTTTTTGACAATTCGCGGGCAACATTCTGCGCCGTCCAGTACAACGTATCAGAAAAAGTGTACACTGTCCACAAGAGTTTTGATGGGTAATACATTCAGGCATCCAATTCGGAAAACATTTCGGCATGGCGATCTGCGGAAAGCTTTGCTCGATGCCGGAATTGAACTGGCACGGGGCGGCGGGCCTCAGGCGGTGGTGCTGCGTGAAGCGACACGACGGGCTGGCGTTGCCCCGAATGCCGCATATCGACACTTCTCGAGCCATGGCGATCTTTTGCAGGCGGTCAGGGCAGCTGCGCTTTCTTATCTCGCGCTTGCTATCGAGGCGGAGATGGCGGCTGTGCGCGGCAAAGGTACGGCTGAGACGGCGCGCGCGCGTCTTCGTGCTGTTGGAACCGGTTATCTGAAATTTGCTCTGACAGAACCGGGTCTCTTCCGGACGGCATTCTCGAGCACCGATCCAGTCGAAGAGGATGGGGACAACGCGAAGACGGGCGCCAGCGGCCTCAATCCATTTCAACTGCTCGCGTCCGCATTGGATCTGCTGGTGGAGACGGGTGTCCTTCCGTGCAAACGTAGAGCAGGAGCGGAGTATCTGGCCTGGTCCGCAGTCCACGGTTTGGCGTTTCTTATCCTGGAGGGTCCCTTGAACCGAGCATCTCAGGATGAGATCGGCAGGTTATCGGAGCGCTTATTGCTGATGGTTGAAAAAGGCCTTTAGAGCCAGGCCGCGCGCGCGATGGCCAGCGCCGCGATGGCTGCGGTTTCGGCTCGAAGGATCGTCGGGCCGAGACTGCAAGGAAGCCAATGCGCAGCGATGGCCGCCGCGCGCTCGGAATCGGTGAAGCCTCCCTCCGGCCCAAGCAGCAGAGCGATGCGGCTGGTCACCGGACGATCTGAAGGGAGGACGGCCAGGAGAGGCTGGGCCGCGGGGTCTTCGTCGAGAAGCAGACGCACCTCGGCAACGCTTTGGAGTGCAGCGGCAAATTTGAGGACAGGCTCGATTAGGGGAAGGCGAGCCCGGCGAGACTGCTGACTCGATTCAAGAGCGATTTTTCGCCAGCGCGGCAGGCGCTTGGCGGAGGCTTGCGCGAGGCCACGTTCCGTACGGACGGCCTCCCACGGTTGAATGACTGTGACACCCAGTTCGGTGACCTTTTCGACGAGCCATTCGAAACGGTCGAACTTAAAGAGAGCGGGAAGCAGAGTGATAGGAACCAGGGAAGGCGGCGCAGGAAGATGCTCCAGGACGCGGAAACACACCAGCGATTTTCGAACCGCTTCGATTTCGGCGAGATAGAGGTTCTGGTTGTCGGAGAGTTCGAAACGCTGACCGGGCTCGACGCGAAGTACACGGGCGAGGTGTTCGGCGTCGGCACCGGTGAGCTGGGCGGCACCGCGCCGGATTTCAGGCACAAAGAAGCGACGGCGGGACATGCCAGTAGCTTACGGCGGAGGCCGAGCTGCAATACCGATTGGATAATGGTCGTGCGGCATGATCGGACATTTGCGCGGGACGATTCTCGAGAAGCATCCGAACGAGGTGGTCATAGAAGCGGCCGGGGTGGGATATGAAGTGCAGATCCCGATCTCGACATATACGACACTTCCCGGTGCGGGCGCAACGGTGGCGCTGCGCATCCACACGCATGTCCGCGAGGATGCGCTGATGCTGTTCGGCTTCGCGACCTCGGAAGAAAAGGCCGTATTTGAAAGACTGATTTCGGTGAGCGGGATTGGTCCGAAGCTTGGCATCACAGTGCTTTCGGGGTTGCCGACAGCCGACCTGATCGGTGCAATTCGTACGGGCGATGTGGCGCGGCTGGTAAGGATTCCGGGCGTAGGGAAGAAGACCGCAGAACGCATTGTGCTCGAGCTGAAGGACAAGCTGACAGGCATCGAAGTAGCGGGGGCGGTGCCAGCGCAGCAAACGGGACCGGCATTTACGCCGCTCGAGCAGGATGTTCTTTCGGCGTTGCAGAACCTGGGGTGCACGCGAGCGGCAGCGGAAGGGGCGGTGCGAAAAGTAAGCGAGCGCGGGGCGCCGGAGAGCTTTGAGCCGTTCTTTCGAGCAGCGATGGCGCAGGTACGCTAAGTTGGGAAGCGGATGCGCGAGGACGACGGGTTAGTATCGCGAAGATCTCGGGAGGAAGAGCGAGAGTTCGAAGCAGCGCTACGCCCGACGCGGTTGGCTGACTTCGCGGGACAACCGCACGCGCGCGAACTACTTTCTATCGCAATTGAAGCGGCTAAACAGCGGGGCGAGGCGATGGACCATGTCCTGCTGTGCGGACCTCCCGGGTTAGGCAAGACCACGCTGGCGGGCATCATTGCGCACGAACTGGAGGTTCCACTCGACCAGACGGCAGGACCGGTGCTGCAGAAGAAGCTGGACCTGACGGGCATCCTGAGCAGCGTGCGCGAGCACCAGGTGTTTTTCATCGACGAGATACACCGGCTGATGCCCGATATCGAAGAAATTCTGTACGCGGCGCTGGAGGATTTCCGGCTGGACATTCTGGTGGGAACGGGACCGGGAGCCCGGACGCATTCGCTGCCGCTGCCCCGATTCACGGCGGTTGGCGCTACAACGAAGCAAGGGCTGCTGAGCGCGCCGCTGCTGGGACGTTTCGGGATTGTACTGCGGCTCGAGCCCTACGACGAAGAGACGCTGGCCGGCATCGTCGAGCGCTCCGCGAAGCTGCTGGCGGTCGAGATCACAAGAGAAGCGGCGCGGGAGATAGCGCGGCGCGGCAGAGGCACTCCGAGAATTGCGAACCGGCTGCTGCGGAGAGTGCGGGATTACGCACAGGTGCGAGCAGGCGGACACATCGACTCGGAGGTTGCGGAGGCTGCGCTCGATTTGCTGAAAGTGGATCGATACGGGCTGGATGCGGTCGACCAGAAGATCATGCTCACCGTGATGGTGAAGTACGGAGGCGGCCCGGTGGGACTGAGCACGATTGCCGCCTCGATCGATGAGCAGACAGACACGATCGAAGAAGTCTATGAGCCTTATCTGATGCAGCTCGGGTTTCTAGATCGCACGCCGCGGGGACGCGTTGCGACGGAGCGGGCGTTCGAATATTTCAACGTGTCGAGGAAGGCGCGGTTTGCGGGCAGTTTGCAGAACCCGTTGTTCTGAATGCAGGCGAAGAAGGTCTATCTCGCGCTTGGATCGAATCTCGGAGACCGGCGGCAGAACTTAGAGAGAGCTATTACGGCGCTCGAGCGGGATAACATCCGGGTGAAGGCTCGTTCTTCGATCTACGAAACAGAGCCGCGGGATGTGAGCGACCAGCCATGGTTTCTGAACATGGTGATCGAGTGCGAGACTGAATACTTTCCGTTGCAGTTACTGGGGGTGCTGCAGAGAGTAGAGCGCGAGATGGGTAGAGTTCGACGCGGCGTGCCACCGCGCGGACCGCGCCTCATCGATATCGACATTCTGCTATTCGGAATGGTGAAGATTAAAACGGCGAAGCTCGAAGTGCCGCATCCGCGCATGATGGAGCGGAGATTTGTACTCGAGCCACTGCTCGAGATTGCTCCCGACTTCCATGAGGCGGCTACGGCACTCGAAAGGGTGAAGAAGCAGATCGTCCGAAAAGTATAAAGCCGCCAGCCAAACAGTGTGGCGGACTATGCTCCGACTTTTTCCGCGACCTGACTACGGGCGTATTGCTCGAGCTTGCGAGCATCGGCGTTGAATTTGCGGATGCCTTCGGCCAGTTTGTCGGTTCCCATGGCATCTTCGTTGTGCAGCCAGCGGAAGCTCTTCTCGTCCAGGTGGATCTTTTCATCCTTGCTGGCTTTTGCCTGTTCGGGTGTAAGAGCAGCCTTCACCTCGCCCTCGGTCTGCTGCATTTGCTCGAGTAGATCCGGGCTGATGGTGAGCAGGTCGCAACCGGCGAGATGGGTGATCTGTTCGACTTTGCGGAAACTGGCACCCATAACCTGCGTCTTGTAGCCGTACTTTTTGAAGTAATTGTAGATGCGGGTCACGCTAGCGACACCGGGGTCCTGGTCAATCGGGATATCTTTGCCGCCGTTTTCCTTCTTGTAATAGTCGTAGATGCGTCCGACGAAGGGAGAGATCAGAGTGACGCCGGCTTCGGCGCACGCGACCGCTTGAGCGAAGCTGAACAAGAGAGTCAAATTGCAGTGAATGCCTTCTTTCTCCAGCTGCTCGGCGGCGCGGATTCCCTCCCAGGTACTCGCGACTTTGATCAAGACGCGTTCGCGGCTGACTTTTCCCTTATCGTAGAGTTCGATCAGGTGACGAGCCTTGCTAAGCGTTCCTTCAGTATCGAAGCTAAGCGATGCGTCAACCTCGGTGGATACGCGGCCGGGGACAACCTTCAGGATTTCGCGGCCGAAGCTGACGAAGAGGCCGTCCATGAAGGCTTCGGATTGTTTCTTCTGATCGCCACCTTCTTTCTCGGCGTGTTCGACGGCGTCTTCGACCAGATGATGGTACTCCGGACGCTGGGCGGCGGCGAGGAGCAAGGAAGGATTGGTGGTAGCATCCTGAGGTTTGAGGCGCTGGATGGCCTGGAAATCGCCTGTGTCTGCCACAACGATGCTGTGTTTTTTCAACGATTCGAGCACTGTCATATGGGCTAATACCTCTATTGTAAGACGGTTCGGTGCCGCTTGATCGTAGCAAATTTTCTCGGGCCGTCTTTGACACAAGCGACAAGCGTAAGTATGTCCCAATATGGTCGTGTCACACAGGCGATCCAGAGTGTTTCTGCGTTCAATGGAGGAAACTTGGAAGAGCGGCGCGATTTTGGGCGCTTTCGAGACAGTGAAAAGCATTATCAAACAATTCTTCCGGGCAGGACTGCTCTTCGGCTGCATTCATTGGCCTGGTCGAACAGATCCGACGCCGGGCAAACCGGTTGATGAAGTGGTTCGCGATTATGTACAGGCAATCGGCGGAATGACCGCGGTCGAGCGGATCGAAACGCGGGAGACGCATGCCGAACGGCACCATTCGAAGATGACGTATTTCTGGCAGAAGCCGAACAAAGTTTTGCTGGTGGATGGCAAGAAGAAATTGGCTTACGACGGAGGGAGCGGCTGGATGCTCTCTTCGAAGAAGCGCGTTTCGAAGCTGTCGAAAGGAGCAGAGCAGCCGCTCGAGATAGACGCGAATCCAATACGCTACGTGCATTTGCGACAACTCTATTCGGAAGTGAACGCAGCGGCTCCGGAGACGCTGGATGAAAAGAAGATGGACGTGGTGGTTGCGCCGAACGACCTGGGCGCGACCAAGCTCTACTTCGACGCATCCACCCATCTATTGGCGCGGGTGGATGAGACCGGAGTGACTTCGGCATATTTCAAACACGTGACAGATTTTTCGGATTATAAAGACCAGGATGGAGTGAAGCTGCCCTTCCGCATTGTGCATCGTTCAACAGAACCGGGCATCAAGGCGGAAGAGTTGCGGATTTCGAAGGTGATGCAGAACGTGCCCTTGAAGCCGGAGATTTTCAGGAAGCCGGCGGGAGGCAACGTGACGTTGGGTGGGAAACGATAGGAGGAATGATGCTGGCAAAACGTAAGTTGGGCAGACAAGGCCTGGAAGTTTCGGCACTCGGACTTGGCTGCATGGGTATGAGCCAATCCTATGGGGCGGCGGACGAGAAGGAATCTATTGCGACCATTCACCGGGCTATCGACCTGGGACTGAATTTCTTCGATACGGCCGAGGTGTACGGGCCATTTGTGAATGAAGAGCTGGTGGGACGCGCACTGAAGGGTCGGCGAGATGGCGTCATTCTCGCGACCAAGTTCGGATTTCGTATCGAGAACGGAAAGATAAACGGGACGGACAGCCGACCGGAGCATATTCGCGAAGTGGCGGAGGCATCACTGCGGCGGTTGGGCACGGATCGCATCGACTTGTTCTATCAGCACAGGGTAGATCCGAAAGTGCCGATCGAGGATGTGGCGGGAGCAGTGGGCGAACTGGTGAGCGAAGGCAAAGTGCGGTATTTCGGTCTCTCGGAAGCCGGAGAGCAGACGATCCGGCGTGCTCACGCCACGCATCCAGTCACGGCGCTGCAGAGCGAGTATTCACTTTGGGAACGAAACCTCGAGCCGAAGATCATCCCGCTGCTGCGCGAATTGGGAATCGGGCTGGTGCCTTTTAGTCCGCTTGGTCGCGGCTTTCTGACGGGCGCGGTGAAGCGAGCGGAGGACTATCCGGAAGGCGACTACCGCCGGGGAGATCCACGCTTCCAGGGAGAGAACTTCGATGCGAACATGCGCGCGGCTTCATTAGTTGAAGAGGTCGCGAAACAGAAGAACGCCAAACCGGGGCAGATCGCCTTGGCGTGGCTGCTGCATAAGGGCGACGATATCGTACCAATTCCGGGCACGAAGCGCAGAACTTATCTCGAAGAGAATGTCGCGGCGGCTTTACTGAAGCTGACGGCGAGCGAGATGACGAAATTAGACGAAGCACTGAAACCGGAAGCAGTTGCAGGACCGCGTTACAGCGAACGCATGATGGCCATGGTGGACCGCTGAGACGGCCTTCGGGGGCGGCGAGCAATTGAGACTGCGAATACCTTTACCTTCTACAGTTCTGAAGTGGTAATGTGTAGAAGATATAGGTGTACGAATGAACTGGTTGCGCCGGCTGCTGAACAAGGCGGAGCTCGAAAGACGCCTTGACGCTGAGCTTCGATTCCATTTCGACCAACAGGTAACGGACAACATTCGGGCCGGGATGACACCGGAGGAAGCCCGGCGCAGCGCCAGCCTGAGATTTGGCGCGCTTGAACACATGAAAGAAGAGTGCCGTGACGCACGCGGCACGCGATGGTTCGAAAACAGTGTTCAGGACGTGCGATTCAGTATGCGCATGCTGAGACGAAGCCCGGCCTTCTCGATAGTTGCTGTGCTGTGCCTGGCTCTGGGGATCGGAGCGAATACGGCGATATTCAGCGTGATGGACGCGCTGATGCTTCGCACTCTTCCAGTCAAACACCCGGAGCAATTGGTGCTGTTCGGCGAGGGTCAGATGTCCGGCGTGACCGATGACTTCCCACACCGAAGTCAACAATTGTTTTCGCAACCGTTCTATCGGGAGATACGGGGCAAGAATGACGTTTTCTCCGATGTCGCAGCAGTGGAAAGCATGTCGGGGGATGTCCACGCGCGATTCAGCCCAGGGAGTTCTGAAATAGAGCGGGTGAAACTGCAGCTCGTTTCCGCCAACTATTTCGCCATGCTGGGTGTACAGCCGGCAGTGGGGCGCGTGCTGACAGCGGAGGACGACAGTACGCCCAATGGCGCTGCCATAGCGGTGATGCGGTACGGCTATTGGGAACGGCGCTTTGCTCGGGACCCATCTGTGATTGGCCGGTCGCTTTCCTTCAACGGAAGCGTGATCACAGTGGTCGGCATCGCCGCGCCAGAATTCTTCGGAACGGAAGTCGGGCGGGCTCCCGATTTATGGGTTCCCTTGGCCGCGCAGGCCCAGGTACAGCCATGGCTAGGGCATCCGCTGGGCGCCTGGACACAATCGCTGTGGCTCATGGGGAGGATGAAGGCCGGGGTCGATATAGCGAGGGTGGAGGCGTACACGAATGTGAAGTTCCAGCAGTGGGTTCACGAGCTTGCCGGTCCGGCGCCCTCGGCGGACCAAGTTGCGGACATGCGGAAAGCACATGTGAAGGTGACCGAGGCGGCACGCGGGATTTCACGGCTGCGCCGGGAGTTTTCACGCCCGCTGCAAATCCTGATGGTTCTGGTCGGCCTGGTGTTGCTGATTGCCTGCGCGAATATAGCGAATCTCTTGCTGGCGCGGGCCGGAGCGCGGCGGCGAGAGATTGCGGTCAGGGTAGCGCTCGGCGCACAACAACGAAGGCTGATGAGCCAATTACTTTCGGAAAGCCTGCTGCTTTCTCTGGCCGGCGGCGGTTTGGGGTTGTGGGCGGCATCCGGAGGCGGACACTTACTGCTGGCAATGGTTTCGCGGGGTGCAGATCCTGTTCTGCTTCAACTCGGTCTGAACACGCCTGTACTTCTGTTCACTCTTGGAGTCTCGGTTCTCACGGGCATGGTCTTCGGGATTGTACCCGCGATACGGATGAGCAGAGTGGACATGGGATCGCTGAAGGAAGGCAAGGGATTAACGCGACAGCAGTCACAGGGCCGGCTGGGCTCCGTGTTGGTCACGGGGCAGGTGGCTCTCGCGTTCTTCCTGATCATCGGGGCCGCTCTCTTCGTGGCGACGCTCGAAAAACTGGAACAGACGAATACCGGGTTCGAAAAGGATCGCGTTCTTCTGGTACAGCTCGATAGCGATTCGATAAATGTCAAAGGACCGGCGCTGATCAATCTGTATCGACGGCTGGAAAAGCGCGTCCGAGACTTGCCTGGTGTGCGCGCGGCCAGTTTCTGCATGATGACATTTGATGAGGGGCAATGGAGTTCTCCCGTGTGGCGGCAGGGAGTTGCCCGTGCTGAGGCTAACGCAAAATCATTCGGTGGAAATCGGATAGGAGATGAATACTTTGAGACTCTAGGAACTCCGATGGTCGCCGGACGAAATTTCGGGCCGCGAGATACACCTAAATCGCAAGCGGTTGCCGTGGTGAACGAGACATTCGCGCGGGAACTCTACCCGAATGGTTCGGCGCTGGGCCGCTATTTCTCGCTCGGCGAACATGATGACTTTGAAATTATCGGCGTGGTGAAAGACGCAAAGTACCTAAGTCTTCGCGAACAGCCCAAAGGAGAATTCTTCGTATACAACGGCCAGGCGCAGAATGCGGACGGCTATAACGATCTGGTAGTGCGAGCGCAGGGTAGCCCCAAAGCGTTGATCGGCGAAGTGCGGGCGGCGATACGCGCCGAGGGCGCCGATCTCGGCATTTCGGAGACTATGACGCTCGCCGAAGAAGTGGACCGCTCGCTGGCAGAGGAGAAACTTCTGGCGAAGCTGGCTGGCTTTTTCGGAGTGTTGGCGCTATTGCTTGCTGCCATTGGGCTATACGGAGTTATGGCGTATTCGGTTGCCCGGCGAACTAACGAGATCGGGATTCGCATGGCACTCGGTGCGCGGCCTCGCGCCATCGTCAACGGCGTGCTTAGCGAGTCACTGGTGCTGGTCGCGTGCGGGTTGGCGATCGGGCTGCCTGCGGCATTGGCTTGCGGGCGACTTGTTGCGAGCCAGCTCTATGGAATACACTCCACCGATCCATGGATCATTAGCGGCTCCGCGGGGCTGTTGTTGATTGCGGCTTTGGCCGCCAGCTTCCTACCGGCGCGCCGAGCTGCGCTGCTCGATCCGCTGGTCGCGTTGAGAGAAGAATGAGATGGTCGGGCCGCGAATGGTTCCGTGCAGTAGACTATCTTCAGGGGTTTGTACTTATGAAAAAAGCACTGGTGGCACTTTCGTTATTGGCGGTGACGTTTCCGACTGCCGTTTTCTCGCAGTCGCAGGACTTCGTGAGGGACACAATCGTTAACCGATTGAAGAATTCGCGCGACTTCACGCTAAAGGTAGCGGATGAGATGCCCGCTTCGGACTACGATTTCAAGTTGACGAAGCCGCAGATGAGCTTTGCCGAGCAGATGGCGCACATTGGGGAGTCGATGGACTATTTTCTATCGGTGTTCACTGGAGAAAAACCGAATCCAGCGAAGCCGACGAGCATGAGTAAGCCGGACGTAATGGCGTATGTCAAGGCGCAATATGACAAGGCAATCGAAAGCGTTTCGAAACTGACACCGGAGCAGATCGAGAAGAGCTACAAGGGTGGTGAAGGCGGATCTATGAGCGGCTTGACGACCCTGATTGCGATGCTCGAGCACGCAGCGCACCATCGCGCCTCGGCCGAGATGTATCTCCGGGCGAAGGGGATCAAACCACCGTCTTACATGGACTGAGGCGGCGGCTGCCTTCGCTCCATCTGACGAGAGCGATTCCGATAAAGATGACGAGCATGGCGGCTAGCTCGCGGAATCCGAATGGCTCGCGGAAGAAAAGCCAACCGAGCAGGATTGCTACAACGGGATTCACAAAGCTGTAGATAGAAACGAGTGCGACGGGCAGGTGGGTCATCGAATATATGAATGCGGTGTAACCGATGATGGACCCGAACACGATCAAATAGGCGACCGCAAGTTCAGAGCGAAGCGAAACCGTTTGAGGCAATTTTTCAAACTTTGCCGCGGGCACGAACAGCGCCAGGCCGGCTGCGAGCTGTTGCACCGCGCCACTGACAAACGGAAGACTCCGGGCCGATACTCTTTTCTGAAGCAACGAACCAAGTACCCAACCGACCGCGGCTAACTGGAGCAGAAGAAACCCTGAGAATGTATTTCCGCGGAGACCTTCGTGTCTTACCGCTGGAAGAACCAGAAAAAACACACCGAAAAGTCCCACACACAGGGCGGCCACCGTGGAAAGGAGCGGACGCTTGCCTTGTGGAAGAAGGGCGTCGATGCCGACCATCCAAAAGGGCCCAGTAGTGTAGAAGAGTGCGGCTAATCCGCTAGGGACCAATAGCTCCGCGATCGCGAGAAGGGTGTTGCCAAAGCCGATGCAGATGATGCCACAAATGGCGGTGTAGAAGAGTTCGCGTCCGCGAGGCAGATGAAATCCGCCAAAGCCAGCGGCTATCAGCAGAATGGCGCCGGAGATGGTGTAGCGAATGGCGATGAGATAGATAGGCGGCAGAGTCTCGATCGCGATACGGATTCCGAGATAAGTGGTTCCCCAGAGCAGGCAAACGGCAGCAAGCGCCGCATACGCGAGACGTTCGTTATGCAGCTCGCCACCGCTCGTGTCAGCCCTCATTGAGCGGATCGGGCTGCTGATTCGAATCGAGTTTCTCGACCAGAACCGTAGCAATTCGGTTGCGGTCCATGTGAGTGACAGTAAAGCGGCGACTGTCGTAATCGACTGAATCTTTCACTTTAGGTATACGGCCGAATTGATAGAGCAGAAAGCCGGCTAGCGTTTCGAACCCGGCGTCGGTCGGGAGAAGGATATTGTAACGCGTCTCAAGGTCACGAATGGAGGTGGTGCCCTCCAGCTGAAGCACGCGCTCCTGGTAAGAGGGTGGGGGCGGGGGCACATCGTGTTCGTCGCCGATTTCTCCGAATAGTTGTTCCAGGAGATCATCCAGGGTCACCAGGCCGGTGATTGTCCCAAATTCATCGACCACAAGGGCCATGCGCGTGTGGTTATCGCGAAATTCCGCAATCAACTGGTTGAGCGGCTTGGTCTCAGGAACCACGAGCGGCTTGCGTACAAAAGGTCGCAGACGAAACGGGCGCGAGAGGCGGCCCCGGTCATAGGAAGAGCGCGTCTCCACCCATGCGCGCATCAGGTCTTTGTAGTGGACGATGCCGATGATCTGTTCCGGACGACCTTCATAGACGGGCATGCGCGTGAATTGATGTTCGGCCATGGCGGCCAGCACAGTTTCCAGATTGGAGTCGACGGAGAGCGAGACGATGTGATTGCGCGGCGTCATGATCTCGCGTGCGTTCAAGCCGGAGAGATCGAGGAGATGCTCGATGGCATCTTCTTCGAACTGCTGGAGGCGTCCTTCATGACGAATGCTATGCACGATGTATTTCAGCTCTTCGGCAGTGTGTCCGCCGGAAATGTGGCCTCCAGGCACACCGAGCATCCGGAGAATGAGCTCGGAGGAGCGCTCGATGATGAAGACAAAGGGCTGCGAGAGGCGATAGAAGACAAGCAGAGCGGGGGCCACCAGAATGGCGAGGCGGTCCGCTTTTTGAATGGCGAGATTTTTCGGGACGACCTCGCCGACGATAACGTGGCAATAACTGATGATGAGGAATGCAAAGGTAAATGCGACGGCGTGAATGAGGGCGGCCGGAGCTTGGATATGAAGAGGATCAAGAGCGGACCGAAAGACACCGTAGAGCGTGTTTTCGCCGGCCCATCCGACGCCCAGACTGGCCAGGGTCACACCCACCTGAGTAACAGATAGCAGCCTGCCCGGGTTCGCGAGAAGGCTCAGCGCGCTTTGTGCTCCTGCGTGGCCAGCTTCGGCCAATTCATTGAGACGCGACTGACGAACGGAGACGAGCGCTACTTCGGAAGCCGCGAAGAAGCCGTTGGCGGCAAGAATGAGGACAAGGATGATGAAGCGGATACTCATCTATGGAACTGGCGTGGACACAAACCGCAGTTAAGTGGAGCGAATGCGGACGCAGAGTAAAATCGGTCCGTGTTATCCCGCTCGGTGCGCATCATGAACATGAGCGTCGCACTTGTCGTTGTGCTGCTGGCGATTGCCGTTTATTGGTACGCTTTTCGTCCGCTTCCTAAGACCTCGGGGGAGCTGTATGCTCCAGTGCGGGGCGAGGCGACCGTGAGAAGAGACGCGCGCGGAATTCCACACGTGACGGCCGATAGCTGGCAGGACGCCATCTTCTTGCAAGGGTTCGTGACGGCTCAAGATCGATTGTGGCAGATGGACGTACTCAGGAGATTCGCAGCGGGCGAACTGGCGGAGGTTTTTGGACCCGCCGCTTTACATGCTGACGAGCAAGCGCGGCGAATGCGGATGCGGGCAGTTGCGGAGATGGAAGCAACTCATCTGCGTGCATCTGACCGGGCAGTGATGGTGGAATACGCGCGGGGGGTGAACTACTTCATCAAGACGCATCGCGGTGAATACGCGCTCGAGTTTTCTCTTCCCGGACATGCCTACGATCCACGACCCTGGACGGTGACCGATTCACTACTCATCGGCCTGGTGATGTTCCGCGATCTTACAGACACGGCAGAGTTCGAATTTGAGAAAGGCGCCTTTGTTGCAACGAGCAGCGATCCGGCGAAAGCCCGGCTGCTGTTTCCGGCTTTGCAGGGCGGATACGTGAGTCCTGGTTCGAACGCATGGTCGGTGTCGGGCGCGCACACCGCGGATGGGAAACCGATGGTGGCAAACGATCCGCACCTCTCCTACGGTATTCCGCCCACGTGGTACCTGATACAGCTGAAAGCACCTGGGCTGAATGTGTCGGGCGCCTCGCTACCGGGTCTGCCGTGCGTGATAACCGGCCACAACGAGCAGATTGCCTGGGGCGTTACGAACGTGCAGGGCGATGTGATGGATCTCTACCTGGAGCAACTGGACCAGCGGAGTGGACGCTATCGATACAAGGCCAACGTAGAGCAGGCGCAACTTGACCGGCAAATGATCGGCGTGCGGGGACAGAAGCCGGTTGCGCTCGATATCTGGGTCACGCGACATGGACCTGTGCTGATGACCGCTGGCGACCGAGCGTATACCATGCGGTGGTCAGCGACGGATGGGTTCAGTTTTCCCTTCTTCGATGTGGACCGAGCAAGAAACTGGAATGAATTCCGAACGGCAGTAAGGGACTTCTGGGGTCCGGGCCAGAACTTTGTCTACGCAGACAAAGCGGGAAACATCGGATATCAGGCAACCGGCAGGTTCCCAATCCGGCGCGGCTTTGACGGCGATGTGCCGCTCGATGGGGCTTCCGGCGATTTTGAGTGGGCCGGCTATATTCCGTTCGACGAGTTGCCGAGCATGCTCAATCCAGAGTCGGGCATAGTGGCTACCGCGAATCAGAATCCGTTTCCGCCGGGTTATCCCTACCGGGTTGACGGCAGCTATCACGACCGGTATCGGATCCGCCAAATCAGAGCGCGACTTGAAGCAATCAAAAAGCTCACAGTGGGCGACATGCTTTCGATTCAGAAGGATGTCTATTCCGCCTATGACGATTTTCTTGCCCGTCAAATTGTGGCGGCATTTACTCGAAAGGGCAACCGCAACGCACTCGTGCGGGAGTCAATCGAAGTACTGCGGTCCTGGAACGGCCAGATGGACAAGGACGAGGCTGCACCCGTTATCACCCAGCTTCTCAGCAGACAGGCAGGGAGCGCTCTCGTTCGGAGCATATTGCCGGCGCCAGCGCAGTTATCCGTAGACAAGAGGGTGCGGTCGGGATCTCCCGCGTCTGCCGAAAAGACAGGCGGCCGCCCGACCGAGAAGACGCTGCCCGGTGATCGTCGAGTTCCCTTGATTCTACCGCGCTCGAGCGTTGTCGAAGATCTGCTTCGGAGACGACCCGACGGATGGGTAACCGGCAATGATTGGGACGGTTGGCTACTCGACAACTTGAGCAGAGCGCTACAGGATGGAAGGGAACTGCAAGGAACTCCCGTATCGAGATGGCAATGGGGCCGAATGCTGCAATGGAAGTTCGCCCATCCTATCGGGAAGGAACTGCCGCTGGTTTCAGGCTATTTCGACATCGGTCCGGTGCCGATGAGTGGATCTGGCACGACCGTCAAACAAACCACGCTCACTCTCGGACCATCCGAGCGGATGGTGGCAGATCTTGGCGACTGGGATAAATCCGTGCAAAACCTGACGACCGGCGAATCGGGGCACGTCGCATCCAAGCACTACAAAGACGAGTGGCCGGCTTACTACATAGGAACGAGCTTCCCTATGAAGTTTGAAGTAGTAGATGCGAAGCAGACGCTCAGGATCAGGCCGGTGCGGTGAAAGAAGGCTGCGAACGCAGCGGCGACGAAGCCGATGTTAGTTTGCTTCTTTACCTCGTAACAAGTTCAGCGTAGATTCACCGAGCGTCCTCTGCGCGATTCCATAAATCAGAAGGCCTGCACTTACATCTATGCAATGCCGTAACGTCTAACCGGCTAAACCCTTGCATTCCGAACTGATCTCTCATTTTGAAACTTGGTTACATAACTGCAACCGCCAATGCGTAACTTCGTAACAACGCAGTTACTTAGCTAATCACTTTAGAGGAGACCTGGATGTTGCGCAGACACCTTTCACTAATCTTTTTGTTGTGGATTGCTGTTGCTTGTACTATGCAAGCGACAGCGCAATCCATTACGTCCGGCGCTGTGACGGGTGCTGTGACCGATCCCACACGTGCGCCGATTGCCAATGCATCCGTGACACTCACAAATGTCGATACGAATGTAGCCCAAACGGCAACGACGGGCACTCAGGGAACGTACCGCTTTGCATTCGTCAAACCGGGAAGCTATAAGGTGTCGGCGTCCGCCGCCGGCTTTGGCACATTGGAGCGAGCAGGAATCGTTGTGACTCCTGGTGAGCCGACCGCCGCCAATTTTCAGCTAGAGATCTCGGGCGTCTCAACAACGGTTGAGGTGGCGGGCTCCTCGGATGTATTGCAAACAGAGAACGCGGATTCGACGACCCATTACGGATCTCAACAGATTGAAAATATGCCTAACCCGGGTGGCGATATCACGTACATTGCCCAGACCGCACCTGGGGTGGTGATGAATACTCAGGCCGGCTACGGCAACTTCGTGGCAAACGGGATGCCCGGGACATCGAATTTGTTCACCGTGAATGGAGTCAATGACAATGATCCGTTCTTTGGCATAAACAACAGCGGCGCATCGAATCTGCTGCTCGGCTCCAACGACATCGCTGAAGCTAACGTAGTCACCAACGCTTATTCGGGGCAATACGGGCAGTATGCCGGATCCCAAGTCACTTACATCACAAAGTCGGGCGAGAATACATTCCACGGGAACGCTGTTTATAACTGGAACGGACGCGCCTTGAATGCCAACCAGTTCTTTAGCAATGCCAGCGGGCTGCCCAGGCCTTTTAACAATTTCAATCAGTGGCAAACGAACGTGTCGGGCCCGATTTGGAAGAATCGCACTTTTTTCGATGTGGATTACGAGGGGCTTCGAAACCTTCTGCCCACGGCCGCAAACCTAAATTTGATTCCGAGCCCACAGTTTGAGACGGCGACTCTGGCTAATCTCGCAGGTAATGGAAATGCCGCGGAGATCCCGTTCTATAAGCAGCTTTTCACGGTATATAGCAGCGCGACCGGAGCTTCAAGCGCGACGCCTGTTGCGGACGGCGGATGCCAGGGCTTTACGGGATTGCCGGCCGGTGTTCCCTGCGCCCTCCAGTTCCGCAGCACGCCCGGAAACACGAACAAGGAATACCTGTGGGCCGCGCGCGTCGACCACACTCTCACTCCTAGTGACCGTTTTTATGTCCGAGTGTCGCGCGACAACGGGTTTCAGCCCAGTTTCACGAGTCCCTTTGGTTCCGTGTTTAATGCTGAAAGCAACCAGCCGCAGATGACGGGCCAGGTCTCTGAGACTCATACGTTCGGACCAAATACGGTGAACGAATTCAAAGGATCGGCGCTTTATTACTCGGCCGTTTTCGTCCCATCAGATCCCACGGCAGCATTAACGGCATTGCCGACCTTTATGGGTTTCTCCGGATCTCCGTTTACCGCTGTGGGCGCGTTTGGGCAACCCGGGCCTTTTTTCTACCCCCAAGGCAGGCGTATATTCCAGTATCAGATCCTAGATGACCTCTCTCACGTCCGGGGAAAGCATACTTTCCGAATCGGCTATAGCTGGCTTCACGACAATGTATCGGATCTGGATTTCGAGGGAGTCGGTGGTCCGATCCATGGCGCGATCACCACAAACCTGGCAGATTTCTTCAACGGAGGAGGTCCGAATACATCCATCCTCCAGGCGTTTCCATCTTCGCCGATACAGTACATTCGCCTGAATACGATGGGCGGCTATGTCGCGGACGATTGGAAGGTTACCGAGCGCCTTACAGTTTCCCTGAATTTGCGGCTGGAGCACTACGCGAATCCCACGTGCGATGACAATTGCTTCTCCCGTTTGAGCACGGCATTTACCGGCACGCCCGATCCAAATGCAGCGTCGACACCCTACAATCAGTTCATTGTTTTCGGCCAACACAATGCTTACGCCAACACTCAAAGCGTAGTTTGGGAGCCGCGAGTTGGAATTGCCTGGAGACCTGGCAATAGCGACAAAACGGTTATCCGGACAGGCGCGGGCATCTTTGCAGACCAGTTACCGGGCGGCCTGACGGAGGCAGCGGCATTCAACTCTCCCAGCTTTAATGCGTTCACGATCGGAAACGGCACCCTGGCTCCCGGCGTACCCGGAAGCCTGTTCGCTACAGCCGCGCAGGCCAACCAAGCCTTGCTCTCGCAATTCAAATCGGGTGGCAGCTTCAATTCCATCTCGCAGGCCGTTCCAGGATTCGCGCCTCCCAATCTGAACTCGTTTCCAAATACTTTTTATCAGCCGACCTATTACAAGTGGAACTTCGAGATCGAACAGGCGCTTGGGGCAAAGACGATGCTAAGCCTCAATTACTCCGGTATGCACGGGATGCACATCCCAGTCGGAGACCAAGGACTGAACGCGTATTGCCCTGCTCTCGCTTGCCCGAACGGTTTTGCGGGCTTGCCGAGTGCGCCGCCAAACGCCGCGCTCGGGCAGGTTACGCAATATCTTTCGGCGGGCACTGCAAGCTACAACGGATTGAGCGTCAGCCTCCAGCGCCAGCTATCTTCCGGAATTGCCTTCAATGTGAACTACACCTGGAGCCATTCTCTGGATGACGTTTCCAATGGCGGCGTGGTCAACGAGCCGTTCGGCATTCTGGCGACGAACGAAAGTATCACGGCACCGCAGAACCCCTTCAATATTCGTGCCAACTACGGAAGCTCGGATTACGACGTTCGGCACTACGTCAGCGCGACTGTGCTGTTCTCCGATGTCTTACGACACGCCGGGCTCCGTTGGGGTCCGAACCGAGTCTTCGGAGGCTGGACACTCTCGAGCAACTGGTTCTTCCGCACTGGATTACCTTTCACCGTGACCGACGCTGCAGCAACCGGAACGCTTGCGGGATATAACTATGGCACGTCTGCTGCAATCTTTGCGTCGCCATTAGGGAGTGTTCCGAATACCTGTAACAACGCGGTCAACTCGCCGTGCCTGAGCACTTCGCAGTTCGCTCCGAGCGCAGCCGTTACAAGCTTTCCGACGGGGTTTGGAAGCGGGGGGCGGAACAGCATCTACGGTCCTCACTTTTTCGATGTGGATATCGCGCTCAGCAAGAGCATCGCTCTTGGCGAACATGTGAACTTCACCTTCGGAGCCCAAGCGTACAACGCCTTCAATCACGCGAATTTCGATCAACCGGTTGCTGACATTTCCAACCCGCAATTCGGTTCCAGTATTGCCGCCGTGGGGCCACCGACGAGTCTTCTGGGTTCATTCGTCGGGGCCGGCAGCTCACCAAGGTTCGTCGAGATCAAGGGCGTGCTCCGATTCTAGGTGGAGTTCATTGCGATCTCTCAGCAACTGGAGGCATTTGCCTACCAGCGCAGACTATAATCGCTTTGAAGCACCTCAATAAGATGCTGATCTGATTGGATCAAGCGATGGCGACAGCACCCAAACCTGTTTCGCTCGATGAATACCTGAACACCGACTATTCGCCGGACTGTGAGTATATCGACGGCGCGGTGGTGGAGCGAAATGTGGGGAAGAGAAAGCACGCATTTACTCAAACAGAAGTCGTTGTTCAATTGAAGGCGCTTCTCAGGGGTAAGGCGGTGTTTGCGCTGGTGGAACAGCGGGTTCGGGTATCGTCGAGTCGAGTCAGGATTCCTGATGTGTGTGTGGTGCCTGATGGCGATGACGAAATTATCAGTGAGCCACCGCTACTTTGCGTCGAAGTCTTCTCACCGGATGATCGCTGGAGCCGAGTAAACGGTTCGATCGGCGATTATCAAAACATGGGTGTGCCTTGCGTTTGGGTCATCGATCCGTATCTGAGGAAAGCATGGATCTTCGATCGCGAGCAGCCCCCCACTCAGATCGAAAGAGACGGAATTCTGTTGGCCGGCGCTCTGAATCTCGAACTGCCACTCGAACGCGTGCTGCCTTCCGAAGATTGAGCGAATAAGGACAACCTGATACAGGCAGTCATTTTGGCTGGGGGACTGGGGACGCGGATGCGTCCTCTCACCTACAAGGTACCCAAACCCATGCTGCCCGTTCTGCAGCGGCCTTTTCTCGAGCACCAGATTGAGTTACTCGAAGCAAACGGAATCAAGCGGTTTCTCTTGCTGGTGAGTTACCTCGGTAAAATCATCGAGGACCGGTTCGGAAAGGGCAGGTCCGGCATTGAGATTTCTTATTCCTACGAAGCGTCTCCGCTCGGTACAGGCGGGGCCCTCAAGAATGCCGAGCCACTGCTCGAGGATGATTTTCTGGTGATAAATGGCGATACTCTGCTCGACATCGAATATTCCGCGTTGGTGAGCGAGTTCAGGTCTCGGGACGCAATAGCGATGGTCGCGGCGTACCGGAATCAGACGCAAACAGTTCCAAGTAATCTGGCGATCGATGCTGCCGGTGTGGTTCGGCAGTATGAAAAACGACGGCCGACCGGCGGATATGTGGACGCGGGCGTGGTCGCGGTGAGGAAGTCCGCTCTGAGCCTGATTCCGGATGCGCGGGCAAGCTCTTTCGAAGAAGAAGCCTTCCAGAAGCTGATCTCGGACGGCCAGATGCTAGCTTGGCGGACCGAGCGGCCGTTCTTCGATATTGGAACGCCCCAGGGTCTGGAAACGTTAGAGATACATCTGAGCAAAAAGCAGAGCGTGTGAATGATCGTGGTACGCAGCCCGTTTCGTATCAGCTTTGCCGGCGGTGGCAGCGATATAGCAGCGTATTACCGGCGTTTCGGTGGCGCCGTCGTAAGCACCACCATAGACAAATACATGTACCTGGTGATTCATCCGTATTTCAACCCGAAGATTCGCGTGAAATATTCGCGGCTGGAGGATGTGGAGCGAATCGAAGACATTCAGCATCCGATTGTCCGCGAGTGTCTGATCCGGCGTCGGATACCGAAAGGAATGGAGATCGCCAGCTTTGCAGATGTTCCCGCCGGCAGCGGGTTGGGTTCGAGTAGCGCATTCACCGTCGGCCTACTGCACGCATTGGAAGCGCGTGACGGACGAAATGCCTCGGCGAGCAGTCTGGCCGCCGCAGCCTGCGAAGTAGAGATTAACCGGCTAGGCGAACCGATAGGCAAGCAGGATCAATACGCCTCGGCGTTCGGAGGATTGAATTACATACAGTTCAATTCGGACGATTCAGTAGAGGTTCAAAGCGTTGCCATGAAGCCGGGCGTATTGGGACAACTCGAGCGCAGATTGATGATGTTTTATCTCGGCCAGGAAAGATCGGCCGGCGCTATTTTGACCGAGCAATCAGCAAACATGAACGATCCGGAGATGGCGGCGCGAGTCGGCCGCATGGTCGAGCTGGCCAGAGACTTCCGCAGAGCACTCGAGTCAGGCGGTCTCGATGAATGCGGAAATTTACTTAACGAGAACTGGGAATTGAAGCGCCGGCTGGCAGGCGGCGTGTCGTCCGAGTACGTAGATGAAATTTATGCTCGGGCGCTCGCGTCGGGAGCATCAGGGGGCAAACTGCTGGGCGCGGGTAGGGGAGGTTTTCTGCTGCTCTATTGCGAGCCCGAACGGCAGGAAACGGTGCGATGTAGTTTGAAAGAACTTCGAGAGATGCCGTTTCGATTCTCCGAAGGTGGATCGCAGGTGATCTTTTCCGATAGCAGTGAGGGTGAAAATACGCCTTCTCCAGGGTGAGACAATGTAGTTGAATCCGGGGAAGGGGAAATGGGTCTAAGTACTGTTCCGGAGACGCGTGCGTCTCCAGAACGTGAAGGTACGCGCGCCGCCAGCGTGCAGGTCGAAGCGCGTCAAATTCGCGCGATTATATTTGACTTAGATGGCGTGATCGCTGACAGCCACGCGTTGCACGAGCGGGCATGGCGAGATCTGCTCGGTGAAGTGGGGCAGACCCCCGCCGCCGATGTTTCAGAGATTGTCCGAGAAGGCAAAACGCGCAGCGACATCTTGAAGAGGCTATTCCCCGAGTATTCCAGCCAGGAACTGACCTCTCTCGGTAAACAAAAAGACGCTCTCTATCAAAAAAACAGCAAGGACCTACGGCCTATCGCGGGCGTAATCGAATGGATTCGGGAGCTCCATCGCGAAGGGTTTTCGCTAGCAGTAGCTACATCGGCTTCGAGGCAACGAGCGCTGTGCGCCCTGCGTCAGTTTGATGTCGAACACCTGTTCAAGGCGATCGTAACGGCTTCTGATATTGCAGCGGGTAAACCGGACCCGGCTTTGTTTTTGGCAGCTGCGGATGCACTGGGGATCGAACCAAGTGAAGCGCTGGTGATCGAAGATTCTGAGGCCGGATTGGCCGGGGCCAAGAACGCCGGCATGAACTGTGCTTTCTACAGCCCAGGCTCAAATGATCCAAGAGCCATGGCAGTTCAGCCCGATCTTGTGCTGCATTCTTTTGGACCGGGATGCTTGCGGGACTTGAACGCGTCGAGCGGTTCGGAACCGGTATGACGGAACTCGGATATCTGCTGCTGAGCCCCGCGATCGTCGGGGTTATCTCATCGACGGTGTATCTGCTGCTGGCCGTGGCGGGTATGGCTAAATTCTCTAAAGAGGCCGCCCGGCAGAAGCGCGAAGCAGCCACGATAAACGCGAGCGAGTTGCCTGCCGTCTCCGTTCTGAAACCCCTTCACGGGATCGAAGTTCAGCTGGAGCGAAATCTGGAGAGCTTCTTTCTGCAGGACTATGCAGGAGAGTTCGAAGTTATTTTGGCAGTCGACCGGTCCGATGATGCAGCCCTGCCGATCGCCGAGAAGGTGAGCGCGAGATATCCTCACATATCTTCGCGAATTCTGATTACTGGGGAACCGATGTGGCCCAATCCTCCGGCGCATGCATTTTCGAGAATGGCGGAGATCGCTCGTTACGACCTTCTGGTCACTAGTGACAGCGACGTCGAAGTGGACGCGCACTATCTCGCCGAGATAGCGCCTGCCTTTCGTGATGCTGCTGTCGGGATGCTGACGTGCGTGTATCGGGGGCTCAGCAGAGGCGGCATCTGGTCGGCGCTGGACGCATCAGGAATGAGCGTAGAGATGACAGCCGGAGTGCTGGCGGCGAACCTACTGGAAGGTATGAAATTCGGGCTGGGACCTACGATCGCAGTGCGGCGCAGAGCGCTCGATGCGATCGGCGGATTCAAAGCGCTGGGCCATTATTTCTCGAACGATTTCGTGATGGGTAATCTGATCGCCGCACAAGGCTTTCGAGTGGTCTTATCGCGGCATATCATCTCGCATATCGTGCCGCCGATGAGCTTCCGGAAAATGTGGCAGCGCCAGGTGCGCTGGGCGACGGGGACTAAATATTCACGGCCGAAAGGACACTTCGGAACAGTCTTCGTATTTGCAGTGCCCTATGGAATGTTAGGGCTGTTGGCCGGGCTGTTGCTGCGGCATCCGGCGCTCGGCGTGGATCTCTTCTGCGTCAGTGTTCTGAACCGCGTGACTGAAGGCTATCTTATCGGCTGGGGCGTAGCGCGCGATCGGGAATGTCTAAATAAGGCTTGGCTCTATCCGTTGAGAGACCTGCTCGGGTTCGCGGTGTGGGTGGCGAGTTACTTGAGCCGTAACATGCGCTGGCGGGATGGCCGTTTCGAACTGATAGAAGGTGGGCTGATCCGCACACGAGACCGAGTACCGGTTGAACAAGAATAGAAGCTATTCGCTCAAGTTCTTGCTCGAAACGGTTTCTCTGAGGCGCTCGAGGAAGTTGTCCAATCCGGTAGCTCCCTGATCGCCGCTCTTCCGATTGCGCACCGAAACCTCTCCGGCTTGAGCTTCGCGCTCGCCAACGACCAGCATATAAGGAATTTTGTTCAGCTGCGCTTCGCGGATTTTCAAGTTCACTTTTTCGCTGCGTTCATCGAGTTCCGCGCGAAAGCCGGCATCGATCAACTTCTCGAACGCTCGACGGGCGTACTCGTTTTGCTTGTCGGTGATGGGGAGAACGATCGCCTGTACAGGAGCCAGCCAAACCGGGAATGCGCCTCCATAGAGTTCGATGAGATAGGAGATCATGCGCTCCATCGTGCTGACAATCGCGCGGTGAATCATCACCGGGCGCGTATGTTGCCCGTCCGGTCCGATATAAGACAGATCGAACTGATTAGGGAGATGGAAATCGATTTGAATCGTCGAATATGTTTCTTCGTGGCCCATGACATCGGCTAGTTGGATGTCGAGTTTAGGTCCATAGAATGCAGCCTCACCCGGAGCTTCGGTGTAGGGCAAACCTAAAGAATCCATCGCTTCGCGAAGCACACGTTCAGCCAGATCCCACATCGCATCGTTCGCGACGTATTTCCGTTATTCGTTTTATCGCCGAGCGAGAGTCGATAACTGTATTGCTTGATGCCGAGGTCACGGTAGGCGCTCTCGACCAGCCGCATCACGCCTGTAAATTCTTCCTTGATCTGATCGGGCGTGCAAAAGATATGCGCGTCATTGAGCGTCATGCAGCGCACGCGGCTCAAGCCGCTGAGAACGCCGGAGCGCTCGTAGCGATACATTGTGCCGAGTTCCGCAATTCGCACCGGAAGGTCTCGATAGCTATGCATCTTGGATTTGTAAATCAAGATGTGATGAGGACAGTTCATGGGGCGCAAGACCATTTGCTCGGTCTCAAGTTGCATGGGAGGGAACATGTCCTCGTGATAGTGCTCCCAATGGCCGGATCGCTGATAAAGTTCGATCTTCGCCAAAGCGGGTGTGTAGACGTGCTGATATCCCGCTTTACGCTCTTTGTCGACGATGTAGTCTTCGAGGACCCGCCGGACCGCAGCGCCCTTGGGGAGCCATAGCGGCAGGCCCGCGCCTACAAGTTCGTTGACGGCAAAGAGCTCGAGTTCCTTTCCGATGCGGCGATGATCGCGCTTCTTCGCTTCCTCAAGCCGATTCAAGTAATCATCGAGTTCTTTTTTCGTGAAGAAAGCAGTTCCGTAGATGCGCTGAAGCTGGGGGTTCTTTTCGTTGCCCTTCCAATAAGCCCCAGCAATCGATAGCAGTTTGAAAGTCTTGAGCTTTTCAGTGGATGGCACGTGCGGGCCACGGCAGAAGTCGATGAAGTCCGGACCGAGAGTGTATTCAGAGAAGATATCCCCAGCACGCTCTTCAATCAGTTCGCGCTTCATCCAATCGCCGCGATACTTTTCCAGGCCGGCGGCCTTTGGGGTGAGCTTGCGTTCGAAGGGTAAATTCCGCGCCTGAATCTCGCGCATGCGCGCTTCGATCTTCTCGAGATCCTCGGGTGTGAATTTTGTGTCGCGCTGGAAGTCGTAGTAGAAGCCGTTCTCGGTGGGGGGTCCGATGCCCAGTTGGGCTTCGGGGAACAACTCCAATACGGCGGCGGCGAGCAGATGCGCAGTCGAGTGCCGATATACCTGCAGAGAATCCGGATTCTTCGTGGTGAGGATCTCGACTTTAGCATCGCGGTCGAGCGGCCGGGTGAGATCGAAAAGCTCTCCGTTCACGCGCGCGACTATCGCATCGGAGGCCAGCCGGGGACTGATGGATTGAGCGACGTCGAGTGGGCTCGAGCCCGCTGCGACGGACTTTTGGCTCCCGTCCGGCAGTGTAACGGTAATCGGACTACTCATTTTGATGGGTCAATTCGAGCGTATCAGACGGTTCGCACCCGCACCCCTGGTATGGCATCTTCGGATGCTAGTATGAACACACAGCGAACGGGGAGCAGGAGTTTCTCTCATCGAAAGCCAAGAACGTGACGATAACGCCAGCGGATGGAAAGCTGGGGATTCTGATACCGGGAATGGGCTTTCGGTGCGGAGCATATTTGCCATGAATGAAACGCACGCCAAGCAGGCGGGTCCAACCGGGTGAGAGGGATCATGAGCAACAACTTAGCTAGTAAGAAAGTAGCCATTTTAGCCACCGATGGTTTCGAATATGTCGAATTGACGGAGCCCAAAAAGGCACTCGAGCAGGCCGGAGCTAAAACGGAGGTGATTTCTCCAAAGGACGGCCAGATCAGAGGCTGGAACCATACGGATTGGGGTGAATCGGTGCCGGTTGATCGCAATCTCAAATCAGCTAAAGAGAGCGACTACGACGCGCTGGTGCTTCCAGGAGGAGTGATGAATCCGGACCACTTGCGACAGGATAAGGACGCAGTCAATTTCGTGAAGTCGTTTTTTGAGGCGCACAAGCCGGTGGCCGCCATTTGCCATGGTCCATGGATGCTGGTTGAAGCGGACGTGGTGCGTGGAAGAAAGCTGACCTCCTGGCCATCGCTGCAAACTGATATCCGAAACGCCGGTGGCGAATGGACCGATCAGGAGGTTGTCACGGACCAGGGATTGGTAACCAGCCGTAAACCCGACGATCTGCCTGCCTTCAATAGGAAAATGACCGAAGAAATCGCCGAAGGAAAACACAAACTGCAGCACGCCTAGAGCAAATCCCAGCTAGCAAACGCAGCCGGCCGGCTGGCCGTTGCTAGACTAGTCTTACCGTATCCTTGAGTACCTCCGCCGCCACTCCTTCGTTTGATGAATCTGCGTTGGTCGCCCGCGCTAAAGCGGGTGATGCCGACGCCTTTTCAGAATTGGTACGCCATTATGACCGGCGTGTGTTCCGCATGGCCAAGCAGATCACGCAGAACGACGACGATGCGGAGGACGTGCTGCAGGAAGCTTTCTTGAAAGCGTACACACATCTGGACGATTTTCAGGGAAATTCCAAGTTTTATACCTGGATCGTCCGGATAGCGGTGAACGAGGCATTGATGAAGTTGCGGAAGCGGCGCTCCGACCGCTCCGTTCCCCTCGATGAACCGATCGACACCGGGGAAGACGAGGTACCCAGGGAGATCGCTGTCTGGGACGAGAATCCCGAGGAGACCTATTCACGGGAAGAATTGGCAGAACTGCTGGACGAGGCAGTACAAAGTTTAAAGCCTGCATACCGCACCGTTTTCGTACTTCGTGACATCGAAGAAATGTCAATAGAGGAAACCGCTGAGGCGTTAGGTTTGTCAATTTCAGCAGTAAAAAGCAGGCTACTTCGAGCCAGGTTGCAGCTTCGAGAGAAGCTGACGAGGCAGTTCAAACACAAGGGGGACGACGCATTTGCTTACCTGTAAGCAATTCCTTCGGGACCTCAACGACTATCTCGAAGAGACGCTCGATCCGGAGACGCGGGCGACCCTTGAAAAGCACGTCACCCAATGTCCGAACTGCTGGGTCGTCTGCGACACAACAGCCAAAACCCTCAAAGTCTTCAAGGGTTTAGAGCCGCAACCCGTACCTCCGGACATTCACTCTCGCCTCATGGCAGCAGTCCAGAAAAAGATGCAGGAAGAAGGTCCCTGCTGCAAGAAGAAGCAGCCGCCGGAACAGGTTTAATGATCTAAGGCCGGCTTTGGCTGACGATCCCGTTGAACAGCCTTCGTTGATCTGGAGTCAGCACCTCCAGAATGCGCTTCTTTCCGTCCTCGGCCACGTCTTCGCGCTCGTCCTCAATGTTCTGGTAGAACTTTCCATAGTCATCGAGGATTTTCATGATCGTTTGCTCCTGACCGGGCGTCAGGTTTAGCTTTAGCTTGAGATTAGAGAGGCCTACGTGGCGGGCTCGTTCAATCGCCGATGGGAGGGCCGCTTGGGGCGGTCGCTGTGAACGGTAGTAGCTGCTGGCAACGGCAACACCAAAAGCAGTACCGCACAGGAATATCAGCGTCAACGTCAACAGGACCCGAGGATTGGACCATGACACGTCGCGGTGCCGCAGCATGCTTCGCGGAATAGACGCTCGAGTAGCTATCGTGTTTGTCCTTGCTCGTGGGATAGATGGTGTTCCGCGAAGTTGTCTAAAACGGCGTCGCGCTGCTCTTCCTGGCTGCCCATCACAGGGAAATCGTAGTGAAGTTTGCCGTTGATCGCTACGATGTTGGGGCGGTTCAACCGAGCGTCAGTGGTCTGAACAGCAACGTAGGTGCCGAGCGCCAGAGCGATGGTCAATGAAGCAGCTGCCAGGCGCTTGCCAAACGGAGAATCTCCAAAGAATGCCCAGAAAGAGTCAATCTCATACTCCTCTATTCGTTGCAGAACGCGAGCGTAAAATCCGGCAGAGGGTTCCACATTCTCAGGCGCGCGGAGACTTGCAAGCTGCATCGATTGAGATTTCATTGCAGCAAGCTGCGACGAACACTCTGCGCACCCAGCCAAGTGCTCAGTCAGCCCCCCCTGACCCTGATCAGCGTGCAACAGATCTTCTAATCTTTCCCGAACGGGCCCATGCATAATTCCCTCAAAAAAACCAATCAGCTGCGCGGATCTTGACGTCCGCTTTATCCAAATTTACACCTGAAACATCCCGTCGAAAAGCTCAAAATGAAGGCAGCAACGGCGCCTTCTCCAAGCGCTGAGCTGCCTTCAAAAGCTTCTGCCGGGCGCGAAACAGTTTCACCTTTATCGTGTTCTCGTTCATTCCGGTCATGACCGACAGCTCTTCCACCGAGTGGCCCTCGACCTCCTTCAGCAGAATTAACGACCGGTCTTCTTCGGAGAGCTTCGCCAGCAGCTTCAAAATCAGGTCATGCTGTGCCAGGCGGTGATCGACCGGTGGGCCTTGATCGGTAGCGGGTTCGGAGTTCTCCATCCGAAGCGTGTCATCCGACGAGAAATCGCTCTCATACACAAGCTTCCGGACTCTCTTTTTGCGCAGATAGTCGTAGCACTCGTTGACCGTGATTTTGTAAATCCAGGTGAGCAGCGAGCTTCTAAAATCGAAATTCTTAATGGAGAAGTAGATCTTGGCGAAGACCTGCTGAGCGATATCCTCGGCGTCGTTGCGGTTCCGGAGGATCCCGTAGATGATCGAGAACACTTTGGCCTGATAGCGGTCTACGATCTCGCGGAAGGCCAGCTCGTCCTTGGCCTGTACCCGCCGGACTAGCGCCGCCTCATCGGTGGTTCGGTGATCCAAATTGCTTTTCGCCCGGGGTGTTGCCCCGGTAATCACCGGGAACGGAAGGCTAACAGTCGACCCGTTCATATGACGTTCCCGACGTGGTTACGTTTTATCCGGTTGCAAAAAGTTGAGGCGCTCCGGAGTGAGATCAAGTAACCTTTTGTTCAACATGAGTGGCGCACCGAGCTGTTTGCCTCTTGCATCAGAAGAGTTGGGAGGCTGTAGAATAGTATCAGCCCCGGGCAATCAGGAGATAAAACAATGATTCAGCTAACCGATACCGCCATAGGAAAAGTGAATGAAATCTTGACCATGCAAGATCCCAGGCCGGCTGGTCTGAGGATTTCAGTAGTCGGCGGCGGGTGTTCCGGCTTTAGCTATTCGATGGCTTTCGAGAACCAGCCCAACATGCTGGACAAGACCTATAATTTCGGCGATTTGAAGGTGTTTATTGATCAAGCGAGCATGCTGTACTTGGACGGAGCCGAGGTGGATTACGTCGAGACACTTGAAGGTTCCGGCTTTAAGTTCAACAATCCGCAGGTCAAATCGACTTGCGGCTGCGGCAGCTCATTCAGCGCCTGAAAACGGCAGCTGCAAAGAAAATCCGGGCCGGAGGGCATTCGCCCTGCGGCCTTTCCTGTCTCCCACACCCTTGTAAGAAGTGTGCTTGATCGTCTCACCGAAAAGCAGCATCCCTCTTCCCTGGAAATTGACTCTCTTTCCACGCTAGACATGCTGCGCGTCATAAACGCAGCAGATCAGGGAATCGCGTTCGCCGTCGAAGCGGAGATAGGAGAGATAGGCCGGGCCGTAGATGGCATCGTTGAACGACTTCGTAATGGAGGACGGCTCTTTTATCTAGGTGCAGGAACATCGGGTCGGCTCGGCGTGCTGGACGCGTCCGAGTGCCCTCCGACATTTCAGACTCCAAGTGAGCTCGTTCAGGGCGTCATCGCGGGCGGTGACCGGGCTTTGCGGCACTCCGTTGAGCAGGCCGAGGATGATCCGGAGCAGGGCAAACGGGATCTGGCGGAGCGGGGCTTCAGCGCATCCGACACTCTGGTGGGAATTGCGGCCAGCGGGAGGACGCCATACGTCTTGGGCGGTCTTGCCTTAGGGCGGTCGTTGGGAGCTCTTACGATCGGATTGAGTTGTGTACCCGGATCCGAGGTCTCGATGGCTTGCGATATTGCCATCACACCAGCCCCGGGACCGGAGATCATCACCGGTTCGACCCGCATGCGAGCCGGTACAGCGACCAAGCTGGTTTTAAACATGCTGAGTACCGGCGTTATGATCCGCCTTGGCTACGTCCACGGCAATCTCATGGTCAACGTGCAGCCTAGCAACGTCAAACTGGAAGACCGAGCGCGGCGGATTATCGCTCAGATTGCGGGCGTGTCATATGATGAAGCTTCGCGACTCCTGACTGAAAGTGGTTCTGTGCGAACCGCAATCATCATGCACGAGCGTAGGTTGAACCGCGATGACGCCGAGAAGAAGCTGGCTGAAGCCGGCGGACATCTCCGGACGGCGCTCGCAGGCTAGCCAACACCAAGTCGCGACAAAACGCAGAATGGACAAATTCGGCATCAAGGGCGGAGTGCCCCTCAACGGCGATCTTCCGGTCAGCGGCTCCAAGAATGCTGGCCTTCCCGCACTGGCTGCCTGTCTGCTGACCGAGGAGCCGATCCGGTTGCGCAGGGTGCCGCCGGTGAAAGATATCGCCACCATGGAGAGCCTGTTGAGCTACACAGGCGCGAAGGTCAAGCACACCGGCGATCTGGTGGATGTGGAAGCCCGAACACTCGACCGACCGGAAGCCCCGTATGACGTGGTGAAGACGATGCGCGCTTCGAGCCTTGTACTGGGACCTTTGGTGGCACGCACGGGATGTGCGCGGGTTTCAATGCCGGGCGGCTGTGCCATTGGCGCGCGTCCTATCAACATGCACGTCGCCGCGCTCGAACAGCTTGGCGCGACGATCGAGCAGGCGCACGGATACGTGGAGGCGCGGGCGCCAAACGGGCTGCGGGGAGGCCAGATTTGCTTTGATCGCATCACCGTAACGGGCACAGAGGATGTCTTGATGGCCGCTGTGCTGGCTCGCGGGGAGACCACGATTCGAAACGCCGCCCGCGAACCGGAGGTAAAGGATCTAGCCGATCTGCTGGTACGGATGGGAGCGCGGATCGAGGGTGCAGGAAGCTCAACGATCACGGTGCAAGGAGTCGAGCGACTGTACGGGGCCGAATACACGATCATTCCGGATCGGATAGAGGCGGGAACGTTCATGTTGGCGGGAGCCATAACGCGTGGAGAAGTGACGGTGAGCCATTGCTGTCCCGAGCACGTTTTCGCGTTAACCATCAAGATGCGCCAGGCTGGAGCGGAAATCACGGAACTAAGCTCCGATACGCTGCGTGTCAGAGCCGCGGGGCGACCTGATCCGGTCGACGTGACTACGGAGGAGTATCCGGGCTTTGCGACGGATCTGCAGGCTCAGTATATGGCGTGGATGACCGTGGCGCGCGGCATCAGCTTCGTGACGGAGAGCATCTTCGAAAACCGGTTTATGCACACCCAGGAACTGGCTCGGATGGGAGCGAACATTCGGATTGAGGGCAGACGGGCCATTATCGCTGGAGAAGAGACGCTGACCGGGGCCCAGGTTATTGCATCTGATCTGCGGGCCAGCGCCTCATTGGTTCTGGCAGCCCTGATTGCGAAAGGCGAATCGATCGTGGATCGGGTCTACCACATCGACCGAGGCTACGAGCGCATCGAGGAAAAGCTAGCAGCGGTGGGCGCGGAGATCAGGCGAATCCGCTAGGAGGATTTCGTTTCGGAAGAAGATGGGCTGCTGGAACCGGTGGTAGCAGTCGACGTAGTACCCGATTCCTTCTTATCCGCTTTATCACCGGCCGGCTTCTTATCGCCAGAGTCCTTCTTGTCCGAAGACTCAGACTTCGCGGAACCACCATCCTCGCTCTTAGAACTCTTGGCGTAGTCATTTACATACCAGCCACTGCCCTTAAACTGAAGAGCCGGAGCCGAGATCAGTCGGTCGACGAGACCGCCGCACTTTTCATGTATGTGAAGAGGTTCGTCAGAGAACTTCTGCCTAACTTCGAATACGTCACCGCATTTTTCACACTTGTACTCGTACAAAGGCATAATCTCGTCTCCTGACAATCCTTAACGGCTACTGCGGACTGTTTTCAAGAATTGCATGCTGCCCAGCGGCAGTGGCCATGGGGTCATTCGCCTGATCAGTGAGCTGAGCAATCGTCATTTTGCCTGTGACAAGATCGACCGACCGCTTAAGCAGGTTATCCTCTGTGTTTTTGGGAGCCGTACCGGGCACGGGATTGCCGTCCTGGTCGTACTCGGGCGAGTTATCGTTTTCGGCAAGCTGCACGGTCGGCACTACGCCGGTGTCTTGGATCGCCTTGCCGGAGGGCGAGTAGTATTTTGCCACTGAGAGGATGACGGCACCGCCATCGTCCATTTGAATGGTCTTACGGGAGCTGGCATCTCCGTAGCTGCGCTCACCAACGACCTGTGCCCGTTTGTCGTCGAGGAGAGCGGCTGCAGCGATCTCCGCCCCTCCGGCGGTAGCGCGATCAGTGATGACCACAAGCGGCCCCTTCCATACAGCGTCGGCAGGATTCGCAGTAAAGTCTTTCTTCTGAGTCTTCTGACCCTGAAGATACGTGATCTCGCCGCTGTCGAGGAAGAGATTGGCCAAGGTCACTCCCTTTTCCTGTTCACCAGTGGAGCAGTGACGAAGGTCAAGGACGACGTACTTAGCACCCTCTTTTTTCAAATCCTGGAGCTTGGTCTTGGTTTCTTGCAGACGATTGCCCGCCAAGCTCGCTACATGGAGGTAACCGACCTCCTCCGGCATGAGTTTGGCGGTGACATCGGGGAACGCCACATCGGCGCGTGAAAGCGTTACTTTTTGGGGATCACGATCTCTGAGCCGCATGACGGTCAGTTCAACAGAGGTGTTCGGGTTGCCGCGCAGCAGCTGTTCGGCATAGGCCAACGGCATATCGCGAGTGGCCACGTTGTTGATGCTCTCGATCAAGTCGCCCGTGGAGATATTGGCCTTATCAGCAGGCGAGCCGGGGAGCACGTCGACGACTGCGACGTAGCCGTACCGCTTTGCGAGCACCACGCCGACCCCGGCTTTGTAGGTGTCCTGACCCTTTTCATATTGCCTGTACTGATCGGCGTTTAAGTAGCTGGCGAATGGGTCGACCGATTCCAGCAAGCCGTTGATGGCACCAAGCGTGACGCTCTTGATGTCAGGCTCTTCGACGTATTCCAATTTGATACGTTCGAGGACCTCGGTATAAACCTTCAAATGGCCGTAAACATCATCTGTTGCCACCTCGCGCCCGCTTTTTGCGCCAAGCAAAAGCAGCACAACGACTAAGGTGGAGCTACTAACAATAATCCACTTTAAACGACTATTCATGGAAGAGTTCCGGGGGGTTGCACTAAAAGTATAACGAACCTAAGACTTGGACGGTGTGGCTTCAATAGAGTCCCTTGTGGAGGGCGAATTACAAGGCATAGTGCAACTCCTCACAGTTCCGTCGGCTCCGTCTAAGTCGCAGACCGCTTCGCCAGAGTCTCGAGGTCCTGGGTCGTGAGCTGGCCGAGCGGGACCTTACGCATTCCGATTTCTACAAAGGCCGCACGAAGACCTTTGACAGATTCGACGGCCTGCTTAATGGCGTCAACAACTTTCGAGAAATCTTGAATTACTTCAGTGGATTCGCGGAAAACGGCTCCGGCGATTGTTAAACCCGCGATGATTTCAGCGGGACCGATCGAACGATACTGGTCGACGCGCGACTCCTCCGCCTGAACTCCCGGAACAGACGATAAGGCGCGTTGAAGTTCCTTGGCCGCGGCCGCAGGATCAACGCCATCGGAGGGTTGGAAGTGAAGAGTGATCTTAGACAGAGATTGCTCCTTGAAGTCAATTCCTTCCAAGTGTACTCAGAAGAAGCGGCTAAGCACTCTCTAACGAGAGCTGCTGTTGGCAGCGGCCCGGCTTTCACGCAACTCCTCTTTCCAGCTTCCCGGAAGAGGCGCCCGCAAGGCCCGCTCGAAGAGTTCGCTGTTCGTCTCATCACCCCGATAGAGCCTGACGACATCGGCAACACTTACACTGTCCTCGTCATGGGCCACTCGTTCGATCGGATCACCGGCTGCCAGATCGCCCTCGGCGGCGACTGAAAAATAGATACCGGATCGCCCACTCTGCCAAAATCGCTTCACCATGTCGGCGCGTTGAAAACGGATGCCGAGTTTGTAGCAAGGCATCCGCGGTTGCGTCACCTGCAAAACAGCCGAACCGATGCGAAATTGATCGCCGATATAAACCGTGCCCTCAATGAGCCCGTCAGTGGTGAGATTCTCGCCGAATACTCCAAATTCGAGCTCGCTTTGGGGAAGCTGTTTCCGCCAGAACGAATAGTGCTCGACCGGATAAGAGTACACCGCCTTGTGAGGGCCGCCATGGACGCTGAGATCCGATTGACGGTCCCCTGCAATGTTGTGTCCGCGTACAGCAACCCGCCCTGAGACCGGCGATTTGAAGATGCTCGTCAATACGATGGCTGTAGGCGTCTTTATCTGCCTTGGTAGGCCGACGTTCACCGAAACGACGCGCGGGACACTGGGCTTGTGGCCATCCGGAATCACGTCGCTAGGCATCTATCTATTGTGCCGGAAAGTGCAGAAGTCGCTCTGCGTCAGATGCTTCTCCAGGGGGGGTTTTTACCGTCTATAAAAGGAACAGGCGGTAAAAATCCGGCACGAATCAGAGTTGAGAAAACGATAGTTTCGCCTAGGGGCGAAACAGCACAAGACGATTGCGCTGTTGGTGACAAAAGGTTTGTATGTTCCACGTTCACCCAAGGTATGTTCCACGTGAAACATTGGTTTGCGCTTCATAGATGACCGTGGTTTTCGCGCCTAGGCGATCGACCCCTTTATCGGGCGCTGCCGGTAAGACACTGTAAACGAGCAGGCGAAAAAATTTGGTTTGGCGTTAACGGCCCTGGGGACGATCAACCATATCCCTATTAAATTCAAAGATCGGTTTTGCAAACACGCAATTTATCGCTCTTCCCAAGGGATTTCGCGCGAGGCAGGATTTAGCATTCATAGCTGATTTTCCGGAGTCGCGGAGATCGCTAAATGTGACGCCGCGAGGCTTGGTGTAGGAACGGCCAACAAGTAATCGCATTTCGTCTAATTGGGTAAAAACCCCGAGTAGTTTTCTCCGCGGTTGACGCATTAACGAACTCTGACGAAACCGATCCGCGGTACTGATATCTTGGTTTGTGCCTGCTCAGGACGCCTCCGTGTCCGCGGAAAGGGACCGCGTCCCGCCTGAGTTTCGAGTCTAGACAATTTGATCGAGTGAACTCTTTTCTGCCCGACTAGCGGACACCGGGCACCCTGGAAAGGAGCTCATTTTGAAACGGAAGCTGCCCACTCGCCGGATGCGCGAGCACCCGGATCTCGAACAACTTAAGCGACAAGCGAAGGAACTGTTCATCGCCTTCAAGGTAGGCGATTCAGCGGCACTCGATGAAGTCAATGCGCATTACGACAATGCAAAAGCTGCGACCTTCGCTTTGCACGACGCGCAACTGGTTACAGCCCGGAGTTACGGATTCGATAGCTGGCCGAAGCTGAAGGCTTACGTTGACGGCGTAACCATACGGCGACTTGTTGAAGCCGTGCGCGCCGGCGACGTCGAGCGCGTACGGATGATGCTAAAAGCACGGCCCGAGCTTGCCGACATGACGGTTTCATACGGTGACGAACACCGCGCCATCCACTTCGCCGTTATGCAACGGCGGCCGGAGATTACGCGATTGCTGATGCAGAAAGGCGCGAACGCGCGTGCGGGCATACATCCGCATCGCGATGCCACATCCGCGTGGACCTTGGCCCAGGAGCGCGGCTATGAGGAGATTGTCGCGATCATCGAAGAGGAAGAAGAAGGCAGAGGCAAGGCCGTTCCGGATCGGGCGGCGGCTCCTGGAACCGAGTCCACCGATGACCCTGGCCGTACAGCTGTCGCGAACGGTGACTTGCGATGGCTGCGCGCCCGTTTTGCGGAAGGCAAGCTCAAGAATCAGGTTCGCTGGGACGATGGCGGCCTGCTTAGTGTGGCAGTACGGAGTAATCGGATCGAGGTGCTCGAGTTCTTGCTCGAGTGCGGCTTTGATCCGGACGAGCGGGTCTCCTCCGGTGAAGGAGACTGGATTGCGTATTCGCAAGGCTATCCATTGTGGTATTCGGCGGCGCTGGGAAGGGATGCAATGGCGAACTTGCTGCTCGATCGCGGTGCGAATCCGAATGTGCATGTCGACTCCAGCGGGTCGGCTGTGTACAGCGCGTATAGCCATAAGCAATGGCAAATGGTCGATTTGCTCCGGGCGCGAGGGGGCCTTGTGACGGGTGACGTCGCAGCGATCTACCGCCAGACCGATCTTGTGCGGCAGATGCTGATCGATGACGAGAACGGCGTTTTGCCGCAAAGCGTCAAGCCCGCCGACAAGCCGCTGGCGGAAGAGTTGCTCCGCTTCAGCGCGGACGGAGGCGCTACCGACATCGTTCGTATGTCGCTGGAGCGCATCGATTGGGCCCGCGATGACGCGCGCTGGTTCAGGATACTTGCGTCGCCGTTGTCCTTCTGGCATCACATTCCATGGCTGTACGCTGGCAACAAGGATTTCGACCGGTACAGCTATCTGGAGTGTTTCCGTCTTATTCTGAACGCGTGCGATGTCAATGTCGTTGGTGCGTTCGGGCGAAACATCCTGCACGAGATTGCAGCGATGGGAGATTGGATCACGGAAAGCGAAGTAGCGGCGTTTGGCCGTGCGGCGCTGGATGCCGGCGCGAGAATGGACCGGCGCGACGACATCCTGAGCAGCACTCCGCTAGGTTGGGCCTGCCGCTGGGGCCGGAGCCAGCTCGTCAAGCTGCTAATTGAACACGGGGCTGACACAGAGGAGGATGAGATCGAGGAGTGGGCCCGCCCTCGCTCATGGGCGCGAAAAATGGGCTACGACGAAATCCTCCAGGTCCTCGGCTAGCGACATCGCGTATTAGGATTGCGGATTCGGTCAACTCCGGATCATTGCTTCGAGCCGGCCAGCGGCAAGTGATACCGGATCGGGCGTGTGGTTCATCGAACCTGGCCAAACGGAAGCCGCCGGCTCAGTAATCCAAGCTCTGATTCGGGGCATCGCGCGCGCCAGGTCTTCCCGAGTTAGAACAAGCTGCACGTGCGACTTCAAGTGCAGAGGAAGCATGAACGGATAGACTCCGGAGTCGTACATCTGGCAGACGATAGACGATCCGAGCATTATGCTTTCGACTATCTGCTGGAAACCTGCCTTACCCAGCACCAACTTCGCTTGAGTAATGCTTTCGGAAAGCTGCCGATCTGTAGCGGTGCGGTGGAACCGGAATTCATGCGGCAGGCTGCTAAACGGGAGATCGCTACCGAGCTCAACACCGGTATCGGGAACGAAGAAATCGACAACCTCACCGGGCGGAATCGAGCTGAGAATTTCAAAGGCCATCACCAACGTCTGGGGATCATAGCCATTTACGACAATGCGGTTGCGCGGTGTGGATCTCGCAGCCGGTAGTTGGATCAAGGGAGGAACCACCTCGAATCCAAGAGATTTGGATGTATTTCGACCGCGACTCAGCAGTCCCAGCAGGAGCCATCGCCGAATATGCAAGAAACGAAGTTGCGTAAGCCGGTTCAGAGGTCGCAGATAACAATTCTCGATGCCGATCTGTTGAACTTTGCAATGTGTGGCTGCACGATAAGCTTCGCGCATCATTCCTCTGCATGGAGCCTCACCGAATACCACGGCTGCCGGCTTGACTCTCGCGTATAGCGCCTCCAAGCCAGCTCTGTTTTCCGGGGTAGAAACAACTTCTACCCGATGAGCAATCCGCTGGAACAAAGGATCGGCCGGGGGAACTGGACCGAAGTTGAGCAACGATATCTCGTAAGCATCGGACATAGCACTGGCCAAGCGCATACAACGTTTGAGAACGCCGATCAAGCCGACCGGACGCAGCATATAGTAACTGACAAAGAGAACTCGCGGCTTACTCATATCTCCATTAGCTTGAGGTGTGTGGGCGAGTCTAACATGTCAGGCATTCCGCCAAATCAAAAGAGATTTGACGAGACTGAGGAGGCCAATTAAACTCAGAGTTCTTATGACTAGCGGACAAGACATATGGGCTTGGGTAATTCCGGAGCCGCGGAGTCGTCCCCTTTGGCAACGCACGCTGTACTTGATGGGTGTGCTCTTCGTGGCGAGTTGGAAAGCTCTTCGATTACCCGCCAGCCTGCTACCTCCGCCTGTTCAATCGATGCTCAAGAACTGGACTTGGGAGATGTACGGCATGGTCATACGGTCCTGGGTAACAAAAGCCTACATCGACCAGCCCTGCAGATTCAATACGAGAGCGACGACTGTACAGCGCAAAGCCAATGTCCCGCCTGAATATCAATTTTCAGAGAGCGATCTGCGCTTTTTTGTGACGAATGGGTTTATCGGGCCGTTCGATGGGTTTTCCGAAGGCGAAGTCGAAACTCTGATCGGGGAAGCGCTTCAGAAAAGACAGCAGTCTTCAGCCAGTTTTGGCATTGTCACCGATCGCGATCTGTATCTTGATTCGCCCCTGATGCTGGATTTCATGCGAAGACCGGCCATAGTCGACCGCGCAGCGCAATTACTCGGCCCGGATTTGCTGGTGTGGCGGTCACAGTTGTTTTTCAAGCCACCTGGCGGACGAGAAATTCAATGGCATCAAGCCAGCACTTATTTTCTAGAGGATTACCTGGCGCCGGTGCTGGTCCCGCCCGACCGTAACGAATTATTCCAACTCACCGTCTGGATTGCCTTGACAGATGTGACGAAGGAGAACGGCTGTCTGGAGTTTATCCCTGGAACCCACGATGAAATCCGTCCGATCAAGTTTGGAGGCACGAAGGGATTTTACAAAGTCAGTTTTGATCTGCAATTCGATTTCGATCCCCGGAAGGTTGTGGCTGTCGAGATGAAGGCGGGGCAGTTCATCCTCTTTTCTGAGCGAATGATTCACGGCTCCGGACCGAATCGTACTGATAAAATGCGGTTCGCGATGAATTACAGAGTGATCCCTCCCAATGTTCGGGTGTACCCGACGCAGAGCCAACACAAGGCAATGCACATGGGTCAGTCTTACTCATTAGCAAACTGGGGAACGGCGCTGCTGCGGGGAAAAGATGGGCTCGGCTACAATCGCCGGGCGCCCGCCAGCCGGAGGTAATGAATGGTTGCCAATCGGGAAAAATGCAAAGACGCGGGCTGGAAGAACAGACCGTTCTAATAACCGGCGGATCGCGTGGAATCGGGCGGGCAACCGCGTTACGGTTGGCGCGGGAACGGCCCGCCCACATCGTCATTGCCTATTGCATGAATCACGAAGCGGCCCGAAACACGGTAAGAGATGTTGAGGCGCTGGGAGTCACATGCTCGGCTTATCCAACGGATGTAGGCAACGAGCCGCTTTTCCGGGATTTGTTTTCCCGCGTAGCCGACAAGCTAGGCAGGCTCGACATCTTCATCAGCAATGCGGCACGCGCTTCCTTTCAGCCGCTTGCGACGGTCACGATGCACACCTGGCAGCGGGTGATGGATCTTAACGCCCGGGCTTTCCTGCTCGGCGCGCAGATGTCCGCTGGGCTGATGTCAAACGGCGGCCGGATTGTGGGGCTTTCAAGCCTGGGAAGCCATCAATGCGCGCCCGGCTACGGGGCACTCGGTTCGGCGAAAGCAGCTCTCGAGAGCGTCGCCAGATATTTGGCGGTCGAACTCGCACCTGCTCGAATCAATGTGAATGTCGTATGTGGGGGATTAGTAGACACCGATAGCACACGTCTACTGCCGGATTTTGAGGCTCTTTCACAGGAGGTCAGTGCGCGCACTCCAGCCGGACGGATTGCGAAACCGGAGGACATTGCGGGCGTTGTTGCATTTCTCTGCTCTCCCGAATCCGACTGGATGCGCGGTCAGACTTTAGTAGTGGACGGCGGGTATTCGCTCCGGCTCTAGCTTTCGGATGAAGAAGCCGGCTTCAGCGGGTCAAGTGGCGATTGTAACCGGTGGTTCGCGCGGCATCGGGCGCGCTATCTGCAAAGAGTTAGCCGCGCGTGGAACGACGATCGTTTTCACGTATCGAAGTAATGAAAGTGCCGCAAAAGATACGGCCGCGGAGGTGACGGCTCTTTCTGGTACAGCCTCTTACGTCCGGGCAGACGTAATGGACGAGGCCGAAGTCAAGAAGCTGGTACGATCCGTCATCGACCAGTTCGGGAGAATCGACATCCTGGTCTGCAATGCCGGCGTGGTGCGGGACCATCTGGTCGCGGCGATGCCCATTGGGGCCTGGGATGCGGTAATCAAAACGAATCTGAGAGGCACTTTTCTGAGCATCCGAGAAACGGTACCATACATGATGCGCCAAAAGGGTGGAAGCATCGTGAATGTCAGTTCTGTTATTGCGGCGCACGCCGGCAGCGGGCAATGCAATTACGCGGCCAGCAAAGCAGGTATTGAGGCGCTGACGCGGTCGCTGGCGATTGAGCTCGCGTCTAAAAGGATCCGAGTCAACGCCGTAGCTCCCGGGCTCATAGTTTCCGACATGACCGCCCACATCCGCGAATTGGCGGGCGATCAACTATTGGACAAGATTCCACTGCGACGTTACGGGCAAGCGGCAGAAGTGGCGCGCGCTGTTGGATTTCTCAGCTCCGCAGATGCGAGCTATATCACCGGAGCTGTTCTGCCTGTTTCCGGAGGACTCGGACTTTAGTCAAGATTGGGCCCGGGAGAAGAGTGTTGAAAAAAGAGGTGGCAAAGAACGGCACACCAAAAGAGCGCCGGGAGAAATTCCTGGACATTGTCGCACGCTCTTTAGACGTTGACAGGAAGCAGGTGCGAATGTCGTCAAAGCTCTTCGCCGAGCTCGGATCGGAGTCTCTGGACCTGCTCGACCTTGCATTCAATCTGGAGATGGAGTTTCGGGTGCGAATACCGCGGACAGACATCCTGCTTCGAGCGGCCGACTTTTTTGGTCCCGGAGCAGTGATACAGGGTGGAGTGATCACCGAACTGGGCGCTGAGATTCTCCGACGCTGCATGCCCGAGATTGAATCGTCGGCTCTATATGCAGGTCTAACCGTTAATCAGTTCCGCGATTTGATCAGAGTAGATTCCTTCTATCGCCTGGTGGAACGATTGATGGAACTGGAAGCGAAAATCGCTTGCCAATCTTGCGGAGCAAAGATGATCAGCTCACCGGATGATCCTGAACTGACCTGCCCCCAATGTGGCAACACGGAACCGCTGCCTTCCGGAGAAACACTGCTGGAGAAGGACCTCGAGAAAATTGCGCAGGACCTCGGAATATCCACGATTGCCGACGCCAAACTGAGCTGAGCCACATGATGACGACGCCTTCTGGACGCCGGGTGGTGATCACTGGAATGGGCGCGGTGACTGCACTTGGGAAAGGCGTCGATCCGACGTGGCGAGCAGTACTCGAGGGACAAAGCGGAGTTGGATACATCCGCCAGTTTGATAGCACCGCTTTTCCCATTCGCATAGGAAGCGAAGTCAACCTTGCAACGCTTGGCAGGTTAGACAACGGTAACGGCCATCTCCAGGTTCCGGTAATGGGTCGTTCGGCACATTTCGGCATGCACGCCACTCAAGAAGCCTGGAAAGATGCGGGGCTGGAGGATTTTACCTTTGATCGATCAAAGGGTGGCGTTTGCGTAGGCGCTTCGACGTTCCCTGTCATCGAAGATCGTCTGAACCACCTGGCTGTTCTTCTCGACTCTGATGGATGGCACGTACCGAATTATCTCCGGTTGTGCCAGGAACGTCCTGAGCTACTGTTTCAAAGCGACGCTGCGCGAGTTTCCGGGTTGATTTCCCGGCAGCTTCGGTTAACAGGAGCATCGACGACTTTTCAAGCTGCCTGTACCTCCGCAACCCAGGCCATTGGACACGCCTATGATTCGATTCGTCGCGGACAAATGGAGATCGTTGTTGCCGGCGGTACTGACAGCATGCTTTCTATGATGTGCGTGACTGGATTCACGTTGCTGGGCAGCCTTGCGAAACGTTGGGAGCGACCTTCCGATGCATCTCGTCCTTTTGATCGAACGCGTGACGGCTTCGTCCTAGCCGAAGGGTCAGCCATGATGGTGCTGGAGGAATTAGAGTTTGCGCGGCGGCGGGGAGCACGGATTTACGCAGAGATCATCGGGTACGGATCTTCTTGCGACGCATACCGCTTCACCGATGTGCATCCCGAAGGATACGGCATTGCATTGAGCATGGAATCCGCGCTTCGACAGGCCGAAGTTGCGCCTTCGGAGCTAGACTATATCAACGCTCACGGCACCTCCACTCCCTTGAACGATCGATGCGAGACAACGGCCATCAGGAAAGTATTCGGCGAACACGCAACTCGCCTTGCGGTCAGCTCTACAAAATCTCAACTAGGGCATCTATTGTGTGCGGCCGGCGCGATCGAATTGGTGTTCACAGCGCTGGCTCTTCACGAGGGAATTCTGCCGCCCACGATCAATTTGAATCATCCCGATCCCGAATGCGATCTCGACTATATCCCCTGGAAGGCAAGACCGTCAGACGCACATCTGGCCATGAGCAATTCGTGCGGGTTCGGAGGACAAAATGGTTCGATCGTGCTGCGGCGATGGGAAAAAACTTCGCCTCAGGCATTAGCTAAACGAGATCAGCAAAAGAGCTGTCATTCCTCGAAACCGAGACGAGTTGTCGTGACAGGAATCGGGCTGCTGTCACCACTCGGAAGGACGGCTCGCATACACTTTGCCCGGTTCTTAAACGGTGAGTGCGCAGCTACTCCAGCGCAGAATCAGGAACTGGCTGATTTGTCCATCGCATGGGAAGCACGAGTTCCGGCGATCGACCGGCGCCGCTATATTTCTCATCGCATGCTTCGCAAGGTTCTTACAAAAGCGGGATCATTCGCGGTGATAGCGGCCGGCCAGGCACTCCGGGATGCACGCATCGAAACGAACTCCGATATGAGCCGCCGTTGTGGGCTCTACGTAGGATCACTGGGCCTGGACCAAGATTTCAATATCTTCTACAACGGCCTCAGGTCGTCGGTTCGCGGCGGTGCATTCGACCCGGCCTTATTTACCTCGCGGGGTATGGCCATGATCGATCCACTATTCCTGGTGAAATCGCTGCCTAATGCCGGACTTTGCGGCATATCGATTCAATTCGGAATTCATGGGCGCAATGCGAACATCATGAATGGCTCGATTTCCGGCTTACAAGCGATCGGCGCCGCGGCTTCGGAGATTCGCGAAGGAGCGGTGGATGTCGCTATTGCAGGGGGCTACGATTCACTACTGCAATTGGAGCCTGCAATCGGTCAGATTATCGCCGGGAACATTGGACTGCCGTTCAAGTTGAATGGCACAGGGAAGGCCGAGCAAAGCAATCGAGGCTATGTGTTGGGAGAGGGGGCCGGCTTTCTCGTACTGGAAAGTGAAGATTGCGCGTTGAGACGCGCCGCGCGCATCTATGGCGAGATTGCCTCGGAAGCACAGAGCTTGAACGCGGGCGACACCGCCCAATCGGCTGTGGATGGCTTAGAAACAACGGTCCGGAGTGCCTTCGGGAGGAACACGAATGAGGAAGAATCGCTGGATGTAGTATTCGGTGACGGTCTTGGGCTGCCTTCGCACGATGAAATGGAAGCCGCAGTTCTAGGCAGACTGAGCGCGACTCGGGCCCTGCCTTTCAGCGCAGGTACTCCCGCGCACGGATTCTGTGGAGTGGCGAACAGCGTCTTTTCGAGTATTCACGGATTGCTGAGTATATACAAGAACAAGCGGCCACCGGCATGGAATTGGAATTCAAGCGGAGACTCAGGCGTGATGAACGCGCGAATTCGCGATCCGCGGAAAACAGAACGTGCGCTGATCTGGTCCAACGATGGAGGCACCAAATCCGCTGCGGTTGTGATTGAGAGCTATCGAACATCGCGCGAACAGGTTGCTACCTGATGCAGGAGATCTCTTCGGAACTTGTAAAAATCAACTTCGATGGCGTGGCGCGCGGATGAGATAAACAGGCTGCTGTTTTCGAGAGATTGCGCCTGCATTCTCGTTTCCCAATCCGCTGGAGGATGATAGTTCCCGAGCAAAGCTTGTGCAGCAATTTTTGCCTGCAGCTCAGCTAATGGCCAAATACAGCCAACGGGCTGGAACAATCCGACGAAAAACAAATCCGAATGGCCCGGCACGATCATACGCAGATAGAGTTGCTTCTTGGCAAGTGCTGCGATCTTCGAGTCCAAGAACGGGAATCGGATGTCGTATCCAGTGCAAAAGATGATCGTGTCGAAGATCTTGACAGATCCGTCAACGAAGTGAACCTGGTTACCGTCAAACTGCGCAATGTCCGGAAGAATGGCGATCCGTTGCTCTTGAGCGTAGCGAGTGAGATGCGAGTTGATGACAGGGTGGCTTTCGAGGACGCGGTGATCGGGCTTGGGTAGTGCATTTCGCGACGAACCGCCGTCAGAGAGCCAGATCAGACGGTTAGCCAAACGTTGCAAAACGGGTCGCGGGATCCAACGGCACCAAGCCAATAACACGTCGGAAGGAATGCCGAAGAGACGCTTGGGAATGATATGGTAACCACGCCGCAGGCTTAGCGCCGTGGAGCGCGCCGTGTCAGCCAGCTTGACGGCGATATCGCAACCGGAATTCCCGGCGCCCACCACGAGAACGCGATCATCCCGGAAAAGACCTGCTTGCTTGAAATCATGAGAGTGAAGGGTTCGGCCGCTAAAAGAGCCTGGATAGTTAGGCAGTCTGGGACTCCAATGGTGCCCGTTGCAAACGATTACAGCCTCGAAGGATTCGGTCGATCCGCCGGCCAGCGTTGCGCGCCAGCTCGACTCCGCCAGCTTGTTCAGGGCTACGACTTCGGTGCCGAACCTGATGTGGTCCGAGACTCCGAAGTGCTGCGCGTACCCTTGAAGGTACGAGGCAATCTGGTCGTGTGACGGGTAAGCCGGGGTGTCTTTCGGATATGCGTAGTCCGAGTACTGCGAGAGTGACTTAGAGCTGATCGTATGGGCAAATTCGTAGACGCTCGAGTGACCGCTGGTCGGAGAGTAAACCCAGTTGCCGCCAACTTTCGTCCCTTTGTCGAAAATGACGAAGTTTTTAATGCCGGCCTGGAGCAGGTTCTTCCCGACGGTTATGCCGCAAGCTCCCGCACCGATGACGCAGACCCGAGGATGTTCTGATTTGCCGGGCACGCTCATGATTCCAGACCGTCGACGATAACGGTTTCAGGCGGAAAACCCGAGAGTCCGAGCCGCAGAAATTCTTGCCGTTCGTAGGTCTCTAAAGCCGCGCGGCTCCCATGATGGATTTCTCCCTTTGGATCGAATGCGAAGAGCAGACGCATGGTGGCAAAGCGCTGCCCCTGTGACTCGACCTCGGCCGAACACAGAGCGGATTCAGGGCGGGTATGCTCAAGCTCCGCGGAAACTCGGAGCCTGGTGGCAGGAGAAACAAAACCGCGAAACTTAGCGTCGCGCACGATGGTCAACACCGGCAAGACCAAAAAGCCAGCGGCCTGTGAGCAACGAATTTCCACCAGGCGCCCTGCTAACTGGGCACACATCTCAATGAGCAGCACCCCGGGCGTGACTGGAAAGCTCGGAAAATGATCAGAAAACAGTTCGTCCGGAAAATCTGTGCACGCCACCGCGGTTGCTCGTCTGCCCGAGAGTTCCGTGATTTTTTCGAGAAAACGCCATCTCATCGCTGCCCCCCCGCAGATTTGAGTTTCTTAAGCGCCTCTTCAACGCCCGCGAACACATCTGGAGCCTTCATACCAGGACCAACGTGAAACGGCGACCCAAAGCTTACGTGAACATGGGATCGGCCTGCCGTGAGTTGCTTGAGAGATTCGTTGCCGCTCAAACGTACGGGCACGACGGAGGCTCTGGTTTCGGTGGCAATGAGCGCGCTACCCCGCCCCCATACAATCACAGGATGGTAGCCGCGGTCGAGGGCTTGGGCTGTGAGTTTCATCCCCGACATAGTCGACTCGATCGTGGAGCCCGGGAACAGAGTGAAAGGAAACCAGAGCGGCACACCGACGTGGAAGAGCACAGCCAATCCGGCACGGCGAAGGCGGCCGGCGCTTCCGTCCGGATGCAGGTAGGGAGCGAAGCCATCAGGAGGATTGGAACGCATGCCGAAAGCCGCACGGCGGCCGAGCCGGCGAGGAAGCGCTTTATACACGGCGAGATAGTCTTTGGGGTGCTGCCGGTCTGCAGAAGCCAGTGCAACAAGAAAGGGCGACCGGAGATCGGCCAAATTTTGAACACCTCGAACTTCAATCCGGGAGCGAACCGGGATCATCAGATCCAACGTGAGCAGGCGAACGACGTAGCGGAGCGAATGAGTTCCCGGCCAAAATTGCCAGGCGGGCGGCTTCTCGCGATCGGGTCGCAGGTGAATCTCTCGATCATCTGGTTCACCCGGAAGCTTCGCACCGAATTCCTGTTTGGCATTTGTTGAAGCTGCAGTCCGATCCTGCAACTTCAAAAGCAATTGGATAACTGCTATCGAGTCCAGCCCCGAGTCTTTCAGTATAGAGACGAGCTCGGCGTTGGTGCAGCCTGTTGTAGTCGCGCGGAAATAGGAAGTGAGCTTATCGAGGCGACAACCCCAGTCGGGTTCGGCCAGGCATTCTTCGAGAGACAACAACCCAGGCGAAGGCGGGTTCAGATCGGGCAAAGCTGGGTGGTTAAATGCAGCCCGCGCGATCACTTGAGTGCGAAGCACCTTCCCGAGCGCGCCCCTTGGGAAATCATCCTCGGGCCAATCAGACCAACTCCGTATCCGGCAGCCTGCCGGCAGTTGCGAGTTCGCTGCTTGCACAATTGAGTGCGCGTCGTATCCGGGTTCGAGAAGAAGCACTGCGTGCACTTCCTCGAATCCATCTCGCAAACGGCCGCTCACGACCGAGTCTCGTACTCCGCGGCATTCAGCAAGGGCACTTTCGATCACGGAAGGATAGACGTTGTGCCCTTCTCCAGTGACAATGATTTCTTTTTTCCGACCCAAAAAATACAAACGTTCGCGTTCATCCCTTTGCGCCAAATCTCCGGTCCGAAAGAAGCCGTCTTCAGTGACGTGCTGCCCCTTTTCGAAATCGTTCAGATAGGTAGTGCAGACGTGAGGTCCGCGAACCAGAATCTCGCCGTCACCGGCGATGTGTACTGAACCATTGTGGAGGGGACGGCCTATAGAACCGTTCGAACTTCGAATCGGGTTGTTCACGGTTGCGATGGCGGCTGTTTCCGTCGCACCGTAACCTTGAATCAGCAGAGTGCCCGCATGCCGCCAGAATGCCTCGCAGTGCCGCGGCACTGTCGCTCCGCCCACCCAAATCGCCCTAAACCTCGGTCCCAATATCCTCCTGAGGGCGCGCATGACCGGGAGTTTTCGTGCGGTCGCGGCGTCGAAGTTGAAGCGACGCGAAATTTCTTGCTTAACACTTTGCTCGAGAAGCTGCAGCACTCTTGGGACGGCAAGCAGAATGCCGATTCGCCCGAACCGGATCACCGACATAAGGTACTTCGGTTCCACGAAGGGCGAATACAGAGTACTCAAACCGAGCGATATCGGGAGACAAGCTCCGACCACCAGACCCTGAACATGGCTGAGCGGCGAGAGTGCGAGAAGTCGGACTTGCACGAAGGTGAGAATAGAACGCCAGTAAGAAAACGAGTTCACCTGGCACATCAAGTTGCGATGGGAGAGAACAACACCGCGCGGCCGTCCGGTACTGCCTGAGGTAAAGAGAATGACGGCTTCGCAGGATGGCTGCACCTCTACTTTCAAATCAGCAATGCTAACCGGTTCTTCTTCGTCTGCAGCCAGATTGAAGATGAGTTCCTTCGCGCTCGCAAGACGCTCGTGCTCCTGATCCGGACCGACAATCACGAGCGCAGCGCGGGTTTGCACGACGATATCGTCGACTGATGAAGCGGGGCTCTGCCCGTCGATGGCTACTACGGTCAATCCTCGAAGCGCTGCCCCGAGCAAACAGGCGACCCACTCCGGTGAATTGTTCGCCCATAGAACGACTCGAGTACCTGCCGGATAGTGACGACCGGCAAAAGCCTGGGCAACCGTGCGAGCGAGCCTGTGCAGCTTCAAATACGAATACCAATAGGCGCCGCACTCGCCTGACAAGCCAAGTGCCGGGCGCGCTCCCCAGTTCGGCAGTGAGTCGATTAGCGTCTGCAGGGTGGCGATTTCTGTCATCGGGAAGATACGTTACGGGCAGATTTCCGCAAGGTAGCGTTTCGCCAAATTGATTGCGTCGAAATGTTGCGCGACGTACTGCGGCCCTTGCAAACTCAAGAACTCTCGTTCAGCGGGTGCCGCCATGAGGGCTTCACAAGCGGGGATCCAACTTTCGGGCTGGTTTCGGCCGATTGTGTATCCGCCTGAAGTGGGGCCCATGATTCTCCGCAATCCTCCCGCTGTCGACGCCAGCACAGGCACACCTCGACTCATGGCCTCCAAGGCAACCATGCCGAAAGGCTCATAACGGCTCGGAATCATTACTAACGAAGCCTGAGAGTAAAGTTTCTCGAGTGATGATCGATCGAGCCAACCGGTGAAGCGGCACCGACCTGCATACCGCTTTGACAAGTTTCCGACCTGCTCAGCTAAGTGTGGATCTCCATGCCCCCCTGCGATAACGAAATCCCAACCGCATCCGCGGTCAAGCAAGCCCGCGATTGTGCCGGCGAAAATGTCGATTCCCTTATGACGAGTGAACCTGCCCACAAACATGGCGGTGCGCTTTCGAAGAGTCGTTTCGCACGATGCGAAGGGTCTGTTTACGCCATTCGGAAGAACTGTGGAGCGTGCCGCGAGTTCGGGACTCACGGAACATGCCGCTGCACGATCCTCGCCGGTCAGAAAGAAAACTTTGTCGGCCAAAGCGAACACTTCTTCTTGTAAGCGAGACCATCTGAGGCACTCCGGAGTGCCTGCAAGTTCCAGCGACACCAGAGAATGCGCGGTGTAAAGAAGCCGGATGCCATACCGCCGTTTCGATTCGCGGGCGAGTGCAGCCAAGGACAGCGAGTGCAGGTGGATAACGTCCGATCCTGATAGTCTGAGCGGAAAGCTGCGCCTGCTGAGCCTATGAAGGCGCGGATTGGAGCACTCGTCAGTGCTGTCCTCAACTGACGGAGATACGACGTGTACATCACAACCAAGTGCGGCCAGAGCCAGCGCCTGATTTGAAGCGGCTACGCCGATTCCGGACCATGTTCGCTTTTCTGCATAGTCAGCGGTCAGGAAAAGAAGGCGCACAAGTGTTCCACATGATAGATTCTAAGCTCACATGCGAGCACCGGATGACGAAACTTCCGAAGAACCTACGGAGTGGCTCGACGACTGGCACCGATCCGAGCCACATCCTTTTTTGACTAGCGCGACTGATCTGCTCCTGGCATGGATGCCGGAGAAAGCGGGCGGCATTGAACAAACTTGGGACAAGTATTTCGGAACATCCGCAGGCGATGCGGCTCAAAGCGGCCTGATCCGCAGTCGAATGCCGATCGCAGACGAATGGGACATGAATTCGGCGAATGCGGCAGTAGATTGTCTCTTCGAATTCGTGCACGCTATTGAGCGCTTAGACATTAGCCAGGCCATGGCGTGCGTCGCGGCGGACTATCACACTTTCGAAGCCGGGCACGAAGTAGATCGAAATGCCCTGTGCCTTCAGCTGGAAGCTGCCTTCGACCGCTGGCGCTCCGCGAAGGTCAGTATCACCCTCGCCGAGGTGCCCGACCCGATTTTTCATCCGGAAGGCATTCTGATTCACACGGTGGTTCAGATAGACAAGACGGGTTCTTCGGCAGAGGGCCAAAACACGGAGCTGCTTCGGCGCTTAGTGGTTCTGCGGGAGACTCCGCGCGGCGGCTGGAAGATTGGAGCTTTGAGCCCAGTCGATTAGGCGATGCTCACTGCCAAGAAGGCGCAGGCGCCCGACTTACTCCTGCCGTTGACGTTGTTGTCACGCTATCTGTTCTTTCTAAGCAGACGGCCCATCAGCGCGAGCAATACGGGCTTTCTTGACAAGAGACTCCACAGTCTGAAGAGCCTTGCGCCGCTTCTGCAGAATCGCGAGGATTCGGAGTTAGACGAGATCGTTTCTCGCTTAATCGGATTGACGGCGGCGAACCTGTTTCGGCATGGGTCTGCAATTCAGCAGCTCCTAAGGAAGCGTACGACTGAAGCTTTACCGCGGGATATCGTCGTCGCGTCTGAAGCTGTACCGGAGGAGTTCTGGAAACCGGTGCGTCGCTGTTTGCTTGTCTTGGGTCCCGGCATCGGAATCGGCGACGAAATTATCACATTCCTTGTCCCATCGTGTCTGGCGCGCCTCATGCCGCAGGCTGAAATTACAGTTCTCTCGAATTATGAGGGGCTCTGGGATTGCGTCAGATGCGTGCAATCGATCGAGAACTACTCGAACGCGGTCGAGCTCTTAAGCGCGCTCCGTAATCGGGATGGCGGTTACGACCTGGTAGTTCTAGTGGATTTCGAGCCGCCCGATTTCCTACCGGCTATCGCTTGCGAGCCGAGATAAGACGATATATAGAGCTGTCTTTGGGAGGCCGTTCGCTATCCGTACTCGACAACGAAAAGCGAGAGGTGTTCCGCATTGCACCTCTTGAGCCCTATTTCAACAACTTCTATGACTGCCTTGGTCAGATGATGCTGTGGCTTGGCGTGGCCAAGGGGCTGCCGGCTAGAAATCAAATTTTCCAGGAAGATGCACAACAGCACGAAGTCACAGCGGATTTTAGAATTGCCGTAAGTCCGTTCACCTCTAAAGAGGACCCTTCAGAGCGCTACTGGAGCCAGTTGCTGACCCAGATGCTGCCGGCCGAGATTTCTCGCCGCGTTCGAATTGTAATCGATACGGGCGCCAGTCCGGAGAGCGAAGCCTTCGCCACTGCGCTGAGCCGGAGTACACGAATGTCGAGTCATCCGAATGTACTTTGCCGGGTAGCGCAGTGCCACACGAGCCGTAACGTTTCCCTAGCCGACATAGTGTGTTGCTTCCGGGACGCCGACATGGTTATCACGGCGGATTCTTTTCCCGCACATGCCGCCCCTTTGTTTGGTCGTCTGACTTTTGTGATTGCACGCGCCGGAGCGAAGAATTGGCGAGTGCCCTGCCCTACGAACTTCTATTTGCCGGCGGAGGCTACGGCGGCCGAGATCGCCGGAACGATTCGAATGCTCTTGCGCGAGTATGCGGCAGACACGAGAACCACGAGCATGTTTACGCCACGGGAGAGCCGAGAATGCCGCAGTTTGCGAGAGTCCTCCTCGAATCTCGGGAGAGCTCTGGGATCGGGAGCATCGTGGGAAGATCTTCAGGACCTTTGGGAGTTGTTTTCGAATGGGTACGCGGACGTACTGAAAGTGATCCACAGTTGGCCGGAGCAGTATTCCGTGTTGCTGTCTGATCACAATTACCAGAGTTTGTGGGCACCTTTCCCGAACCGCGATACGCCACAGAGCCGAAACCACGTCGCTAGCCGCTTCAACGACTGGTTGAATTCGAACCTCCAGAAATATCTTCTGCTGGAGCCGAATGGAAGGACGAAGGCTGGATAGCGATGTCGATCTCCAGCTTCGTCGAATCCAGTCTTCGTGTCCTCCAGCGCGAGCAGTTGATTACCGGCGAAATCGCCGGTTACACAAGCGATCAACAGGGAGTTTCGTGCTATTTCCCGTGCCCGTTGTGGTCCGCAGTAACTTACGATGCGCTGAGCTTTCTTGATGCCGGTTCCAATGTCTTCGAAACGAGCGTGGTTGACCTGTTCTCGCCGGCCAAATACCGCGTGATTTCGGCGACCGTATGCACGCTGCGCTGGAGGCTTCGTACATATCTGGCGTGGGAAGAGGAGGCCGACGGAACCTGGCGCAAGGCAGGCCGGAATTCATCGTCTTTACCCGACCCGTCTACTACGGCGTGTGCCGCATTGGCGCTCTCGAGCCCAGGTTCAACACGAGACCGAGGTACATACAGGCGCCTCAGCGTACTGGACCGCTGGTTCTCGGCAGGACCTTCGGATGGAGTTGCGCGCGCGCAGATGTTACGTTTGTTGAGCGCTCTCGGAGCAGAAACGCGTGAGCTCAGCGCAGCGGTTTGGGATGACTGTCGAAACGAGAGCCAGGACACAATGTTCTGGTATTCTGTCGGTCGCGCATGGAACGGGGCGCGGCTGCCTGGACAGACTGAGATGGCAGAACTGATCGTTCCACGCATTCTCAATTCGAAATTGAGTGCGGCGATGTTCGATGATCGTTCCGAAATGGCACTTCATTTTTCTTCGTTGTTGGATTTAGGCTACACAGGCCCACTTCTGGCAGAGATGTTTCGCAGGACAGTAACAGCTCCGATCCACGGCGAGGCTGAATTTGGGTTGAAAAACAAAATTCGATGCCCAGGCGCGACGATCGCTCTCGCGGTTTCTAACGTGACACGCGCTTCGATGCGAATTGCAGGACAGCGACTTGAGTGAAGCCGAACGCGATGTCCTCCTAGCGGAATTGGACGCCCAGCACTCTCTCGCCACCAAGGCTGCGGAGCGCATCAATTCTGATAATTCGGAAGACCTTGCTTCGTACCGTGGCGAAATCAGGGCGGCGGTGCACAACGGGATTGAGCGCCTGCGAAGCGAAGTCAAGGAAATCTCCTTTGACAATGCGCTTTGTGAGGGCCTCATTGACAAGACATCTAATTACCTCGATTGGCTGCAGTGGACCCTCTGGGATCTTCCTTATATCGCCTTGTCAGTGCGCCCCGAGCCTTGCCGTTTTAGAGAAGATCTGGCCGGCTGCGCTCTAATCTACTTCGCCTGTCGCGTGCTCGACGATTTCATCGATCGCCATTTTCTATATCGCGGGCGGCGTGAAACGCTGCTCGCCAATGTCGCGGCGGAACCGGGCATGCAGTCCGCGGCAGAGGGCCTGACTGTCATCATTGCTACGCTCCTGTATTTCGAAGGTCTTTCTCAGATCAAACGGCCCTTAAGTGTGGTGTTGGATTCTATGAAGCGCGTCCTAACAGGAACCTTGATGGAACATAGCGGGTCGGGGTCCTGGACGGAAGAGTTCTACGAGCGTTTAATCCGTCTCAAGAACGTTGACTACTGGCGGATCCTGTACTTTGCCCTGGACCCAGAATTCCGCTCGCCTCTGTATCCGTTCCTGAGCGATTACTACGCGATGGCTCAAAAGCTCAACGATGTGCAGGATTATGCGCGGGACATCAAGCAGGGGCGCCCCAACTTTGTGTCGCTCTGCGGGCTCAGCAATGCGGCCGCTAACGAAGAAGCCGAAAGGCGGCTCGGTCACGCTCTGATCCAATTGGGCGCCAAAGCTTGCGTATTACCCGAACCGGATCGCTCAATTGCGCTCGCGAAATTGGCGCAGAGTCACGACGAAGCTTGCCACGTCGGTTACTTCCGGCGCAAGGAGAACGCTGCACCGGAAAAAACGCAGGTTGCGCTGGAGCTGACCTGGCAGTCAAGCATTGAGGACGTGATTGGAAATTTCGGCCTCGGCGCAATCGAAGCCACACGTTGCCCCGTTTGTGAAAGCAAAGCGTTCGAACCTCTTTTCAGGAAACAGGGCTTTCAATATGTGCAGTGCGCGGGTTGCACTCATGTCTATGTGAACCCGCGGCTTTGTGACGAGATAAGAAAACAGGTGTGGCGCGAACTCGCTGAGATTCCTGTTGCGTTTCCGATTAACGAAACAGTGCACGGAGAGTATGTGTGCCGGCTGCTCCGGCGACGAGCGGCTGGCCCTCGCATGCTTGAGCTCCGGCTTCAACCCGGCCCGATGCCGCGGCTGGCGCGAGGCGTGGGGTTCCAGGTCTACGGCGCCGGTGGAGGCGAATCGCTCAGACCGCTTTTCGGCGATCGGCTGGCGAACAGCTACATCGAAACGGAGCCACTGCCTTGGGCACCTTTCGACGTGATTGTCGCTCTCAACATACTGGAGCAAACACCGGAACCAAGAACACTTCTCGATCGATTGCATTCCGCGCTCAGTCCGGAAGGTCTTCTGTTCTTCACAGTTTCGGATATCAACTCGTTACAGTTCCGAAGTTTTGGCAAACAATGGAGCGCTGTGAATCCGATCGCGCGCTATCATCTCTTTTCTGAGCAATCTTTTCTCTCGCTGCTGCGTGAGAGCGGCTATGAGTCCGTTATGCAAATCAAGTATCCTCCTCTAGTAGAGGAGGATCAGACGCGGTGGATGCGCCTCTTTCGCAGGCTGGGCGGCGATGAAGCTGGCGAATTAGCAATTCTTGCCAGACCGCTCAAGACTCCGGATTCATGAATCCGCGGTTGACAACGTATTGAGCAATTGACGATAGCGCTTCACGGTATGGTGATGGTTGAAATTGAGTTAAAAAGTCGTCAGCTTCAAGCGCTGTTTGCCGGGCCTTCGAATAGGCACGTAACATGCCGCTTGATAACGTTATCGCTTCAGCCGCAGCTTGCACTTCCTCCGGCGCAACTGGCTCGCGCTTGATCAGGCGCCGCACCGGGTGATCCTCGGGCATTTCGTCCAACGCATAGATCACGGGGAGCGTAATCCTGCCTTGTTCGAGATCCGCGCCGCGCGCCTTGCCGGAAAGTTCAGCAGGACGCACCAGGTCGAAGATATCATCCATGATTTGAAAGGCGGTTCCGAAAGAGCGGCCGAACCTGCCCAGAAAGAAACACGCCTGCTTGCCGGCACCCATCAGACTAGCCCCGGATTCGCACGCAAGTCCGAAGAGGCTCCCGGTCTTTCGCGCAACGGTCTTGAAATACCGTGCCTCGAGTAGTTCGGGAGAAAGCGAAGAGTCGGTCATGATGTCATCGAGCTCACCGCAACAGATTTTGAAGCCGGTATCCAACACCATGCGCACCAGATGCATGTCCTCCTGAACATTGATGCCATCGACAAAACAGCGAATTGCCTGGATGAATTGAAGATCTCCGATCAGGACCGCCATCTCAGTTCCTCGCGCTGAATAAACGGTCTCCAGACCACGCCGCGTGGCTGCCACGTCCACAATGTCGTCATGAATCAGTGTGGCGACGTGGAGCATTTCCAGGGAGACCGCTGCTTTGATCACCTTCTCTGGAAGTTCGCTTACAGATCCGTTGGCAGTCAGACGAGCACTCAAAAGAAGTATCAAGGGCCGAAGCTTTTTGCCGCGCCTGTAGGTTTCGTACTCGGTTGCTGTCAGGTACTCGGCCTGGGGTGCAAGCGCTTCTTCTAAAACTCGCTCGAAGCATAGCAAATCGGGCCGGATCAGATCTCGGGCGTCTCGAATGGGGTCAGTCAATCAGGGCTGCTCCCCGGTGTTGAGTAACTAGCATGGCGATTTTCATCTTGGCAAATATAACTCGACTGCGATCTGCCCTCATTTTTTAGTTGCAACGATTGGCGGCTCTTGAAATAATCGGTAGGCTCGGTTTTCATTCTGCCGTGCAAATCTGCTCGGAGGACTAATGGCCCTTTCATCGGAGAGTTTGACCGCTGCTTGGAATGCTTTATGGAAGCTGGATACGCCTTATGACCTGCGCACCGCCGTCCAAGCTGGCAAAAGAGTGGGTCTGATCTGGTTTCGCCCTTTGGAGCCGGTGAGTTTTCCGCGAACGGGTTCGATCGTCATACTGAATCGCGAACCCTGGGGGATTGTATCAGTCGACTTCGTTAAGAACCAGGTTTCGCAGTTTTACAAAATGGAAAACGCCGGCTTCGAATATCAGGCCGGACAGGGCACGTTCTCAGCAAAGATACGCTTCTCCGAGCTGAAATGCGCCGGAGACTACGTTGTGAAACGCGGACGCGCTACTGGTTCAGCGATCAAAGAGGCTGTCAACGTTCTGAGCGGGCCTTCCCTTGGAGCGCTTGATGTTGATGATGATCCCAATATCACTCTTGCGCAGAGCTATCAACAGCAACTGATTAACATGTCCAACGGTAGCGGCCGATTCATGATCGGAACGTACTACGACTACAACGACGCCTACGTGCAAGCTTTTCAGAACAGCGCGTTCGCCAACCAGTGGGCAACATACAAGACAAATGGTAAAACGACCCAAGACTTCGCGAATCAAACGTCCACCGCCGCCCAGCCTGGAAATGTCAACACTGTCCCCGTCAATCAGGACACGGATTACAATCTGCATGCCTTCACAATGCAGAATTACTTAGCGATTCTCGTTCATAAACAGGGCAACACGAACGCGTCAAACGCGGTTTCATCGTTTTATAACAATTACGCACAACCGGCATCTTCTCCGCCGCCAACTGTGCAGCAGGTACTTACGACTGTGAGCACAACGCCACCGCCTAGTAGTTCACCGATGGCTATGTTAGCGATTGCGCCACGGAAAGTGGAGCCGTGGCAGAAAGAGATTCTAGAGAAGACTCAACCGATTGTGGACGCGATCGTGAAAGAGGAGGATGACGTACAGCGGGGCGTGCTTATCCGCGAGCAGACGAGCCGCCCCATAGAGGGGCAGTATCGCTCTTATTTCGAAGCAGGACCGTTGACGGTTTCCGGGAGTGTACGGGAAGACGCTAAGGGTGAGATCACAGTTGAATGCACCGATCTGAGTGGGCCAACTCCGATGGTGGACGTCAAACTTGGTGCATTTCCGGGCACGCTTCACAATGAACTTCAAACAGCTCTCGAGAAAGCGGATTTCTTAAAAGCAGTGCTGGGCAAGAAGGTGATTTCTGCTCTAAACGGCCCGGCGTTCCTAGGCTATTTGAGCCGCATGCTCACATTGGCTGCGGGTGAAAAACTTGGCCCTGTCGCCAGGTAGGCTATTCATCATCAATCAGCCTGAAGGAGGGCGAATCTTGTGAGCGTAGACATTCTTGGAACTCTACAGAGCTTTGAGATCAACAACAATACGGCGATCAACATAACTCCGGCGATTGCGAATGCGTTCGGCGCCGCCATAGGAACGGCGGTTGCGAACATCTTCTCAGGATCGATACAAGTCGATGGGGCGACCTACAGCCTGAAGGGTACATCGACGACAGCGACAATCTCAGGAACGGGCTCTGCCGCGCCGTTGCTCCAACAGTTTCAGGTCTCGCTAACCTTCACAGCTTCCGATAGCGCGGCAACCTTGGCCCTCACCGGGTCAATTCAGAGCGCTATTCCGCTCTCAAGTGCGTGGCCCTCAGCACTCAATGAATTCCCGTTCAATCAGCTGACGCTCTCTGCGGGTACCGCAAGCCTCTCGGTGAACCCCGGTGCAACATCTTTCAGCCTGTCCGTTTCCGCGACAACCAGCTTCGAGGGCAGTCCGCTCGGCACCGGCTTACTAGAAGTGAGTTATGACGGTACCACGCTCGGCTTCCTGGGTGGATTCATTGTAACCAGCGGCAGCGGTAATTGGACTCCGTTCGCGCATTGGCCGGTACTCCAGAATCTCTCATTCAGTGGTGAGGCCGGTGCTTTCTTTTCTACCATCACCGAAACCGACTTGAGCGCGTTTAAGACGCTCAATTTACCTTATCTTCCCGACCAGATCGGTCCCGGACTTACGTTCCTGGCCTCTATTACTTTGACCGGCAGTTTAGCGCCGATCAGCAGCATTCTTCCTTCGGGAACGACACTGGACTTACTCGCGAACATACCATCCGGCGGAGTGTCACAGGCCAGCGTTACTGCAGAACTAGTCGAATCTACTAAAAACAATTCCTTCCAACTTGAGACTCTCGCCCTCGTCTGGCAATCTACCTCCGCCGACTCTGGCACTATTTCGCTCAGTGTAACTGCCGGATTCAACGATGGCACACAGAGCGTCGCGATGCAGGGAAACGTCAAGTTTGTCTACGGGACGAGCCCCTCGCTGGAAGGATCTATCGTCGCCACGTTAAGCGGATCGTGGGCACACCCTTTTGGTATCCAAAATCTGACCGTAGAGAGTTTTTCGCTTGGCTTTTCTCTTTCTGACGACGGGATAACGCTGGCTCTGGGCGGCCAAATCGGAATCGGAACCGGGCCAAACGCCGTTACTCTGGAGCTTGCCGGCGGTATCACCGATTTTGAGGTGCCGACATTTGTACTCGCTCAACTGAGCCCCAATAACCAAGGAGCGACGGTTACGCTTGCGGAACTCGCAACAGATTTCCTGGGGATGAATTTCGATAACGTTCCCCTGCTAAATCAGATCGGCTTCAAAGAACTCGAGTTCTACGCAGTCGCCGAAGACGTCATGATCGATAACCAGCAGTATTATCCGGGAATCGGTGTTACCGGAGATATCAGCTTTTTCGGTTACGATCTCGATTTCGCCTTTTCACTGATTACCAGCCCGAACGTTGCGGTCAAGGCTAAAGGCACCATCAGCGATAACAATGGTGCGATCAAGATCACGGTCGCGGGCTTGAACGTCTTGACCCTTTCGGATTCGACGGGCAATCTCGGGCCATCAGCTTGTATAGATACATCAGGTTCAGGGTTCTGCGGGAGTAACGCAGGCGCCGGATATTACTTCTATATCAACGCGAAGGTCAGTCTGCTAGGCCTGATTAGTGAATCCATCGTTGCTCAAGCTTCGAGCAGCAGCTTCGAACTGGATCTCGCTTTGGATGTTTCCACTATATTCAGTGAGAAGCTGCATGTGGAGTTCATCCCGGCCAGTAACGACTTCGCAGCATCGATCTCAACGGCGTTCACTCCGCCCAACATCACGCTCGGCCCTTGGGGAGTTATCCCTCAGTTTACGATTCCGTTGCCGCAGATCTCTCTTTGCGCGGCATTGGGCACTATTGTTCCCCAGGCTGCGCCCTGCCAGGACGGATGGATGCCCGGATCGGCGCCTTACGTCCGTTTCGACCTTGATTTTTCATGGGGTCCTATCGATTTCTCCTTCGATGTGGAACTTGACTTCAACACCATCGCTAATGCTTTTGAAGACTTCGGTTCGTGGATTGTCAGCTATGTCTTGTCTCAGCCGGGCAAGATCCTGCAAGCAATTTTTGCCGACGCGGCACAACTGGCGAAGTTGCTTTTGTGGCTCGGGAAGGAGATTCTTGAGCTCGCCGAGTGGGTATTCGACAAAGTCGTCCAAACGATCCAGCAGGTCTTTAACTACGCCTACCAGGAAGCGGCCCAGCTCGTCTCTGACGCAGTAAACGCCATTGAGCAATGCGCAACAGAGGTCGCCAATGATGCTATGTCCGCGGGTTCTAGTGCATCTCTCGCGCGTACACCTGCCTTCCTGGTAGATTTCACGGAATCACCGAAAGGTCAAAACCTGCTGTACCACTACTACCTGCAGCGGCCGGAGTTGGAGAAGATTTGTAAATCAAACACCCAGGAGGGGGCGCGTTGTCGCGAACTTCTGACCTCGCGCAGGCAGCATCCGGCCCTGGCGGCAGGCCATCCTCTTCCATTTGTGATTGACTTGATCCAGGCCTCCACTCCTGCCGGAAGCCCGGAATTTAAGGCTTCCGCTACCGAGGTTTCGACGGAGCTCGAGAAATACCGGGATCTCAGTTACCCTGAGCTTCTGACTGCTTTACGGACCTAGCAGGCAAACTACGATCCAATAGAAAGGTAACTAATGGCTGAGCTTCTCGATGACTCCTCGGATCAGCAGACCATCCAGGAGATGCTGGATAAGTTGTATCCGATACTCAACGATCCGTCTCAAAAGTACAATCTTTCCAGCTTTATCAAAAATAATGGATACGATCCCTACAACATCAGCAATCAGTGGACCTGGTCCATGAGTGACTCCAACGCCATGCAGCTCGTAAGCACGGCCTGCGGTGATATCGCCGATAACGCCAATACGTATCCTTGCGCTTCTTCCAACGACTACTACATTGCAAATCCAGCCAGTACACCACAGCTAATTCTAAGCAGCATTCAGATCCAGGGTATGTCCGCCGTTCAGAGTGAGAGGCCGACCGTTGCGTCCGACGCCGTCACAATCACACAGGTGATGGACTTTTCCACGATCAGTCCTTACACGCCCTTGACAGTGACTGGAAATTTCACGCTCAATTTGAATTGCTGTTGTAGCGCGGATCAAAGTACTTGCCTGGCAAACACCGCTGCGCCCTACCAGGGGCTCGGAACTTTCAAAGCGATCATACCCAATCCTAAGTACCCGCCCCCCGTCGGCCAGCCCAGCTGCTCGATGACGATCGTTTTCAAAATTACGCAGTTATCACCGGGAGTTCTCACCCTCGTCGCGCAGTCTGTAGTCCTGACCGTTCCCGGTATGCCCAATAACAAGAACATGCCGAACATTGATGTCAGCATCTCCATCACCAGTGCCGGAAACCAAAAGACGTTCAATAATCTTGCTCAGGAATTGTTCAATTCCCAGCAGAGCCTCGACACCATTCTGACCAATGCGAATAACGAATTAGGCTCGCAGGTGGAACTTGCGCAGTTCTCGAAGCTTGTAACCGGCGAAGTGGATGATTACCTTAAAGGCAATAATCTCTACCCATTCAACAATTCATCACTTAGCGTTGTGTAGCATCTCATTTGAACGACATAACCAGGCCGCTCAGGGTAGCTGGAGGATCGGGTCCGGTCATTTTGTTCGTCGGCCATGCATGTCTGCCGAACGGATTTTCACGTGTCATTCATAGCATTCTGCGCGAACTGCCAGATGGGTACAATCTTCACCACTTTGCCATAAACCTCGCTCGGGCCGAAGTAGATGGGACAGATCTTGGATGGACCCCGCACTACAATAGGCGAGCGCTGCACTCACCGGACACGCTCAGCGAAGTTGTGGAGCGTGTTCGGCCTCAGATCGTAGTCGTAGTGGACGAGCCCTGGGTGTGCGCGAGGCTTGCACCGGTACTTCTGGGTGAGCGTTCGTTTCACAGCATCTTCTACGGAGCGGTCGATAGCGAAGCCGCCATCTCCCAGGAGCTGGCGAACTATCTGGCCGGTTTGGACTGCTTTGTGGCTTTTACCGAATTCGGGCGAAATGCAGTATCTCGCTCGTTCGGTCGACTTCGGACAACCTCCCGGTTGCCACGACTCGAGGCCATTCCACATGGGGTGGACCGCCAAATATTTCGGCCACTGACGGGCGGACCGGAAGATGATTTCCGCAGCTCACGGCAGAGAGCTCGCGAGCTTCTCTTCGCCGATCAACCTGCATCGCAGGATGCCTTCATCGTGCTCAACGCAAATCGAAATCAGCCCTTCAAACGCATCGACATTTTCTTAGACGGATTTGCTCTATTCGCAAGAGGAAAGCCATCAAATGTAAAGTTGTACTTGCACATGGGTAGCCGTCCAAGGGAGCCGGGCGTTACACCTCTCGTGGACAGGCTTGGAATTCGCGAGAGAACGCTTTGCACGACGACCGGCGATCCCCATCCTACGATCTCGAGCATAGATCTCAATCTGATCTATGCGGCGTGCGATGTGGGAGTGAATACTTCAGAGAAAGAGGGCTGGGGCCTGATCAGCTTCGAACATGCCGCTACCGGCGGGGCGCAAATTGTCCCACGCCACAGCGCCTGCGCTGAATTGTGGTCAACTGCAACTGCGTTGATGCTCGAGCCGGTTAGTGAAGGCAACCGGCAAACCCGGCAGCTCGCCGGCCAAACCGTAACCGCGGATTCTGTCGCCCAAGCTCTCGAAGCCCTCTATCGACAACCTGACCTGCGGCGCGAGATCGCCCGCTCGGGGTACGCCAACGCCGCCAAAGACGAGTACTCCTGGCACAACATCGCTGGACGCTGGGATGACGTTTTCAAACAATTGCTGAGCGGGGTCTAAACAAAGCTCACCGCAAGCAGAAAGTTCTGTGTGAAGTTTGGCTGGCAATATGAGATGAACACGGTTTTACCTCGGTCCTGGGCAAATTGTGGATGTTCGAATCCGAGAGAAACGATCCCCGAGCTCTGGCGATGAGGAAGCACGGTGCTGACTTCCGCCTCAGTGTATGGGCCCCACGGGAACTGAGCAGTTTTCAGCGATAGCTGCTTAGAATACGGATCCACATATGTCATCAGGTAACGCTCCAAATAGCAATTGAACGACACCGAAAATTCGTTAGCGGCAACAGTCAGATCGCAGCTATCCTCGAATCGCGCTGACCAGTAAGGTTCGTCAGATTTGAGGTATTCGTACTGATTGATATCCGAAAGGCCAGTGATCGGAACCCGTGCCAGCATTGCGTAGCTGAACGGACCACGACGCCGGCTCAAGAAAACGTACACAATGTCACCTTCGCGAAGCACCTGCACGCCGCAGTGGCAGTCGTCCCAGTTCACTGGCCAGAACCGCCAGCTGCCGGAGGAGCGCAGCCGCTCACATTCGCCGGTTCGTGGGTCAAACCTGGCGATTCCGGAACCGGTACCTTGAAAGCCCCATGTGGAAGCGGGATCGAATTGCCGCACTCCGATGTAGAACAGATACACGCTTCCGTTGAGAAGCAGGCCATGTTCCGGCCAGAATCTCTGACCGCTCAGCCTTTCGGCGGGCGTGCAGGGAAGGATTTCGCAGGGCCAGCCTTGTGAGTAATATTCGAGGGTGTTATGAGCTTGTACGAAGTCACGCTGCTTGGAGACGGCGGCACAATTTGCCAAGAAGCGGGCGTTGTCGCGGTTGAAGTTCGCTGGGAACGGCTCGGTGTCAGTTTCCGCCCGAGCGAGTAGAGTGTCGGAAAAGACAAATAAACTGCTGTCTCCGAGATCAATGGATTGACCACCATCCTGACCCACGAGAGCCCATCCGTCCCCCCGAGTTCTGTGCGCGTATCCGAGATGCTGAATGCAACGCGTAAATTGCGCCATTTCAAATGAGATGCCAGAATAACATTCCGGTGAGTAACACTGGTCCTAGCCTTTTGCCGGATCTAGCTTAGATGCGCATACTATTCGCCGCGTATTGTCTGATTGACGACGTCAACGGTAATTCGCTGATCGGAGTGTACAAACGCTGTCTCCGCCTTGGTTTGGAGATGGAGAAACGAGGCCACGAGGTCTGGATCCTATGTCCGGAGCGGAAGAGCTACCAGGACGAGCTGGTGCTCCAAGCGGAAGCGCGCCTGCACTTTCTGGACCTGCCATCAAGAATCGTTTACGATGTTCCGGTCGCATTGCGCCGGGCGTACTGTCGTCTCGTACTGAGACGACTGAAGGTCGATATGGTTGTCGCCGGTGAAGCGCCGCTGGCCGGCCTCCTGGTGGAGGCATCTCTGTGGGCGGTGGGTGCTGGGGTTCCGCTGATCATTTTGGATAACGCATATGGTCCGGAACGCGCGCGCCAATTTGTCGAAGGGCATGGGCCCATGGCCGACGCAGTGGTCCTTAGCGGCCCGAGTTCCTTCCAGATGTCTAGTCCGCCGCCTTTCTACTGCGCTGCTCCGCCTTATATCGATGGAGACGAGCGCGAGGCGATTCGATTCCTTTCGAGAATCGATGCTGCCCGACGCCCACTGATTACCGTACTGGGCTATGATCGCAAGGCCGAAGAACTCGCCTCAGGTATACTTCCTGCGCTGGCGAAACGCCGCGAGTTTAAGAAGACTGCACTCACGGCGGTGTTTCTTTCGCCTGACCCTGAAGCTTGCCAGCGGCGTCTGATTGAGACTGATCGCATCAATTATTCCCTGACAGTCTTGCGGCCGCCCGGAGATAATCTTCTGTTCGGGTTGCTCAAACTGTCGGGACTTGTGATTGGGAAATGTGGGTTCATGCAGATTTCGGAGTGCCTTTCCTTGGGCAGTCCGTTCATGGGCGTGCATTATCTCGGATGTGCCCCTCTGTTTTTGCTTCCGAAGCAAGCGGCTTCCTTCGTGCACCCCGTCGATCTGAGGGATTGGCCATCAGCTCAAACTTTGAACGCTACCGTTGAGAATGCGGTACGGCTAATGCAAACCTCTCGCCGGCGGATCAGGTCGCTGCATAACGGGCAGTTTGGTGCAGTACGCCGAATTGCTGAATTCCTAGAGAGGCTCCCGCTCAAGCCGCGCCGGGAAACTATTGGTGAAAGCGCCGCGATGGGGTATTCACCCGCGCTATTCGAGGAAGCGCTTTCCGCCCGCTATGCCTCTGCTGCAATTGAGATTAGAACGATTCGTGCCTGCCGGCTCCGCGATCTGGATTGGGGGCATCTCGATTTAGTGGCTTGCTCCTACCGAGCAGGCGAAGTCTCCCGAACGGAAAACCTTTGGGGTCGAGTGTATCAGCGGGATGAAGACTACCGCACCGAGCTAAACGCCATAGCCAATCCAAAATCAAACCGCAGCTTGTTTCACGCGAGTAAGCATTCCCGCGTGCTTCTCGAGGAAGCCGGAGAAGAATCACTGCTGCCTCCGCTTACGCTATGAACACATCTCACTTTTCTACCAGAGCCATGACGAGCGGCTCGACCGCTTTGGGAGCCTCTATCTTCCACTCGAGAGGTCGGTCGTGATTCATTCCATGAATGAGGCGTTCCGAGAAAATCTTGGAGAATGTGTAGATCGACTGCATGGGATTGGCGCCCACGGAAGTTGGGAAAATACTGCTATCGGCTACGTAAAGGTTCGGTATTTCTTGAGAGTTGACGGCATTCCACACGCGTTGATTCGTGGAGACCACTGAGCTGGAAGCAGAATTACCTATCTTATTGGTCGCCTGAAGATGGGCGGATGTGAGGAGGGTACGATTCGGGAGAAACTGCAAGTTTTTCTCGACCAGCTCGGCCTGCTCGATCTGCGTCAAGTAAACGCCTTTCATAGGATTGAAATCTTCAGCTCCCAGGAAGTTCTCGTTTGAGGGGATTATCACCTTGGTAGCTCCCGCCAGGAACATCATGCGTATCGCAATAGCTACACCGATCCGAAACCTCTTTTTGTCGTCCTCGGTGAGCGAGTAATCGATGACTACCTGCCCCTTTTCGAGTCGCACACAGTTTGCGTCGTAAGAGTCGTCCACCAGCATGACCCCGAATCCCGCAGACTGGTCGAACTGGCTGAGGCTATCAAAAACCTGCTTGCCGTCGCCTGGAATCAGCAAAGCGCCATAAGCCGGGAGCCCCGACATGGTTTCAAATATGAAGCCCGGCTTTACGCCAAACGCGTCCAGGAATGTAGCACTGTCCAATCCCTCCAGCAGATTAACCCGTCTGGAAAAAACACCTACCAGGGGCACGGAAGGATGCATAATCAGACCCTTGCCGATCAGATGATTTGATAGAGCAGGTGTATCTTGGCCGCTCTGCAGCAAAATACGGGTTGTCCCAATGGTTCCTGCAGATAAGATGACATTTTCCGCGTCAATGGAAACAGCGGTTTCTGGTGGGATACCGAGTTGGCAAGGGTCGACGATGGTATTCGCGTATTCGGTCCACGGCGCATTCACGGTGACGGTGACCCCGATGGCGCGAACACTGCCGTCGGAGGCCGAACCGGAGCAACGAACTTTTTCGACTCGGGCGTCCGGAATAACACTCAGAGGATTGCCGGGCTCCTGCATCGCCGGAAGTATCAACTCCCTTGCCGCATCTCGTTTCTGCGTAACTGGCGATGGCGACAGGTTCGTCGGAAACCGATTTAGATGGTATAGAGAGGGGTTTACCCCGAACGCGAGTGCGCCGTTCCAAAGAGCAAGGTTGTCACTATTCAGTTCGCTCTCGGACACAGCGCGCGTGCCGATTGCCTCCCGAACCCATTGGTAGGCAGCGGAGATGCGCTCGGGCGTGTAGTATCGTCCATCAATGAAACCCTTCGCGCTCCACTCATCGACTCGGGCTTGTATCGTGCTCTCCAACGGAGAAAAAGCGAGGTCGATATTGACGGTCGTGCCACCTCCCATTGTCTGGCCGCTGCGCACCAGCACGCCGTTGTCAGACGTCGTCGCGCGGTCCTGTTCAAACATCAGCTGCGGATAACTCATCGTGTCCATCGAGCCCCAGACCACAAATGGTCCTTGTTCGATCAAAACCACGCGCTTTCCTGCTTTGCGCAGTTCGTGGGCGACGGTAGCTCCTCCGGGACCGCTGCCCACAACCAGGTATTCGATGGGGCCATCCTTATGTTGGATGGTATGAGAAGCGGCATTGTAAGAAAGCCTGCTGGGCGGGATATCTGGATAATGTCGTTTCGAGTAAATTTGAACGTCGTCTACAAACGTTTGCGGGATCTGAATCTGGGCGAGCGGCACTGCCAGGGGAAGATCCCATATCCCGGAAAGGTATAGCTCTCGGATTTCCATGGCCATCTCGGCTGCCTGCTGCGAGGTCTCAAAGAAAGATCCGACGACTGAAACTCCGTCCTCCGGGGCTAGTTCTCCATACCCGCCGGCTGTTGCAAGGAATTTCTGGACTGCAGGATTTTTCGACTGCTTGAGTTCGTCATAGAAGGGTAGTTTCTGTGGAACTGTCATATACTCGACGAGGCCCACGGCTCCAGTCTCGACCAGTTCGCTGAGCATCTGGGTCCGCACCTGATCGGCAATAGAAGTTATGTCCGGCCGAATGCGGGAAGGAAGGTCAAGGCGATCGAGCGGCAACCAGGTATAGAAGAGAGCGTCGTGCGTCTTGCTAACAGCGGGATCGATATTGCTAGTGGACTCCATGTGCGCTCCTGATTTACGGAATGTTGGATTCAAAGTCTATGGGCGCACCGGCGCCTCATCGCGCGCAGGTGCTAAAGATGACAAGTCTATCGAAAACTGGCCGGCGAGATCGTAGAATATGTTGTGGACCGACCCCGTTCCGTTAGCTATGGTCAGCTTTCGCGTGCGGACGTCCTCGACAAACTCCGGACGGGAGCACTCTGCGACTCGATTCGCAACAGCTTGCATCCGTGCGACCTGAATATCCGAAGCCGAGTCGTTGTCGGAAATCGACGCATAATCCGCGCGGATCCGAGCTCCCGTTTCGGACCCGATGCCGCCATTCTGTACGCAGATGTCGAAGAGTAACGCGACGCCCCGGTCCGTGTCTAGGCCGTACTCGTTGCATAACGAGAGGGCCTGTCCATAGATTCTCTCCGAGTGGTCGACTTCAAGCATCTGAAATGAAGCCGTCCGCCCCAACGCCTGAAAAAGACCGTTCCAAGGCTCGAATATCTCACTCCGGCGCGGATCCTGAATAGATAATGCCCACTGTAACTGCCCATCAAGCGACGATTCGAGGGTATGTTGAAGGTCGGACAAGTGATCCTGGAAAATCTCTGACATCGTCTGCGGATCCTCCTTCAGCATGCTTGACAGTAGTGGCTGCAATGTACCCTGCCCGAGGTTCCATTGCAATACCCCGAAACTGATACCTTCACCGTCAAAGTCACCGGTCAATTCAGAAAAGCATTCGGGGAACCCGGATGAGGTTTCGAAGGATCCAGTCAAGGCGAGACATCGCTCCGGAAGGGGCCGATTCTGCAGCGGTGATGGCGGGATCGCCGTACCCGGAAAGAGAGCACTCCACGTTTCACAGTCCACAATCCCGTTCGGCTGCAATCCATGGTGCTGCTGAAACACCTTGACAGCACTCTCAACGCCACCCCCGAAAATTCCATCGATCGTACCGGTATAAAGATCAGAAGACTTCAGCTTCCGCTCCAACAGACGTACATCGCTTCCGCGAGATCCGAGCTGCAGATTCATGTTGGTTTTCCTCCTGAGATGCTGATGTTTCAAATTCGCAGATCGCGTCGTGCAACCTCATCGCTCCGGGCTCTTAGAGTGGCTTTCATGCTGTTCTTCGATTCCAACCGAACCCATGACATTCGCTTCCCGGCCTCGAGCATCGGTTGCTGTCAGTTGCACCTGGAACAACTTCTCAGCCAGACGATCCGGAAGCTTTAATTGTTCTGTAACCAACCCATCCTCCGACATCTTCACGGCACTGCCCGGCTTGGCCTGTCCCGCGCCGATCGAGTAGTGGTACGGTGGCGTTCCCCCCGCTATCAATGCTCTTATCGTGATTGCGCTCCCCGGAGCCGCCGTTTTGGGAAGCACTTCCAGCGCCGAAATGCGAAGCGGAACAGGCGGGCTCGACGGAAAGGTTGAACCGAAGTAATACCCCACAATCGTTCCAAACACACCGAGAAGAAGCGAAAATACCTCCTTTCCGTGTTGAAATTGCTTTTCGCTCATTTCGTCGCCAGATCCAACCAGAGCTGAAACGATCAACACAAGTGCTGTGCCAATTGTGACAAGAGCGAACAGGAAAGTAATGAGCCCGCGCGCATACTCCCGGTCCGCCATGTTGGTCAGCACGCCTCTGTCAATACCAAAAACAGCCGATCCGATCAGGGCAATGACGCTGATGACCAGCAGAAGTGCGAGCACTACGATCGGATCACGAAAACCGTTACTGTTGCGACCGGCCAAAGACTTTCCTCTTCAAGCGAACTGATTCATGAGAGCTCGAGTCCAGGCCGCAAACCGAGCAAAGAGTCATCGCCTCGGATACGTGTACCCCAAGCGGAGCGCTTTAGGCTTTAGACTTTGGGTCTTCTGGAGATTCCATCAGTGACGTGCCTTTCGCAGATTGCAGGTGATTTTCAAGATACTTTGCAATTCCCTGCAACTGTTTGATAGAGGTCTCATCCAGCGGGATGTTCATTCCTTTTGCCGCCGCCGCATCGCCGATTTTGGTAGACGCTTGCGCCGCGGCTCCGAGCAAGCCAAAGGCAGCTCGTTCGATGAGAACAGCGGGAGGATAAATACTGCCCGTGATCGCTTCTATTTCCGGTGCGTCTTTCTCGATTCGAGAAGCCACCAGCGAAAAAATCGATGCAGTTCTCACGATGTCTCTTGCGACACTTCCAAACGCGTGCTCGATACTGTGAAATCCAAAACCCATCCGTTTTCTCCTTTGAAGTCCAGCTCAGAACAGCGGTGATCTTATCACGACAACGGCAAAATCCCGCAATTAGATCGGGACGTTACTGCCGCTCTCGAGGCTAGACGAAAGAGAAACTACTAAACACGAGGAATTCTTTTATGGATTCACGAGCGGCAGGTCGGGCTTGCCGGAAGACTTGCCAACTTCTTCCGGCGATCTACCCGCCGAGCGCAGGTTCATGAACTTATTCAGAACGTCAAACCAGAACGGCGCGCCAAGAGACACAGCAATGATTGTGAGCAGCCAGCCGATAATCCGCTCAAGCCAGGCTCGAGGATCTCTCACGTTATCGAGGTGTTGCCATCCGATCACCTGGCCAAGTGTTTGGGTTGCCTGATCGGCGACGGCATTCTTTGCCGGAGTTGTGCCGACTGCCTCGGCTTTAGCGGATTCTACAAAGCGAGTGCGGAGAACAGGTTCGACCCACAGACGCCGAGCGATGTTAATTGTATCGGCATTAGTCGCAATTGTAAGAAGAGCGGCGATCGCGACAGTCCAGACTTGCGTTCTTCGCTTGTACCAACCCGAGACTCGGTCCATGCTGTCGTCATACCAAGCCTCGATCGCCCGTTGCGCGCTTTGAATATTCCGATCCGAGCTTTGAATCGTCGCGAGGAGGGCCACCTTCAGACTGCCATCCGGCAAATCGTGCTCAATCCCAGTTTCGAGCTGATCGAAGGTTATGCTACCGGGTTGGTTGGGAGTAGCAATATCCATAATGGCTTTCGCGAAAATACGCGCCGGCAAATACGAAGGGTGTTGCCCGTCGCGCATCAATCCTTTGACTAGCGGGTGATTGTAAAAAGCTGCGATGAGCTTGGCAGCAGAGCTGTCATTTACACCGCTTCCGAGCATTTGCGCAATGCCTTGCCGGAGCAATGCCGGACGGGTTTTGAAGAGGCCAGAAATCCACTCATTAACGGTCGTACAACAGACAGCAAGTAGTAGATATACGAAAACAACTCCGATGGCCAATTCCAGAACGGTCGATCCCAGCAATCCGGTCATGCGGTCTCCAGCACTTAGTGTTCCGCCTTAAAAACAGCCCAGGGCTCCTATCCATCTTATTCGGTCTCGAATTCTGGACAGTCAGGTGACTTAGCGCTCATCCGGCTAGCCAAGCCCATGCTCTGCTGTATTTAGGTATCCAAAGGCGCTCACCACCTCCGTACCTGACCGAGAACTTACTAATCAAAGCCGCTTCTTCACGTGTTGTCTGAGATCGATACTGAGCGATCACACATTGTTTCGGCCACCTCGCGCCCTTCTGGCGGACGATTGCCGGCTTCAGTTGGACGCGAGTCCTGGCCTCCGTCTCTCGTACGCGCCGCCGAAGCATGCTGTCGGATGTCCACGCTGCATATGGAAGATCCTCATAAAAAGCGAGACGATGCTTGTTAGGCAAGGATGTGGCGGTCAGATGTATCGCGAGATGATCCACATGGCCGCCCACACCGAGCGGTATCACTAACAGATCGTTATGTGCAATGCCTCGGATGAGTGCCTCAATTTGGGGTTGAATGACTGATGCCAGACACTGTATCTCTGGAAGAAAAACCTCCTTCGGATTCACTCCGAGCCGCAACGGTGCGTCCAGCAAATCGCAATCCACAACCCGAATACTTCGGTCGATGCGGGCGAGAACCCGGCGGTCCTCCGTTCTCCGAACAGCTGATATGATTTCCGCGCCGCTGCCTGCTGGACTCTTTCCGTAGGCGCTCACGGTGAAAAAATTCAGGACAGTAAGGTTCGCGCCTGCCCGGCGCCATTTTCCAAGCGCCAGATACAAAGAGAACGCCGCATCATCGCGATGCGGTGAGAGTATCGTAAGTGGGCGCATCAACGAGTAGAAGAGCGGCAGTTTGGGGACACTGGAGCCGAAGACGAGACTTGAACTCGTGACCTACGGTTTACGAAACCGTTGCTCTACCAACTGAGCTACTTCGGCTCTAAATACGACACCAGACCGGCCTTGGTTGTCGGAGACCTTCCTGCTGATCAGGAACAGAGTGCTCTGAAACCTGAGTTATAGTCCGAATCTCTTCTGAGTGTATCCCATCACGCTCGCCACTTCGACGCGATCCATTAAGTTACGCTAAAGTCGTCTTGCCTGAACTTCCAGAAGTTGAAACCGTTGTCCGCTCCGTTGCGGACCAGATCACTGGCCGGCGCATCGAAGCTGTCACACTGTCCTCGCTTCGCGTCACGCGTGGTAGCCACCGCAAGACTGTGCGCGCCCTCGTGGGCCGCACCATAACGGCTGTGAGGCGACACGGCAAGCAGATCCTGATCGATTTGGACCGTGGCATTCTTTACATCCATTTAGGAATGACGGGCAACCTGCTTTGGAACGCTAAGCCCGGAACGTATTCGCGCGCAATATTTGAGCTTGATAACGGAACTCTGGTTTACAACGATATGCGCCAGTTCGGCCGCGTAGAGTTCTTTGAAAAAGCTCCTCCAGAAATTACATGCGTTGGACCGGACGCATTGCAACTTGACTTTCCGACCTTCTTCGGACGTCTAAAAGCACGCAAGAGCCCGATAAAGCCACTCCTCCTCAACCAACGTTTCGTTTGCGGCATTGGAAACATTTACGCCGACGAGGCCCTTTTTGCCGCTCGGATCCATCCTCGTACTCCTGCAAACCGAATCTCCCGAAGAAGGGCAGAAGAGCTCCACAGCAAAATCGTCGAAGTCCTGTGGGCTGCCATTGAACATCGCGGATCATCGATTTCCAGTCACGTCGACGCGCGCGGTAAACCGGGCAGTTATCAGAGTTTGCACTCCGTTTACGGACGGACCGGTAAGCCCTGCCTTCGATGCGGATTGCCGATCAGGCGCATAGTGTTAGGACAGCGCGGAACGCATTATTGCGGCCGGTGCCAACGAGCCTGAACAGTAGGCGATTCGGTTTCCGCCTCACCGGCTTGCCGGATGGTATCTGCAATCTCCACAACGTCTTTCATTGCCTTTACGCTGTGAACGCGCACGATATGACTTCCATTAAGGATCGACGCGGTGACTGCAGCTGCGGTCGCCAGTTCGATATCGGATCCTTCTTTCTTCAGGAACGATTTTCGCGAGGGTCCGATAAGCACCGGCAGGTCGAATGTGGCGAGCGCCCTCAAATTGGCGATGATCTCCGCGTTCTGCTCTCGCCGCTTACCGAAACCGAGACCAGGATCGACTACGAGTTGGTGCTTCTGAACGCCGGCTTGTCTTGATCGGTGAACTGCCGCTTCCAGGTCGATGACAATCGATCTCATCAGATTTGTCATCGGCGGCAGCTTTGCCCATGTCTCGGGTGTTCCGCGCATATGGTTGATGATCAGGCCAGCATCATACTTTGTGACGACTCGCGAAACCTGGAGATCGAGTAGAAGGCCGGTGGGATCGTTAATGATTTCCGCACCGTGATCCAGCGCTTTCTCGGCTACGACTGATTTGTAAGTATCGACCGATATCGGAATATTAAGCTTGCCTCGGAGCCGCTTCAGAACTGGGATCAGGCGGCGCAGTTCCTCCGCTTCCGAGATTCGTTGCGAACCGGGACGCGTGGATTCGGCGCCGATATCGATAATATCGGCACCCTCTTCTTCCAGCTCCACTGCTCGCGCGAACGCCGCGTCCGGATTCGCATAATGGCCCCCGTCGGAGAAGGAATCCGGCGTGACATTTAGGATTCCCATCAACAGAGTTCGTTCGCCAAGCACGATTTCCCGACGCTTCAATTTCCATCGAAAACGCTTCCTCATTTACTACCCGAGTGTGGCATGGGGATCTTTATCCTGCGATGTCTCTCGTTTACGGCGTGTCGCCAACGCAATGTGTTCGCACAACACTGACGAGATCTGAGGATAGTGTAAGCCTAGTTCGTTGAAGTACTCTTCGCAGGTTTCGGGCGAACATCCGGTGCGGGCCGCCGGCAACACTGGGCGGACACCGTTAGCAAACGATCGGAACATCTCAAGCGACATCTCCTCCAGAAGATCGTGCAGATGATTCCCTGAAATGCCCGCTGCTCTCAAAGCCTGCTGAGCGGCGATGAATAGCGGGACCGGCAATGCAGTCGCGAGCAGTTGAGCGGCAAAGTAGAGCGCTCTTGTCCCTTGGCGGAGTTCAAAAACTCGGGCGTTATAGTGCTCCAGCAGTCGCTTGACTTGCCGAACGGCAGTTACTTGCCCTTCCAGCACAAACCAGCTCCTTCGATGTGTCTGCACGGGCAGTAAAGTCGCTGTCGATGCCCCTCGTGTCTGTAGCGGCGCCAAAACATTCTTACTCGAGCAGGTTTCGCACAAAACGAATGAGATGTCTTTCAGCACGAGTTCAGACGCGCACAGTTCGCCCACGATGCGAGGCGTTGCCGCATCGGGTATGCGAAGGAATACCAAGCGGGCCGATTGCAATTCCTCATAGGTCCCGACGGCGTATCCTGCCCGCAGGTAATTTGACAGCCGCCGCGCGACGCGCAACGACCCGGCCTTAACAGGACCGAGATCCTCGGTAAGACCATTCAGCCTCAAAACCAGCGATGATGTTGCGTTCCCCTCAACCACCAACCCGAGTGATCGTTGGTTTTTCATAAACCTCACTCGCCTTTAGTCCCTTGATACGATCCCGTAATTTTGCCGCCTTCTCGAATTCAAAGGCCTTCGCCGCTTCTCTCATTTTCAATTGGAGATCCGCCAGCAAGGCCTCCCGTTGGCTAGGGGTCAAGTCCATATCCGCATCTGGCTCGTCATCCAGAGGAATCGTCACATAGTCGGCTTCCGCCACGGCAACAAGGCTCATATCGATCGGCTTCACGATGCTTTGCGGAGTGATCTGGTTCACTTCGTTGTAAACCCGCTGGATCGCACGCCGGCGTTCTGTCTCCTTGATGGCACGATTCATACTGTCCGTGATCACATTTCCGTAGAGAATCGCCCTGCCGTTTACATTACGCGCAGCACGTCCAATCGTCTGGATCAACGAACCGCTCGATCTCAAAAACCCCTCCTTGTCCGCATCGAGTATCGCGACCAGAGAGACCTCCGGCAAGTCCAAGCCTTCGCGTAACAGGTTCACCCCGATCAAGACATCATACGCTCCGCGGCGCAGGTCACGCAGGATTTTAATACGATCCAAGGTGCTGACTTCCGAGTGAAGGTAAGCACACCTCACCCCGACTTCGGAATAGTACTCGGCAAGGTCTTCCGACATGCGTTTTGTTAACGTGGTCACCAAAACCCGTTCGTTTCGCTCTGCCCGCAACCTGATTTCGTTCAGGAGATCGTCCACCTGACCCTTCACTGGCCGTATCTCGATTTCCGGATCTATCAAGCCGGTGGGGCGGATAATCTGCTCGACGATCACACCTGCCGATTTGGTGAGTTCGTAGGGACCCGGTGTCGCGGAAACATAGATCACCTGGTCCACCCGGTTCTCAAATTCCTCAAACGTGAGCGGCCGGTTGTCGCGCGCGCTTGGCAGCCGAAAACCGTACTCGACCAGAATGTCCTTCCGCGACCTGTCGCCATGATACATACCCTGCAGCTGTGGTACGGTCTGATGACTTTCGTCTATAAATAGAAGCGCATCGTTCGGCAGATAGTCAAGAAGTGTCGGCGGAGCCTCTCCCGGCAGCCTTCCTGAAAAATGACGCGAATAATTTTCGATGCCGTGGCAAAACCCGATCTGCTTGATCATCTCGAGGTCGAACATGGTCCGCTGGTAGAGCCGCTGTGCTTCAATCAGCTTGCCTTTCTCTTCCAGCTCCTTGTGCCACCATTGCAGTTCGTTCTCAATGCTCTGCATCGCCTGCTGTCTGGTGGGCGTGTCCATAACGTAGTGAGTCTTCGGATAAATAGGGAGCCGAAGATACGTTTGTTTGACCTGCCCGAGCAGCGGATCGATCTGACTTAGGGATTCAATCTGATCCCCCCACATTTCGATTCGGTAAGCATTGTCGTCGTAGGTTGGATAGAGCTCGACAACATCCCCCCGAACGCGGAAAGTTCCCCGCCTGAAATCGTGATCATTTCGATCGTAAAGAATTTCCACGAGTTTTTGCAGCAGCTCTTTGCGGTTGATGTGTTGTCCTTTCTCCAACATGAGGAGCATGCCGTAATACGCTTCCGGCGAGCCCAAGCCGTATATACAACTGACGCTTGCGACGATGACGCAGTCCCTTCGCTCAAAGAGCGAGCGCGTTGCCGAGAGTCGGAGTTTGTCCAACTCGTCATTGATGGTGGCTTCTTTCTCGATATAGATATCGCCGGAAGGAATGTAAGCTTCTGGCTGGTAGTAATCGTAATAGCTGACGAAATATTCAACAGCATTTTTCGGAAAGAAGTTTTTGAATTCCTGATAGAGCTGTGCCGCGAGCGTTTTGTTGTGGGCTAGAACCAGCGCAGGACGACCACATGCCTCCATAATTTTGGCCATCGTGAAGGTTTTTCCGGACCCTGTGACACCGAGCAAGACTTGCTGTTTTTCGCCATCGAGTAAGCCTCGCGTGAGTTGCTCGATCGCGGTTGCCTGATCCCCGCGCGGTTTGTAGTCGATTACCAGTTGGAAAGGCACGACCTCAGTATAGAAGTGCGATCTCAGTGCATTGTCGGAAGAGAATCGGCGCGCTCCTTCTCAGCGTTATACTCGCACCCGATCAGAGCGATACAGGCAATCAGGTAAAGCCAGATGAGCAGCACGATCACTGTTCCCAAGCTGCCGTAGAACTGCCTGTAATTTGCGTGATGTACGTATAGGGCGAAACCGATTGTTGCCACCATCCAGAGAATCGTGGCCAGAAAAGCGCCCGGCCAGACTCGCATGAATCGTGACCTCGCGTGATGGCGGAGGCGAATTGGCTCGGGGCGATAATTGGGGCCAAAGTAGTAGAGCAGACCTGTTACGAAAGTGGTCGTACCGAATGCCAGGACGTAACGCCCAACACGCCACGCTAATTCCACCGGATCGCTTAGTTCGGAAATTCCGATCCAGTAGATGAAAGCCGATTCAATTCGATTGCCGAACAGGATGAGCGCTGATGCACCGATCGCTGGAAGGGCTGCAATCAGCACCAGGAAAATCGCCATCGCTCTCTGTTCCAGGAATGGGCGGCCGGAAGGAATTCGGTAAGCCGCTTGAAAACCTTCCATCAGTGTCACCATTGCTCCCGAGCCGGCCCATAAAGAAATGATTACCGCCACGACAGAGACGGAAATCGGTCTTGCCGAATGCTCGCGGAGACGAGAGAGGACGAGGTCTTCCGCCCCGGGGGGCACCACTTGCCGCGCAAAAGTCGCGATCACATTAACCACGGATTGAGCTTTCACTTCCAGCAGAATGGCAGTTATGGTTGTGAGAACGGGAAATAACGACAGGAGAAAAGAGTAAGCTGCGCCTTTCGCAATGCTGAAACAGTTATCCTCTTGTGCCGCAACAAATGCCCGACGCAAGAGCCACCAACTGCGCGCGAAGAAACCAAGCTCGATGATGAGCCCTTCCGGCTGGCTTTCGGAAGGGGACGCTTCGCGGAGTGTCGGGACGCCCTCCGGCAACTATTCAGCTCCTTGGTAGTCGATCATATCTAAACAGCACCAGTCGCGTATTGGCGCGTTGGCTTTATTGCTTATAAATCGCGCCTCCCTTCATCACGAATGTGACCTTCTCGACTGCGGTTATGTCGCGAAGTGGATCGCCTGGAACAGCTACTACGTCGGCAAGATATCCCTGCTTCAAAATGCCGATTTGTCCTTGCCACCCGAGGAGTTTTGCGCCGTTCAGCAGATCCGCCTGTAAAACTTGTAGCGGCGTCATTCCGTACTTGACCATCAGGACGAACTCACGGCCCTGTGTTCCGTGCGGAAAAGGACCTACATCCGAACCAACTGCCATCGGAACTCCCGCTGAGAGCTGCTGGCGAAATGCGCGCGCATGGAAATCGAGGATCTCGCGCTCGGTGCTGGCTGCCGCGGGTGAGCGAGCATGATCGGCAAAGTATTCGGAGATCGTGAATGTCGGCACGGCCGGAATCTGCTTCTCGCGCATGATCCTCATGGTCTCCTCGGTAAGTTGGTAGGCGTGATCCACGGATTCGACCCCGGCACGCGCGGCGTAATTAGTTCCAGGTTCGCCGGTCGCATGCACAGCTACGCGTTTTCCCACGCGCGCAGCTTCCTGCACGGCCGCACGGAGTTCCCTTTCTGTGTATTGGTATGGGGTTGAAAACCTACCAGCTTCCATCGTGTCGCGCCCGGTCTCATACATCTTGATGAAATCCGCTCCTTCTTTGAACTGTTCGCGAATTACCTGGACAATCTGCTCGGGAGTGTTGGCATAAGTCGCATTGGAGAGAACATGCTGTGCCGGGTTGAAATCGTTCGCGTCTTCGTGGCCGCCCAGAATATCAACCGCGTTTCCGCTGACGCGCAACCGGGGTCCGGGCACCAGGCCTTTGTCGATCGCATTGCGGAGAGCGCTATCGGCCGAGCCCGCGCCCTCCGTTCCCATATCTCTTTCGGCGGTAAACCCTGCCATCAGATCATCACGGGCGGCCAATACGGCGACAATCGTCCGCTGTGGAACGGACTCTTCGACCGTCTGTAAGTCCTCTGCACCCGGATGGAGAAATAGGTGAACGTGCGCATCGATGAGGCCCGGCATCAGGGTCACGTCTCCAAGGTTGATCACCTTCGCGCCCGCAGGGTGGGTGACAGTTTTCCCCACCTCAGCAATTCGCTCTCCCTCGACCAGGACTTCGCCCGGCTCAATGATCTGTTCCGACTCAATGTCAAGCAGTCGCGCCGCATGGAGCAGAATCGGCGGATTCGACGTGCTCTGGGCGAAAACAGTAGTCGCGAAGACAAAGAAGAGCACAGTTCTCATGGGGCAGACTCCACGAGTTTCGCCACTCCAGGAGCGATCGGCGTCAGAAGATCACCAATTCTCTTGTAACTGTATTTCCCAACCGATGCTTGCGCCTGCTCTTTCCACTGCGACGAAGCACTGCTCCTTCCTTCCAGGTGATCAAGCGACTCCAAGCCTATCTGACACAAAGTTTCAACCGCCTCGGCCACAGGAATATCCGCCGCCAGAAGCGAATTCGTCTCGCCCATGCGCCGTACCTCCGCGGCTGCTTTTCGCCAATCCGAAAGCCGATCGCGCAATGCATTACTGCTTCGCGTTGTGGCTGGCGCCGCGAGATATTCATCCACATCTTCACGAAATTCGCGTGCAGCATTGCTCTCGGGAGAGATCGCATCGACGAGCCGATTCAGCGGCACGAAGCGCGTGTATGTTTCCGCGTTCCGCGAGTAGCCTTTCGTCGGTTCGATTGTGGAGGCGAAGGTGTCGAGCGGTTGACTGGGTTGGCCGTTCGCTAACCTCTGCCGCATGAGTTCCATATTTGATCGCTGTGTCAACCCAAGCCACTGCAACCACTCGTTCGTCGTATAAAGCCGTTGGTACATCGAACGGAGATCCGTCTTTGATTCCGGAGACCAGAACCTCTCTGCGATTGCTGCCAATCTCGGCCAAAGCTTCGCGTCGAGATTCTCCGGCGTCGCCAATTCATCCCACATTGCCGCTTCTCCTCCCAAAATCAGCTTGGCCTGTTCCGTCGTGAGATCTGACGGCGTGCCCGGCTGGGGCTGCTTTGGATCGTCAGGTCGAGCTTGTCCTTCGTGTCCCGGAGCCATTCCGGGCGCTTTCATCGGATCGATCAGGTAGTGATAGGAAGCCGGATACATCAGATCGAGATAGTATCCCGCCGACAGAATGCCTTGAAAACCCTGGCGCGCGCCCTGCCAGAGCGAGGGCTGCCCGCGCCAGGACTGGACCAGGATCGACTTAGGCAAATCCGGTTGCAGAATCTCATCCCACCCTTCCATATGTTTATGGTGTTTGGTCACGATCTTCAACAGCCGCTCATTAAAGTAGGTGTGCAGAGCCTTAGCGTTCGCCAAATGGTGTTTCTGCATGAAGACCCGAATGCGCGGGTTCTCGTTCCATTCTTTGGGATTGACCTCGTCGCCGCCGATGTGGAAATACTCGTCGGGAAATAACTTGGCCATCTCTCCGATGAAGCCGTCTAAAAAGCGGTAGGTGTTTTCCTGCGTCGGGTCGATCAGGTCGGTGGACGTATCGAAATTACGTGTAATCGAAAAGGAGCCGGCCCGGCTGCCCAGATGCGGATAGCCAACGAGCCAGCTGGTGGCATGCCCAGGCATATCAAATTCCGGAACAATCCGGATGCCCCGGTCCCTCGCATACGCAATCAGTTCGCGTACTTGCTTCTGGGTGTAATACATTCCATCCGAGCCATACTGCTGGAGCCTCGGATAGCGCTTGCTCTCTACTCGGAATCCTTCATCGTCGGAGAGGTGTAGATGGAGCACGTTGAGCTTCACCGCGGAGAGACCATCGAGCGTTCTCTCCACCTCCTGCTGAGGCATGAAATGCCGAGCCACATCAAGTGAAAGTCCTCGCCATGGGAAGCGTGGCTCGTCTCGGATGATCACGGCAGGGATCGAGAATCCCGGCGTTTGGCTCTGCTGTACGAGTTGCAGCAGCGTATCGATTCCCCGCACGACGCCTAGTGGCCGGTCGGCAGATATCCGGATGCGCCCGCTGTCCGCTTCCAGCGAATACCGCTCGTCGTCACCGAGACGCTGCGGCGCACGGTGATCCTTCTGTTCTATAACGATGCTCAGCGTGGCTCTCTGCCCCGCGCTGATCACGCGTCTCTCAATGGGAATGCCGGTCTGACGGCTCAGCCTCACATACAGCCTGTCTATCGCCGCTGCGACTCGGTCGTCCTTCGATCCGTCGCCCGAAATTGCGACGGTCAAGGAACTATCGATCGGCACTGATCCGTTTCGCTGTGTCACGCTGGACGGCCACGGCATCAGCGAGAGGTCGCGTGCGAAAGCTAGCGATACCGTCAGGCTGCTAAATGCCAAAAGGCGCCGGTAAAATCTAATCCTCTTAGTCAAGCTAATTAGCTTAACCTGCTGGCCCGGTTGAGCCTGCTGTCACGCTCTACCTCGAAGCTGGTCGAGTTCACGGCGGCTCCGTTTGGATGGCCTGCCTTCGCGAAACGCTTCAAAGTGCGGCATCGTTCGGCGCTCCTCGGCTATCTGCAGGCGCAGTTGTTTGCTTGCTTCCGTTTCGCGGTAGAGCGTCTGCGCAACTGCTGCCGGTCCGCGCACATCGCTCGGAAGCAGGACCTCTAAGTCGAAGGTGCCGCTATCGCTTCTCACTCTCAACAAGTCGCCCGGGTGGACTTCACGCGAGGCTTTGGCCTGCTGTCCATTGCTCTCAATCCTGCCCAGTTCACAGGCGCGTGCAGCAAGAGCGCGCGTTTTGAAGAATCGGGCCGCCCAAAGCCATTTGTCCATTCTCACGCGGACCATAATCCATTCTCATATGTCTTCGCCTCTGCGAACGTTTCATCAAACTAACACGAGTAGGTTACTGGCAGCGATTGGAAGAGGTAGGGGGATAGAATCCTGTGGTTGAAGTCTCACCAATTTGTGATCGATCCGTCTGGTCGAAAATACGTCTGCGCACGGGCCGTTACAGGCTGGGTAATCTCCGTGACCGGCGTCAGCTGCTTCATATCAACCTCTACGCCAAGCCCCGGCCGATCATTTGGATATAGTTTGCCGTTCTTGAAATCGAGACACACCGGAAGATATGGAAGCACCCGGCCCTGGTAATTGTATTCCATCAGCACCGGTCCTGAAAACGTTCCCAGCGAATTGACCAAAGCGGCCGTCGCAATCGGCCCAGTGAAATGCGGCACCATACCCACGAAGTGCGTCTCGCAGATTGCCGCGATCTTCATCATCTCGGTGATGCCGCCGACGTTCGGCAATGTTGCGCGCACGTAGTCGATGTCATGGTTCTCGACGAGCTTATTAAAATCCCACCGATTCCCCCACTCCTCGCCTGCCGCCAATGGCACGTCGACCTTCTTGCGCAAGATTGGCAGGTCCTCCTGAAACGCCTCCGTCCGCACGGCATCTTCTACGAAGAACGGCGCCAGGTCTTTGATCAAATCGCATCCGCGAATGGCATCAGACAAATCGAAGCGCTGGTGAAAATCGACGACCCAATCGCCGTCCTTCCCTACCCCGTCTCGCGCTTCGACGCAGTCGTCATAGAGCCGGTTCAATTGCACGCGGGTGTTGTAGGTGGTGTTTGCGGGCCTATCGGCAGCACCCATCCGAAATGCGCGATACCCGGCCGCAATTGTGAGTTGTGCCCGCTCCTTGACACTCATTCCCTGCCGCATGCCCGGAATGATACCGGCCGTGTTGTAGCATTCGCAAAAGTTTCGCACCATGCCGCCAAGCGCCTGGTGCACAGGCATTTTTTGAACTTTCCCTTTGATGTCCCACAATGCAAGGTCGAGCGCACCCAGGGCGTCTTCCTTCTCACGTCCCGGCGGATAAAAAAATGCGCGCGACATGTCCTGCCACAGCCTCTCTATGTACTGCGGATCTCTACCGATCAACCTTCCCGCGCACTGCTCCAGCATCTCCTTCGAGCCACCTTCGCCAATTCCAGTGATGCCGGCATCCGTTTCGATAGTCACCACATGATCGCTCTGGTTGAAAAGCGGATTCGGATTTGGAGGCGTGTAAACTCGCACCCGCGTAATCTTCATAGGACCAACAGCGGCGTGGACGGGCGGAGATGCCTTGCTCCCGAGGAGCGATGCCGACCCAAGCACCTTGAGAAAACTTCTGCGATTCGCCATGTTAGAAAGGCAAGTATATCGCCGCAGATCAGGTTGGCGCTTCATCTACAAAACGATAAGCTATACCAAGCTTGCCTAACACCAACCATCGCACTTCTACTCCCATCGTTGCCGCATTCGGCGAAATCATGCTGCGTTTGTCGCCTCCGGGTTTCGAACGTTTCCTCCAGTCTCCTCAGTTCGTGGCCACTTGGGGTGGAGGCGAAGCGAACGTGGCAGTCGCGCTCGCTCAGTTCGGCGAGAGGAGTCGTTACATCACTGTCTTGCCGGAATCAAATCCTCTCTCCGACGCCTTCATCGGAGAACTCCGCCGTTTCGGCGTCGACGCTGGGCATATTTTCAGAGGACCGGGCAGGCTCGGCATTTATTTCGTGGAAGCTGGAGCAAATCAACGTCCGTCAAAAGTTGTCTACGATCGCGCGGGAAGTGCGATCGCTATCGCGAAACCGGGCAGTCTCGATTGGAAAAACGCTTTAGCAGAGATCTCCTGGTTCCACATCACGGGAATCACTCCTGCTCTCAGCGAGTCGGCAGCTGCACAGGCGCTGGAATCGATCCAGGCCGCCAGGCAGATGGGCGCAACCATTTCTATAGATCTCAATTTCCGTAAGAATCTCTGGAAGTGGGGTCGCCCAGCCCACGAGGTGATGCCGGAGATTTTGAAACACGCCGACATCTGTATTGCTAATGAAGAAGACTGCCAGAAGTGTTTGGACATCAAATTCGAGGCCAACATCGAGAGCGGATCTCTCGTCCAGGAGAAGTATAAGGAGCTTGCCGACGCTGTCCTCGAGCGCTTCTCCAATTTGAAGAAAATAGCTATAACTTTGCGCGAATCAAAGAGCGCCTCGCACAACGGCTGGTCTGCTTGCCTTCGCAACCACGAGGGGTTTTTGGTCAGCCGCCACTACGAAATCACGCATATCGTCGACCGGGTTGGCGGAGGAGATACGTTTGCCGCCGGCTTGATTTACGGGCTACTTAATCTCTCCTCTGATCGCGAAGCCTTAGAATTCGGCGTCGCAGCATCCGCCTTGAAGCACTCGCTGCCCGGTGACTTCAATCGCTTTACCGCCGAAGAAGTTAACGATCTCGTTCGGGGTGGCGGCTCAGGCCGAATACAAAGATAAAATCGCCGCGCTTCCCGCAGGAACTTGTATCTGCCACTCGCTATTTTCTCCGCGGGAGACGTGGATTGCGTTCGGGCGCCACTCGCCGTCCTCGCCGATTGTCGCGCCACCTAAAGCTACGCCCTGCTTGCTTTCAAGCGATGGTCCGGTCAGCCGCATCAGCGTACCTTTCCGCATTTCGCGATCGCAAGTGACTGTCACGCTCGCTTCGGAGCTGGCATCCTTATTCACAACTGTCACGCAAATTCTCGTTTCGTCTCCTGTTGCGTAAGCGGTCAGGTTCAAGCCGCCATCGTCCAGATCTGAAGCCAGGCGGTGACCTGAAACTGCTTGTGCGAATGCCAACATCCCGTAGTACTCGGGCTTAACCGCGTATGCACCGCGTTGATTGTCGCCGATGGGAGAGTACCAGCTGATCCAGCCGAGTTGGTTCACACCCGTCTCCATGTTCACGCCAGCTGCGTCCGCCCAAGCTAATGCCAGCATGAAATCCAATGCCCAAAGAGCCGCGCCGAAAGTATCGCTCACACCCGGTTTCCCGCCTCCACAGAACGAATTCGTTTCGCAGATTCGATAAGGTACGCGCGAAGCGGCAGATGCAGCTTTCAACTTGTCGAGCTCAGGCCGTAATTTGGGATCGGGATGCAGCAGCCGCGCGAGTGTACTGGTAGGATTCGCACACTCCCGGTAGTAATGGTGCGTCAACAGCTTCAAATCCTTTCCTTCGTCGGAAGCAAATCGCGTGACCCAATCCGTTGCGCTGGCCGCATCCGGCCCAGCGAATGGTGCTTCGGGTAATTTGCGCCGGATCGCCGCCTTGTATGTCCGATACTCGCGGAGATAATCTTCGTAACCATAGGATCTGGGCCGGTGTGCTGCGCCGTGGCCGAAAAGGTCGGGCTCATTTCCGATTTCGAACGCTAGAAGCTTGTCTCCAGCTGCGGCAGCCACAGCTTCTGCCTCCGCCACCGCATTTTGCACCGTGCCGTTTCCTAAATTCAAGCCCCAAATCAGCCGCCACCCTGTCGCGTCAAGAAATGTTCCGAGCGCCTGAAGACTGGCTTGATTCACCACCGTGGCTTTCGGTGCCGAAACTGCCGAACCTGTAGCGGCAAACGAAGAGTAATCGGATGTGTTGCCGCCGATCCGGATCACACCTTTCTGCGAGAGCCTGCGAACCAATTTCACATAACGACGATTGCGCGCTGAGAGCGGCCCGTCAGCAACCGAAGAGATTTCGTAGCCTAATCCGATGAAATCCGGGGCGATTACACCTAGCTTTCGGTTTGTATCCACCTGTATCCGGACCGCGCGCATCTGTCCCGCCGCCGGAAACGCAGTTGCGAGACCCGCTACACCGGTGAGAAACCTGCGTCGATTCATCAGACGTCGAAGTGGACTTACTTATAAATAAGGCGAATCTCAATCACCGTCTGCGGACACCCGACCTTAATTGCCGCTGCGTCGAATGAAGGCGCTGTCAACCGGACATTCGGATTATTCGCAAACCCAAATCCTTCCTTCGGAACCCTCAACAAATTCCGGTCGAGTTTTTTGTTCGAGTTCTCATCGTGAATCACGGCGACTGCATATCGTCCGGCCGGCAGACCCTCGAATCGGAGCACGGCGTGATTACCGTCGATTGAGGTGTATCCCAGCCGGTATGCCTTGGCATTGTTTTCAGGCCAACCGTCCGGTGAGCTGAAAATTGTGCCACCCGCCGCGCCCTTCGCGTTACGAAATCCATCGATGTTGATAATGAGCGTGCAACTTCCGTTCGATGACATCTCAGGCACGCTCTGAGCTACCGCCGTTGTGCACAATACGGCGACCAGAGCTACAAATACTTTCCGCTGGACGTCGCTATTGCGCAATATTCTTCCCAAAATGAAATGCGGGCCCAATCGAGAGACGCACCGTGTTTCGTGAGCTTTTCAAAATGTCTGTAAACAAATCGTTATGGACAAAGTCAGCCTGGAGTCGTATGCTTGCATACCGCATGAAATTCAAATCGACTCCGCCGCCAACGCCGTAAAACGCCTCCCAATCCGTCTTCGTTCCGGAGGGTGCCAATTGAGCAACGATCGCGCTCGCCACGGGGTCACCTGGATGTAGAGTAACGGATTCGTGGATGGCTCCGATGGACGGTCTTATGAAAAGAGTCACACGTTGGAAGTGACGGTATTCCAATTGTGGGCCGGCCGCAAATGTTTGCGTTGTCGCGCCGGCCCCTATAGCGAGCTGGTATCCGGCAGGAATGACGCCAGCGGCCTCCAGTGCTGCAATCTGCGCAGCGATCTGAGTCTGAAGGGAAGGCTTCAGCAGGTTTGGAGTTATGGTCAGATTGCCAAGAGCCACCGAATAGTCAAACCCAAAAGCAAGCCAGGTCCTGGCATTTAGCCCGGCCTGCAAGTGATATCCGCGTTGCTCCAGATTGGCGCTCGGACTGTCAAACCAGGTGAACCCGTTATAGAGATCGAACCTTCCAACATAATCCTGCTGCCCAAAAACTCGAAGCGGCAATAAAAATACAAAAAAGAATAGAGAATAGCGTAGTGAATTCCTCATAATCCCGTCGACCAGCCCGGGTATTCTATCGCAGCTCTCACGGGGGAGCTATCGAGCGTCCAAATGCCAGATTAGTTTTGTTCCCTGCGCCGCCCAATCTAAGATAAATGGCGCATAATAGCTCTCCAGAACCGCGCGCTTCAGCTTCAGGGTGGGCGTAATGAAGCCTTGCGCAATCGTCCACTTGGAATCTACCAACACGATGGACCTCAGACGCTCGTGCGGAGCAAGCTTGCCATTGGTGGTGTCGAGAAGGGCTTCCAGAGATTGCTCCAATGCTGCGCGCGAGTCTTGATGTGAAGCAGCTTTTAACGCTTCATCTGAAAGAACAGCAACCGCGAACGGCGACGCCAAACCCGAGCCCATGACGATGCACGTTTCTATCGCCGGGTGCGCGCTCAGCATTCTTTCAATTACCGAGGGTAAAACGTATTCACCTTTGCTTGTCTTGAACTGTTCTTTGATTCGTCCGTCGATCTTCAGCCAGCGATCCTCATCTAATAGCCCCAAATCGCCGGTTCGAATAAACCCCTGCTTCGTGAAGATTTCCTGCGTAGCTTCAGAGTCCCGGTAGTAGCCCAACGCGTTCATTGGGCTCCTGACCAGCACCTCATGATTCTCGATTTTAATCTCTACTCCTGGAGCGCTGCGGCCCACGTAGCCAGCACGGAACTGCCCCTTCGGAGCCGTATGCGTGATTCCGGTTTCGGTCGTGCCGTAACCTTCCGATAGCGGGAGTCCGATTTCTCGAAACCACATCAAAAGATCAGGGGAAATGGCCGCTGACCCCGATGCTGCAAACTTCACGGCGTTCAAGCCGAGCTGTTTCAGAATTTTCCGGCGGACGAAGTAGCGGACGAACGGGATTTTCAAGAGCCGCTCCAGCTTCTTCTGTGGAACTTTCTCCAGAACGCCTTGACGAAATTTCGCGTAAAGGCGCGGTACCGAGAAGAACACAGTGGGCCGGGCCCGTTTCAGATCACGCATGAAGGTGGCCGCACATTCAGAAAAAAAGATATGCCAGCCTTCGTATATCGCGGTCGTCTCCGTTAGAGCGCGTTCTGCGATATGGGCCAGCGGCAGATAAGAAAGGACGCGATGACGAGCATGCGCTCCCACCACCTGCGTAACTGCCTTGGCGAAATAGGGGAAAGCGCCGAATCTGTGCATGGCGCCTCTAGGAGGCCCCGTTGTACCCGAGGTGTAAATGATAGTTGCTAGTTCATCGGCGGATCTGACCGCAGTGCTTTGAAGCGGCGCCGTCTCATGTACGAGCGTTTCCCATTCAACACCGGTACCCGGCAACGCGGTAGGAAACCGAATACAAGTGAGTCCGCTCAACTCTGGGCACTGGATGAGATCGGGGTTATCCAGAGGCCCAACAAAGTAGGCGACCGGCTCGCAGTGCTCTATCAGGCGTGCCGCTGACTCGGCCGTGATCGATGTGTAGATCGGAACCGTGACATACCCGGCCATCCAAATGGCGAGCTCAGCCATCACCCACCAGGAGCAATTTCTGGACAGGATGACGATCCTGGAGCCGCTTTCCCAATTTTGGGCCTTTAAATATGCGGCGACTCGACGGGCCTCCGCCATCGCCTCACGCCACGTCCAATGACGCACGTTTCCGCCAACCGGCTGGGTCAGGAAACGCCGCGCCCCTGCCGTTTTCTCCCAATAACAGGCTCGTTCAAGCGGTAGCGGCTCAAACGGTCCATCGCTTTCGAGTATGGGTAGAACTTCGGTAACTAGCTTTGCAGGTTTGGACCTTCCAGAGTTGCGCGGTTCTCTTACACTTCCTCCGCTCGAATGTCGCATCGCAGCCCTCCGAGGCGCGAACTTTGGCTTGAGGATGAGCCTCTTGCGTTTTTCTTACCGACGAGTAAGATATCAAGAGAGGATGCCACTGTCAATGGGTAAGCGAAAGACTGGGTGCGCAGCGGTCCAGACGCCCGCAACGGACTCGCCTCATGCGCATCTGAAGGCTTTCGTCGATCGGCGCCGTGATCCGGATACCAAGAGAGAAGCGGTTCTGCGAACAGCAGTTCGTCTCTTCTTGGAACGAGGCTTCTGGCGAACTTCTTTGAGCGACGTCGCCGAGCAGCTCAACATCACGAAACCAGCCCTTTACCATTACTTCCGCAATAAGGAAGAGATCTATCTCGACTGCTATCGTTGGGGCATTGCGCTGATCAAGGCCGATTTGGAGTGCATCCGTTCGCAGCGTGGCCCGGGACTCGACAAGGTAGCAAGTTTCATCTACGCCTACGCGACCATAATCGCCGGTGATTTCGGAAGATGTGTGGTTCGGCAAGATGACCGTGAACTGTCGGCTGAAGCTCGCGCCGAAGTGCGGGCTTATAAACGTGAGGTCGACCGCGACCTTCGTTCGTTCATTCAAGAAGGTATAAATGATGGAACTATTCGATCGTGTGACGTCAAAATCACCGCGTTTTCCATCGCTGGCGCAGTAAACTCATTGGCGCACTGGTTCAAACCGGATGCTGGTCTCCGCGGCCGAGGAGGTAGCTGCCGCTTTCGCCAAGACCCTCACCGAAGGAATCGCAAATCGCAGGGCGACTAAATTTCGCATCCCCGATTTTGATCGCCACTCGAAGCTGGGCGTCCCGATGCATGCGAAGCCTGCCTCGCGAGCTCCAGCCGAACTACAAAATTAGCTATGATCGCCGAAACCATAGAAACAAGCACTTCTCGAACCACGTCCAGTGGCACCTTGGAACCCAAATCGTTCCTTATCCGCAAAGTGGCGGTTCTCGGGGCTGGCAATATGGGCTCCCGTATCGCCGCCCACTTCGCCAACGCTGGAATGCCAGTAGTGCTTCTAGATGTCATTCCCAAGAATGTCCCCGGTAAGGATACGGGGGTTCGCAGCAGCTTGTCCCGGAATGCCGTCGAAGCATTGCTGAAATCGAAGCCGGCTGCATTCTTCGAGCCTGGCCTCGCCCGTTTAGTGAACCCCGGCAACTTCGAAGACGATCTTGAAAGGCTGCGCGATTGCGATTGGATCATCGAGGCCGTTAGCGAAGATCTCGAAATCAAACGCGCACTCTTGCAGAAAATTGCTCCTTTTCGTCGCACTGACGCGATCCTTACCACGAACACCAGCGGGCTACCGATAAGCCAGATCGCGGCGGAAATGGATCTGCCCTTTCGGCAACACTGGTTCGGCACGCACTTCTTCAATCCGCCTCGATACATGCGGCTGCTCGAGATCGTACCGGGCCCCGATACCGATCCATCAGCGATCGAGGCAGTGAAAATCTTCGCCGATAAACGTCTCGGCAAAACCGTTGTTGTCGCAAAAGATACCCCTAACTTCATCGGTAATCGAATCGGAACCTTCGCGCTGATGAACGCGATCCGCGTCATGCAAAACATGGATCTATCGATTGAGCAGGTCGATGCGCTAACCGGTTCGGCGCTTGGTTGGCCCAAAACAGGCACGTTTCGCCTGAGCGACCTGGTGGGAATCGACGTTCTCGCTAATGTGGCGAAGAACTTTTTTGATCGCGTCACAGACGAGCGGTCGGACCTGCAGCTTCCCGATTTCATCAACAAACTACTTGAACGCAAGTGGCTGGGCGACAAAGTCGGGCAAGGTTTCTACAAAAAGACAAAGAGTGAGACCGGCCAAGAGCTGCGTCTCGGACTCGACTGGAAAACTCTCGAATATCGGCCCTCGGAACGCGCCAAATTCCCGGCAATCGATATGGCAAAGAATGCCGGATCACTTTCCGAACGGTTGAAGATGCTGCTTGCGGGCGATCCACGCAAAGATCAGGCATCCGCTTTCTATTGGCAGATCCTTCCTGAACTGTGGAACTACTCGGCGAACCGGATCGGCGAAATCGCCGACGACATAGTCGCTATCGACCGCGCCATGAAAACGGGCTTCAACTGGGAGGCAGGCCCCTTCGAGCTTTGGGATGCGGCCGGCGTAGCAGCCACAGCCGAGAAGATGACAGCCTCGGGCGCGATCCTGGCGCCTGCAGTGAAAAAGCTTCTGGAGAGCGGTCACCAAAGCTGGTACCGCGACGAGCCTGGCGGCCGGCAGTTCTTCGACATTACAAGCGGTGAATACAAGCCCGTCCGCGTGGCTGAGGGTGTTACTTCCGTAGCTTCTGTAAAGAAGTCGAACGGCGTCATCAAGAAGAATACAGGCGCTTCGGTGATCGATCTGGGCGACGGGATAGCCTGCATCGAATTCCACACCAAAATGAACGCGATAGGGACCGATATTCTCCAATTGGTCACCCAGACTCTTCGCCCCGGAAGTGAGCTCGTCGCTAACTTCGAAGCGTTCGTGATCGCCAATGACTCCGACAATTTCTCGGCCGGCGCCAACCTGATGCAATTGCTGCTGGGCATCCAAGATCAGGAGTGGGACGAAATCGAGGCTACGATCCGTGGCTTCCAGAATATGACGCAGGCCATTAAGTTCTGCCCGCGTCCGGTAATAGTGGCGCCCGCCGGACTGACTCTGGGCGGAGGTTGTGAGGTCGCTCTGCATGGCGCAGCGCGAGAGGCACTACGTGGAACTCTACATGGGTCTGGTGGAAACTGGCGTAGGGCTCATTCCAGCGGGCGGGGGCTGCAAAGAGACGGTTCTTCAGTCGATCGATACGGCAGCCAGGATTGCTAAGGGCGCGCGCAACGAATCGGTGGAGCTGATTGACGATTTAAGACAGCGCTTCGAGACGATCGCGATGGCCAAAGTCTCCACCTCCGCCTCAGAGGCAAGAAGCATGGGATACCTGTCACCCTCGGATGGCATCACCATGAATCGCGACCGCCTGCTGAGCGACGCCAAGGCTCGGGCTCGCGAGTTAGCACGTACCGGCTATGTTGCGCCTCTGCCGCGCGCAGACGTACCAGCTCCGGGCGAGAATATCCTCGCTTCGCTCAAAATGGGCGTCCGCCTGATGCGTGAAGGAGAATTCATCAGCGACCACGATGTCAAAATCGCGAATTGGGTGGCTTACATCTTGTGCGGCGGAAACGTCACACCGGGATCGCCGGTCAGTGAACAGTACCTACTGGACCTCGAGCGGGAGGCGTTTCTATCTTTATGCGGTGAGAAAAAAACCGCCGAGCGCATCGCCTACACACTCAAGAACGGGAAACCGCTAAGGAATTAAGAATGAGAAACGCTGTAATTGTTAGTGCTGTTCGCACCGCGGTCGGAAAGGCGCCCAAAGGATCTCTGCGATCCACCAGACCGGACGATCTCGCTGCTGTTGCGATCAAAGGCGCCCTGGATAAACTGCCTTCGCTAAACCACACAGAAATCGAAGACGTCATTATAGGCTGCGCCATGCCCGAAGCCGAACAGGGTATGAACGTGGCACGAATCGCAGCCCTACGCGCAGGCCTACCGATTGAATCCTCAGCCATGACCGTGAACCGCTTCTGCGCCTCCGGTCTGCAGGCGATCGCTTTGGCTGCCGATCGCATTCGCAGTGGCAGCGCAGACTTGATTCTGGCCGGGGGCACCGAATCCATGTCCATGGTGCCGATGGGCGGTAATAAAGTGTCCATCAATCCATGGCTTGAGGAACATCATCCCGGATCCTATCTTTCTATGGGCCTCACTGCCGAGCGCGTCGCACGGCATTACGGAATTTCCCGTGACGAAGCGGACCAATTTGCACTTGAAAGCCATCGGCGTGCCCTGGCCGCCCAGGATGCAAACCGCTTCCAGCAGGAGATTATCCCGGTGCCGGTCACGTCAACCGTGCCCGATCAAAAGTCCAGGCCTCAAAAGACCGAGGCGCAATTCACCATGGACGAAGGTCCTCGCCGCGACACTTCTCTCGAAGCTCTGGCCAAACTGAAGCCCGCTTTTCACGCAAGCGGCACGGTCACGGCGGGCAACTCTTCACAAACGTCGGATGGCGCGGCTGCGGCTGTGATTGTATCCGAAGAACGCGCCAAAGAATTGGGATTGAAACCGCTCGCGCGCTTTGTCTCATTCGCTTACGCGGGCTGTTCGCCCGAGGAGATGGGTGTTGGGCCGGTGTACGCGGTGCCGAAAGCTCTGAAATTAGCGGGATTGCAGCTCGACCAGATCGATCTGATTGAACTGAACGAAGCCTTTGCCGCGCAATCGCTCGCGGTGATCAAATTATTGGGATTGAATCGTGAAAAGCTGAACGTAAATGGCGGCGCAATCGCGTTAGGCCATCCGCTCGGCTGCACCGGCGCTAAGCTCACAGCCACGCTGCTTCACGAAATGCCGCGCAGAAAAGCGAAGTTTGGCTTGGTCACGATGTGCGTCGGCGGCGGTATGGGAGCGGCAGGCATCTTTGAAAACTTAAATTGAGGAGTCTACATGCCAGCTGCAACAGACGTTTCGACCATTAAAAAGGCGAAAGGCGGCAGTTTTCTGCTCGAAGATACTCTACCGGAAGAGGTCTTCACGCCTGAGGATTTCTCCGAAGAACACCGCCACATCTTCAAAACCGCAACGGAGTTTTCGAAGAGCGAGGTTCTGCCATCCGCCGCGGATATAGAGGCCAAGAACTTCGAAGTGACGAAACGTCTGCTGCGCAAAGCGGGCGAGCTCGGACTGCTGGCCGTCGATATTCCCGAAGCGTACGGCGGCCTCGAGATGGACAAAGTCACGTCCGCCCTGATTGCCGAATCGTTAAACCAAAATGCCAGCTTCTCCGTTGCCTTTGGAGCGCACTCCGGCATCGGCACCCTGCCGCTCGTTTGGTACGGCACGGAACAGCAGAAGCAAAAGTATCTTCCGAAACTCGCGACGGGCGAATGGATCGCCGCTTATGCGCTCTCTGAATCGTCCTCCGGTTCGGATGCGATGAACATACGCACTCGCGCCTCTCTGTCGAGTGACGGCAAAGAATATGTTCTGACCGGAGAGAAAATGTGGATCAGCAACTGCGGCTTTGCTGATCTGTACACGGTTTTCGCAAAGATCGATGGCGAGAAGTTCTCGGCTTTCCTTGTCGAACGCAATTCCCCCGGTCTCTCTATTGGAGCCGAAGAGCATAAACTCGGTATTCGCGGCTCCTCCACCTGCCCGCTGATCTTGAATAGTTGCCGTGTGCCTGCCGAAAATCTCTTGGGTGAACCCGGCAAAGGTCATCACATCGCCTTTAACATCCTGAATATCGGCAGGTTCAAACTTGGAGCCGCCTGCGTAGGAGGCGCCAGGACTGCGCTGCAGCACGGGATCCAATACGCTAAAGAGCGTAAGGCCTTCGGAAAATCTATCGCCGAGTTCGGCCTCATTCAGGAGAAGATCGCCCAATGCGCGATGGGCATTTTCGTTGGAGAGTCGCTAACGTATCGCACCATCGGCATGATCGACGCTGCGTTGGCCGATGTCGACCATCACGCAGCCGGCGCTTCGCGGGACGTCCAGAAGCGCATTGAAGAATACGCCGTCGAGTGCTCGATTCTCAAGGTCTGGGGCTCCGAAATGCTGGACATGGTCGTCGATCATATCGTTCAGGTGTATGCGGGATACGGATACGTAGAGGAATATCCGGCCGCGGGAGCGTATCGCGATGCTCGCATTAACCGGATCTTCGAAGGCACAAACGAGATCAACCGGCTGATTATTACCGGTTGGCTGATGAAACGCGCGATGACTGGCCAGCTTGCGTTGCTACCCGCGATCAAGCGCATCATGGACGAAGTTATGGAGCCGCAGCTTGCAACCGATGACTTTGAAGGCCCTTTGGCTGCCGAACGCCGAATGCTCGCAAATGCTAAGAAAATGACGTTATTTGCAGCCGGCGCTGCTTCTCAAAAGCATCCGCAAAATCTCCAGGATCAGCAGGAAATCATGGGTGCCCTTGCCGATTGCATCACGGAAATCTACGCGTTTGAGTCCTGCTTGCTCAGATCCGAAAAGTTTGGCCCTGGCGGTAAAAACCCGGCTGCTATGACGAAGCTCTACGCCCCCCAAGCGATGCAAACAATAGAGGCATCCGCCCGAAAAGTCATTGCCGCCGTTGCCGAAGGCGACATGCTGCGAACCCAGATGGCGATCCTGCGCCGTTTCGCGAAGTACGAACCCGCGGACACGATCGGCCTCGGCCGCCAAGTCGCTCGCCACGCACTGGCATTCTGAGAGTGCTACTTCAGTTCTCCGCTCGAGATGAAGGCTTCATATTCCACGCTGATTTTGGCCTTCGCGGGAAGCCACCTGAAAGCGGGGACACCGAACAAGCTGCCTCGATCGATCATCTGTCTCCGTGTTTCCGGAAATGGCGACGCACCGAACTCCATTCCCCAGGTAATGGTGCGGCCGTTCCAGGGGGCATCGTTTCGTGACCGGTTCTCTTCCCAAATGCCGAGCCACGGGAAATCCTGGCGGTGCCACTGATAGCGCAGTGTGACGTTTCGGCGTGGATTAAAGGCATTGAAGAAGGCCTGTTCCGCATTCGGATCCATCAGATGCGTTGCAAAACCGCCTGATTTCTCTTCCGAACTGAAGGTCATCCGATCGGTCATGCCGCCCAGCTCAGCTGAAGCTTCTGATCTCACTCCGCTGTGCAGAATTCTCGTGACGCCGCTTTCGATAAACGGTGGTCCTAAGGTCACGTGTTGCGTCCAGGCGATTGGGCGGTCCAGGGCGGTAAGATTTTCTACTGTCTCCTTGAACAGAACAGATTGTCCATCCAGGCGGATCGTTCGATCGAATCGCAAACCCGCAAGCGGCAGTTCTGCTCGTCCTCGAATACCCCTGTCCGCGGCATCCAATTCGTAAGGCACGACCGATCCTTCACCGTGAACAGTAAGTCCAGCAGCCGCTTCTTCCGTCGAAGGCGGTCCGAACAGATCGAGACAAAGGTTGTGTCCCATGATCCCCGCGAGCAGCTTGCTTTCCGAGTTCAGTCCGTATTCGGGATGGCGCGTGGGGTCATAGGACGACGGCTCGATACTCTTCCATGGCGGGATCCAGAGCGGATTGACCCCCGATTCTTTATGGAGAATCTCTGCAACATGACCGCCTTCTTTAAGAACAGTAACTCGAATCTGTTCGTTTTCGATTTGCGCAGCTTCCCGGCCACCAAACTTCATGGACGTTTCGCAGAAACGAGCGGTGCCGCATCCGGATTGTCAGGTCCGAAATGTTTTAAGAAGACGAGCGGCTCTTTGTCGCTCTTGTTCGTGACCTTAATACCGTTTTTCGCTGCCTCCGCACTGACAAATAACTCATCGTTCGTCAGCTCACCGAAGCGTATCAAGGCAGGAGTCTCCACAACATGAACCCCGAACTGACCGAATCCCTGGGTGAGAATGGTGCCGTATGCAGCCGCGTCCTTGATCGTGACTGATTTTCCAGGGTGGACTGTGAGCTCTTTCGCTGAGTAGTGCTTCGTGCCGTAGGTGACCCACACCTCCCGATATCCCTGATCAGCCATTTCAGCCTCGTCTCGGACTGGCTTCGGTTTTGTGAAGTTGTGGCTGGCGAATTCAGGATCGACGTTCGCTTCCCAGTCGAGCATATCCACCAGAAACTCTAAGTCGTGAGCTTTGTCTTCGGGCACATCTTTCACCAACAGATCCCAGGGTACGTAGCGTCCTTCGACCATCGACTGGAACATTCCGAAGACGTCGCTATTAACCTGCGGCTCATAGGTGACTAGCGAACCGGGTGCGTGTAGAATTCCGGCATCGACTTGCCACCCGGTGCCCGGCTGGAGCTTATAAGCTTTCGAATGATTGAGAATCCCGTTGTCGCCTTCGTTCCAGCGCTTCAGACAATCAACGACGTCATTCCGCGTCGTTCCCGGCTCCAGACCCATAAACGTATAGGGAAAGTTATTTGACTTGAAATTGTATTGCGGCGGGAAGTAATATGCCTCTGGTTTACCCAACCTGCCGACGAGCTTCGCATGCTTTTCCTGTTGATGCATGTGGTGAGGAATCGGGCCGAGGTTGTCGAAGAATTTGCAGAGGAGATTCCAGCCCTTATCGCGCTCCATGACATCTTTACCCAAGAAGCGATCTCCCAGCGTCTCAATCGCTTCTTTCATCAAGACCTTCTGGCCGTCTACCGCGATGTAGCTGAGGCCTTCATCTTCGGGCGTTCCGGGGCCATTTGCCGCGTTCGTGGTGGATGAAAACCAGCGTTCGTCAATTCCGCCGCGGTGTGCCCCAAGCGCATACAAATCACGCGAATCGAGTTTTAAGCGGCCTCCCGGCATGAGGAACGACCTCGGTACCCAGCAGGGAGCAAGCCGCACCACTCCCTTTCCAGCATCCAAAGCTTGTTGAACAAGCGCCTGTTTCGACATGGAATCCTTTCGATTTTCCTTAGCTGCAGTCCATCCAGAGACCATTTCTGGCCGATTTGAGTACAGCATCGATAACCTGCTCTGTCGCCAAAGCGTCGCGGAAGGTGGGGCCGGGCGCAGTCCCACTGCTGAGACCGTTCAACAGGTCAGCTACCTGGTGAATGAACGTATGTTCGTAGCCGATCTGAAGTCCGGGAACCCACCACCGCTTCATATATGGGTGTTCGCCCTCGCTGACGTGGATAGAACGCCAGCCGCGCAGCCGCGAATCATCTGCATACTCGAAGTACTGTAACCGATGAAGGTCGTGCAGGTCCCAGGCGAAGCGAAGCGTTCTCGGCGTTGAGTTCCAGGGTGTACAGAGCCTTGTGACCTCTGGCGTATCGTGTGGCTTCAAATGTGGCTAGCGAACCGTTCGCAAAGCGCGCGAGAAAAATACTTGCATCATCAATTCGCACTTCTTCCGCGGTACCCGTCAACGCGTTCTCACGCTGCTTGATGAAGGTCTCTGTCATTGCCGATACTTTTTCTATCGGACCGTTGAGCCAGATTGCCGTGTCAATACAGTGCGCCAAAAGATCGCCGGTCACACCGCTACCTGCCACATCGGCCTTTAAACGCCAGAGTGCCTGCCCACCTAGCGGCACCTTTGCCGAGATCGTCCAGTCCTGCAGAAATTTGGCGCGATAGTGGAAAACGCGGCCCATCTTGCCTTCGTCGACGATCTGCTTCGCAAGTGTTACGGCGGGAACGCGGCGATAGTTGTACCAAACCATGTTCGGCACCTTCGCGCGCTCGACGGCCTCCACCATCTGCTTCGCTTCGGCCAGGTCCCGACCCAACGGCTTCTCGCAAAGAACAATCTTGCCGGCTTCCGCAGCCGCCACCGCGATCGGGGTGTGGGTATCGTTGGGGCTAGCGATATCCACCACATCGATATCCTTACGCTTCACTAGCGATTGCCAGTCGGTCTCGATCGATTCATAACCCCAGCGGCTGGCGAACTCTTCGACTTTCTTCTGATCTCTTCCACAGACGGCCTTCAACTCCGGCCGGTAATCGACATCGAAGAACTGGCTCACCTGGCGATAGGCATTCGAATGGGTACGCCCCATGAAACCGTAGCCAACCAGTCCAATGCGGAGAGGTTTTTTGCTACTCATTTGTTACTCGGACCAGCCATGAGCATTGCGTACGGAGATCATGGTCTTTAAGATTTCATTCCATGTCTCGGGTTTCATCATGGTCTCGTTGGGAAACATGCAACCGTCCCAACAGATATGCCGAATCGCTTTCGTTAGCTGTCCATTCTCGTCGCGCAGCCACAAACCGGCGGCACGTACGACGTCCAGCTTGCCCTCGCGAGGAAGACAGTGGTGCCCTGTTTTGTCATGTGAGCCCATTCCCTTAACGGTCCCGTCATTCTGAGCCACGTGGAAATCGATGGTCCAGGGACGAAGAGCAGCCACAATCTTACTCAAAGCTTGATAGAGTGCGGCTTCGTCATCCCACTGAAACTTTTCAGGGAGGATCCGGTCTTCGGGAGCGTTGTAGCCCATCGTATAGAGCAGCGTGTGCGCCATGTCTGCCTGAAATCCTAAACTTTTCGGACGGTTTACCAGCTCGAGCAACTCGATCATGTGCCTCCAGCTGTGCATCGCGCCCCAGCAGATCTCACCTTCCGCCGCGAGTCGCTCTCCATAGGTCTCCGCAATGTTGCAGGCTTCTCGAAACGTTTCTGCGATGCGTTTGGTGTTTTCGCTTGGTGATTCGGCCCAATCCGCCGTGCTCGCGGCGGAATCGATGCGAATAACGCCGTATGGTCTGATGCCAATTTCTCGAAGCGTCGAAGCGATCTTGCAGGCCTTCTCAACCTGCGTCAGGAAAAGGCTCCGCTCTTTTTCGTCACCCATAGCGGAACCGCCGCCAGTCGGACCCCAGACCGGGGCCACCACTGAACCAACTACGAACTTTTTCGAAGCGATCCTATCTGCGAGCCGCTTGAGATCGTCTTTCGTTGAATCGATGCTCACGTGAGGGTCGGATAAAAAAAGATCGACGCCATCGAACCGGTTTCCATCGACAGATGCTTTCGCCGTAAGATCGAGCATTGTGTCTAAGTCGATGGCAGGCTCGGAACCGGGACCTTTTCCGACCAGGCCCGGCCACATTGCGTTGTGGATTTTAGGAAAGTTAGAAGGCATTCGTTAAGCTTGCTTTGCGCATGTAGGGTAGCTGCTCAGGACCGTATTCCCTTTATATTGCAGCTCCCGCATCAGGCCGATTTCAGAAGTGTAATACCCGTCAGCAGTAAGACTCTTCATTAACGAAAAGAATTGAACGTTACGAGCGCGATTATTCGGATCTGCATCGAATGCTTCGCATAGCGGTTCCAGAATGGATACCTGCTGTTCTTCCGAAAGCTCGATAAAGCGCTTATTGCCGATTCTCTCTGCCTCGTTATCCAGCCATCTCAGTCCATCGGCCACTACAAGCTGTTGATCGGTATTGCGCGCGACCACGATATCGATGTAAGCGGGCACACCCGCGCCGATCGCTCCTGGTGTGTCGGTTTCAGGAATGATCAGGTCAGCTATGCGCGAGATCGTCCGGTAGTCGGCTTGATTAAAGAATCTGGGCTGGGCCTGCTGCTCGGGCGGCGTATGGTGATGCTGTTCTACCGGCGGGTGAGCGGCCGTTTGGCCGTAAAGGTCTTCGCTCGCGAACGGGAAGGCACACGTGGAGCCCACCACGCCAATGATTTTGAGCATCGACCGTCGATCTGTGGAGTAAGTTGACATTCAGACCTCCTGGTTTTTAAGGCGGTCTGCGATGTGATCCGCCGTTCGCGTCGCAAGAGCCATTATCGTCAGAGTAGGATTCTTCTCGGAAGAACTTGGGAAAACACTTGCGTCAACAACATACAAGTTGGGAACGTCATGCGAGCGGCAGAACGGATCAAGGACGGATGTCTTCGGATCGCGCCCCATTCTGCATCCACCTACTTCATGATTAGTCGCGGGCTTCGGGCTAGTCGAATGAATCTGGGCTCGGCTTGATTCAAGGATCTCCTTACACCATTTGTTCATGTCCTCATGCAGCTTCCAATCGGAATCGGTCAGCTTCCAATGCCGGCGCGGTTGAGGCAAACCGTATTCGTCCAGGTTGTCCGGATCGAGATCGATGTAGCTATCCGGGTTGGGCAGCATTTCATGATATCCGGTGAAGACCAGGTATGCCGGGTAATGGGCCTTCACGGCGTCCTTGTAGGCTTTGCCCATGCCCTTCATGCTGCGCGCCCATCCCGCTGTCCGGTGATTTTGATAGTTAAACTGGACACCGAAGCTGCGCGCATAGTCACGCTTTCGCTTGTGCATGAACGAAGGTATGTAGGCGTGATCGAGGAATCCCTGATCATCAGTTGTTGGTTTACCGATGAAGTCCTCGAGAAAAGCTTCAAAACCTGCCGTAATGTGCGGGATGAAATTCTTGCCCAGCTCGCCGCTCGAGTTGCCCAGGCCGTTGGGGAAACGGCTGGACTTCGACATCAACAACAACGCTATGCTCTGCGCGCACGCGCAGGCCACAACCACCACACGCCCTTGCGCGACGCCTTGGGCTCGCGTCTCTCGGTCGAAGTAACGCACTTCCTTAACTCGTGCTTCATCAGAAACCGGCAAATCATAGACGATGCTGTTCTGCTGAAGAGTAAGTTTGCCGGTTTTGAGGGCCGGCATCATGTGAACGTTGAGCGAGTTGTATTTGGCAGCAACATCACAGCCAGCCATACAGTTCCCGCAAAAGTGGCACGCAGGACGCGTTTTACTCTGGCGTGTCAGCGTCGCCTTGCGCACATGGATCACGTTGACGCCCAGCTTAGCGGCACCCGCTTTTATTGCGAGGTCGGTACATTTGAGCGGGGCAGGCGGCATGAAGATGCCGTCCGGCAAATCCTCAAGATGATCGTAGTTCCCGCAGACACCCACTTCGCGCTCGATGCGATCGTAATAAGGTGCGATCTCGGCGTAATCGAACGGCCAGTTTTCACCGGCGCCGTCGTGGTCGCGTCCTTTGAAATCCCGCTGGCTAAAGCGAAGTGAAACGGCGTTCCAAAGCTGTGTCTTACCACCTAACCCGCGGCTGCGCTCCCCATCAAACCCCGGCTTGCCAGGCTTCATCAGGGGCACGTGCCGGTAGGTGAATTCGTAAGGAAGAGCGTGCGTATTGAAGTCGGTCAGCGTATTAATCTTCGGACCGCCTTCCAGCACCAGAACATCGGCGCCCAGACCCGCGAGACGGGCCGAAAGCGTGCCGCCACCCGCGCCCGAGCCAATTACCACGACATCGTACAGCTTCGTTGTCATCTACTACCTGGTTTTGTTCTCGAAAAAGAAAAGCCCGCTCTTCCCGCCCACAACAAAGTCGAGATCGCCGTCTTTATCTATATCGGCCACGGCCACCTGGATACCTCCGCCGGTCCGGCCTCCGTAGTCAATCACGTGTTTCACCCATTCGATCTGATGAGAGTCTGGAACAACGAGTCTTTCATACCAATAAACGCCAAGCGGCTCGCGAGCACCCGGATCTTTTCCGTTGTGCGCCATATACCGCTTACCCGTAAGCAATCCGATATTATGCTGCCCGCGAAAATCGACAGGCGTCACCGCATGCGGCTGTGACCAACTATCGTCAATGACGTGCTTTTCCCAGGTGTTGTCTGCTTTGTGTTCGAGCCAGAACAGCCCATAGCCATGCGCCATCGACGAGATCACATCCGGGCGACCGTCCCCGTTCACGTCGGCCGTATACATAAATCCCAGGTCGCCCAGTTTCCAGTCTGGATGAAATTGCCAGTCCCCGCTCCGCGGATCTTTGGGGGCTTCAAGCCAACCGTTCGGAGTGAGAACATCGTTGCGTCCATCGCCATTCACGTCGCCCGCCCCGATGCCGTGACCATAGCTTCTCGGACTAACGACGTGCTTAGCCATGCCGCCATGTCCGTCGCGTTCATACCAGGCCAGAGGCGCTTTGAGATCGCCGAATTCGGGAAGGACTTCGTTGGCCTTGCCGTCATTATCCAGGTCAACTAGAATCTCGAACTCGATCGGGAAACCGCTGTCGATGGTATGTTCTACCCAGTTGCCGTGCGTCGACCCAGGGTTCTGCCACCACGCGATTTTCTTGCTGAACCAGCCGACGGTCACCAGATCAATGTGCCCGTCTCCATTCACATCGAGAGGCACGGTGCTCAGGTCATCGATGTAATTGTTCGTGTAAAAAAGATCGCGAAAGTGATGCTTTGTCCAGTGAGGCGCTTCGTACCAGTTCTCGCCGGATACGATGTCCAGCTTTCCGTCACCGTTGATGTCGGCGATAGCCGCCGACTCACTCGAACCGAGGTCTATGGTGTGTTTCTCAAAAGGTATTTCTCCAGGCCGGGTCACAACATAGGCGGCAGCCGCCATTGCGGCGGCGATCAGCAGACCTCCCGCGTATGCCGCGCGCTTAGAAACCCTAGTCCTGACTATGTCCAAGGCTTGCATCATCCGTACTGTTATACAAAAACGCTCGGCTTCCTTTTAGGAACTCAGAACGCGAAGCGTAACGACAACTGAATCGTGCGGGCAGGATAAGCGCCGGTAACAACGCCGTACTGGCTTGTATTGTTCACGTTTTCCGGGCTGATGTAAAACTGCGTGTGATTGAACAAGTTGAAGAAATCACCGCGCAATTGCAGCTCACTGCGTTCCCAAATCGGCCATATTTTGGACAACGATAGATCCACATTATTCGTATGCGGGCCGCGCACACCGTTGTTGCCTCCACTTCCGTACTGTCCATTCGGCGGTTGCACAAAACACGAAGTGTTGAACCAATGCGTAAGAGTCTGCTGGCCGACTCCCGAATAGGGATTGCAAACCCGATCGGCATAGAAAGTAGCGACAAAGCTGGTATCGGCGTTGTTGTTGGCATAGACGCTCACCGGTGTGGCGCTGGCGACAGACCAGATGCCGGCTAACCGCCAACCGCCGATGATGCCGCGATTCCACCAGCTGTTGTTATTCAGGAAACGCCTTCCCGGACCGACGGGCAAGTCGTAGACGCCAGTGACCGTCAGCACTTGCGGCTGATCGAAGTTGGTGACCGAGTATTGATATCGCAAGTTGTAAGCGTTCTGCACGTCATCGTTGTCACCCGACGTGTAGCCCAAGGCTTTGGACCAAGCGTAGTTTACAAGCAGGGAGAGTCCGTTCTTGAACTGTCGATTGAGAGTGACCAGCAGGCCGTTGTAGTTGCTGTTTACGAAATTGCCTTGGGTTGTGATCGGGCCGCCTAGCGCCGGGAAAGGCAGAATGTCCAGGCGGGAGCTCCCGGGAGATGCCGCAATCGGCTGGTTCCCGTCAAAACGTGCAGTCTCATGCCGGCCGACGTTTCCAACATAAGCGACGGTGAGGATCGTGCTGTTGGAGAGCGCGCGCTGTATTGTGAAATTCCACTCTTGAGCCGAAGTATCTTTCATAACCAGGCTGTTGGTGTAGCCGCGATTTCCTGGGGCGGGCGCCGGAGCAAATGCTTGCTGAATGGGAGTTTGCTGTCCGATGGTGTAGGTGTATCCCTGATTGATGAAGTTCGGCGGATAGGTCAGCTCGAACTGCTCGTTGTTGTACGGGTTCTCGGTGTAATAGATTCCGTAGCCGCCCCGGATCACGGTTTTCGGCGTCAAGGTATAGGCGAAACCAAAACGCGGTCCCAAGTCGCCATAGTTCGTCTTCCAGGCACCACGCTGATTTTGCCCAGAGCCGAAATTGTAGGTGGTTGAGAGGAGATCGTCCACGGGCGGCGTGTAGAAGTCGTACCGCAAACCGAGGTTCAGAGTGAGCTTCGATGTCAATTTGTAGTCGTCCTGCACATAACCGTCTACGTGCCAATCGAAGAAGTGACCTGCGGTTACACCGATTGAGTGCGATGCGGACTGTGGAAACCCAAGAAGAAGATCAGCTAAGCCGTTGCCTTGCTGGGTGGCACTGCGCACGATCTGTCCCGTCGCGGGGTTCTTCGAATAGAGCGAGGTGAAGGTTCCGTCGAAGTTATATTGGGCGTTGTTATTGATGGTCCAGTTGCCATAGAACTGAGTTCGAATCAGCTCGCCGCCTATGTAAATGGTGTGTTTGCCCAAAGTCAGCGCGAGTTCGTCGGCGTACTGAAAACGATTCTGGAAAGCGCCCTGCGGCGTGTATGGATTCCCCTGGCTGGTGATGTTGTTGATGGAAACAGTGGGAGGCGCAGCCTGCGAGGGGAGCGGCGCCACATTGATCAGGCCATACTCGGCGGCGTAGTTCGCTTGCGCGGTCCCTTGTTGGGAAAGGAAGTATTGGATGCGGTTGTAACCGATTCGAGCCGTATTCACAGCAGTAGGGCTAAAGACGTGGGTCTCTTCGACAGAGGCGTTCGTGCCGATATTGATGTGAGTCGCACCGAACAAGCCAGGGATGATCGTCTCGCCTTGGTTCGGGGAATTCAGATGAAGGACCGAGCCGTAGAGATGATCAGCGGCAGAGATGTTGTAGTCACCCCGGCCGAGGTATTCATCGGAGTTTGTCGTGTTCGTAAGATTCTTCGAATAGTTGAAATTACTGGTGGCACTCGGCGTGAGATTGGGAAGAGGATACAGTTTCAGCCACTGCTGTCCGAAGGAACTGAGCAGGTTACCAGGTATAACGTTCCCCTGGAAAGGCTGAACGGTTCCCGTGACAGGGTTGAATGTGTTCGGGTTGTAGATTGTCTGACCCGTTCCGGAGAAGTCGCCACCGCGCTCTGCCAGGGTAGGGACAACGGCCAGCGAGGTAGAGCTTTGCGACGATCTCAGACCCGAGTAGTCGAACAAGGCAAACAGCTTGTTCTTGACGATCGGCCCCGACAAATTGCCGCCGAACAGGTTGTAGCGAATGGGCGGCTTGATCGCGGTGGGCGGGGTGAAGAAATTTCTTGCGTTCAGCGCGTCATTTTGAAGGAAGTCGTATGCGGTGCCGTGAAAATCGTTAGTCCCGCTTTTAGTGACGACGTTGATGACGCTCGGATCGGCATATCTCGCGGGCGCACCGTTGATAGTCGTGATGACCTCCTGAATCGATTCGATCGAAGGAACAATGTTCATCGTTTGCGTTAAGAGGTTGACGTTCTCGACACCGTCTTGAAGGAATACCGTGCTCGTATCCGGCAAACCAGTGACGGCGACCTGATTCCCGTTCGTGCCGAAGAAAGCCGAATCCCCCGAATTCCCTTGCGTATTTGTAGCAGGTGTTGTGCCCGGCGCAAGCGTGGCGATCGACAAAACGTTGCGCCCGCTGGTTGGAAGCTGGATCAAGTCGCGTGTACCGAATCCCTGACTGACTTCATGGTTCTCGGTCTGAATCTGCACGTCGCTTGACTCGGCGCTGACGGTAACGGCCTGCGAAACGGCGCCCACATGCAGGGTTACATCCTGCTTGAACGCCTGTTGAACTTGAAGGTTAATGTTCGAAAGCGTGTTTGTCTGAAATCCGGTCTTTGACACAGCCAGGGTATAGGTTCCCGGCGGGACGTTGGGGAACGAGTAGACACCAGCGGAATTTGCACTCGTAGTTCGCTGCTGGCCGGTGGCATTGTTGGTGAGGTTGACTGAGGCGTTTGTGACGACAGCACCACTCTCGTCCACGACGGTTCCGGAAACACTGGCGGTATCCGTCTGGCAAAGCAGTAACGAAGAGGCGACCCAGGCGAGAACAACTACGAGCAGAAAGGACTTCAGCAGCGACAAAGCTTTTTGCGACATGGCTAGAAAAACCCAACACTTTCTCCGGCGCCACCAAGGTTCACCGGAACAGAACTAAAACAAACGTAACCAGATGCGGACAGCTTCTTCAATGTCAGAATCCGGTTTCTCCGGTGTTTCAGAATGTGAAACGCAGAAGAAGCTCCATTTACGAGCGCCGCGATGCTTTTGGCCGTAAGCTCCCGTGCCTTGTTTTTCAGCACCGGTTTCACTATGTGACACGTCTTATGAACCGGAAGGTCTCCCCGATGCAGACAGCGCGCGATAGATATCTGATCAAGTCAATCGCCAATGCGGCGCAGATACTGGCTGCGTTCACTTCACAGGGGGAACTGCTGCGGCTCAATCAAATCGTCGAACGCAGCGGTCTGAACAAAAGCAAGGTGTACCGGCTGCTGTATTCATTGGAGCGCCACGGTTTCGTCGAAAGGATCGAGGAGAAATTCTATCGCGCGATCACCAAACCACCTGCCTCGAAAAAGTTCAGAATCGGTTATGCGTGGCCTGGCCAGGATTACCTCTTTGCTCGAGAGGTCATTGAGAGCGTGAAGCGCGCCGCGGCGCTCGCAGGGGTCGAGATCCTGCTGGCGGATAACCGCTACAGTCCGAAAACCGCGATACGCAACGTAGAGATCTTCATTCGCGACGGAATCGATCTCGCGATGGAGTTTCAGACCGACGAGAGAGTGGCGCCAATCATCTCGGCAAAATACCGCGAAGCCGGGATTCCGATGATCGCGATAGAAATTCCTCATCCGGGCGCGACTTTCTACGGCGCCAACAATTATGAAGCCGGGTTGATCGCCGGGAGACACTTGGCCAGATGGGCTAAGAAGCATTGGCCGGAAGCAATTGAAGAGATCGTGATGCTTGACCTTCCGCGTGCCGGCGCGGTACCGGCTACGCGCATAACGGGAATGGTCACCGGCATCAAGGAAGTAATGCGCTATGCCGAAACCATTCCTGTGATCCACCTGAATGGAGATGGCAAATTGGGCGACAGCTTCGAGGTGGTGCGGAGGCATCTACGAATCAGCCATTCGAGGCATACCCTTGTTGGGGCGATCAACGATCCGAGCGCGTTGGGTGCGATACGAGCCTTTGAAGAGGCCGGTCGCGGCAAGCGATGCGCAGTGGTGGGGCAAAATGCATCTCCGGAAGCTCGGCTCGAACTGAGGAAACCTGCCTCAAGCCTGGTGGGTTCGGTGGGCTATTTCCCGGAGCGATACGGCGACGATTTGATTCCGCTCGCTCTCGACATCCTGAACCGGAAGCATGTTCCGCCAGCCGTCTTCATTAACCACCGGATGATCGACGCATCGAATGTGGATCACTTCTATCCGAACGACTTGCTGCAGTGGGCCCACGGAACCGAGACGCTAGTGCGTCGCGCCGCATTGGGCTCCTAGTGATGAATAGCGACGAGCAGTCTCTGAGCCGGTTGGAAGTTGGGGTCGAGTCGCACAGCGCTCTCGAGTTGCGCGCGCGCTTCGTCCATACGTCCAAGTCGCGCCAGTGCCGCGCCCAAGCTGGTAAGCAATTCGACATCGTTCGAACGATAGGGTAGCGCCTGCCGGTATTGCTCGACAGCTTGCGCGTTGTCCCCGGATTTTGCCAATTGATCACCCCAGGCGAACAGAACGTCACCGAGCCGCTCCTGGGCTTTCGGATAATCGGGACGTTCCCCTAGGACCTGTTTGAAGTCTTTCACAGACGCGGCCAGATCGCCGCCCTCGGCTTCGGCGCTTGCCAGATTAAATCTGGCGTCCGTGTACTTCGGATCGATTGCAAGGGCCTTTCGAAACTGCTGTTCCGCTTCGGGAACCTTAGAATCCGTATAGTAAGCGACACCTAACTCGGCGGGCGCCAGCCACACTATCGGGATTCGCGCGAGCGGCATTCTCGAAATAGGTGATCGCTCCGGCAGCATCGCCCTTCGTGAGCAGGATGTCTCCCATGTTGTAATTGGCTGCGAAATCCTGCGGATACTTGGCAAGCCGATCCTGGACAAAAGCCGCTTGTATTGCCTCACGACGGTCTCCTTCGCCAACAGGCAAGACTTGCAACCAAAGATGCCCCATTTCATCCGTCGACGTTAATCCAGTTCGAACCTCCTTCGGCGGGTTGTTGGGATTTCTCAGGTTGGCCGTGGAATTGTCGTAGTGATAGCGCATCGAAACGACCGTGCCCTTTGGCAGAAACATCGGGTCTTTGAGGACAAATACACCTTGCCAGCTGAGGTCCCAGTCAGGAATACGGATAAGCCACTTGCGTGAGCCATCGGGCAAGGTGGCGTAGCCCTCCATCAATTTGGCCAAGTAGTGCGCATGCGGGTAGATCGCAAGGACGTTCAGATCTTCGGGAACGCGAAAATCGTCGGCCACCAAAAAGTCGCGTTCCCCGGGTTTGATGTCAATCGCGCCATCGTGCTCGAGTTGGACGAGCATCGGGTATTTGGTCTGGGGTTTGTCAGTGAAATAGAGACCAATCTCAGGATTAATTACTTCCTGTTTACCAGTCGGACGGAGGTGGACATTCAACACCAGATCCATTCCGGGCGTCGCGCGCCAAGCCATACCGTCGGGTTCGACCACCGGGCGGCTGCCCGGCTTCCAGGAAAGAAAGTGACCATCCGGATCGAAGGTCGTTTCTTCGACAGTTAGATCCATTCCCGGGAATCCGATACCCGCGACTTTCTCCTGACGTTGCGCGGAACCCGAACGATCGATGATGACATTGGCGTGGTGGAACACTCGGGCATTGCCGGGCCGCACCTCGATAGCACGGACCCAGCGCTCCGTCTTGACCGGGACGGGCATAATGAAGTTCCAGAAAACTTCACCGCCGCCGGGCGGCAGGTCGTAAGGATGTGCGACATGCAGAATCATGTCGGGCGGGCCGAGCTGCCATTCGGAAGTGAATTTCGGAGGCGCTGGCGAATGGGCGGCAGAGCCCGGCTGCGCACCCTGCTGCACCCAATCGCCGATGAGCGCGATCTCCTTATTTGTCAGGCGGCGTTCCTCTTCGAAATCATCATAACCGGCTTGGGGCAGCCAAGGCGGCATGAAATGGCGCTTCGTGACATTGGCTATTTGGGACGCATGGCGTTTGGCGTCTTCGTAGCTGAGCAGCGAGAAGGGTCCCGACTCGCCGGGCCGGTGGCAGGGCGAACAGTTCTTGTAGATGATGGGCGCAATATCGCGCGCGAATGTGACGGCTCGGTTACCCGCCTTGACAGCAGGTACAGCCGCGACGATTGCCAGCAAGGATGCACTGGCGAAAGATCGAGACTTCATGAGGATGCGGTGTCTTTTATCCTAACGCGTCCGCCGGGAGACGTTAGTACCTCCACCACCTATCGATAAACGCCTCAAACAAAAGTCTTGCAATCGTGTATCTGGGTGAATTACCATCTACACAAACTCAGCTAGTTTCGCTGTTCACGTCTAGTGTAGTAGTCAGGCAGAAGTGAGGGAAAGATGATTTCTTTTGCGGTGGGGTCTGCTTCGCAACGACGGACCTTCCTATCTATTCAGATCATATTTGCGGCTTTTCTGTTTGCCGGGTTTCATAGCCGAGCATACGGGCAAGTCTTGTACGGATCGATCGTCGGAACAGTCACAGATCCCAGTGGCGCCGTGGTGCCCAATTCGGCAATCACGGTTACGGATATCGGAACGCAACAGACCCGTTCGGATACGACCGACGGCAGCGGCCGTTTCAGCATCACTAATCTTCCTCCGGGAACCTATACCGTCAAGGCGATCACAAGCGGCTTCCGCGAATTGGATCAGAGCAACATAACCGTCACTCCTAGCACGGTCACGCGCGTTGATCTGCAATTACAGGTGGGCGAAGCGAGCGAAAAGGTTAACGTCTCGGCGCAGGCCGTAGAGCTGCAAACCGACAAGGCCGATACCCACACCGAGATCACCGGCCAAGCCGTGCAGACGATGCCGCTGGGCGGTAACCGGAACTACCAGACGCTCATCAATCTGACGCCCGGGGCGACTCCCGGTAGTTTTCATCAATTCCAATACCGACGTGCCTGCCGAAAATTTGAACACGCACATCAATGGCGGCATGGGGCAGACGAATATAACGAAGATAGACGGCGCCGAGAGCATCAATGTTTGGCTCCCGCAATACACGGGCTATGTTGCACCCGCTGAGACGATTGACGTGGTGAACGTTACGACCAGCGCCGGCGATGCCGACCAGGGTTTGGCCGGCTCGTCAGCAATTACCGTGGTAACCAAGTCCGGCACCAACCAGCTTCACGGAAGCGCCTTTATTTTTCACAACGATCAACACCTGAACGCCCGCAACTTCTTCCTGGCGCCCGGACTCGACAAACCAGTAGGCATTTACAACAACTTCGGAGCGACACTCGGCGGCCCCATTAAGAAAGACAAGCTTTTCTATTTTGTAAGTTTCGACGGAACGACTAAGAAGACCAGTGCAAACGAGCTCGACACTGTGCCGACTGCAGCCGAACGCGCGGGGGATTTCTCGTCTTACGGCACCAACATCTATAACCCTTTCACTGGAAATCCGGACGGCACGGGTCGCCAGATCTTAAACGATGGCGGCGTGAGCAATAAAATACCCACGTCGCTACTGAGTCCAGCGGCATTGAAGATTCAGTCCTATCTTCCTCTTCCGAACCAACCGGCGTGACTAACAACTATGCGTCCTCCGCCAGTCCGGCTATTAACCGCTTCATGTACGATGCGAAAGTCAACTGGAACCGGAATGATAAGCACTCTATTTGGTTCAAGTACGACAACATGTTCGCTACATCGGGCGAGCATCGGCATCTTTGGTGAGGCTGGCGGTCCGGCGCCGGGCTCTGACCCGGGCAAAGGCCGGACCAGCGTGCAGGTGGCATCCATTGGCCACACTTACGTCTTCTCGCCCACCCTAGTCCTTGACGGAAACGTCGGCTATCAACGCATGAACCAGACCGTGCTAGGGTCCGACTTCGGAAAGAACTATTCGAGCCACACTTGGCATTCCTGGACTAAATGGTAACGATATCCGCGATAGCGGCTTTCCGAACATCGTTATCGGCGGTGGTTTCGCGGAAACGGGCGTCCCGAACTGGATGCCGCTCTATCGAACAGACGAAACATACACCACGAATCACTCGATCGCCTGGACAAAAGGCGCGCATCAACTGCGGTTTGGTTTCGACATGGTGAGGCACCATTTGAACCACTGGCAGCCCGAGTTGAGCCCCGGCGGCCCCCGTGGATATTTCGATTTCGGTGGTCGATAACAACGCTGAATGGCGGCAATGGAAATCCGGTAGCGGCCGCCAATCAATTCAATGCTTACGCGCAGTTCTTACTCGGTCTCTCGGACAACACGCAGAAGGGCGAGCAGTACATTCTGATGACAGGCAGAGAGTGGCAGTTGGGTTGGTTTGCACAGGATCGCTGGCAGGTGTCGAAGAAACTCACCTGTCTCTCGGGCTGCGCTACGAACTCTATCCGCTGATGACGCGTTGCTGCGGTAAGGGCATCGAGCGATATGATGCCAACGACAAACGACGTCTACATGGGCGGCCGCGGCAGCGTTCCGAGTCGATGCGGGAATAAGCGTGAGCCACAAACTATTTGCTCCCAAGAGTCGGCCTCGCTTATCGCATCGATGAGAAGACAGTGATCCGTGCCGGTTACGGCATCAACTATGATCCACTGCCCGTTCTCGCGGCCGCTTCGGGGATTTTACCCGCTAACCATCAACAACAATTACAATCCGCCTGAACAGCTTTTCCGTGGCAAATCTGGGCACTCCCAATTCATTTCATTCCAAGTACCTTGGCAAACGGCATTCCGCCTATCGTCGGTCCGGATCTGTCGACCGGGATCGTACCGCTGGACCCGACTGCCACTGAGCGCGCCCGGATAGCTTCATCACTCGCGGCTACATCCAGTCTTACAACTTCACTTTGGAGCGACAGCTTCCGGGTGCCGTCGTGATGTCGGCCGGCTACGTCGGGCAGCATACCGTGCATAGACTGGCAGATCAGGATCTCAATGCTGGATTCCCTGGCTCCGGCACAGCTTGCTTCCGCAGACGCGAACTATCGGCCGCACTGTCGGCACGCAGATACTGGAACGGCTATCTGAGCGCGGAATACAGCTCGTTGCAGGTCGCTTTCAATCGACAGTTCTCGAATGGACTGATGCTTAAAGGCGCCTACACCTACTCGCACGCGATCGACTACGCCGATGACGATGGTTGGACGGGAGTCAACTATAACTGGGGTCCCGTTTTTCAGCGCAATCGCGCTTCGGCCGGTTTTGATCAGCGCCATGTATTTCAGCTCGGTTGGGTATACGACCTACCGTTTGGACCCGGCAAGAAGTTCGTCAATTCCGGCATCGCTTCCAAGGTCGTCGGCGGCTGGCACTTCAGCGGTACCGAATCCTGCTATACGGGCTGCCTTTCACGGATACTGCTCCGGATGGCAACTTAAACGACAACGGGAGCAACCTGCAGACAGCTGAACAAGTGGTGACAAACGTTCCGCGTCTCGGCGCCGTCGGACCGGGTCAGCATTACTACAATCCGGCCGCTTTCGCGCCAGTCGACAACGGCCTTAGCTTTTGGTAAGTCCGGCCGGAATAGCTTATACGGTCCGGGGATCTGGAACACAGATATGTCAGTATCAGTCGCACATTCCCGATTCGTGAAAAGCTGAAGTTCGAGTTCCGTACGGAGTTCTATAACCTGCCGAACACTTCGCATTTCGGAGGCCCCTAAGGCGGCAGAGGCGCCGGACCTGCGGGTGCTAATCCGGACGGCGGTGTGACTGATAGCAACTTCATGCAAATTACCAGCGCGTGGGGCGAGCGCAAGATCCGCTTCGCCGGACGGTTCAGTTGGTAAATATGGAATAGTGCGAGAAGTTCGAAACACACACGAGGCGGCTCCTCACAGGAGCCGCCTTTTTTCTCTTTACGGCTGCCTTATTCGGGCAATCGGACGAACTGGCGGAGCAGTCACAACATGCCCGGGACCTGATGGCGGCGGGACGTTTCGAAGAGGCGATTCCGATTTACAAGCATTTGGTCGCAGCGGTACCGGGCAATCCGGGCCTGGTCCTGAACCTCGGATTGGCGGAGGAAATGGGCGGCTATCCGCAGGAAGCCATACCGCAATTCGAAACTGTTCTGAAGCAGCAACCGGAGAGCATTCCTGCGCTGACTTCGCTGGCGATGGCGCAGTTGCAAGTGGAAAGACCCCGCGCCGCGGTACCAGTCCTAAAGAAGCTGATTCGGGTGGCACCCGACAATAAAAACGCTCGCGGAATGCTGGCCGGCGCCTATTTGAGTTTGAACCGTGCACCGGAAGCTGCAGAGCAATACCGCAAGCTCACGGGCGCAGATTCTTCCGACCCGAAAGCCTGGTACGGACTGGGCAAGGCGTATGAGGCCATGGCGACTGACGCTTTTAGCAAACTCAGCAAACGTGATCCACAGTCTCCGTACGTGTCGGCGCTGCTAGCAGACACGAGGCTGCAGCGCAAACAATACCGGAGCGCATTCTTCTTCTATCGGGAGGCGCAGAGTAAACTGCCTGATCTGCCCGGGCTTCACGCCGGGCTGGCGAAAATGTATCAAGACACTGGACATCCGGATTGGGCGGCGGCCGAAAAGAAATTGGAACGATCAGCGGCTGATTGCAAGACGCAGACTGCCGAATGCCGCTTTCTGAACGGAGATCTGATCGCTGCAACAAAATCTTCGAAACCGACCGCTTCTCCGGAAGAACTGTTCTGGGCAACGCGAGCGTACAATCAACTGGCGATCGAGGCCTTCGACCGCCTTGGGCAACTGCCCGATTCGGTAGAAATTCATGCCTTGAAGGCGCAGATTCTGCATGGACACGGACAGGATACCGAGGCAGCAAGGAATGGCGAGCTGCGCTGGCGCTTGCGCCCGGCAACACGCGGCTGGAGAACGAGCTCGCGACCGCCTTGTTTCTGGCACACAGGTACGACGAGGTTATGCCGCTGCTGCAGAAACTCCTGGTCGAGCAGAGCGCAGCGCCGGACTTGAACTTCATGATGGGCGAGAGTCTCTGGCGGACGCAACAACCGGAGAAAGCAGTGCCGTACCTGATCACAGCGTTAAAGGCGGACCCGAACCTCTTGCCTGCACACGCCGCTTTGGGAATGGTGGATGCACTGCTCAGCAAGAATGCGGAAGCGGTACCGCACCTGGAAAAAGCGATCAGCCTGGATGACGACGGCAGCCTCCACTACAGCCTCGCGCGAGCATACCAGGCGGCAGGAAACTCAGAGCAGGCAAAGAAAACAATGCAAGAATACCAGCAGATCCGTCAGAAGAACCAGCAAGTCAACGACGAATTGGCGAAGGAAGCCGAGATCGTCGCGCCGGGTCAGAAGTGACAGCGGCCGCCTCCATGATGAACTCTGACCCGATTTCAAAACGCGCTGCATTTCAGAAATTACACGAAAGCGGCTGCTTCGTGATTCCTAATCCGTGGAACATCGGTACGGCCCGCTACCTCGAGCACCTCGGTTTTCCCGCGCTGGCGACCACGAGCGCCGGATTTGCCTTCTCGCAGGGATTACCGGATGCGGACTGGGCGGTACCCCGCGACTCCATGCTCAGCCATATTGCAGAACTGGTCACGGCGACTAGGCTGCCGGTGAATGCCGATTTTGAATCCGGGTACGCGCATGAGCCGGAATCAGTGGCCCGGAACGTAGAGCTTTGTCTGGCAACGGGCATCGCCGGCCTGTCCATCGAGGACGCCACCGGGGATCCTCGCAGTCCACTTTACGATCTGGAACTCGCGGTAGAGCGGATCAGGGCCGCGCGCAGCGTGATCGACAAATCAGGGACTGGTGTGCTGCTCACCGGCCGCACGGAGTGCTTCTTGACCGGCCATAGCGAGCCCTTGAAAGAGTCCGTTCGGCGCCTCGAAGCTTATGCCGGTGCCGGGGCAGACGCGCTCTATGCGCCGGGAGCGCAGAAACGTGAGGAGATCCAGGCGATCGTCGCGGTTGCCGGCCCTAAGCCGGTGAACGTTCTCATGAGCACGAACAACGGACTCACCGTACCAGAAGTGGCCGAAATGGGCGTGCGGCGCATCAGCACCGGCTCCTCGTTAGCCCGGACTGCCTGGACCGGTTTCGTCCGAGCCGCAAGAGAAATTGCCGAACAGGGCAGTTTCGCCGGGTTCGACGGTATGATCCCATTTGCTGAACTGAACGGCTTCTTCCAGAAGACCGTAACCAAGTCAGGGTGACGGAATCGAACTATTCTCAATCTGGGAGACTAAACCATGGAATGGACACCGGGCGGTTCCGATAACGATATCGAAGACCGGCGGGATCAAAGCGGTGGCGGCTTCGGAGGCGGGGGTTTCGGAGTAGGGGGGCTCGGGATCGGCGGAATTATCATCGTCGGGTTGCTGAGCTTACTCTTCCGACAGAACCTGTTCACGCTTTTCACCGGTGAGGGCTCCGGCCCGCGCCAAGTGCAGACAGTTCCTGACCGCCAGCGCGATGTGCGCGAGCAGCCACAGGTCGAGTTCGTCAAGTTCGTACTCAACGATGTGCAGAACACTTGGGACCATACTTTGCCGGACGAGGCGCACCGGGCGTATCGTCACGCAAAATTGGTGCTGTTTCGGGATGCTACCTATTCCGGATGCGGTACAGCCCGGGAGGCAATCGGCCCGTTCTATTGCCCGACAGATGAGAAGGTCTATCTCGATTTGGGTTTCTTCGACGAGCTTCGGAGCCGTTTCGGCGCACCGGGTCAGTTCGCACAGGCTTACGTGATCGCGCACGAGATTGGCCACCACGTGCAGAAGATTTTGGGCATTGAATCGCAAGTGCGGCGGCTGCAGCAATCGAGGCCCGATGCGGCTAATCCTCTGTCAGTGCGCCTGGAACTCCAAGCCGACTGTTTTGCCGGCGTCTGGGCGAATACAACGGCACAGCGGAAGATCATCGACGAAAGCGACGTGGAGTCGGGATTAAATGCGGCAGCGGCAGTGGGTGACGATCGGCTGCAGAAAATGGCGACTGGGAGGGTGAGTCCGGAAAGCTTCACACATGGCTCGTCCGCTCAGCGTACGGCTTGGTTTACCCGCGGCTTCAAGTCTGGCGATATCTCGTCCTGCGACACCTTTCAGAGACGCTCAGAATAAAGCTCAGAGAAAAACCCTAAAGCGTCCACTAATGAACTAAGCTGGAAGTATGGCAATCCCTGCCAGCAATCGTCCGTCTTTGTTTGGCTCAGACTAGGCACGCGCTATGCGTGGCCTTCGCCCTTAATTATTTCTGAGTTTTAGAGGACCGACAATGCTGACCGATATTGCTATCAACCCGTTTCTTCCCCACATTACAACCTGCCTGCCCGGACCCAAGGCGCAGCAGATCATTCGGCGCGATCAGGCCGTGCTTTCGCCATCCTATACTCGCTGCTATCCGCTCGTGATGAAACGCGGCAGTGGCGCCGTCGTAGAGGACGTAGATGGCAATCAGTTCCTCGATTTCGCCGCAGGCATAGCCGTTGTGGCGGCCGGTCACTCCCATCCGCGCGTGGTCAAGGCGATTCAGGAACAGGCAGCTGAATTCCTGCACATGTCCGGCACCGACTTTTACTACGAGACGATGGTGCAACTGGCCGAGAGGCTGGCGGCCTTAGCGCCAGGCAGCGGTCCAAAGCGCCTGTATTTCGGCAACTCCGGAGCAGAAGCAAACGAAGCAGCGATCAAACTGGCACGCTATCACACGGGCCGCGACAAATTCGTGGCCTTTTTTGGTGCATTCCATGGCCGCACCATGGGGGCCCTCTCGCTTACTGGCAGCAAAGTTACACAACGCCGGGGATTCCATCCCTCGCTGCCGGTGCATCACATTCCATATCCGAATACATACCGCCGCCCCTCCGGCATTTCGGAGGCCGTTCATGCGCTCGATTGCGTGAGAGTGCTCGAAGACCAACTCTTTAAGACGATCTTGCCGGCCGAAGAAGTCGCTGGCATTTTTGTCGAGCCGGTGCAGGGTGAAGGCGGATACCTGGTGCCGCCCAAGGAGTTTCATCAGGAACTACGGCGCATCGCCGACAAATACGGCATCCTGCTGATCCATGACGAAGTGCAGAGCGGCATGGGACGTACGGGACGGATGTTTGCATCGGAACACTTTGACGTCGCGCCGGATATCGTGACGCTCGCGAAAGGCATTGCGAGCGGCCTGCCGCTTTCGGCGATGATCGCGAGAGCCGATATCATGAGGTGGCCTCCCGGAGCACATGCATCAACGTTCGGCGGCAATCCGGTGGCGATTGCAGCCGCGCTTGCGACCTTGGACCTGCTCGAAGAGAGCCTCGTCAACAATGCCGCCGAGATGGGCGATTACATCCTGCAGCGCGCCCGGACATGGCCGGAACGCTTCCAGTACGTCGGCGATGTGCGTGGGTTAGGTCTGATGATCGGCATCGAGCTCGTGCTCGATAAAGCAACAAAAGAGCGAGCTCCGGAACTGCGCGATCGTCTAGAGGTTATGGCATTCGAGCGCGGTCTGCTCGTTCTGGGTGCAGGACCGAACAGTATTCGCCTGTGCCCTCCGCTGGTGATCAATCGTGAACAAGCGGATTTCGCGGTCGATACACTGGAGCAGTGCCTGCAGGCATTGGAGCGAGTGTCCGACTACAGGCAATAACGTCTGCTCCCCTTCCCGTATTGGACGTTGGCTGCGGGATCAACAAGTACGCTGGTGCGATTGGGATCGATCGGAACGCGAATACACGCGCTGACGTGATCGCCGATCTGGACCAGTATCCTTTCCCGTTTGCCGACGCCTCGTTTCGCCAAGTTCGCGCCATTCACGTGATCGAGCACGTATCCGACGTGATTCGAACGATGGAGGAGTTCTACCGCCTACTCGTCCCGGGCGGCGTTGCCGTCATTGTGACGCCACACTACACCGATTTCAGTTCCTTCTGCGACCCGACGCATCGCTGGCACCTGAATAGCTTCTCTTTGCGGTATTTCGGCGAGGATCATGGCGGCTACAGGTACTACTCATTGGCGAGATTTCGCGAGAGTTTGGTGCGTGTCCGGCTACTTGCACTGTGGAGATATCTAGGGTTTGAGTTTCTCGTGAATCGCTCCCGCAGGTTTCGGCGATTCTGGGAGTTCTATCTCTGCTATCTCATTCGCGGCAAGGTGATCGAATGGCATCTGACAGCAGTGAAGGAAGATCCGGCTTTTGCTCAGCACGGTATCGGCAGATACTCTGGAAACTGAGCGACAAAGTGCGCCAAATGCGTGAGCAAAGATCCCTTGCTTCCGGGGCCGCACTCGGCCGAAAGGGCGAGGACCTCGCTCATCGCTACTTACGGAACGCGGGCTACAAGGTGGTCGCGAGGAATTACCGCCCGGGACAGGATTCTGAGATCGATATTGTGGCTCGGCATGGCGACAAGCTGGTCTTTGTGGAAGTCAAGACCCGAAGTTCAGCGGAGTTCGGCAGCCCCGATCGGGCGATCGACCGTGAGAAGCAGCGGCACATCGTAAGGGCAGCACGCAGTTTTGTGACGCGCTCTGGTGAGTCCTGGAGCAAAGTTCGTTTCGATATCGTCGCTATCGTGTTTGGTAATGCTCCGGAGATTTCACATTATCAGGATGTGTTCTTCGAAGGACGCGCGCTCGAAGAAAGTGCTTGAGGGAAGACTTCCGGTTAACTAACCGCAACCTGCTGCTCTCCCGGGTGGGAAGAGACGGCAGATTTCGGAATAGAGCTGGCAATCCCAGCTATTGAAAGACTCAATCGCGGTTCGGGCCGATTCGTAATCCTGTGCAGCGGGCAGCACACTTTTGTTCGCAACCTCCAACGAGTGGGGTTGCCAACCAAACCTACGCTGCATCTCCGCGTAGGCTTGTGCGGACGCCTCCTGATGCCCGACAAAAGAAAAATCAGTTTTAAGATTGTGGACGGCCAATTCGTAGACTTGCCGGTCAATGTGTCCGGGGGGAAACTCCTTCTCAGAAACGCCGCTAAAGCAACGGACCATGTGATTGTCTAGAGTCACACTTTTGTGCTGCTCGAGCAACTCGATTAGATGAGCGGGCGAATCGTTCTGCAGCCCATCGCTATGGGGCTGTCGTTCTAATGAGTACCGATATTGCGAGATCACTCGCGCTACGGGATCGCGGACGATGGTCACGTAAGTCGATCGCTGAGGAAAGAACTGGTGGATCCCATACTGGAAATGTCCGATAACTAAGTGCAGATTTGCGCACTGCTCTAGCGTCAACAGAGCGAGGTTGTCGGACAACAGGCCTGGCGGATCTGGATAGATATATGCTACTTCCGATCGCTTGTAGTTCTCCACGATAGCCTCGCGAAACGCAGTGCCCGCCGTCTTCGCAATATGCATGAACAGTACTGTCTCGGCATGACGGGTCCGGCTGTCAGCGGGAATGTTTACGATCAGAGGCGAATTCGGAAGCGGCTGTCCGTCAGGAAATCTGGCTTCGACCTTCGCAGCCGAAGTGGGAGGACAACAGCGAGTTAAGTCGAAATAGAAGCCGTGGCTGCCCACATCCGATCGATAGTGACTGGCGTTGACTTCGCCGACTACACGATCCCCGACATAAATTGCGATTCTCGGCCCGACGAACGGCTGTAAAGTATCGGTAGCCCAGCCAAAGAGCTCGCCCCCGATCGCGCCGTCAAGCCTGCCAAGCAGATGTGGCTTGTCGTTGCCTTCCGTTTTGCGAAGAGCGATGAAATTCTCCAGCAGAAGAAAGAGCACCAGCTTGAGTTTCTGATCCATCCCCTTGCGAACAGGAAAGTGTCCCGCGAAGAGGACGAGAAGAACGGCGAGGCTGTAAACGGCGGCTACGGACAACGTTACCTTGTCGAGATTCAGAGAGAAAATAGGGGGAATTAGGAAGAAGTCGCTCAGCAGCGTGGCCAGAAATAAAGCAACGATCCCCGGACCACGTCCCAAAAACGAGGAAACGACGACAGCCGCTACGAAAGAGACGAGATAGGGGAATTTGATGACCTCGGTCGAGAGAAAGCAGGCTACGGTGGTCAGCAGAACAACACAGACTGGAAATGAGTAGCGAACGCTTGCTGAGCGAAGTGTCGGAAAGCGATCAACCACCGTCATAAACATCGCAAGATCACCGGCGGATTCTAAACGAAACCACCTAGCGATCCTCACGTGACTTTAGCAGACTCGGACGGCAAATACCCGGCTACAGGCGTGATCAATGGCCCATGCGAGCCTGTCCGGGCTTATTCCGGTGAGCAAAGAAGACCAGCGGAACCATCAAGAGTGCGATGATCGCAAGGATGTAAAACGTATCGATGTAGCCGAGCGTCTGAGCCTGGGCTTGCACTGACTGATAGATCCTTGCGTAGGCTTGCTGAGTTGCCTGGTAACTGCTGAGGCCAGCCGCGCGCAAGGCGTTCTCTAAAGACTGAACACTCCCGGTGAAGATGCCGTTCGCCGGACCGGTGTTCCAAACCAGGAATCCCTGATGGGCTTGAGCGCGCCGGGCGATGAGCGTCGTGACGGCGGAGATGCCTACGCTGCCGCCCATGTTTCGGGCGAGATTCGTCATTCCAGAGACCTGATTGTTATCGGCGAGCGAAACGCCGACGTAGGCGATGGTTTGAATAGGTACAAACAGAAACGGAAAGCCGATCGACTGGTAGACACGCAGCAGCGAGGCGTGTTTGAAGTCGATACCAGGGTAGATGTTGGTCATGTTGAAAAGCGCTATAGCGTTGACGAGAAAACCGAAGGCGATGAGAAGCCTGGCGTCCACCTTCGACATGAGAATCCCGGCTAACGGCAGGAGCAAGAGAGTCACCAGCCCACCCCAGGAGAGCGCCATGCCCGCCTGCTCCGCCGTGTAGTGCATCAGGAGTTGGAGGTACTGCGGGATGAGCACCGTGACGCTGTAGAGCACAACACCAAGAGCGAACATCAGAGTCGTCGAGATGGCGAACGTCCGGTTGGTCAGCATTTTGATTTTGAGAATCGGATAAGGCTGACGCCATTCCCAAAAAACGAATATGATGAGGGCGACCGCGGCAACAAGGCTGCAAAGCGTAATGAAGCGCGAGCCAAACCAGTCGTCGATCTGGCCCTTATCCAGAACGACCTGAAGAAAGGCGAGACCGAGTGCTACCAAAGCCAGGCCAACGAAGTCCACCGGCGTTTTGCGTGCCTTTTCCTGAGCCTGGCGCTGGTCTGGTGAATCTTCGACGATTCTGCTGGTGAGCAGCAGCGAAATCAGTCCGACGGGAACATTCAGGTAGAAGATCCATCGCCAACTGTAGCGGTCCGTGATGAACCCGCCAAGAGTCGGACCAATGGCCGGCGCCAGTACAACTGCCATTCCATAAACTGCGAAAGCCATGCCCCGCTTTTTGGGCTCGAAGGTGTCAGCCAGGATAGCTTGCTCGCTCGGCGCGAGCCCGCCTCCGCCCGCTCCCTGCAGGACGCGGAAGAAAATAAGCAGTGGAAGCGTCGGCGCCAGGCCACAAAGAAACGAGCTTGCCGTAAACAGAGCTACGCAAGTCATGTAGAAGCGCTTGCGGCCGAAGCGGTCCGCCAGCCAACCGGAGATCGGCAGGACGACGGCGTTCGATACCAGGTAGCTGGTCAATACCCAGGTGCTTTCGTCCGTTCCGGCCGAAAGGCCGCCGGCAATATGAGGAAGCGCGACGTTCGCAATGGAAGTATCGAGCACCTCCATGAAGGTGGCGAGCGTAACAGTCATCGCGATCACCCATGGGTTGTGCTTCGGTTTCCAGGTTTGTTGACCGTTCATCGCAGAAACTAGTGCTGGCTCAAACCCCCGTCCACAGCGAGTATCTGGCCGGTGATGAAATCGGGCGCAGTCAGAAAGAAATAAACCGCATCGGCGACATTTTCCGGAGTGCCCGGCTTCCGCATGGGAGTGGCGTTGATCATGGCCTGCACGCCTTCATCGATGTCGTTAAAGGCGATGACGCCGGGAGCAACCGAGTTCACCGCAATTTTAGGGGCGAGAGCTTTAGACAGCGCTTTGGTGAGCATGATGACTCCTGCTTTCGACGCGCAGTAGTGAACGTGGCTTGCCCACGGCCGTATGCCTCCAAGCGAGCTGATGTTGACAATGCGCCCAGAGCCAAGCTCGTTCATCTGACGAGCGGCTTCCTGGCAGCAGAAAAAGGTCGCTTTCAAATTGACGCTATGAATAAAATCCCAATCTTCTTCGGTTATATCCAAGGCAGCGATCCGGGTGAAGCGGGCGGCGTTGTTGACCAGATACTGAACCGGGCCGAATTTATCGCGAACTTCGGCGAATAAGCGGCGGATCTCAGCGACCTTGGAGAGATCGGCCTGAAAGATCGGAGCATTGCGGCAGGCTCGCGCGACTTCCTCGGCTTCCGAGCGCGAGGTGTTGTAGTGAATGGCCAGGTCAAAGCCTCGTCGAGAGAGTTCGATTGCCAGCACTCGCCCGATTCTTTTGGCGGCGCCGGTCACCAGAACACGTTTAGAGTCGGAAGTCACGGAAGGCAGCTACGGTTGATGTGATATGGGCCGGGGTGAGGGCGGCCGAGAGGAAAGCCGACTCGAATTGCGAGGGCGGAAGGTAAAAACCCCGGTCCAGAAGGTAGTGAAAAAAGCGTCCAAACGCTGTAATATCGGCCTTTTTTGCATCCTCGTAGTTCTTGACTTTGACGGGGTTTTTACCGTCTATAAAAAAGACAGTAAACATGGAGCCGACTCGGTTTACGGTTGTTCCGGCGGGAGCGGCGGCGGCGAGTTGATCGGAGTTTGTGTCCAGCAATTCGTAAACATCTGGATGTTGATCGAGATGGTTGAGTACGGCGATGCCGGCGCTAACCGCGACAGGATTACCGGAGAGCGTACCGGCCTGGTAAATCGGACCCACGGGCGCGATTTTACTCATGACATCTTTCCTGCCGCCGTAAGCGGCCAACGGCAAGCCGCCTCCGATGATTTTGCCGAGAGTGGTGAGGTCGGGCCTGATGTTGAAAAGCTGCTGCGCTCCACCGCGGCTGAGACGGAATCCCGTCATCACCTCATCGAAAATCAGAAGCGCGCCATACTGCTCCGTGATGCGGCGCAGACCTTCCAGGAAACCAGGTTCCGGAGGAACACAGCCCATATTGCCGGCCACGGGTTCGACGATGATCGAGGCGATCTGGTCGCCTCGTTTGCGGAAGGCGTCTTCCACTGCGTCGAGATCGTTGAACGGTAGCGCGATGGTCGTTTCGGAAAAGCACCGCGGAACTCCGGCGCTATCCGGGAGACTTAGGGTAGCGACGCCTGAACCGGCTTTCACGAGTAGCGAGTCGACGTGTCCGTGATAGCAGCCTTCGAACTTTACCGTCAGATCGCGCCCTGTGAAACCGCGCGCCAAGCGAATCGCGCTCATGCAGGCTTCGGTTCCGGAGTTAACTAGACGCACCATTTCGATGGAAGGGACCGAATCGATGATGAGTTCGGCCAATTCGACTTCCCTGCCCGTCGGCGCACCGAAGCTGGTCCCTAACTCAAGGACCGAAGTGATGGCCCGGATAACAGCCGGCGGGCGGTGTCCGAGGATATGCGGGCCCCAGGAGCCCACGTAATCGAGGTATTCGTTGCCGTCGACATCGTAGACATAAGCGCCATCGGCGCGCGCGATGAAGAGCGGAGTGCCGCCGACCGCACGGAAGGCTCGCACGGGCGAGTTTACGCCGCCCGGGATGCTTTCTTTAGCCCGGGAGAATAGAAGCTCGGACTGGGGGACGTTCATACCCGTGTTTGGCCGAGTATCAGTTTGCGAAACAGAAAGCTCATCAGGATCTCGTGCAGAGTCGTGTTCACGTTACGCAGCAGCCGGTTCTTGAGATCGAGATAAGGCTGTGTTCCGGCGAACAGATCCTGCATGATTTCGCAGAACTTCGGGCTGCGCTTCATGAAGTCGATCATCCGAGTCGGAACAGCACCGAAGAAAATCGCGCCGCAGAACAGACGTTTGGCGAGCCCAGCACCGTAGGTAAGATCTGTCCCAAAATCACGCGTGATGAGCTGGCGATATGAATCAGCTGCTCTTTCCGGACCCGCTTCGCTCAGCAGGACGCGGCTCGCGAGATCACCCGAGCGCACGGCGTAATAGAGACCTTCTCCAGTGATCGGATCGACCAGACCACCCGCGTCACCGACGGCCAGCCAACCGTCCCCGGCGAGCCGGTTGTTGCGCCAGCCGCTCGATTCGAGTGCGGGCAACATGTGCCCGTAGAACTTAGCGTCCTTACGAGTAATGCCCTTCTCCTCCATATAGCGCTCCAGACGGCCGCGCAAACACTGAGCCGGTTCACCTTTTCCGCAGATACCGACTGACAGATGGCCGGAACGGGGGAACACCCAGATATAGCCTTCGAGATTCGGCAGGAACTGAATATCGATATGGCACTGCTCGGTTGGAACCCAGTAGCCGAGCGCGTACATGGTGTCCTTGGCAGTGTATTGGGTACCGACATCGCGCAAGGGATTGCGAGCGCCCGTTGCGATTACGCAGTAATCGGCATCGATTTTGCCTGAGCGAGTCCGAATGCTCCAGGAGTTACGGCCGCGTTCCAGACCAACAACGCGCTCCTGCGCGATTTCCGCTCCGGCCGCTTCCGCCCGTTGTAAAAGCAGGCCGTTCAGATCCTTGCGCGAATAAATCAGTAGAGGACGGGTCAGCGACATTTTAAATGCGCCGGTTTTGGGAGCAGCAATCAGGGTATCGTTAACGAACCGCTTCGGCGTATCGTTCTCGATCAGGTAGGGATACTGTGAATAGGCTTTGTAGGTGATTCCGCCACCGCAGGGCTTTTCCCAGGCGAGTTTTTCATCGATGATGATGGTCTTGACACCGGCCCGGGCAAGCCTTTCAGCAGCGGATGCTCCGGCGGGTCCGCCGCCCAGTACAGCAACAGTTTTCATTGAGACTGTCCGTGCGGGTTAGCAACGCTCCCATCGAGAGACGGATGACCCGGGGGTAACTGCTGTGCAGCGGCTGCTCCATGGCCGGCAAGACCATGCCCTTGCGAATCGGCAACACCCACAACCGCCCATTTGCCATTCCGATTCTCGAGCGTGTACTTCATCGTCATTCCGTTGCTAATCGTGGGATCGTTTTTGGGGTGGAAAGCTACAGTAGCGTAGGCAAGATTCCTATCGAAGGTAACAGCGGTCGTGGTGACATCCAAGCTCTTCAGGTCGAGCCCGGAACTGGTTTCGAGCCGGTGAAGGATCGCCGCCCGCACTTCATCTTTATTTTGACTACTGTTATGGCAACTCGTAAGTACTACGATGGCTAGGAGAAGAGTCGCCGGGGGACGTAACACCATCTGATTATAACGGGAAGCATTTGAACAGCTTCCGCGCTTTGGAGCAAGAACTGAAGACACACGACACGCCGTTCACAGAGAGGTCAGATACCGGAATTACTGGCCTTTTCCAGAGTAATGGCCGGTACAAGTACCTGGATCCATTGATCACGCTGTTCGTCGTAGTTTTGTTGATCTCCAACATTATCGCTGCGAAATTCTTCGCGATGGGCCCGCTACGGATCAGCGCAGCGCAAATGCTGTTTCCGATCACCTACATTTTCGGAGATGTTTTCACTGAAGTGTATGGATACAGCGCATCCAGGCGAGCGATCTGGTATGGGTTTTTCGCCGCATTTCTTCTGGTGGTTCTCAGCTTCATTGCGGTCGTGATACCTCCGGCACCGGAATTCAAGAACCAGGCGGCCTATGCGACTGTCTTCAGACCAGTGGGGCGGATCGTGTTCGCCAGCTTACTGGCTTACTGGTGCGGAGAATTCGCGAACTCGTTCACGCTCGCCAAGCTGAAGCTGTTAACGCGCGGACGTTTCTTATGGACGCGTACCATTGGGTCGACGGTGGTCGGGCAAGCGGTAGACACGACGGTTGTGATGTTTGCGGCATTTTATGGCGTGACCTCAACCAGCGCCATCGTGCGGCTGATCGTCTCAGGCTACCTGATCAAGGTAATCTACGAAACGCTGATGACTCCGGTAACTTACGCGGTAGTGAATTTTCTCAAGCGAGCAGAACGAGTGGACTACTTCGATTACCAAACGAACTTCAATCCGTTTGCGACAAGTGAAATAGAAAACTAAAAGGGACCTTGCCCCGATTCATCAAGGTGATCGGCCGCGCGCGCCAGCAAGCGGTTTCTTGGGGTTTCAACGAGCCTTAGAGCGACTCACAAATTTCTTTTTTTTGATCCGACTTACGGGTTTCGCGCCCGGACATTGCGTATTTGGTTGAACAGCATGCGCTCAGCCGCTACGAGATCTTATGGGTCACCGGAGCAAGGGAATGAGTAACCGTCCGGAAACTGACAGGCGGGCGCACGGGAGACGGAACCATGAATCATAGAAATTTTCGGAAGTTTACGACAGCCACTCCATGTGGCCTTATGGCCGGCTATAAGTCAGTCGCCCAAGGCTTCAGCTCAAACGAGGTTTGTGTGAAGCGTTTCTTCGCCTATCTTCTTCTGGTGCTCTCATTGGCCGTATTGCCGTCGGGGGTCAAAGCACAGGACGCATTTACGACGACGCGGGATTACGTTTCACAGTTCTATCCGCTATGGTTCACCTACTATCAGACCTCGCTTGGCACTCCCAATCGCATGGTCGGCCCCAACAAGATCTCTCCCATATACCACTATGTGGTTGCGATCAATAACGATACGGTGTATGCGAGTTCGTTTCTTGACCTGTCGATGGAGCCGGTTATCATAACGATCCCGCCGACGCCTGTCAACTACTCGGTGCTCACGTGTCGTTAGCACAGTAAATGTCCGGTTGAATTAGCACAGTATCTGTCCGCTTTTGAAAGAGCAGGTGGAGACGCTGGAGCTTGGAGACAAGCCGAGCGATTTCCGCCTCAGAACTGGAGCGGATGATGAAAGTGCAAGACGTGATTTTGAAAGCCATGGCGAAGAAGATCACCTGGCTGGAAGCGGCCGAGATCATCGGGGTGTGCGACCGGACGATGCGGCGAATGCGCGAAAGGTATCAGGAGTTCGGTTACGACGGACTATTTGATCAGCGGCGGCAGAAACGGATGAAGCTGCGTGTGCCGATGGAAACGGCGGAGCGCGTCTTAGCACTTTACCGGGACACGTACTTCGATCTGAGTGTGCGGCACTTCCACGAGAAACTGCGGGAAGAACATGCCGTCGAGCTCAGCTACACGTGGGTGAAACAGGCGCTGCAGGGAGCGGGCCTGGTGGCACGACGCAAGAAGCGCGGCTCGCACCGGCGGCGCAGGCCCAGACGTCCCATGGCAGGGATGCTGCTGCACATCGACGGCAGCAACCATGGCTGGTTTTCCGATGATCGCTACTATGATCTGCTGGTGATCCTGGACGATGCCAGCAGTGAGATCTATTACGCGCAACTGGTGGAAGAGTCCACCCGCACGGTGATGAGCGCTTTGCGTGAGGTGATTGAGACCAGGGGCTTGTTCTGTTCGCTGTACAGTGATCGGGGCAGTCACTTCTTTGTGACCCGCAAAGCCGGCGAAAAGGTGGATCCGCATCGCCTGACGCAGGCGGGGAGAGCGATGAAAGAACTTGGCGTGCAAAATGATCCCCGCCTACTCCCCGCAAGCGCGGGCCGGTGTGAGCGCAGCTTCGGCACTTGGCAGAACCGATGGCCGCAGGAGCTACGGCTCGCCGGGATCAGCACACTCGAGCAGGCAAACGGCTTTCTGCGCGAGCACTACCTTGCCGAGTTCAACCGTAAGTTCGCCAACCGGCGGCGGAGAAAGCGACGGCTTTTCGCAAATGCGGACGCAAGGATCTGGACTGGGTGTTCTCGATCCAGACCGAGCGCACGGTCGCGCATGACAACACGGTCGTTCTGCAGAACCGGTATCTGCAATTGGACAAGACAGGCTTCCGGAATACACTGGCTGGTTGCACGGTCACGGTTTGCGAGCATCTCGATGGTTGCGTGTCGGTGCGCTGGGGCCCACACCTGCTGACAACGGTGAAGGCCGAAAGAGACGGTGGAAAAGGCGGCGCCGATGGCGCCTTGGAAATCTCGCCCAAATCGCGAGATTCCCACTTTGCCCACCGTCCGGCGGCGACGACGCGTACACTCAAATCCAAGGGCAAAACTAAAGCGGCATGACCGGACAGATACCGTGTCAATAAAACCGGACAGATTCAAAAGCTAACGAACTACTCGGTGCTCACGCTTGATCGCTACTGCGACATATTCCATTCCGAGCTGCCTGCTAACACGCCAGGAACGTACGCGCTCTACGGGCCCGGATTCGACCCGAACAATCTTCCTATCACAGTCACCCGGGTCCCATTGCCTTTCAACTACATGGCGCTTATTTTCCGAGCAGATCGGTTTAAGCTTGTCAACGGTGTTGAGCAGGACGTGACTAAGGAAGCCGACGCCTTCAGGCGAGGAATGTCCACGATGCCGCTCTGCGCGTATCTGGACCATACCTGCCCGGCCGGAGTGCCTCTCGGAGGCCCAACCAAGATTGTGCCGGAAATCGAGTTCGCGTTACCGTTCAAGACAATCGCCGACAACTTGATCGCGCTGGACCCAATCGCCTTTTTGCGGCAGCTCCAGAGGGCGGTGGACTCTCCTAAGACCCCAACGATGTCGCAAGCGGTGCAAACCCTATCGACCACTTTCAACGCGCTGTTTGCAAGCATGACAGCCAAGAACAGGTCCGAATTTGCGAGCGGCGCGAGGGCGGCGCACCATCTGATTGTCCACCAGTACCTTAGCAATACAGACGATACAAACTGGATCACTTACGAGAACATTGGGCATTGGTGCCCCAACCCGAATGATTTTTGCGTCAACCCCGACCCGGGATCCTCCTTAGCCGTCCAACGGTCCTCAATAACAGAATTTATCCAGTATGCAAACGACCATGAAGCAGCGGCTTATTTCCACGCCTTCAAGGATCGTGACGGTTCGCCGTTGAATGGAACCGATCCCAATGGCTATGTTTTGACCTTTTCGGCTCAGGAGATTCCTGCTACCAAGCGCTTTTGGTCACTTACAGCGTACACTCCAGAGGCCATTGAGCTAGTACCCAACCCGGCAAACAAATACCTGGTCGCCAGTTACACAAACCCGGAGAAGAGTCGAGACGGCTCTATCTCGATTTATATGGCCCGGGAGCTTCCTCCAGGAGTTCCTGCTGCTAACTGGCTTCCGATTCCGCCGGGGCCTTTCAATGTGATGCTCCGTGATTACGGCCCACTGGGAAGCGTTCTAGATGGCACATACGTACCCCCGGGTATTGAGAAGGTTCATTAAGTTGCGGGTGCCACGGAGACGTTCAAATGCGAGTTACAACGCGATTGGCATCCGTGCGGGCGAAAAAATGCTGCAACTGGCTCGAAACGCTTCGACCTGTTCGAAGCGGCTCTCGCCTAGGCTCAAAGGTCGAACGGCTCACATAGCGCATCGCCTGGATCTGGCGCGCGTTCTAAGCAGACGATATAAAACGATCGTCTGCACACTGCGGTAGTCCTGAGGCTTTGGGATACGCCGGATAGCGCGTAAAATGCACCGTCTACTTCCAAAAAAGGTTCAGCTCCGGTTACGGGTTTTGTGTCCGGAAATTGCGTAATTAGTTGACGGAATGCGCTCGGCCGCAACCAGATACCATACTTTGTGCAGAGGGAACATGTCCACTAAAATTCTAATCGTCACTATCGCCACTGTCTTCTTCGGAACAACAGTAACGACGGCACTTTCCGCTGCGGGTAAGGCGCAGGATACTGCTATCGAAACGAATGCGTTGAATCAGTTCGAGTCATTTGTGAAGAGCAAAGCACCCGAAAACCTTGACGAGGCCGGCCTCCAGACATTCCTGGATGGGGTTACGGACTATATCTATGGTTATTCGCTGCTTTCAATTGCCATGACGGAGCGTGTCGCCACCACTGTTTCCGGTTTGATGCCGACACGTGCTCCTATCAATCAACTCGTGATAGGCACTACACTGCCGAACCCAACCTACCACGACGTCGTGCTACCCAGCACGACGACCCTCTAGGCGTCTTCATTCATGGATCTCACGAACGGACCTTTGATCTTGCACGTGCCGCAGCTGCCGGCTGTAGTTGACACAAATCAACCGAGATTTTTTATCGTCGAATTATTGGATGCATGGACGAATGTCAGCCGACAGTCACCAAGTTCGCGCGTGCAGAGCAAACCCGGTGATTACCTTCTGGTGGGCCCCGGCGGGACCTCAGCACCAACTACGGGTTATGCAGGAGTTATCAAATTCGATAGCAACACCGTATGGTCGATACTCCGGTTCTTTACGGACGGTAGCGACGCTGACCTCAAGGCTCTTAACGACGCCCTAAAGCCCCCTGCGAACCCTTCGGACGGGCTGACATTGAGGCCGATTGATACCGGAACGGATTACCAGCCGCCCTCTAATTTGCCTGTAAACCCATCCATCGACACGTTTACACAACCGATCCATCAGGTCGACAACATGGACGCGTGCGTCTTCTTCGAAACGCTGTCCACCATGATGATGACGAATCCGCCCCGCAAGATCGATGTGCTGGTAAAGAGACCGCTGCAAAATCTGGGTCTTGTTACTCCTAACCAACCATTTAGCTGCGCCAGCCTGCCGGACCAGAACGAAGTAAGGATACTGCAGGCGGCGGTAGCCGCGGCAAAGGCGCTCCTCGCAAACATAAATCCACCCTCAGCCTCGGCAAAGACAAATTATTGGTCGCTGCCGCTCGACGTGGGTGATTACGGGATCAATTATCTTTTGAGGGCACTGGTCGCAAAGAAGGCGCTAGGAGCGAACAGGCCGGAAGACGCGGTTTATGGTTACGGCGCGTACGACAGTCACGGCATTGATCCCGCGAACGTGCTTGTTGCGGGGAATCGCTATGTGGTGCACTTCAGTCGCGAAACGAGTTTCATCTGACAGGCGAAATTCCACCGGTAAATCCTCTCGGCTTCTGGTCGGTGACGCTGTACGATGCTGACGGTTTTCTCGTGGACAATGCAGACGTGAGTTACAACGCGATTGGCATGCCATATGTGCAGAACCACAAGCCTTGCCTGAACGCAGACAAGTCACTCGACCTCTATATCCAATCAGATCCTCCCACTGATCCGAAACAATTCTGCAACTGGCTCGCTGCGCCTTCACCTCAGGCGACGACGACCCGATTCATACTCTTCCTTCGCGCGTATTGGCCAGACCGGGCAATTCTGAACGGCCGTTGGAATCCGCCGCCGATTGTGAAGCAGTAGATCGAACTGAGCCGGAAGCGTAAAAAGCCCCTTACGCTTCCGGCTCAGTTTCAAAATGGGTGCGCCTCAAGAAGTTCGCGCTCGAGCCACGCGTAGTCCTCGAGCTCGGCAAGAACGGCGGCGGCGGCGATTCGAATGTACTCCTGCGAATCGTGCAGCAACGGTCTGACACTCTCGATCACTGGCGCCCCAAGGGCGGCCAGTTCTTTCGCCGCCACCGCACGCGTTTGCCAGTCCTGCTCTCGAAGAGCGTCGATCAACTCTGGGAAGAGCTCTCTCGCCTTCGCATTTTCGAAGTGCGGTCAGACAAGCTCGGCGCACAAGGGGATCGGGATCACCCCGCAGCATCGCACGCCAGTCCACCCCAGGCGGGTTCGCAGCCACAGCCGCGCGCCTGATCCGTGGATCGATATTTGTGAGTGCCTGCCCTGCGAGCGGCAGAAGCGACGGATGCAGATCACGAATCTCATCCCGCGACAGCGTCTCCAGAGCTGCTTGTAAGACGCGCATGCATGTGGAGCTAAGACCTGCTTCCAATGCGGGCCCAATCGAATGCTGGCATTCGCGGCTCCCCCACTCGAGCAGCCAAAATTGATCACGGGAGCCCAGCTTGTCCCACCCGTTTGTAAGCTGGGCCCACGCGGGCAAGCCCTGCGCTTCGAGAGCTGCCACCGCCTCCGCCCGGAACGGGCCGTGCAATTCGGCAAACCACGCACCTGCGGTCTCGCTGTCGATCGCAACGGATGCTGCTTCACTCGACAGCAGACCCACACGCACTCGGGCTTCCGCCGATAACCGGTCCGAATGGGCAAGCAACTCGGCTACGGCCCGAGACCGCACGGGACACTCGTTCTGTAACAGCAACGGGACTAGCGCGGCCGCCCGCGGACGCGGATCTTCCGCGGCTAAGTATCGCATTGCGGCAAAGACGACAACGGCTTCGTCATACAGCCGAAGTAGATCAAGGAAGAAGGTAGCTACACGCGGATCGCGAAAACCAGCAAGCGCGCCGACCCAGTCCATCCACTCGAGCGTGCCTTCGACGCGCGTCGAGTAAGTCAGCAGCCCATCAATGACGTCTCGACCTTTGAAGAGGCCGAATTTAAGAGCTGCCGCCGGCTGCTTCTGGATTGCTCTTACAGCGGTCAAGCGGGTTATCGGGCTCGGCGATGCCAGGGCGTCAAAGAGCTCCGCGGCTGTTCGAATTTGCCGCGCCTCTGCTGGTTCCGTACTCGCCGTCATGACCAGTTCCAGACATTCAGCCAGAACTCCGTCATGCCGTACGCACATCCCGCATCGAACGTCAGGTAAAAGCGCACGGGATAGTTGACGTGAGGTCCAGTTGAAAGCCACTCCACTCGGATAGTCTGTGGAGCTGTGTTTGGCGGTATCGGCACGTTTAAGGTCGGCGTGGGGTTCGTTGATGAGATGGTTGCACTCGCTCCCGATTGGAATGAAATACGGACGAGACTGGTCACATGCAATTGCCGCTGATCGTCGTACAGAGCGAGCTTCATGTTCGCCGAACCTGGGGTTTGGCCGATCGAGTAATTGCATTCGACGATAATTCGGGACGTTAGCCGGCGCTTGAGTTGTATCCGCGTTCAGCTGCGCGCCTGCAGACAGGTTCCACGCCGGCGCATCACCTGGGACGCCATTCAACAACTTTACCTCTATGACATTATTGAGGACCTTGATTGCAGACGTAACTTCGTATATGAGACACCCGGAGTTGATGGCTGGGATGCTTGCTGTTATCGAATACGAGGTGTACGGAGAAGTCGGGCTCGGCGACTGCGTGGCGTTCGGGTTATTGGGGTCGTCGCCGCTCAGCAGACATCTGTTCGGGAACACGTACAAAAACTCAGCTCCCTGGCTTCCGTTCAGCAGTTGAAACGAAGACGGGAAGTCGGGGAGGGATGGATCGATCGCCAACACAATTGTCTCGGTCGGGCCGTGCCACACGTCACTCAACAGTACTTCGACGAAGCATGGAACCTCGGCTGTGATGTTCGTTTGACCGTTAGGGGGAGTAAAGTTGAGTGTCATCTGAGGGATCAATACACACCCGGACGCTAAGTCGGTGCTAACGGAGCTATCTACATGTCCCAAGAGTCGGACGCGGCAATCCAAGCAAGTTGAGTAAATCGAGGGAGGGTACGGTCAAACTATAAGCTGAACAGCTTGCACACCGAGAATGCAGAAATTGAACGAGAGCAGGACGGTAAAGCTCGATGTGTATGACACATTCGTCGTCAGCCTCGTCGCGTTCGTCGTGGTTGAAAAAGGCGTCGTCCCCGTAGCTACCACGCCGTGATAGTTGTAAGTCAGCGAGTCGTACTTGGCGGTCGTGCCGGAGCTTAGCCCACCCTGAACGGTGAAGCTCTCCAGGCTCCAGGTCGACGGGAATGCCGAAACCTAAGGCAGGACCAAACGAGAGCTCTGCCTTGATGTGTTCAAGCGCCAAGGCGAACTCACGAAGGGGAGGGAAAATATCGACGAGATTCACGGGCAGCGTGAACCCGGCGGTAGCCGTGAGTGAGGTATCCCGGCCCAAGCTGGTTGATGCTAGAGCCGAGCATCTGGAACGTGCTGATGCCGCTGGACAATCGCGAGAGAGGAGCGGTTGAATCCTCTTCCCACAACCCGTCGGCTGCTCCCTGGCTCAGCAGATACGAGATCAATTCGAAGAGAAGCTGGAGAAAGTCGATTTGGAATTGAAATGTGATATCGAAAACGTTCTTCCAGGCAAACTTCCATGGGGAATACCAGGAAGAAGGCAGATACAGGTCCTGCTTCAAGGAAATGCCGCCACCGACGGCAAACCCCATCTCGAGGCCGGCGGTCATCTGCTGGCTGGTCAAGATGACCGCGACCACTCCACCCGAGCCGGAACGTTGAAGAGCGTCACATCGGAGTTGAATTGAAACGCCACTGCGGGACCAACGAATCCGATGAAGAAGCTGTAATAGGCAGAAGTCTTGATCCGCCAGAAGAGGACCGTTGCTCCATAGTCAAAGAGTTGGTGAGACTGACTGCTAGCTGAAGTGCCGGCGCGGCTCGTGCCCAGCTTCGGAAATAGGGGCAGCCCCTCCGCAAGCGAGAGTTGTGAACCACTATTGGTGCCGATAGTGATGTTCGTTGAATTGTTGCATCTCATTCCTCCTTTTCCGGCAATGCAGTTATGAAGGGATACCTACCAATAGCGAGGAGACGACATTATTCGGATCAGTTTGGCTGCCGTTACCATTTCTCAGAAACTCTCCCGCGAACGCCACACGTCCGAACTGATCGGCTTGCGCGGGATGGTAGCCGTACAAAATCTCAGTGGTTTTCCAGTTAACTGGCGGATCGCTGCCCGCGAGAATGTCCCCGCTCTCGAGAATGACCTGCCTGCTGGACGTGTCGTCGCCGCTCTGCACAAACAGTTGTGTGGATCCATCGTCGAGTGCCTCGGAACAGTAGGTCAGGCTGTCAGCGCTACCCAGACTGCTAGCGCTACTCAGCTGGCAGTGCTGAGGGCGGGAGCGCCGAATGCAGCGACGGCTCTCCTGCCCGCAAATTGCCGGTTTCGGCGATAATACGTAGCCGTAGCGCCGCCCCTGTGCAGAGCGAGGCGCTGTTTTGCAAGTGCGCCCAATCCGGGCAGCAAAGCTTCCTCATGGGTGACAAAGCTGATCAGGCGTTCCGATGCGATGCGCGGTCCCATAATGCATTCACCAACCTCGATGCCGTTTCTGCGCTGCTGCAAGGTCAGCAGGTGAGGAGAAGCAGCGAGAAGACGTAATCCCTCGAGACCGCCACTGCTTCTGGGCTGCCTGACGGAGCCGGTGACGAACGCCGTGCCGGGCTGCGCGCGCAAAATGTCCACTCGAGATGCGCTTACCTGAGCGACGAAACTACCGTCGTTCGCTACATCGATGAGGCCGAAGTTCTGAATGATAGCGTTGCTCCCGGGCAGCATGTCTCCGGTCTGCGCAAGAACGGATGCCAGCCCGGAGCGCCCGCGGGGTACATGGACCAATGCCTGAACGCCTGCAAAACCGAGAGCAGCCGGATTCCGCCTGGCTGCGCTCGATACCTGAACGCTTGCTGCGCCTAATACGGCGCTGGCCGATGGGGACGCCGGCTTGGGGCCTGTCAGGGCAGCGACAATGGTTACGTTGTCGTCATCATCAATCGCGACATCGCCGAAATCCGCGCCATAAACCCCGGCTGACTGCCCGTTGGCTTGCAGAGCATCGCCAAACCGGGCGACCTTGGTCCATTGGACCGCTTGCGGGTCGTACAGATACACCCCAGGAGCAGCCTTTATGGAAACCGTGTTTCCCGTATTCGCGCTGAAGATGGTTGTGGCATAGTGGCCGAGACTATTGCAGGCGCCCGTTCCGAGTCTGCTCACCACAAGCGGCAGCTGAGCGCTCGGCACTCCCGCGATAGACGTCAGCGTGTCTCCCTGGTACGTCAAAACGCCGAGATAGGTCAACGCCGGTTTGGCGGTAGCGTAGCTCATGACGGCGAAGAACAACGCTGTCGGCTGGTTCGGGTTAAACGCCGCTGTAGTCGTTCCGTGAAAGTAGATGACGTTATACCCCGGTTTGCCAGTCTCGACCGCACTGCCCAGCATCACCGCTGCCGTAAGCTCCGCGACAGGGTTATGTGCGAAGGGCGTATATGGCGCGTTATCGATTCGCGACGAGGATCGGATGAAACTGGTACCCATTTCGAACGACGCCTTGACCGCGCCCGACGCCCGACCCACCTCCTGCCAGCACGGCGCCGCCAAGTGCCGCCCAAGTTTGCCCAGGAAATCACGCCTACTATCGGCGTTTCTAAAACGTGCGTTGTCGTCGCTCATTTCGGCTCCTGTCCAATACGCAACGTGCGGGCGCAAAAGCCGTAAGTCGAATCGACAAGATTTTGAGAGCCCGGTGTGATTCGTGCACCGTTCCGATCTCGAAACCGAGCCGGAAGCGTCAGCGCCCTGATGTGGCTTGTTGCAGGGGTGGCTGACCTAAGCTTTGGAACACGGGGCTGCCGGGAATAGAGTGCCGCGCGTCGAGTGCAAGCTAGTAACTCAGCAGCGGCACGAGAACCACTATCAGAGGTATTTCGAACATGTCAGGCTTCGCAATTTAGGGCGCTGACGTTTCCGGCTCAGTTTCAAGATAGTTGAACGGCGGTTACGGGTTTTAGCCGCCGATCTTGCGTATTGAGATGACGACGGTGCACGAATAGCATTACGTGAATACAGGCCGCCGCAATTCTTTCAGGAGATCAGAGGATCGTATGAAGCGAAACTTTCTTGCGTCGAACGGGCGTGCAGCTCTGTTGGCAGCGTTCCTGCTCGGGCTATTCCTGCCTGCAGGCACTCGCGCCCAAGAAAACGGCAAGCTATGGCTGAGGATCATGGCGTTCACCGACGCTCCAGTTGTCGGAGCGGATGTGCGCATCACTCTGGGCGGTCCTCACGGCCCGGTATTGGCCGATGCAAGTGCGGCCACGAACGACGAGGGTGTGTTCCCCGCGCCTGTGCGTAACCCATCGATTCTGGGCGAAGAGGCCGGAGGCGCGAAGGGGCGATCATTTGTCCGGATCAGCATCTCGGGCGGAACGATAAACGGCAATCCGTTCTTCGGGCATCTGAGTGCCGAGGTTGCGTTCACTGACCCGGCACACCAGATCCTGGTAGTCAACCCGGTGACCACCCTAGTCAGCCGCGTCTTAGATGAGCGACCGGAACTCAAGCTGGATGGCGCCAAGGCGCTTGTCAGGCGTTTCCTGAAGCTCCCTGCGAACTATAGTCTGGGCCTCGCCTTGCGACAAGGTCCGCACTACGTATCTCCGTTCTTCAGCGCTGTCGCCTTTATGGGTGAGGCTCGGGATGCGGGAGGGCTGGACGCCTTCGAGCACCTGCTGCTCCGGGAGCTGCTCCAGGAGCTGCTCGCCTCACCCTCAGCAACACACGCGTTCCGTCCGCCGCAGTTGCTGGGGAGTACCGGCACCAGCGATGCCGCGCAACTGCTGGGGAGCATCTTCAGCAGCAATAGCTTCAGCGTCATTCAGGCGGGCCTGTACGCAGGCATACTGGACTACGCCGGTAGCGAAAATTTGTATAACACTGTTGGCTGGGCGCTGTCGCTAGCAGGGCTCGTGCCCACGTCCGATACCACTACCGACGATATCCAGGCTGTGCAGCAGGCGCTACAAGATCTCCAGAGCAGTATCAACAATTTGAGCACTCAGGTCAGCCAGCTGACGGCGCTCGTGCACGCGACATCGACCCAGACCCAGTACGACATCATTACACAGCAGGCGCAAACCTTCGCAACCGATGTCTGGAGCGAGGAGAACAGGCTGATGTACTACGCACAAGATTGCCCGCCCAAGCCTGCCGGGTCTACAGAGAAACCGCCGGTCACCGGCACCTTCTGCTTCGACGAGCGGGAGGCTATCATGCTCGACCTAGGTACTCAGCCGATGTACTCGGCCTACGATCAGGTGGAGAACTACCTCAGAGACAACGGCAAGCTCGGCACCGAGGGCATGCTCCACCTGTACAGTCTCTGGCTCGGTCAGAGCAGGCAGTTCTTCCGCCCCGCGGACTCCACTAAAATGCAGAACCTGTACGACTACTGGAATGGGGTGCTGACGCAAGCGGCAGACTTGAGAATCGAGCGTCTCCACCGATTAGGGGAACAGGAAAACGGCGGGTCCGGGCTCATCGCGTTCATGGGCAACCCTGACGCGAACCCGCCCACCACGGGCACCTTCCAGGCTGACCAAGCCGCGAACCTGCAGCAAATGAAACCGCCGGTGCCCATCGACCCACCGACACGCAGCACCACGGTCATCAGCACCCAGGATCACACGATGTTCGCCCTTCTACCGTGGGTGAACAACCAAAATGTCGCGTCGCCAGCACCGGGGTGCTCTGGCTATTTGAACACGGTGTTCGGGGTTACTCCCTACGCCGGCTTCCGCAATTGGGAGCAAGCGCCCAGCAAGGCTCAGTGGCAGGCCGCGGTCTCCCTCGCCCCCACAAATACGGCGTGGCACGACTGGCTCATCCAGCAGACCCGGACCACCGACGACGAATACCCGGCTAGTCCTGGCTTTCTCGATTTGAGTAAGCAGTGCCCAGGCGGGGGCAAGCCCATTGCTGGCGCGCTTTTGACGAGTAATTCAGACTGCAGCCTGCCCGCCTATCCCTGCGTTTGGATAACCATGGACCCCTACAAGAACACCTTCCAAAACTTATTATTAGGCGGAAGTGCGTTCGCCTGGCCGGCCCGAACTCTCGCCGCTGGCGAACAGTACTTCTGGTACCAGTAAGCGGCAAACTCGTCGATACGAGCGCGCCTGGGCAGGGCGGTACGAGCCATAGCTGCGTCTTGGCTTCGTCCGATTCTGAACTGCCGCGATCGCCGCTACTTCCCAGAAAAGGTTGAACGCCGGTTACGGCTTTTGGCGGCCAATGTTGCGTATTAAGACGACCGGCTCATTCACACACCCGAAAGCGGGTCGGCAAAACACACGAGAAAAGGAAGAACGATGACAACCAGAGCAGGGAGTGGGGTTTTCGGCGCCGTTCTGCGAGGAATCAGTTTTTGCTTGTTGGCGCTGGCGTTATCTGGTCCCGAAGCCGTCGCGGCGTCGTTCGGCTACGTCGTGAATTCCAACGATAACAGCGTGTCGGTGATTGACACCAGCACCAACACGGTTACCGCCATTGTGACGTTAGCGGCGGGCAGCGTTCCTAGCGCGGTGGCGATCACTCCGAACGGCCAGTTCGCCTATGTAACGAGTAGCCACTCGAACAGCGTGTCGGTGATCAACACCGGCACCAACACGATGACCGCGACGGTGACCTTACCGGGGGGCAGCTATCCTAACGCCGTGGCGATCGCCCCGAACGGGCAGTTCGCCTATGTGACGACTAACACAAGCACCATGTTGGTGATTAACACCGCCACCAACACGGTGACGGCCACGGTGCCGCTGGGCCGCACTCCTTACGCCCTGGCGATCACTCCGAACGGCCAATTCGCCTATGTGACGTCCACGAACACCGTATTGGTGGTCGATACCGGCACTCACACGGTGACCGCCACTATATATTTACCGGGGGACAGCTATCTTACCGGCGTGGCGATCACCCCAAACGGCCAGTTCGCCTACGTGACGACTAACAACACGTCCAACACCGGGCACACCGTGTCGGTGATCAACACCGGCACCCGCACGGTGACTGCCACTGTGACGGTGGGCATCGCGCCTAAGACCGTGGCGATCACCCCCGACGGCCAGTTCGCCTATGTGACGAATAACACGGATAACACGGTGTCGGTGATCAATACGGGAACAAACAGGGTGACCGCCACGGTGCCGGTGGGCAACCGTCCTACCGCTGTGGCGATCGACGCTCCCAACGGCCAGTTCGCCTATGTGACGAATACCTACCCAAGCACCGTGTCGGTGATCAACACCGCCACCAACACGGTGACCGCCACGATACCGGTGAACTTCTCCGCTGTCGCTGTGGCGATCACTCCGACCCCCCAGTTCGCGTATGTGACGAATGGCTACTCAAACGCCCTGGCAATCATGAACACCGTCACCAACGCGGTGACCAGGGTGACGGTGGGCACCGGGCCTTACGGCGTGGCCATCACCCCGAACGGCCAGTTCGCGTATGTGACAAATGGGTATTCAAACACGGTGTCGGTGATGAACACAGCCGCGAACAGGGTGACCGCCACGGTGCCGGTGGGCAGCTATCCAATCGCTGTGGCGATCACGCCCAACGGCCAGTTCGCCTATGTGGCGAATTTCTACTCAGACAGCGTGTCGGTGATCAACACAGTCAGCAACACGGTGACTACCACGGTCCCGGTGGGCACCGCGCCTTACAGCGTGGCCATCACCCCGAACGGCCAGTTCGCCTATGTGGCGAATTTCTACTCAGACGCCGTGTCGCTGATCAACACCGGCAGCAACACGGTGACCACCACGGTGGCGGTGGGAAGCGAGCCTGACGCCGTGGCGATCACCCCCAATGGCCAGTTCGCCTATGTGACGAATTACGCTGATAACACAGTATCGGTGATCGACACCGGCAGCAACACGGTGACGGCCGCTGTGACAGTGGGCAGCGGGCCTGGCGCGGTGGCGGTCACTCCAAACGGCCACTTCGCCTATGTGGCGAATGGCTACTCAGACACCGTGTCGGTGATGAACACCGCCAACAACACGGTGACCACGACGGTGCCGGTGGGCAGCGGGCCTGGCGCGGTGGCGGTCACTCCAAACGGCCAGTTCGCCTACGTGGCGAATTTTTACTCAAACAGCGTGTCGGTGATCAACACCGGCAGCAATACGGTGGCCACCACGGTGCCGGTGGGCAACGGGCCTGGTGGCATTGCGATTACGCCCGCGGTGCCGGTGGGCAACAATCTTCTTGGTGGAACTCGGCCTCCGCCCACAGTGCCGTTCTCTTCCTTTACAGCGGAGCTGCAACTGGCCACCGGAAACCGGCTTCTCCACAGTGAGCGAGAGGGACGCAAGCTCGACGGCTTTAATCTGGAGGCACGCTTCACGCTGGGGGACGGCAGCCCGAGCCTCACGCCGCCTACGGAGGCTCTCACGCTCACGGTGGGCAGCTACAGTGTCACGCTGCCGCCCGGCTCCTTCCGTCCGGTGCAGCCCGGTCCCTATAGCAACTACGCCTATGAGGGCACGATTAACGGCGTGCTGCTCCATGTGCTGCTGCTGCCGCTGGGCGGCGACGACAGCTACGCCCTGCAAGCCGCGGCCACGCCGGTGAGGCTGACCGGCTCGACCAGCGCCGTGCCGGTGACGCTGACCATTGGCAACAACACCGGTACCACGACCGTGGCCGCCAGGGATTGGTGGTTCGCCATGAGATAAGGCTCAGAAGCTTGCTGTGCTGAGTTGCTCTCTTGTTCATGACCCGTTGGAATCGCGCACACAGGGCGACAGCCGCCCTGTGTTTGTCGCACCGAGCAATGAAAGCGGAGTTGCATAAGGCGCATTTCCATCGGGCGCCACTGGTTCGAGGTCTTCTTGAAGGGGAACAATACTACTGGTATGAATGAGCCGCAGATCGCAGGTGGGCGGGGACGGGTCACTCCGTCCCCACTTACTATTTAAAATTCTCGACCAGCATGATATTGCGGTTGTCGCGGTCCATGTGGACATATAGGAGCGAACTTTCATCGCGAGATACTGCGAGTGCGCCTCCGGCCCGCGCGCTCGAGTCTGCCCACCGTGGCAACCGGAACGATCTTTCGTGTGGCGAAATCGAAGAACCGGACGGCCGATTTTGAAAGGCACGGCCGCCGTGTACTTTCAAAAAAGTTGAACCAGTTACGGGTTTTGGCCGCCGATGTTGCGTATTGAGACGACGGTACCGCCACGGACAGCAATTGCGTGAATGCAGGCTGCCGCCAATCTTCAAGGAGGATCAGAGATCAAATGACAGGCAACTTTCTTAACTCGACCGGGCGTGCGGCTGGGCTGGCAGCGCTCCTGCTCGGTCTGCCCCTGGCCGGTTGGGCAGCACCAGCTCAGACTCAGTTGACGGGAAGCGCAACGGGCACTCGCACACCTAGGCCTGACCGGGGGAGGGTGTGGCTGCAGATCCTTGCGTTCACGGAGGCTCCAGTGGTGGGAGCGGACGTCCGCGTGAGCGCGCAGGGCCACTTATTGGTAGAGGCAAAGGCGGCCACGAACAAGTACGGCGCATTCTCGGCCGAGGTGCCGAGGCACCTGTCGTTTTTTCGCGTCACCATCTCGGGTGGAACCATAAACGGCGATCCGTTCCTGGGTCATTTGAGCGCCGATGTCGTGCTCACTGATCCGGCACACCGGACCGTCGCCATCACTGAGCCTGGCAGACCACTTCGAGAGCGTGGCGGTTAACCCGGTGACCACTCTGGTCAGCGTCGTCCTCGACAGGCGGCGGGACTTCAACCTCCCAGACCGGGAGCCGAAGCTCGAGCTGGATGACGCCCAGGCACGTGTCAGGCATTTTCTGAAACTTCCGGCGAACTATGATCTGGGCATGGCGTTGCGGCAGAGTTCGCACTACAAATCGCCGGTTCTTCAGCCCCGTCGTCCTCATAGCAGAGGTTCGAAGCTGATGGGAGGGCTCGACGCCTTCCTGCACCTGCTGCTCCAGGAGCTGCTAGCTTCGCCGACTGCTACACATTCGTTCCGCCAGCCGCAATTGCTCGGGAGCACCGGCAGCACCGATCCTAACAGCATCCTTCAGGCGAGCCTCGAGGCGGCCGCGCTGGATGTCGCTAGCGCCGAAGGCGTGGAAAACCTGGCTGGGTGGGCGCTGGCGCTAGGCGGGTTCTCCACCAGCGCCAGTTCGGACGAAGTCGACGCTCTCGGTGGCGGAGCTGCAGAACCTCGACGAGCGCCATAGCCAATTTGAGCAGTCAGGTAGCCGCCCTCTCGAGACAGGTCGCCTCCAGCGCCACATACACACAGTTCGTCAATGAAAGCACAGCCGCGACGGTTCCGTGGGCGAACGACATCCAAGCACTCCAGAGCAAGATCAGTAGCTACGCGAGCAATTGCCCGCCGGTGGCTTCCGGTACTACGCCACCACCAAATCCGGACCCGTCCTGCGCCTCACTCTATTCCGACCTGGCAGGCGCGAACGGCGAGCTGCAACAGGAGTACGACAACAATTGGTACGAGCAGGTGCAGAGCCAGGTCCAGGACAACCCCGCCGCCCAGACCAAGGGCATAATCCACCTATACAGTCTCTTCCTGGGCCAGAGCAAGCCGTTTTTCCGCGCAGCAGACTCCACCACAATGCAGAACCTGTACGATTACTGGGACTCGATTCTGACGGCGGGGGCAAATGCGCGAATGGAGTATTTCCATGTGCAAAATTACCAGAACATCGCCGGCTGGGATCAACACAATTACCGGCTTTATCGCCCCCTCCGGCCAAACCCCCGTGTGCGTGGGCACGGCCACTCAATCCATCATTGGCGCCTTCCAGTGCAACGAGACCGCGAACTCGAGTCTGATGTTCCCGCCGGTGCCCGCCGGCACGGTCATCAACACTTCGGATCACCTCATGTGGTCCCTTGTACCGTGGGTGGCCGCAAATGAAGACTACGGGATTCCGGATCAATATGTGCCAGCAGCGCAATGCTGGAGCTGGAACACGCCCTTTTTTCAGGGTGCTCCATACTATCCGCTTTTACCCTACGCCGGCTTCAACGATTGGACGCACATCGCCTAATAAGTCTCAGTGGCAGGCCTTGGTTCAAAATGCCCCTTCAGGTTCAAATACGCCGAACTGGATGACTTGGCTCATCCAGCAGACGCAGACCACCGGCAGACGAAATGCCGACGAGTCCTGGATTTTTCAATTGGACTACGTGCTCAGGCAATGCCTATACCTATGCTTGGACGTCAACGAGCAACGGCGGTCTGTCGTACTGGTACATCAATCCAATCAATCGCAGCTTCGGAACTATAGCTACTAACCAATTCCCCCATTATTATCAACAAGCTGGTACGGGTGGTATAGTCAATGTCCCAGCTCGAACTCCCGTCGCTGGCGAGCAGTATTACTGGTTCCAGTAAGCGCGGCAAGGCGTCGCTGCAGTAGCGAGCGATGCATTTCACGGGCGTCATTCTCAGCAGGAAGTGACGCCCAAAACGAGGTAATTTCCGTCGGGGCCGCGTTACGGTCCACAGCGGCCCCTATTTAAAATTTTCCGCCAGCATGATATTGCGGTTGTCGCGGTCCATGTGAACGTAGAGCAGCGAGGTCTCATCCGGATAAAGCTCAGAACGTTGGTATGCTGAGTTGCTCTCTTGTTCATGACCCGTTGGAATCGCGCACACAGGGCGACAACCGCCCTGTGTGTTTGTCGTGCCGAGCAACGAAACCGTAGTTCCGTCTTCGCCCGAAAGGAGAACTTGGCGAAATGAACAGTGATAACCACAGACGCACCCGGCGCGATTTCGCCAAGGTTATTGGCGCGACCCTCGGGAGCGTTTCGCTCATCGGAAATGCGCTCGGACGGGGCCAAGCGATCGGATCCATACCGAGCGGGTACAGGTTTTATCGTGTTCTCACCGCTACCCAAGGAGGAACATTCGGAATCCTGCCAAACCAGTTGGGCACAATGACTGGCGCTGTCATGATGGGCTTCCCACTATCTGGCAATAGCGTCGGGTATGTTTACTGCCACGGGACAAGAAATCCTCAGTATGGCGCCGCATCACCTGGCGTCTTTGAAGTGGATATTAATTATGACGCGAACCCTCCGGCCGTCACCCGGGTGCTGATGATCGCGGCTGAAGGAATTTCTCTAAATGGCATCCCGAACACCACAGTGGGTCACATCGGGACGGGCGCAAGTAATGCCCTTGGAGAGTACGTCACAACTATTTCTCCGGCAGAATCATCCGACACCGTAGCGGTCGCTAACTCACCGGGAGTGTATCTGTATCGGCCAGGCAGCTTTATCGGCACATGGTCCCGCATGATTGGATTCGCAGATCCGGTTCCGGATGGCAGCTTCTATGGTGCAGATTTTGGTGATGTGGCGTTAGATGACGAAGAAAACCTGTTGCTTTCGGCGGCAACCACGCAGTCGCCAGATTTGACGGTGTCGGGCTTCGCGGGTTCGCAGGCTCTTATCAGTACCTCGCTTGGCGCGACCGCGAATGGGCGAGTCGTTCTTCGGACTGGGAATTTACTTCCCTTCGCGCCGGCAGCGATTCATTCGGTCGGTCTTATCGATTTGGCGGCAAATCACGCATTTGCCGCCCAAGTGACTGCAAAACAGCTCGATCCGTCAGTGACACGTTCCGGCACCGCACTGATCGTCGGAAACACCCAAGCAGGAGCGGCCGAGCACAGGATTGTTGCCGCATCGCCGGAATTGATCTCCACCCAAGCGGCCTCCCGCCTCGACATCGTAAGCGGTGAAACGTTTTTCGGTCCGCGGGTCGATTTGCGGCAGGACGTGGCTGTCGTAACCCACTCCGCCACATTCGACGTATCCATCGGCAGTAACGACATAGAGGAGCTTGGTTATTACACGAGAGGCGGTCACCATCGATTGAAACGCACGGCAGTCGCCGCTACCGACAGTGACGTTATCTCCTTCGGCGCACCGTGCATCAGCAACACCGGGCTGATGTACGTAACAGAGCTCTTAGGTGACGGCACAACCCAGCTTCGGATTTCGGATGGTCTGAATTCTGAGGTTCTGCTGCGAAGTGGCGACCGTGTCCGCGGCATAACTCCCAACGGAGAACTCATGATCAGTGAGATCTTATTCGGCCAGCACTCGACCCAGGTGGATGCCTTTGGTCGGCTAGCGTTTGCGGCCGAGTTTTTGCTGGACTCGTCCAAGCCCAACGATCCCAATAATGTAATTACAGCCCTGGTGATCGGAATTCCTCTGTAGGCCGGGAGATAGCCATGAGCACACCTCCATTCATCATTCCTATCGGCACCTCGGATCCCCTGAATCTTTGTAAGGGGCTTCCACTTTTCTCAACTGGAACAGCCCGAGCCGGCAGCGCTAGCTCATCGCGGTCGTACGCCCTCATTGACACGTCCGCCACGATTTTGGCTACACGCCTTCAAGTCAGCGCGTATGCGTCATACGCATTCGGAATATGCGGCCCTGCTATTGCGTTCCTGTCCCGAAACGTCGAAGGAATCGGAACAAACACGGACGGCGGAGGCACACTTAGCCTGACTTTTAAAGAAGGGCAACTCATGCAGGCGGGGGCCTTCGTCGCCGCGGCGGCAGGCGCCGGAGTGACTCTGAGTCTGCAGGTCTATAAGCCGGACCCCTGGTACAAGCCGTGGGCGATTGCGTGGCGTGACGCATTCTCAGTCGATATCGGGGTCAGTGTAGACCTTCTGAAGCTTCTGTACGACCTCATCCGCCGCCTGCTGGGCGGAAACCCGAGCACCTCCTTCACGGAAGACAGTGAAAATATGCTGAAGGACATCATCTCCGTTAAGGATTTCAACCTGACGGACACGGTTGGCAGCAGTGACACAGTTCAACCCGATCTAAGGGCAACACCTGGACTGATTCTGCCGATCAACATTGCCAACTATTTCCCGCCTTTAAAAGCCATCAACGCCGGTCTGAAGAAAGTTGGAGGCGAAATCTCGGTCGGCCCATCTCTGCACCTCCAGTTCCCAGTCACGTTCAACTACGATTACTTCACCGTCGATGGCGGCCTGCTAGGTCCTACTAGCGCTGATTACGGAAAGCTCTCATATGTAGGCAGCCAGATAATAACAGCTACCGGAGACGTCCAGTTCAATACGCAAGTAAAACCAACGCGAGTGACCACGCACGTCCGTTACTATACGAGCTTTACGCTCGCTATCTCATTTCACTTTCGTGTCACTCTAGCGAAATTCTTCAACTTCGAAGTGAATACCCGGTCTCTCGATCTGGTTTACCTGCTGTTCGGTACACCAGAATCCAATCGCAGTGTGCACATGAACGGCTCCGTTTCAACAAACGTCGAGGGCGGCTGTGTACTCACACCGAACATGACGTTAACGTTTACAGGACCGAACGGCACAACTTTCCAGGCCGGGGAAACATTGAAAGGTACAATCTCCGTGCCCTTATATACGTCTTCGACTCCTGCAACCATCATTCTTGCCATTGAGCCCCCGGTTCCCGGCTTTCCGACCAGTACCTCTCTGCCTGCTGACTCTCAGACGGCCTTTTTTGACTTTGCATTCCCAAATCAGCGCTTATCCACGGGGAATCCCAACGATCCTTCCGAGACCGTGCCGGCAGGTCCAGAGTCCCCGCTGCAGACATACAGGGTGGCTGCGAGACTGCAGTCTCCCTCGAACAGTCCTTGTTCCGATTACGAAGTCGAGGTAGCGCTCAACATAGCGAACCGCTTTTTGTGGGCGCAGAGGATTTCGTTCACTTCACCCGGAACTACACCGCCGTGGGACCCGGCGTCACTTGCTGGCGCAAGTCTTGATCCGAAGATCCAAAGGGCTCTCCCTTTGGCCGGCGTGTCCTGTTGGTTTCCCTATCTCGACAATGAACCTAATTCGCCGGTTCCAATAAGATTTACTTTGCTGGACGAAAACCGGCTACCTCACACGGGCAGCAACGTGGTGATACGCGCAAATGGGCCAGACGTGCTTCTGAATCCGTCTGCTTCGGCTTCGGTAACCGTATCCAGAAGCTATCAGAGCTCAACAAGTAATTTTTCTGTCATTTGGAATTCGCAAGGGACGGAAACAGGGTATTTGAACAGGTTCTTCCTGATTGTGGATGCGGGAGAAAAGTACGGCCAAACCGAATTCTGGCTCGATGTTTGGAACTGGTCGTGAGTGCAGAAGCCCGTAGCGCTGAACAGGGGCAAAGCTCTCGCCCCCAGCTCCATATCCGGTCCGCTCGCGAGCTGTTCGGGGCGCTCGAATCAGGCGAGGGTTCAGCACGCTTGGCAGCCCTGCAAGCTGTCCAAAAGGCTCCGGAAACGGCCCTCAGTTTTGGACTTCACGCGGGCCGCGACGTCGTCGACGTTCTGATCTCTCAAGCTGAACACTGTCGCGGAGAGTGGGAGTGGTTCCATTGGGTCGGCGCGCTCGCCGCTTTTCGCGATCCCCGAGTCGTTCGGCTGTTTACGTCCTTGATAAAAAGTGAGTCTCACGCAGAACTTCTGTTTGCACTCGCAAATTACTTGCGAGCGGAACCGTTAGAGCGCATTAGAGTTCAGCTCAGCACCGCACTGATGCAGAACGAATGCGCGGCACGAGCGCGCGCTGTTGCCATGCTCCTGGCGGGTTGCATTTGCCTGTCCACGGCGGAGGCATTGCGAATCGCACTTCTGGAGCGAGCTGATAACACTGCGCCGCCTATGTTCCCTACTGCTGTGAATGAATGGCTCAGTGAATTGGCTGGTCCATTCCAATCGGAAGCTCAAATTGAACTGCAGCAGCAAGGTGTACCAACCCTGACTGGGCTGATTGCGCATTGGGATCGCTTTTCGGAAGGCAACAAGCGATGGCTCTTGGAGTGGGCGGCTAGAATTGACGTCGGCCTAGTCCTCGATCCGATTCGAGAAGTGCTCACAAAAGGGCCCGACCGTCTGATCTTAAGTGCGCTGGAGACCGCTGCCGAGTTAAAAGAATTGCCCAACGATCTCGACGCCATGATTACTCCGCTCATTCACGATGCCGATGAGCTGGTTCGGCGCGCTGCAATAATGTCGTGTCGCTCGATGTTAGATTGGCGACAGCTTTTCGCCAATGAGCCATCCGTTCTGGTTCGGCAAGCGTGCATAGCGAAGGTGATGCATCAAGAGGGTCAAGGCGCGATCCCGTTTGCATTGGAGCTACTGAGGAACACGGATTGGCGCATTCGGGCCGCAGCGGCAGAAGGTCTCTTTTCAGTAGGTAAGTCGGGGTTTGGGGCGGCGTTCACGCTTGTGCCAGAAGCTGGCGAACCCGTTCGCGCCAGCATCGCCCGAATGGTAATCGGGTCGGCGGACGAAAGCCTCCTCGAAGAATTTCTTCAATACTGTTCACAGCCGCAATGCGATCACTAAGCTTGGCCGCAGTTTGCCAACCCCAAAAGGGGGCGGGTCACGGCCCCCGACTCGCTATTTGAAATTCTCCACCAGCATGATGTTGCGGTTGTCGCGGTCCATGTGAACATACAGCAGCCGTGTTTCATCCCGCGACACCGCAAGTGCTCCCGGGCCGGCGGTAGCGAGTTTGCCCACCGTGGCTACCCGAACGATTCTCCGGGTGGCGAAATCGAAGAACCGGACAGCAGCATCCTTGCTGAACGCCTCGTCATACGGAACAAAGAAAATCCCGGTTCCGCCCAGCGCCCATTGCCGGTAGTCTCCGGTCCCCGACAGTTCGGGAACCGGTGCTTCGCTTCCGTTGCTGAGATCCATTCTCCAGATTCCCGAATGTTCCTCGCTCTTGGAATAGTAAAGATACTTGCGATCCATGGATTCAAACCCTTCGAATCCTCCGTGGCGCGTAAGCGGAACAGGCTTACCGCCCTGGCTTGGAATCTTCCAAATCTGATCGTCCGACTCGGCATGGAAATAGATCCAGCGGCCGTCGTTCGACCAACTCGGCACATCGGCACCGCCCGTATTCGTGGCGAGCCGGCGAGTTTCTCCTCCTGCGACTCGGATAAGCCAAATGTCGGGTGTCGAGGATGGCGGCCGCAAGTCAAAGGCGATCGACTGTCCATCTGGAGACCAGCGCGGCGTTCCCGCGAACCCGTCGAGAAACGTCAACCGCCGCAGGCCAGAGCCGTCGCGTCTTCCGATCCAGATATCGGTCGAGCCTGAGCGCTCGGACGCAAACGCAATCCACTCGCCGTCCGGGGAGAACTGAGGCGTATCTTCGGGCATCGTGGATGCAATTAGCTGTACTCCCGGTTCTGCCGAGATTTCCGGTGTTCGCCCGTGGCCAGTTCGACGCAAAGTGAGCTGCCAAATGCTATCTTCAAGCGCCCAGTGCACAAACGCCATGCGGTTTCCGCGAATCGTGACGTCGGTAACGGAGTGATGTCCGCTTGTGTGTGGCCATCGAGGTGATTCCCAAATATCGCGCCCTAGTGCCATAGCCGCAGCGGGCTCGGTAACCGAGCCGCTGACAGGATCGACCTCGGCTAATCTACCAAACCGGGGGTACACAAGCGCGCGGCCATCGGCTGTCCAGGTGAATCCAGCCCTTTCGGCCGGAAGTGATCGTACGGCTTCGCGGCCGGGGCCGATCACAACAATTTCCACTCCATTACGGTCGAAAGCCAATCGAGCGCCACTAGGATCGTATACCGGGCAGCAATCGGTTTGACCGGGTGCTGGAAAAGATCGCTGGCGCAAGCTGTGGTCGAGCAGAGAGAGTTCGAAGATGGCTCCTTCATTCGTTCCGGTGGCGCCGGCAAACGCGAGAAGCCGACCATCCGGGCTCCACGCCAGCCGTCCGGTAGCGAGAACCGATGGAATGCCCAGATCGGTTTCGGCGCCACCGAGCGCGGAAATGGTCAGAATTCGTGCAAAACGTTCGCCGCGGAGTGTTCGCAGAAAAGCAATGCGGGTCGAGCTTGGGTCCCACACCGGGGATCGGTCGGCTGAATCAGCAGAGACGCTGGTCAGCCGCAGCGGATCGGTCGAGCCGATGAGTTGCACGTAGACTTCGAACGGGCTGTTACCATCTTTACCTTGCCCTACGAATGCGATTTCCTTGCTGTCGGGCGAAATGGCGGGGTCTTCCTGGTAGCCGGGATAGTACGTAAACGGAACGATTCTCAGCTTATCCGCCGGATGCTGTCTGTTGTGATGAACAAGTAAGAATATCGAGAGAGCGATCAGCCCGGCGATCGCGCCGATTCCCGCAGCCCTACGAAATGCGGGGCCGCGCGCGATACGAGCGATCGGGCCCGGCGCAACTGCGTGCCGGACACTCTCCAAGGCCGCAGATCAGCGCACTGGCTGTTTGATACCGTTTGGCCGGCTCTTTCTCGAGCATCTTCTGCACGATGGAAACAACTTCGGGAGGCGCCACCTGGCGGATCGGCGTGAGGTCCGGCGACTGCGGGCCTGCAATAGCCGCGAGCGTTTCGCGCAATGTATTTCCTTCAAATGGCGCTCGGCCCGAAAGCATCTGGTAAAGCACGACGCCGAGCGACCAGATGTCGGCGCGCTGGTCTACTCGCGATCCGGCTGCCTGTTCCGGCGCCATATACAGCACTGTTCCGATCCTTAAGCCCTCCTGAGTCAGAACGGTCTTCTCGGTCCATTGCGCGACTCCGAAATCGAGAATGCGAACCAGGGGCTCGGCGGACTCCGTGGCGGTTAGCATGAGGTTCGCTGGCTTGATATCGCGATGCACGACACCTCTACTGTGGGCCGCCTGCAGACCATACGCGGCCTGGAGTGCGATGCCGAGGCCTGCTTCACTGGAATCGGTCCGGCTCGAATCTTTTCCTCGAGCGACGTGCCCTCGAGACAGGCCATCGCGATAAAGATGAATCCATCTGCTTCCTCGATTTCATAGACCGGACAAACGTTTTGATGATCGATGGAGGCGATGACGCACGCTTCACGGATGAAACGCTCTCGGCTGGCGGAATCGTCTCTGAGCAAGGGCGGCAGAAATTTTAGCGCGACGGTTCGCTGGAGCCGCGTCTCCGTTGCGCGATAAACGACTCCCATTCCACCAGCTCCCATCGGCCGAACGATCTGGTAGTGCGATAAGGTTCGTCCGCTGAGGTCTTCGTGAATGACCGGTATCGAGCGATCTGCCGCGAGCTCGCGGCTCGATTGGGCCCTCCCGGTCTTCCTGCAAAAGGTTTTGTACCAGCCGGAGTAAATCGGTATCACTGCCGCATTTATCTCGAAGGAACGCGGCTTGATCTTGTACCGGCAACTCGGCTGCTTGCGAGAAAAGCTCTTCGAACTTGCTCGTAGACGGCCGGATCGGTTATTGCGTTAAGGCCGGAGCGCGTTTTTGAGCCACGCACTGCAGAACCTCCAGTCTTTCTCGACGGTGCTGACGCTTACGCCGAGAACTCCAGCCACTTCGGGAACATTCAACCCGCCAAAGAAACGCAATTCTACCAGTTTGGCGTGGCGCTCGTTCAGTTTCGCCAGAGCGGCTATAGCCTGATCCACGGCAAGCACGTCGAGGTTCTGCTCGGCGCCGATGAGATCCTCACTTAGTGTGACTCTGGCTGCCGCGCCGCCTCGCTTGTCGCGTTTGGCTGCGATGGCGTGGTTCACCAGGATGCGTCGCATCGCGATGGCGCCGACCGCAAGCAGGTGGCTGCGATTCTTCCAATCGACTTGCGCTTGTTCGGCAAGACGAAGATAGGCTTCGTTGACCAAAGCTGTGGCCTGCAGTGTGTCAGCATGTGCTTCGCGGGCGAGATAGCTTTTCGCGAGGCTACGGAAATCGTTGTAGATGAGTGTGAAGAGGCGGTCGAAAGAGGCGTGCTCGCCATCGGTTGATTTTTTAAGAACCTCAGAGAGCCCGGGAATAGGAGCTGAGCCTTCCAGGCCTTCCCGGTCCTTTCGTCCCATGTGCATCCACCTCAGCTACCCATCACTGCAGGCTGCCTAACGTTGCTACGGAAGCAGTTTTTCGGTTGGCTTAACTCGGAGGGTAAGCAGAAGCGGCGACTTGCCTCCCCGGCTGTTTA
>CAWJEH010000027.1:0-196105 GCA_963841675.1 Terriglobia bacterium
TGTGTAAAAGAAAATCGGAGTAGTGCCCCAGGGATCACGCTGGTGTCGATAGATGAGTTCCAGGATATCGGCAGCTTCCTGCCACTCCCCTAGACCACGATAGAAGCTGGTAATCCCGATTGCCTCTTGAGTTTGCCGTCCGAGAAGCCGGAGTAACTCACCCTCGGCCGCCGGGTCTCGATTCACAAAATAGCGCTCGGCCTGTGCGAAGACATTCACGGGATCGAGTCGGTCGAATTGCCCTAAGCTCGTTGAGCGCGGCTGTCTGATCGCCGCTCTTTCGCAGCGTCACCGCCAAAGCAAGATGCGCAAAAAGATCGTATCCATTTGCCGCCACTGCTTGCCGAAAATGCGCGCCAGCCCCCGCCAGGTCTTGCCTCTCGAAAGCAATTCGGCCCAACTGATATTCGCGCTCGCCGTAATACGCGCTGTCCGGCCAGATGTAAAAAAGATTCCTCTCGGCCTCTTTCACTCTCCCGGTCGCAAGCTCGCTCATCGAGAGATAGTAGTAAGCAGCATCGTCGTACGGATCGCGCTCAATCGCACTCGTCAGATGACCAACCGCGCTCTCGTATCGTTCATCATTGAAATCGGTGATACCCATCAGGAGGTGCGCACGCGAGTAGCCCGGATCGCGTTTCAGCGCCGCCTCGAAAAGCGCTTGCGCGCCGGCCTCATCCAATTCTTTGAGCCGGAACTCGCCTGCAAGCGTCAACTCTTCTACGCTCATTTGGTCCGGCGATTTGTGCGGCATCTCTAGTGGCGTGGTAAACGGAGTGTACTCCTTACGCCCGGGATCCTCATCCGGCCGGCGATATTCCAGAAGAGAGTTTCCCGTCGAATCAACTACCCTGACGAGCATCCCGCCGAGTTCCCGACCGTTCGCCTTGATTCCGTTGACTTCCCTATGGAATGGTTTCGCCGGGTCGAGGTCGAGCGACGTCTTCAAGATCTCACCGCATTTAGCCGTGACAATCAGCTTGGCGCCGCTCACAACTCGAACTGCGCCGAGATTTAAATCGACTGCCGATTTTGTGCCCTGCGCATCGGGGCGAACGTCGAGTTTCAGCGCAACATCACGCGTGAGAGTTGTTAAACCTTCCGTCTGCGATACGGGAATCCACCATTCACTCCAGCTCTCCACCTTGTGGGGCGCCACCCATTCGTAATGCCCATCCCACACGTGACGCCCGCTCTGCAATTCCACGTATGGACCCGCCTTGTCGGTATAGCCTTCTTCGTGACTCTTAGATCCTTCGCCATAGCCGAAGGTCCAAAGCTTCATACCTTGCACGACTCTCCGATCCGCATATCGAAAAATTCCATAATCGCGATCGAACTGGTACGCGCCCTGAAAGTTGTCGTAGATGTCGATGCCGAAGACTCCGAGCATATTCTTGTTATTTCGGTCCCAGCTGTAGTCGATCCCGTTGTAGAGCGGCCAGTCAGCGATATCGGCCGTCGTGTGCCCCACCGTGCGGCTCATCGGATAAATGAATCGTGTCTTCGGAGTCGCCGAAATCGCGGAATTGATCCAGAACATCTGCGGCTTACGGCCATCCTGGGTGTTGTAACAGAACACGCCAATCTCGAGTGCGGCCACGCCCGGATGCAGCGTCGCCGAAAGATTTACTTTCATGCCATATACCGGGTCAAGTTCCGCCAGCACCAGCGAGATGCTGCCATCGTCGGCGCGTACGATCCGGTTAGCCCAGAAAGGTTCGGAGTGTAGGGTCAGCATATGAAGATCGTGTGGCCCTGTCAGTTCCAAGCCCGACTGCGGCCAACTGTTGCGAGGGTTGTACGGCGCGGGCTTGATCACGTCGTTGCGATAGAACATCTCGCGCTGCCGCAGCTTGTCGTAGACCGAAAAAATCCTCCCGCCAAATTCCGGGATATATGACAATTTCAGGTATTCGTTCTCGACGAAAATCGCGCGATAGGTTTTCGGCTCAGGACCGCCCTTAAACGGTAGGACGTAAGTCGTGAAGGGATACATCCCCGTCAGCGTGGAGTTTGCAAATAAAGGTGGCTCAATCTCCCTTGCGGCGGGCTCGTACGTCGGAATCGTAAGAGTACCTTCGTAGCTCCGGACCGAGGGCTCGGCGCCACCAACCCCCATCGATAGGGCGAGCAGTAAAGGAAAGACGACCTTAAACGAGGCCAATGACTTCATTCGCCATCGCGCATCGCCGCAAAGAATCATCGAAATACTTTACAACATCAAGAAAGCGAGCGGATCAGACATCTAGCTTCGGTGCCTCCGGCTACCCCAGATCACTCAGCGAGTGTAACGGCTTTGGTGCTCTCCGGAACCCGCGAGTAAGAACCGCTAGGTAGACAGCGCCCCCGGCAAGCCACGCGAAACCAGCTACTTTCGCATTCTTGCTTAAACTCATCCAGAGATAGCCGCACACCCCGGCTCCCAACAGAGGAAAGACTAAGTTTGTTAACACCTGCATCCCAGTTCTAAGCCGCGAACGGAGGAAGTAGTGCCGGATGACGCTCAGGTTCACGAGAACGAACCCGGCGAACGCTCCGAAATTCAGTAGCTCGACCGCGATCTGGAATCGCAGAAAAAACGTTCCGAGCAGTGACAGCGCTCCCATCAAGTAAATGCTGCGCGTGGGAGTCGAAAAACGAGGATTGATATAGCCGAAAAACTTCCGCGAAAGCACGCCATCGCGGCCCATTCCGTAGAGCAAGCGCGATGCTCCGGCCTGTGCGGTAAGTGCGCTGGCAAGACCGGCCACCAGCAGTACGAAAGTCAAACTGCCGAACATCCACGCGCCTCCTATTTTGCGCCCGATATCCAGGATGACCGTTTCGGCCTCTGGATAGCTCCGATAGTCCGGCCAGACCAGAGCCGCTAGATATACAGTGAGAAAACAGATGCAAGTCTGGAGAACGCACGCCAGCACCGTCGCGAACGCAATGTCACGCTCCGGTTTCACAGTGTCTTCCGCGAGCGTCGAAATCGCATCGAAGCCGATATAGGAGAGCGCAGCGACTCCCGCTCCCAGCATCAGAGGGCGGACTGCAAATGTTTCCGGTCGAAACAAGGCGGCGCGATTGAAAATGCCAGCAAAGCCCGATTCTCGGGTGATGTACCGGACCGCAAGATAGATGAACAGCAGCGCGCATGTGCTCATGATGACCATCATGATTTCGCCGGCTCGGGCGGTTACACGAATGCCGGGGATGTTAATCAGCGTGAGAGCGATCGTAAATGAGATGGCCCAAACGATGTACGGCACGCTGGGAACCAGTCGCTCGGCTGTAAGCGCCGCATAAATAATGCTGACCAGCGGAATAAGAACGTAATCGAGGATCATCGCCCAGCCGGCGAGAAAGCCGATGTATTCGTTCAGTGCGCATCGGGCGTAAGTGTATGTCGATCCGGCTGTGGGAAACGCTCCCGCCATTTTGCCGTAGCTTGAGGCAGTGAACAACATCGCGACCATCGCGACCAGGTAAGCCAAGGCTGCATGCCCATGTGACAGTTGCTGCACGATCCCGTAGATCGGGTAAGGTGCCGTGGGCGTAAGAATGACTAGTCCGTACAGCACGAGATCCCACCGTGAAAGCACCCGTTTTAAGGTGCCGCTGGTTGTGCTCATGCCCTGGCTTTACCGGTTCCGGTCGGCGGCCATTTGCCGGCGAAGATCCTTCCCAGGTTGAGAGTGGCCGCACCGATGAGTGATGCTTCACCCCCGAGAACGGAGGACCTTACAACGAGATTCCTTGGGCCCCATAGATCGAGCTGATCGGGTAATTCACGCTGAATGGCCGGCCCCAGCAGGCGCCAGGCTTCAGTGAGAGCCCCATCGATCACGATCGTGTCCGCATCCAGACCCCAAACGATATTCGAAATGCCGATGCCTAGGTAGCGCGCCGCTTCCGCGACTGTCCGCAGCGCTGCTTGGTCGCCTGCCATCGCCAATTCCGCGATTCGTCGGACCCGGCCGGAACTATCGCCCATATTCGGCTGCCGCTTTCCTTTGCTCAACTCGGAGTAGCGCTGGCAGACTACTTGGTTCGATACCAGCCGTTCCAGGCAGCCTGGCCGATCGTGTCTGTCATTGCCGGAAGAGCTTTCAATCACCATCTGGCCGAATTCTCCCGCCGCCATGTGCGCCCCATGATAAAGCTTTCCGTCAAATAGAACGCCTACGCCGACTCCTTCATCCACCTGGACGAATACGAAGCAGCCTCTGCCCGGTGTGGCTGGGGGACTGTACGTAAACTCCGCCAGCGCTGCCGCTCGAACGTTGTTTTCTACCGTGACAGTCTCCTGTAGCTTCGATTCCAGGATCTTTTGGATTGGAATATCCCGCCATTCAGGTCGGCTCCCCAAAACCAGAACTCCGGATTCGCTGTTGACTATCCCGCGAGCACAAATTCCGATGCCCGGCAAGCGCTCGGAACGCCGTTCTTTGCGGAGCGAAAGGAACGCTTCGACAATCTGGTCCAACGTTTCTTCAGCGCAGGCGGGAGTGCGAAAGCGGCGCGTCTCCACAATGCGGCCGGTCATACTGCAAATGGCGCAGCGTGTCTCCCAATTCTGAATCTCTGCCCCGAAAAGCACTCGCTTCGGCTCGAGGCCGAGGCGGCGACCCGGGCGGCCGCCCGTTGAATTTTCTGCTCCGTCTTCGCAAATCAACCCGTCCTTGATCAGCCCCGTTACGATGCGGGAAATGGCTCCTTCCGAGAGCCCGCTGTGGCGCGCAACGTCAGCTCGCGAAAGGTAGTCGTTTTGTTGTAATAACCCGAGCACCGCGGCCCGATTTGTTCCTCTAACTTCCGGCGGACGAAGAATTCGCTTCACCTTACGCTCGACCCTGCGAGTAGAGAAATGGAGGAGCCCACGAGCGTGCCGGCCAGAAACCATACCAACCAGTGCATCTGGAACACTGCCGCAGGAGGATAATCCACCTCAATCCAATCGATCCCCGGATCTTTCAGCGGCAGCTCAAACGGATGTAACAGAGTGGCCGCCCAGCCGCTGCGGCGTTCCGACAGCCAGTCGAGCCCTGAGTTTGCCGAGATACTTTTGGTGACGATGCGACCGTCGCAGCGAATACTAAGCTCGCCCTCGGAACTGCGGACGGGCCGCACGCGCCAGCTGATTTGGCCTTCGCGAGGAACGCGAACGGCTGGTGTTTCCACTCGCATGTCCGCGGTACCGGTTAGCTGGAGTTCGGGCATGCTGTTCCCCGCCTCCCTTTTGCATTGCACTGTGACAACGGTAGGTTGACCGGGGCGCAGCGGCGCTCGGCCAAAACAGGCCTCCAGAGCGATGAACAATGCCGCAAAAGGAAGTAGCAGCACGAGCATAGGTCTACTCAATGCCCGCAGGAGTCGAACGTTGTCTGCCATTAGGTCTCGTTGTGCCTTCAAGATCAGCGTCGGCTCGCTCCCGAATAACTGAATTTCGAGCAGATGAGCCAGTATGCGATTCCATGCTGCTCGCAATTCCACCGAATCTGACCAGCGTCGAAAGGCCCACACCGATATCACCCCGGAGAGAGCGCCAGCCCCGATCAGAATCCAGAACGCTCTCGCGCCCAACTCCACTTCTGTCACTCCAGATAGCCCAGCCCTTTGAGCTTTTTAAGCAGATCTTCCTTTGACTCTGCTTCCTCCAGGCGTGTGAGATCTTTTTCTATTGCATGCTCGATGAACTCTTCGAGCGAACTGTACCCGGCTTTCTCAACCAGAATCCGGGCTCGGTCACAGAGCGACTTTCGGAGCTTGACTGAAACTTTGGACCCCATCTCAGGATGCCCCGATGGCCGTGGCACTTCTGAGCGCTTGCCCTTCCATCCAAACCGGCGCCGGGACGCCGAACATGCTCAGAACTGTAGGTGCAAGATCCTCTATTCCCGGATCTTCCGCAGCCAGCTTCCTGTTGCAGAACAGCACACCGGGAACGGTTGCGGGATCGACGCAGTGGTCGCCGCTCCAGCATTTGTCGTTGTCTTCGAAAACAGTCTCGCTCACTCGACCGGTAGCCGCGCTCCACGCGGCTCGGAATCCGGGCGCATAACCGATGACCAGGTCAGGCGCTGCATCCGCGTACGGGCCGCGGTAAATTGCCGCACTGTCGTATACATTGAGGATCGCTGTGTCGCCGCTAGCTTCATCTGGCAACCCGGCAAGTTTGCTGATAAGCTCGGCCTTCAGCGCGGCAACTTCATCCGGTCGAACCACGCCTCGCGCCTCGCGTCCTAGCAGGTTCAGATATAAACCTCCGAGGCCGAACGTGTAGGCACGAGTGTGCGCCCAATCGATGCCGTCGAAATATTCGCCGCTCTCCGCAAGCCCCTCCTGCAACGCAAGGTAGCCGTTCTTGTGCAGCCAGGCATTGAGGTTCACGCCTCGACGGAAAGAACAAAAACCATGATCGGAAAGAACAAACAACACGGTGTCCTTGTCCACATGCTCCAGCGCGCGGCCCGCAACACGATCCATATCCTGGTATAGGTCTTCGATAACCTGCGCTCGTTTAGTTTCAGCCGGAACATTACGCGCTCTGTCGAGATAGCGATAGAACATATGCTGTACGCGATCTGTTGTATCGAAGACACACGCCACCACGCCGCGGCGAGTATGTTCGAGTGCGCTGAAAAACATCTGCTCACGCTCGTATTGAATGAGCTTCGTTTGGGCTAGGAATGCGTCCTCATCGATTGCGCCTTCATTCAGTGCCCATGTGTCCTCGGCCATTCCAAGCGTAGCGAAGGAGCCGAGCAGCTTTGTCAAATAGAAAGAATAATGACCCGGATGACTGATTGGAAGCGCGGGCCGCTCGGGATCGATCTCGACAGGCGTTACATAGATGGAAAGCTCAGGGTCTGTAGCCGTCAAAAGGAATCGCACGATGCCGCGTGCTGACGACCACGGTCTTACTCGGAACTTGAGTGGAATCCAGGGCGTGTACTCTCCGCGGCGTAGCGTCCACTTCTTATCCTGAATCTCTAACATGCGCTCATCGGCGCTGTTCTGCCGTCGTATCCGGAAGCGGATCTGACTGCCTTCCGGTCCGGTTAGCGATCCTTCGAAACCCTCGTCGCTGGGAGTCAGAAGAAACCGGTTGCCGCCCTCGAACTTGAACTTCTCCGGCTTCGTCGAAAACCAGGAAAAACTTCCCTGTGTCCCCAGCAGGTCCGGCGTCGACATTGCTGAGAGCAACCGCCCGGCGAATGCCTCAGGCGGAAACGTAACGGGCACGCGAAGAATCGTGCTGCTGATCGCATGCTGCCCCAAAATCCTCCAGAACGGTACGCTCTTTCGACGCAACTCGACCGAGGGCCGCGCCAACGGAATTCTCCAACTTCCAAGCTTCAAAAAGCGTGTGGCAGGCCGAACCTTCGCCGAGGATAGCTCGGGTACGTATGTCCGCAGGTTTCGGTTAAGAAAGTCGAAGATGTTGTGCTTGCCTGGGTTGACTCCCGTCGCGAAAGTCGACCACGCCACCGGTGAGAGTGGCGGAAATGTAGTGCGCAGACGCGAATAGTATCCCTGCTCCCGCAAAGCGCTTAGATTCGGTAGTTTCCCTTCCTCCATCCAGTGTTCCGCGAGGTTGGGATCGAGACCGTCTAGGCCAAGAAAAATGACCTTCCGAGCCTGTACCCTGCCGAAGCGGCCCCGCCTTCGCATCGCGAGCCAAAGCAAGCGGAATGGCCATAGCACTAGCGACAGCAGACTCGCCATCAAAGAGATAACAATGGTGAGAAAGGATCCCAGAAAAGCAAAGCCGGCACCCGGGCCGATGTAGGCGAACTGAAGTGTCACCGTAGCTTTCCTTCGAGAAAAGGCACTTCGAGCACTTTTTCGTGCTGAATAGGGCCATGCCCGAAATAGCCATCCTCCCCGAATAGCTCTCCGTGATCCGAGGTGATGGTGACATAACTGTTCGCAGGCAAGAAATCGAACAGTTCTTCCACCGCGCCGTCGAGGTACTTAACGGCTTCGATCTGCCGGTCGCGCAACTCTAGGAGCTGCTTGTTGTTGAAGGTCCGAGTGCGTGTGCGGCGCAGCTTTCCACCCACCACGTGCTCATCGAGATGGCGAAATACGCCGTGAACTCCGCTGATCTGCGGCCAGCTTTCTCTGGGTTCGCCGGGCTTCGCGTATGGATAGTGCGTTTCCCCGGTGTTCAGGAAGTAGAAGTTCGGCTGCTCCTGATCGAAATGCATTCCCGCGAACATTGCTCGCAGATCATTGTGCCGATCCATGAGGCGGTAAGAATCGAAGCCGCTGTTAAGAATTGTGCTCGGGTTCAGCACTGGCAATGAAACCATCGCATGCGTCTTGTATCCGAGGCTTTGTAGCAGCACCGGCAGATACAATCGCGGAACGAAGCGCTTGAATTCAAGCCCCTCTGCGCCCAGCCGTTCATTGAATCTTAAAAAGTCCCGTTGATAGTAATCTGATGCAAAGACCCCTCGCGGGCTTGAATGAGGCATCAGTCCCATTAGCAGGTTGTAGTGCGACGGAGCCGTCCACGACGCGTACGCCCAGCGTCTCTCCAATCTGCCTAGCTTGCGCATCGTTTTAGGACGAGCCTTGACGAATGCGTCGTAGCGGCAGCTATCGAACACGATTAGAACGTAATTGTTCAGCTTCATATATCGACCGCCGGTCTGATATATGATACGCGCTCGGTTGACGAAGCGCTGGCCCGCCTATGTCTTACTTGTGGAGGTCAACAAACAAGCTGCCATCAAAACAGGAGTAGCTGTGATTGCAAGGGATACGGCGGGTTTGTACGTTCAATCTCGCGGGGGCCCATTCCAAGACGTTGTCGGATATCTTCGACGCGCTTCCTTATGCGTTCCGGATATGCGCCTTTGAGATACGCCTGCGAAGCATAGCCTCTGCGATACCGCGAAAGATACTGCGGAAATTTTGATTCCAGGAAAGGGAAGAAGACTTTCTGGGCGCAAGGCTTCAGAAAGAGAACGTTCGCGCCGAACTGATCGGCTCCCGCATCCTTAGCGCTCCGTGCCACGCTCTCCAGATTCTCTTCTGAATCGGTCATCAGTGGAAGTACCGGGCTCGCGATTACCCCCGCGGATACATGGGCACGGCGGAGCTCCGCGACCGCCTCGATGCGCAGATCCGGCCTCGGGGCTAAGGGCTCAATCAAACGCGCCAGTCTGCGGTTCATGGTCGTCACCGACGCTGTCACCCTCACCTCGTTGCGTGCGCTCAATTCCCGAAGGAGCTGAGCATCGCGAGCCACCAGATCGGATTTGGTCGTGACGAAAATCGAGATTCCCTCAATTCCAACCAGGGCCTCCAGAACTTTGCGCGTCAGACCGAATCGGCGCTCAGCTGGCTGGTAAGGATCGGTTCCGGTTCCCAGACCGATGATATCGCCTGCTTTCAAACTCCTCAACTCCCGGCGGAACGCTTGCAGATCCCAGTCTTTGGCATAGATCTCGGTCTCGAAAGAACCCGGTTCCCGCAGCTCCATGAACTCGTGCGTGAACCGGGCATAGCAGTATTTGCAGCCGTATTCACAGCCCCGGTAAGGATTGATTGTCCAATTGAAGGGAACCCGACCTGACTCGCAGCGATTGAGGAACTTCCTTGTAGGGAGGCTGCGATACTCCACGTGCCGTTTCTCTGCTAAGAGAGACCCTTCGGATGCGAGGCGGGCGATGCCCGTGAGTTTGACGAGTTCCGGCACGAGATTACCTCTCGTTAGCTATTTTCGCCTTTTATTCGCTATATGTCAAGTAGCTATGATCAGGACGCAAGCAGGGAGATCACGCCCTTTTGCCGCAAACCGTTCAGCGCGAGGCCGTGGCGGCCCCGGACACCCGTCTTCTCGAAGATGTGCTTCAGGTGGATTTTCACCGTACCTGGACGGATACCCAGTTCCTGCGCGATTTCACGATTCTTGTAGCCTTGTTCCACAAGCTCCATCACTTGGAGCTCACGCGGGGTTAGCTCTGTCCGGACCTCAAGGTCAGTCGCACCCGCGTCTCGAAACACGGAATCTTGCATCCAGCTTCGGCCTGACGCAACGGACCTTAAGCAAGCCAGGATCGTCGCGCCGTCCGCAGTTTTTCGGATGATGCCCTTCGCTCCTGCCTGCAGGAAGCGTAAAGCTTCCGCCTCGCTGATCGACGTGCCCCACACCACGACGGCTGGGACCATGGAACGGTTGGTTCCGTGCTCAGCCGCAAGCTGGGCCAGCGTTTCCAGGACGACTTTCATTCCCAGGCCCTTGTCGATCATGAGAATATCCGTGCGATGTACACGGGAAGTCTGAAGCCAGCCTGTTGGAGAGGGGTGGGATGAGCCGAAATCGAGGTCGTCCGTTTCCTTAAGCAATCTTTCCAAGCCGAAAACCGTCAGCGGCTGAGTCTCACAAAGAGAAACGACTTTTCTGCGTTTTGTATGTTCCAGGTTCATAGGCTGCCTCACAATGCCTTATCGGCGGACCCTTCCTGAATTTGAGTGCTTCTTCTAGTGGGAAATTCTCAATCGTATCTGTTGTCGGTCAGCTAAACTGCTTGCGAGGTCTAACGGAGCACCAATTGAGAATCAAGACATTTTGCGTATTCGTTCTGGCGTTTCTGTTCATCGGGGCTTGCGATCGCAGCGATCGACGGAGAGCGCGGGAGGAAGCCGGCCAGGCTCGTGAGAAAGCGCGCGAGCTCGGTAGGAGAGCGGAAAGCGAAGCCAAGGATGTCAAGCGCCGGGTAAACGATTCCCTGTCCAACGGAACCGGCAATAGCCCGGCGCAGGGCGCAGGAGAGAAGCTGGATCATGCCGCGCTGTTGGCCAGGATCAAAGCCAAACTAGTCAGCGATGTGGGGCTTGCCACGATAACCGACGTGAACGTGGACGCCACGTCGAACATCGTCACGCTGCGCGGGAACGTTTCCTCGATCGATCAGAAGCGTCAGGCCGGCCAGGTCGTCTCTCAGATCCCTGGCGTGGCCAAGGTCATAAATGACCTTCAAGTCAGCCAGTAGCCGCGGCTGCTGCTATTCCAGGAGGTTGATCGTACCCCGGCAGCCTGGTGCGCCGCACTTACAACTAATCCGTTCCACCTTCTTGTCGAAACGATAGTCAACCGTCAGTTCTTCTCCTCGCTTGATGTTTCGCAAGCTTACGTAAAGGATGTGGCCTTTCACAATGCGCGACGCGAGATTGGGCTCGCACGAATGATTGATGTATTCAGCCCCGGAACCCCCCACCGCTCCATCTATCGTCCAATAGTGATCCAAGGTGAATAGATAGACAAAATCGGCGAACTGAGCGCGGCGTTTCGTCTCCATACGGCTGATTCGTTCCCCCGTGTACTCGATCACCTTGCGCTTGGCCGGAATGGGCTCGCTCGCATAAACGCCCCATCGATGAATGTTGGAAGGCGCGAGCTTCAAGGCAAAATTTGAGTACCTGGGATCGATTCGAGGCGGCGAATCCATTGTCAATGTCGCAAACTGTAGCGGACGCGCTAGGAACCTACTGTGCTTTTTGCTTCAAGACCTGAACGAGTTCTTCCACTGCCGCCGCGCTTTTTTTAAGGGCGGTAATTTCCTCCTCGGTTAGCTTGATTTCGAAGACCTTCTCGACCCCGTTTTTGCCCAATTTCACCGGAACACCGACAAAAAGATCCTTCAACCCATATTCGCCCTGCAAATACACCGCGCAAGGCAGAACTTTCTTCTTGTCTTTGAGAATTGACTCGACCATCTCGGTTGTCGACGCAGCCGGGGCATAATAAGCGCTGCCGGTTTTCAGGTATTTGACGATCTCGGCTCCGCCGTCGCGCGTGCGCTGCACTAGGCGCTCAATGGTGGCCTGATCGGTAAGTTCGGAGAGCGGAATTCCGCTCACGTTTGTCAGCCTGACGAGCGGAACCATCGTGTCCCCATGTCCGCCAAGCACCACGGCTGTCACATTTTCAAACGAGACGTCTAGCTCTTCGGCGATGAACGTACGGAAGCGTGCGGTATCGAGCACGCCAGCCATGCCAATGACGCGCTCACGCGCGAAGCCTGACACCTTCAGTGCAGTCCAGCACATGGCATCCAGCGGGTTGGTGACTAGAACCAGAATCGCATTTGGGGAATATTTGACCGCCTGCTCGGTAGCGCTCTTTACCACTTCATAGTTGGCGAGCAGAAGATCATCGCGGCTCATACCGGGTTTCCGCGGAAAGCCTGCCGTGATCACTACAACATCTGAATCAGCCGTCTCTTCATAGCCATTTGTACCGACGATGCGAACGTCATATCCTTCGACCGGGGCAGATTCCAGCATGTCCAGCCCCTTGCCCTGCGGTACGCCATCCACGACGTCAACGATGACAACATCCGCCAGTTCCTTGGCCGCAATCTTCTGAGCGGTATTGGCTCCTACATTCCCTGCGCCAACAACGGTTACTTTTCTTCGCATTCTGCTCCTGTGTTTTTGGCCTACGTACCCGGGTGAGAAAACAGCAGTATAGCAGCGGTAACGATAATGGGCCGCTGGTAAAACCAGCGGCCCGTCGTGCTTGGATTAGGAGGTTTGAGGAACTGTTAACTAGGTTGTTGCGACCTCCTTCCTGCGCCGGCGACCCAGAGCCGCGACGCCTAAAAGCGCGCCGCCGACCAGACCGATCGAAGCAGGTTCGGGAGCAGGAACAGGATCGAATGTATCACTGACGTAGGCGATGTTAGCCACACCTACATAGCTCCCTACATCGATGTGCTCCGTCACCCATAGATTCTTGTAGCTTCCATCGAGCGCGATGGTATCCGTATAATTGCAGCCCACTTCCGTGCCGCACGCAATCGTGGCAAAACCAACTTTCATGCCGTTGCTGTATATCGATTCAGTTACCGCGGAAATCGCGTATCCGTAGAACGTTCCGTCGAAATCCAGTGAAACCGAATTGATGGCTGCATGCGACGTGACGTGGTAATTGATGTCGGCGTCGTCGAAAGATATATACCCATTCGAGTGAGCGTTGAAATCACTCCAAAACTGGACACCGGGGGCGGGCCAGTTGATAGGCAAGACGTCGATCGACCCGCAGCCATAGGGGCTCGCCGCGCCTACTTTTGTGACGTTGCAGGAGAAGTCGTGGAATGTCATGCCTCCGACTGACAGCGTCGGGTCAGACTTGACACCGGTTGCCTGACTAGCGAGCGGTAATAAACAAACCGCTGCCGTCAAAAGAATTGATTTACAAAAACGCATCTGCGTTCCTACCCTCCGATTTATTGGCACGCTCATTTGGCGTGCATGACTGCAGTTTCGGCGGTGGAATGCAGATGCCGCAAGGAATAGAGGGGTCCAGCCGTACTACGGTCAAATCCGCTGCGAATGGAGCGAGAACAAAAAATTCAGCGCGAGAGAAAGCTGCGGGGTCGTCGTCGCAGACGAAGTTTGCGTGAAAAGCCCGTCAACAAAGGAGATCAGCGATCTGCCGAACCGGACTGCATAACCTTATTCCTTTTCTTAAGTACGGTGCAGGCCGGTCCCAAAATCTATGCCGTACCTCAGGGCTGCGGCACCACCAAGAGCTGGATCCCGCTGGCAGCGTCAGAAGCACGAAAAAGGCGCTCCGTCGCGGACTTGAAGTCTTCAGGTTTCGCATGCGGGATATCTACGAAGGTCTGTGGGTTGCGATCCACTAGCGGAAACCAGGAACTCTGGACCTGAACCATGATCCGGTGGCCTTGTCGAAAGGTGTGATCAAGATCGGGCATTTCGAAATCGATCTCGGTCAATTTGCCAGGCGTTAACGCTTCCGGTTTTTCCCAGCTGTTGCGAAATTTGGCGCGCATCGGTTCGCCGCGAAGTAATTGCTGGTACCCGCCCATATGCAACGGAGGCTCACCGAGTATTCGCTTGTTGGCGGAGCTTTCGCCTGGCGCATCCGGGTAATCGTTCGGATAGACGTCGATCAACTTTACGACCAAATCCGAGTCCGTTCCACTGGACGCGATTTTCAGCTTAGGGGAAATCGGGCCGGCAATCGTAACGTCTTCAGCAAGCGGATCCGTGGCGTAGGTCAGTACATCCATCCGACGCGACGCCCAACGCTGATCGTCAACCATATAGCGCTGTGGCACGGTGTCCGTCGTGTACGAGACGAACGGCACAGGATGAGCCGGGTCGCTGACATACTGATCATAAGTCTGGCCGCCATCCTTCCCAGGCGGATCGAAACTGAGCTTTCCACCGCCATGAAAGTAGAGCGTCTTGGCCTCCGCGCCCGTCGGAGGCCATTGATCGTACTTTCTCCAGACGTTTGTACCCGTTTGAAACATGTACGCCTCGGGCACGGCGTGCCCTTTGCCCTTCAAATAGAACTCGAAAAATGGGAACTGAATCTCCTTGCGAAAGAAGTCTCCCGTTTTTGCGTTGAACACCGCGTCACCCAACCGCTCGCCATCGCTCCTGGCCCAACCGCCGTGCACCCAGGGACCTTCAACGATGGTGTTCGGAATACCAGGATTGTCCTTCTCAATGGCACGATAGGTGCGCCACGGACCGGACAAGTCTTCGGCATCGTACCAACCTCCAACTGTCATTACCGCGCAGTGAACGTTGTGCATGTGCTGCGAAAGGTCACGAACTTTCCAGTATTCATCGAAGGTGTCGTGGTAGAGCTGGTCGGCGAAAAGCGGGTTGCTGCCTTTTAAATAAACCTTATCGAGATTAGCCGTCGGGCCAGCTTTCAGGTAGAACTCGTAACCGTCCGGCGTCCCCATTTCGAACGGCACTTCGACTTTGGCTGGCTTCGCAGGCTTGTCGATCGGCTTGAAAGACGTATAGAACCCAAAGTTTGCCGCGAGCATGAAAGCTCCGCCATGGTACGAGTCATCTCCGAGGAAGAGATTAGTCATCGGAGCCTGCGGACTGGCCGCCTTGATCGCTGGATGCGAGTCAATGATGCTCGCCGAAGTGTAGAAGCCCGGGTAAGAAATGCCCCATATTCCCACTTTGCCGTTATTGTTCGGCACACGCTTGAGCAGGAAATCGACACTGTCGTACATGTCGGACGAATCATCAACATCGTTCGGGCTCGATTTCTTGTCGATGTGCGGCTGCATCTCTACGAACTTGCCTTCCGATTCGTAGCGCCCGCGAACATCCTGATAGACGAAGATATAGCCGGCCTTCTCAAATTCGTCGCTGGGCCCGAGGCTTTTCTTGTAGACGTCCTCTCCGTAAGGAGCCACTGAATAGGGCGTGCGATCCATCAGAATGGGCCACGGTTGTGACTGGTCTTTCGGCACGTACACACTCGTAAAAAGATGAACGCCGTCGCGCATCGGGATGCGGAACTCATATTTCGTGTAATGAGCCTTGACGTAGTCTTCCGCAGGCGGCTTGTCTTGCGCTGCCGATACGAACACAAGAACCGTGCAAATCGAACATGCACCTGCCACAGAGCGCGAAGAAGAGGGACGCATAATCCTGACCAAGGTAGCAGGCACCTCAGCAGGCGATATTTGGTGGGCTTGTTACCCGATTTTGGGTTACTGCTTCTTCTTCTTCTTGCCGAACTGGTTCAACAGAGAGTTGATCGTGTCCTGAGAATTCTGCTTCTGAGGAGTGCCTTGTTGGGCTTGGCCGCCGCCAAGCAAGCCGTTTACGATGCCTCCGGTCCCCTTACCACCTAGAAGTCCAGAAGCTGACGGAAGCACGTTGTTCAGCTTCATCTTCGCCAGTGCTTGAGCGTCGGGGGCAAATTTGGGGCTGGACATCGTTCCTGAGACGAGCACTGGGATCACCAACTCACCCTTGTTGTTGGCCAAAGCGGTATTCAGGATTCCACCGACATGGCTGCCGCCGGCGGCCTGGCTTGCCCCGCTCGCGAGTGCAGCTGTCATGTGCATATCCAACCCCTGATTGACCAGGTTGATCGTTCCCGTTGCGGCGAGAGACCCGGCATCTAACGCCGCGTTCAAATTGTTGGTGGATGCCACTCCGTTTACGATGTTCAGTGTTCCGGCTAGCTTTTTGAGCGCGGTAGAATTCCCACCCTGCCCGGGAGCGCTGCCCAGGAACTTGCCGATTTTGGACAATTCGTTCAGAATGTTCACGTTCTTTAGCTGGCCGTTCGTGACGTTGAAGCCCAGCGTGCCATTCAGAGTACGAGGAAGATCGTTAGCCGAAACTAACGCGAAACGCAAGTTGGTATCGGCCGCGAGGCTACCGTACAGCGTATTCTTTGCGGTGCTGACCGCGGAGAGCAATGCATTGGTATCAACACCCGAGAACTTTGCATTGACGGCGCAAAGCGGATCCGCCGGGCGGACATCCAGCGTTAACGTGCCGTTTTCCGTTCCACCGAAAATGCCGCCCGTGAGCGGAGAAAGGGAGATTACTCCGCGATTCAGCTTGACGGTTGCATGCAGGTTATTGAGCACGAAACCTTGCGCTTTGATCACTTTCGCTGAAAGGTTACCAGACCCTGTCATCGTTGTAATGAGACTCGGTTGGCTCGGGACGGGAGGCTTGCCTGCCGCAGGCGCTTTCGCAGCAGCCTGCTTCGGAGTGAGTGTCTCGAGCTCATCGCCGTCCACGTTATCCGAGGAGAGATTGAACTGTACTTCCGGCGCAGCGAAATTCTTGGCCGAAATGTTCCCTTGCAGGTTCGTCTTTCCAATGGCAGCCGCAAGACCGCTAACAGCCGCCGAATTTTGCGAAAACTGTATATTCGCCGTGCTGACGGTCAGAGGTTTTGTAAGCTCCGGAGTTGTCAGGTTGACGTTTGCCAGATTTGCAGTTCCCGAATAGTTCAGGGCGGAAGATTTTTCAATCGGACCCTGTACGTGAATGTTGGCGGACAACTGCCCGGTTCCTGAAGCGCCCTTGACAGCCTCGACGCCGTAAGCTTTCGCCATATTCAACAGGTCGGCAACGTTGGCGTGATCGGTCTTGAGCGAGCCATCCACAGTCATGTTCGTTGTCGTGTATTGCGAGACCGCAAAATTCACCGTGACACCCGTCGAGCCGCTGGTAGCGGTGAAGGAGTTGGAGCGAACGGTATCCGGGGAGAGCGCCAGGTCGATCTCTGGCACCGAGACGGGCTGTTTGATCTCGCCGCCGCTGGCTTCCACCTGCTTGGCCGAGAGTGAACCGTTTAGTTGCGGCGCGGTAATCGGACCCTTAGCTGAGACGTCGGCCGTTATCGTGCCCTTCACCTGATAGGCAGGGTTGAAAACGACTCCGAATGCTCCGGCAAGTTTGGCCAGCTCGGTTATCGAGGAATTCTTTGTACTGAGCTGAACGTTCAGAATAGCTGGCTTCGCATGACCGTCTATGTTCCCGGCAATATTGAATGAGGTAGACCCGAGATCGAGTTTGCCGGAACGAACCTGAATTGTGTTCTGAGCTCGGTCGGTCGTGAGATCATAATCCGCACTGATCGGAAAATCCAATCTGGACCCCTTCAGCACAACGTTCTGCAGCTTGAGGTTGCCTTTGGCCGAAAGCTGAGTCGCTTGCGAGTTTACATCGGCATCACCAGATGCGACGGCGTCAGTCTGCGGCGGAAGAGTTCCGGCTGCGAAGCGATTGGCTGCGGCCAACGAGACCTCTTGTAGCGAGATATGACCATCCACGGGGGTAGCGGCCGAATTGGCCGAGTTGAGTGGACCTACTTTTCCTTTAAACGAGAGAAGCTGCTTGCCCTGACCCGGAAGATGCACTGCCACGTCCAACCCGAATTTCTTGCCCGGCGCGAAATCCGTCAGCTTCAGATCAATGTGGTCGTAGACCGCGCGAACCTGGTTCGCAGCCTGGTCCGTAATCGCCACCTGACCGTCATTTATTTTTAACTCGTTGAGCGATACCGATGAACTGCTGCCACCTGAAGATCCAGGAGTGGATGGCCCGCCAATTGTCGAGAAGTTCCAGACTCCCGCTGGATTGTGAATGAGCTCGATCTGGGGGCGATCCAGAATAAGTTCCTTTACTTCGGGATTGCCTCCGATTAGCGAGAACAGGCCCACGCTGATGTAGAGAGCTTTCGCGGTCGCGAAGGGACGTGAGGACGAGAACGCAGGCGCTTCGGCAACTGTTACACCGTCAGCTCCAATCGAGAGAGGGAAGAAATGCAGACCGAGATGGCCGATGGTAACCTGCCGGTCAAGTTTCTTTTGCAATTCAGCTTGCACTTGCGGACGGTATTTATCTACGGTCCCGGCGAGGATGGCGAACACGACCACCACGATAATCAGCAGAACGCCTGCAACTATGACAATATTTCGGATCCGCATGTTGATAGGTTAGACGCGAAATTCGACAAAAGCTTCCAGATCGTCAGACTGACCCGCATATTCTACACCGAACGTCTTTGATTTGCAGCGTCGCGTCAAGCTTGAGACTATAACAGAAAGCGAAATGGCGTTGGTCAGACAAACACTTCCAACTCTGGGACCGCTTTGGGTCAAAAAACACCGCGCCGTTGTTACATGGGCCGGCGTTATCGGAGCCTTGTTTGGAGTGATGGCCTTTGTATTCCTGGTTTGGCGGGACCACGGACATCCGAAAATCATGGTCAACGAACAGTCGGCTCCGCCCAGCGCACAAACCGCGGTCGGCACCACAGCTTCGGCCCCCAAACAGAAAGCAACACCGCCCGGAGAAGTGCTTCAAAACTCGGACACGTCCGGCACTTCATCTCAAAGGCACGAATTCAGCATGACCAAATCGTCCGCAGAGCAGCCGATTGGCTCTGTGCGGCTGAAACTGACCAAAACGGATGCCGCGAAGAAAATCTACGATATGAGGGTGATCACCGGACGCAGATGGTTCACCCACAGGCATTTGAAGATCGATGAGCCTTTCTGGATTGCAAACAATCGCGGAGCAGGCGCCATCGAAATGATCGTAACGTCCATAGAAAGTGAATCTGTCACTGGGTATTGGGTCGAGTCCAAACGGTCAGCCCATATAAGCCCTCGTGTCCGATCCAAGCGGCGTTGATCGGAACACGGCAGGCTATCTACATCAGACAACCTGCCGCTCTTGAGTTACTTCGTGGTCGAAGAAGTTGTCGAGCTCTCGGTGGTGCTCTTCTTGTGATGCTTTTTGTGCTTGCTGCTTGTCGTGCTGCTGGTAGTGGAGCTCGTGTTCTGAGCGAACATGCCAGTCGACGCGGCAAATCCCAGAGCCAATACGGAAACGATTACTTTTTTCATGAATGATGTTCTCCTAGTGAAGCGCTAGACGCTACCCTTGACAAGACGCGTCATTTTGAATGATTGTCACAGCAATAAAAATGTTTAATGTTGTAGAAAGATCAGGTTCCGAGTGACGGCTCCGGTGTCCAGTGTGAAGATAAAAGAGTGACTATAAGGGACGAATCGGAACGGCGGCCGTCGCAGAACCCGCTGGATCCGAAAAAAATCTCGTTCGGCAAGAATTTCGCTCCGAACATGTTTCTATGCGAGTACCGGGACGGTGGGTGGCGCGACGCAAGAATTGAGCCGCTGCAATCCTTCAACCTTCATCCTGCCGCCCTCGTTCTACACTACGCTCAAGCAATCTTCGAGGGGTTGAAGGCCTTTCGCCAGGAAGACGGCAGCATTGCCCTCTTCCGGCCCGAACAAAACGCCGCGAGGTTCAACAAATCAGCAGATCGCATGTGCATGCCGCATGTAGACGAACAGCTTTTTCTAAGCGCAGTCTCGGAACTGACGCGAGTAGAAGAAGACTTTGTTCTTCCTTATCCCGGCAGTCTCTATTTAAGGCCCGTGATGATCGGCACAGAGGCCTGTATCGGAGTCCGCGCCTCGCGGGACTACCTGTTTTACGTGATGGCCTTGCCGAGCGGGGCGTATTTCCCGGAAGTTCACGGCGGCCTCGGAGCTGTTTCGGTGTTGATTTCAGATTCCGTGGTGCGAGCAGCACGCGGTGGGACAGGTGCGGTGAAAGCCGCCGCGAATTACGCCGTAACTTTGAGAGTGATAACAGAAGCGAGAGAGCACAGCTGCGCGCAAGTCCTGTTCCTTGATGCAAGTCCAGAGCAGCGCGTCGAAGAGATGGGCGGCATGAACATCATGTTCGTTGAAAAGAGTGTCCTCGTTACCCCGCCGCTTAACGACACGACACTTGCGGGTGTGATACGAGACAGCATTCTGAAATTGGCCGATGATCTTGGAATCCGAACACGGCAAGAGTCATACAGCTTTAATGAATTAACGTCAAAGCTAAGAGACGGATCGATTCAGGAGGTTTTTGCCTGCGGCACGGCCGCGACCATCACTGGCATCAAAGAGTTTAAGACGGAATCGGGAGGCGTCTTCCCTCTTCCCGCGCCGGGTCCCATCTCCGAGAAACTCCACACACAACTTGTTGGCGTACAGTATGGAAAGCTTGCTGACCGGCACGGCTGGCTTCGTCAAGTTGTAGGGGCTAAGACGCTGGTTTAAACCCATCCCTCCGTTGCGGAAATGCGATCGTCGGGATCCGTTATTACCGTTTGAGCCTGTCTGGCGGTGTTCGGTTCCCTCGCCAGCTTCACCGCCATTGGGGAGTTCAGATCCACCTTCGAGTCTGATCGGCCTCCCACGTCGGACGCCGCTTTCCAAGAAATTGCGCGTTCAAAGGCCAAAGTAGTCACGCCGGAACGAATTTCTTTGCCCGTGCAATCACAACGCCTTAGCGGAAACCCGTATACAGTGCTCAATTCCCACATCGGATAAGTGCCGATTTTTCAGATGTTTCACGTGAAACATTCCCTGTCCCGATATCGAAATTCGGCTCTTACGGAATACTCATGCTCTCGCCGGCGCACCTCCCGTTTCTACCGCCGATCCCTTTTATAGACGGTAAAAACCCCCCTCTGGCTTTCAGCTCCGACTCATTTGAGCTTCTGCGCAAAACTCAAAGCATTTCGCCAGGAACCCGCCATCACATACCAGACGAACTCTTTCGAGGCGATGCCGTCCAGGGAGTCGCTTGAGCCAAGGTGAAAGCTGCGATTTCTCCACATGTAATCGCTGGCGAACCCGCCGCTCACTTTTCCCTGCGGAAAATTGCTGCTCGGCATCGCGACAGCGAGTCCGGTTGCACGCCCCCGATCTGTGTACCATCCGCCCGACATGTAGGTCACTTCGCTTGAAGGGCATGGGCAATGCTCCGGGCTGATGGCCCGAGTGCCGTATTCCCACCGCATGTAATCGGCGAAGTCGAACGAGAACGGCCCGATCTTCTCGTCCGCGACGTGCACGAGCCTTTCCTGTAACTGGAGGTAATACTTTGGCTCTCCCGCCGGATTAGAAACCCACTGAGCCCGGGTTTCCAGTGTGTACGGGGAAAAGTAGCTGAGCGGCACCATGTCGTTGACTCTTCCGCCCCACACAGCGATGAGCGGCTTCTTGTAGAAGCCGTTGTTGTGATTGAAGTCGAGCATGGCGGTCATGATCGTTACCGTGCTGGCGCCATCGCATGCGATGCCCGTGACTGGCGACATTGCGGATCCATCGCCGGCCTGAGTCGGATTGTAGTCGCCCTCCCACAGCCCATTCGTCATCCGATTGTGAAATGCCATCTGCAGAAGCCCGCCTCCGTTATAGCCCCAGATGTGTTCGCGCCCTTTGTATTCGAGCGACACGATTGCGCCGCCTTGCGTGGTATCGAATAGGACCTTCTGTTCGCCCGCCGGGTCCTTCAACACGATGGCTTGGTCGACCTGGTTCGGTTGGGGCTTAAACTCCGTGGTTTCACAACTAATCCGAATAGCTTTCTTCGCTGCGATCGTGGGCGGCTGCGCAGCAGCGGCTGGCAACACCTCCTTATCGCCGGGAGTTTGCGCCTGCGCCAGACGCACAGCCTGGTCCCAAGGTCCCGGGCAGACATACCAACTGAAATGAAACGCGCTCACGCCATCTAGCGCGCGCTCCAGCACTGCCGCGAATGTATGTCGCGGGAAAGCCCACACTGCGTTGTAGAGCAAAACCACGTACTCGGCGTTCTCCCGCAGATAGGCCCGTTTCGTTTGCCAACGCGAAGTGGGAACGACTATGGCAATACCTGAAGAGTGCGATTGATCCTCATAGCGTCCCGCAGCGACCGCCCCTGTTGCTGTGCTTGAGCAGGGTGTCTTTTCCGTGCAAGTGTTCGGATAACTGGTTGCGTTGCCGAAGTCCCAAGGAGAGGCCGCGGTCAAATACCACTCCAAAGCGCCCGATTTCCCCGGACGGGTGCGGACCACATTCTGGTCCAGGCGCAGATAGTACTTGGGCGAGCCGCCCGGATTTTCGGCCCAGCTGGCCTCGGTTTCGATGACGTAAGGCGTCGAATAACCCGGCGGGAAATTATCGCTGATCTTGCCCTGATAGACCCCGAGCAGCGGCTCCGCCTGGAAGGAATTGTCAACTCCGCGATCATTCATTGTGGCGAAGGCGCGCATAGATCTCCGTCCGTCACACGCTACGCCCTCGGTGATTGCAGGAATTCCCATGCTGGAGCCGCCTTGATCCGGGCTGAACGCTGACCAATACGGCGTCTGCTCCTTCAACTCGGCCTCGCTGCCGCGGCGGACGGCAAACATCGACAAGCTAGCGCCGGCGGTTTGCCCGAACAGAGTTTCCTTGCCCTTGTATCGAAGAGAAATCAGACTCGCGCCATGCAGCAAGTCGAAACGCGCCTCTTGTTCGCCGGCCGGGTCACGCAGGACAACCACCTGCACGCTCGACAACGTCTCCGGGAACTGCCAGGCCACAACCGCCTTCACTGCATAGTCTTCGGTTTCGCAGCGCACGTCTGGAATTTTCTGTGCGACCGCGGGCAGCACCAACACGAAAAGGCCGAGCACCTTCGATGGGTTCATGTACATTTACCCTCAGGAGTATATGAAATCAGGTACAAGCGCGTGTGTTACGTGCGCCGTTGTTGCCGGGCTGCTCGCTGGCACTCTCGCTTGGGCACAAGCGCAGAGCGGGCGACTACCTCAGGATTCCCGAACCGACGAATTCCCATCCGAAACCGTGCGGTACTCTCAGAACCCTGGCGCGCCGTGGCCGGCGGTTGACGAACTTGGCCGGGCGCTGCCGATGGCTGCCGAAGTTGGGCCGCCGCGGCCGAATCGATTCACTGGGATCTTCTATTTTCTATGGCTCGGACAGCATGACAAAACCGATAAGCAGCCCTTTGTAGTCACCGATATCCTCCGGAAATTTCCTGACGCGCTGAAGAACCCAGGATCTCCTCCCTGGGGACCCGAGGGCAGCCCGCATTTCTGGGGTGAGCCGTTGTTTGGCTTCTATCTTGTCTCTGATCCATGGGTACTCCGCCGGCACGCGCACCTGCTTGCCGACGCAGGTATCGACACATTGATCTTCGATGCCACCAATGCCGACTCCTACCATCAGGTTTATCTCCGGCTTTGCGAGACGTTTCGCCAGGTCCGGGCAGAAGGAGGCCGCACGCCTCAGATCGCCTTCATGGTCAACACCGATGCGGCAGAGAGGTCAGAGGAGATCTATGAGGATCTTTATAAGCCCGGTCTTTACCAGGATCTTTGGTTCTATTGGAAAGGCAAGCCTCTCATGATCTGCGACCCGGCCCAGGCTAGCCCGGAACTTCGGTCCTTCTTCACGCTTCGCCGGGCACATTGGCCCTTTACTCAGGTCAACACCTCGTACGCGTGGCACTGGGAAGCCGCCTACCCACAACCGTACGGGTTCACTGACGACCCTAAGGTCCCTGAGCAGGTGAATGTTTCAGTCGCCCAGAACCTACGTCAAAGCGACGGGAAAGTTACTAACATGAGCAACGGTGACGCCCGTGGCCGCAGCTTTCATAACGGCTCCGAAGATCGTTCGCCGGACGCCATCGATCGTGGTTACAACTTTCAAGAACAATGGGGACGCGCTTTTCAGCTGGATCCGCCATTCGTCATGGTAACTGGCTGGAATGAGTGGATCGCAGGACGTTTCGCGCGCCCCGGTCATGATGTCGTATTTGTCGATCAGTTCAACGAGGAGTTCAGCCGCGATATTGAAATGATGCGCGGCGGCCACAGCGATGACTATTACTACCAGCTTGTTTCGAACGTCCGGCGTCTCAAAGGAATGCCGCGAATTCGGAAGGCTTCGGCCGCAAAATCAATAGACATGAAAACGGGGTTCTTCCAGTGGCGGGATGTCGGGCCTGAATACTGGGATCACATCGGTGAAACAATTCCCCGCGACTATGACGGTGTCGCCAAACTGCATTACACGAACCGCACTGGCCGGAATGACCTCGAACTAATGAAAGTCGCCCGAGATGATCAGAACATCTACTTCTATGCCCGCACTCGTGAGCCCATCTCTCCCTGGAAGGGTCGAAACTGGATGATGCTTCTCATCGACGTCGATGCCGATTCAAAAACCGGCTGGAAGGGATACGATTTCATCGTCAACCGGACCGTCGTCAACGGTACCACCACAACCCTGGAGAAGAACAGCGGGGGTTGGAACTGGACCAGAGCAGCAGAGATCTCTTACCGTGTTGACGGGAGAGAACTGCAGCTTGCTATTCCACGCACAGCGCTCGGCCTCATGACCGGAAAGTCGGAGTTCACGCTCGATTTCAAATGGGTGGACAACATCCAGCAACCGGGCGACGTCATGGATTTCTACGTCAGCGGAGACGTAGCGCCCGAAGGCCGCTTTAATTACCGGTATCTAACTCACTAAGGCCGCTGAAGCCTCTCCGCTGAGTCGTATCGACCAAGTCAGCAAGCGCTGAACCGGGCGCGACTTGCGCTCCCCCCGCCATATGACTCACCAAGATCTTTGGATAGGATGTGTTGATATGCTCCAGCCTGTGATGTTCGGTCGCCGCATTGCGCCATGAACCGCAGAAATTTTCTATCCGCTTCAGCGACTGCTGGTGTCGTGACCGGTGTGCCATCGCTTGCCTTCCAGGTTGAAAAGAGCAAGCTGAAAATCACGAGCGTCCGCCTGGTCGAGACACGTCCGAAGCACCCCTTGCCCGCCTACACGCCGTCTGCGACGGCTTGGTCGGTGGACGGCGTCGAAGTGGCAAGTCCAATGTCGATCTACCCGGAGTACAAGGCCAGGAGGTCTCTTTTCCTGCCGGATCCCGGGAAGGTTCCCAGCTTTACCGTCGAAGTGTCGACAGACAAAGGCATTAAAGGCTACGGCAGCGGTGGGCCGGGGGGCGGCAACATCGTCCAGGAGCACTTGGTGAAGTTACTGCTTGGCCAGGACCCATTCGACATAGAGCGAATCTGGGACGTAATGTGGCGCTCGACTGAGTCCTACGGCCGGACTGGCGTGACTATGAATGCGATCAGTGGGGTCGATCTCGCGCTCTGGGATCTGATCGGAGTGGCTCTCGGCATGCCTGTCTACAAGCTGATCGGTGGCGCAACCAAGGAACGGATTCCAGCGTATTGCACCGCGAACGATATCGAGCAGCACATACAGTTTGGATTTAAGCGGCTGAAGCTTGCTATCCCAAAAGGTCCGGCCGACGGCGAGCAGGGCATGAAGGTGAACGAAGCACTCGTGAAACGAACACGAGACCTTCTTGGTCCTGATGGCGACATCATGCTCGATTGCTGGATGTCCTGGACTGAGCGTTACACAATCGAAATGGCTGAGCGGCTGGCGCCGTACCGCGTGTATTGGATGGAAGAGTGCCTCCCGCCGTATGATTTCGAAGGGTTCGGCCGCTTACACGCAGAGGTCAAGTCTACTCGCATCGCTACCGGCGAGCATGTATACGGGCGTTATGAATTCAGGCGGTTGCAGGAGCTCAACGGAGCGGATATCTGGCAGCCCGACATCCATTGGTGCGGCGGTCTGACCGAGTTGCGAAAGATCGATGCGCTGGCGGCTGCCTATGATACCCCGGTTATTCCCCATGTGGGGGGTGTCTCGGACTGCGTGCACTTCATCATGGCGACGACGAATGCGCCCTGGGCGGAACTCTTCATGCCGCCCCCCGGCGGTCCCAAAGAGGTCTACCAACGCTGGGAACAAGATAATCACATCACGCGCGGCCCCGAAGGCGTGTACACTAGACCCTCGGACGAGCCCGGTTTCGGCTGGGACTTGGAAATCATCTGAAAGTCCACGATGATGGCTTAGGAGCGAATATGCTACGTAGGACGTTTCTTGCCGGTTCCGCTGCAGCGGGTCTGATCCTCGATGTGAACAATTCGGCCTTGGGTGAGGTAAAGCCCGGCGATATTCCGACACGCGTTTTCGGAAAGACCGGTGAACGGCTGACAATCATTGGTCAAGCCGGAGGACGGTTCCCTCTCTGCACCTTCGAGGATGCAAAAGCGATCACGCTGCGCGCCCGCGAGCTGGGTATCAACTACTTCGATACAGCTCGCATTTATTGGAACGGCAGATCCGAAGAGGTCTACGGGGCTGTTCTGCCGCCCTTTCGAAAGGAAATTTTCCTCACCACGAAGTCTCCTCAGCGTTCGCGCCGCGGAGCGGAGATGGATCTGGAAAAATCTCTTCGCGCCCTTAAAACCGATCACGTCGACCTTTGGCAGATTCATCAGGTGAGCGAGATGGAGGAAGTCCATCAGATCTTCGCACCCGGTGGCGCAATAGAAGCATTTGAAGCTGCGAAGAAGGCCGGTAAATGCCGCTTTATTGGTTTTACCGGACACCATGATCCTGAGGTTCATCTGGCAATGCTAAAAAATTACGAGCATTACGACACCATCCTGATGCCCCTCAATCCGGCGGACCCTTCCTATCTGAGCTTTGAGAAGAATGTGCTTCCTGTCGCCGTGGCGCGAGGCATGGGAATCCAGGCAATGAAGAGCACGGCAAACGCAAAGCTGTTGCAAGGGATGCATTTGAGGGATTGCCTGTCGTATGTGCTCAGCTTGCCGGTGCACTGCCTCGCCTTGGGCTGCACCACGATCGGCCAGGTCGAAGACGACGTTCGCATCGCGCGGGATTTCAAACCGCTAAGTGAAGATCAGATGTCTCAGCTTCGCTCAATGGGGGCCAAGTTCCAAGGTCCGCAGACGGAGGACTGGAAGCGCAATACCCACACTGCGTCCGCCGGCACGCATCAGGACGTCTAGCGCGAGTCGCGCATTCCCGGCGCGCAGAGAGTGTGCGCTAATTGGTACCATTTCTCAGATGGCCGATTCCGTTTGGGTTCCAATGTCTGATTCGGCCCTGCTAAGCACGAGAGCTACTTCGCGGTATCCTTTCCTCGTCCGCCTTACTCACTGGATCACCACCCTGTGCTTCCTGGCATTGCTCGTCAGTGGAGTTGAAATTCTCATCTCTCACCCGCGCTTCTACTGGGGCGAAGCCGGTAACGTACTAACCCCGCCTCTGTTTACCCTTCCGATACCAGCCTCGAGAGCAACCGTACCCACAGGCTATGGCTACGTGCTGCCTGACCAGAACGGCTGGAGCCGATATCTCCATTTCCAAGCCGCCTGGCTTGTTGTATTCACCGGATCGCTGTACTTAGCCTTCGGCTTAGTGGACGGGCATATTCGCCGGAATTTGCTCCTTGGCCGCGCTGATCTCTCTCGCCGGGCGCTCTCGGACGTGATCGCCACACATCTGCGATTCCGGCCTGCGACTGCAGCGGAAGCCGCGTCATACAACGTACTTCAGCGCCTCACATACCTCTTCGTTGTATTCATCCTTTTCCCGTTAGTAATTTGGACGGGCCTGGCGATGTCACCCGCCGTCGCGTCTGCGTTTCCGGCGGGCGTCGGCGTTTTGGGTGGCCAGCAATCCGCACGGACCATTCACTTCTTCGTCTCTGTGTTACTCACGCTCTTTGTTGTGGTGCACATCGGAATGATTTGCCTTACCGGATTTCGAAGCCGTATGCGCGCGATGATCACTGGTCGCGCGGCTTCAGAAACAGAGCGCCCATGAGCAAATTCTCACGACGTAAACTCATCGCGGCTGGTGTTTCGGCAGCAGCGGGCGCCTCCGGACTAGTGGTGACCTCGACCTTTGCGGAGCGTTATGGACTTATCCCGCCCGATGGTGTCGGCTTCTACGGACCGGGTGAAACGCTTACGTATGCTGCGCAGCGGATACTGACGCGCCATTCATTGGCGAGAGAGTTCGCCGCCAGCCAGATCTCAAAACCTCCCTTCGCGAACGCTGTGGCTCCGTTGGGCGAAGGTTTTAAGCGACTCCAGGAAGACGCTTTCGTTGACTGGCGCCTCGCAGTTGATGGCATGGTGGCCCACCCGGCAGCGTTCTCGCTGGCCCAGCTCGAAAACCTTCCGCGGCGCAGTCAGATCACTCATCTGGCATGCGAGGAGGGCTGGTCTTACATTGCTGAATGGATTGGCGTGCCTCTGTCTCATGTCCTGAACCTGGTTGGAACTCTCCCACAGGCCCGATACGTCATTTACCGTTCGATCCAACCCGGGTGGTGGGAAAGCATCGATATGGCCGATGCAGTGCATCCTCAAACTCTCGTCACCTACGGCATGAATGGTGGTGCGCTTCCCGTCCGATTCGGCGGACCTCTGCGACTGCGTGTTCCCCGGCAACTCGGCTACAAGAGCGTGAAATACATCTCTCAGCTCACCGTAACGGACAGCCTGAAACGCTTCGGCAAGGGCCTGGGCTCTTCGTCCCCGGAGGGCGGCTACGCTTGGTACGCCGGTATTTGATGGACAACGGAGTCAAAGAGGGCGCTACGGAACCTGCGTACTGAGTGTGCGGCGCGCGCTTCTTTGAGCGCACGCTCGCGACCCGCACAATTCAGGGCTCGAGAAGTGCTGGATGCGAGCGTACGAGCCACGGGTCTGGCTCGCCTATCTTGCGCCCAAAACGGGAGCGACGCGCGTCAAATGATCGGACGGATCGCGCCGCTTAGTCGACAAGGGTAGGCCAATTCGCGGCATAAAACCGTCAGAGGCGCTTACGCGAATAAAGGCGGCTCCCCCGAACGGCCTCTCGAACGCGATCCGGCCAAGTTTACTGCGCTAGCGCTCGCGATCTTCAGCACGAAGCGGGTGCAGTCGGTGGTGATAGACGTATTCCGCCACGTGGCGGCCCTGCTCGGCGCCTGCTTCCTGGTCGGTCCGGAAATGAATGCCGCCGTACACGCGCGCATCATCGACGTCGTCGGTGATCTCTTCCAATCGGTTGTACTGGAGAACAATCCCGGGGACCGCCGAGTTCGATAAAGTGATGCAGTGCGGGCCGTCGCCATAGATGATGTCGAGCACTTCGCGGGCCGCATAGCTGCCGGTCGCGTGGGCTGAAGGATAGCTGGGGAAACAAGGCGTCGGTATAAAAGGCATCCAGGAGGGATCGGCTTCCGTCCGCGGATTGCCGTCCTCATCGCCGTGATGAATCGCGGTTTCGGGCCTCCAAAAACGGTAGTAATATTTGGTCTCCATGACCGTCACCAAGCCGTCGCTGATAGCCATGTTCAGCAGCGCAAGAGCACGCGCTTCCTGCGCTAGCGAAGCGTGTCGCGAGTGGGCGATCTGGGTGGCGACGGAATTCCAAGCCACAGCGGCCGACACATGTTCAAAGAACAAAGCCACATTTGCTCGATCGGGCGGACGTTGCGTGCTGTCTGCGCTTCCCACTTCCTTCACCTCCTGATAGGCTCGGGCATAGCGGCGGCCGGTGAGAGATGGAGGTGGATCGCCACGAAACTGCGTAGAGCTTCGTAACGCAAACGGCGTGACGCCGCCCCACTGGAAGAAAACTCCGCCCGCAGCAGGGCAGGCCGGAGTGAGCTGCCATTCGCCAGGGGCCGATGAGGAGGGCAGATAAAACGCCGGCGGACTCGAGCCATCGTTGCTGCGCAGGGCGATCATCGCCGCCGCGGCCGCGTCGCCGGTTGCGAGTCCGCTCGATTTACCGGGTCCGTCCTGAACCTTGGCCAGCGATTCCGCTCGGGCTGAGTCAAGACTCTGAGTGGCATCCGGGAAATACTGCTTGAGCACGCTATATGCCGCTTCAACCGCCGCTGCTTCTGCAGAGGCTCCTGCAGGCCCGGAGAGAGTTCCGAGGTAGGGACTGTAGTCGCCGACGATAGCGTTCACCGCTTCAAACACCGCCAACTGCGTGATAGCAGCAAAGCGGGCCTGAGCAAACCCATCCTGCCCGGCTATAGTGTTGAGCATTATCGTGTTCCAATCGCTCACCGGGTCTGCCGTTGCCGCGGAGGATCCTGACACTACAAAGCACTAAGACGGCGCTTTGGCTTCGAGCGCTGGATAGAACCACGGCGCACTTGGTTCCGGGAACGGACGGCGCTGTATTTCCGTTCTGGTCACCGGATAACAAGTCTATTGGTTTTTTCGCAGGGGATAAATTGCAGCGAATCGATGTTGCAAACGGCACGCTCGCGACCATCTGTGATGCTCACCGCGGCTGGGGCGGTGCGTGGACCAGCGAAGGCCAGATCATCTTCAGCATATTCGGTTTCGGTTTGCGGCGGGTCTCGGCCTCGGGTGGTACACCTTTGCCTTTGACCACGTTGAATGTTTCGCGGAGCGAAGGACTGCATCTCTGGCCGCAGGTGTTGCCGGGGGGCGGCTTTCTAGTCTTCGTGCAAAGTAACCGACCGGAGAATACGGGTGTCTATGCGGGTTCTTTGGCAAGGCCCGATCTTCGTGTTCACCTATTGACCACGGACACTAAAGCGGTTTACGCGTCCGGAGCCGGCGGCAGAGATTATTTGATCTGGCAACGCGAGGGAATCTTGGTAGCACAGGAATTCGACGCGCGGGCACTACGGCTTAACGGGGAAGTTCGCAGCTTCGGGGACCGGGTGGCCATATTTGGAGGAGGCCTGATGAACGCGGCGGCTTCGGGCAACCTATTGCTCTATGGCAACGCCGGCTCGGAGATGCAATTCACCTGGTTCGACCGAACGGGAAAACGGTTAGGCAGATTGGGCGAATCCGGAGAATATGTTTACTTTCGGCTCTCGCCGAACGGACGCCGAGCAGTGGCCGCTCGCACGAAGCCAGATGGCCGGGACCTCTGGGTAGTGGAGGCGGACCGCGGAGTTGCCAACCGGCTCACGGCGTCACCCGGGCAAAAAGGTTATCCGGTATGGTCTTCGAATGGCCGCGCCATTCTATTTGCCTCAAGCGCACCTTACAACTTGTTCGGCAAGATGGTTGAACGCGGTGACGAGTACCGGCTCACGCAATCGCTCAATTATCAGGTACCGAATGATGTTTCACGCGGAGGCCGCTTCCTGCTATATACCGAGATCGGAGCCGCTACGGGATTTGACCTTTGGACCTTATCGGTGGGTCCGGAGGGGAAGCCTGTGGCGAACGCGAAGCCGAGGCCCTATCTGCAGACTCAATTCAATGAGTGTAACGGCCGCTTTTCTCCGGAACTGGACCCGCGCTCGGTTGCGTATCAGTCGGATGAATCGGGCCGTTACGAGGTCTATGTAGATTCCTTTCCGGAAGGGCGTGATAAGACGCCGATTTCGATGGGCGGAGGCCGATATCCGCAGTGGAGTCCGGATGGGCGCGAGCTGTTCTACGTCTCGCCAGATGGAAAGTTGATGAAAGTCAGCATAAAGCGGAAGGCAGATGCCATCGAGCCGTTGGCGCCGAGCGAACTGTTTGCTTTGCCCATCATTGAGACCGGTCTCTGTCCTTATGAAGCTGCTCCTGACGGACAGCGTTTCCTGGTACGCGCGGCGGTCGAGAAACAAGCAGGTGAGCCGCTGACACTTATCGTCAACTGGCCGGCACTGCTGAAGAAGAGGACAGATGCGCAGTAATCGGTGCGATTTCAGGAGTTCCGACCAAGGTATGTTCTTCTCGTAAATACCGAACCGGTTGAGGTGCTATCTGGGGCTTGCATTCCGCAAACCTGCCGCCGACCGGTCAACCTGACCTTGGAACGATGGTTATCGACGGGCTTCTTATCGAGCTCGGATGTCCACCGCGCCCGCTGCATCGGTATCCGGGCGCTAACCACATCTCCTTCAGTCCTAATTCCCGCTATACTTTTCCCGTGTCTACCGCATCAGCCAACTACATCCTCGGCCACACGGACCACGAACGCCGCCGGCTCACATTACAAGCTGAGGTTCTGAATCCCCTCACCAAAGATTTCTTGAAGCGGGCTGGCCTCGCCGTCGGAATGAGGGTTCTCGATATGGGTTGCGGGGTCGGCGACGTCAGCATGCTCGCCGCCCGTCTTGTCGGTCCCACAGGGCGCGTAACAGGTGTTGACCTCGATCCCGGAGCATTAGCGATTTCCAAGGCACGAACGGATGAGGCGGAGCTCACAAACCTTAGTTTCGTGCAGGCGAACCTAATGGATTATTCCGCGCCGGAACCGTACGATGCCGTTGTCGGACGGCACATACTCATTCACGCTCCGGATGCGTTCGCGGTTCTGCGGCGCGCGATTGTTCACGTTCGCCCAGGAGGTCTCGTGGCATTTCAGGAATACGATCTATCGCGATACTATCCACACTTCCCGGCTAAGCCGCTTTATGAGCGTATATCTAAGATGTTCGTCGATTTCTTTACGCGCGTGACTCATGCGGATATCGGCATGCGCTTGTTCCAAATGTTCCATGACGCAGAACTGGCTAACATTCATAGTCGTGCCGAATTTATCGTGGATGGCGGGCCACAGTGTCCTTTCTATGAATGGACCACCGAGACCGTTCGTAGTCTTTTGCCAAAGTTGGAGGCGCTCGGTGTCGTGACCGCCAAAGAATTGGACCTGGACACCCTCACAGATCGCCTGAGACAAGAGTCGATTACGATGGGCGGCTATATCTCAGGACCGATCATGGTCGGTACCTTCGGCCAAAAAGTTTAGATCCGCGAACTGCTGGTCTTCACTCACCTGCTGGTAACACCGCAATGCGCTCGTCGAGCCTATCTTTGTTGATGATAGCTGTGCGGTGTTAACTAATTAGCAGAATCGGCATTACAAACGCAATGGGAGTTGTTAGTTCAGATGAAGACGGACCAAGCAATTCTCTTGCAAATTCCGAAGCGCATCGTTATAGTAGATCCCGAACACAGCACCCCCAGAGTCGGAGCTGCCGTGCACCTCAGCGAATCTGAAAATCGAACACTGGGTTAAGAAACTCTGATCGCCAAGGGGAAGCGCTAGAGCACGACTGCGATCGAACAAGAACTTCACACCGCCAAGGCACTGAGCATCGGTTTAGGAACCGGAGCGGATAGAGAAGCGGAAGACACTCTTTGATGCGAACGTAGTTTCGGGCTTCCAGGTGGCGCACTTTCTTCGAAGGAGGAGGGCTGTGAAACGATCGTTTCGTTGCTGACCGCAATTGTATCGGCGGCCCCCGTTGTCTTTTTCACACGTCCAATTTCCGGGACGTCGATCACGGCGCCTCTCCGATCTACGGCATCACGATTCCCGCAGGCTACCGTGATTGGAAGCTGATCTCCGTAGGCGAAATTGCAGCGGGCGACCACTGCCAGCAACGCGCTGAATTCGGCAACAACATTGCCATCGAGGCTTTCCAGGAAAAGAAGCTTCCTTTCCCGGACGGCACTATTATCGCCGCGCAGCATTGGACGAAGGAGTCGTCGCCCGAAAACGACAAAGCCCTGAGTCTCCTTCCGATAGCCGCTGGTGTTGGCAGCCCGAAATCCTTCATTCCCGGATCGGTAGTAAATGTTCAGTTCATGGTGAAGGACTCAAAAAGGTACGCGGCGACGGCAGGTTGGGGATTCGCTGACTTCAAGAACGGCAAACCCGGGGACGAGGCGCTTCACAAAACATTTTCCCCTGCCATCAGCCAGCCAAGGATCGCGGCTTCGTCTTCACGCGTTATGCGCCTCGACACTAATAACTATGCCGATCGGAGAAGTTATGAGTACTGCAACCACCGCCTCTAGCATGAATGTCGACGATGCACCATGGATCTTCTCCGTCAAATGCTGCCTGCGCAGGTGGATCTCGACAAGATGATCGCGGGGCGCAAGCCGGTACATCGGCTTGGGAATCGTATGAACGTGCTCTCGCCGGAGAATTCACTCCAACAAAGCCGCTCGACCCCTCTGGCGCGCTTCTGAACCGTTCCGCCCCGGATTGCTAAGTGACGCCCGCCATGGTATTGCGCAGAGAGCACGGCTGAGTTCAGTGCGAACTACTTCAAGGAAGGACCGCTTCGTCGTTCGGCTGATCTGAGGTGTCTAATGCACGGAGTACTCTGGTCACCGGCGAATGCTTGCTTCCAACATCCCAGCCCTGTATTCTGGCAACTCATACGCCTAAGTATCGCCGCGGACATGCTAATGGCCGTCCGATAGCCCGGCAAGCAAGCGACGTTATTCGATCGAGAAAGGAAGAGAACTTTTGAACCCAGAACTGAGTCGCCGGACCTTCATTGGCGCAAGCGCCGGGCTCGGTGCAACGCTGTTACATGGACAGAGCACTGCAGCCGCCGACATACGCCTGATTGTGCTAGCCCCAAGTCCCTATACGCATCGGATGGATTCTATTCGTGCCGGATACGGAATAAGAACGTTCCTTGAATCTCATATTCAGCAGCTTGGTCTCCCATTCGCCGTGGGCTTCTACGATGGAGTGAAGCGTTTAGATGACCTCACAAGCTTGGCGGAGCTATTCAGCAATTCGCCTCGGGCTATCATTATGGGCTCATCGACCTGGGGACAAGGATCGAATAGATACATCCGGCAGTTGTTCGAGACTTTGCCGCAACAAAGTATCATCGGAACCCAGGCCTCTTGCTGGGTCACTGCTGGAGGAGCGCATACTGGGGGGGAAGTGGTCGCACAAGACATACAGCGCTCGCTGGCGGGTATCGGGGCATCGGTGTTCAACCTCGGACAAAAGATTGTTGTATTCACGACCGAGGAACGCGTCGATATTCCTTTTGGTGAATTCACACTTCTCGACGTTTGGGTGATGGATCAATTTGCGCAGCTCACTATTCTGCAAGCGCTGCAACGTCGAGGACCCGGTTTGCCCAGTCCGGAGAAAGTACAGGCAATGCTGGGTTTCCACATTGATTACTTCACCCGGTTTCCACTTTCTCAGGCGGACTTTACGAAGGAGATGAGACAACGACGGCTCTTCTTGAATCGGGCAATAAATCCTTCCTCGCCGGAACGTATGGAAATACTTTCGTCGCTGATGTGATGCCGATGTCATCCAGGATGTGGCTCCCAATAGCAGAAACGGAATAGAAATAAGTTTGTCTTCATTGATCATCGAGCCACGCGGCATAAAACCGTCAGAGGCGCTTACGCTTCTGGCTCAGTTTTGCGGTTTGCTGACGGGGTTCGCGCGTTCAGCAGGTGCACGGTGTTTCTCGCGATCTGCTCATCTTCCTGTGAGGGCAGCACTCTCACATCTAGCTCACTTGTACTCAGGAATTTTAAGCCGCTGCTGATTTCGTCACGAAGCGCCTTTGCATGCTCGCCGATACCGCCTGTGAACACAATCGCATCCACGCCTTCCATGGCGGCGGACATACTGGCGATAGTTTTCCGAACCTGGTAGCAGAACATCTCGAGCGCCAGCGCAGCCTGCTTGTTCAGTGCACGATTTTCCAGCAGTGTCCGTACATCGCTGCTCATGCCGGATATGCCGAGCAGGCCAGACTCATGATCGAAAAGGTGTTCAAGCTGTTCTGCGCGGGCGTACCCGTGCCGCATGAGATAGACCACAAGGCCCGGATCGAGATCGCCGCAGCGAGTACCCATCATGATCCCTCCAGTGGGCGTCAGTCCCATGGATGTGTCCATCGAGACGCCTTTGAGGACCGCCGTGATACTTGCGCCGTTTCCCAGATGAGCTACAACCAGCCGGTCCGGCAACGCTCGAAGCTGAGCCAGGATCGATTCGAGCGAGAGTCCGTGAAAGCCATATCGTTCAACGCCGAGTTTGCGAATCTTCTCAGGCAATGCATAGGTCCGGCTCACATCGGGCATATGGCGATGGAAGGCGGTATCCAGACAGATTGCCTGCGGAACGCCGGGCAGTCTCTCCTGCGTCGCTTTCAGAACGGCGAGAGATGCCGGAAGATGCAGCGGCGCGTACTCGACGGCGGCCTCTAATTCCTTCGCGACTGCGGAATCGAGGAGCCTATGGTTTCGCAATCCTGGTCCCCCGTGCACGAATCGGTGCCCAACCGCCTCAATGTCGGATATGCCGTGTTCCTTCAGCTCATCCAACGCATGCTGGAGTGCTGCTGTGTGGCTTGGAAAGCTGTGCAGCTTGCCGATCTCCTCGGCTTCGCCCTGATACATGACCTCGGCGGCGGTTCCGTCCGAAATGTAGACCCCGAACTTGAGCGACGAAGAGCCGCAGTTGAGAGATAGGATTCTCCGTTCACGAACGGCCATCTAATAAGGCCATTTCCAGCCACTGATCTCGGGCCGATCGATTCCGTTCTGATGCGCGTAGTTCAGACTGTCGATGATCTCGTTCTTCAGCCACTCCTTCACATGCGCCCCTATAACCTGCAGCCGCGGTACACGATCGATGACGTCGATCGAAAGATTGAACCGGTCTACTTGGTTTTTGATGGCAAGCTCAAGGGGTGTATCAATGTTGCCCTTCTCCTTGTAGCCGCGCACATGCAGATTCTGGTGATTCGTTCGCCTGTAAGCCAGCTTATGAATCAACCAGGGATAGGCATGAAAGTTGAAAATAATCGGTTTGTCTTTCGTGAACAGCGTGTCGAAATCACGATCTGACAAACCGTGCGGATGCTGTGTGTCCGGTTGCAGCTTGAACAAATCGACAACGTTCACGAAGCGGATTTTGAGATCGGAAAACTTCTCGCGCAGAATAGCTACCGCCGCGAGGGTCTCCATCGTCGCAACGTCACCCGCAGAAGCCATCACCACATCCGGTTCCTGGCAGGAATCGGTACTGGCCCATTCCCAGATGCCGATCCCTTTCGTACAGTGTTTGATTGCGGCATCCATATCCAAATACTGCAGGTGCGGCTGCTTATCCGCCACTATTACATTGACGTAATCCTTGCTGCGCAGACAGTGATCGGCAACGCTCAAAAGGCAATTCGCATCGGGCGGCAGATAGATGCGTGTAACTGTCGCGCTCTTGTTCGTCACGACATCCAGAAAGCCCGGATCCTGATGCGTGAAGCCGTTGTGATCCTGCCGCCAGACCAGTGAGGTGATCAGCAAATTGATCGACGACACGGGCGCGCGCCAAGCCAGATCGAGCTTGGCTTTTTCCAGCCATTTTGCGTGCTGGTTGAACATGGAGTCGATGATATGGACGAAAGCTTCATAGGTAGAGAAGACGCCGTGGCGGCCTGTCAATACATATCCTTCGAACCAACCTTCGAGCGTATGTTCACTCAGCATTTCCATCACACGGCCGTCGAGCGCCAGCTCGCCGCCATCTGCATCTTCCGGCTTGTACTCGGCGAGCCACGTCTTCTTCGAAGCTGCATAGATCGCCTGTAGACGATTGGAAGCAGTTTCGTCCGGTCCGAAGACGCGGAAATTCGTCATGTTGTGTCGCATCACATCACAGAGGAAGCGACCCAATACCTCAGTCGGCCCCACTTCTGACGTAGCTGGTTTTTGAAACGGTACTGCGTAATCCCGGAAATCCGGCATACGCAACTCCTGGCGCAGTACCCCGCCGTTAGCGTGTGGATTTGCGCTGATACGCCTGTCCCCGGTTGGCGGAAGATCGCGCAATTCCTGAATGAGCCGGCCATCTTTATCGAAAAGCTCCTCGGGCCGATAGCTCCGCATCCATTCTTCGAGCTGGGCTAAATGTTCCGGTTTGGTGATATCGAGAATAGGCACCTGGTGCGCTCGCCAGAAATCTTCCACTTTGTGCCCGTCCACCTCCTTGGGTCCCGTCCAACCCTTAGGCGATCGCAGGATGACCATCGGCCAGCGCGCACGGTCCGCCTTTCCACTTTTTCTCGCTTTCTCCTGAATGGAACGAATCTCGGTGACGCACTTTTCAAGTGTCGCGGCCATTTTCTGGTGCATCTGGGCAGGTTCGTCGCCCTCCACTACGTACGGTGTCCAGCCATAGCCCCTGAACAGCGACTCCAATTCTTCCGGCGTGATGCGCGCCAGTACCGTCGGATTTGCGATTTTATAGCCGTTGAGATGCAGAATGGGCAATACAGCACCGTCCCGGATGGGATTCAGAAACTTGTTCGAATGCCAGGAGGTAGCGAGCGGTCCCGTTTCGGCCTCGCCGTCTCCAACCATGACGCTGACGATCAAGTCGGGGTTGTCGAACGCCGCTCCGAAGCCGTGCGAAATGCTGTAGCCGAGTTCGCCGCCTTCGTGGATCGAGCCAGGAGTTTCAGGCGTGCAGTGGCTGCCGATTCCGCCGGGAAACGAAAATTGCCTGAAGAATTTGAGCAAACCTTCTTCGTCCTGGCTCTTGTCAGGATAGATCTCGGAATAATGTCCTTCCAGATAGCAGTTCGCCAAGACCGCGGGTGCTCCATGGCCCGGCCCGGAAAGGTAGATCATGTCGAGGTCATATTTCTTGATCAGGCGATTGAGATGAATCCAGGTAAAGCTCTGGCCGGGATCGGATCCCCAGTGTCCGAGTAACCGGTTCTTAATGTGCTCCCGCTTCAGCGGCTCGCGTAATAAGGGATTGGCGCGGAGATAGATCATGCCGGCGCTGAGGTAATTGCAAGCCCGCCAGTACGCGTCCATGAGGCGGGCTTCGTCGGGCGAGAGCACCTGCTTCTGACTGTCAGTGGATTGGGGAGCTTGAGTGGCCATCCTCAACCAGTAGCATGAAGCGCCGGGTAGGGGATGAACGAACGGTTACTTTGCGCCCTGGCTTCTCGAGCCGATGAACGTTATCCCCAATTCGCGCAGCTGCCGCTCGGGCACAGTGGAAGGGGCCTCACACATCAAGTCGGTGCCCTTAGCGGTTTTGGGGAAGGGAATCACATCGCGTATCGATTGCTCTCCGGCCAGGATCATCACCAGCCGGTCGAGGCCCAGAGCGATGCCGCCGTGGGGAGGCGCCCCGTATTCAAGCGCTTCCAGCAGAAAGCCGAAACGCCGCTTGGCGTCTTCCTCGCTGAAGCCAAGGGCCGCGAACACTTTCGTTTGAACATCGCGCCGGTGGATACGAATGGAACCTGATCCAAGCTCGACACCGTTCAGCACGAGATCATACGATTTCGCGCGGCAGTGGGCCGGATCATCGGTCAGTTTTTGTAAGTCGTCGTCATGCACCGAGGTAAAGGGATGGTGGGCGGCATTCCAGCGTTTGTCTTCCTCGTCCCACTCAAACATTGGAAAATCCACCACCCACAAAAACTTGAACACTTCCGGGTCAAGCAGCTTGTGGCGGTCGTTGTATTTTTGCGCAATATGCAGACGCAGTTGCCCGCACGCAAGCAGCACAGTTTGATCCGGCAGAGCGCCTGTGGGCTCGCCTGTTCCGGCGGCGAGCATGATGAGATCGTCATCCGCAGGCTGAATCCGCTCTTGCAGTTTCGCTACCGGCTCCGGATGATCGCGTTGCAGGCGCTTGATATCGTCGAACACGCGCAAGCCACGCTCCTGGCCGAAAGCCTTGATGTCGTCGCGTTCTTTGCGGCTCAACGGTCCGACCCGCGGAATGCGGATTGCCACCAGAGGCAGACCGTCAATGGACAATCCGGCGTTCGGGAAGAGATCTTCCACCCGATGAAATGGCGGTACGCGCAGATCAGGTTTATCGCTGCCATAGCAATTCATTGCCTGAGCGTAGGTGATGCGAGGGATGTGCCTTTCGACCGATTTTCCTGCCGCTTCACAAACGCTGAAGATGAGCGGCTCGATGACGTCATAGATCTGTTCCTGTTGCGGGAACGACATTTCGAGGTCGATCTGCGTGAACTCAGGCTGACGGTCCGCACGCAGGTCCTCATCGCGGAAGCAGCGTACGATTTGGAAATAGCGTTCATAGCCGCTGACCATCAGCAATTGCTTGAAGATCTGCGGAGACTGAGGCAGGGCATAGAAAGTTCCGGGCTGCACGCGGCTCGGCACAAGATAATCGCGCGCGCCTTCCGGCGTCGAGCGTGTCATGAACGGCGTCTCGATTTCCAGGAAATTCTGCGCATCCAACGCCTGGCGTACCGCCAGCGTAATTTTCGATCGCATGATGATATTGCGCTGCATGTGCGGCCTGCGCAAATCGATGTAGCGGTATTTGAGACGAACGTCTTCTTTTACGTCGGCGTCATCATCGAGCGGGAAGGGGGGCGTTCGCGATTCATTCAGAATCCACAGCTTCGAAACCGCCACTTCCACTTCGCCTGTCGATATGTTCGAATTGATCGTGTTTTCACTTCGTAGTGCGACTAAGCCTTCGACCGCAATCACGAATTCGGAACCCAATTCCTGCGCTCGCTGATGTGTCTCCCGGTCCTTGCTTTCGTCGAATACGAGCTGGGTGATGCCGTAGCGGTCGCGGAGATGTATGAAGATGACGCCGCCGAGATCCCGGCGGCGATGTACCCATCCCATCACTACGGCCCTGGAGCCCGCATCCGCCACACGCAGTTCGCCGCACGAGTGAGTCCGGCGGAGATCGCCAAGGAAATCCAGTTTCACTTCAGCCATTGTTCAGGTTCCAGCAGCGCTTGACGGGTCAAAGTTTGTTGCGTCCCCGACGTCATATTTTTCAGAGTGTAGGACTGCGTTGCGATTTCGTTATCGCCTACGATGAGCGCGTAGCGGGCCTGCAGCTTATTGGCAATCTCCAACATCCGCTTCAACTTCTGCTCGGTTCCGACCTCTATCGAGATGTCGAGCTTACGCAGATCTGTTGCCAGCAGAGCGCAGTGCCTCAGCGGAGCCGCGCCCATTGGCGCCATGTACAAATCCAGTTGTTGGGCGGGCAGTGCGGCTCCTTCCTCAGCAGCCATCACCAAACGGTCCTCGCCAATAGAGAATCCGATCCCCGGAGCCGCTACTTTCGAACCCAATGTCTCGGCCAAGCCGTCATAGCGTCCGCCTCCGAGAATCGCGTTCTGAGCGCCGAGCGCGCCATGTGTTACCTCGAACGTTGTGCGCGCGTAGTAATCCAAACCGCGGACCAGTCGCGGAGTGACGGTATAGCGAATCTGCTGGTCATCGAGCAAGTCACGCACCCGCCGGAAATGTTCACGATCGTCTTCATCCAGGTAGTCGAGAAAGGACGGTAATTGGTCGATGATCGGTTGATCTTCGGGCACCTTGCAGTCGAGTACACGAAGCGGATTCCTCTCGGCTCGCCCCCGGCAATCGGAGCACATCCGCGGAGCAAGCGTCTTCAATTCCGCCCGCAGCACTTCACTGTACCTCTGGCGCGACTCCTTCGAGCCGACGGAGTTAAGGAGCAGTTGATAGCCCTTGATGCCGATCTCGTCCAGTATGGCCAGCACCAACTCGATCACTTCCGCATCGATCGCGGGTGAATCGGAGCCGATGGCCTCCGCGCCAATTTGATAAAACTGGCGATAACGCCCTTTCTGTGGACGCTCTCTGCGGAACATCGGACCTATGTAGTACAGCTTCTGCAAACCCTGCTGCTGGTCGAGCCGATGTTCGATGTACGAGCGAAGAACTGACGCGGTATTCTCGGGACGCAATGTCAAAGATGTGCCATCGCGATCAGCAAATGTGTACATCTCCTTGCTGACGATGTCGGTGTCTTCGCCAACTCCACGCGCGAAAAGCGCGGTATCTTCCAGAATCGGCGTGCGTATCTCGCGATAGTTGAAACGAGCGAAGATTTTGCGTGCGGCAGCTTCCACCTGGTTCCACACTCCGCTCGATGGCGGGAGGATGTCCCGCATTCCTTTAACGCTGCTGAGTGGATTCACAGCTGCTCTTCCTTATAAATAGCGGTGATCCGAACGTAGTTATCGCAGTTCTGGCGAAACCGGACCTGTTCCTCAGGGGCTACTGGGCGTCTCACCTTGGCCGGCGTTCCCATCACGAGTGTGTTGGAGGGTACATCCATGCCCTCGGGCACCAAGGCGCCGGCAGCCACCACGGCGCCGCGCCCAATCTTTGCTCCATTCAGAACAATCGCGCCGATGCCAATCAAGGCTTCATCTTCCACCACGCAACCATGCAGCACGACGCTGTGCCCCACGGTTACGCGATTTCCCAGGACGCATGGATACACCTGATGATCGACATGCAGAACGCTGTTGTCCTGTACGCTGGTCTCGCTGCCGATGCGGATGTAGTTCACGTCTCCCCGAATTGCCACGTTCAGCCATACGCTCGACCGATCGCCTATGACGACGTCGCCAATCACCTGGGCGCTTGTGTCGATATAGGCAGAATCCGAAATGCGCGGCATTACTCCGCGATAGGGTCGAATCATGACGGAAATTGAATTTGAGCGCCGAGGAGGGCTGCCTTAGCGTTGGTGTCTCGTGTTTCCCTTTTTAGCCATCCTAGCAGTCGGGTTGCCGGGCGGGTAGTGGGCTACTTCATTTCAACGCCCGTTATCAAAACCAATGCCCAAAGCAAATGCGACAGTAGCGACTCCGATTGCTACAAACAGCGTCCGCATGAAAAGGACCTGCCACCGCTTTGTAACGATTTTGGCTTTCCAGGCACCTGACCAAGTGCTACCATCTCGCATTCGCATGTGCTTACTGAACAGGCGGTGAGCTATCAAGGTTAGGCCCAAGGCGAGCAGCAGCAAGGCACAGGCGGTCAGCCGTCAAGCTGGGCCAAGCAACGATGAGAACGTCTCTTTGTTCGGCATGATAACGCCTTCAATCACCTACGCTAAAAGGCGCGCGTCATGCTGCTCTTTCCACCCCTTCCTTCGGCTTCGACGCACGCAACCCAGTAGGACACTTCCCAGAGCCGGTTGCAAGAGGACCGGTCCCGAGTGGGCCCAGTCCGCGGCATCGTATTTGTTGGGTCCCACTCCTCTTGGTTGGCTGCCAAACCAGCCAAGGTCCATTTCAAGGAATGTGTGGCGTATTACATCTAGAAAGCAACTAATAAAAAAAGGTCACGCGTGCCAGTTTTCGATGCCCTTTGCCGTTGACTTAACTGACAGGTTTATTTAGATCCGAACAGTTGATCCAAGCAGGGTTCCCCGGAGGGCTCATGGCAAGTTCACAAGCGATGCAGTTTCGCAATTTTCGTCGTCCTTCTGGAATTTGGTGTTTGTTCGTGGCAGCGTTATCGATAACTCCTTTCAGATCTCCGTTCCTAGAAGCACAGCCAGGGCCAGGAAGCACGAGTCTCTCCGGAGCCATTCTTTCCATCGAATCTGGCAATCGTGTGACGATCCTTGCAGATGACGGACGCGTCTATACAATAGATACTCAACGCAATTTGCCCGCGTTGAGCGTTCGTGATCGACTCACGGTATCTGGGATCTCTAAGCAAGGAAGCATAATCCAGGCGAGCGCGGTCTCACCGGCGAAGGATGCTCTCGGCCGCGGAATTCAGCTGCCTCCTTTAGTTAAAAACATCTCTATCTCTAAGGCTGAGGCTTGCCGGGGCGAAGAGGTGGCGGTTTCCGTTACCACCGAAAGCTGGGGAAAGTCAGGCGCTAACACCCCATCTGTTGTTATAGATGGTTATCCCGGCTCTGTGCATTTTCTCCATTTCTCTGGTCAGCCAGGTCCGCGCCTCTTACACGTCGCAGTCACGGCATATGGAAGGTACATTGAGAGCAGCACGAGGAGAATTACGATAGCAGACTGCCCCGCTGTTCCGTTTCTCGCCGTTCATACCCGCTTCAACCCTTACCATCCCTATACCGTAGATTTTATGATCACTAACCCAGATATAACATCAAGACAATCCGCATTTGTGTGGGACTTTGGTGACGGTCAATCACAGAGAACGGTTAGTCCTTACGTCTCTCATTATTATGGTGATTCAATTGACGGGACCACACCTTACAAGACGTTCATTACGTCGGCCTCTGGACCGGACGGTACGGCTTTAACAAGATATGCTGTGACGCTGCACATAAACTACTTTTATAACAAGCGTAAAGGATTCATTCAGCCCATTACAAATACAAATAGAGTTTTGGAACATAGAGATCAAGTCTTGTCGGGAAGTTATTCAATCCGAAACCTTGAGCCTGGCCCATTGACGATCGACAGCGCATTTGCAGAGTATCAGCACTGCGATCTAGACAAGCAATCACTCTACGAACCAGCGGATCCGAGTCGTATTCTGCAATTTCCGTCCGGTGCGACGGGAGGAGTTCCCGAAACACGCCCTGGACTTCCTGCACCGCTAAGCAGTGCGACAACACCTCCGACCAGTCGACCTTCTATTACGGGAGACGCGTCGGTTGCATCGGCCGTCGGTACCGCTAGGCCACTAACAATCGTTTCAAGTAGTTCCATCAGCAGTCCGATTGTTGTCGCAGCAAGTAGCACTTACACCGGTCACGTCGACATATCTTCGTCCATCCCGGTAGATTTCTGTGGGATAGGGCTTCATCTTATCGGTCATACACAAAAGTCGGAGCCCGTTTACGCAAGCTTATATTACCCTCTGAGAGTCAGCCCTACTCTCACACACACGGTAGATGACGAGCAGCTGAGACGGTTTCTTATCCGGTTAGCGAATTTGAAGCTTGTTCCGGAGGGCGTTGGGATAACGCAGGAGGATCTTTATCGACTCCAGCAGCAAGGGCGGATCGTAAGAACAGCCGTCGGGTGGGAGGTCCGGTATTAATGCGTCATCACTTCTTCCAGCTCTCCGTGAGCGCAGCGCTGGCTTTTGGGAATCCACTCCTCTGCATTGGGACAGAATATCGGTGACCGGTGCACATCCGGTCAAATTTCTCACCAACCTGGAATCACATGTCAGCAGACCGGAGAAATAGATTTTGTAGAGTCGTATATCCAGAACGGTAAGAAAGGTGATATTTTGTTGAGCGCTGGATGTGGAATGATCGGCGGACTGTTACGACACGTGTCGCCCCCCCAACGATTTTCACATTCAGGTATTATCACGACAAATTTCCGGGAGGTTCGCCACTCGACGGCTTCGGAACAACGATACAAGGATCACTATATTACACACCTCCCGCCTTCTAGTGGCACTGGATTCGACCCCAATTTTCTAAAATTCGGCTGGCCTGGCACTATCACCGAAACAGTCGACGACGCCTATGAGGGTAGGGATCGCTTTGATCCGGACGACCATCGTTATTTCCTTCAGTCGTTCAACAAGGATCCGGCGTACTGTCCACAGGACACCGCCAGCATCTTTCCAACGATCGTAAAGCCGCCGCCGCAATATGATGCGGCTATGCGGCCGCAGTTGGAAAAAATCGCTGACGAGGTAAAGAATATCCATGGCCACTATCGTTTTTTTGTCTACAGTCAGGCCAGAGTGATTACCGATCCTGCGTTTATTCCCCCTCCAGCCGTAGCCTGGGCGTACTCTGATGCACCCCAACCCGTTGTGTGCTCTTCGACTGTTTGGTACGGAACAAAACGCGCCCAAGTTCAAGTGAAAGATTTTATAACGGCAGACCCTGACGATAGACCGCAGCCGTCTGATCCCAATCTGAGAGGTTTGTTCATCTATTCAGAAGACGAACGACGCGCGGCTGCCGAATGGTTTTATACGCAAGTCTACAATGGCGCCTACGAAGAAAGCGGTTGGCTCGGCAGGCTGCTTACCGATGCACCCGACAACACTGCAAACCAGATGGTAAATTGTTTTGCGTTCGATTGGTGTGGTGATGAGTTGGGCAGCGCTTCCCAGGATTCGGACCGATGGAAAAATCCGGGGACAGGGATCGCGGTTTCCCCCGACGATATTTTGAACTGGGATGCCCCGCCGCGGGGCGTCTATGGCTACAACGAATTTATAGCGTACGTTCCGCGTGCCTTCAATCCCGTATGGCGCTGGGAGGACAAAACATTCGGGTGCCAAAAGCTCGCAAATGACATCCAAGAGCTTGAGAGTGAGATCAGCGAACTTCGTGATCTTCTGAAGACAGCCCCGGATAAGTCAAAGATTAATAGCGACATCGATAAGCTCCAACAGCAACTGAGCATTAAGCGGAGTGTTGGTGGATGCAATGGCGGCGCTCCGAGTGTTCCGACCACTTCTCCAGATGCTCCGACACCCACACCAGGCGCCTGCCCTGCGACCGAACCAGAAAACGGCTCGCCCTGCGATTCCCGAGTGAACCGGCAGTCATGCTTCTATCGCCTCATCGAATGTCCTTGCGAGAGAAGAACTCTACACGCGCAAATCCGTGCTGTTTGTCGTGGAAAATCGGTGGGCACTCCCTGATGATCCCTGCGCGGATGTCAAATGCAAGTGAAGCAGAGCTTAACCCGTAGCGGTGAGATGCACTGACGCTAACGGCGACTTTATGCCCTTCGAGCACCATGTCATTGGTTGTCGACCGGAGGTCGGGAAAGCCGCCGCGCATCATTCTGTTAAATGGCGAGGTAGCCTGCGGTCCTCATAGGCCAGGCATCCGGGCACATGAAAAGCGGCGTCTGTAAGTCGGGCGGCGTCACTGATACACTGCCATCTCGACGGACATGCCAGAAGCTCCCGATGCTGTCAAAACTGAACGGATATTTGCCAACGTCGTTAGGGATCTGCAAATTACAAATGAGGTCACTTGTGTGGGAAAAGGATTTGGTTTCGGGGTGCGCGGCAAATTTCGCGATGATCTCTTCGAAAGGCCAGTTCGTCGCCCAACGCTTCGATGCTGGACGAGGTAGAGTGATGAAGAAATAGGCTGCTCTAGACGGGACCTTCTCTTGTTGATGCAAGATCGCGAAAAAATCCCGACGGTTCGCGGGAACTAAGAAGCGACAACCTTGCCGGGCATGCAGACGATCAGGGTAGGTTCAAGATTTCGCTTACGTTATCAAGAGCGATTGGCTGGTCGCTCACCAATGCTTCGCCGTGACGCCGGCCGATCAGGGAACCGAAGAAACGATCGCGAGATTCGAGGCCGAAGAGATAGTCGCTCACCCCGTGCGAGACGACGCCGAACTGCTCGGCCGTTTTCGAGAATTGCGAGTGATGCAGCTTCAGCAATTCCATTTTCTTCTCGTAAACTTGTGAAACATCAACCACAAAGGACGGCCGGGCGTAGTGATGCAGCAGGAAGTAAAGAAACTTCTTTGGTTTGTGGGGCGGATCAGGGGATCCGGAATTTTTCAACGTGCAGTGCAGAGCACAATTTCGAACCATGCGGCCGGCTGCGACATGGTCGGGGTGGCGATCCTTCCAGAATGGCGCCAGCACGAGAGAAGGGCGAAATCGCCGGATCACGCCGGCGACGAGCTTTCTGCTCTCCGGGCTATCGACGAGGCCACAGTCGGGGAGGCCAAGATTCTCTCGCGGGATGCCGCCAAGATAATCCGCAGCTTGCTGGGCTTCCAGGGCACGTTCAGCAGGAGTGCCGCGCGACCCCATTTCGCCTTTCGTCAGATCGATCAGAGCGAACGATATGCTTTTCCGCTTTAACAGGAGCGCGATGCCTCCCGCCCCCCATTCAATATCATCCGGATGCGCGCCGAAGAGAAGAACATCTACCGGCATTGCTTCATACTAACGGCAGTACTACTCAACTCCCCTCAAATCGAGCGGCGGGAGATCGGCGGTCGGAAGGTCTGCCTTGAGATAGCGGGCGAGAGTGGGAGCGATCGAACGCATATCGATCTGACCGAGATTCAAACCTGCTCGAATTTCCGGGCCTGCCATGAAGAAGGAGGCGAGCACATCCGGATTCGCGGGCGAATAGCCATGTGTACCGGAAATCTTGGTCTCGACAACCAGCGGTTCGCGAAGTGCTCCGTCGATAGCGTAGTTGGATTTCATATCCACCCAGAACGCGGCTTCGCTCGCGCCGCCCAGAGCTGCGATCGCTTTGCGGTCCATGATGCCGGCAATTCCGTTCGCGGGATCGGCAGCTAGTTTTTTCAGTAATTGCTCGACCTTGCCGAGCGTGTCCTCATCCTTTGGGTCTTTGACAATGATGGCTGCCGAACCGCCATCGATCCAGGGACTTGCCTTCCAGCTGAGAATTTTCGGCGTGGGCCAGCTGGCGGTTGCAGGGTCCACATCAACAAGCTGTGCGTCGACGAACGCCTGGAGCAGGTGCAGGTGATGATCGACACGAGTGAAGCCGTGATCGGAGACGACGCAGATTGCCGCGTTCGGATGAGCTTCGCGCATTGCGTCCTCGAGAGTGCTCACCATGCGATCGAGCTCTTCGAGCGTAGCGTTCGATTCTTTGCTGAAGGGTCCGGTGTTGTGCTCCAAGTGGTCTAGCGCCGCCAGATGGATCGCCATGAAATCTGGTTTGTTTTCTTTGATGATGGCTGCCGCGTAGCGAGTGCGCTGGCGATCGCCTTCGAGCGCCCGGTTGAGATCGGTACTATAAGGTCCTAGTTCAGATTCGAGATGAGGGAACAAGCCCGGAGTGGAGAGCGCGCTGAGTAGCTTGAGATCGTCGGAAGTAGCGGCCCGCCAGTATTCGGGGATTAGATATTTGATTCCGGGAGCAGCAACAGTAACAGGCCAACTCAGGCTCGCGACCGTAAGCCCGGCGCGAGAGGCCGCCTGGAAGAGGGTGGGAACGCGAATGTCCTGGCTGTACCAATACCAACCACCCATATTCTTGTGCAACGGATCGAAAGTCGTATTCAGATAAACGCCGTGGCGAACAGGCCAGACGCCGGTGACCAGGGTAGTGTGGCTGGGGTAGGTCACGGTTGGCAAAACGCCACGCACTCCGGTGGCATGCGCCCCGTCTGAAAGGACTTTGAGAAGCGCGGGAATCTTCAGATCATGCTCAGAGGCCTTGGTAACGTAGTCGGGACGCATGCCATCGATCGAAATCAGCAACAGCGCTGGGCGTTGCCGCCGTTCCTTGGTCTGCTTCGAAAACGCGATGCCGGCGGCGAGAACCGTCGTCAACGTGACCGCGCAGAGGGTCTGCTTTATCAAATTGTTCATAGCTGCCGATGAGGCCTGCTAAAATCAGCGGCGTGTCCGCCAACGCAACACTTTCTGCACCCGTTCAACAAGGACTCAAGGCGCTGATTCGGGAGGTTCCGGATTTCCCTAAGCCGGGAATTAACTTCTACGACATCACGACGCTTCTTAAAGACAAGCGAGGCTTCCGCGAAACCGTTGACGCCCTCAGTGCGCACTACAAGGGTACACCGGTCGATGTGGTCATAGGGATCGAGGCGCGCGGATATTTCTTCGCCCCAGCCATGGCCCTCGCGCTGGGAGCCGGTTTTGTGCCAGTGCGAAAGCCGAAGAAGCTGCCGTACACCGTGAAGAGCGTCGAGTATGCGCTGGAATACGGCACAGATCAGCTCGAAATCCATGCGGATGCGGTCGAGCCTGGACAGAATGTGCTGATCATCGATGATGTGCTTGCCACAGGAGGGACGGCGGCGGCGGTCGCGCGGCTCGTCTCATTGCTGGGAGGCAAAATTGCCGGCATGGGATTCGTAATTGAACTGGGATTTCTAAACGGGCGGCAAAAGCTCGCCGAGTATGAAGTATTTTCACTCCTGCAGTACTGACCGTGCAAGTCAACGTTCCGTCGCTGGCGAAGCTCAATCTCGACTTGCGCGTTTTACACAAAAGGTCCGACGGCTTCCACGAGTTGCGAACTATCTTTCAAACTATTAGCTTGGGAGACTCGCTCAGCGTCGAGTTCGATTTTGCAAAACGAACCCGGATCGATTTGAGTAGTTCTATTGAGATCGACGATAACCTGGTCATCCGCGCAGCCAGATTGATTCTGGAGCGGTTGAAGGCTACGGCCTGGGTTCGTTTTTCGCTCTTGAAACGGATTCCGATGGGGGCCGGCCTCGGCGGCGGGTCGAGCAACGCTGCGGCGGCGTTGATTGCGCTCGCGGCCTTGTCCGGTCGACGGGTGACGTTCGCGGAGCTGGCTGAGCTGGCGGGAGCTTTGGGGAGTGACGTGCCTTTTTTTCTGCACGGGGGGACCGCGCTCGGGTTCGGCAAGGGTACCGAGCTTTATCCTTTGCCTGATGCAGATGCGCAAGCGGTTCTAGTGGTTTGTACAGGCGTTCACGTCGCGACAGCGTGGGCGTACCGGGCCTTAGGGAGAGATGCCAAAGGCGCGTTGACTTCACACTCCGAGTCCCCTATCCTGAGAGAGTTTCAGACGGTCGCCTGGGCTCTGGCAGACCGCGATCTGGATCGACTCCCGTTGAGAAATGACTTCGAAAAAGTTGTGTTTGGGCAGTACCCCGAGCTGGGCAAGGTTGCGCGAAAACTGCGGCGTCTCGGCGCGAGACCGGCGCTGATGACGGGCAGCGGGTCCGCCGTATTCGGCGTCTTTCAGGATCTGCCTTCGGCGATGGCGGCCGGCACGAGGTTTACGCCCGGAACGGCCTTCGCGGTTCGTTTCGTAACACGTCGGCGGTACCGGAATCTCTGGTGTCGCGCGTTGGGTCCGGCTGCCAGCGCAAGTTGCTTCGCTTGCGGCCACCCGTAATAAGAGGAGAGAAAGATGTCCGCCCCGAAGCCGGCCAGAGCGCTCTTTACCGATTTCAAGGTATTTAGTGGGACCGCTAATCGCCCGCTAACCGAGGAGATCTGCGAAGCCCTCGGGTGCCCGATGGGCAACGCGATGATCAAGCGTTTTGCGGACGGAGAGACGCACCTTCAAATCCAGGAGAACGTGCGCGGGGCGGACGTCTTTGTGGTCCAGCCGACATGCACGCCGGTGGATCACCACCTGATGGAATTGCTGTTGATGATCGACGCATTCAAGCGGGCGAGCGCGGAACGAATCACGCCAGTGTTACCCTATTATGGGTATGCGCGGCAGGACCGAAAGGACAGGCCGCGGATGCCGATATCCGCAAAACTGGTAGCCAGCCTGATCGAAAGGGCGGGGGCGAGCCGGGTTCTGGCGCTCGATCTGCACGCTGCTCAGATTCAGGGTTTCTTCGATATACCTGTCGATCACCTGTTTTCGGCCCCGGTGATGGTTGAGTATTTCAGCAGCCAATTTGATGACGGGGAACTAAGTGTTGTGTCGCCGGATGCGGGTGGTGTGGAACGGGCGAGATCGTTTGCCAAATATATGAATGCACCGCTTGCAATCATAGATAAGCGGCGGACAGACGCGAATGTGGCTGAGGTGATGAATATCATCGGCGACGTTCGCGGCAGACATTGTCTGATGGTAGATGATCTTGTGGATACCGCAGGAACGCTGGTCAAGGGCGCGGAAGCCCTCCTGGCGCAGGGCGCGAAAAGCGTTCGGGCTTGTGCAACGCATGCGGTCTTGTCAGGTTCGGCGGTTGAGAGGATTAGCGGTTCGGTGCTGCAGGAACTGGTAGTCAGCAATTCGATTCCGCTCACTGAACCGGCAGCGAAATGCTGTAAGATTCGAACTCTATCGGTGAGTTCGTTGTTGGCTAGGGCGATTCAATCGATTCACGAGGGTGGATCGGTGAGTACCCTGTTTATATAGGAGCGATCAGCGACCAGGGTCGGCCCACAGCTTGTACCTAGAGAAAGCCCGGTCTGATAAAGAGCGGGTACATCAAAGCCGGAATCCGGAGCCTGCGGAGGCCACCGTCCCGGTACGAGGTGAAGGATGAGAAGAGATATTACGGTTACTGCGGAGCCACGCGACTCGCGCGGCAAGAATGAAGCGCGGCGTTTGCGCGCAAAGGGCTCCATGCCGGCGGTAGTATACGGCGGCCCTTCCGGCGCAACTCCGGTAGCGGTTAGCCCGAGGGAGCTGACGAGAATTCTCAACAGCAAGACCGGTCACAACACGATTTTCAATCTAGGGGTGAATGGCGATAGCACCCCTGTGATGATCGTCGATTGGCAATACGATCCGATCAAAGACTCGCTGCTGCACGTCGATTTGAAGAGAATCGATCTGACGAAGCGAATCACTGTGAAGGTACCCGTCATAACGCAGGGCGACCCGAAGGGCGTCAAGTTACAAGGCGGTATTCAGGACGTTGTGATGCGTGAGATAGAGATTGAGTGTCTCCCCGACGAAATTCCGGAGCAGTTTGTAGTCAACGTTTCAGAACTGCTCATTGGACAGAGTATTCGGGCGGCAGATATTCCGATGGAAGGTTCGCTCAAGCTCGTCAGCTTACCTGATACAGTCATCACGCACGTGATTTCGATCAAGGCGGAAGAGCCGGCTGTTGCCGAAACAGCGGTTGAGGCTACTCCGTCAGCCGAGCCCGAAGTTATCAAGAAGGGCAAGAAAGAAGAAGAGGGCGCTGAAGCTCCCAAGAAGAAGTAGGGCGTCTTGGAGCCTGTGGAGGATGAAGAGAGTTCTGACGACTCGCCAGGCCGGGCCTACTGCATTGCAGGTTTGGGCAACCCTGGGACTCGTTACGAATCAACTCCGCACAATGTCGGATTCCTGGTGGTCGATGAGCTGGCTCGCCGTCATCATTTGCGAGTCTCGAAGATGGAAGGCCCGGCGCTGGTGGGAAGCGGTCAGATTCGAAACAAGAACATTGTGCTGGTCAAACCGCAGACTTTTATGAACCTGTCGGGTACGGCGATCGGCCCGGTGCTGAAATACCGGAATCTGACAAGCCGCGATTTGATCGCGGTGCATGATGAACTGGATCTTCCATGGACCGCATTGCGGATCAAGAAGAACGGTTCGGCGGCTGGACACAACGGTGTCAAGTCGATTATCGCGGCTCTGAAGACGGAGGTCTTCACGCGGGGTTCGGATCGGCATACACCCGAATCATCCGATTGAGCCGATAGAGTATGTTCTCGCTCCATGGGAACGAGAGCTGATGAAAGAGGTGGGCGAGGTAGTGTCGTATGCAAGTGACGCTGTCGAATCCATCCTTGCCGAGGGCGCCTCAAAGGCCATGGCGAATTTCAATCGCCGCGCTCGAGGCATACAAAAAGAGGAAGAATGAGAAGCTACGAGGAGTTGTTCATCGTACGTCCGGATGCGCCTGAAGAAGAGGTCGATCCCCTAATCGAGCAGTTGAAGAACGTGATCACCCAAGGGGGTGGTTCGCTCGAGAAGGCCGACAAATGGGGAGTTCGCAAGCTCGCCTACCGCATCATGAAGTACAACGAGGGGCAATATATACTGCTCCAGTTCAATGCGCAGCCTGAGACCGTGAGGGAGATTCAGCGGCGGCTGCGGGTGGCCGACGTTGTATTGAAGTTCCTGACAGTGCGTACAGACGAGAAGTTGAAGCGCATAGAAAAGCGGAGAAAGGCGCGCGAGAAGCGAGCGGCCCGAAAGCCACCGCCGATGGCGCCAATGCCCGCCGCGGTCACTTCGCCGATGCTGCCGAGCGAGGGACCGGCTCCAGTACCCGGGGCGCCGGGAGCAAGTCCGGTAGGGCAGGGTAACACCAGGAATCCAGAGACGACTGCAGAGTAGGCGAGAAGGAGATTCATCATGCCAGAACAAAGAGGCGGCCGCCCGATTGCGGCCTCACAACGACCTACCGGCGGTGATAAGGCAATTGCCACCGGCAAGAAGCAGTACTTTCGACGCAAGAAGGTGTGCCGGTTCTGTGTCGATAAGGTCGATGACATCAATTACAAGGACGCCAGGCTGCTTTCGAGCTTCATCTCGGAGCGCGGGAAGATTACTCCCCGGCGAATCTCGGGAGTCTGCACTCCTCATCAAAAACGTTTGAGCGAAGCGATCAAGCAAGCCCGGAATATCGCCTTGCTGCCGTTCGCTTCCAGATTCTAAAGGTGAAGGAAAGAGAATCATGGAAGTCATCCTCAGGGAAGATCTCGAGAAAGTGGGCTCGCGCGGTTCGGTAGTAAAGGTTGCCGACGGATACGCGCGCAATTTTCTCCTGCCGAAGCGGCTGGCGGTTGCGGCGACCGATGCCAACAAGAAAATCGTCGAGCAAGAGCGCCAAGCGTATGTGCGGCGCGAGGCCAAGGTTAAGGGCGATGCCGAGAGCCTGGCGCAACTGATGTCGAACGTAACGGTCAAGTTCCATCACCGGGTCGGTGAGAACAATCACCTGTTCGGCTCGGTAACGGCCAAGGACATAGCGGATGCGCTCGAAGCTCAGAAGTTCCACGTCGAGAGGCGAAAGGTACAACTCGATGAACCGATCCGGACGGTGGGCGAGCACAAGGTGCCGGTGCGGCTCTATCGCGACGTGACGGTCGATGTCAACGTGATCGTCGAGCCAGAACAGTAGTTCGCGTTGTATCCCGATCCCGACAAGCTAAAGCAAGTGACTCCGGCCGAGGTCCTGGATGCGGCCTCCCGTGGTCACCTTGGCCTGGACCACAGATTTCTTCGCGCGCTGCTAGACAGGCCGGAAGAATCAATGCCGGCGGTGCGTGCGTTTGCGGCCCGCGACCGCAGCGAAGATGCAGTCGACTTAGCGCCAGAACTTATCGCGCTGTTTCGGCAATGGAATACTGCTGATGCTGTTCCATTCCTCGTCACATACGTCAGGGAAGATCCGACAGATGTTCCGGATGAAGTAGTGGAGGCGCTGGCTGCCATAGGGCGGCCTGCGCTGGAACCACTGCTGTCCCTTTATGACGAACTCGATGAATCTGAAGCTGGCGAAATCGCGTTTCTCCTGGTTAGCCTGCATATTCGCGACCAGCGAATACTACAGCTTTTGAAGAATCGACTGGAATACGATTTATCGGACACGCTACTGCTGTTCGGCATCTATGGCGACCCGGCGGCCATACCGGCCATTGAGAGGGCAGCGGAGCGGCTGGAACCGCAGGATTCCGAATTGAAAAAGGAAGTTGCCGATACGCTGGAGGCGCTGAGAACTCCCTCTGTGGAGAACGCCGGCGAAGGGGAGGCGTTCGACATCTGGAATCTCTATCCGGAAACGGAGGACCTACCGCTCGATCTGCTCGATGAAGACGAGCGAACCGCATTGCTGAGTCATCCGGTAGCCTCTATCCGCGCCGCTGCCGCCCACTCTTTCTTCAATCAGGAACTCACTCCAGATCAAACGAAGAAAATCTTGCAGTCCGCGCTGAAAGATTTGTCGGTGGACGTTCGCGCCCGAGCTTGGGAGGCACTGATCAATGGAACGGAGCAGATCGAAGTAGTCGAAGCAATGCTCAATACGCTACGGCGGCCTGAGCTCCCGATCGAAGAACGCGCCGGCCTCGTCGTGGGATTGGCTCCTGAAGCGGACCGCAACGAGGTTCGTAAGGCCATCACTGAACTCTACGGCAAACCGGAAGCGCGCGCCAAGGCGCTCGAGGCAATGTGGCGTTCCATGCACCCCAGTTTCAAAGACCATTTCGCCAAGCACTTGGACGATCCCGATCAGGAAGTTCAGCGGAACGCGATCTGGGGAGTGGGTTACTACGGATTGAGGAGTGAACTGGAGCGATTGCGAGAGTTCTTCCCGAACGAAGCGCTGCGATCGGATGCCCTGTTTGCCTACGCCCTTGTTCTGCCTAGCGACATCTCCAAAGGCCGGATGAAGGGCTTGCTAGGCCGTATCGAAAAAGATGCCAAGGGGCTTTCGGAGATGGAAGAAGAGCTGGTCAAGGCGGCTCTCGATGAGCGATTGATGTTGGCGGGCAAAGAGCCGGTTTTTCGAGATCAGGAAGATTAATCGCGTTTGGCCGAAAGGCTTACCCGGGCGCCCATTCGACTCGTCGTAGATCTTCTTCAGTCAATCACGTACGGAGTGTCAAACATGGAAAACCCAAACACGCCTGTAATGATCTTTGTGGGAGGTTTTCTCGGCTCGGGCAAGACCACTCTCATCTTGAAGGCCGCCGAGATGCTTGCAAAGCGCGGGACACGAGTCGCATTTATCAGCAACGATCAGGACGGGGGGCTTGTGGACACACGGCACGCAGTAGCTCAAGGAATTCCGACTCGCGAGATTGCAGGCGGCTGTTTTTGCTGCCGCTTTTCCGACCTGCTGGATGCCTCGGATACGCTCAAGGCCTATGATCCGGACGTTGTATTCGCCGAGCCCGTGGGAAGCTGCACGGACCTATCTGCTACTATCCTGCAGCCTCTGAAGGCGTATCAGCGCGAATCCTATCGTCTCTCACCGCTAACGGTGCTGATCGATCCGATTACGGCGGAAAAGGCTCATCGGGGGGAGCTTAGCGATGATATTGAATTCCTCTTCCGTAATCAGCTGAATGAGGCAGACCTAGTCTGCCTGAGCAAACAAGACACGCTTGCGGATTCCATTTCGCTGCCGTTTCCAGTGGATTTCAGCTTGAGCGCGAAGACCGGCTTCGGAATGGAGGAGTGGCTAACGGAAGTGCTTGAAGGCAGGCGTGTCGTTGGCGCGCGCTTACTCGAGATAGATTACAAGCGCTACGCCGAGGCCGAGGCGGCGCTGGGCTGGGTGAATCTGCACGCCGAAATACAGTCGTCGAAGCCGCTCAGCCCCGCAGCGCTCTGCGGGCCGGTACTCGATCGACTAAAAAACTCATTGAATGAGGAGCGGGTGCTGATCGCCCATCTCAAAGTATTCGATCAGGGATCTAGCGGATGGGTGAAGGCAAGCATCTCTACAGGGAGTGAAGAGCCCACCGCGGAAGGTGATTTGCTGGCCGATCCCGTTTCGGACCACGAACTCGCAGTCAACCTGCGCGCGATTGCCGATCCTGACCGGCTTCGAGTGTTGGTCGAGCGAGCGATCGGAGAGCTGCCCGGAACGGTTCGCATCTTGCATTTGGGCGCGTTCCGTCCCAGTGAACCTCGTCCGGAGTTTCGGTTTGAGAGCGTACACGGTTGAGCCTCTCGCGCGAGCGCTGGTCAATATCGGACCAGTAAAGTCCTTTGCTTTACGAGACTTAGTGTTGACACACGGCTTCGAGTGATCCATCATCAAAGCAGGAGAAAACGTCATGCTACAAGTTCAAGACCGTCAGTGTGGGTTGTGCTCTCATTTCGGCGAAGGGCATTCAGATGCCATCCTTATGCAGATCCGCTCATCGCAGGAGGCAAAGGAAGATCTGGTTGAGGATTGTGGCCATCCGAGGCATGCGCCGCTGCACTTGAAAGTGACTGCCGTGAGTACCTGCGACGGCTTCGAGCCCGTCAGCCATTAAAGCGTTCGGGGGGATATCCCCGAACGTTTAAGGACGCACGACCAGCGAACTCAGCTTGTTGAGGTGCAACGTCCATCGGCCCGACGCCACCGAGATAAAGTTTCCCTGATTGACGTCGCTGGCATCCGCTAACAAACCGGTGTACTCTCCCGGTGTGATTCCGAGCTTCCCTTTCAAGCTGACGGTCTTCGCTTCGCCGCGATTGACTGCCACCAAGATGATTTTGCCTTGTTGTATGCGCTCGAACATGAGGATATCGGGATCGACATATACGGTGCGGTAGCTGCCCTCCCATATCGCCGGGCTTTCTTTTCGTAGCTTCGCCAAAGTTCTGATTATTTTGAAAGCCGGAGTATCTTCGTTCCATTGCTTCATGCCGGGACGATTATACGGATCGTCATCGTCGGAATTCACGTATTCGGGAGGAGTGGAGTGTTGGTCATTGTAATCGGCGAGATACTGCTCATCGCCGTAATAAATGATAGGAATGCCGCGCACCGTCATCAGCAGGACGGTAGCAAGGTCCATGCGTTCTTTTTGCTCGTTTTCATCTGTGTAGCCGAGTTTTCGCAGACGCACCATGGTCCGCATCTGGTCATGATTATCGATGAAGGTTCCTTGCCAGGTATCGCGTCCCTCAAAAGCCTGCACGCGCTCGTGCAGAAAATTGTCGAGATCGAAGGCGCTGATCTGTTCGGTGATATATTCCCGGTCGCCGCCAATAAATCGGTTCAAAGCGAGCGATAACTTGAAATCAAGAATGTTAGTTCCAAAGACTTTATAGTTGTCGGCGAACTTGATAGATTTAGCATCTCCCACGCCTCCGTTCGACCATTCACCCACGAAATACGGGGCAGGACGGTCTAAAGAAGCGAGATGCTCGCGCATGGTACGAGTGAATGTGGCGATAAACTCCGGAAAGGGAAACTTAACGGCGTCCATCCGGAAGTCATCGACGCCGTGATCGATCCAGGTTTTGCCGGCGCCGAGAAGATATTGCGCCATCTGTGGATTCCGCTGGTCATAGCCGCTCAGGTCGGCCAGCAGGCAATGGTGCAGCTGCCAATAACTCCAGTTGTAGTCCGGTGTATTCTTGGCGTCCTTGCAACGTTGATCCCCCTCATAATGCTTGTAATAACGCGTGCCGGTGGCCGTGTCGAAATCGTCATGGTAGCTCTTTATGAAGACCTGGTCGGCTGTACTCGATTCGAATAATCGGCCATAAACGTGATTATCTTTCGGATTGGAGTGATTTAGAGTGATGTCCTGTATGTAACGCATGCGATTCAAATGAAGCTGATCGCTGAGTTGTGTGACATCGTTCCAATCGCCGAAGTGGGCATTTACGCGATAGTAATTTTGCACCCAATACCCGTGATAGCCGGTACCATACCCGGTTCCCCCTACATAGGCCCTGACGTTCTCCATCAGAGGAGTAAGCCAAAGCGCTGATGCGCCGAGGTCATTCAGATAATCGAGCTTCTGAATGACACCTGGAATGTCTCCACCCCAGTATTTTCGAAACTCGGTGTCGGAGCTACAGTCCTCAACGAAGCAATTGATACTGTTCGTCGCATCAGGATACTTTGGGTCGATATAGGGCGCGTATGGCTCATGCGCATGAAAGCGGTCGGTAATCAGAAAGTAAATCGTTCTGGAGCGGTAATCCGTCGAGGACGGCGAGTCAGGGCTGGATTGCTCGGCTTGGGCGGAATAAGCGCCCAAGCATCCAAAAGCTAGCAAGATAAATATAAGTGGGGTTCTCATCATATTAGTAACTGTCCTGACTAAGGTAGCAATTCGGAGGTGCGCGTCACTTGGGCTGGTCAACCCATCCTTGGGCCGCCGCTACTTTTGTGATTTGCTTGGCGACTGTTTTAGCCATTCGATTGGTGTCGCCCTCAGCTCCCTGCTTCATCTCCGTTGCGCCGGATACGGCTGCGGCCGCCTCCGGCGCAGCGCCCGCTCCCATCGTTTCCGCCGCGCCTGGTTTTCTAGAACTCTCGGAGGTGACCTTAAACTCAGAAACCATGATGTTTTGTGTGGGCTGTGTGAGATAGCACTCGACGTGAGCCACTACTTTCGAGCTTCCAGCACCCAGTCCTATTGCCATCCGTCGCGCCCTGTTCCCCTCATCAATTTGAAGGAAGTCACCCTGCACGGCAAGGCTGCCCGGTGGCGGCGGCTCGCCCGCGATGCCCCGGGAAACCGGAAGGCCAGTTTTCTGCAAGTCCTTGACGAGTGACCCGGCAAAATCATCAGCAATCTTTTTCGCCAACTGCGTTTTCTCGTCATCGGCCGTACCGCTCACTCGCATGCGGACCCGGTGGAGCGCCGCGCTGTTGAGCTTAACTTCTTCTGGCGTGGTCGCGAAGTTGTAGACCACGATGGCCCCGGGTTTGGATAACGGCGGGGTCCCGGAATACGAGCGGATGGGCTGAACGTGAACTCGCCCGCTACCGGGCACCTGTGCGCTGGCGAGCGCCGCGCTCAGGCAGAGGGTTGCCAGCGTCAGTAATCTACCGTGTTCCATCGTCTAATTCCTCCGTGCGGATTCCTGGATGAAGTCGTAAGAATCCATATTGATGATCAGATCCTTTGAGAAGGCCGAGACCCGCACGCCCTTCATCATGTTCGGCCCGTTCGCTATCTGTCCGTAGTCCTGGGCGATAGTTACAGGACTAGCCTCGTCCTGCTTCACCCTGGCTGTGACCCTGCCCCGTATGCCCTTCGTCGGCTTCTGGGGTGCCGATGTTGCCATCCGCTGCAATTGGCCGGACGAGTCGAAATAAACCTGGATGATGATCGGGTCCGGCGGGTTCCCCCTGCGGACGACGGCTATGCGCCGCGTCCAGTCGTATTGCACAACCCTCTTGGCGTTTGCTGCCAAAGCGGGCAGAATTGCGCACGAAGGTGTGCGCATTTGCCCGAAAACCGGCAGCAGGCAAGTCAAACCACCGGATATAAGAAGAGCGGAAAGACGCACGAGTGGACGCTTTTTCATAGGCGGAGTAAGGCACTATATTGACATCATTGAGAGCATCCGCCAAGGGTCATACGGTACCACGATTTGCGGCCCCGATCGGTTGTACCGTATAATTTTTCCACTTCGCACGATTTCTGCATATACTGACTAAACGTCACCAAAACATAAACATTCACCGATATGAGTGCTACGGCAGCGGCATGCGCATCTGTTCTTTTACTGATCGGTTCTGCGCTTCAAGCCCAAGAATTGCAACTGGACCAGGCGGTTCACCTGGCTTTGCAGCAAAATACAGAAATTGCGAATACACTGCTTGACGTATCGAAAGCGAGCGACCGCTGGAAAGCGTTCCACACGAACCTTTTCCCTAAGCTCTCGTTGTACGCGCTCGGTTCGGAGCAGCTCCAACCAGTGAATATCACGATTCCGGCCGGATCGATTGCGACAAATTTCCACGGACTCGGACCGATCCCAGAACGAGATGTTGTATTCGGCACCCCGATGCAGCCGACCGGTTTCCTGCTCGGTCGCGTCGCTCAGCCGTTATCTCAGATTTACCGAGTCCGTCTGAACCTGAAGGCCCTCGATTTCTCAAAGCAATTGGCGAGCGAGAAGGTGCGGGCAAAGCGGCAGGATACCGTGCGCGATGTGAAGCAGCTCTATTACGGAATCGAGCAGGTGCAGAGTTCGCTCGTAGCGGTGCGCGAGACGGTCCAGCTCTATAAGGAGGTCGAGCGAACCACTACCGACTACGTCGCAAAGCAGGCGGCGCTGGAATCGGACCTTCTCCAGACGCAAGCCAATCTGGCCGACGCCGAACAATCGGAGGTGGTCTTATCCAATCAGGAAGCCGGTCTCAAAGAGAAACTCAACGATCTGATGGGGCGCGATGTGTTGACTGAATTCAGCGTTACTCCGATCAGCGAAGCCGAGAATTCCAGTATAGATTTGGTCGCAGCCCGAAAGACTGCCCTAGCCCAGCGGCCCGAGGTAAGGCAGGCACAGCTGAAGGAGATGCAGTCCGAACAGGAACTGCGAGCCAAGCGGTCTGAATACATACCGGATGTCTCTGCGGAATTTAACTCCATAAGCCTGCTGAATTTCAATTCATTCCTGCCGAACGGAACTTACAGCATTGGTGTAAGCCTCTCATGGGAACCCTTCGACTGGGGAAGAAAGAAAAACGAGATTGCCGAAAAGCGGGACACGGTCACGCAGGACAAGAACACGGAAACATCTACTGGACGCAAAGTAATCATGGACGTCGATGACAAATACCGGCAGTTGCAGCAAGGCTGGTCGAAGCTTCACGCCTCAACGCTGAGTCAACATGCCGCATCCGAGACGCTGCGCGTCGACAAGAACCAGTACCAGGTGCATGCGGCGTTGTTGCAGGTTGTCTTCCAGGCAGAGACGAGCCTGGCGCAGGCGAATTCGAATTACCAGCGCGCGTTGGCTGATTATTGGAGTGCCAAGGCGGATTTCGAGCATGCCATCGGACAGGACCAATGAAACCATTCGCTTCCGTACTTTGCATCGTCTTTCTTCTCTCCTGTAACCGAGAGGCACCGACGCTAGAGAAAATCCCGACGCCCGTTCGTCTGTCCGCTGTTGAGACGTACACGCCGTCGCAAGGGCAACGCTATTCGGCCTCCGTGCTTCCGAACCGCCAGGTCAATCTGGCGTTTCGGGTGAATGGATTTGTGGAATCCATCTACCAGGTGCGGGGAGCAGACGGAAGGCTGCATAGCGTGGATATCGGAGATGTCGTGAAGGCGGGCACGGTGTTGGCGAGCGTGCGGTCGAAGGACTACGAATTGCAGGTCTCTCAAGCGCAGGGTCAATATAAACAGGCCAGTCAAACGGAGCAAACCGCACGCGCGCAACTGGCGCAGGCTGAGGCGGCGGCTACGAAGGCCCAACAGGACTACGAGCGCGCCAGCGTGCTTTTCAATGAAAAGTCGCTGACCAAGTCAGATTACGATGGGGCCAAAGCCAACTACGATTCCACCCGCGCACAGGTAGAGGCAGCGAAATCGCAGGTTCAGGGAAGCGCCGGAACGGTTAATTCGGCACAGGCGGCGCTTGGCACCGCCGGCCTCGGCCTGCATGATACCTCTCTAACCACTCCGTTTACCGGCGTTATCGTCCAGCGATCGGTTGAACTCGGCACTCTCGCCGGCCCCGGCACGCTGGCCTTTGTGCTCGCCGATGTATCGTCCGTGAAGGCCACTTTCGCAGTACCGGACATCGTGATCGCACATTTGAAGAACGGCTCGAAGATGGCGATTTACGCAGAAGCGTATCCGAACCGCCAATTTCGGGGGTTTGTGAGCGCCGTGGCGGCTGTAGCGGATTCGACCACGCGCTCATTCCAGACAGAAGTCACCGTACCGAACGAACACACCTTGCTCAAACCCGGAATGATCGTGTCGCTCGATCTCGGAGGAGTGGGGGCAGCACGGCCTGTTACGGTTGCGCCCCTAGACGCCATTATTCGTGGCACGAGCGACTCCTCTCAATTCGGGGTGATGACCGTGCAGAGCGGGGTGGCGCACTTGCGCCCAGTGACCCTCGGCACAACGTATGGGGACCGCATCGCGATTAGCGGCGTGCCGGCCGGGGAGAAGGTCATACGGTCGGGCGCCAACCTTGTCTCCGACGGAGCGATGGTCAAGGTGATTCCGTGAGCAGTGCACACCACAAGTCGGACAGCGAAATCATCAGCAGTGTTCACAACACGTCCCGGTTTTTCGTTGAAAATCCGCAGATTGCCTGGGTGTTGCTCGCCGCGACGCTCGCTTGGGGCTTTTACGGCTATGCCAACATGCCGAAACGTAAAGATCCCGACATACCAGCGCGGCAGGCCATGGTTATCACTAACTGGCCAGGGGCGAGTGCTGAAAAAGTAGAACAGCTCGTTACCCGGACCATCGAGCAGACGGTCGCCTCGAATTCAAATATCGCCCGTATCGAGTCAATCTCCCGGGCGAACGTTTCATACGTGACGCTTACTCTCTCCGACAAGCTGCGCGACACCGGCCAAACGCTTGATGACATCGGAGGGCGTCTTGCTGCGGTCAATAGCTTGCCGCAAGGTGCGGGTCCCATCAATTTTCAACGTGACTTCGGCGATACGGCAACATTGCTGCTCACGGTTGCCAGTCCGAAGGCCGACGAGCGGGAAATAGACTTGCGCGCGCATGCGATTCGACAGGCAATCGATAAGGTCCGGTCGCAGCACGCGGCCAACCGTGCTTCCTTGGTGCTCTGCCTTCCTTTAACTGTGGACAAGCGGCTGATGTTGCTTGCCATCCCGAGATTCCAGCAGCAGTTACGTAGTTCGGGAGCCGCAACCGATGTGCAAGTACTGGATGGTCCAGGCTTCGTCGGAATCGATTTCGAGAGCAGCTGGAAAGACCAGGCCCTTATCGACCAACTCGAACGCTTTCGCTCCGAGAACTACGGCGACAGTCCAATCCATCCCGATGCTTGGAAGCCATTCGTTGTGCGGGCGCCTTCCGACATCTTGTCGAAGCTCAGGGAGGTTGCTGGTGAAAAGTACAGCTACCGAGAGCTGGATGATTACACCGACGACATGGCTAAGGCCTTGCTTGCTACGGCACGGACAGCCGACGGACCCCCACTCGTCTCAAAAGTTACTCGTAGCGGCATTCTCAATGAGAAGGTTTATTTGCTCTATTCTCAGGAGCGTCTCGCTTCCTACGGGCTTAAACCCTCGAATTTGCAAAATGCTTTAAACGCCCGCAACATAACGCTGCCTGGCGGCCAATTGACGGTCGGCGGAAAGAGCATTGTTGTGAATCCTTCCGGCGAATTTCGGAGCGAGAGCGACATAGGCGACTTAGTGATCGGCATCACTTCATATGGCGCTCCTATTTACCTGCGCAGCGTAGTCGATACTATTCGGGCTTACGACGATCCGCCGCAATTTCTGAACTACTATTGCTGGCGCGACGCAAAGGGGCGATGGCAACGCACCCGAGCGATCAGTGTCAGCATTCAGATGGGTAAGGGCGAGAAGGTAGGGCGTTTCGCCGCGGCGGTTAACTCAGCTCTGATCAACCTCAGAACACGCCTCCCCCATGATCTGATCATTGCCCGGGCCAGCAATCAAGCGGATCAGGTCTCAGAAAACATTCATTTGTTCATGACGAGCCTGTACGAAGCCATCCTGCTCGTGATCGTTGTTTCGCTGGTTGGGTTTTGGGAGTGGCGCTCGGCGCTGCTGATGGCCCTGGCCATCCCTATCACTTTGTTGATGACATTTGGAATGATGGACCTGCTCGGAATCGACCTGCAGCAAGTCTCGATCGCGACACTGATCATTGCGCTCGGCTTGCTGGTGGACGATCCTGTCGTGGCCGGTGACGCGATCAAGCGGGATTTAGGAATCGGGCACCCGCCACGGATTGCGGCCTGGCTCGGACCAACCAAACTAGCCACAGCGATCGTATATGCCACGGTGACCAATATAGTCGCTTACTTACCGTTTATGTTGCTGAGCGGTGATACAGGCAAATTTTTGTATTCGCTTCCAATCGTCATCTCCTGCTCGCTCATCGCATCCCGCCTGGTCTCGATGACCTTCATTCCCCTGCTCGGGTACTACTTACTGCGGCCAAAGCCGGAGCCAACGATAGAAGAGCGGCGCAAGAGGGGATTCGGCGCGCAATACTATCGAATCGGCCGGATGGCCATCGAGCATCGGTGGCTCACGTTGCTGCTTTCGTTTTTTGTACTCGGCGTTGGCGCATGGATCGGATCGAGTCTGAAGCTCCAGTTCTTTCCAAAAGACCTTTCCCACCTCGCCTACATAAATGTTTATCTCGCAGAGGATGCGCCCTTCACTCGAACGAACGACGTCGCCGCCGCGGTTGAAAGAGTCGTAGAAGAGGTAGCGGCGGAGCAACACCGGCCGGTCGAGTCACTCGATACGTTCATAGGCGGTGGCGCTCCCCGATTCTGGTACTCGCTCGCACCAGAATCGCGACACGCCAATTACGCCCAAGTTGTACTCGCTTTCCGCGACGAGCATGACACAGCCCCGCTCGTACCCATTCTTCAAAGCCGCCTCTCGCGCGAGATCGCAGGCGCCCGAATCGACGTTCGACAGCTCGAGACCGGTTCCGCTGTCGGGTTGCCGATTCAGATCCGGCTCTCCGGTGCAAATATTGACGCATTGCGCGCCGCTGCCGATCGCGTAAAACGAATTATCAGCGATATTCCGGAGGCGCGAGGGGTTAGAGACGATTGGGGTGAAGATCGATTTGCAGTGCAGCTGAAGGTGGATCCGGATCGAGCAAACCTTGCAGGAATCACTAACGTGGATGTGGCGCATGCCTCCGCCGGTGGCATCAACGGCGACCAGCTAACGGTCTTGCGGGAAGGCGACAAGCAGATTCCGGTTGTCGCCCGGCTTCGGCCGAATGAGCGGGCAGGGCTTGACGATATTGAGCACCTATATGTCTATTCCAGTTCCGGCACTCAAAAGATTCCTCTTGGCCAGATATCCCGTATCGATTACAGCCTTCAGGATGAAGTGATTCGACGACGTAATCAGTTCCGTACGATCACTGTCTCCGCGTCACCTCAAGAGGGCGTGCTCGCATCCGAAGTCATGAAAGAGGCTCAACCCAGGTTGGCTGCGGTTGCGGCTGATTTGCCCCCTGGCTACCGATTGGAAGTAGGCGGTGAGAAAGAGAAGCAGGAGGACGGTTTCCGGCAGTTGGGTATCGTTCTCCTGATTTCTTCAGCAGCCATCTTCCTGGCGCTGGCTTTTCAATTCAAGAATGCGATCAAGCCCTTTATCGTGTTCGCCGCCGTTCCCTACGGAGCCGTGGGCGCACTATTTGCGCTGTGGATCATGGGCGCTCCGTTCGGCTTTATGGCCTTTCTGGGCGTCGTGAGCCTGGTCGGTGTGATTGTCAGTCACATCATCGTTCTTTTTGACTTCATCGAGGAGATGCACGCCAAAGGTGAGCCATTCGAGCAAGCGGTCTTGGATGCCGGTATCATGCGGCTTCGACCGGTTTTGATCACGGTCAGTGCGACAGTTATTGCTTTGTTCCCCTTGGCAATACACGGGGGGCCGCTGTGGGAGCCGATGTGCTACGCCCAGATCGGGGGGTTGACGGCGGCCACCTTCATCACCTTACTTCTTGTTCCGGTGATCTACTCCATCTTTGTGCTCGATCTGAAGATCGTGAAATGGGATAGTTCCCATACCATTGAAGAACTCGCACCTGAAATGACGGCGCCGTGAAGTAAACGCCGTCTTCTTTTTTGTCACGCCATCTTCGCAACAAACGTCGGCATACTCCCGATATATTCGCTAAGATGCGTGAACAGAAATGGTTCGAAATTCGCTGGGTGCCAACTCAGTGCCGCCTACCCCATCACGATGCCGTTTTCCGCAATCAACTTCAGCTTGTTGCGCTAGAGAAGTCGTCTCCCTCTCGAAATTCCTTCGTACTGGCCTGCTGTCGTCAAGCCGCTGGGTGACGCCAGCGCGACATATTTTCTGGCTGACCGCCTTCTACATTGTTCTGTGCGTGATTGCCTCTTACTTCATCAACGTGAATAAGTTTTCGCTTCACGGCATGTACCGCATGCGCCTGATCCGTGCATTCCTGGGAGCATCGAATACGAATCGCCGGCCTAACCTGTTCACCAATTTCGACGCGGCCGACAATATGCCGATGTGTACCTTACTCATCACAAGCCTCTTCACCTGGTGAACATGACGCTGAATCTTGTTGGCGGTACTAATCTCGCGTGGCAGCAGCGCAAAGCCGAGTCGTTCACATCCACTCGAATCCACACCGGCAGTTGTCGCTTTGGTTATCGCGCATCGTCACTGTACGGAGGCCGATTCCGTGAGCATCCAAAAAAACTCCCGATTACTTTAGGTACTGCCATGACCATCTCGGGAGCGGCGGCGAGTCCCAACATGGGTTATCACTCGTCGCCGCTACTTGGCATGGTGATGACGCTCTTCAACGCTCGTCTCGGCTGGTGGCTGGGTAACCCCAAAGCGCCGAATGGGCTGTGGAAGTGGCCCGGTCCCGGTTTGGAATCAGGCCTTTCATAAACGAGGCGCTGGGTCTGACTTATAACGAGGCGAACTGGCTTTATCTCTCAGACGGCGGTCACTTTGAAAACCTTGGCCTCTATGAAATGGTCCTTCGCCGCTGCCGCTTCATCATCGTCTCGGATGCCGGGGCTGACCCCGCTTACCACTACGAAGATCTCGCCAACGCCATTCGCAAAATACGCATCGATCTTGGCATTCCCATTGAGTTCGATCCGCCTTCGCTGCCCATGTCGCCCACTGGTTGGCCTACGGAGAGATTTTCCGGCCAGCACTGCGCAGTGGCCGATATTCTGTACAGCGCGGTGGATGGGTATGTTCCGGCCGGAACTCTCATCTACATCAAAGCTTCGCGCAATGGGAACGAGCCACCCGACGTGAAGCTGTACGCAGCCACCAACCCATCGTTTCCTCACCAGTCGACAGCTGAACAGTTCTTCAACGAATCGCAGTTCGAAAGTTATCGGCGGCTTGGCTTGCACATTGTGGAAGAGATCTGTGGGGTTATGCCCGATTCCGCCCCTCAACTTACGCTGGAAAGCTTCCGTGATGTTGTTGAGAATTATGTTCCACGTGGTCAGGAGCGCTTATCAGAACACAAGCTTCAAACTTAGCCACGTGACAGGTGGTTTACGGTCGGCAGCGCTACTCAATGTTCGACCCTGACAACTCTGCCCGAAACTGCTTCGCTGCATCGTACTGTTGGGCAGCAAGAAGAACCTGCTCCGTTTCTCGTGCGAGCGCGGCGGCGGGCTTCAACGAAGCAATCTTCCGTGCGACTAGACGAGCCCCGTTAGTATCCCCATCCTCGAGCAGAAGCTGAAGGTAACGCACTTGAGCCTGTACATTCGCTGGGTTCTTCTGGACTGTTCTCTCGACACCAGCCCGGTATCTAAGCAACTGCTCCTCAGGTGAGAGACTTAAGAAATCAAGCAGCCCTGCAGGGCGGGATGCTTCCGGTTTGGCGGGGCCCAGTTCGCGCAAGTGCACGAATACCGCCTCGGCTTCCTGGTTCTGACCCGTTCTCCGCAGTGCGCGGCCAAGGTGATTCAATACGGTCGGATCGTCTGGAGCAAGTTTCGCGGCGCCGCGCAGGGTTTCTACAGCTTTGTCGAGTTGCTTGAGCGCCAGCTGTGTATCTCCCAGCCGGTCAAGAATGGCCGCGTGGGCCGGGGCACGTTTCGCCGCCCATTCGAAATCGAGGAGAGCCGCTTGGGTATTGCCTTGCCGTTGGAGCAGCAAGCCGCGAGCGAAGCGCGAGGCCATAAGATCCGGCTTCAACGCGATTGCTTTGTTGAATTCACGCAGCGCTGACTCGGGATCGTTCGGGCACTCCGCCGTTCCGAGTTCGTAATGTCCGACGGGATCCGCCGGATGTTTACGCACGTACGCTGTAAGCGCCGAAAGTCCCGTCGCCGCTTGCTCACCAATCGCGGTCTGCGCGAACGCCCGTTCTCTCCGGGCCGAATCGTCGCCCGGGACAAGTTGCAAGTATCTATCCCAGGCTGCCGCGGAATCCGCGAAGTAGCCGAGCTCGGCTGTTACTCGCGCCAGGAGTTGCTGCAAGTCCGGTCGAGTCGGCGCCAGCCGCGACGCCCGGCCGAGGATTTCAGCGGCTACATCGCCTTTCCCCAGTTTTGCGTTTACAGCAGCCAGGTCATACATCACGTCCACATTTGCGGGCTGGAGGCGGAGCGCCTGATCCAGCAGGTCTCTCGCGCGCTCATTGTGACCGGATCGCGAGGCGGCGAGCCCGCAATCGTATAGTGCATCGAAGCGGTCTGGCGCCAATTCCATCGCTCGCGCAAACAGCTTCTCCGCATCTTCGTAACGCTCCGCTCCGAAAAGTGCTGACGCGATTGCCAGCGTTCCGTCAGCGTCGTGTTCGGTCTGCCCGGAGAGCCGCTCGAAAATCGCGTCCGCTTCGGGCTTCCGGCCCATCTTGTATTCCGCCTGCATTCGAAGCAGCATGACATCCGGCCGCTGCTGAACATTTGGCGGCAAGGGCGTTCAAGTCGGCCGCGGCTTGTGGTGCAAGCTTTTGTCGCAAAGCGAGGCGGGCCAGCTGCATGCGAGCGTTAACGTTGTGGGGCTCGGCCGCAACGACGCGGCGAAATTGGTCTTCCGCATCTTTAAACCGACCTGTCGTCAGCAGATGATTTCCGTAGTTGTTTCGCAACTCGGGCGACTGTGGTCCGATAGCAATGGCACGGCGGTACGCCGCGTCGGCTTCTTGAAACCGTTTCTGCTGGTCAAGGACTACGCCTAGCAGCCCGAGTGCCTCACCATCGTTCGGCCGCGCGTGCAAATCCTCCCGGAGTAGCTGTTCGGCGCGTGCCGCCTCGCCGGCCTGCAATGCCGCCACGGCTTGTTCCACTGCATCGGTCCCGGCGATTGCAAACGCCGCTCCGGCGAGGAAACAACAGAATGCTCGCGCAATTCTTTTCAGATTCGGTCTGAAACAGGTAGGAACTGCAGAGGCAACTCGCGACGCGATTAGCATCGGCTCAAAGCTGCTCTCCGGATCGCCTTCCATTGCGGGGTTAACGTCATCGTTTGAAAGCCCGTACTATCTCGTGAGATAGCTAATGCGAAAATATCACGACCTCGGTCGCCGCTCGCCGCGCATTTGCAACCGCACTTACCGGCGCCAATAGCCGCGATAATAGCGGTGGCCGTAGTAACGCGGCGCGACCCAATACGCTCCTACATAGGGTGGTCGAGCCCAATATCCCGCATGCCAGTAGTAACGCGGTCCTACGGGATACCAGTATCCTTCGACCCACGTGTAGCCCGGACGTGCGTAATACCCAGGCGCATACGTCGCGACTGGAACGGGAGGTGGAGGCGGGGCATAATAGCCGCCCCCGACTCCAAAACCAACCACTAAACGCGGTGCTGCGAACATCGTGGTGCCAGCCAATAAGAACAAAGCAAGTATTTTCGATTTCATGTTCACTACTCCCGATTCGCTGGCGGTCGCGCTTCTTTGTCGGATCTCACCAGCTTGTTTCCGCTAGCTCAGATTGCAACCTGTATGCCAGCCGCAAATCACTGAAAGCACAAGCTCAATACCCATGGGTTGCGGTTATGCTCCACCGCCGCTGGTGGTTTTCAGCCTTTTCGTCACTGCAAGGAGGCGAGGAGTTCCTTGCGCACCGTCCACAGGCCCAGCAGATGTTGCTGGGAGACCTGAAAGCTCCCCGATGTGAGCAGCCAGCTGAAGTCCGCGGGGTCGGGCTTCCTGTGCTGCCGCGCCAACGCCAATTTCAGTGCGTCGGTGTTGAGCACAAGCTGTGTGCGTGCTGTCTCGGCTGCTGGCTTATTCCGGAACAGAGCATCGAGCGCTATTGCGAATGCGCCACCCTCCGTGTCGCTCGGTTGCACGGAAAGAAGGGCCGATTCGGCAGACTGGAGCGAGATCGCAAAGATTCTTAAACTCGGTGGAAGTTCAGCGGGATCGGCTAAAAGCCGTCCGGAAGGGCGCACCCACAGAGGCGCCGTGGAGGTTGCCGTGCTTTCTCGCCGCTGGAGCCCGATCATTTTCGCGGCCTCGCGATCTCTGCTGATAGCCAGTGCGATTACGTCCGATTGAATTGGACGCATACTAACCATGCGCCCCGGGATACTCGTGGCAATCTCGCACATACCGCCCTGGCAAGTGCCGCCGCGCTTCAGGGCATATGCCTGTAGATTGCTCCAATGGAAATTTCCACTGAGCGCGAAGAAAACTTGCTGATCATTTGCCGCGCCTGCCAACGCATTCAGATCTCTCGTGTAATCGAAATCCGTCTCACGAACAAATTGCCTGTATTCGCTCTCCTGCTTCTGCTTTGCACCCTCTAGCAGCGTGAGATAGCCGTTTTGTCGCAGGCCCGCAACGTTCGCGAAGAAAATAGTGGTACCTTTGAGCGGCAACAGTCCGACAAGATCTTGATCGGATCGGACAAACCGGTGGTGATAACGATTAATGGAGATTACTACAGCCGCGGCCACAACCACGCAGATAGCCGCCGCCAGCCATCCGTTACGTTTCAAACTCAACCGTTCCGCCGCTCAGGCAGTAGCCATCTCTCCCATTCGAGCGTGCTCCCAAAGCGCGATATACGGCTTCAGCTCGGCCATCATCGCTGCGAATTGATCCGGATTAAGCGACTGCGCTCCGTCGCTGATAGCCTTTTCCGGCTGCGGATGTACCTCTACAATCAGACCATCTGCGCCAATTGCCAGCGCCGCGCGCGAAAGCGGAGGGACCAGGCTGCGCTTCCCCGTGGCATGACTCGGATCGACAATCACGGGCAAGTGCGAGAGCTCGTTCAGCACAGGCACCGCCGTTATGTCGCAGGTATTCCTCGTCGCCGTCTCGAACGTACGTATGCCACGCTCGCAGAGGATCACATTGGGATTGCCGTGCGCGACTATATACTCCGCCGACATCAGTAGTTCGCGTATCGTCGAGCTCAAGCCTCGTTTCAGCATCACCGGCCGCTTCGCCTTTCCGAGTTCTTTCAGCAGCGAAAAGTTTTGCATGTTGCGCGCACCGATTTGCAGGATGTCCGCGTATTCCGCGACCATTTCGACATCGCGGTCACTCATGACTTCCGTGATAACGCCCAGGCCGGTTTCTTCTCGCGCTTTGCGCAGCAGTTTTAGACCTTCGCGCTCCATCCCTTGAAAATCGTAGGGCGAAGTACGAGGTTTGAACGCACCGCCCCGCAGAAACCTGGCGCCATGATCTGCAACGGTGTGAGCAATAGAGAGTATCTGCTTCTCGCTCTCGACCGAGCAGGGACCCGCCATCACTACAAATTCGTCTCCGCCTATCTCGACGCCGTTTGCCACCACCGCCGTCCTCCCGGGCCGAAATTCCTTGCTCACGAATTTGTAAGGTGCGGAGATTCGGACCGCCTTCTCCACCTGAGGCATCGCCTCCAACGATTCCAGACAATTGGTGACATCGCCCACTCCGACTACACCAATCACCACACGTTCCTCCCCCTCAATCGAATGAACTTTGTACCCGAAATCACGGATCCGCTCGCACACTGCGTCCACCTCGGCTTTGGTGGCGTGACGCTTCATAGAAATGATCATTGGATCTCAAACACCTCGCTGTAGAAAATGAAAAGCCCACTCGGTACCGAGTGGGCTTCTTTGTTTCTTCCGCTGGCTTTCAGCTTAGACGCATACCCCTCGGCACGATTCTGCCCAATACCAAAATCGAAACGAGCGATAACCGGCGGCGTAAATCCGCATGAAGTTAGAGTATGACACAACTTCCGCTGAGTTGATATTATCGGATTTTCGGGTGTATGGCGCGAGCGCTCCTATTGACGCTGATGAGTACGGCTCTTCTGGCAACTCCCGTCAAGCCCGTCTCGACCTCTGGCGTCAAATCTACCCAGAAAACAAAGAAGCGAAGGCGCAGGCCGGTTCACGCCGCTCCCAGCTACCAGCTCCACCCCGATCCCGACCGTTATCGCCAGATCCAGCAGGCGCTTGCTGATCGCGGGTACTTCACTGGGCAGGTCAATGGCGAATGGAGCGACGATTCGGTCGCAGCACTTCGACATTTTCAGTCCGACCAAAAACTGGACGGCGACGGAAAGATCGATGCGTTGAGCTTGAAAGCGCTTGGTCTCGGCGCCAAGCACGACGGCAGCACTGCCGGTACGGTCCCGCTTTCCGCGGCCAGTTCGAGCCGACCGTCGGAAGGTGCTCCCGCCGAGCCCGATGTTCCTGCTGTCTCTGAGCTTCCCTCGGAAACTGCTCCGTCGCCCCAGAGCAATGGTCCGCAGTAGCCTGCGGATGCTACGATCACGGTCGTGGAGGAGCACGAACTGTATGCGGCAGTCGGTGAAGACGGTTTTACGCGCTCTGGTGGCCGCGTTCTATGCCCGCGTCCCGGCGGACGATGTTCTTGGACCCATGTATAGGGGAAGGGATCTCGCCGGCGCTGAACAACGCCTTCGCGGGTTTCTCATTTACCGTTTCGGCGGTCCCGCGACTTATATTGAACAGCGGGGACATCCACGGCTTCGCATGCGTCATGCGCCTTTTGCGGTAAACCAGGCCGCTCGCGATCGCTGGATCGAGCTGATGACTGCTGCCTTGAAGGAAGTCCAGTTCCCACCGGAACCGAGCGCCCTGCTGCATGATTTCTTCGAATCCACGGCATCGTTTCTCATCAATCGCGCCGCTCAGGCGTAGCGTTGGGTCGCTTGCCGCGTGATACTTTCGATTCATGTACTCGAAACTGTTTTTACTATCGGGTTTTATCTTATTTTCACCACTCTACTCGGCTTTCGCCTCCTCGTTCTCGCAGCTCACGGTATTTGGAGACAGCCTCTCGGACAACGGCAACGCTTTTCTGTTCACGAGCGGTTCCAAGCCAGGTGCGAACTACGGAAGTTACACGTTTCCTGACGCCAACCTGACGACCACCCACTTTTCGGACGGTCCGAACACCACGCCCGCTGCCGCTGGTCCTGCCGGAATATGGGCAGATCAATTTGCCTCCAAAATTGGAGTTGCCGATCCCTTGCCCGTCTTCTCGTTGGCTGCCAACGCAAGCAATTATGCCTTTGGCGGAGCCGAAACCGCATCTGGTGCTCAAAGCATCGCAAACCAGGTTGCGCTCTTCTCCACGACTCACCCGGGCGGCGCCTCGCCCAGTGGCCTCTACGCTTTCTGGGGAGGCGCGAATGACATAATCAACGGCTCAAACCCTGTCGCCGCTGCCGATAATATTGAGGGCTTCATAAACACTTTGCACGGCCAGGGCGCTGACAACTTTCTCTGGCTGAATCTTCCGCTGCTGGGCGATACGCCCGATGGAAAAGCGAATCAGGCAGTTCTGAACGCCGCTTCTGTTGCTTTCAACGACGAGTGGGCCAGAGACCTTGCCGCGCTCGAAGGCAATGGTATCCACGTAGACGGCGTAAACATCGGGACCCTGTTTACGAAAATTCTTGCCAATCCCGGCTCTTTCGGCTTCACGAACGTTACACAAGCAGCGCAAGGTCTCAATATTCCGAATGATGCCGGTTACCTATCCTGGGACGGCTTGCATCCTACTACCGCCGCGCATGCCCTGGTGGCCGATGCCGCGTTCGCCGCTCTCACTGCCACACCCGAGCCCGCGTCCCTGGCTTTTGCATTGATAGGACTGGTGGCAGTTGCCGGCTTGGGCCTGAAGCGCCACGCTTTGCTGAACCGCACGTCCAAAGAAAGTTGAGCTCTATTCAGCGACGAATCCATGCGCGTGTTGGTAGTAGAAGATGAGAAGCGGATAGCGGATTTCCTTTCGAGAGGTCTGCAAAGCGCCGGTTACGCGGTAGACGTCGTGCATAGCGGCGGCGATGCCATCGAGCGCGTGCACGCTACGGAATACGATCTCATCGTCCTGGATCTGGGACTTCCAGACATTGACGGTCTGCAGGTCCTGCAAAAGATCAAGAATCGCAAGACGGTCCCGCCGGTGCTCATCTTGAGTGCGCGCGATTCGGTGGACGATCGGGTGAAAGGGCTGGAGCAAGGCGCCGACGATTACCTGGTGAAGCCGTTTGCGTTTGTCGAGCTTCTGGCGCGCGCAAGGGTGCTCTTACGCCGCGGACAGCCCACGCCCGAGAGACTGCAAGTGGGCGACCTCAGCCTGGACTGTATAAGACGTAAGGTGACCCGCAACAACGAGAACATCGAGCTAGCCCCAAAGGAGTTCAGCATTCTCGAGTACATGATGCGGAACAGAGGCAGGCCCCTGAGCCGTACGATGATTGTCGAACACGTTTGGGATATCGATTATGATGGCTTGACCAATATTGTCGATGTCTACATCCGTCATCTGCGCAGTAAAATTGATGATAAGTTTCCGGTGAAGATGATTCACACCGTACGTGGAATCGGATACATGCTGGATATACCGGAAAATGAGCAGGCTGCACATACCAGCAATTTGACGGCGTAATCGGTTATGGTCTCGCAATGGATGAAGACGGTGCGGTTCTTCAGAACACTGCGCTTCCGCCTGGCTGCCACGTTTCTGCTCGTTCTCACCGCTGTTCTGGCGCTTATGGCATGGGTTTCAACGACGGCTTTGAAGAAAGTGCTTGAGACGCAGAGCGAAGCCCAGCTCAGCGGTCAGATTGGTGCCTTGAAGGGTTGGTTTACTTTCGATGAGAGCAGCGGCGAGCCGCTTTGGGATGAAGTAGATCAGAGCGATCAGGAGGAGCTGGCGGAGCTGCTGCGTTTGCAGAAAGTCTACGTCATTGCAGACGATCACGGCCGCCTCGATCGAGCGACCACCGATCCGAAGCTGCGCGCTCTGGTGGACCGCAAGACAATTCTCGCGCAGCTCGCGGAGATGCAGCGCACGCACACGCCGATGCTGAGGATCATTCACGATACCGATGGTGTTCCGTATCAAGTGCTCAGCAGCACGATGAAGGACTCTAAACACCAGCAGATCTGGTATGTGGCGGAGGGGCGCAGCCTGGCTGAGGACCGCCTGGTTGTCCGCAAATTCGAGCGCAACTGGTTCATATTTTTCCCGATCGCGCTAGTTGCCTGTGCCATGGTGAGCTGGTATTCAACCGGCAGAGCGCTGCGCGGTCTCCAATCGGTCGAGAAGGCCGCTCAGGACATCACCGGATCGAATCTTGGCCTGCAGATTCGTAAGCGAGGTGCAGACGATGAGCTGGATCGCTTGATCGATTCGTTCAACGCGATGAGCGGCCGGTTGGAGGCCTCCTTCGCGCAAATGAGGCAGTTTTCAACCGACGTTTCTCACGAGTTGCGCACGCCGCTGACCGCTATCCAAGGTCAGCTCGAGGTTGCACTTTTCACCGCGACACGTAAAGAGCAACTCCAGGAATCCATAGAAAATGCGCTGCAGGATGTGGAACGGCTGTCGAACCTGGTTCGGGCCCTTTTGCTACTTTCGCAGTCGGAAACGGGGCAGATTCCTGTCAAAAAGAGCGTGCTTGACTTGGGGAAGCTCGTAGGCGAGCTTGTCGACCAGTTCCAGATTCCGGCGGAGGCTTGCCAGGTCACTCTCACACAAACAACGCATCCGGACGTACTTTGCGAGGCAGACCGCACGCAAATGGAGCGGGTAATTACCAATCTGCTCTCCAACGCCGTGAAATACACGCCTGCCGGAGGCTGGGTACGCGTAAACGCAGAAACTCGCGGTTCAAATGTGCGGTTGGTAGTGGAGGATTCCGGTGTGGGTATTCCTCCGAATCACCTGCCGCACATCTTCGATCGCTTTTACCGAGTGCCCGATCCGAATCCGGAGAAGGGGCTCGGGCTCGGGTTGAGCTTCGTCGCAGCTATCGTGAAAGCGCACGGAGGCGAGATCCGGGTGCATAGCGAAACGGGATGCGGTTCTCGGTTCGAAGTGATTTTGCCGGCCGGAATGGTTCGCGCCGGCAGCGAGGTGCCGGTACTGCAGAGCTAGTGCTTGACCGCTATAGCCGAGATCTCGATTTTGGCGCCGCCAATCAAACCCGCCACCTGCACCGTGGCTCTAGCCGGTTTTGGATCGGGCATAAGTTTCTTATAGGCTTCATTCATCTTCGGAACGTCGCTCAAGTCCGTGACGTAGACCGTTACCGAAGCGATATCGGTCATCTGAAAGCCCGCTTCTTCTATGACCTTTTTCACGGCAGCGATGGCATTCGTCGTTTGCAAGGTGATATCCGTGCCGGTAACTTTGCCATGCGAGTCCGGTCCTTGCTGGCCTGCCACGTAGAGAGTGTTGCCGGCCACAACGCCTTCGCTGAACGGCATGCCGCTGTTAAAGCCGATCGCACGGTTCTGGGCGAGAGCGCTGCCCATACTGACTAGCGCGATCAGAGCGCCTGGCCAAAGACATCGGATGCCCGTTCGTGCACATTTGTTCTTCATCGAATTGATCTCCTATGGTCGATTTTTCTTACAGCGATGAACTCGGGCGTTTGCTTCGCGGATCAACGGCGTCGCTTGGATCACCAGCACATTACTGTTTCAACGAGGCCGAGATGGGCTTCGAATCCGACGCTTGCAGGTATTTGCCGTACCACGCCAAGTAGCGCTCATAGCGATCCCGGATGAAACTCGGACGAGTGAAGCCGTGAAATTCGCCGGGATAGACGACAAGCTCGGTGGGAACATGCAAGGTCTGAAGAGCCTGATACATCTGCTCGCCGCCTATTAGGGGCACGTTGAAATCCTTATCGCCGCCCATAAAGAGTGTCGGGGTGTGAATGCGGTCGGCGTGAAAAAACGGGTACGAGAGTTTTATCCACGCGGCCTCATCCTTCCATGGCGGTCCGATTTCGTTATCGTATTGGAAGACGTACTGGTCAATTCCGTACATTGAGATCTGATTGGCGCTGCCCGCCCCGCTGATCGCTGCCTTGAATCGCCCGTCGCTGGCGATTGTGTAGTCCGTAAGAATGCCGCCGTAGCTCCAGCCTCCGATGCCCAGCCGATTTGGATCGGCGATGCCCATGGACTCGACATGATCCACACCCGCCAGCAGATCGGCCACTTCGTGATGACCCCAATCGGCGAAGATGCTCTCACCGTATTTGTGACCTCGGCCCGAACTGCCGCGATAGTTAATTGAGATCACCACGTATCCCTGCGCGGCAAACAATTGATGTTCGTAACTGAATGCGTGGCCGTCCTGCCCGTTGGGACCCCCGTGAATGCGGAGAAGAGTGGGGTACTTCCGGCCTGTTTCGAAATGAAGGGGCTTCGTGATCAGGCCATGCACGTCGGTGCCATCGGAGCTATGGAAGCTGATGTCTTCGACAGAGCCAACCTCGAGTTCGGACAACAGCTTGTCATTCTGATGGCTGAGTTGGCGGAGCGAACCGTTCTCGAGAGCGAAAATCGCCCCCGGCGTGCCGTCAGTCGAGACCAGCAGTGCAGTCCGACCCGCCTTCGACGACAATGCGGACCCGACCATGGGCTGCCGCAGCAAGGGCTCGATTGGGCCGCCCGAGACAGCGACTTGAGCCGGATACTCGGAGCGGTCATCGGCAACCAGAAAAATGAGAGACTGGCCATCTTGCGAGAAAGCAGGTGCGTTCACGCCTCGATCAAGTTTCTCTGTAAGGATCTTGGGAGGGCCGCCGGCGGCCGGAACAATCGCCAAGCGGTTCATGTCATAGGCAGTGAACTTGGGCTCGCTACCCTGCAGGTAAGCGATCAACTTGCTGTCGGGACTCCACGCGGGAGGACCTGAATCCGGCCCTAGATGAGTCGTCAGGCGCACCGGGGTTGAGTGCGGCGTGGCATCAGTCACGAAGACATCGGTATTTTCGGTGCGATCCGGATCCTTGTCGCCGTTGCTGATGAAAACGATTTTGCTTCCATCGGGCGACCATGTCGCGTCGGTCTCATCGAAGTTGCCCGCGGTAATGGGGTCGAGCTTCGCGGTGGCGATGTCGAAGAGATAGATGTGGTTGTACTTTCGGTTTAGGTAGCCCGCGATATCCTGCTTGAAATGGTAGCGATCGATGACAATCGGCTTGGGCGGTTTGGGGTTTTGTGGAGCGGCGCCCGGTTTTGCTTCCTCCGCATCGGGCTCATTTTTTTCGCGAAGGACAATGGCAAGTTTCGTTGAGTCCGGAGACCAGTCGTGTTCCGAGATTTCGTAGTTCTTGAAGTGTGTAAGCTGGTGCGCTTCTCCACCGTGGCGGTTTAGAAGCCAGATCTGCGATCCCTTGGCTTCCCCCGCGCGCGAGGAAACGAACGAGAGATACTTGCCATCTGGACTCCAGCGCGGAGAACTTTCGGATTCCGGCCCGTTGGTTAGCTGCAGCTCCTCTGTTCCTTCCCAGTTCGCCATCCAGATATGAGTGACGCGTTTATCGGCTTTGCTGTCTATGGTAGAGACGGTATACGCAACCCAGCGGCCATCGGGCGAAAGCTGGGGACCGCTAATGTCGTGCAGCCGGGCAAGGTCATCTAGGCCAAGCGGCCGCTTCGCAGATGAATCAGGAGCGGCGAAAAGAGCGGAGGCAAGGAAAAGAGATGCGGCACAGCGTAGGACCATAGGCATCACACAGTTTATCGGTAGCGTTCCATGTGAGCCAGGCGGTTATTCGAGAATATCGATCCGGTAGTCTTCGATTACGGGGTTAGAGAGGACATCGCGCGCGATTGCGTCGAGCGCTTGGGCGGCCGAGTCGCGTGGAAGATCGTCCGCCAGACCGATTTCGAAATATTTCCCTTGCCGTACAGAGGCAATCTCTCGATGCCCCAAGCCCCGCAGGGCTGAGCAAATGGTCTGCCCCTGCGGGTCGAGAACCGTCGGCTTCATCGAGACGTAGACGCGAGCTTTCATAGACTCCATTGTAAAAAGCGACGTTTGCTGTCCATATAAAAACAATTCATGTAGAATTTGTTATAAGTTACTGCAGCAACCACTGAGGCGCCCAGCAGCGCGGATTGTGAGGAGACATCGTCAAGATTTGCATTCTCGCCAGTAGCAGCATGGGGAATTCGGTCCTTATAGCGACGGACCGAACACGCGTGTTGATCGATGCCGGCATCAGCCGTCGGGAGGTCGCCAAGCGCCTGGCGGCTATTGGCGAAGATGTCGCGCAACTCAATGCCGTGCTGGTGACTCACGAGCATAGCGATCATACCTGCGGCCTGGCGACATTGGCCAAGTTTTCGGAATGGCGCCTGCCGATCTATGTCACCAAAGGTACAGCGGCATGTCTGGAGTGGGATGAACGCCCGCCTGCTATGGAAACGTTTCAGGCGGGATGCGGATTTACCATCGGCGATTTCGACGTGACCAGCTTCACTCTCCCGCACGATGCCGCAGATCCGGTCGGTTACACGGTCTCATCGCAGGGCGTGAAGGTCTCGTTCGCCACCGACCTGGGCTACATCCCCGATTCGCTGAGAGTGCATTTTCGGGGTACTGATGTTCTGATCCTCGAATCGAATCACGATCTGGAGATGCTCCGCGTAGGACCATATCCGTGGTCCGTAAAGCAGCGCGTGATGAGCCGGCGCGGGCACCTGTCGAATGAGGTGGTGGCGAAATATTTGCGCGAGGATCTGGATAGCCGCGTTTCCACGCTCATCCTGGGGCATGTGAGCGAGCACAACAACCACACGGAACTGGTGCGGCAAAGAGCTCTGGAAGCTCTAGGCGGCAATACTCTGTTCCCGCGGCTGGTCGTAGCCGAACCGGGCATCCAGTCCGAAGTTTTTTCTTATTAAGACGGCGCTCAATATTTCGCTAGTCCGTCCGTAGAACCTCCATCGGATCTGTTCTCGTCGCTCGCATGGCCGGCACGTAGCAGGCACACGCTGCGACCAGAACTGCGATCAGACACGTTGCGCTGATCGCTACAGGATCCACCGCGCTTACGCCATAGAGTAGAGTCCCGAGCAACCTTGAAAGCGCCACACCCAGCGCAATCCCGAGTGCCATGCCGGAAAGTGCCAGCTTCATCCCGTTTGCCACGATGCCGCTCACCACATCGACCGGCCTCGCGCCGAGAGCCATCCGCACCCCGAACTCATGAATTCGTTGATTGACCGAGTAAGCAATGACTCCATATGTGCCAATCGCCGCGAGCAAAAGAGCCAGCGAAGCAAACAGTCCCACTAGGAACAGCGCAAATCGTGCCGTTGAGTATGACCCCGCCGCGACCTCCTGCATCGTACGGACATCCGAGACAGCAAGACTCGGATCCAGCTCCCGCACAGCGGTCCGCAACCGGTCAGCCGCGACTCCCGGCGGCAGGTTTGAACGAATAACGATCGAAGAATTGACAGCCAAGGGAAAAGGTTCCTGCATCATCGGCCACCAGAACGCGGGCTCGGCGCCCACGCTCGTCGGCGTGTCTTTCACGTCGCCTACTACGCCCACCACGGTTAGCCAGTCTTTGTCTTTTGGATGATCGTCGAAGGTGATTTTTCCGCCAAGCGCGTCGCCGTGCTTCCAATATCTCGCCAGGGCCTGATTGATGATGAGCACAGGTCTGCCGCCCGCCCGGTCGTGTTCGTCGAAGGACCGGCCTCGCGTGACCGGAATACCGAGCGCTCGAAAATACCCCGGACTCGCTTCGTTGTACCGCCCGTGAAAAAACTCTTTTGGCGGCGGCACTTCGCCCTGGATAGTGAATCCGGCGTTGTCGTCCCAGCCCGTCCAGGGCAGGGAAGATCCCGCTCCGGCAGTAGTCACTCCTGGCATTCCCCGCAGCCGCTCCAACGAGCGTTGGTAGAAGCTTATAGCGGTCGCATTATCTTTGTAGCTGGCTTGGGGAAGCGAGATGCTCGCCGTCATCACATCTGCCGCACGAAAGCCGGGACTGGTGTGCACCAGCTTCACGAAACTACGCAGCATCAATGTCGCGCCGATTGAGAGTATGCAGGCCAGCGTCACTTCGCTGATTACAAGGGCATTTCGCAAACGGAGTGTGCTCCGGTTTGTCATTCCGCTCCGGCCGCCCTCATGAAGCGCTTCTCGTATATCTTCCCGGGTCCCCTTCCAGGCTGGAACGATCCCGAAGATCAGACCCGTGCCGCAGGCGATCACCAGAGTAAATAACAGTACCGGTGCATCGACGTGAATATCTCCCGCGCGTGGAAAATTTGCCGGCAAGAGGCTGACTAGTGCTCTGACTCCCGCCAGCGCAAGAATCGTTCCCAGTGCCGCGCCGGCCAAAGCCAGCAGCACGCTCTCCGTCAGCATCTGCCGGATCAAACGCTCCCGCACTGCCCCAACAGCCGCTCGCACCGCAATCTCGCGCTGCCGTGCCGAAGCCCTCGCCAGCAGTAAGTTGGCTGCATTGACGCACGCCAGCAGCAGCACCAGTGCCACTGCGCCAAGCAGCACCCACAGCATGCGCTCGCTGTGTCCGACGATTTCTTTCTTCAGCGGTAGTACCAGCACGTTCCATCCACTGTCGCCGTCCGGATGCTCCCGAGCCAGTTGCGCCATCGCGGCATTCATCTCGGCTTGCGCCTGCGGTGCCGAAACACCGGGCCGCAAGCGCGCGATCGAATCCAGGTAGTGCGACCCACGGTTACTGGGATCACCAAACGAGTTGAATGGCGTCCAGAAGTCTACCGTCTCTCCATATGCCACGGCGTGGTACATGTTGCCCGGGTGTTCCACTCCCTTCGGCATGATTCCCACAACCGTATATGGCACCGCATCGAGTACGATTGTCTTCCCCAGCGCGTTGCGCCGGGCTCCGAGCCTGGTTCTCCAAATCGTTTCGCTGATAATTGCGACATGTCCTTTGCCGGGAAGTTCATCGGCACGATCAAACTCCCGGCCCATCGCAGGTTTCAGCCCCAAAACATGGAAAAATCCGGCCGTGACTGCAAACCCCGAAAGCCTGATCGCGTCGCCCGAACCGGTAAGCTGCAAATCATTCCGCGTATACGCCGCAATGGATTCGAAAGAATGCAGGCGCGCGCGAAAATCACGAAAATCGTTCGGATTCATCGGAAACTTCGGCCAGGCTCGACTGCTAGTGAACATCCGAACCAGCCGTTCCGGATCGCGGTAGGGCAGCGGACGTAACAGAACTCCATCCACCACGCTTACGATGGCTGTCGTGGCTCCAATACTCAGCGCCAGAGTTGCCAGCATCACCAAGGTGAACCCAGGGCTCTTCGCCAGTGTTCGAGCCGCGTAACGCAAATCCTGCTTTACGCTGTCCAACAGATTGGTTTTGTGCATACCGCGAGATCCTCCCAGATCTTGATTCACTCTGCCCGTAGCGCCTGTATCGGATCCACTGTGGCGGCTCTGAATGCCGGCAAAGCGGCAGCCAGCAGAGTGACGAGACCTAGGACAACCACAACTGCAATCAGCGTCGGCGGATCGAATCTTGATACGCCGTGCAGCATCGCTCCCACAAGGCTGATCGCAAAAACGAGAACGATTCCGCCCGCGAGCATTCCCCACCCGAGCATTCCCACTGCCTCGCGTAAGATCATTCGAAGCACGGACCTCCGGTCTGCGCCGAGAGCCACCCGCATTCCGATCTCAGCCGTTCTCTGCACCACGCTGGCCGAGAGTAGTCCGTACAGGCCCAGGGCGCTTAGCAGCAGAGCCATAGTACCGAAGAAATTACTCAACAAGGTGATCAGTTCCTGGCTGCCCAGCGCCGCGTCCATCTGCTCTCGCAGAGTAACGAAAGTGACCAGCGGCACCGTGGGCGCAAGTTCCGCGAGTGTCTGGCGAAACGCGGCAATCGCCGACAGCTTGCTTCCGGAGTTGATCAGAAAAACCAGATTGCCTAGCTTATCGTCGATGCGCTGCAAGGAAAGAGGGAAGTAGATTGTGTGCGGCGGCCCTTGTCGCACATCCGAAAACTTTGCGTCTGCGGCTATGCCGATGACCCGGCAAGTCGTCCCGGCCGGAAATTCGTGTTCGTCCGTGGCGCGTACATACCTGCCAAGCGCCTGCTGGTGCGGGAAAAGGAACGCCGCCGCCGATTGATTCAAAATGCAGACGTTCAACGATCTCTCGTTCTTCGCAAACTCCCGGCCGGCTACTATACCAGTTTTCATGGTGCGAAAATAGCCGGGGCCAACGTCGTTGAAGGCCATCGGAACGTTTTCAGACCCGTTCGAGCCGCTACCTAGTGCCTGAAAACGAGACATGACCTCCTCACCCGTCATAGGTGTTTTGAACGTTGCCGCCGCCGACCTCACACCGGGCATCTCGGAGAGCCTGTCGACCATGCGCTGATACAGGTTCAGCTTAGCTTCGCCTTTCAGCCTGAGCAGATACAAAGGCGATGTTTGGATCGTCACATGATCTGTATCGAACCCGGTCTTCTCCGAGCGGAGCTTCAAGACGCTTTGCGAGAGCAACGATGCCAGGACTACTAGAACCAGCGAGAGCGCTATTTGAACAGGCACAAACGTCCGCCCCGCTATGCGCCTTTTCCCTCCGAGGCTGGTACGCGATTTCAGCAGCTCGCCAGGATCTGCATGCCCGGCGCGCCAGGCTGGCAGTGCACCGAAGAGCAGCGTCGTGAGTACCGCCAGAAATCCGGCAATAAATAACATGGATCGATCAGGATGTACCTCCATTGCCTCTCCCATCATTGGATCGCGGAAAAAGTGCAGTAGAACGTCGCATCCGCGCCACGCGAGAAGCGCACCGAGCGCGCTGCCGGCAAGCGCGATCACAAAGCTTTCGGTCAGATATTGCCGGACCAGGCGCCAGGCCCGCGCACCGAGCGCCGTCCTCACTGCAAACTCCCGCTTGCGTGCATAGACTTTCGACATCATCAGGCCGCCCACATTGACACAGCACAGCAACAATACGATTCCGACGAGTCCCTGCATCAGGTAAAGCGGCTTTGCATAGGTATGCGTGATGTAGGTCGGCAGCCCGCTGCGCACTGAATCGACGAGCATGTACGCTCCCTCGATAAACGGAATATGCTGATACTTCACAGGCACGAATTGCGCCAGCAAACGTTTTTGTAGTCGCGCCGCTTCTGCATTCGCGTTGGCCGCCGAAATTCCAGGCCGTAGTCTGCCGATCGCTGAAAATCCATAGAGTGAATCCGGCTTATACAGCACATCCTCCCCGGTGAGAATCTTGATGAACTGCAAGGGCAGATACATCTTGGCATCGATACCGGGCCATACACCCTTGAACTCCGGCGCCGTCACGCCAATGACTGTGACCAGAGCGCCGGAAACCCTCAGTTGCTTGCCGAGAATACCGGGATCTCTCGCGTAATGGTCGTTCCAGAAACCATAACTCAAAACGACTGGCCAGCCGTTTTTCGGTGCGCCTCGCACATCGTCGAACGGCGCGATAAGCCGCCCTAAGTACGGTCGGATCGGGACCACCTCAAAAGCGTTGCCCGTCACCAGTCCGGCATCATAAGCGCGTAGCGAACCTTGGCTATCCTCCATTGAAATTTGCTCCGTATCCCAGCCGGAAATTCCAGTGAATGACGTGAGGTCCTTTTGCAAGGCTTGGAAGATTGGATACGTTACGAATGTGTCGCCGATGCCGCTGCTGTCAGCCGTACTTGCGAAGCCGACCTGCACCAGTTCCGAGGGTGAACGGGTCGGCAGACCGCGCAGCACGAGCCCGTACAAGAAGCTGAAAATCGCCGTATTGACCCCGATCCCCAGTCCGAGCGTCAGAATAGCGGTGAAAGAGAACAAGGGACTCTTCCGCAGGGACTTCACTCCTGCGAGAATGTCGCGCGACCAGCCTTCGAAGGTAGTAATCCACTCTCCATCGCGTACTTTCTCTATGGCCACACGTGTGTTACCTAGGTCGAGGCGCGCCAGCCGTCTCGCCTCCTCCTGCGATATCCCGTGCGTGCGACGATCTTCCGCCTCCATCTCGAAATGAACGCGCATCTCATCCTCGAGATCCATATCGCTGCGGAAGTGGCTTGACCGTGTCCGGATTCTTCGTAGCCAGTGGCTAATCATGCTTGCCTCTCCTGCTTCCGATCTGCACCGGCGACGTTCCCTCTCCGGGAATGATGTCCAGAACCCGTATAGCACTTAATGTATGTTTCCAATGCACGACTAGGAACGGATGAACTTTGTCCTTCAGATATAAGTCCTGGCGAAGCAGGCACCATACGTTCTCCGGGCCTGTGTTTCGGCCGTCGCCTGCAGACGATTCCGTATACCCGAAGGCCTGAATGTCGCTCGCGAGGCCACGCTGCAATTGCAGAACTCGCTCAAAAGGCGGACGAGCCGGAATAGAGTCGCTTTGGTCTATACTGCGCACGTATTCTCGAAGTGAAACTAGTGGCTCCGATGTGGCGTGCGGGATGATTTTGTAACGCGCCACGGCGATCGAGCCCACGAAATCGCTGACGCAGTTTCGGTCTTGCTCTCCTTGGGCAGAGAGGCAAAAACGCTGGTCAGACGAGCGCTCTCGAAACGCGAGGCTTTTGTCCCGATAGTTGTCGTGGAATTCTAAGGTCATGCGGATTTCGTATTCAGAAGTGGCAACGCGGTATACGTCCTCCGAGTCTGACTTCGCGAATGCGGCTAAACTGACGGTGCCCATGAGAATCGATCGCCGGCTTAAAGAGTTCATATCACGTTGCGGGAGCAACTAAGTGCAGGTTTAATGCCAGGGAGAATCAAGCCCTATGTTGCTCTGATTGCAGTGATTGTTGTTCTGCAGATGGGTTGTTGACCAATAAGTTGTTCCACTTCTGCCACGAGAGCTGTCCAAGTGCGGACACATAGTAGGAAAGCTACCTATAGGCCAACTACCATCAACTGCGTGCTAGCCTGAAAACGGCGATTCCAGCTATGCAAAAAGACGTATCGTTTAGCCTGCTGCAAGGCACTCTCGACATGATGGTGATGCAAACTCTACTCAGCGGGAAAGCAAACGGCTACGAGATAGCAAAAGCCATCGGGCGCTCCTCGGACGAGGTGCTGACCGTGGACCATGGTTCTCTGTATCCGGCCTTACATCGCCTGGAAAAGGCCGGGATGATCGCGGGGAATTGGGAGGTCTCGTCAACGAATCGGCGCGCCCGGTATTACCGGCTGACCGCGGCTGGACGCAAGCGCCTCGTTTTGGAGCGGTCCAAGTGGGAACAGGTGGCGAGTGCGGTGACACGCGTCATGCGCCCGGCTTAACCTCCATGAGAAACTTGTCGCATGCCTGACCGTCCTGGCAGTATCGGTAGCGCGATCTTCTGGATGTTTTTGTTGTCGGTCCTGTTGTTCTGGCTTCCAATCGTCGGCCCGTTCATCGCCGGATTTGTGGGCGGCCGAAAGGCTGGAACTGTGGGGAACGCACTCCTCGCCGCGCTCCTGCCTGGCTTCATCGTGGCTATAGTTTTGTTTTTTTTCGCATCGCTCCTGACGGGTACGCCGCTGTTTGGGTTCCTCGCCGGCGCTGGCGGATTTGTTATTGCTGCTGCCCATTTTGGACCGTTGCTCGTCGGAGCGATTGTGGGCGCTGTTATCTAGTTTTGAAAGCTGCCTCCGCTGCCTATCGGCTCTGTAGGCCAAACTTGGAATGTGATTCGCCATACTACGTTGACTATCCCGACTCGTGGAAAAGGCCTCTATCCGTTCACCCGCAACCTCCGGGACTGGCTGACAAAGCAGGAAATTCCTGAAGGCCTGCTCACCGCTTTCATTCAACACACCTCGGCTTCGCTCGTCATTCAGGAAAACGCCGATCCCGACGTAACGCTCGACCTCCGCGATTTTTTTGAACGCCTGGTTCCGGAGGAAGGCGAGGGTTTCCGCCACACCATCGAAGGGCCCGATGACATGACGTCGCATATTCGGTCCACGCTTACTCAAACCAGCGTCTCAATTCCCCTGATCTCTGGAGAGTTGGCGCTCGGCACCTGGCAAGGCCTCTACGTTTTTGAGCACCGTTCCCATCCGCATCGAAGGCACGTGGTGTTACAGCTGATCAGCTGAGCTGGCATGATGAGGCCATGGATATTGCGGGGTGGGAGGAAAAGTACCGTTCGGGCGATCGCGGGAGCGAAGATGGACCCACCATATTGTTGGTCGAGATCGCACAGCATCTCGCTCCTGGAACGGCCATCGATCTAGCCTGCGGAACCGGTCGCAACGCCCTGTATCTGGCAGAGCGGGGATGGGTCGTAACCGCTGTCGACGGGGCCCAAACGGCCATCGCGCTGGTACAGCGGCGCGCTGCCGCTCGTAACCTGCAGGTCCATACGAACGTGGCCGATCTGACGGCCTCGACCTTTCAAATGCCCTCCGACGCATTCGATCTGGTTTTGATCGCCTTCTATCTGCAACGCGATCTGTTCGCCAAAGTGAAGTCAGCCGTACGGCCCGGCGGCGTGGTCGTCGCGATCGCTCATACCCCGGAACCCGGTGAAAAATGGAGCGAAAAGCGCGCAAGACCTGGCGAGTTACTCCAGTTCTTCAGCGACTGGGAAGTCCTATGGCAATACGAAGGGCCGTCGCGCGACCCCGCGCATCGCCGCCCTGTCGCGGAAATTGTGGCGCGCCGCGTCGTCTAGCATCGGTCTAGAAAAAACGCAACAAAAAGGTTGCATCTGTAACTCGGGCCGGCTAACATGCAACTTGGAGGTTGCATAACAATGAACGATAAAATCGAGAAGAGTATCGAAATCAAGGCGCCCGTCTCGCGCGTTTGGCGCGCGCTGACCGACTATCGAGAATTTGGTGAGTGGTTTCGAGTAAAACTGGATGCGCCATTCGCACCGGGCCAAATCTCGCGTGGCCAAATCACGTATCCGGGATATGAACACCTGAAATGGGAAGCTGTCGTCCAGAAAATGGAGCCGGAACGAGTGTTTTCTTTCACTTGGCATCCTTACGCCGTAGATCCCAAAACTGATTATTCGAACGAACCGCCTACGCTGGTCGAATTCAAACTGGAACAGACCGCTAACGGCACCGTTCTTCTGCTTACCGAATCCGGGTTCGACAAAATTCCGGCTGATCGCCGCTTGCAAGCATTCCCCAGGAATGACGGTGGCTGGACACAACAGATGAAGAACATCGAGACTTATGTCGCCCAAACCCCGTAGCGCCCTGGCTGCCAAGCGCCATGCTCACGCAACCGTCTTTGCCGCTTTGGGTGACGAAACTAGGCTACTGTTGCTTGCCAGGCTTTCTGAAGGGCGACGTGTTTCCATCTCTCGACTGTCGAACGGTTCTAAACTGAGCCGGCAGGCAATCACCAAGCATCTCCGCGTTTTGGAGAGTGCCGGCATGGTGCACTGTTTTCGTAGAGGTCGAGAGAGCCTGTTTGAATTCAACCCGCAGCCGATCGAAGACATCAAGCAGTACCTCGATTTCGTCTCGGCACAGTGGGATCAGGCGCTTTCCAGGCTGAAGTCGTTCGTCGAAGACTGACCCGCGGCGGCCTGAAAACGTAGGTTTCGCGGCTCTAAGCAACCCTCAGCGACTCAAAACAAAATTCTTGGGATTGAAAGTGATCTGCAGCCCGATGCTGAGGTCCTTCTTGGGGCCGCCCAAAGCAGGAATGAAGTATCGCTCGAACTGTACGAGCGGGCTTGCAGTCACGTCTCGCCGTAGCTGCCACTGGCCACTGACGGAAAGATCGGTCTGTGTCCCACCACCCGGCAAAAACATGCTCCCGGTTTTTGTCTGGCCGTAGGAAACCGTTATCTTGTTCTGTGCGGACCACCAGTAAGTGGATGAAACTTCGTAGGCGCGAGCGTCGCGGCCTACCCAACTGCCTAGAAGATAGCTGTTGTTTGTATAAGCGTCACGATATTGATCGTTCCAGTAGAAGAAGCTCCCGCCTTCGTCCTGCCGATACAACCGGGTCGAATAAGTCTCGAATCGGAGATCCATCCTGCGCAATCGGGGTAGTTGTGTGAAGTAAATCCCGGGCGCCCACGCCGAGCGTCGCGGGCTGTCCAAAGGATTGGGCTCGTCATCCGCCAGTGAATCGGAGTAAATTGAGACGAAGCGCCTGAGGCCCGGCACCCGCCAGAGGAAATCGAATCCACTACGCCGGTCGCCTGGATCGTTAGGCGAGCCAAAGCTTGTTCCGCCGGTGCTTGCCGTGCTGAAAAAACTGCGCAAGATACTTTTAGCTGTTAGCGGATGCCCGACTCCGCCGAATATCGAGCTACGCGTAAAGCCGAGCTCCAGGTTTTCAGTTAATTGAAAAGTAACCTTCTGCGCATTGATAAAGGGGCGCGGAGGATAGGCGTGCCCGGACAATTTCCCAACCAGGAACTGTGTCCGGATGTGACCGAGGAACCGGAAAGGGCCGGGCAGAACAAATGGCGTCTGCTGGGCGATCCTCAGCATGTACATCGGCTCGGCGTTGTTACTAAAATGAAATGCGCTGTTTTCACCCGGACCCCACCATAGACTCTGCTTTCCGAAAGTAATGTTGAAATTCCCGAGTTGCGCTCCTACATACATCTCGATTGGATCGAATTTGCTCGTAGAAGTTATCGCCCCCGGCCGCGGCGGAACTCCATCTAGCCCGGCTACCAGACCCTGTACGGCGGGATCATATGGCCCTCTACCGTCTGCTTCCTGATACTCTCCCCGAAAATAACCGGAAAAACGCCCCAAGGTTCCGAAGGCCGAAAAGCCCGCCAGCGCGTTGGTGCCTTCCTCATAAGGTCGCCCGTAATCGTTAACGATCGTTTGGCCAAAGTGATAGCTGTCGCGCAAAGGTTGGCCGGATATCCCGAGAATGCGCGTGTAAATAGATTCGATTCGGGCTTGAGCGCGTTCGCGAATTTGATCCGCAAATTCAAGTTTCAGGCTTGCGATAAGCGTTTGCGCTTCGTCGACCATTGCTCCTTTCGCGACTTTGGTGCTGTGCCGCGAAGCGATATCCTCTGCTTCTTTGACTAGAACCAGGCATTCCGCCCGCGTCCAGGGTGCGGCGAGGCTCTCCGCATCCGGCACGTAACCTAGCGCGGCAAGCCTTTTGAATGCTGGATAAATCCAGCTATCCAGTGAAACGTAAACCGGGCCGCCGGCCTTTACCGTTTCACGTTCCGAAGCGACAAGCGAAGTCACGCTCGAAAAAACAAGAACGATTCCGAGCAGCCACCGCGCCGGACGATACTGCCGCGCCGCCTCCGTCGCAGCCGTAAAAGCGTCGTGGATGAGCCACATACTATGTCGGAAACATCGGAACCCCAGCTTGACTTAGTATGCGAGGCCGTATCTGCCGCAGGGTCCTCAAATTGTAAATAACTTGCAAAAACGCCCGCTGAACACCCGGCAGTACGAAGTTACTGCTTTTTTACAACTCGTGGACAGCTAAATTCTTTAGAACGCTTAGCATCGAAGGCAAGCAGGTCCACGAAAATTCGATGCACGACACAAAAACAGAGCCAAATAAAGACACGAGCCGGCGCGGACTCATCATGGGAGCGATTTACGCGATTCCGTTTCTGATCGGCGGAACACTCACAGCCTCGGTTGGCAATTACCTCCTGGGCAGACAAAAGGGCCAGAAGGATGGTTGGGCAGACGCCGGTGACCTCTCCGACGCCCAGAGCGGCACTCCCCGCCAGGTCGTGTTCGAGCGGGTAGTGATAGATGGCTGGAAAATGCGTAACGAGCAATCCTCCGCCTGGGTCGTTCTCAACGACAAGCGGGACATCACAGCTTTCTCTCCGCTCTGCACGCATCTTGGATGCGCATACCGCTGGGAAGCCAAAAAGAGAGCGTTCAGCTGTCCTTGTCACGGCTCCGCCTTCAACATCCAGGGCGATGTGATCGCCGGGCCTGCGAACCGGCCGCTGGATCGGTATGCGACCAAGCTTGAGGGCAACCGCTTGTGGCTGGGTCCGCTGCAGCCGTCACAACGCTCGTAGTCCAATGCGCAGCCGCGTTTCAGAGTTCGCCTCCTGGCTGGATCATCGCACTGGGTTGCAGGCGAGCGTTTCCCGCTTTTTACTGGAGGACATTCCCGCCTCTGCAGGCTGGCCGCAGGTCTTCGGCAGCGTTGCCCTGTTCTTGTTCCTCATCCAGAGCCTGACAGGTATTCTGCTCGCACTGAATTACGCGCCAACTTCGGGAGACGCGTACACGAGCATCACATACATCGTCCGCCAGGTCGCTGCAGGGCGCATGATTCATGGACTCCATCACTGGGGCGCCAGCGCAATGGTCATCGTCGTGGTCCTGCACATGGCCCAGGTCTTCTTGTTCGGGGCTTTCAGAAAACCGCGCGAAACCACTTGGCTGGCCGGAGTGGTCCTTCTTCTGTTTACGCTTGCTTTCGGTTTAACAGGCTATCTGCTGCCCTGGGACAACAAAGCCTATTGGGGCACCGTCGTCACCACAAAAATCATGGCTGGCCTTCCCATCGTCGGCCCGGTTCTCACGCGGCTCGCCGGAGCCTCGGATGGCGTAGGATCGATAACTTTTTCAAGATTCTATACGCTGCATACACTTCTGCTACCCGCCGGTACTGTTGCCCTGATCGTTTTCCATGTCTATTTGGTCCGCCGGCACGGCATCGCTCCATCCCGGCTCGATATTGAAGAAAAGCAGAAGTTCTATCCAAAGCAGCTGTTTCGGGATTTCTGCGCTGTGTTTGTTGCGTTCCTGTGCCTGTTTCTTGCCGCTTCTTTTCTAAATGTGCCCCTCGAACGAATGGCGGACCCCACCGACGCCTCTTACGTGCCGAGACCGGAGTGGTATTTTCTGTTCCTGTTCCAGTTATTGAAAGTGTTCCCGGGACGGCTGGAAATCATCGGTACCCTCGTGCTGCCTACACTAGCGATGCTTACGCTCGTTCTGCTTCCGTTCATGCACACAGCCCGCATCGATCCCTTCAGGGGGCGAACGCAATCGGTATGCGCAGTCGCCCTTGTGTTCTCGGCGTGGTTGGGACTAACGGCCGCCGCCTCCTGGAGCGGGCCGCGTCCAAAGGGAAAAGCTGCAGTTCCACCAGAGGCCACCGAATGGGCTCGAAATTCGCCGGAGGTGATTGCCGGCTCCGGCTACTTTCGCGCCCTGCATTGCGAATCCTGCCATAACTTGCTCGTCGGAGATCCCAAGCCAGGACCTACTTTGGGCATCACGGGAATCCAGCATCCCAGAGACTGGTTGCTTCAACACTTCACTGATGAATCCCAGACTCCTGGCGACGAGCGTGCCGGCAGTTCTCTCTCAGTGCCGCAGCGCAATGCGCTTGTCATTTTTGTCGCCAGCTTAAAGCCGGATTCGCTCCAGACACTCTCGGCGATTTCGCCTGAGTTCGTTAACGGTGCGCAAACCTTTGTCGCCAATGCGTGCGCGAGTTGCCATAAAGTGAACGGTGTCGGTGGAGACATTGGCCCTCCTCTGAACGGGTTGATCAATCGTCGAAGCGAGGGCTGGATTCGAGCGCACTTTGCCGCTCCTCGGAAGCTGTCGCCAGGCTCTATCATGCCGCCATATCACTTCAACCAGAAAGATGAGCAGGACTTGATCCGATACTTGTTCTCGCTTTCCGAATGACACCAGCTCGAAGGCGGGAGACAATCTCGCGAAATTGTAAAACCGTTGTAAAAACCGCGCCATCGCCTCTCACGCACCTGGAAATCGCTGCCTTGCGAGGGGAAAATAACCTCTACGGTGAAGCATCATCAACAGCGGAATTCGGTCTCTTCGTGGAAGCATCAGCCGTCGATGAAAGCAGCCAAATTCGTTCCGCTCTTCCTGTTTCTCTCTCTCAACCTCTCAGCTCAATCACCTTTGCTTTTGCCGATGGGCCAAGCGAGGTCGGCACAACCAGGCTTGCAGTCAGGCCAATACCGGACCTGTACGCCCGCCGACTACGGCGATCCCAACGCTGACTGCATCCCATCCACTGGTCAGGCTGGCTACTCCAATTACAACGATTTCAATGAATTCGATTCTTACCCTGTCCTGCCTCCAGGAGTGCGCCAACCTTCCAGTGATCTATCGCTTGGCCGGACGCCGGGAGTAAATGACAACCCTGCTCCAAATCAGCCCGTTTACCGGCAGAAGGAACCCCCCACGGAGTTTCAGCGTTATGTCGAAGGTTCCATCGGCCAGATGCTTCCCATCTTCGGCGCGACTCTTTTTGAACGTGTTCCTGCCACCTTCGCTCCGGTTGACCGCGCGCCCTCGAGCGTCGATTACGTAATTGCGCCTGGTGATGAACTGCAGGTTACAGTTTGGGGGCAGCTCAACTTCTCCCGTCGCCTGACGGTCAACAGAACGGGCCAAATCGTGTTGCCGGATGCTGGCCCCATTTCGGTGGAAGGCATGAATTATTCTCAAGCCGCCTCCGTCATCAAATCGGGCTTATCGCATCTTTATCGGAACTTCGACGTAAGCGTAACTCTCTCACGGCTTCATTCGATCCAGGTCTTCGTTGTCGGCGAAGCTCGCCGCCCTGGCAGCTACACCGTGAGCTCTTTCAGCACGCTGGTGAACGCCATCTTTGCATCCGGTGGACCGTCTTCACGCGGCTCCATGAGAAACATCGAATTGAAACGAGATGATCGAACAGTTCGACACTTCGATTTGTATCGGCTACTCATCGAGGGCGATAAATCGCAGGACGCGCAGCTAGCACCGGGAGATGTCATTTTCATTCCCCCCGCAGGACCTCGCGTCGCAATCGCCGGTAGCGTTGGACATCCCGCAATATATGAGATCCAGCCCGGCTGTACTCTTCAGCATGCGTTGCAGATGGCCGATGGTCTTTCGCCTCTCGCTCTGATGAATAAAGCGCTTGTGGAACGCGTGAGCGATGGCTCAGCTCTGCAGGTGCTTCATGTCTCTATGAACCCGGAAGGACTTCGGACCGAACTGCGTAACGGAGACGTCGTCCGGCTGCAGCCCGTAGTGCCGCGTTTTCAGAACGCGGTCACTTTGCGTGGAAATGTTGCCAGCCCTGGCAGGTTTCCCTGGCAACAAGGTATGCGGCTAAGCGATCTCATTCCCGACAAAGAAGCGCTCTTGACCCGCGATTATTGGAAGGCGCACAACGCTCTGGGTAGTGCGGAGGAACCGATTGATGCGGATGATTCCGAAGACTTGGATCAGACTAACCAGCCAAATACGGTAGGTGCGATTCCGTCCGAACGACAGAAATCACCCGGCGCCCCTCCCAGAACGAATACAATACAGGCGAGTTTTCAGGAGCAAAAGCGGAACACTCAGGGCGATGCCTCGCTCGGAGCTGCGATGGGGCCCGACAATGTTCCTCCTTTGCGAACCTTCAATCCTCGTTTTAACGTTCAACCAGCAGTGCCTGAAATCAATTGGGAATACGCCGTCATCGAACGAACTGATCGAGAAACTCTGGCGACTCGCACAATCGCCTTCAATCTGGGCAAACTCGTCCTCTCGCATGACGCAACGCAGAACCTGGAGCTTATTCCTGGCGACGTCGTGACGATCTTCTCTAAAGCGGACTTCTCCGTGCCACGCTCTCAGCAACGCACGCTGGTAAGGATCGAGGGAGAGGTGGCGATGGCCGGACTCTATACCGCGTTGCCAGGTGAAACGTTGCGGCAGATGTTGTCTCGGGCAGGTGGACTCGCTCCTAATGCTTACATCTATGGAACTCAGCTCACCCGTGAGTCCACGCGTCGAGAACAGCAAAAAAGATATGACGAGTTCCTGGACCAGTTGGAGCGCGACGTGAATGAAGCTGCCTCGAACTTGTCTAGTCGGGTTACCTCGCCTCAGCAAGCCGCAACCGCTCAGACTTCAATCGCCAGCCAGCGCGAGCTGGTCGGAAATCTCAGAAAGATAGCGATGAATGGCCGCATTGTCCTGAATATGGCGCCAGAAGATCTGGGAATCGATGCGTTCCCGGATTTACCGCTGGAGAACGGCGACCGGCTATATGTTCCAAGCCGGCCGTCTACGGTCAACGTAATCGGGACTGTGTACGAACAAGCCTCCTTCTTATATCAGGAGGATTATCGAACCGGTGATTACCTCAAGAAAGCAGGCGGTCCTTCGCGGTCCGCCGACCGGAGCCATATGTTCATCATCCGCGCTGATGGATCCGTGATCAGCCATCAAACAGGTCCGGTACTGTTCTCCAGGAGTTTTGACTCGCTTCAGATGTTCCCAGGTGACACTCTGGTGGTGCCCACGTATATCAACCGGACCACCTTGTTGCGCGGCTTGCTTGACTGGTCGCAAATCTTAGCTAACTTCGGGCTCGGTGCCGCTGCCATAAATGTCCTCCGCTAGCCGCTCTCTTCTGACGATGTTTCTCAGAGGTGTGGGTGAAGCGGCCGGAGTGTCCCAGTTGCGGAACCGCGACCCTCAGGGAGCTGTCTAATGGTTGAAAATAGCACGCTCGAGGAGCTCACAACGTCCGCTGCACCTGTTGAGCAGCATGGCGAAATGTCCTTTGCCGAACTTTTCTCTGCTCTGTCGCGTCGCAGGGCGACCGTTGCTCGCGCGGTTTTGATTACCGCTTTGGTCTCAATCGTCGCAGTGTCGTTGATCCCTGCCGAATACACTGCTGAGGCGGTGATCCTGACGCCGCAGGAAGCTCAATCGTCCTTATCGGCGATGGCGCAACTTGCCGGCGCAGGACCTGGGTTGTCCGGCTTAAGCCTGTTATCTGGTTTCGGGCTCCGCACTCCTTCGGATCTCTATGTCGGAATAATGAAAAGCCGTACCATAACAGACGCCCTCATCAAGCGCTTCAATTTGAAACAGGTGTACGGTAACAAATATTTCCAGGACGCTCGTAAACACCTGGCTCGAAAAACCAGCGTAAAGGCGGGCAAAGACACGCTCATTCGCATCCAGGTCGATGATCGTGACCCTAAGCGAGCCGCACAACTCGCGAATGCTTACGTTGAGGAATTGTCTAACCGGAATTCGACAGTCGCGTTGACCGAGGCATCCCAACGGCGTCTGTTCTTTGAAAAACAGGTGGCGAAAGAAAAGGAGCTGTTGGCAGCCGCCGAAGATGCGCTGCGCAATACCCAGCAGGTTACCGGGCTCATTGTGCCGTCGGGCCAGGCAGAAGCCCTTATCAGATCCGCCTCGCAACTCAATGCCGAGATCTTGAACAGACAAGCGCAGCTTGCGGGGATGCGCGCCTACGTTACCGATGACAATCCTCGGTTCCAGGCCGTACAGCGCGAGCTCGGCTCGCTTCGATCCGAACTGGCCAACCTTGAAAACGGTGAACAGGTTGCCGGCGCGCCGGAAGTACCCGTCGGGAAACTACCCCAAGCTGGGCTGGAATATCTCCGGAAGTATCGGGATGTCAAATACCACGAGCAGCTCTACGAGGCTCTCGCGAAACAGTACGAAGCAGCAAGGTTGGATGAGGCGAAGGCTGCACCGCTGGTTCAAGTGATCGACAGCGCCGTTGTTCCGGAAAGAAAGAGTTGGCCGCCCCGGCTTCTGATTATAGTGCTAAGCTCCGTGCTCGCCGCGTTGTGCTCCAGTTTCTGGATTCTGATCAGCAGTAAACCCAGGCAGCTAAATAGCGCGTGACTCTGGATCGGAACCTGCGCGCACCCTATATCCGGTGGCTCTTCAGGTGGTCAACGCACCCGCCCGGCTGCGTACACCGCAGTAGCTCGAGTGTTCCGGCTGCATCGCCTGGGCGAGCACGTCGCAGACATTCTCCTGGTATGACCGAAGAGTAAAGTGATCGTGCCATTCTTTTCTTGCTCTTTTGATTACGGTCCAGACAGCCGCCTTATTCATTCGCAAAACTGAGACTATGCGCCGTGCGAGAGCATCGACCGTGACCGCTTCCGCGAGAAATCCTGTCTCATCGTTGTGCAGGATCTCTGGAATTCCGCCGGCGGGGAAAGCCACTACCGGAACTTCCGCACTGTATGCCTCCAAAATCCTTCGGGTCGTAGCGTCTGATGCAAGCGAGGGAACAACGAGTAAGTCCAGGCCGGAATAAACCTTCGACATATTTTCTTGCCAGCCCGTGAAATCAATCGGAAGCCCTTCACTCGCGGCGATCAATCTTCCGTAGTACTCAGTTCCGGGAGCTAATGGTGAGCCGATGATCGAGAAGTGGCAGTCTGGATGTTGATTCAGCACAAGCCTTGCAGCTCGTACGAACTCCAGTTGACCCTCCTCCTCTTCTACTTGACCGATTACACCGATTCGCCGTATTTTCCCTGGGAATCTCCGAGCGAGAGGTGCGATCCCCCTCACCCCGTCGTAGACCAAGCGAAGCCGTTTAGGTTCTATGTACTCTCTGAGCGGGTCCACAGCGTAGTCGCAGCCGGCGATCACATGCGCGCTCGCGAGTTCTAGCGCTTGCCCGGTCAGTGCGACTGCCGATTGCTGGAGCAGACGTCTATGACAGTGAAAGACCAGAGGAACGCCTGTTCTCCATGCAACCCAAGCCGCCGGAGGAACCAATCGCGGTCCGTTTACGTACAGCAAATCGATTTTCTTCGCCTTCACCAGTTCCGAAAGAGAATTGGTAATACGTGGAAGATCGAGTGCGTATCTCAGAATCTCGGATACAGGCTTGTTCCCGTTCGTATAGGTTCGGCAACCCAAACTGTGCGTGCAGTATCCACGCTTTCGAACCACAGCCGCGAACTCGCCCTCGCCCGGGATCGCTACCGAAGCCCGCCATCCGTATTCAGTGAATGCCGGAATCACATCGAGGAGCTTACGTTGGCCGCTGCCTAGATTCGAGCACTGATCGACGCACAGAATGTTCGCCGTGAATTCAGCCTCATCGGAAACCCTCAAGAGTCCTTTCATTTGGATCGTCCCATGGCGAAATCAACGCCCTGACCCGGTGCGTCTACGGGAGTCGGGCCAAACACTATGCTCGACATATCGCGTCGGAAGACCTCCTCGGAGAAGCGGCCGGCGTGAGAACGTAGCTCTTTCGGAATCAGATACTTTTCTTTTCGCTCGAACTCTTCGACCGCGTGTTCGAGACTGTCCGCGCCCGGTTCGGAATAGAAGACGCCTCCGCATGGATTGGAAAGTGGAACTGTCTCGAGCACGCCGCCCTTTCCCAGTGCAATGACGGCTTTTCCGCTGGCGAGCGCTTCGACCGGGACAATGCCGAAATCTTCTTCGCCTGGCAGAACGATCGCCCTGCTATGCGCATATAGTTCGCGTAGCTGCGAATCCGAAACTCTTCCGCAGAACTCCACGTTGCCCGCGGACATCCTCTTCAGCCGTTTATATTCTGGACCATTCCCGGCGATCTTAAGACGCCTGCCCGTCTTTGCAAAGCAGCGGACCGCGTCTTCTATACGTTTGTACGCCACCAACTCCGAAACGATCAGAAAGTAATCTTCTGGCGGAGATGTATAGAAGCTCTCGACGGCAACGGGTGGATAAACAATTTCCGATAACTGCCGGTAGGTTTTCCAGATCCGGTTTTGTACGTTCCGGCTGTTAGCTATAAATTGATCGACGCGCGTTGCGGATGCCGCGTCCCACAGTCGCAGATAGTTCGCCAGAGGCGCCATCACTCTGCGCTTTAAGCTCGAGCGCGTCCACTCATGCAAGTATGCCGGATAGAGATCCCACAAATAGCGCATCGGCGTGTGGCAGTAGCAGAGATGACGCGTATTCGAGTTGGTCAACACTCCTTTCGCCGGGCCCGACTCACTACTGATGACGAGATCGTAACCGCGCAGATCGAAGGTTTCGAGCGCAATCGGAGTGAGCGGCAAACACGACCGGTAGAAGCGCCGCAGCGGGTTTAGAAATGACGCTGTGACTTTGTGTGATCGAAGAAATGGCGATACCCGTTCCGGGTCATAGAAAAGGGTAAAGATGTCCGGTTGCGGCAACAGTCGGCAAAGCTCTTCGACGACCTTCTCGCCGCCTCGCATTCCAAGCAGCCAGTAATGGACGATGGCGCACCGCATCAGAGCCTCGCTGATTGGGTTTGTTTTTGCAACCCTTTCACCACGCGTCCTTCCCCGCCAAAACGCGCGGGACTGTAAGCAGCAAGATCCTGAAGTATAGCGGGATTGACCACTTTTGAACCAGGAAAAGATCCAGCCGACGGCGTTGCGGATAAGTGAGCCTACTGCGCCCGGTGATCTGCCAAAGCCCGCTGAGCCCCGGCTGCCTTGAGACTACGCGCGCAGCATCATGTCCGTAATGGGTGTCGAGTTCCTCCCGTGTAAGCGGCCGAGGGCCTACGAGCGACATCTCGCCGCGAGCGACGTGCCATAGCTGGGGTAATTCGTCGAGTGAGTAGCGGCGACAAAAGGCGGCGAAACGGCTCGTCACGCGAAAATTCTTGGCTCCCGGGTTTAGTAGAGGCGATTCGGAAGCAGATAGCCGGTGAACGAAAACAAAGCGCCTCCCTGCGTCTCCTTTCCACATGGTCCGCAACTTCAGCACCCAGATAACCCTCCCGCGGTGCCCTACACGCTGATGCGCGACAAGTGGCGACCTGCGGGAAATCGCGACAAGGATGACAGCGGCCAGGAGAAGAATCGGAAAGGTTAGAACCAGTAAAGCCGCCGCAGTCAGCCGTTCGAGCACACTTACTACTCTCCAGACAGTCGCTCGCGCCTGCACTGGAGCGAGCTCGAAAGCGATAGATCCGATGTCTGCTGAACCCACGTTCTGAACTTAGAGCAGCCAATAATAGAGCGTGTTCGAACGTTGTAAAAGTGTTGTAATGCCGAAGAAATTCGGCGAATGCGAACCGACGCCGGCAATTCAACTGTCCGTAGACGTACGAACTTTACCGATTCTTTACAACCTCCTCACCGCTTAACTGCGGTTAACGTTTAGTTTGGGTTCGAGGCCCACTAGGCAAGAATCTCTCATGGTTGTTACCGGCTTGCGGATGCAATATGGTCTCCGCAAAGAGTAAAGATCCAGTCCGCGAGCTCTCTGTGGCTGCTCCAGACCATAGAGTGACACCCGATACTCATGCTTGCTGGCCCATCATTTGGCTCTGGGTCTTTTCGATCGCTCAATACAGCTACCGCTATATTCTTCAGGTCAATGACCCGCGCTTATCCCTTCTGTATGGGCCGACACCTGCCGCTCTGAGCGCAATCAAATACGAGATATTCCTGGTCTTTGTGCTTTATGCTCTCTTTCGGTTTTCGAGAGGACCAATTGGTATAAGGCGCGGGTATCGAATGCTGTGCTACATCACCGCCGGGTCGCTTCTGACTTTGGCGTTGATCCTTATCATCAGGCTGGCCATATCTCCGGGAGAGCTCGATGAAACCGGCATCTGCGCCCTACAGCTAATGCCATGGGCGCTGTGCATCTTCGTCGTTCCGCTTACGTTTGGTCCGATACATAGCTTCGGTAAAACGGTGATGGCGTTCGAACGTGTGACCTTCTGGGTAACGTTTCCTTTTTGGCTGGCAACGGTGGCCTTCGCCGTTTCTGGGCTCCGTTATCCCGCTCTCAGCTACCCCGGCCTTCTAGTCAGATTCGGAGGCATTCTCGACGACCCGAATGGGTATGCATGCCTGTGCTTGTTTTTATTGGTCTTATCACTTAGCGGTCGAGCTGGAGCCTGGAAGATGCGGAGCTCAATCTACATCACTATGCTCATCGGCACGCTGTCACTATCCGGATATGCGACCGCCCTGTTCATGTGCCTGTACCTGCTGCTATTCCGCCTGCGGTCGTACAGCTCGCCTGCACGGTTCAATGTGTTGAGAATTTCGGTTGCGATTGCCGTGGCTCTATGTTTGATCACGGCGGTTACGGCGTTATTTCTCGCCGCGCAAGCCGCGGATGGCGTCACCTCTCTTTATCCTGCGAAGAGTAGTAGCGCGGCGACTCACGTCTCTAACCTTCTACCCGATGAGGCCATGCTCGATGTGTCCTCGCCGATAACGCTACTGTTTGGAGCCGGAGGATTCTCTGAGAACTTCTATTGGCGGATTCTCGCGAATTTCGGCTGGTGCGGACTATTTGTAACTCTCAGTTTAGTTCTTCTCTGGTCGCACTACGCCCTTTCGTACAATCAGCGGTGGCGTCGTTCAATCGGGGCCTGGATTTTCGGTTTGCTGGTCGGATCTAATGGCATCGCTTACTTATTAGTTTTCCCGCTGAACCTGATTTACTGGACCGCGGTTTCGATGTTGGTGTGGGCAGCGCAACAGCCGAGTGTCACCACGCTTGAAAAAACACGATAATAGCCGGATGAAAATCTTCACGCTCTACGAGATTATTACCCGCTCGTCCGAATGATGTAAAAATACGGTAAAAGAACGCCAGCATACATTCGGCAAGCGAGAGGTAATCGGCAAAGCAAGTTAGAATATCAACTGCGATGCAAACAATACTTGTCATCGACGATGATGAGAGCCTGCGTGACACCATCGGCGTGATGCTCGAACGAGAGAATTTCATTCCCATTTTTGCATCCGATGGCAAAACCGGATTTGAAAAGGCGCTAACACTCAAACCGCACCTTGTACTGGTCGATCTCCGGCTGCCGGGAATGAGCGGAGCGGAGGTTTGCAAACAGCTGCGCGCCGACAGGATACAGACGCCGATCATAGTTCTGAGTGCTGTAGGCGAAGAAATCGATAAAGTCTTGCTGCTCGAAATGGGGGCGGATGACTACATCGTAAAGCCTTTCGGCACGCGGGAGTTGCTGGCGCGAATAAGGGCTTTACTGCGCCGGACCTCGGCCGATACAAAGGTTCTTCATTTCGGAGATGTGGAGATCGATGTCGATCGCAGGAATACCAAGCGCCGCGGCCACGATATTAAACTGACGCCGGCGGAGTACAACCTACTTCTCTATTTCCTCCATAATCCGGATCGTGCGCTGACACGCGATGTCATTCTCAACTCGGTTTGGGGATACGAGTCTTATCCAAACAGCCGGACTGTCGATGCCCACGTCGTGCGGCTGCGGCAGAAACTAGAGCCGGACCCGAACATACCGCGGCATTTCGTCACGGTGCACGGGGTAGGCTATCGCTTCCTTCCGTGAAGGCCGCCAAGGCTCCATGCCATTCGTTTTAATCGTCGAAGATAGCGATGATACAGCGCCTCTCGAGATCGCGTTAGCTTCTATCGACGGACTGGGTGTCAAGGTACTGACGAACGGACGGCGTGCCTTGGAGTTGCTGCAGACTGGGACCCCCGAGTTGGCCGCGGTCATCACCGATCTTCATTTGCCTTTTCTGGACGGCTTTGATCTTGTAGTCGCAATACGTGCTCAGGACAAGTATCGGAAGTTGCCCATCATAGTCGTGAGCGGAGACACTGACCCCGACGTCCGTAACCGCGTTCGCAACCTCGGAGCGGATGCCTTCTTTGGTAAGCCCTATTCGCCTGCTGAAATACGCCACACGTTAAAAGGTCTGTTATATGCGCCATAGGCTGACGTTCATGCTTGTCATTTTCACGATGAAGGTCTGTGCTCAGGAGAGCGCCGGCTCTTCAGCCGTGATGAAGCAGATTCTCGAAAGATTAGATAGCCTCGAGAGGCAAAATAGAGAGCTCGCGCAGGATGTTCGAGCCTTGCGTCAGGAACTCGCGGCGTCGCGCTCTGACAATTCCCATTCGGTAACCGCTGATGCTGCCAAACCAGAGCAGCCATCTCTGGACGAGCGAGTTACGGTCGAGGAACAGCGAACGGCGGAGCAGGCGCAAACTAAGGTCGAGGCCGCGCACAAATTCCCCATACAGCTGAATGGGATGTTGCTTTTCAACGCCTTTGCCAATAGCGCCGGCAATGCGTCTGAATACTCGGATAACTACAACTTACTGACGGGCCCGAGCAGGGATGGCGCCACCGTCCGGCAGACGTTGTTGGGCCTGGATTTCCAGGGTCCGCACTTGCCCGGGAATGGCCGTGTCAACGGATCTATAACAATGGATTTCTACGGCGGTTCCTCCGACCCCGAATATCTTCGGCTTCGGCTCCGCCGGGCGGATATTTCATTCGACTGGGAAAATCGAAGCTTCTCGATCGGACAGGACAAACCTCTAGTTTCACCGTACCAGCCTGACTCTCTGGCGGAAGTGGGAATCCCTCCGCTCGCGGGCGCCGGCAACTTATGGTTGTGGCTGCCGCAAGCGCGTTACGAAGAAAGAGTAAAGCTTGGAATCAACTCAGGTTTCAAGGGGCAACTCTCCGTCATGCAGACAGAGGAGAGTTATGCGACAATCCCAACCTCCTTGGCGAGCACTCTGGAGGAAGCGCGCCCCGCGCTCGAGGGCCGCTTTGCGTTTTGGCACAAATTTGATGACACCAGGAGATTCGAGTTTGCTCCCGGCTTTCACGTGAGCACAACTCACGTCGCGGGGACCTCGGTCGGCTCGCATATAGGCTCATTGGACTGGCTTGTTGTTCCGGCTTCCCACCTGCAGTTCAGCGGCACTGTATTCAAGGGCCAGAATGTAGCCGGTCTCGGCGCACTGGGCAACGGATTTACAATCACACGCACCGGTGATGTTCGACCGGTAAACAGTGCTGGCGGTTGGGCTCAGGTTGCCTTCCCAATCACCAATCGCTTGACTTTCAATGTCTTTACCGGCCTGGAAAACGATCACAGCCCATTCCTCGCTGCTTCAAACATCGTGCATAACTGGACTTATGCCAGCAACGTCATGTATCATCTGGGTCCGAACGTTGTAGTCAGCCTTGAAGCTTTACAGATGCGGACGCGCTCCTTTTCCGGGGTTGCAGGATTGCAGAATCACTATGACCTTGCGGTGGGCTATCTCTTCTAGAAAAAAATTCGTCGGAACCCTCGCATTCCTGTGGGCAGCCATTCTGTCCGGCCAGATTCATGCGGCCACCGTCACCGGCTGCACTCGCTTGACCCAATCCAGCGATTCAACTACCAAGAAGAAGGGCGACTTTTCGGGCGTAGTCGTCTGGCTTACATCAACCGGCGAGCCAGTACTGCACGTGGTGCGCAAGCATGCGCAAATGCTCCAGAAGGACAAGCGATTCTCTCCGCATGTTCTTGTCGTCCAGACTGGAACTAGTGTAGATTTCCCCAATCTCGACCCGATCTTTCACAATGCCTTTTCAAATTATGATGGCCAGATTTTTGATGTAGCGTTGTATCCCCCCGGATCCTCGCGAACAGTCCGGTTTGACAGGCCGGGCATAGTTCGCGTCTTTTGCAATATTCATCCCTCCATGTCAGCGATTATCGTGGTCGTGAATTCAAATCACTTTACGACGACAGATCGGGACGGGCACTACTCACTTCCCAACGTGAGCCCTGGTAAATATCAGTTACATTTCTTTTATGAACGCGCAACGCCGGAAAATCTCGCGAAGTTGACGCAAGACTTAGTTGTCGGGGAAGACGCCAAGCCGGTAGAAGTCGCGACAGCCACCATTTCAGAAGCCGGATATCTACCCATCGCTCACAAAAACAAATACGGCCAAGACTATCCTCCTAACGCAGGCCAGACAGATGGATATTCTGTACTAAAGAGATGAAAATTTTTCCCTTCCGAGGGAGCTCGCTGCTCTGGCGCATTCTCGTCTCGACATCTCTGGCTGTGACCGTCGTTTTCGCGCTCACGGGCTGGATGGTGCAGAGATATGCAGCCGCTGTCAGCCAGCACAGCCTGGAAGAGGAAATTCGAACCAGCCTGCAGGCCTACCAGTCGCTCTGGGCCGCTAAAGTCCACAATTTGACCGAGATCAGTCGCGTGATGAGTTCCATGTCGGACGTCCGGGCCGCATTCACGACGGGCGACCAGGCCACAATCCGCGATACGGCAGAACAATTATGGTCGAAGGTTTCCGATGAGGATGCCAGCTTCCTTGTGTTGGATCCGGACGGCAAAGTCATCACTTCTCTGGGCGGGCGCCGTGAGTTTGCCGTCAATCCGACTCTCATACGAGCTGCTCGTTTGCGCTTCCCCAAACAGGTTTTTGGTTACGCCGCGCGCCAGACTCACCTTTATTACGTCGTTCTCACGCCCGTGTACGTGCAGGCGGAACACGATCAGGCATTACTCAACGTGCTGCTTATTGCTTTCGATATAGATAACAAGTTGGCCGATGACCTGAAGACCTCGACACACGGTACAGACTTTGCGTTTGTGAGCTCCGACTCGGTCATAGCAGGAACCTTGCCCGGAATCACTGCCTCCGAGCTGCGTTGGGCGAAAAGCATAAGCGGGAGTGTCCGCCGAGTCAGGCTGCACGCTCAAGACTATCTCCTACTTGGCAAACCGTTGCCGGACGCCGCGGGCAATACCATAGGAGAGCTCTTTGTCGTCCGCTCGTTTGCCGGACCGCAGGCCACCTTGGCAGGGCTGCGACGCAATGTCGCTGTATTTTGGACAGCCGGAATTATTGTCGCGCTGGCTCTGACTTACCTTCTCTCGAGACGCGTACTCGAACCGGTAAGAACCTTGGATCGGGCAGCCGAAGAAGTTGCCCGCCGGAACTATGATTATCGCGTGCCGGTCGAGACAGATGACGAACTCGGCCGCTTGGCCACGACTTTCAATCAGATGTGCGACTCGATTCAGCGCGCGCGCGAGGATCTCATCCGCCAGGAACAGCTATCGACGATAAGCCGCCTTTCGAGCTCGATCGTGCATGATTTGCGGAATCCGCTGGCAGCAATCTACGGAGGTGCCGAGATGCTGGTCGATGCGGAGCTCTCCTCCGAGCAACAGCGTAGACTTGCTGCAAATATCTATAATTCGTCACGACGCATTCAGGAACTACTGCAAGAGCTGCTCGACGTGTCAAGAGCCAAAAACAAACCAGTAGAAACGTGCAAGCTCTTCGATATCGTTGCTTCCGCGCGCGACGGGCTCATACGAAGTGCGGAACTGCAGTCCGTTTCTATTACTGCCGAAATCCCGGAAAATTTGGAAGTGGTCGTATCCAGGGATCGCCTGGAACGCGTGTTCGTGAACCTGATCAGCAACGCGATGGATGCCATGCCGGATGGTGGAAACGTGCAGATCAGCGTTCAGCTGGCGCCGGACAGCCTGAAAGTTTTCGTCGAGGATTCGGGATCGGGTATCTCGGATGAGGCATGGCCCAACCTGTTCCGGCCCTTTGCGAGCTTCGGCAAGAAAAACGGGCTCGGATTGGGGTTGGCTCTTTCGAGGCAGTCGGTCCTGGATAGCGGTGGTGATCTGTGGGTGGAGAAAAAACCCGCTCCGGGCGCACGATTCGTAATGCGCCTTCCACTCACGTCTGAAGCACCGGCCAAGCCCGAATTGGTCCACGTAGCACTAAAGTAACTCAAAGGATTGATGGGTTACTTTACCAAAGTTTCACAACGTGATAACCATCCTCGAGTCACCTCGAATCTAGACTAATTCAGGAAGCACACGATAAGTGCATCTGTATTAGTCAAAATGAATTTTAGTAAGTTTCGCATAATTTCGCTTCTTGCCGTTGTGGCGGTCGCCGCAGTGGCCCAGACCTCTGAACGCTCTCCTCAGGATCTCGAAAAACTTCTCGGCATCTCGTTTCCAAACGACTCACAATCGACGGTTGTCCTAACTAGAGACGGGAAGCAGTATCTGATCGATGTTTCCGCGAAGACTGTTAAAGAGATCCAATCGGAATCGTCCGGAACTCCAGCTTCAACGGCAGCTGCATTGTTCTCCAACAATTGCGCGAGGTGCCACGGACCTGATGGCAAGGGCATTAAATCCTCTGGAACACCCAACTTTACTGATCCCGCTTTCCAGAAAAGCATGAGCCCGAGCGCCATGGAAACGGTCATTCGAAACGGCAAGGGCAATATGCCCGCGTGGTCAGGCAAGCTCAATGATGAACAGATCTCAAGCCTGGTGACGTACGTTCGTTCGCTCGCTCCGGGCGCAAACAGCGGTGTCTCGACAAGCAACACCAATGCTCCAGCAGAACAACCCAAACCAGACATCTACCAACCGGGCGATGATGTCCTCGTCAGCCTGCCCACCGGTAGGCCGACTGATCGTCATGGAGTTTACGTGAACTTCGCTCATAGATTTCCCTACGATCCTGCCTTCACTGGAACCGAGCGCGGCGCGCAGTTGTTTGGTCTCGACGGGGTTGCCATTCCGTCTTTTGGGTTCAGATATGGCGTAACAGATAATCTTTCCGTAAGCGTCTTCCGGGCCCCTTCGCTGATCAATCGTCCAATCCAGTTGATGGCCGGCTATAACCTCGTGGAGGAGCGCAAAGGAGGTCCCTTGAATCTGATGGTCCGTGTGTCCATCGAAGGCCAGGACAATTTCCGGAAGAATTACACCGAGAACATCGAAGCGATCATTTCCCGTAGCCTCACATCGCGCGCGCAGCTCTATTTCGTGCCCACGGTGTCTTTCAATGACCGGCGTTTGCAACAGCCATCAGGTTTTCTCTCCAGTCAGATACCGGATGTCCCTGGAGTGAACGCCTTCTCGCTGGGCACAGGTCTGGCCATCGACGTCCGACCATCGGTAGCGCTGCTCGCTGAGGTCATACCGACTCTGGTGAATGCTCAAGAACTTGGGATTCACCGCCCGGTCTTCTCGTTTGGAATTCAGAAGAAGATCTGGCGTCACTCGTTCACTTTGGGCCTCACAACCAGTCCCGGAACAACCGTCTCTCAGCGCGCGGGTACACGTGCGCAATTCCTGAACGAGCCGAGCGCGGACACCCTGGGAGGCTTGACTCTGGGCTTCGATCTCACCCGGCAAATCCGATGAAAGTTCTCACGGCGTTTTTACCCACCTCCCTTTTATAGGCGGTAAAAACTCCGCTGAAAATGCGAAATCCTTACGGCTTTTGGCAAATTGGGCACCAAAAAGACCGTCGCACCTCTGGCCCTTGCTTTTGCGAGTGGATTGGATTGCCGCATACACGGCACGGCTCTCCAGTCCTTCCATAAACCCAAAGTCGAGCCCTCTCGTCAGCCCGTCCCGTGGTCCGTCGAAATCCTGTGTAGGTGACAATCTGGTTTCCGGATACATCCGTTACGTTCATCCCGATCAGCTTTTTCGCCGTTGAAACCAGATTCTCGAGTTCGACCTCGCTCAGACTGCCGACCTTTCGAAATGGATTGATCCGGCTGACGAAGCAGGTTTCCGATTTAAATACGTTCCCCAGACCGGCCATGAGCGATTGATCCAGCAGTGCGCTCCCGACTTCCATCTCCGGGCGCGAAGCTAAGCTGGCGACCGCTGCTGCCGCATGGAAATCTTTTTGCAGTAGCTCTGGCCCAAGGTCTTTATATCCTCGACGCCTCGCGAGCGACGCTTCGTCGTGAAACTCCGCAACGGGGACATTGAACGCCACCGCCAGCAAATCGCTTGTGCTGACAACGACCCGCATGTTATAGCGGCTTTTCTGCCATCGCTCGCCTGGGCGATAGATGTGCCAACTTCCGCTCATCAGCATATGCGTCAACAGAATCAAATCACCGGAGAAACGCATCTCCATCCACTTGCCCGAGGATGTGACGGACTCGACTGTTCGTCCGGCGATAGGAGAATCGTGATTCACTCTTTCAAGCTTCGGGAGAGCGGTTTCAAAACCCGTAACAGTCTTCCCGCCCAGCCCGCGCTGCAGAGCGCGTGCCGCGCGCCAAATCGTGTCACCTTCCGGCATTTTGCGGCTCTTCTTCAACTTCGCCCTCGTCTGGATCCTCATCCAGTTCGGCGGGTTCGGGGACGGCGAAGACACGTCTCATCTGGAATCCTGCGGCAGAAGGCGAGAATCCCGCATCCTCCAGAAATCTCGCCAGGAAGTGATCTGAGACGGGCTGATCGTTGATACTGCTGATCAGTAGACCGTTCCGGCGGCTCCTTCGCTGCGCTGCTACCTCAGCCAGCTTACGAGCAAGCGCGGCTGCAACTTTGGAACGCTCTGGCTCTTCGTCGGGCAGAAAGACTCGAATAGCGCTGTTCCTTCGCCGCAAAAAACCTGCTAATTCGCCATCCACCAGCACGACACTGGCTCCAGAAGTTCGAGCCATCCCGTGGGCTGTTCCTTCAAGGCCCGCGACTTTCGTCCAGGGCAGAAGGTTTCCGTAAGGGTTGGCGGCATCTGTCGAGGCCAGATGAATGGCTTCAGCGTGCTCGGGATTAGCCTTGAGACCGCGGAGCATGTCTACTGCGGCAGCGGTGGCAAATTGAGCCGCCCCCATACCGGCCACAAACATTCCTCGTCTGATCCAGCCTCCTTCTTCCATCGTCCTTAGTGCGGGGTAGATCGATGGATATCCGCCCGGGATATCTTCGGCTGCCGCCGTTTCGCGCATCACGATGCCATATCGAACCAGCATCTGTTGCGCGACGGCGGCCGTGTGCTCGGTGAAGGAAGTTCTTTGTAGCCCGAAGCGTTGCTCGACCAGGGACCATCTGCCCTCCGGCATCTTGCGCTGTCCGGTTCGCGCGCGGAACCGACGAAGGAACTCGGGGGAACCGGGAGGTCCATCTTGAGGAGTGCTCCGCTTGCTGCGCGAGTCTTCAGTGCGGACCAGATTGCGCAGCGGATGAAAAGTGTCATTGCTCACTTGTCCGGACCAGACTAGCTCCCAGATTGCGTCTTGCGTATCTCCCGGATAGCCGCCTCCGCACGCCTGGTGTAATTCTGAGAAGAACGTTGCTCCTCGACTTCGCAATACTTCCACGATCTTCTGGGCTCGTTCAGATAAGGCGCGCGGCTCTGGTTTCTCAGCTTCAACGGACCGCAGCTTAGCGACAGATTCGTTCAAATACAGAGCAATCCGGCCGTCGCGGTCCCCGACCTGCTGAACCCCGACCCAGAGCACCTCGCCCGACGCAAGTAATGCGTCGAGATCTTCGCGGCGATACTCTGTAATGCGAGCGGGAAGAATCTCCAGCTCCAAGTCAGATACGAGAAGAGGCGCGCCCTGCAGAATCTCTATCGCATCCAAAAGCGCGTCGAGCCCTCGCCGTGGTGCAGTGACTCCTTGCCAACGGCATAGAAAACGTGTAAAGGTTCTCTGTTCCGCCGGAACAACCTCGCGCCGCAATTGGGCCAGGGTCCGGCGCCGCACCTGCTGCAGAACATCCGGATCGCACCACTCGCGATGAACGCCGCCCGGTCGAAACTCCCCCTCGTACAACACGCCCGACGCGTGAAGGGATTTCAGCGTAGCCTCCACAACGGCTGGCGGCAAACCGAACCGCTTAGCAACATCGTCTGTCGTGAATGGTCCGTGCGTTCGTGCGTAGCGCCGAATTAGTTCCAAAACCGGCCGGTCACCTGGCTTGAGAAATGCTTCAGGTACTCCCGGCGGCATCGGAATGCCCAAGCCTTCGCGATACTTTCCTGCATACTCCACCGGAATGTAGCGCGCCGCGCCTGCGACTCGAATGGGAAGCGCGCGACGTGTCGAAACCAGACTGTTGATCATATGTGCTACTTCGAGCGACACGGAACGAGCAACAATTTCCGGTTCCGAAAGATCACCAAGCCGTAGCAACAGGTCGTGCAGACCGTCGGCGTGTCTAACCTGATACTCGGGGTCGACGGCCTGCAATCGCGCCTCGACCTCCTCCAAGACGCTCTTGTCCAGGAGCTCCCGGAAATCGGTGCTGCCTAGAATCTCTTCTAGCTGCGATTGATCGATCGATAGCGCTTGCGCTCGCCTCTCCGCAAGTGGAGCATCGCCGTCGTAAATATAATTCGCCACGTAGGAGAACAGCAGCGCGGAGGCAAACGGTGACGGGCGCTCGGAGTCGACGGTGTGAATACGGATTTTGCCATTCTGAATATCGGTCAGAATCTGTGCGCTCGATTTGATATCAAGTACGTCACGAAGGCACTCTCTGTATGTTTCGAGCAGTATAGGGAAGGAAGAGAACCGGGACGCAACGCTGAGCAGATCGGCGGAGCGCTTTCTTTGCTGCCAAAGTGCAGCGCGCATGCCAGGCCGTCGCTTGGGCAGCAGCAGCGCTCTACCTGCCGCTTCTCGAAATTTCGCAGCGAACATCGAAGTCGAGCCAAGTTGGCGAACCACGAGATCCTTCAATTCGGCAGCAGAAGGAATGAGAATCTCACTGTCGATCGGTGTTTCGGTCTCGGGTAGACGCACGACGAAGCCGTCATCGGACCACATGGATTCAGCTTCGATGCCGCGTTCGGAGCGGATGCGCGAAGTGACCGCCATGCACCACGGCGCATGGACACCGCTTCCAAATGGTGTTAAGACACAAACCCTCCAGTCGCCTAATTCGTCCCGACAACGCTCTATCACGATGTCCTGATCGCTCGGCACACGGCGTGTTGCGGCGGCTTGATCGTCAAGATACTGCAGGACATTTTCGGCGGCGGCTTGATCCAAACTATGATCTTCGATAAGCTTCGTTATCGCGACGGGGCGGGGAAGAGCCAGCAGCTCACGGATCATCTGCCCGATGTGTCTCCCGAACTCGGCAGGCCTTGCGCTCGAGTCACCCCGCCAGAACGGCATCTTCCCGGGCTCGCCGGCCGCCGGAGAGACTAGCACGCGATCGTGAGTGATTTCGTCGATGCGCCAGGTAGTCGCGCCGAGAATGATGGTGTCACCAGGCCGGCTTTCGAAGATCATTTCTTCATCTAGCTCGCCTACTCGGGCGCCTTTAGTTGCGCCCGAAAGAAAAACGCCGTAAAGTCCGCGATCCGGTATCGTGCCGCCATTCACGATTGCCACCAGGCGAGCTCCCTGGCGAGTTGTTAACTTATTTGCAATGCGGTCCCAAGTGATGCGAGGACGCAGCTCGGTGAATTCATCCGACGGGTAACGGCCCGAGAGCATATCGAGTACTCCGTCGAAAGCGGCTCGCGGGAGTGCGGCATACGGCGCTGCTCGGCGCACCGCGGCAAAAAGCTCATCGGTGTCCCAGTTATCTATCGCCACCATTGCGACTATCTGCTGTGCGAGCACATCCAGCGCGTTTCGAGGGTAGCTGACCGATTCCACCTTGCCTTCGTACATGGCGCGAGTGATCGCCGCGCAAGCGACTAAATCGCCCCGGTATTTTGGAAAAATCACCGCGGAACTCACACCGCCGACCTGGTGACCCGCCCGTCCGACCCGCTGCATACCACTTGCCACCGAAGGCGGTGACTCAATTTGCACGACGAGATCGACAGCTGCCATGTCGATCCCCAATTCAAGGGACGATGTCGCGACCAAGCCTCGTAACGTCCCCATCTTTAGTCGCTCTTCAATTTCCTTCCTCTGCGCCGCTGCGACGCTGCCGTGATGAGCACGAACAACCACTTCTCCAGCCAATTCGTTGATTGCACCTGAAACGCGTTCCGCCAACCGTCTGCTGTTGACAAAAATCAGAGTGGAGTGATGTTCCCGTACCAGCTCCAGCAGTTTCGGATGAACCGCACTCCAAATCGAAGGGCGAACAGGTGCCTGCGAGGCGGGACCGCTCGGCAACGTATCGAGTTCATCCAGACGCGTCATATCCTCTATAGGCGCTCGGACTTCCAACTCAAGACGCTTCGGCTCGCTCGCGTCGACGATGTTAACTGGTCGAAATACAGGCAGGACAGAAGGCGATTCCAGACCCGGTACGAGTTCTTCCGATTCTTTATCTGGTGACGCCTTTTTTGAGGTCGAAGCGCCTACCAGGAACTGCGCCACTGTTTCGAGCGGACGTTGGGTAGCAGAAAGCCCGATCCGCTGCAACTTGCGGCCGCAAATTACTTCCAATCTCTCAAGAGAGAGAGCAAAATGTGAGCCGCGCTTATTTGGAATCAGCGCATGAATTTCATCTATTATTACCGTTTCAATCGAGCGTAAAGCGTCGCGCGCATTCGACGTGAGCAGCAAGTAAAGCGATTCCGGTGTGGTGATGAGAATGTCGGCCGGATGACGTGCGAAATGGGAACGTTCAGCGGAGGGCGTATCACCTGTCCGGATCGCGATCTTCGGCTCATAAATCTCGATTCCTAATCGTTTGGCGGCTTGCGAAATGCCAACCAGCGGTGCGCGCAAGTTTCGCTCGACGTCGACTGCTAGCGCCTTAATGGGTGAAACGTAAAGAATTCTACAGCCTTTCTCTTTTTCCGCTCTCTTTCTGAACATCAGCTGATCCAGGCACCACAAAAACGCAGCCAGTGTCTTGCCGCTGCCGGTCGGCGCCAGGATCAAAACGGAGTTGCCGCTCGCGATAGCCGCCCAACCAAGCCGCTGAGCGCGAGTGGGTTCCGCGAAGACCGCCTGGAACCATTCACGAACCGGTGCGTGAAAGATCTTTAGAGCATCCTGGTTGCTGGTATCGGAAAGAATTTCGGACTTAATCGCCATTGCTCCTGCGGCGTTGCCACTCAAATTCTAAGTCTGACACTCGCTTATGGATTTGTTGCATTGTGCTCGCGTCCCTTCTTTTCTGGGTGACGCTTGCAAGCTGAAACTTCAGGCGCGGATTGTTGACGAGTTTGTCGAAGTGACGGTCCAGAAAAGCGTAGTAGAGACTCGTGAACGGACACGCGTCTTTTCCTACCGCGATCTTGGGATCGTAACGGCAATTCCGGCAGTAATTACTCATCTTGTTGATGTAGTTACCGGTTGCACAGTAAGGTTTTGTTCCAATAATGCCGCCGTCGCCATACTGGCTCATCCCGAGAGCATTGGGAAGAGAGACCCAGTCGATCGCGTCGAGATACATGGCCATATGCCATTCGTGGAATAACCGCGGGTCTGCTCCGTAAAGTTGTGCGAAGAGTCCCAGCACCATCAGGCGCTGGATGTGATGAGCGTACCCGTTTGCGAGAACGCTCTGCATGGCTTCATGAATACAGCGCATGTCCGTCTCGCCATCCCAATAGAAGTGCGGCAAGGGCTCCTTGTGTTCGAAGAAGTTGAGCTCCTGATATTCAGGCATCTTAAGCCAATAAATTCCCCGGACGAATTCCCTCCAGCCAAGGATTTGCCGGACAAATCCTTCAACCGAATTCAGCGGAGCAAGCTTACTCTGATACGCTTTTACGGCCGCGGCGATGCAATCTCTCGGATCTAGAAGTTTGACGTTCAAAAGCGCGGAAAGCCGGGAGTGATAGAGAAAAGGTTGACCGATTCGCATGGCGTCCTGAAAGCTACCGAACAGCGCCAGGCGATGCCTTACAAACTCCTCAAGCATCTTAGATGCGTCTTCAGCGGTCACCGGTAGATTGAAATTGCTCAGCGAACCTGGATGGTTCCAAAAGCGTTTTTCTACCACCCGGATCACTGCCTGCGAAACTGCGTCGGGCGGAAAAACTCCTGGTCTTATTGTCTCTGGAGGTTCCACTTTCAGGGGCTCACGATTCTGTTTGTCGTAGTTCCAGGCTCCTCCGACTGGCTCCCCCATCGCATCGATCAGGACTTTGTGCTTCTTCCGCATGTAGCGGTAGAAGTACTCAAGCACCAGGCTTTTGCCTTGCGCATACTCTGCAAACTCCTTCGTGCTGCATAAGAAGTGTCGATCCTGTCTCACTTCCAATGCAACCTGCAGTCCCTCGGCGCAGCGTTGAAGGCCAGCCCTAACCCTGTAGTCTCCCGGTTCAACAACAACGAGATGCTGAGGTTCTAAATGACCAGCATCCTGGCGGAGAATCGAGAAAAAATCAGGGCCGGCATCTTCAGATTGATGCTCATGAATCTCGTGATAGTGAACTCTGAAGCCATCTTCCTTAAGGATGTCACGGAAATGACGCATCGCGGAGAAGAAGAAGGCAATACGCAACTTGTGGCACCATACGTGACTCGCTTCCTGTTCCACTTCGGCCATCCAGATTGCATCTTGGCTTTTATCAAAGTCATCAAAGGCCGCGGACGAACGGTTCAGCTGATCTCCGAAAATCACAATCAAGTTGCGCATGAGCGGGGGAGTTTCTTGACATAGGATTCCCTGAGCAGTTCAGCGATGCCTAATTTCTGAAGTACTGGTACGGGTGATCGGGTTGCAGTTACAAAAGATTTACTGATTGTCTACAACTCCAAAGCCTTATTGCCACACACTGGAGCGGGCTCTGAACGATGCAGAGCACATAAGGAGAATTGCATGAAAGCGAGTAATACCAATGAGGTTAAAAATCGCCGTTCGTTTCTGCGAGGTAGTCTCGCGACTGGGGCGGCAGCAAGCGCCGGGATTCTGGTCAGCGGGCTACCCGCCTTCGGCGACGAACGCGGGGAGGGTAGCGGTCGTCTGACCAAGGGGGACGCGGCGATGCTCCGATTCGCTGCTGCGGCCGAAATCCTCGAGACCGACTTCTGGGTGCAGTACAACGAACTCGGGGGGATCCAAGACCGTGAGGTTCCAGGGGGGACCGGGAATCCAGCTTACACCGCTGCGCTTGAAGTACTGGATTCAGACTTCCCCCAGTACGTTCACGACAATACCGACGATGAGATCAGTCACTTCAAGTTTCTTAACGCTTACCTGGCTTCCAAGGGCGCCGATCCAGTCGATCTGGAGCGGTTTCGCACTCTGCCGGGTAGTATGGCGACGGGATCGAGCGGAAAGCCACGGCTCACAAATCTCATGCAGCTTACTCTCGACACCAGTTGGTGGACTCGGTATCGCAGCAGCACGAATAACCCCGACCTCGATCCCAAGCTTCGTATTTCCCCAAGCAGTGCCGGGTTTGTTCAAGGGCCAGTTTCCGGCAATCCCCAGAACCGATGCCGACCTCAGCCCTCAGGACCATCTTCAAGCGATCGCCAACACGGCGGGCTTCCACATGCCGACGATCGAACAAGGCGGCAACAGCCTCTACCCTGCGATGGCGCAGAGAGCCAGCAGCGTGGAAGTGTTGCGAATCCTGATCAGCATCGGTCCCACTGAGACAATGCACTTCCAAACCTGGCATGACAAGGCCGGCAATGCTCCTCCTCTGACCGATCCCACTAACGGTTTGGTATTTCCGAACCTGAATGCCCCTCCTTTCGGCGGGCAGTTGTTCCAAACGAATCTGATCATGCCTGAGCCATGCCCATTCCTCAGTCGAAAGCTCCCCAAATGCTCGATCATTCGTCCTACCGAGACAAAGGGGATCGCCAGGGCCGTGGTCAAATTCTTGACCGCCATGGGGCTCTTCATCGGCCAGTCGGACGAGTTCTTTGAGCTGTTGCACGATCTGGCAGAAGATGCGGATGAGGCCAGGCGCGAGGACGACAGAGACTAACCTGTTCGGCGTAAGTGCGGCGATTGGTGATTCCTCACCTGCCCGGACGCCGCACATGATGCTCGAATTCCGTGGAAGCTTCGCACATGCGATTTAAGCCTTTCTCCCCGTTTACGTTTTATTTACAGCTTTAGAACACCCTAAATTCTTATCCGTTCCCATACTGAACATGTGTTGAACAAAGTCCTTCTCTCGCCGGCCGGTCGTAAGGAAATAATCGCCTGAATCTAAGGCAATTGCACAATGACGAAGAAGGTTCTTTTTTTCTTTCCTGCATTCTCGAGCCAAGAGGCAACCGCGCCTTTGGCAATTCTGGCTCTCGCCACGCCTCTTGAGCGAGCCGGCTATCAAGTTCGAATTATCGATTCGACGATCACGCCCAATTTTCAGCAGCAGGTAATTAAAGAACTCGAAGACTCGCTCTGCCTCGCGGTTTCACTAGTCACTGGACCGATGATTCGAGAGACCGCGCAAATTGCGAAGGCTGCGAAAGCGGCTTATCCTGAGAAACCTGTGATTCTCGGCGGCTGGCATCCTTCGCTATTGCCCGACCAGACTCTAGCGTGCCCCCATGTCGATGCAATCGTTGTCGGACAAGGCGAAGAGGCTCTGGTCGAGATGATGCAGCGCATCCAAGCCGGCGATTCGTTCAAAGGCATACCAGGTGTCGCTTACAAGGAAAATGGGCAGCTTACCTTCAACACTGCACGTCCGCTGAAGCCCCTACGCGAGCTGCCGCCGAAGGCTTATCATCTGGCGGATTTCGATGCCTATGAGCGTGTTTGCGGGCGTCGCTGGGCAATGTACACCTCGAGCCTCGCGTGCCCTTTCAACTGTGCCTACTGCACCAACGAAGGCCTCTACGGACGCAAGTGGAATGCCCTCGATGCGGATCAGGTCGTCGAGGAAGTCAGCGATCTCGTATCGCGCTATGGGCTTCAGTTGCTGTGGGTGGTGGATGACAACTTCCTGGTAGATCGCGATCGCGCGGTCAAAATCGCCGAAGGCCTCGTCCGCACCGGCGTGAAGTTCGATTGGAGTATTCAGGCCTCAACCAATCTGGTCACTCGCTTGACGGTAGAGGAGTTGAAACTGCTTCGTCGAGCTGGTTTGTCTCAAGTTGCGCAAGGCGCCGACTCCGGGTCGAAAAAAATTCTTCACCTGATGAATAAGGATTTTCAAAAACTCGAGACCATCTACTTAGCCGCCGATATGTTGAGCCAGGCGGGCATCCGGCCCTCTTTCAACATGATCTTCGGCTTTCCTGGAGAAACGGAAGATAGAACGCCGCGAATCGATCAGCCTCATCATGAACATCTGCCGGCGCTATCCGCAGGCCGAGTTCTGGACTAATATTTTCACTCCTTATCCCGGCTCTCCCGTCATGAAGAAAGCTTTCGAGCTCGGTATTCAGGTCCCAAAGACGTTTGAGGGTTGGGCCGATTTCTTCCCACGCTATACAGTTCTTCCATGGCTCAAAGGGGCCCAGCACGATCGGGTGCAACGGATGCGCGAGTACCTCCGCGTGGCCTTCAATCGGGTTCCCATTGGCGTCCAGAAGAAACATCCCGTGACGCGTCTGGTGCATCGCACTATCAGTCTGCCTGCGCGCTGGCGTCTGGACCATAACGTCTACGCCGCTCCCGTCGAGCTCTGGCTCAAGAACAAAGCGAACAAGCTCTTCCCGCCGCTAAAGCCGAAGGTTGATGCCCAGCAACTTTCTGCCGAGGTGGTCTCGTGCTAGACCAGCCGGGCAGAAAGGTCTTGCTCTTCTCTCCTCCCTATCAGGGGAAAGTCTTCGGGCCTCCGCTTGGCCTGCTGAGCCTCGCGGCCTCGATTCGTGAGGAGGGATTTACACCAGTTATTGTTGACGGCGCAATCACGCCAAGATTCCTCGACGTTATTTCTAAAGAAGTAAGCGACGCTTTTGCCTTCGGCATCTCCGTCTTGACGGGGCCGATGATTCGAGATGCGGTCGCCGCCAGCCATGTCGTGCGGCAAGTTCGCCCTGAGCTGCCCATTATCTATGGCGGCTGGCATCCCACACTCCTCAGTGCACAAACGTTACGCGAGAGCTTCGTCGACATCGTCGTGCGGCACCAGGGAGAAAAGACACTCGTTGAAATCCTCAAGCGACAATCGAGCGGCGCAGCCCTTGACCTTGTTGCCGGTTGCTGGTTTAAACGTGATGGCAAGATCATCGCAAATGATGATCGCGCTTCATCTCCCCTAAGCGGCCTTCCCCTACCCGCCTACGAGCTGGTGGATTTCGAAGCTTACGCACAAGCGGCCGGCGGGCGAAAGCTCCCGTATGCCACCAGCATTGGCTGTCCCTATGCGTGCAATTACTGCACCGACATGGTTTTCTATAACCGCCGCTTCAACCCGCAGAGCGTCTCGGGCGTCATTGACGAAATCATCAATCTGGTCGAGACCTACGGCCTGGATGAGATCGCCCTGGTCGATTCCAATTTTCTTGTAGACACGCGGCGAGCGACTGCTCTCGCCCGGGGCTTCATAGAAAGAAGCGTAAAGTTTCGCTGGACTTTCCAGGCGTCGACCGATCTCCTATGCCGCCTGAGCGATGAAGAAGTAGCGCTGTTGGCCGCGAGCGGCGTCAGCCACATTGGGTTCGGTACCGAATCTGCGGCACCCGAGGTGTTGCGAAAAATGCACAAGTCTCATCAGAAGATCGAAGATATGTTCGAAGCGGCCCGAAAGTGCCGCGATGCAGGCATCCGGGTTACCTACAATCTCATCTTTGGTTATCCCGGCGAGGAGGACCGCCATCGCCGAGAGACCTTGCGGGTCATGGGTGAGATCGCCGAGCAGTTTCCGAACGTTACGTTTTCTCCGAACCTGTTCACTCCTTACCCAGGGATTCCTATCTGGCCCGAGCTGCGTGAAGCGGGTTTACACGAGCCGCAATCACTTGAAGAATGGGCATCCGTCGGCTTAGGCCAGGCGGAACTGCCGTGGTTGAGCGAAAGGGCCGGCGAAAATCTTTCGCGCAGCATGTCCTACTTCATGCTCGCGAATAAGCTGTCCAAGGCGACAAGTAAATCGCGGTCGAATATCGCTCGGCAAGGGTTGCGGCTCTTGCAAAAATCCCTGCACTGGCGTTTGAAGCATCACGTATTCAGCGTGCCTGTTGAACTGTGGGCTTCCATGGCGCAACACTGGCTAGTCGTTCGCCGCTCACTGCTGACCGGCGATCCTTTGGGGCGAGAAATGAAAGAGGTTCATTGATTCGTCTCGTGAGGCATATGGACGTACTGCTCACACATAGCAACCATGTCTTCTCTGACGAGAAACAACGTCGAAAGATGGAGCCCTATCCACCTCTACAGACGCTGTTGGCGGCCGCTGTGCTTCGCGAGACCGGCGTAGGTGTCGATGTCTGCGACATTGCTCTCGAGTCTCCCAAAGAGAAGTTGACCAAGGCGATTCGGAAGGCCGCTCCTTGCCTGGTCGTAGTCTGTGAAGACGACTTCAATTTCCTGACCAAGATGTGTCTGTCCAGTAACAGGGAGCTTGCCTTCTGGACGGCCAAACTTGCTCGCGAGTATAACTGTCCGAGCGCTGTGCACGGATCCGATTCGACCGATCGAATCGACGACTATCTTCAAGCCGGTTTCAATTATGTCCTGATCGGGGAAGTCGAGGATACACTTTGCGAACTCGCGACCGGTAAACCTGTCGAGCAAGTGGCCGGCGTGGCATACCGGGAAGGCCAAACGGGAAAGACTCGCCGCACCACGCCACGTAAACTACGCACGCAACTCGACGAACTTCCAAGACCCGCTTGGGACCTTATCGACATCGCTTCTTACCGTGACCTTTGGCTTGCAAATCATGGATTCTTTTCTCTAAACCTGGTCTCGAGCCGGGGCTGCCCTTTCCGCTGTAACTGGTGTGCAAAGCCAATCTGGGGCAACAATTATCATGTCCGGTCTGCCGTCGCCGTCGCGGAGGAAATGTTTTATCTGAAGGAGCGGTACGCACCTGACCACATTTGGTTCGCCGACGATATCTTCGCGCTCTCAGCTCGCTGGACTGCAGACTTTGCCGATGCTGTGGAGCAGATGCGAGCCGGCATTCCCTTCAAAATGCAATCCCGCTGCGATCTGATGACGCGCGAAACCGCCGCAGATTTGAAACGTGCTGGTTGCTGCGCGGTGTGGATGGGCGCCGAATCCGGCTCTCAGCGCATCCTTGATGCGATGGAAAAGGGCACCAAGGTTCATCAAATCTATCAGGCGGCTCAAAACCTCCGGCGGAACAACATACGGACTGGCCTGTTTCTTCAGTTCGGTTATCCGGGCGAAAACTGGGACGATATCGAATCGACGATTCGCATGGTACGCGACGTGAAGCCCGACGATGTGGGCGTGTCAGTAACTTATCCGCTGCCGGGAACCAAGCTTCACCAGCTCGTATCTTCCGAACTCGGTAAGAAAACAAACTGGAAGGACAGCGGGGATCTGTCCATGATGTTCAAAGGAGCTTTCTCAACAGAGCTCTATCGTGCTCTTATACACGCGATTCATCTGGAAGTAAGAGAGCCCGGCAGCAGCTCGCTAATCGAGAGTGCCTGGGCCGCCGTAGATTCCCTCAAACCGGCCGAGCTCTGCGCCATGGAGGTGGCTTCGTGAAGCTTCTCCTGACTCACGCTTATTTTCTGTTCGAAGACCCGAAGGAACAACAGATTATGAAGCCCTATGCCCCGTTGGGACTTCTCTATCTCTCTTCCTATCTGCGTCGCCAGGGTTTTGCCATAGAGATCTATGACTCGACATTTGGATCAAAGGCCGAGTTGTTTGCCCGTCTTCGTGAGAGCCCTCCGGCAACGCTCGGGGTCTATGCGAATTTGATGACCAGGTTGAACGCTCTCGAGATCATCAAATGCGCACGGGAAGCGGGCTGGAACATCGTGGTCGGCGGCCCGGAACCGGCAAACTATCCTGAGCAATACCTCGATTCGGGAGCGGATGTCGTAATCGTCGGAGAAGGTGAGCTGGCGCTGGAAAAACTGCTGCTCTCTTCTTTCAATCGCAATGAGTGGGCGAATATTGGGGGACTGATCTTTCGGGACGAGCATGGCGCGGTTATTCGCACCCCATCCACTCCGCTGATAAAGGATCTCGACGCGCAGCCTTGGCCGGATCGAGAACGCATCGACATACAGAAGTATCTCGATACGTGGCGATCCTTTCACGGCAAGGGCTCCGTCTCACTGATTACGGCGCGTGGCTGCCCCTATCGGTGCAATTGGTGCAGCCATTCCGTCTATGGAAAGACACACCGGCGCCGTTCGCCAAACTCGGTTGTGAACGAGATCGAATGGATTCTCGATCGTTATAACCCGGAAATGCTCTGGTTGGCCGACGACGTCTTCACCATTCACCATGGCTGGCTTTTCGAATTCGCCGCGGAGATGCGGCGCAGAAGCCTGTCCATTCCATTTGAATGCATCACACGCGCCGATCGGATCAATGAAGCAGTTGCGCAAACGCTCGCCGAGCTTCGCTGTTTCCGCGTTTGGATCGGTTCCGAAAGCGGTTCGCAACGGATTCTGGATGCCATGGAACGCGGCGTTACGATCCAGCAAGTTCGTTCGGCCGTCCAGCTCTGCAAATCGAAGCGGAATTCAAACCGGCATGTTCCTCATGTGGGGCTATGACGGAGAGGAGATTGAGGACATCGAGCAAACCGTGGCTCATGCGAAGGAATGCCAACCCGATGTTTGCTTCACAACCGTCTCATACCCGATCAAGGGCACTCCTTATCACGATCGTGTATCTTCCCGCCTGGTCCATCTCGGCAGCTGGAGTGAATCGACCGATCGCGATATCCGCATCAAAGGCAGGCATTCGAGGCGCTTTTATCAGCACGCGGATGAGCTCCTGAAAAGTGAGCTCCTGCCAATGCCGGATCCCGCAAGAACGCTGGCAGCGCGCGCCGGCTTGCATATGACTCGAGACGAGGTGGAGGCCTAGATCCGCCATGAGTGCCATTAGAGAGGCTGTCTTCGACAAAATCGCTTTCCGATACGACACTCTTTGGTCGGATACGCCGGTCGGCAAAGCACAGAGATCCGCGGTATGGAGGTGGATTGATCCTCTGTTTAAGCGAGGCGACCATGTCCTCGATCTTGGTTGTGGAACCGGCGTGGATGCCTTGCATCTGGAATCCCGCGGCGTATCGGTGTACGGAATCGATAGTTCCTCCCGCATGATCCAGTTGGCCAGGCGCCGCGGTATACACGCTGACTGCTGCCCGATCGAAGATCTGCAGAATCTCGATCTGAACGTGGATGGCGTGATCTCAAATTTCGGAGCTTTGAACTGTCTGCCGTCACTCGCGGGAGTCGCGGCTACGCTTGCGCGCATTGTTCGTTCCGGTGGCCATCTCGCCATCTGCTTCCTCGGTCGCATTTGCGTCTGGGAGAGCGCCTTCTATCTGTTGCATGCGAAACCCGTTAAGGCCTTCCGCCGCCTGCAGAGTCTTGCAACTTCATCGCTCGGGGCTCGCGTTTTCTATCCTTCTTACCGCGCCATTGTCTCCGCTTTCCAGAGCAATTTCCGTCTTCTCAACTTCTACGGGATCGGATTAACGGTGCCACCCTCCTACGTAAAGTTCCTGACCGGCTGGGAGGTCGAACAGCTATCCGCTCTTGATCGGCGGCTGGCGCATAAGCCAGTGCTCCGGTCCCTCGCGGATCATCGTCTCTACATTTTCGAACGCACATGACGGCTGAATATTTCGCACGACGCAAGTTTCTTGACGACTACCGTTACATCCGGTACAGCGAGGGCCGAGGTTCGGATACCAGCGATTACTACCGTGCTCTGCCCGCATGCGATCCAAGCCGTCAAGATGCCGCTATGTGGGCGATGCGGGCGAAAACGTATCGCTATTTCGTGGAAAACACTCTGAAGCCCTTGGCAGTTCAAGTGCGCAAGCCCCTTGATGTGCTAGATCTTGGGGCCGGCAACTGCTGGCTGTCCCACCGCCTGGCGGCTTGCGGCCACCGGCCGGTTGCTGTAGACATCTTCAACGACGAGCGCGATGGGTTGCGGGCCTCCCGCCACTATCCCAACGCTCTCCGAGTCATCGAGGCTGACTTCGATCATCTTCCGGTGGCTTCGAAAAGCTTCGATCTCGCAATCTTCAACGCCTCATTTCACTATTCGGTCGACTACTTCCATACGCTCTCCGAAATTCGGCGCTGCCTGCGACCGTCCGGTCTGTTCCTCATTCTGGACACGCCCATCTATCGATTGAAAGAGCATGGAGCACGAATGGTCGAGGAACGCCACGCTGCATTTCTCAAACGTTACGGCTTCCGGTCTGACGCGTTGCCCAGCATCGAATTTCTTGATATCGGCACTTTGAATACGCTGCAAGACAGTCTCAAAATCGACTGGCGGGTTCTCAAACCCTGGTATGGATGGCGGTGGCATATCCGACCCTTGCACGCATTCCTCCGCGCCCGCAGACCCCCATCCAGATTCTGGATTCTTGTTGGGAAGTTTCGACCCGAATGATAATTCTGCTGCATCCCCGCTCTACCAAGCCAAAGAACAGGCGGTTCCCTCTCGCGGTTCTCTCGTTGGCGGCTGTGTTGGAGGGGAAAGAAGACTACTCCATAGTTGACGGCAATGCCGATCCTCAACCGCAGTCGACGCTCGATCATCTCGCGCGAAAAGGCGATGTCACTCTGCTCGCCGTATCCGTAATGCCTGGACCGCAGATGGTCGCCGCTATTCCGCTCTGCCGGGAATTTCGGTTGAAATATCCGTCCGTTCCCATCGTGTGGGGCGGCTACTTCGCATCGCTCTATCCCGATGCTGCACTCAATGCACCTTACGTCGATTTCGTGGTTCGGGGCCAAGGTGAAGAGACTTTCCTCGAACTAATCGAGATCCTTCGCACGACTCGAAAGTACGCTGGCGTGAAGGGACTGTCCTACAAAGACGATTTCGGTTTACATGTTCACAACCCAGAGAGGCCGCTGCGTTCCCCGAATGATTTCCCCTGGCTGCCTTATGACAACCTGCCTAACGCCGTTAACTACGTTCTGCCGACTTTTCTAGGTCGGCGAACCGTTGTTCATCAAGCCAGTATCGGGTGTCCATTCCGTTGTACATTTTGCGGCGTCGTACCTATCTATCAGGGCCGGCAACGAACGGAAGACCCTGAGCGCACGGCCGCGGTTTTGGGGCATCTGAAGCGAAAGTACAACATCGACTCCGTGCAGTTCTACGACAACAACTTTTTTCTCAATGAGAGTCATTCCGCGGCTTTAGCCAGGTGTCTCGAACCACTGAATCTTCGCTGGTGGTGTGAAGGGCGTGTCGATACAATCCTCCGCTATTCCGACGAAACCTTCCGACTGCTGAAACGCGCTGGCGCGTCCATGATCTTCTTTGGAGCCGAATCGGGTTCGGACTGGGTACTTCAACAGATGAACAAGAAGATCACCACCGATCAGACAATGAAACTCGCGTCTCGTATCCGTGAGTTTGGCATAGTTCCGGAGTTCTCTTTTGTCGTCGGCAATCCGAAGGATCCGGAGCGTGATACTCGCGAGACCATAAATTTCATTCGCCGGATCAAACGCGCCAACCCCGACGCGGAAATCATCGTTCAGCATTACATTCCCACTCCCCATCCCGATGGGATGTACGGCGAAGTCGAAGCCAAAATTGACTTCCCGCGCACGCCTGAGGAGTGGGCCACCGAACGCTGGTATAACTTCACGACCCGGCACGATCCTAATGTGGCGTGGTTACCCAAGCGTCTGAAACACCGCATCGACAACTTCGATCTGGTGATTAATTCTCGTTGGCCGACTGTACAGGATATTTATCTTCCACGCTGGGGCCGCGCCATGCTTCGCTGTCTAAGCAGTTGGCGCTATTCGTTGGGCTTTTACGAGTTTCCGTTTGAGCTTGAATGGGCGCAGCGCTTCGTAGCCTTGAGAAAGCCGCGTTTGGAAAGTCTGTAATGAACGTAGCTGCCATTGAGGGGCATCGTCTTTGGGCGCCCACTTACAATTCTGGTCTCAACCCGCTGTTGGCGTTGGAACGCCAGGCGATGCGAGCTCTTCTTAAGCCGCTGCACCCCGCCACGATGATCGACGTCGCTTGTGGTACCGGCCAGTGGCTCTTGAATTTCCAAAACAGTGGGGCAGATGTGTTCGGCTGTGATGCTTGTGAAGAGATGTTGAAGGAAGCGGCGAAATCTGGTTGCTTGCGCGGACGCATCGCCTTGGCAGAAGCCGAATGCATTCCTGTTCGCCGTGAGGTGGCAGATCTGGTTTTGTGTTCGCTGTCGCTTGGCTACTTCCAGAACATCAATCACGTTTTCCGCGAATTTGGCCGAGTTTCGAAGCCAGGCGGCTTCATCGCGGTAAGCGACCTGCATCCTGACGCATTGGCCTGCGGATGGAGCCGCTCGTTCAAAGTGGGCGAGCAGCGCTATGACATAGAGAATCATCAGCGCACAATAGAGGACGTTAAGGGCGCTGCCCTAGAGGCTGGCCTGACACCTAAATCCTGCCGGCCGATCTACTTTGGCCCTTCCGAATTCCCTGTCTTTCAACGCGCCGGCAAACAAGACCTATTCGAGACAGTGAAGCGCATTCCTGCCCTCTTCACCTGCCTGTGGAAAAAGCCGTGCTGATCAGAGGTGCGCGCGTTGCGATGGGCTCTGCGAGCGCCACCAACTTGAATCTGTGGATCAGGAATGGGCTCATTTCGTTCTCGCCGGTTGCTCCGGCAGAAGATCTCATTCTGAACCTGGAAGGGTATCTGGCGCTGCCCGGCCTGATCAACGCGCACGACCATCTGGAGCTGAATCTTTTCCCTAAGCTGGGTCGCGGCCCTTACGTGAATGCATCACTTTGGGCACAAGACGTTTACCGTCCCAACGAGTCGCCCATTAAGGAACACTTGGCCGTTCCCAAATCACTGCGTCTTCGTTGGGGAGGAATCAAGAATTTGCTTTCTGGCGTCACCACAGTCGCACATCACAACCCGCTCCATCCAATATTATTTGACTCCACGTTTCCGGTGCGAGTCGTGAAGCGATACGGATGGGCGCATTCACTGCGCTTTTCTCCGGACTGGAAGGCGCGCCTCCAGAACACGCCGGCTGGCTATCCATTTGTGATTCACGCGGCAGAGGGCACCGATGAAGCAGCTCGTCGCGAGATCGAGATTCTGGCGAAGGCTGGGGCACTCAATGCATCGACCGTCCTCGTCCACGGCGTAGGCGTGAATCGTTCCGACGTGCCGCTTATTCGGCAAAGAGGAGCCGCGGTGGTATGGTGTCCCAGCTCAAACCACTTTACGCTCCGGCGGAGCCTGGATGCGGCCGTATTAAACTCAGCGATCCCAATTGCGCTGGGAACGGATTCCGCGATCACCGCGGATGGCGATTTGCTCGACGAGTTGCAGGTTGCGCATCGGACCGTGAATGCTCACCGTCTCTACGGAATGGTGACATCCGAACCGGCCCGCATGTTCAAGCTCCCAGTTGGTTTCGGTCAGATTCTTCACGGCGGTCCCGCGGACTTGCTGATCGTCAAAGACAACGGCCGGGCACCCGCGACTGCCTTGCTCGAGAGTTATCCCGAGCTTGTCATCGTTCGGGGGCGCGTACACCTGGTCTCTTCAGAGCTCGCCAGGCTCTGTCCGCCGGACATGTTGAGATCTCTTCATCGGCTGGAGGTAGAGGGTCGAGCAACGTACCTGGTTGCGGAGCCCATGCCATCTCTTTTGAACGAAACGAGAAAAGCCCTCCAAGAGCATCCTCGCCTGGCGGGAAAGGCTATTGCGGCATGACCGCAGCTGTTCAATCTCTTCCCGTACTGGTTCTTTATCCTCATGCGCGCTGCAACTGCCGCTGTGTAATGTGCGACATCTGGAAAGAGACGAGTCAATCCGAACTAACTGCCGAGGATCTTACTCGTCACCTCGCAGATATTGAGAGCTTATCTGTTAAGTGGGTCGTGTTTTCAGGCGGAGAACCGCTTATGCATAGCGACCTTTTCCGCCTTTCCGACATGCTGCGATCAAGGAATATACGCGTCACTCTCCTCAGCACGGGACTGCTTCTGAAACGGTACGCTGACCAGATCGCCGCCCGGATTGACGATGTCATTGTCTCGCTTGACGGGCCCCCGCATATACATGACCAGATCCGGCGGGTGCCGGGCGCGTTCTTGCAGCTGGAGAAGGGTGTGCGTGCGATTCACGAATCGAATCCCGCTCTTCGCATTTCCGCGCGCTGCACCATTCAGAGATTAAATTACTCATCGCCAGCTGAAACTGCTCGGCTCGCGAAGAGTTTAGGCCTCAGCTCAATCTCGTTCCTTGCGGCTGATCTCACCTCTGAAGCCTTCAATCGATTTCAACCCTGGGAAGCCTATCGACAGGCTCAAGTTGCCCTGACGCTCGAGGAAGTTGTCCGCCTCGAGAAGGAGCTCGACTTTGTCAGCAACGAATGGGAGGGAACGGGTTTTGTTGCGGAGAATGCCGCAAAGCTGCGCCGCATCACACACCACTTCCGGGTCCAACTCGGCCTCGCTCAACCGCAAGCGCCCCGCTGTAACGCGCCCTGGGTTTCCGCAGTCGTCGAGGCGAACGGCAACGTGCGGCCTTGTTTTTTTCACAAATCAATTGGTTCGTTGAAGTCTCAGACCCTATTGCAGGTTCTAAATGGCTTCGAAGCGCAACACTTTCGAGAGTCGCTCGATATCGCAACCAATCCCGTATGCGGCCGCTGCGTATGTTCTCTCAATTGGAAATAGTTTCCCCAGCTCGTTCGTTCGAACCTTGGCTAGAATGCCTAGCATGCACCGAAGCGGAGCAACCACGGCCCTCACCGCGCTATCGATGCTTGTTGTTCAGCATATTGTCGCCAGCAACCCGTGCCAGGTTTGCCACCCCCGTGAAGTTGCGGGCTATCAGAAGACAGCAATGGCTCACTCGCTGTCGCATGAGGTGCAGCAGAAAACCGGTACTTTCAAGCACGCTGTATCGGGCACTCTGTTTGTAATCAGACCGCATGGCGATTCGGCCAACGTAAGCATGACGCGAGACGGTCTCACCGTCATCTATCCGCTGGCATATACGATCGGGTCGGGCAGTCACGCCTTTGGTTACTTGATGAAACTGGATAATCACCTCTTCCAGGCTCCGGTATCGTATTACACGCATCGCAAACTGTGGGATATGGCTCCGGGCTACGAGTCGGATTCCGCACCGGACTTCTTCCGTCCAGTTACGCCGGAATGTCTGCAGTGCCATGCCGGGCATGCCCATCCTATCCCCGACACGCTGAACCAGTACACCAGCATGGATGCCGCCGACGAAGCGATCTCATGCGATAGATGCCATGGCGATGTCTCGGCCCATCTTCAACGACCCAGCCGCGACAATATAGTCAACCCGGCACGGCTGCCCGCACGCGCGCGTGACAGCGTCTGTGAGCAGTGCCACCTGAGCGGGGAAGTGCGCATATTGAATCCTGGAAAGCAGTTCGCCGACTTTCATCCGGGTCAGGATCTCGAAGAGGTCTTCTCCGCCTATGTGCGTGACAATCCCGCAAAATCAGCGAACGGGTCGATCAAGGTCATCAGCCACGTAGAGCAATTAGCTTTGAGTACTTGTGCTCGAAACAGCGGCGGCAAGCTATGGTGCGGTACGTGCCACGACCCGCACGAACAGCCCACCGATCCAGTCAAGTACTTCCGCGCTCGCTGTCTTTCCTGTCATGGACAAGCCATTCTTCACACCCACGCTCAACCTGCGGATAATTGCATCGCCTGCCACATGCCTAAGCGGCCAGCCAAGGACGGAGCGCATACGGTGTTTACCGATCACGAGATAGCACGTTTTCCATCGCGCGATGATCAAGCTTCGTACCCAGCAGAAGCTATAAAGCTGCGGGCCTGGCATGAACCTCTGGGCATACTGGCGACCAGAAATCTTGGGCTCGCGAACATTGCTATCGGGGAACGCGAACAGTCGACCGCGCTGATGGATGAAGGCGCAAAACAGTTGATAGCGGCTATGAAAGAGCTCCCTCCCGATCCGGTGGTGCTTACAAAATTGGGAGTAGCGCTGCTGAGAAAAGGATTTGCATCAGACGCTGTGGAGATGTTCGAATACGCGCTCAAGCTTCAACCGAATAATGCCGGTTATCACGCAAACCTCGGCTCAGCGTATAGGCAGGCGGGGCAGACGGACAAGGCAGTCGAGGAACTCCGAAAAGCTGTCGCTCTGGATCCGGACCTGGAAACCGCTTACCGGGAGCTAGGCGAAATCTACCTGGGCCAAAGCGACATAGTCGAGCTTCGACGCACACTCGAGCAATACCTCAAAGCAACTCCTGACAATTTCTCGGTCATCAAGGCTCTCCAAGAGCTAGACGCCAAGTCCCGTCAACCCTAACGTGGTCACTTTCCGGTATAAGTAAATTCAATGGAGGACGTCACCGGCAACGCGTTTGGCGATTTGGTCGTGAACTTTGACGGATCCAGATCAAAGTAAGTCTGGGCGCCCTCGGCCGTTAGGGTTACTCGGTGTTTGCCTGCTGAGAGTTTCGACAAGTCGAGATCATACTCAGTCCCTTGCACACGTTTCGCGAAAGGCCGGCCATCCACTGAAATCGTGTACGCGGAAGGGTTCTTGCCAATGACACTCCAATGAAGCGGCACCCGAGGTCCTGTGATCCTGGCTGGCTGAAATGGTGCGGACAGCGCCATCACAGTGGCATCCGGCGTTTCGCCGCGGTAAAGCGAGATCAGTGCTTTGGTCAAATTCATGTAGTAATAGCCCCAGCCGCCACAGCCTCGATACGCGCACTCGTTCGTTCGGGTCGGCTCGATATCGTCGCTTAATTCCAGGTTATATTCGTCACCATAAATCTCCGTCTTCGGAGGTTTCGGTTTTGCGCTTTTGGGCCAATAATCATCGGGCATGCCTTGGCCTTCTTTCTGGCCGGCAAACTCGTTCCACTGGTGAACCTGGATGAACTTCGGCCTCGCCTCGAACGCTACTCGCCAGCTTTCGATATAGGGCGCACCGTGATCGCGGCCTGTCGCCGTCGGATGGCGCCAGCCCTTCGAGGGAAGCTGGAAGCAGGATGGTGTCACTACGACCTCCTCAGCCTTGCCATCACGGTGCGTTACGATCTGCCTGATGTCTCCGTCCATCCAGGACCACATTCCGCAGCTGTCTGCGTGATTGTACTGAAGCTGCGAGGCCATCCATCGCACCGTCCAGTCTGGTGCTTCCAATTGCGACTTGGCGAGATCGGTCTTGATCTGGCCACAAGGATCGGACGGGAAATAGAGAATGGTAAGCAGCGGTTTGCCGTTGTAATAAAGCCAAAGGTTCTTGTATTCGGGTTTGTCGAGATAGTTCGCTTTGATCCAGGCTATGATCCCGTTCAACCTCTTCATGCCGTCGGGCACAGGAGGGCCGTTCTCGAGGCCCACCATGAAGACCATTTTGGGAGCGTATTTGCCTTCTCTGTTGAGCGCTGCGGCCGTCTTAAACATGACAGCTACTGTCTCCTCCAGCTCACGAGTACCTCCTTGATGCGCCTCCCAAGCCGGCTTTGACCAAAGCATGTTGCTCCAATCGATCAGCAGCCAATCGATTCCCATATCGTTGAACCAGCCAAAGTGCTTTCTCAATATGCTCGGATCGTAGGAGTTGTATTTGCCTAAAATGGGGATCGCTTCGGCGGTATCCCAAGTCGCGTTGTGCGGCGTGAACCAGTTCTCGTATTGAATTCCGATAACGGAACGCGACACCTTGGCAGCATCAAGGATGCCCGGATTCAACGTAGATGCATCATTGCTGCCGAACATCGCAAGGCAGAGCATTCCCTCTACCGTGAACATCCGCACGAGATGAGACTTGCCTCTGATCACACTCATGAACTCTCCCAATCCGAATTTTCCCGACGACACCGACGGACTCTGATTGTAATCGATTCTTTTCTGATCGGTCTGATGGCCTGATATCATGAGCCGTTTGGACGCTCATGGGTGAGGACTTCAGAGTAGGAATATCGGCAGACTTTCTGGACGACCAGGGAGCGCTCGCGTTCCCGGATATCGGCTTAGCGCTTTTGGAGGGAGCCGCAGGACTATCCCATGAATTCCTCAAAGAGTACCGGGGCGAATACATCCCCGATCAGTTGCACGACCTTGATGTTCTCATCTCTCTCAAACCACGCGTCACTCGTGAGTCGCTTGCAGGCGTCACCCGGCTCTGTGCAATTGGTCGCTGCGGCGTGGGGTATGACAACGTCGATCTGCCCGCTTGCACTGAGCACGATATCGCCGTTTACATCACTCCCACTGCGGTGATGAGGCCGGTGGCAGAATCGATCGTGCTTTTTATCCTGGCGCTTTCGCACAATCTCGTCTTGAAAGATAGATTAGTGCGCGAGGGTCGCTGGGCAGAGAGTACGCACAAGCTGGGTACGGAGCCGAGGGATCGCGTGATCGGCACGATCGGTCTGGGAAACATAGCTGGTGAGGCGATCCGATTGCTGCGGCCCTTCGGCATTGCGAGAGCGATCGCCTACGATCCCTATGCATCTCCGGGAAGAGGTCAGGAGCTAGACGTCCAGTTGACCGACCTCGATACCGTTTTGAGTGAATCGGACTATCTGATGGTGAACTGCGCATTGACGCCGGAGACGCGCGGGCTCATCGGCGCGCGCGAACTCAGCAAGATGAAGCCGCAAGCAGTGATCATAAATACGGCACGCGGGCCGATCATTCAGCAACAGCCCTTGGTCCAGGCGCTCGAAACCGGAAGGATCCGCGGTGCCGCACTCGACGTATTTGAAAAAGAGCCGCTTGAAATCGATTCACCGCTGCCTAAGCTGGATAACGTCATCCTGACGTCACACTCAATCGCTTGGACCGCCGAACTATTTCGCGACATGGGACGTATGGATTGTGAAGGCGCACTGGCCGTCGCTCGCGGCGAAGCCCCACTGCATGTGGTTAATCGCCAAGTACTCGAACGTCCGGGATTCCGTAAAAAGCTCGAACAATACCGGCGCTCCAGCGCAAGAAGCGTATGAACCCACTGCGACAAAAGCTGCGTGACGGCCAAGTGGTCTTCGGCCAAATGGTGCTGGAACTATTCACCTCCGGGATCGGTCCCATGTTGGCAGCTTGCGGGTTGGAGTTTGTGATCTATGACATGGAGCACGGCCGCTGCGATATCGGGCTTCTCGCGGAGATGGTTGCTTCCTGCCGGGGGGGCCAAATTTTGCCAATGGTGCGAGTCCCGGATCTCCAGTTCCAGCCGCTCTCGCGCGTGCTCGACATGGGTCTTCGCGGAGTGATGATCCCGCGGGTGGAAACACGAGCACAGGCGGAGGAAATCGTGGCCCAGCTAAAATATGCGCCTCTCGGTCGCCGGGGCGTCGCGCTGGGTGTGGCGCACGATCTTTATCGAGCCGGTGGTCCTGAGTTTTTCGCTCAAGCGAATGAGTCGACCATCGTGATCCTGCTCCTTGAAACAGTCAAGGCATTCGAGAATCTCGACGAAATTGTTTCAGTTCCAGGTGTGGACATTGCATGGATGGGTCACTACGATTTGACTGTGTCCATGGGCATTCCCGCGCAATTTGATCATCCCCGATTTCTGCAGGCGATGGACGCGTTGGTTGCCTGCTGCCGTCGCCATGGCGTAGCACCGGGATTCTTGCCTGCAACGCCCGAAGCTGCGGAGCACTGGATTCGCAAAGGATTTCGCGCATTAAGCCTTTGCAGCGATATCGGCATTTTCCTCGAAGGCGTCCGCAAATTCCGCCAGTCAGTGGTGGACAGGCTCCCGGATGTCCTCGGGGCTAGGGAAGGAACGGGCGCATGAATTATTCGGTACAGGCATTCAATGGAGGAACTTTCTGGGTTCCTGGCCCTGAAGTCTATTGGATGCAACGCTGGAATACTCGTGAGGAAATGAACGTCTTGATTTACCTGGTGCGTGGCGGTGGCCACAACATTCTCATCAACACCGGGCCGCCGCAGGATCTCACCGAGATCAATGCCGCTTGGCTGAGTTTCTTTGGTTATCCCGAAGCGCAGATTGTCCGAAGTGAGCAGCAGCGGCCGCAAAACATCCTCCAGTCTCAGGGGTTGACGCCCGACGATATCGACACCGTGATCGTGACGCCCCTGCAGGCGTACGCCACAGCCAATATCCACCTCTTTCGCAAAGCGCGCATCTGCATCTCCCGCAAGGGTTGGATCGAGGACTTTCAGGCGCCGTATTATCACCTGCACGTCCCACGGCATCTGCGTATTCCTCCAGAAGTGAATCATTATCTGCAGAATGAGGGCTGGGAAAAAGTTCATCTCCTTGCCGACGAAGAAGAGATCTTCGAAGGCTTGAGTGTTTTCTGGGCTGGTGTCCACCACCGTTCGTCGCTCGCCGTCCGCATCAATACGTCCCAAGGGACCGTTGTTATCACTGACTCCTTCTTCAAATACGGCAACATCGAAGAAGGGCACTATCTCGGTGTGATGGAGAGCATGATGGAGGCCGACAACACCTGGGCACGCATACGGCGCGAAGGTAAGATCTGCGCTTCCATTTATGATCCGGAGGTTTTCCACCGTCATCCCGGCGGAGTGATCGCTTGAGCAGCGGCCCGTTCACTGGGCGAGTAGCTCTCGTGACTGGCGGCGCATCCGGCATCGGGTTCGCCATCGCGCAACGCTTTGCAGAGGAAGGCGCACGTGTCGCGATTCTCGATCGCGAAAGCGCAGCCGGCAACTCGGCGAGTAACGAGATTCGCTCAAGCGGTGGCGCGTGCGAGTTCATACAAGCTGATGTGTCTGTGGAACCGGACGTGATTCACGCAGTTGATCATGCTGCCCAGCTCTTCTCAGGTATCGATCATGTCGTGAATAACGCCGGCATGGTTCTGGTCAAAGGCATTGAGGAGTGTACGGCGGAGGAGTGGGATCAGGTGCTTGGCGTGAACCTCAAGTCCGTATTCCTCACTGTCAAGCACGCGCTTCCCTGGTTGCGCCGGTCTCAACAGCCTACTGTGGTCAACATCGGTTCTGTTTCCTCTTTTATTGGACAGCAGGGTACTCCGGCTTATGTCGCTTCGAAAGGGGGCGTGCTGCTTTTATCAAAGGCATTGGCTCTCGATCTGGCATGCGACGGCATTCGCGTGAATTGTGTGTGCCCAGGCATAACCGATACACCCATGTTTCGTTTTCACGTAAACACTACGCCGGATCCGGAACGGACGCTGCGTGAGCGCTTCAATCGCGTTCCGCTACGGCGACCTTTAGCGCCCCGTGAGATCGCCGATTCTGTTCTATATCTGGCCGGAGCAGAATCCTCCGGCGTCACGGGCACTTCTCTTGTGGTGGATGCTGGCTACACCGCCGCTGCTGAATGGTCCCGCCCCTGACCCGGCGCTACTTCTGCTCCAGGCTCGCCGACAGGGCAGCCGGAGGGTGATCGACATATTCCACCCAGCCCGACATCATCTCCGTTTCGCTCGCGGCTCCGAGGCGAACAGCCTTCGAGGGGTCCGGATTGAGAGGGTTGTTCGCCGAGTTGTCAAAATGCGCCGTGATGATGATGCGCGTCCCCTTCGGTAAATGAATGGGCTGTGCGGCACGGTAGGTGATTTGCCAGTTGAAGTTGTACTCGGGTACCCACAGCAGCGTTTCCTTGCGGCCGTCCGGATAAGCCGCCTCTATCCGCATCGATTTCCCACGGAAATGCATGTGCGGCGTCAAACTCGTGATGTAAATATCTTTGGTGAAGGTGTGGCATTCTGTTACCTCGTGATCCGGATCGCCGGCTGGGATGAGGAACATGTTGTTAGAAAGGTCGATGCGCCGGGCGATTTCTCTCGGGGGCGTGTCCGCAAAGATAAACCCGACACTGCTCGCATCCGTTTCGGCCTTTCCCGTAGTGTGCGAGTAGTGAATCTGGAAATGCAGTTTTGATCCCGCGGGTATGAGGCGCGCCGTTCCCGCCGGATATACATCAGGTGCGCGACCCGGCAAATAAGAACTCAATAGATTGCTGAGATCGGTTTGCTTGATCCCCGGAAATGCTCCGTTATCGTCTACCGCGCACCCATCATCGATGACGGGCGCATTCGGTCGCATGTATTCAAGAGTTCCCTGTTTCATCAGCAGCCATTCCCCGTAGGCGGCGGCAGGGTCTTTCGCCGCGGCCGTGTTAGCCCTTGCAGGCACCGGTTCCACTACGAATACGTGGGCGTGGTGCACCACCTTGCGATTGCCAGGGCGCAGCTCCGCTGCAACCACCCACTTGTCCTGGGTGAAATTTGAGGGAACAGTGATGTACGCGTATTCGTCGGGGCCGGAGTTCTGCAGATTTTGCGTCGGAATCGTCACGACGGCGTCCGGTTTGCCGATTCTCCACCCGTCCGAGAAAACGGGCGCTGTCGGCAGCGCCTTCGGATCGCCTTCCGGAGCCCCGGCTTCGACCCAAGCCTGAATCGTCGCGATTTCAGTCTTGCTCAATGTAGAGTCGTTGGACCACTTGCCAAAATGTGGGTCGGCCTTCCAGGGCGGCATCTTTCGGGTTACAACTGCCTGTCGAATTGCAGCCGCCCAGGGGCGCGCTTCCTTGTAACTGAGAAGCGACATGGGCGCGATGTCGTTGGGATGATGACACGAGACGCAGTGGCCGTAGAGAATCGGAGCTATATCAGCCGTGAAGGTCGGGCCGGCTTTGGCCGCCGCTGATACTAGGACAAACGAAAAAACGATTGCCGTAAATGCCCGCATGGCGATGTGAACATTACATCACGCTTAACGGGGTCCGATGGTATGATCTGTACCGGCACGATCCCAATCACATGCTTTCGAGACGCGCTTTCTTTCAGAACGGTACTGCCGGCCTTCTTCTCCTCTCCGCCGATTTGCGTGCACAAGATCGCTTCGGCATACAAAATTCCCCCGCTGAGTGGAGCTTCCGATCCGCTAAGCAATATTCTGATCCATTCAATGATGTCGAGTTAGACGTAATATTCAAAACTCCTTCCGGCACGGAACATCGCGTGCCGTCGTTCTGGGCCGGAGACGCATTGTGGAGGGTGCGATACGCCCCGCCGTCTGCCGGTCAATATTCTTACCGGACCGTCTGCAACGACGCCTCGAACTCGGCGCTGCACGATCGCGCCGGCCAGTTCTCGGTGGAACCTTATCGCGGCAACAACCCCCTGTATCGCCACGGACCCGTGCGAGTGGCCGCCGATCGCCGCCATCTCGAGCACAGCGATGGCACACCGTTTTTCTGGTTGGGCGACACGTGGTGGATGAGCCTCTGTAAACGCCTTCCCTGGCCGGACGGTTTTCAAACGCTCGCAGCAGATCGCACACATAAAGGGTTCACTCTGGTCCAGATTGTCGCGGGCCTTTATCCCGACATGGAACCCTATGATGAACGTGGTGCGAATGAAGCCGGTTTCCCCTGGGAACGCGATTACTCCAGAATCAATCCCGCGTACTTCGATGCGGCGGACGTTCGCATAGCGTACCTGGCCGATCACGGCTTGGTGCCGTGTGTAGTGGGTGCCTGGGGCTATTTTCTGCCTCGCATGGGTATCAAAAAGATGAAACAGCATTGGCGTTATCTGATCGCGCGCTGGAACGCCTACCCGACTATCTGGTGTTTGGCCGGTGAAGGCACCATGCCGTATTACCTGTCTAAAACGCCGGAACAAGATAAGCAAACCCAGAAGCAAGGCTGGACCGAAATCGCGCGTTATGTCAAAACGACCGACCCACTGAAGCGACCCATCACGATTCATCCTTCGCGCAGTGCGCGCGAGACCGTGGACGATCCATCGGTGATCGACATCGACATGCTCCAGACCGGTCACGATGATCGCAAGAGCGCGCCGAATACGATCGAGACAATCAACAGTTGCTTAGCAGCGAGCCCCAAGATGCCGGTTTTGGTAGGCGAAGTCTGCTATGAGGGAATTCAGGAGGCCAGCCGGCAGGAAGTGCAGCGCTTTATGTTCTGGGCCTCGATCCTGAGCGGGACCGGCGGACATACCTACGGGGCCAACGGTATCTGGCAGGTCAATACTCGCGAAAAACCCTACGGCCTTTCTCCGCACGGCCATGCTTGGGGTGGTCCGAGTTGGGACGAGGCCGCTCAGTTGCCGGGCTCGGGTCAGGTGGGCCTTGGCAAATCGTTTCTAACCCGTTATTCCTGGTGGAAGCTCGAAGCGCAGCCCGATCTTGTGGAACCCCGCTGGAGCGCACAAGATTACTGGAAGCCATTTGCCGCCCGGATTCCCGGCGAAGCGGTGTTCGTGTATTCTCCAACTGCCTGGAAAGCTCTGTCGTTTCACGGTCTGGAACCCGGCGCCTATCGTGCGTTTCTCTTCAATCCAAGCGACGGCACCGAAGTATCCTGGGGTCGCATTCAAGTGGACTCAGGCGGCCATTGGAAGGCTCCGGAATTCCCGATTATCCGCGACTGGCTTGTCGTCCTCGATCGCCGAGCATAAATCCACGATAAACGCAAAGCTGAAACTTTTCGGAATCGGGAATAGTAAGACATCTCAGTCTGTCATGGCGCCCGCCTGGGTTGTTGGCGGGCTTGGCGCTTTCACGTTCTTGGTCTGCTATTTACGCTCCTTTCTCGTTCCGAACATTCCTTTCTTGTTGTGGGGAGATGCGCTAGGCTATGCGACCAAGGGAGCCAGAATTCTCGGAGGCGAGTGGCCTTACCGCGACTTCTTTGATTTCGTCACTCCCGGTACCGAGCTCGTCTACGCTCTGCTGTTTCGTTCGGTAGGCGTGGCGCTTTGGGCGCCGAACCTGCTCATGTGTGTCATGGCGGCTATCACCACAGCGTGGGTGACATGGTGTGCTCGAAGGCTAGTGGGCGGGGATTTTGTAATTCTGCCCGGTTTGTTGGTAACTGGTTTTGTCCTCTCGGGCTCCTTTGACGCAACGCATCACTGGTTTAGCACGCTCTTCGTTATGGCGGCCGCGGCGGTTCTATTTGACAGCATCTCTTCGCGGCGAGTCGTGGCAGCGGGTGTTCTGTGTGGCATGGTGGCAAGCTTCACGCAGAGCAAGGGTGCGGCCGTTGTGTTCGCCCTGCTGCTTTATCTTTGGTGGAAATCGCGAGAGGAAACGACCGCGCACCGGCACTTTCGACGGCGAGGTCTGCAACTGTGCGTTGCTGCTGCCGTCGTGTTTGCCACCGTTAATCTTCCGTTCGTCGCGGCGGCAGGACTGGAAAGGTGGTCTGCTGATGTGATCGGTTTTCCTCTGCGATATTTCGGCTCCGTTTCCGCGAACAATTGGCACGTCATTGCACTGGAGTTCACCGAAAAAAAGGGAGTGCTGAAGTGGGTCTGTCTGCCCTTCCTGTATCTCGCCGTTCCTCTCTCCTATGTTTGGACTTTTGCCGAAGTCTGGAAGAGGCGCGAAGGCGATCGCGAGAAGCCTTGGGATCAGCTTATGCTGCTTGCGCTGGTCGGCGGAGCAATGCTCATCATGATTGTGCCGTCGCCATCGATGCGGAGGATCTCATGCGCAAGTCCGCCGGCCATGATCTTGCTCGTCTGGCTACTGAGCGGGAAAGGGAAACCGTGGCAGATCACGGCGCGAGGTCTGGCAGTGATCTCCCTGGCAGTTGCGCTCGCACAGGTTGCCGCCGTCCAGCTTCATCGCTATGCTCAGCTGGACCTGCCTGCCGGACATGTCGCGATTCCGGACGCGAGGAACGCAGAGGTGTATCGCTGGATGGCGATGCGGACCCATCCCGGGGAATGGTATTTCGGGATGCCGCCGTATACCTTGCCGCTTGCCCTCAAGAATCCCACTCCGATCGAAGCCCCGGGTCCGGGGGAATACAGCCGTCCGGAGCAAATTGCCGCAGTAATTGATGGACTCGAAAGAACGCAGGCAGACATGCTGCTGTTGCGCCCCCCAATGTATATCCCGCATTTCTTCGGTTACAAAGCGGATCACCTGCAGCCCTTCCACGACTACCTCTTCGAGCACTACCGCCGCACAAAAATCTTCGCAACCGGAGATGAAGTCTGGGAGCGAGTCCGTATGCGATGAGCAGTCGATTTATGCGCTCTCGATCAGCGCGCTGCTCAGCGGCGGCAACGCAACGTGTACCGTGTTGCCGGTTACCTCACGATCACGTCTCTTCAACTCTTTCGATGAAATCGATTCCGTAACTTTTGCGCCTAGCCGTTCCTGCCTCAACTCGAATTCCTGTGGATCCGTGGTCCAATTTGCGCAAACCAAACCAAATTTGCCGGCGGGAGACTGCCAGGCGGAATGGAACACCGCTGAAACCTCGTGGATCTCGCCATCGTGTTCCCATTTCATCGTCTTGATACCCTGGGCGGTCGCCGGACGTTGCATACGGCCGAATACCAGGAAAGGCTTTGCAGGCCCTTGTCGCAGCGCCGTCGCGGTTCTCAAGACATCCAGAGCGTCGTCGTTGCTTCCCACCTGCGGTAACCAGGGGGCCCAGTTAATTGTGTCGCGGTTGAGCAGCTTCCCTTCGCCCGTCAGCACGGCGCCAGGAATTTCACCGACCACGAGGTTATAAGTGTTCCGGATGGGTAGATGGTACGGTTCCGGGCCGAACCCAAAGCCTCCCTGCATCACGATGAATTCGTGATACAGAAAGTGATACAGCGGTACGAAGTCGTGCAGCCCCGCACCAGACTCGGGAGCTCCGCGATCACCCGGCGGCACAACCCGAATGTCGCAGATCTGAAAGTGCGGCATCACGAACTCGTTCGGCGCTTGTTCCACCGATAACACCAGCTCCCGGTTCGATTTGCTCCGCAGCTCGGCCGCCGTCTGATGGAAGGACTCGAGTATGCTCCGCATACTGGTGTTCATCCACTTGCCGGGCATCGCAGGGTGTCCGTGTTCTTTTGAGTAGCATGGGAAAGTTGCGCCCCCCACGTTCTGATCAAAGAACTGTACCCAGTCGAGGCCGTAGTCGGTGAGAGTGTGCATGAACTTCAGCGCGATCTCCCGGGTCTCGGGAACCGCCGCGCACGTGGGGTAACTCGGACGCCAGCTCTGGTCCCACCCCTCCGGCCACATCTCCTGCGAGTGAGTACGGCACACCGTTCGCGCGCCGTTATGCTCCCGGAAATATTTGCGTCCGTCATAGCCGCTCCAGTAATGGCCGACCACCCAGCGCGTTCCGTTGCAGAACGATCCGATATGCCAGCCTCGCTCGCGCGCCATCCGGGTGAATTGGCGCAATGACTCCTCCCCGCCGGCCGGGGGAAAACAGTCAGGATAGATCCATGGACCAGGTCGTTCCCAAGACATGATTACCGGCACAACCGGAGAATTGATTGCATGCGAGACGCTCTCGAGCAGAGGAATCACTTTGGGGTAAGGAAGGAATTCCGTGTTTGGACTTGTCGGCCCCATATCCAATTGACCTTGAATTCGTACGATGATATGCGGCGGCGAGTCGAGCAGCCACTTAGGTACATCTGTCCGCTGATGAAGCGGTTTTCGCGCCCAGTGTTGCTGAAAGCTCCAATTGCGATAGATCTCCGCCGCGTCGTACCAATTGCCTTTGAAACTCCGCAGGACAACGTCGTACTCAAGCTGCCTCTTTCCACTGGTCGGCCAATCTCCTACATGAGCTACTCCGAGCCGGATGCCGTCTTTATGATGCAGCGGCTTGATCAGCTTAATACCGCCGCTCGAATCCTCGCAGTTGATGAAGATCCCCGCCCGATCGTTCCAATAAGCGAGAAATTGTGCGAAGGGCAATCCCGGATAGTGGGTCGCATCTCCGTTTTCCGGTCGGAATTGCCAAGCATGCGGGCTGTCAGGCTCCAGATCCTGCGGTTGAGGAGAGGCTAGTAATCTCCCGGCCACGGATGGGATCAGCATTTGCTCCGACGCCGTTTCGCCGCCCAGGTCGTATCGCAGAACCACAAACGGAAACTGCACATCGGTGATGCGTATTCCCGCATGGTTCGAGATCGCTATCGACCAGCGGCTGAAGGCATCTTCTGCGTTCTGGCGCACCGTAATCGTCGCGTCCAGATCGAGTCCGCCGATTCCAGTGAAGGCGGCGGTCAAGACGTTCTCTGTGCCGTTATCATTTCGGCGAGCATCTACGCTCTTGCTTTTCGTTGAATCTAACTGCTGGAACTCGTCCATCCCATCCAAATACTGGATTACGAATACCGGGTCATCGGGTGCGGTGCTGAGAAACTGCTGTCCATTCGCCTCAAAGCTCCAGAGTTGTCCCGTGCTCTTGTCAAAGCCGAGGACATGATTCGAATTCCTGAGAATTAAATGGGCTTCACTGGTTTCGGGAGATTGCGCGAATGCAGCCCCGCTCGCTATAAGTGCGCGGCCTGGTTTGGTCCCGAGAAGTAGAGTTGTTTCGAGAAAGGTTTTCCTGGTCATTTTGGGTTTCATGCCGTCGCATTCCGGCTCGGAGGTCCTAGTAACAGTGCGGACCCAACCGGCCATTGACACCGAAAATGCGCGGTGATAGATTCCATCTGATGATCAGACCAATTCTAATCCTGTTGAGGCGAGTGAGCAAATTCTGGTTAATGGTTGTGATTCTCACCGCAATGTCAGGAAATTACAAGGTTTACGGACAGGCCGCCGCAACGGGAGCCATTCTCGGAACTGTGACCGACCCGAGCGGGGCGCCAATTCCTCAGGCGCAAGTCCAGATCACGAGTACGGCAACTCAGGAGAAGCGGGAGCTCACCACAAATGATGCCGGGCTCTACGACGAAGAGGGCCTTCAGGCATCGGGCACAACCTATTCGGTAGCCGTCACGCAGAAGGGCTTCAAGCGTTTCGAGTCGCAAGGAGTGAAGCTCGATGCCGGAACGCGCGTTACGGTCAACGTGCGGCTCGAAATTGGCGATACCTCAACCCAGGTCACAGTGGAGGCCTCTCCGCTCGCCGTGCAGACCGAGAGTGGCGTCACTGGAGGCGTTGTCAGTTCCACCCAGATCAGCCAGCTTCAACTGAACGGACGGAACTTCCTCACCCTTCAAATTCTCGTTCCTGGAGTCAATCCTACCGACAGCGCTCAGGAGCAGGGCGGTGGCGGCCTTACCACGTTCAATCATATTTCGGTGAATGGAATGGGTGAGGAGTTCAACCAGGTAATGCTGGATGGAATCTACAACATGAACACAGGCGACGAATCCCAGATAAATTTCAATCCGCCTCTCGATTCGATCGCGGAAGTTCGTGTGCTCACCGGCAGCTACAGTGCCCGATATGGACTGACCGGAGCGGGTATCTCCCTGGTCGAATCGAAATCCGGAACGAACCAGTTTCACGGCTCTGCCTACGAGTTCTTTCGCAACGACGCGATGGATGCTCGTCCATTCTTCGCGGCCAGCACAGCGCCCCTCAAACAAAATATCTTCGGCTTCAGCATCGGCGGCCCGGTCTGGATTCCCGGAAGGAGTAAAGACAAAACGAAGACCTTTTTCTTTGGAAATGAGGAATGGCGGCGGCGGCATTCTGGCTACGTGTTCCGCACCGCTCTGCCGACCGCATCGATTCTCGGCGGCAATTTCAGCGCCGACCCAACCCTCAAAGGCGGGGCATTGAATCTGGATCAACCCTCGCAGCAACTTCTGGCACGAGAACATCCGGGAGTGAATTGCGTTGTGAGTTCCACGCAAATCAACCCGTCCTGCTTCGATCCGAATTCTCTCGCTATGGTCAAGAAGTTCTGGCCGCTGCCCAACGTGGGCTCCGGATTCCTGAATTACAATACGACTCCAGTTGATCTTCTCAGCCAACGCGACGATCTCTGGCGTGTGGACCATCAGTTCAACGAGAAATACGCCCTGATGGTGCGCTATAGCCGCGAAGTAGTGCAGGACAATTCTCCGACGGCCTCTCCAAACATTGGCTGGACTCAGCCGGCCGGGGACCCCGGTATTGGCGACAATATCCTGACCACCAGCTTCAACAACATGGTGCGATTCAACATGAACATGACGCCGAACATTATCAACTCGATCACGGTCGGCCAAACGTCCGATAAACCCAGGCTGCACCCGGTCGGCGCGTCCCCGCCGGATGGTCTCACCATCGACTTCCCGTATCCCGGCGCTGACCCTTTCAAGCGGACACCACTTATCCAATTGTCGGGAGGTTGGGCTTCAATAGGAACCAATAGCGAACCGGTGAACGCGAGCGATGGCGAATTCACGTATGCAGATGACTTCACGATCGTAAGGGGTCGCCATGTGCTGCAAGGCGGCGTCCTTTATATCGACGGCGTGAAGCGCCAGGATGCGGACAACGAGGTAATGGGCGCCTACGATTTTTCGGGATCTCACAGCGGCTCGCCGATGGCCGATTTTCTTCTCGGGTTAGACAGCTCTTTTAGTCAAAGCAACACGCAGCGCCGCGCCTACATTCACTACTGGCAGGCCGAAGAGTACTTCCAGGATGACTGGAAGGTAACTCCCCGGTTCACGTTAAACCTTGGCTTGCGTAATCTCTATTTCTCGCCCGACACGCTTGAGGGAAACGCGCTCTCGGACTTTAATCCGGCCCTGTTTAACCGTAGCCTGGCGCCTGCCGTCCAGCCGAATGGCCAGTTTATATTCAATGCCGCTGGCCAGCCGTTGACGCCTGCCGGTACGGTAGCCAATCCGCTGACCGGCTTGGTGATCCGGGCGCAAAACGGCGTCTCCGCGGGTGTTTACAAAACCCCCACCTTCAATCTTCAGCCGCGCTTCGGCTTCGCCTACGACTTAACCGGAGACGGCAAAACGGTGATTCGTGGCGGCGGCTCTATCGGCTACAACCGCATACCGTTGAACGCGGTATTGGGAACTGTCTCGAATCCTCCCTTCGTCACCACTTCTACCTATCTCAACGGGACGGTAACGAATCCAGCCGCCGGTTCGCAGACTACGATCACGCCGAGCTCACTCTATATCGTCGGCCCTCCCGGTTGGCTGTTCAAGCCTGCCAGAATCATGACCTACAACCTCACCGCGGAGCGTGAAGTTATGCCGCACGGTATTTTGACCGTCGGCTACGTCAGCACGCTAGGTCGAAACATCCATGAAGGACAGGATCTGAACGCGCCGGTGCCGGTTGCAGCGCCTTCGCTTCCCTCCAGCAGCCCGCTCTATAGCAGTTGCCTCTCGCCCGGTGAAGGGATACCCTCCGGCGGCTTTCAATTCGATCCGTGTCTGAACCAGGGCGTTGTTTCTCCCAACTACACTCGTCTCCTCTATCCAGGCTGGTCCTCCATTACGGCGGCGACTAACGGCGGCGGCGCGGGCGATTACTGGGGAACGTCGAATTACTATTCGCTGCAGACCGCCTACCGGTATCAGGACCATGGCTTGGCGCTGACCGTTGCGTACACGCGCAGCAAAGTGTTGACGGATGTTGGCGGCCGGGCTGCCGGCTCGTTTACCAACGACAGCGCGACTCCCCAGAATCCACGCGACGCGAAGGCCGACTATGGGCCTCCATCCTGGGACAGGCCGAACATTTTGAATTTCAGCTATGTTTACGATCTTCCCTTCCTGAGAACCCGGAGGGATCTGATCGGCAAGGTGCTGGGCGGCTGGACCATTTCTGGTCTCACCACGATTGAGAGCGGTCTTGCTCTGACGGCCGGAATAACCGGGAATGTTGGGCTTGCCACGCGGCCGAACTGCATTGCGAGTGCCGGCGGGTCGGGAACCGGAACGCTCCAGGAATGGTTCAATACTGCTGCGTTTTCGGCCCCTGCTTATGGATTCTTCGGAAATTGCGGAACGGGAACCATCCGGGGTCCCGCGCAGAATACCTGGAATGCCGGTCTCTACAAGAGCTTTCAGCTAACCGAGAGAGTAAGGGCTCAGCTTCGCGGAGAATTCTTTAACTTCGCGAACCATCCGAGCTTCCTTAACGTTTCAACGACGCTCGGCGCCGGCAACTTCGGCCAGGTCACAAGCGCTCTGCAGCCCCGCATAATCGAAATCGGCGCCCGTTTTGAATTCTAGCTTCAGTGCGACGTCGACAATTGGAGCCGCTCTCCGACCGGTGCGCCGTTGAGCGTCTCCTGCATTTTTTGATTTTGAACCGCGCTCAGTTCTCTGACTTTGCCAAGTTCCTTTTGCCCCTCTTCCGTCCGGCCTTGCTGGATCAGCGCTCGCCCCAGCCAGTAATGAACCTCCGTTGTCTTGTCGAGCGCAACTTCGGCGGTCCGCAGCGTGGCGATTCCATCAGATAATCTTCCTGCCTGGACATATGACTTGCCCAAGCCTAGTCTGGCCTCGTTATCGGAAGGGTCGAGTTCTAGTGCCTTTTGGAAAAGTTCTATGGCGCGAACGGTGTCTTTTTTCCGAAACGCGATATCACCCAAATAGAAGTAAGAGGGCGCGAAGCCCGGGTTCAACCGGGTCTCCGCGTCAAGCGGAGTAACGGCTTCGGCATAACGCTTCCAACGCCAATACACGTACCCGAGCATGAAATGTAGTTGCGGAGCGTTTGGCTCGCCCGCGATCGCCTGTCGGAACTCCTCCGCTGCGTGCTCCACGTCGCCGTCACGGTCATATGCTTCGCCGAGCATCTGGTGCGTGTACGACGAATCCGGGTACGATTTCAGCAGTGCCGTCGCCATTTTCAGCGACGATTTTTGATCGCCGCCCCAGGCGTACGCCTGCTCCAACATAAATAGAACTTGCGGGTTATCGCCTACCTGCTTGCGGTATTGCTCCAAAGCTTCGATGGACTGCCGCCAATTACGGGTTCCGAAGTAACAGATCCCCAACAACAGGCGCGCGTCCAAGCGCATGATGAGAGCTTTGCCCCTGTTCCAGAGGAGAAATCGCGGCGGCACCGTCTCCCAACTTGTATAGTGCAAGTCCCAGATTGAATGCGATCTCGTTGTCGCCCGGAAGCAGCCGCCTGGCGTGGCCGAAAGCATCTGCCGCCCGGGTGAACTGCCGCTGCTGAAAGTAGAGCGCCCCGAGGTTGTTATACGCTGCCGCGGACTGAGGTGAAATTCGGAGTCCGCTAATATACTCCTGCTCCGCCGCACTGATTCTTCCTTGCTGGGCGAGCGCTGCCGCCTTCCGGAAATGCATTTCCGCGTCCCCGTCTGGAGAAGAAGCCGGGAAAGCTGTTCCGTAGGAGAGAAGAACTACAATGATAAGCAGTTTCGCTCCGTAGTCGAACACGCGACGAATATCGCCAAGTGTAGCGCACCGGGCAGTCTCTACAAAAAACGATTGACTCCCGTCTAAACCCGAGATACTATTGCCTAAAGTCATTATACATCCGATCATCCGACCACTAGCCAGCGTTCGGGTTCGTTGTCGGCCAGGGAATCGCCACAGTTCGGCGGAAAGAGGTCTTTCGCATGAAACATCTGACCAGGTCAGTCATTCTGCTCTTTGCTGGGCTGGCCACTTTGTATGGCCAAACGGAAAGAGGCAGCATTCGCGGAACGGTTTTGGATTCTTCTGGCGCAGTGCTGCCGGGAGCCAAGATAACTGCAACCAGCGCCACAACCAACATCGCTGTCTCGACCGTTTCAGAGTCGGGAGGCAACTATAACATTCCTGAGTTGCCGCCAGGCAACTATACAGTTCAGGTCGAACTGTCGGGATTTAAACAATTAGTTCAGCAGAACGTCGTCGTGATAGTGGGCGGGTGTAACTCCGCTCGATCTTCACATGGAATTGGGGCAAATCAATCAAAAGATTGAAGTGACCGCTGCTGCTCCCTTGTTGCAGAGTGAAACGACTGACGTGAATGTGTCGATCAACCCGAAGTCCTACGTCGATCTCCCGCTCACTTCGGCCGGTGCTGGAAGGGCTCCGGAGAATTTTATCTTCCTGTCCCCTGGAGTAACTCCCGGCGTACACGCCGGCGGCGGCGCTACGGATACCTTCGACGCGCACATCAACGGCAGCCCTACGCTATCCAAGGAAATGCAGATAGACGGCATGAGCACGCAGATCTCCGAAGTGCAAGGCGACCCGCGCGATTTGACCTTCCCGCCCGACGCCGTGCTGGAGATGTCGATACTGACCAGCAGCTACCCTGCTGAATTCGGCAATACGGGCGGCGGGGTGGAGCAGTATGTCATCAAGTCGGGAACGAACTCTTACCATGGAAACCTGTATGAGTTCCTGCGCAATAACGCTTTCGACGCGCGCGGCTTCTTCAACGCTAGTACTGCGGTTCATCATGAGAACGAGTTTGGCGCGACCTTTGGTGGTCCAGTCATCATTCCGAAAGCTTTATAACGGCAAGAACAAGACCTTTTTCTTCGTGAACCCGGAGTTTTATCTGCTGCGCGGCGGTGCGCAAAACTCCATTGGGTCGGTACCTGACACCGCATTTCGTTCAGGTAATTTCTCCGGACTCGTGGATGCGAACGGAAATCAAATTCCTATCTACGATCCGAACACCACGGTGCCGAATGGAAGTGGGCGGCTATACGCGATCGCAATTCCCCGGGAACATCATTCCCGCTAATCGCATAAGTCCCGCCGCGAAGGCCATTCTGAGTTACGTCCCGAATGCCACATTGCCGGGAGTTTACAACAACTATCCCTCGACTGGTTCTTCCAAAACCAACTACGACGCCTACACCTACAAGATCGATCAGTATTTCTCGTCGACTCAACATTTGAGTGGCATGTGGAACCAGAGCGCCAACGATAACAATGGTCCATACTCGATTCTGCCCGCTCCTGTGGAGAGCACGCGCAATGGCACCACGCAACGTATACACCGGTCGCATCAATTACGACTGGACCATCAGCCCGACGCTGTTGAATTCATTTCGAGTTGGCTTCAACCGCCAACTACAATACCTGGCTTCAGCGGAGGCTTCGGAAGATTGGGGAACGAAGCTGGGCATATCCGGCTTAACCCTGGATTTCCTGTCGTCAATTGCGGACAATTCACGCCTCTGGCGCAGAACCAAGCCATTATCGGACCCTATCTCGAACACGTTCCTTTATTCGGATAGCGTCTCGTGGACGAAGGGCAAGCATAACTTCAAGTTCGGGGAAGATCTCCGAAGGCTGCAGCACCAGAATATCTTGCCGAGCAGTCCCGCCAGTTTCAATTTCAGCACTCTTGAGACCGGCTTGCCGGGGGCTTCGGGTACAACTGGAAATGAGTTCGCCAGCTTCCTGCTGGGCCAGGTAGATAGCGCGAGTACACGTATCAACAACGTCGTGGAGGGCAATCGTTTCTGGTATTCCGGCGCTGTACGCTCAGGACGATTGGAAAATCACCCCCAAGATCACCATCAACGCGGGCCTGCGGTGGGACATTTTCACTCCCTACAGGGAAGTTGTGAACCGCTATTCGATCATGGATCCCAGCAAGCCCAATCCGGCCGCAGGCGGTATACTTGGCGCGTATGTATTTGCCGGTGGGAACTGCAGGGACCCCTCCCTATACCGGAACCAAATACTTAACTACCGACTCAAAGACCGCGATGCATAATTTAGGACCCCGCCTCGGCGTGGCATGGAAAGTCAATGATCGCTTCGTCATGCGCTCGGGATACGGGCTTAGCTATTACCCGGATGGCGGCTTGGGCGGTGGCAACACTCAATATGTCACCGATGGTTTTTCAGCCAACCCGAGCTTCATCAGCCCAAATAATGGCATCAGTCCCGCGTTCCAGTTGGATAGCGGTTTTCCGCAAAACTATTCCTCACCCGCCAGACATAAATGCTGGTTTCAATGTCGGTGGACAAGCTAACGAGTGGTGGGACAACGCTTACTTGCCGATGTACAAGTCAGATTGGAATTTCACCACCCAGACTCAGATCACTTCGTCCTTCGTTTTCGACGCGGCTTATGTCGGTTCCAAATCCACGCGCGTCGGGACCGGAGCGGTGAATGCCAGATCAGCTCAACCCGGCTTACTTGAGGTTGGGGAGCCTTCTAACGGACGATATCAATTCGCCGGCAGTGGTGGCAGCCGGATTCACGCCACCCTACGCAGGCTTCACGGGATCGCTGGCGCAAGCGTTACGTCCCTTCCCGCAGTACACCGGAGTGGGCGTCGAGAATTCCGCAATGATCGGAAACGCGACCTATCATTCTCTGCAGCTCAAGGCTGAAAAGCGCTACACCTCTGGCCTTTGGATACTGGCAGCTTATACATGGTCCAAAACCCTCACCGATTCCAGTTCGCAGCTCGGCGGCTTCTTCTCCAGCAGCGCGCGCGACAACTACAATCGCCGGCTGGAAAAGGCATTGGCCACTTATGACGTCCCCTCCCGGCTGGTGGTCGCGTTCAATTACGAACTTCCGATCGGAGCAGGCAAGCCGTTCGTCAATCACGGATTGGCGAGCAAGATCATAGGAGGCTGGCAGGTGAACGGGATCCTTACCTACCAATCCGGAGTGCCGATATCGATTTCGGCAAATAATACCTTGCCGCTTTTTAACTCCGTGAACACTCCCAACTCGGTGCCAGGCCAAAGAGTAGAGAACCCCGTCAGCGGATTCGATCCCGGAAAAGACGTTCTCCTGAATTCTTCCGCCTTCTCAGATCCGGCTCCCTATACCTTCGGAACCGCGCCGCAGATTTTGCCAAACGCACGCAGCTTCCCTGTCTACAACGAAGACTTTGGCCTACAGAAGAAATTCTTCATCCGCGAGCCTTCAATGTACTTCGAACTGCGCTTTGAGATGTTCAATGCATTCAATCGCGTCGTCTTTGCTTCTCCGTCGGGAACCAATTTCGACAATGCGAATTTTGGCCAGGTGACCAGTCAAGGCAACAGTCCCCGAAACGGACAAATAGCCGCGAAATTCTACTTCTGAGTAGTTCCTCCGCGCGGCGGACCCGCCGGCTGCGCTGCAGTTGTATGTTGGATGAATGAGCCGGGCGATACCAGCGTTCCTCCTGCTGTTCGGAGCGTTGTTCGCTTCCGAGTCGATCGACCAGCTGCGCCAGGCCTTGACTTTGTTCAATTCGGGCCACTACCAGGATTCCTTCAATTTGGTTTCACAATATGTGCGAGAGAATCCTGGCAGCCCGACGGGTCACAAGCTTCTCGGGATGGACGAGTTTATGCTTGGCCATTCACCCGAGGCATTGGCTGAAGTAAAACGAGCCACTGAGCTTGCTCCCAACGATCCGGACGCCCGTTATTATCTCGGACGACTGTACTTCAGCATCGACAATGCGCCGGCGGCGCTCGAAGAATTCAATAAGACGATCGCTCTCGATCCCTCGAGCGTACGCGCTTATACACAGTTAGGGCAGACGTACGAAGCGCTGGGTCGGCGCGCCGAGGCAGAGAAGGCGTATCGTGACGCCATCGAACTGGAGAAAACTCAGTCGAAGAACTCCGGCTGGCCCGACTACGATTTGGGCGTGCTCTGTCTCGATGACGGCCGCACGAGTGAAGCCATTGAATGCTTCCGTCACGCGTTGCGCTGGAATCCTCAGTTCCCCGAAGCCGAGGTCAAGCTGGCCGTCGCTCTCTCAAAAAAAGAGCCTGTTCCTGAAGCCTTCTCGCTTTTGCAGGAGGCGCTCAGCCTCGACCCGAAGAATGCGGAAGCACACTATCGGTTGGCCCTACTGCTCAGCAAATCGGGCAAGCGCGAAGAGGCGCAAGAACAGTTCGCGCTGTTCCAGAAGTATCGGAAACCGTGAACTCTGTCGTTTGTTGTGCAGTTGGAGCGACAGCACTGCTGCTATCGGCCTGGGCGGCCATTCCCGATTCGACCATTCGCTTCGTGGACGTCGCTTCACAGAGTGGGATCCGCGCTCAAATCCGTTGCGGCGGTCCCGAAAAGAGGTGGATTCCTGAGGCTAACGGCTCAGGGGCGGCTTGGCTCGATTTCGACCGCGATGGTCTGATGGATTTGTTGATCGTCAATGGCTCCACACTAGACGATCTGCGTACCATCGTTGCCGGCCGAATCCCACAAGCGCGTGAGGGAAGCCTGTACTTGTATCGCAACCTCGGCAACGGCCATTTCGAAGACGTGAGCATGCACGCCGGTTTGTCGAATCCTTACTGGGGAACCGGTGCGGCCGTAGCCGACTTCGATAACGACGGCTATCCGGACATTCTCGTCACGAACATCGGTGTCGATCTGCTGTTCCACAACAACCGGAACGGTACGTTCACCGAGGTCGGCCGCGAGATGGGTTTAAGCCGTAAGGTGGCCTGGCACACGGGCGCTGCGTTTGGCGATTATGACGGCGACGGCCGTCTCGACTTATACGTTGCCGGGTATGTTGATTTGAATGCGCTGCACCTGAGTGGAGAGCCTCCCGTTTGCAACTATCGCGGTGTCCCAGGCTTCTGTGGTCCCATCGGTTTACCGGGTCAAGCCGATATTCTCTATCACAATGAAGCACGGGCATTCTCAGATGTCACAACGAAAGCTGGAGTCGAGGACAAAGGTCTCTATCATGGATTTACGGTTGTCTTCGATGACTTCAACCAGGACGGCAAAATCGACATCTTCGTCGCCAACGATTCCGACCCAAACTATCTTTACCTGAATAAAGGGGATGGCACTTTCGAAGAGGTTGGGCTGCCCGCCGGGGTCGCATTCGCGGGTGACGGCCGCACTCAATCGAACATGGGCGTCGCTGTCGGTGATTACGATAACGATGGTCTGATCGACATCCTGACCACGACTTTTTCAGAAGATTATTTCCCTTTGTTCAAACAGCAGCCTCGCTTTCTTTTCGACGAAAACTCAGGCCAGGTTGGCTTGGCAACGATAACCGTCCCTTGGTTGGGTTGGGCGTGCGGCTTTGCGGATTTCGATAACGATGGGCGCCGCGATCTCTGGGTGTCGAATGGCCACGTCTATCCGAAGATGGGCACGCCGGCAGGCGCCAGTTATCAGCAGCCGATTGCGGTGCTCGCCAACCGAAATGGCAAATTCATCGAGACATCTGAACCGGTTGGTGCAAAGGGCAAAAACTCGTACCGCGGTGGCTGTGCGGGTGACTTCAACAATGACGGCAGAACCGATTTGCTCGTGCTGCCTATCGCCGGCTCGCCGGTTCTGCTCGAGAATCGGACCGAAACGGCGGCCCACTGGATCGGCCTCGATTTACGCGGCCGTCGAACAAATCGCGACGCGCATCGGCGCGCAGATCCGTATCGAGGCCTGTGGAAACTCTCAACTCGAAGTCGTCCGTAATGGCGGCAGCTATCTCTCGGTAGACGACCCGCGCGTACACTTTGGCCTGGGCTCCTGCGGGAAAATAGATCGCGTGCAGATTCGCTGGCCGGATGGTCGCTTTCAAGTTCTGAACGATCTCGCTGTTGATCGTTACTTGACTGTCGAAGAGCCCTTTTGAGCGTTCCCCGGTTGCGCTCTGCTTCTATCGAAGAGCGCTAGTTCCCGCTGGGCTTCTTCCGGACGGCCCATTTTTCGATATACCTGTGCGAGACGATAGTGCGCCGTGGATTGATCAGGATTGTCCCTCAAAGCAGCGCGTAGCTGCGCGACCGATTTGTCATAGCGACCGCTTTCGGTATACATCTTCTCGAGCGCAAACCGTGGCTCGACCATGTCCGGCTGCAATCTAAGAGCCTCTAGAAAATATCTCTCAGCGTCGGCGGCGTGACCGGTCGAGGCACAGAGATCTCCCATTTCATACAGCGCCTCTGGATGATGGGGGTTGATCTTCAGTTCTAACTCGAGCTCCGCTTTTGCATTGTCGGACTGATGATTTTTCCAATAAATTGATCCGATCGCGAAGTGGATGTTCTGGAGGTCGGGTTTGCGCTTGAGTGCTTCCCGATACTCTGTTATCGCTCCCTCGTCGTTGTTTGATTCTTCGAACATCTGCGCCCGAAGCTGATGCGCCCGGTAAGAATCCGGATCCAATTCCAGGACCTCGAGTGACGTGAGATAAGCGAGAGACTGATACGCTTCCCCTTCCAGATAAACATCGCGCTCACTAGCTCTACCAGCGTTGCTTCCGGGCAGGTGCGATTTGGTCTCAGATTGAAGCCGCTTGATCTCCTGTTTTAGCCCGGAGCCGGTCAGCGCTCTGTCTTTATCCTCGAGCGAGCCATCGATGATTTCGTCCGCCGGTGCTGTGATTGGGGAAGGCGTCTGGCCCGCGGCCTTGGCAGTACTCCACCTTTCTTTCTCCTGCAGCCGTACATTGTCCGGCATCTTCTTGAGTGCCAGGCGGTATTGATCCCTGGCATCTGTCCAATCTTCTTTCGCTTCGTCGAGATGTGCTCGCACTAGAATCGGGTACACCGAATCGCCGAACCTGGCTTGTAGCTGAGCAAAAGTCTGATCGGCCAGATGAGCATAAGACTTGCTCAGGTGGTACCCCACATCGATATCCGCCGGATTGAGTTCAGCCGCCTTTTCCAGGCTGGTTGCGGCGTCCTGGTAACTTCCTCGCGCGAAATTTGTGTAACCCAGGTACGCATAGATCAGCGGGTTCGATGGTTGTTCATCGGCGGCCCGCTTGAGATACCCGAGCGCCGCTTGATACTCGCGCTCTCCGAAAGCGATGACGCCCAAAAAGAAATGTGGGCCCGCCAATTCAGGTTTAAGTTCAAGAGCCTTCTGATACGCCGCCTTTGCACGCGCGCTTTCTCCCTGCTCGTAATAAAGATTTCCAAGGTTGGCATATGCTTCCGCCATCCGCGGTTCGAGCCGAGTGATGGCTTCGTATTTGCGCGTGGCGGTCGGAAGGTCTCCCGATGCCTGAGCCCGCTGTGCTTCCGTGTACAGGGTTCTCACCTCATCCTGCGCCCGTAACACCGCACTCAGAGCCGTCGCCAAGGTGATCGCTCTCAAAACCCCCAGCATTACGACAACGCCGCTTTTTCGCCGCTCTCCATTTCTGCCATGCTCTTACTGTTCGTTTGCGCCTGGATAAAGAACCGAGCCATTTCTTCCAGATGTGCCAGCATGGCAGCGCGCGCCGCGGGTGCATTTTTCTTCGCTATCGCGAAGAAAATCGCCTTATGATGTTGCAACGCCTTTTCGGAAACGCCTGGAACCTGTAGCGTACTGCCAATCCATTTATGCAACAAGTTGCGAATCAGGTTCAGGGCATTCATCAGGATGCTGTTGTGTGCCGCTTGTCCTATTGCGAGATGAAATTCAATATCCGCCTGCAAGAATTCGACGGACTTTTCAAGCGCACTCTCCATGCGGTCCAGGTGTGCGCCAATCTGCTTTAGATCTTCGGTTGTTGCTCGTTCAGCCGCCAGACCACTGAGCTCGGTTTCGATCAACCGGCGCGCCTCCACGAGTTCTTCTATTTCTGTCTCCGAGCTGCTGGTGATCGCCCACAATAGAGGTCTAGAGAGAAACTCGGATCGTTGGCAAACATACGTTCCGTCGCCTAGCCGCGTTTCGATCAATCCCATGATCTCCAGTGCCTTCAGCGCCTCTCTCAACGATGCGCGCCCAACGCCCAATAGTTGGCCCAATTGACGTTCGGGGGGTATGCGACTTCCCGGCTTCCACACACCGCGGATGATATGACCAACCAACTTTCGGTAAATGTCTGCGGTCAGGGTTGTGCGAGTGATCGGTGTCAGATCATCGTGCAGCAAGGAGCATTGTCCCACAAAAGGGCACTTTTAATGAATTGAAAGGCTGATGGTCTGATATTCTTACCTATTTTGGACAAAACGATGCAGAGAAGGCAGTTTCTCAAAGGCAGCGCTTTGGCCGCCACCTTGCTCGGACCGGACGAGCTTGCCTGGGGGGCCGGGTCGCAGGAATTTGTACTTCAGAATCCAAATCTTGCTTGGCGTCTGGAGAGACGCACGGACGGCATCTACTCCACCGCTTTCGAGAATCGTCTCGCTGGGCGCAAATATCGGCTTCAAACCGCAGAAGAATTCGCGCTTGTCTTTTCGCACGGTCACAGAATCGAAATCCCCTGGTGGAACTTCCAACCGACCGATAGTGGCGACGTTTCTCCCGAGAGCGAGAGCGGGCTCAGAAGCGGCTTCGAAAATGCCGCGTCACCTCCTGGCAAGTGGACCTCCGTCAACAACCTCGCCGCTAACCAGAAGCAACGAATCTATACGGGCTATGGCTGGTTCCGTCAAGAATTCGCGCTGCCAGAAAATGCCCGCGGCAACGATCTGATCTTCGTGCTTGGTGGCTATGACGAACAGGACTGGAAAGAGCAGTGGGTGTACCTGAATGGCAGCGAGATTGGCCGGCACACGGTTTCCGCCCGCTGGCATTCGCCCGCAAGGTACACTGTGCGCCCTGCGGACCCTGCCTACGCGGCACTTCAGTTTGGACCCCAGTCCCGCAACCTTCTCGCCATTCGCGCCCATGGCTACGACCTCCGGACCGGTGAACTCTCCGGTGACGCCCTGGAACAGTACGTTTTCCGGCCGTTTCTCTTCGATCAATTTGTCTCGATAGGTGAGCCATATCGGCGTGTGTCTCGTTTCGAACTACGCAGAGCGCTGCAGGAGAGCCCGGAAAAACTGAGCTTGCTCCTTGAAAACGCCGATGCCCGCTTGATTGTCACCGCTCACTACGAGCTCGATGGTTTCGTCCGAAGGAAGTGGCTGGAGATCCACAACCAGGGCGCGGAGCCTTGCCTGTTGCTCGATGTGGATGTGGATGCATTCCGCCTGGACGGCCAATCCGAGGGAGGAGGCCACGGCAAGCCTCTTTTCGTCGACCAGGATACGTTCTGTGCCGTCGAGCATCCGGCCGGAATCAATCAGGGAAGTGGGGGTGACATCCGCTTGTGGCATTGCCCAGGACGGTCGATCGCTCCTGGCGCCACTCTGCGAACTCAATCGGCGATCGTTGCAGCGGCTCCGGCGGCAGGCGGCATCGATCAGTTCCACAGCTACTTGCTGGCGCGCAGTCCGCGCCGGTCCAAAGGAAGAGTCTCGATTTTCACTTGCTTTGGCACCAACAACCAATGGGGTGCTTGTCCGACTCTCAACGATTCCGAAGTCCTGGATGACCAGCGAGTCGTCGGCAGTTGGCAGAAGCAGGGCGTGAAATTCAATTTTTTTACGCTCGACACCGGCTGGCCCGCTCCCGACGGTGACCTCACGGAATTCGTGAATACCTGTTATCCGGACGGACCCGCCCGCATGATCGAAGGCATTCACCGGCTTGGCATGCAGTTCGGACTATGGTTCTCGGAGGGGTGGGGCGGCTGGGCCGATGGTCTTTATCCGCCCATTCAGACGGGAGCCATCCCAGAAGCGGGCGCGGCGCCTGCTCCTTCCGAAACTCCTCCCCTCGGCGTCTACCGCAACGGGTATCCGATCGGAGGCGGAACCGGCCGGTCCATGTGCATGGCTGCCGCCGCGTATTACAAAGTCTTCCGCAATGCGATCCTGCACCACGTCCAGCAAAATCAGGCGCGCCTTGTGAAATTCGACTCCGGAACTTACTACTGCAACAGTACTCATCACGATCATCTGCCCGGGAAATACTCGACGGAGGCGATGTCCGATCGCGTGATCGAGATCGTGCAAGCCGCCCGCGCCGCTGCGCCCGATATCTTCGTCATGTGGTACTGGGGTGAAGGCTCGCCATTCTGGGCACTTCACGGCGACGTCATCTCCGAATCGGGTCTCTTCATGGAAGGCTCCGGTACCAGCCAGTTTCCAACCCTCTACTACCGCGATTCGGTAACTCTTTCCCTTGATCAGAACACCCAGTTTGCAAAAGTGATTCCGCCCATGAACAAAGACAGCCTGGGTATCTGGCTTTCCCAGATTCGCTGGGGCAACTTCATGGGAAGGGAACGCTGGCGGCAGGCATTAGTCATGGATCTTGGGCGCGGCAGCTTGGTATTTCCGCAACTATGGGGCGATCCGAATCTGCTGAATAACGACGACGTCGCCTTTCTCGCGGAGATCATGGCGCTCGCCCGTGCCAATGATCAGCTTCTGCAGCGGCCTCGCCGGTCAATTGGCGATACCTGGAAAAACGAACCCTACGCCTATGCCTTCTGCGATGGCGCGCGCGGGCTGATCTTTTGCAACAATGTCCATTTCACGGCTCGGAAATTAGAATTGCCTCTCGGCGGATCGATCGGTCTCTCCGCCACGGCGGGCGCGCCGCTGCACATCACAGCGCATTTCCCGGAACGAAACAACATCGTTTCCGATGACGGTACTCCGTTCCGCGCCGGCAGCATGGCGCAGATCTGGCTGCGCCCATTCGAAACGCTGCTGCTTGAAATCGGGCCGCCTTCAAATCTCCCCCGGCGGTCTTTCGATAATGCTGAAGCCGCTCAGTTTGGCTCCGCCCTCGATTTGAGTTCCTCTCGGATGGCTGGCTGGATGGATCTCAAGTTCGCCGACGCGGATCGTTTCGAGCACTCCGGCATGCAGCGGACGACACTATGCTTCTCGTCGCGTCTTCCCAGACTGTCGAACCAGCGCCACGTGCTTGCGGTTGTAGTCAAGTTGAAGAAGGGTGACGAAGATTATCGCTACGCTCCATACGTAGCTGAGATCGTACAGCTTCGCGGACGGCTCGCCGGACGTGACATTCAGATGATTCCTGTACCGGATGCGCGCCGTTTCGGCAATACCCAGCATGCCGGCTGCTCGTGGGTGCTGTACAAAATACCGCTATCTGCGAAGCATTCCGAAGAGCCGCTCGAACTCGCTGTCCACTCCTACTTGCCTGAAAGCGTGACAGCGCACACCCAAGCGTGGATCGTGCAGCAATGGTGGCACGAAAGCGGCCGGCCGGAAGCCGATGGATTCTATGGCGACTCCCCGTCCTAGTGTTCTGCCGCAACGTGAGTCCCGCCGGTAGCAAGCGAACTGACCCCTCACCAGTAGAACTTCAACGCAAGCTCGATCTCGCGCGGATCATTCGCCCCGTCGACAAGCGAAGTGATTTTGCCGAACAGAGCCTTGTTTGTGAAATCTTGGTAGGAGGGATTCGCAAACCAGGGCGTGTTCGTCAGGTTGAACGCCTCCGCCCTGAACTCAAATTTCGTATTCTCCGTTACAGGGAAGACCTTGAACACGGAGAAGTCCAGGCGGCGCTGCCCGGGTCCGCGCGCTTGGGTCGGAGCCCCGCCGAGCGGCGCGTAATCGCTCTGCCCGACGCTGCTTGCAATCGGCGGATTAGCGAAAGCGGCCGGATTCAGCCACTGATTCACATTGTGCGATCCCGCATATATGTTCTGCCCCGGTACGAGCAGGGCATTGCAACCGAAGTCTGCCGTCGTGGCAATCGGGCAGCCGATCGTAAACGGCATGCCGCTCTCGACATTCAGAATCCAGTTCATCTGCCATCCCCCAAGCAACCCGTTCACGACCTTCGTGCTGTGATTCAGGAAGCGCTGGCCCTTCCCGAAGGGAAGCGCCCACACACCGCTGAAGTGCAGCAGGTTTCGCACATCGGCCGCGCACAATCCGTAGTCGCCGTGAATCCCAAATCCCGGCAGGAAAGGTGCCCGGAACCCGCCCGTTGACGCAAACACTGCTGAGATCCAGTCTGAGCGGCACTGCGAGTAACTGTAATTTGCAAGAACGGCTAACCCGCCGCTGAACCGGTGTTCATAAGACGCTTGCAGCGCATTGTAGAACGTATTCGCACCCGTCATCTCGTAGGGCGATCCTCGTCCAAAATCCGGGAACGGCACATAATTCTGTGGATTCAGTCCGGGCGGAAGCACGACACTCGGCGAATTCTCTCCCACATATTGATTCATGTGATGACCCTGATTTCCTACGTATGCCAGCTGTGCCGTCTGATTCGGGGACAGCTGATACTGCAGGGAGAGGTTGTAATCCTCGTAGTAAGGGGTTTGGTAATTGTATTGCCGCCCGGTCAAATTCAAAAATTGCGCATCAACTTGAGAAGGGCTGAAATCAATTCCAGACAACCCGGTTTCGATCGTTCCTAAAGCACCGTTCGGAAACGAGATCGGATGAGCAGGGTCAGGGTTGTAGTAAGAGAAGTTAAACAGAAACGGGTAGGAATTGCCCAGTGTGTTTCCATAGCCTAGGCTTCCAAGCGCCCCGTAGAAAATTCCATACCCGGCGCGAACAACCAGTTTCGAGAACAATTGATAGGCAATACCCACCCGAGGCGCAAAGTTAAGGTCTTGCACTTCGCCAAGCGCATCGTTATTGGAACAGGAAACTGCAATGCCGTCCTTCTGCGTCAACTCTGTGAACGAGCTTGATAGCGGCGTCTGGCAACGCCGTTTTGGAATCAGGAACGCCGCCCCTTGGCCTGGCGGCCCGGGAAGGAAATTGGACATCGCGCCAAAAGCCTCCTTGTACGGCGTTGTGTGGTCCCAGCGCAATCCAAGATTGACCGTCAGTTTGCGGCTCAGCTTCCAGTCATCCTGGAAGTAAGCACCGTAATACTCGCGCGTATAAGTATCCCCGGCAAAGTTCGACGCCAAAACCTCATTCGCGCCTCCAACATCGGCAAATCCGCCGGGTACGGAAGAAGCTGTTGGAGTAAGCAGCAGTTGAGCCATGCCGGTTCCGCCGCCGCTCGTGTTTGGCACCTCAGTGTATGTCCCGGTAAAGTCGAACACACCATGCGAATATGCCGGTTGTAAGCAGGGAGTCCTGATGTAATCCCCTTGAAAGCCGCCTTTAAAGGTATGGGATTTATATATCTTGGTCAGGTTCTCCGTAAGGTCCCACGTCACCGAACTGGCTTTCGTTGGAACCCAGCCCGACGTTCCCATCGCCGTAAGGCCTGAAATTGTGATCGCGGGCAGACCACCATTGCCCGCAACCTGCGGCACACCCTGGATGCCAAACTGTTCGGGAATTCCCAGAACAGATCCTTGAGACCCCAATATACTTACCGGTGACCTGCTGTACCCCAGCCGTGCTTCATTCACGAGCGTCGGCGAAAACGAATGCGTCTCGCTGAGCGCGTAAGCATCCGCTCGGTCATCACGCTCGCCGGCCTGAAACTGCTGCGCGTCGCCTCCCAAACCTGGGAACAACCCAGGGGTCAGGAGCGACCGGTGGCTCCAGCTGCCCACCAAGAAAATCTGGTCTTTAGGGCTAAAATTGTGATCGATACGGAAATCGACCTGGTTCGTGTTATCCGAGATCGGGGCGCTGTATACGAAGTCATTGAAAAGCCCTGGCTGATTCGGCGTCGGATAAAGACCCAGCAGCTTAATAGCATTCGGGTCGAGCCGGTTGGCGGGAAGTAGGTTGAGCTTTGATTCGATTCCGGGCGAAACAAAATTGGTAACTCCGGCTACGCTTCCCGAATAAAAAGGATCCCGAATATAGCCGCTCTGCGTGGCCGTTAACCCCGTCAAAGGATCCTTAGTCCCTGCCGTTGCTGCGCGCGTAGTCGCTGGGTCGAATACCGTTCCCAAAGGGAAGGTTCGTCCCAACGCGTCAGTGCGAGTTCCGTTCTGGTCGGAGATCAACTCCTGCAGGTTAGTGTATCCGCTATCACGCATGGTCGCAGTGGGAACTGAATCGACCGAGGTCTGTGCCTGGCGTATACGCGTTCCCTGATAATCCACAAAGAAAAAAGTCTTGTCCTTGCCGTTGTAGACATGCGGTATGACAACGGGTCCCCCAACGCTTGCGCCAAATTGATTCCTGTGGAAGGCCCCCTTGGGAAGACCGCCGGCATTCTCGAAAAACTGCGCCGCATCGAGATCGCTGTTCCGCAAGAACTCCCACGCCGCACCGTGCAGTTGGTTGCTGCCTGATTTAGTTACGGCGTCAATGACCGCTCCCCCGGAATGCCCGAACTCCGCGCTATAGTTGCTAGTTTCGACTCTGAACTCCTGTATCGCGTCCGGAGGAGGAAGCGCGACATAGGGCTGTGGCAGCGTCCAGGCCTCATCGTTGTTGTTGATTCCGTTTAGCCGGTAATCATTCTGTTCGAGTGGATGGCCGTTGGCTGAAAAGTAAGGCCGGCCTGAAGAATCGGGCTGCGAATAAGTGACGCCTGCATCGAGCTGGACAAGCTGGGTCCAGTTGCGGCCGTTAAGTGGTAAATCATTGACTAGATTGGTGCCAATTGTCTGGCCGAGCGATGCGTTTTCAGTTTGCAACAGAGCCGGCGTACCCTTCACCTCCACCCTCTCGGTGATGGCCCCAGGTACAAGCGTCGCGCCTACCACCACATCTTGCTGCACGTGCAAAGCGATATTCGATTCCACGAATCCAGAGAAGCCCGTCGCCTCGATTTCGACCTGATATCTTCCGGCCTTGAGAGCCGGGAACACGTAGTATCCCGTTGTTCCTGTCGTGCTGGTTTGCCGAAGGCTCGTATCCAGATTCGTTAAAGTGACTTTGGCTCCCGAAACGACTGCGCCGGATTGATCAGTGACAAGGCCCAGAATGCGGCCCGTGTCGATCTGCGCTTGAAGCTCAATGGCCGCCGCGAACACCAGAAGCACAAGGCGCAGGCCACCTGTCATCATGAGTATCCCCCCTCGTCCGGTCACTGCTCCGTGTTAGTCGCGGTCCAGTGTCCTTTCAATTGACGCTAGGTGATACCAGTACTACTAATCGGCGAATTTGTCAAGTAAGTCTCCGGCCTTTCCCAATAACATGTCGAATCCGGCTTTGCTTACTCAAGATTTTAACCGTCGCCGCACAACCGATAGTTACCAAAACTTACTTCAGAAACGCGAAAGACTCGAGAGCTTGTTCCAGTCGGCCCTTCACTTCATTGCGGTCCTGCTGAGTAAGTTTCTTAATCGGGGGATCGAAGTTCGCCTCATTTGCGGTTGCGATTCTGATGCTTAACTCGTAGCAGCTGTTTCGGTGGAAGTTCCGATACACGTGTGCGTCGAGGTAGTTACCCATTCCGGCATCGGAGATCTCGAACACCTTGAAACTCACGTGCTGGATGCTGGCGCTGTTTCCGCTCCCGCGCGGATCCAGTGCCCAGTTCGGCGATCCATTCAGGCAACTCTTTTCGGTAGTGGCTTCCTTGACTTCAGCCACCGAGAAGGCCGCGGCCTCAAAACCGGGATGATCTTTGAACTCAGCCTTCGGATATGCGAAACACACCGTGGTGCTACTGCCTTGAATCCCGGGATCATCACATACCGGACTATACGCTTCGCAAGATTCCTGAGGAGTCCACCACACACCACCCGTGGGTTGATGCTGCGCCGTGCAACGAACCAGCAGATCGGGATACTTAAATTCAAACGCGCTGTCTGGGCTGGTAAACGTGCGAAAACGGGACTGGCCGGGCAACATGGCTGCTACACCCCACAGAAAGAATGTCACCAGTAATTTCATCGCAAGCGGTACCCGGAGTATGAAGAAGAAAGCCGTAGGAACTTACGCTATTCAAAGTAGCCCATTATGGGCCTGCTACGCTGGCAAGTTCTCATGCAATGGTTCGAATGGGCCCAGCGCCTCCAAGCGATTGCGCAAACCGGTCTCACCTATGCCAAAGATCCTTTCGATATCGAGCGCTACCAGGCTATACAGGAAATCGCCGCCGAGATCATGTCGGCCGGCGCCGGTACGGACATCTCAATAGTGAAAGATCTTTTTGTAGCGCAGGCAGGCTACGCCACGCCGAAAGTAGACGTCCGCGCGGCGGTGTTCAATGAACAAGACAACATACTGCTCGTACGCGAGCGCGAGGATGGTTGCTGGACCCTTCCCGGTGGCTGGGCGGATATCGGGAATTCCCCAAGCGAAAACGTGGTTCGCGAGGTCTTGGAAGAATCAGGTTACGCAGTCACGGTCCTAAAACTGGCCGCCGTCTATGATCGGGCGAGGCACGGCCATCCGCCGATCGCCTTCTATACTTACAAACTGTTTTTCATGTGCCAGCTCACAGGTGGCATTGCGGCTTCGGGCACAGAGACAGATTCGGTCGAGTTCTTCGCCGAGCACGAGCTTCCCCAACTGTCGCTAACGCGCGTCACTTCAGCGCAGATCTCTCATATGTTCGACCACCACCGGCGCCCTGATTTGCCCACAACCTTCGATTGACTCGTTTCGAAACGAGCCTGAACTGGCCGCTGTAGGGATATCTTCAACTCTCGAGGATCACGTTGTGGAACTGAGACTCTCGACCAATTCGGCGGCTGAAAGTACAGTCGTTCTTTGCGAAAGGAGCTTGTCGAGGACACAGGAGTGTACGTCTGGTTGCAGATCGGCACAGCAGTCCCTGACGATGACGACGTTGTAATCACGGTCCATGCCTTCCAACGCAGTAGAGAGCACCACGCCGCTTGTCGCGATTCCAAACAAGACAAGAGTGTCTATATCGTTCGACCTCAAAATTACACTCAGATCCGTACCGTGAAACGCACTGATGCGGTGTTTCGTGATTACAACTTCATCTGCCTTCGGCGCAACTGCGGGATGTATAGCTCCTAAATCGCCCTCGAAGATTTGCCTGTGTTGAGGGTTGGATTTCATCGCCGCCAGGAAGCGATTCCGTTCGGTGATCTCCGGGAACCCCGGTCGGAACCCCACCCGGACGTGCAAAATTCTGGCATGCACATTTCTGCAATGCTCTATAACCGAGGCCACCCCCGGCAGAAAGTCTGGCAGATGCTTTGTATAGATGGCGACCAGGGCTGTTTGGATATCGAGGCTCAAGATCGCGGTACGGTCAGGAGTTAAGCGGGAACTTATCGGTACACTCACGTCTCCCCCTGTTCACACCATGATGTAATGCTTCAAGTATTCGTAACTCCGCGGCTCGCATAGAGCCTCAGGCTCCGCCCTGATATAGCTAGGAACGACATGTCTCATTACGACATGTTACGGTAGTTCGTACTCCAAAGGCAAACGTCAGGAGGCCGATGAATATTGATATGGAGAAGCGGGGTGGGGAAGATTTGTAGAGCCGCAACATCTTCATCCCCTTCTTCCCACCTACTGCGTAACCGGGAGTGGCGCTGTCAGGAATGGCCCCTTATCAGGTACCCAGATAGAATTTCCCTGAAGCTCCTGGATTTCAACGCTCACCCGGCCGGTGGTGAAGCTCAACGCGTGGCCCCCGGAGGTCTCATCATCTGAGATGAAGTGATAGTGATAGCCGACCTGGTTGATACCCTTGACCCAGGCTGGACACCGAAACGCGACCAGCGTACCTTCTATGTTCTGAAACGGAAATTTGATTTCTTGTTCGACCGCCTCAGACAACGGCGGGTATGGAGGATACAGCTTGGGGATCGCCCGCGTGGTCAACTCAGAGAACTTGCCGTGAATTCGGATTGCGTAAAACAGATTCGTGGACGGAATGTGCTGATCGATCTGTTGGCCCAGTTCGGACATCGAGGCGTCGTTCGTCGAAAAATGGATTCCAGAGCGAAAGCTTGTGATCACTGCGAAGGGAACTCGTGAACGGTCGGGCTCTTCCGTCACCATGCCATCGGAACGGAAGTGATAGCAGTGTCCGTCCAGAATCGTCATCTCGCCATCGATGCCTTCGAAAGTTCCGAGCCCGAAGTTCCCCTTTCGCTTCAATGCTCCGACAGCATAGATCCCTTGATACAGACCTAGACTCAGCGCGTCCAGAGTAGACACCTGAAAGACAACAGGGGCGCCAGGATGGTCCTGGCCGCTCCAATCAGGTTCGTTGCCTTCAGTGAGAAGCGAACAGGTTGTACAGAACAGAAAGCAAACGAATAAAAAGCGAACAGATTGAGTGCGCAACATTCCCTCCTGGATCAGATGATTTCTACCACATCAGAAAGATCGCTGCGCGACGGCCGGAGCACTTTCAATTGAACTCACGCCTGGCGATCTGCCTGGCATCGAAAGCGCCGCCTCGAAGATCACGGTGCAGGAAAACCCGCCACCGCGAAAAAAGCTGGAGCACATGACTCGGCGCTGATCGAGACAAATCTTCTCCACGCATCAGGCCTTGCAATATCGAAATGAACGATAATAGCGATCAAGTAGTACAGGTTTTGTGAATGGTCGCGACCCGGCAGTATTCCCTGTTCTTCGAACAAGTGCCCGGGCTGCGCTTCCGGCTCACGTGTGATTGAGCGTTGCCTCTCGAAGGAGATTACTATGGCCAACATCCTCGTTAACGGAGTAAAGCGCGAAGTTCAGGCGCCGCCTGACACGCCTTTGCTTTACGTCTTACGGAATAATCTCGAACTGTCCGGTCCTCAGTTTGGGTGTGGGCTGGCCCAATGTGGGGCTTGTTCCGTGCTGCTTAACGGCAAGGAAGTGCGATCTTGCATCACGCCTCTAACGGCAGTGGGCGATAAAGAGGTCACGACGCTTGAAGGCCTCCCGGCTCGATGGGCCAAACAACGGGGCCTCTCGGCGGAACAGGCCGCGAAAAATCTTCACCCGGTGCAGCAGGCGTGGATCGAGGAGCAGACGCCCCTGTGCGGGTTTTGCCAGAACGGCATGATGATCAAAGCCACCGAACTGCTGGAGCGAGTTGCCTCACCTACGCTCACAGAAATCAAGGAGGCATTTACCACGTCCGGCACCTCGCCGCATCTCTGCCGTTGCGGAAGTTATACGGCGATCATTCAGGCTGTCCAGCGCGCCGCCACTCGAATGACCAAGGGGAGCGAAATTTTATGATCGCGAATCAGCAGGAACCCGTGACAAACGTAAGCGATGTTTTCGGTGCATCCCTTTCGCGCCGCGGCTTCGTTAGGGCTGGCGGAGCACTGCTGGCCGGCTTCGGCCTGGTCAGCGCTGACGGCATGCAGAAATCCGGCGCGGCCGCGACCACCAACACGCTGAACGCCGGTCTACCGGAATCCTGGATCGAAATCCATTCCGACAACACGATCTTGGTTCGGGTAGGCAAACCGGATTTCGGCCAGGGCACCGTCTTCACCGCGTACCGGCAGATTGTGGCGGAAGAACTCGGCGTACCCTTCGAAGCCATCACAACGGTTATTTCGGGCGACACGGATCGCACGCCGGACGGCAGCGGTGCGTTCGATTTTCTCCAAGGCGGGATGCCGAATATCCGAAAGGCGGGGGCGTACGTTCATCAGGCGTTGCTCGATTTGGCTTCCGACCGGCTCGGCGTCCCGAAGGATCAGCTTTCCGTGAAGGACGGTATCGTCTCAGGCGCCGGCAAGACTGTGTCTTACGGGGATCTCGTCGAGAACCAGAACCTAAAACTCACGATACCGGTCAAAGGCGACGTTCACAGCATGTTCGGGCTGACGGTGGACGGAAATCCTCCGCTCAAGCCGGTCAGCCAGTACACGATCGTCGGTAAGTCCTTTCCCAACTCCGTGACCGTGTCGAAAGTTACCGCAAAGGAGACATGGGTTACCGACGTGCGTCTTCCCGGCATGCTGCATGCGCGCGTGGTGCATCCGAAGACCCTAGGATCCAAACTGACTTCTGTAGGTTCTCTGGACAAGGCTCGTTTTCCGAATACTCAGATCGTCGTAAAAGGAAATCTGGTCGGTGTGATCGCTCCTACCGAGTGGGAGGCCATCAAAGCGGCGCAGCAGGTAGGTTCGGGCACGAAGTGGACCGAATGGAAGGGACTTCCGGGGGACGGGCGCCTTTTCCAATTCCTGAAAGAAGATGCCGACTGGAAAACCACTCCTGCCGAGACAAGTAAGAAATCGAACGGCGACGTTCCGTCTGAGCTTGCGAAGGCTTCCAAGAAGGTTTCCGCGACATACCAGCTTCCATTCCTTAAACACGCTCCTATAGGGCCTACTATGGCGGTAGCCGACGTTCGGTCCGACGGTACCGTCTACGTCTACACCCATACCCAGAACCCCCAAGCCTTGCGCTCCGGCATTGCTCTCATGCTCTCGACTTCTGTTGACCATGTAATCGTGCGTACCTTCGCGGGACCCGGCCATTATGGCCGGTCTAATGGCGGCAACGCAGGCGCGGAGGACGAAGCGGTTATCCTGTCTCAGGCAGTCGGCAAACCCGTTCGCGTGCAGTGGATGCGACCGGACGATTTTCAGTGGTCGACCCAATCCTCCGCGGCATTTTCGGATGTTGAGATCGGCCTCGACGCCAAAGGCAATCTGACTGCGTTCCAGATCGACCACTACATGCCTGCCATGCAGGATGATCGCCTCGTTGGTGCGATCCTGGCCGGCCTTCCCACCATTCCCGCACCCAATGAGAAAGGCGCTGTCATCGGCGTGCGCAACGATGCGCACGACCCGTGGATTTACGACGGTACGCCGGCTGTGCTGGAACGTGCTCACGGAACCTTCCAGATCGGGCAGAAGTCTTCTCCGCTTAACCTCGGGCTGCGCGACCACAGCATGCGGACGCCAGGACAGTATCAGCAGAACTTTCCGCGCGAGCTGGCGATCACGGAGGCGGCCGTACTGGCCGGAGCGGACCCCCTTCAGTTTCGGATTCAACATGCGCGGGAGAAACGCGCCATCGCGGTGCTGGAGTCCGTTCGCGATGCTTCAGAGTGGAAAACGCGTTCGGAGCCTCCCGAAACTAACAACGGTGTGAAGCGGGGGCAGGGAGTCTCGGCCTTGTTCCGGTCCGGAAGTTATTGGGCCTGCGTCGCCAATATCGCCGTCGATGTGAACAGTGGCGCCATAAAGGTTGAGAAGATTACGCTCGCGGTGGACCCCGGGATCGTCATCAATCCTCTGCAGTTGAAGCGGCAGGTCGAGGGTGGCGCCGTGATGGGGGTCAGTATGGCTTTGTTCGAGGAACTCCGCTTCGATGAGAGCGGAGTGATTGCGAATGATTGGCGGAGCTACCCGATTGCGACCATGGCTGATCTTCCGGAGATCAAGGTTGTTCTAATCAACCGGCCCGAAGTTGGAAAGTACGGCCAGGGCTCTGAGGCGGCCAACGCTCTTGCTGGTCCCGCCATCGCCGGCGCTTTCTTAGACGCAACCGGCAAGATCGCCCGCCGGCTTCCTCTCAAGCCGAACTATGTGCAAGCGTTGCTGAGAGCCTGATAACTGCCACACCGTTCCCGGCGGAAGCAGACTATCGGACGGAAGTAGCCTCATACGAGAAAGTGGATCAAGTTTGGTGCAGCCCGAGTTACGCGCCGGCGGTCCTCCGGTTGGCCTCGTGTTTCGCAATAGTATTCGCAAGCTTGGCCATCCCGTCCGGAAGGTTCAAACTGAACGCGGCTTCGACCTGTGAAACAAAGGTCCGGGCATTCGGTCCTCGCAGGACGATCTTCTGGGTGAGCTGCGTTCGATGACAAGAGAGCTCGCTGAATTGCCATTCAAAGGACAACGTTGCACTCTCCAGCGCAACATCGATCCTTGCTGACGTAGGCGGATTTACCTCTCGAATAACCCAGTGCATGGAGTGGCCCGGCATTCGAGTGATTCCTCGTGACCCGGCTGCAAAGGGACCCTGCAACTCAAACTCGGCCGGCGGGTCGTGCCAGTTTGCAACATTCGTCCAGAAGTCCCAGGCAGTCAACAGACTTGCGTCCGTCTCCACCGAGTGCTCCAGTTCCCATGCAAGGTCCCAAGACATCACTTGTCACGCTGAAAACCACAATACAGCGTCCAGACGGAGCGCACGCAGTAAGCGGCCGTCGTCATACGGGCGGGCCTCACTAGCAGTGATGTGTGAAAAGCGCGAGCAAAATAATGATCGGAATCGGCACACCGAGCATATAAAGTACGATCGAACGCATCCTTACTGTTCTCCTTTTGGAAGCTTCTCCCCCGAATTCAGGTAACGGCGCGCGCCGCTACACTGGCTTCATATGGTCCCGTTGCCGGCCGCCGACTGTTGCCGCGTAGCTCGCGCAAAACGCGCCAATCAGCATCGCCAGAAAGGTCCACAGCAGCAGGCGCGCTGTGGCTTTGCGTACTACGTCGGCCGCCTGTTGCGCCTGCAGAACCACTTTGGAAACCCGTTGCGCCGCATCGTTCTGGCTCAGCCCCGTTTTCGAACTGACTAGCTGAGCCAGGTAGGCTTGATCCGCCGCCGCCGTATCTCCATTACGCAGTATATTGGCCAAAATGCCCGCGGACTCCTCGCGTACTGCGCTATTTTCCGGGTTTGCAGCCGCTTGGCCCGGAACGGAGCGGAACAGCGCGTCCTCAAAGTATGTGTTTTTCGCACCACTCGCTTCCGCACTCGTTGCAGCACCTCCTGCCATTGCGGCCGCTGCAGAGCCCAAAAATGCTGCCGTGATCACCACCGAGACCGCCCACACTAGAAATCCATGTGCCGTATCGCGGAAATAAACTTCGTCAGTGTGAATGGCCGCCCATTTTGTCCGCAAGCGGCCGGCCAGGTATCCACCCACCGCGGACGCCACGATCTGAATGACTATCAGCCAGATGATCGCCGCTGCACCTACCGTCGATGCCGATGCGCCTCTGTTTGACCAGGGAGACGTAGACAGCAATCCGAACCCGGCGCCTAATGCGAGCAGCGCTATCGACAAGGCCGTAGTGACAAACGCTCCTGCTAAAACGGCGCTCCAAGATACTCCGGACGAGTGGGCTTCGCGATTTGAAGAAACTTCACCGTAAGCGGACTGAGCGCCCAAAGGCGTCGAGTGTTCCACAGACAACGTACCCCCATTAACGAATGCTGCGGCACGAGCCAGAACATCGGGCTGGCTGCGGTTGCCGCTCGACTGTTACTTCTTCCTAGCACATAGACCGGTTACATGCATTTTGATTTCGTTGAATCTGGGTGCGCGGTCGCCCAAGTTCGAGTGTGTCGCCTCCTTTGAACTCGCCGTGTGCTTTAAGATGTAACGCCCTGTGCGAGTCCCACATGAATCTGGTACACTTCTGTCGAATTAACACAGGAGACGAATGGCAGATTCGAAACTCGACCTGCTGAAGGGGACGCTCGACGTCATGGTCCTCCGAACTCTCGCGACCATGGGATCGATGCACGGGTACGGGCTGGCGCGGCGCATCGAGCAGGTAAGCGGCGATAAGGTGCTGCTGAACCAGGGGACCATCTATGCGGCGCTCGTGCGCTTGCAGCATAAGGGATGGATTACTGCCGAATGGGGTGCTTCCGAAAACAATCGCAGAGCCAAGTTCTATGCCATCACCAAGAGTGGTCGGAAGCAACTGGCTGAGGACACCGCCTATTGGCATCGACTCTCCGAAGTTATGGGTCGAGTGCTCGGCGCGCAAGAGCGAGAAGGAAATTGATGAAGTCCCGGGTTGAAGAGCTACTGAACCGGTTCCGTGCCTTCCTGCGCAAGAAGCCGCTCGATGAAGATCTTGACGCCGAGATGGCGGCGCATCTCGATTTCGCGGTTCAGGATAACCTCCGGCTGGGCCTCTCGCCCGAGGAGGCGCGCCGTCGGGCTCTGCTAAGCTTTGGCGGCATGGAGCAGGCGAAGGAGCGGCACCGGGAAACGCGCGGACTTCCGGCCCTCGATAACCTGATGCGGGACTTCCGATACGCATTTCGTACGCTGCGTCGAGATCGGGCAATTGCCATGATTGCAGTGACTGATACTCGCGTTGGGCATCGGCGCTAACAGCACTGTCTTCAGCGTGATCGACAATATTCTCCTGCGTCCGCTGCCTTTTCACAATGCGGGGCAGCTCGCCTGGCTGGCGGGGAACAATGGCGCGGGAGGTCTTTCCGATCAGAGTTATCGAGTCGACGCGTATGAAGAAATCCAGCGCAACAGCCAATCCTTCCATGACGTGACAGCCTATGTTCCCTATTACGACTACTCCGATTTCAAGCTCACAGGTTATGGCGAACCCAAGCCCGTTTTCGGGATTTTGGTGGCGGGCAATTTTTTTCGGAGCATTAGGCATCCAACCCGCGCTGGGCCGCTTGTTCACTCCCGCGGAATCCGCCAGGGGTGGCAGCCGGGCGGTCCTGTTAACCCGCGCATTCTGGCGCCGGCAGTTCGCTGCTGATGAGGCAATTTTGGGGCGAACGATAGATCTCAACGAGCGCACATTTACCGTCGTCGGTGTGATTCCGGAAACGTTCGACTTCGCGGCTGTCTTCGCGCCGGGTTTGAAAGTGGATTTTTTTGTCCCGATCGTGATGGATAACATTCGCACCTATGGACACATGCTGTCCTTAATTGGCCGTCTCAAACCCGGAGTCACTCCATCGCAGGCACAGGCGGAGGTCAGGCTTTTGCTGTCACAATCTAAGGCTCAAACCCCGGATTGGTTGACGGACGTCAACACGACCGTTGTCGACTTGAAGAACCATGTCAGCGGCAAACTGAGGCGATCGCTGATTGTTTTGTGGTGCGGAGTGGGTCTTATCCTGCTCATTGTCTGTGTAAATCTGCTGAACCTGCTGCTGGCACGTACAGCGGCGCGCAACAGGGAATTCGCTATGCGTAGCGCGTTGGGAGCAGCACGCGGAACATTGGTCCGCCAGTTGCTGATTGAGAGTCTGCTCCTCTCGAGTGCGGGCGCATTGCTCGGTCTCGGACTCGCTTTTTTGATAACCCGGTATCTGGCACATCAGGGATCGCTTGCTCTCCCGTTGTTAAGCACTGTGAAAGTCGACAGCGCGGCTCTTGCATGGACGGTTGGCATCGCGGTGGCTGTCTGTATCCTCTTTGGCCTGGTTTCCGGTTTAGCGATCTCGGGGAACTTGCAGGACGCACTGAAGGACAGCGGTCACGGAATGAGCGTGGGCCGGAACCATGAGCGCATGCGCGCGGTGCTGGTCGTTTCGGAGATCGCTTTAGCTTGTGTCTTGCTGATCGGCGCGAGTTTATTGCTGCGCAGCTTTCTGCGTGTACTCGACATCGATCTGGGATTCCAGCCCAGCCGGGCTGCCGCGATGAGGCTCGATTACGATGACGGCGGCAATCGGGCCCGGCGTGGCGTGATTCTCAAAGAGATTCTGGAGCACGTCCGAGCGATTCCCGGAGTGGAGATGGCCGGCATGTCGGATAAGCTTCCGCTGGACCGCAATCGAAGCTGGGACCTCCGCGCGAAAGGGCGCACTTATCCCGTGGGATGGAATGACGACGCGTTTGTCTACGTTGTCACGCCGGGCTACTTTAGCGCGATGGGCATACATCTACGTGACGGTCGCGACTTCAGTTGGCACGACACGCCGGCCAGTGAACCCGTAATCATCATCAACGAGGCAGCTGCGCGCCGGGATTGGCCGGGCGAGAACCCTATGGGACGAGTAGCTCAAGACATAGGTGGACACGACGCCCGGGTGATTGGAGTTATTTCCAATGTTCGCGAGAGCAGCGTAGAGGAGAGGTCCAGCCCTGAAGTGTATGTGCCGGCAACGCAGGCACAGCCCGATGGGGAGAACCTCGTGCTGCGCACCAAACTTCTGCCCGAATCCCTGGCTTCGAGTGTGCTGAAGAGGCTGCGCGAGCTGAATCCCGGCCAGCCCGCTACCGAATTTCGGCCTATCCAGCAACTTGTGGACCGCGCTGTTTCGCCGCGTCGCTTCTTTGTCTCGCTCGTCACCTGCTTTGCCCTCTTGGGCCTGGTCTTAGCCGCGCTGGGTATTTACGGTGTTATCTCCTATTCCGTGATGCGTCGCACCCAGGAGATCGGGATCCGGCTCGCGGTGGGAGCGACCGCTCGGCAGGTGAAGGTTGCAGTAATCGAAAGAACGCTGCGGCTCGCTGTCTTCGGGATCGCGCTGGGGATCATCGCATCCCTGATGCTATCCAACGTGATCGCGTCCCTGCTGTTTGCGACGGAACCCACCGATCCTGCCACTTTCGCAGCGATGATTCTCCTCCTGAGTGTCGTGGCTCTACTGGCGGGATACCTCCCGGCGCGCCGCGCATCGCGAATCGATCCCATGGTCGCTCTCCGTGCTGAGTAAGGGCGGTGTTCGATGTGCCGTCGAATTCACCGCCAGCCACCCTGTTCGCTCCTGCAACCCCGTCGGGATCTTCGCCCGATCGAAATCAACAATCCCGCTAAGACCGAATCCTGTGAACACCAGCGGAGCAGGTTCGGGAGTTGGCGATGCTGCCCCTTCGATGAGACCCGTGGCCGGATCATAGCCGCTAAACACGGTCGTCCCACCGGTCGTCAGGTTCAAGGTAAGCACCTGGTTCGTCATGTTTTCAAACGCATAGGCCGTCCCGTTCAAGTCGGTGGAGCGCCGCGGCCGCATCGTGGAGAAAGAACACCTCACGCGCGAGGCGTGGCCGGGAGTGTTCGTCGAAGAAAATACTCTGGTTTTTAACATATCCGTTTTGCGCAAGCTCTTCGGCGAGAGCAGCGCGAACCCGAGCTATATCGAAACCGTTCCGAAACGCGGCTACCGTTTTATTGCAGAGGTGGCCGAACTTTGCCCCGACGGCTCACCAATAGCCAACACCAAGGAAGAAAGTACAGGCGCCGACCCCGGAAATCCGATCGCTGCGCTGAACCGGTCGCGCTTGCGCTCCAGATTTGCACGGCCCCCAGTCATTCTCGCCGTCCTGTTCGCCGTGGCAGCGTGTGTAACGATCGCCTTTCGCTTGCGTCACCGGCCGAAGCTGACCGATCGGGATACCATCGTCGTCGCCGACTTCAGCAACAAGACGGGGGACTCGGTTTTTGACGGATCGCTTCGGCAGGGCGTGGCCATACAGCTGGAACAATCGCCCTTTCTGAGCCCCATCTCCGACGCGCGAATCCGCCACACCCTTACACTCATGAGCCGGCCTCCTGACGCGCAGTTGACTCCTGAACTTGCGCGAGACGTCTGCCGGCGTACCGGAAGTACGGCCGTTCTCGAAGGCTCGATTAGCAGCTTGGGGAGTGAATACGTGTTGGGGCTTCGCTCAAAAACCTGTGCCACCGGCGATGTGCTCTATGACGAGCAGGAGCAAGTCACAAAGAAAGAGGATGTCCTGAACGAATTGACTCAGATGACTCGTACGTTCCGATCGCGCATGGGCGAGTCTCTCGGCACGATCAGGCGATACGACACTCCGTTGATGGAGGCCACTACGTCATCACTCGAGGCATTGCAGGCCTTTAGCGCTTCGATCAGGGTCGGATATTCGCGTGGATGCACTGCTTCGGTGCCGTTCGGCCAGCGTGCCGTTGAACTCGATCCGCTGTTCGCCATGGCGCACTCGCACCTGGGCCGTTGCTACTCGAACCTCGGCGAGTCTACTCTTGCCGCGGAAAGCATGGCAAAGGCCTACCAGCTACGTGATCGCGCCAGTGATCGCGAGAAATTTCATATCACGTTGAACTACGACCGTCAGGTACTTGGAAATCTTTTGAAAGCGGCCCAGGTAGGCGAGTTGTGGGCGGAGACCTATCCGCGCGACGCGGTTTCCCACGGGTCTTTGGCAGGCACCATTTACGAAGGTCTGGGCAAATATGAACAAGCGATAGCGGAAGCGAAGAAGGCCATCGCGCTCGATCCGGATATGGCGCCCGCCTATGTTGCGCTCGGCTTCACCAATTGTTATCTCGGCCGCGTCGGCGAAGCCGAAAGGTTTTCGCGAATGGCGTTCGAGCGCGGACTGAAGACTCCCGACCTGTCGCTTCTAAGTTACTACGTGGCATTCTTAGAAAATGACAAAGCGGAAATGAAGTCCGTAGCAGCACACGCCGAAAGCGGCCCCGCTAGCGAACAAGACTACATCGCGCACTCCCAGGCCCTTGTGCTGGCTCGCTCCGGTAAGGCTGCATCAGCCAGCGACATGTCGCGCCGAGCCGTGGAGTTGTCTCAGCACTTAGGGCAACGGGAAAGAGCCGCTACGTACCAGGCGGCAACCGCTGTTTGGCAGGCATTTTTCGAAAATGTGGATACGTCGAAGCAAAACGCGGCGCACGCTCTTGCGCTCTCAAACGGGCGTGATGTGGAGTATGCGGCTGCGTTTGCGCTGGCGCTGGCGGGAGACTGCACGCGATCGCAATCTCTTGCCGCCAATCTTGACAAACGTTATCCGGAAGATACGTTTGTGAGGTTCACTTACCTTCCCGTCCTCCATGGCGTATCCGCACTGAAACGTGGCGATCCGGCGGAGGCCATCAGGCAGCTGCAAACTGCCGCCCCTGACGAGACCGCCAACCCCGCCATCACCCTGTTCGCGTTCGTCGGTGGACTATACCGGCCTATGTTCGCGGGGAGGCCTATCTCGCATTGCACGACGGCGTCGCCGCCGCCGCCGAGTTCCAGAAACTTCTTGATCATCGCGGAATCGTTTTAGCCGACCCTGCAGCCGCGATTGCGCGGCTTCTGCTCGGAAGAGCTTTTGCTATGGCTGGCGATAAGAGGAAGGCAAAAGCGGCGTACGAGGATTTCCTCACGCTCTGGACTGACGCCGACCCTGATCTTCCAATCCTCGAGCAGGCCAAGGCGGAATATCAGAAGCTATGCATGTAGAGAAACCTGTCCCCGAAATACCTCTTACGGCCGCGCACGCTGCCAGGCTTCCAGGAAGTCCTTGCCATGAAATCGGACGGTGCGGGCGTCGATAATCTCCGCGCCCGGCTTGAGCGCTGCATCTGGTGTAAGTGCGTTCCGGCTGGTGAATTCCATTTCGATCGTGACCGGACCTTTCACTCGATACGGTTGAATAGTGCCGATCTTCGCCATTGAAGCCGCGGCGCGTTCATGGATCAGCCGCCGCGCTGCTTCTGCCGAAAGTGAGATGCACGAATAGTTGTCGATTCCTTCCTTCACCACCGCCGTCTCTGCACCTGGATCAACCTGCTTCAATTGATCCGCAGCGGCCTGATCGCCGCTCAGAAAAATGACTGGCGTGTTGAACCACCCCGCCAAAGCAGTCCTGGTCTCGATCTCGCCGACCGGTTTGCCGTTCATAAGCAGATTCTGGATACCTAACGAGCTGTAGCTGTGGGCCATCACGCCGCCCGGTGTGTTGGCTCGCGCGTGCTGGCCGACGAACGCTACCGCAGAGTAATGCCGCTCCATCAACATGGTTGCGGGCAGCGCTCCCATGATCAGGTGCGCTCTCGGATCGATTGTCAGGGCGGAGAGGGTGGCGCTGCCGTCATGACCATCCCACACGAACACCTCGCTTGCCCCGCCATCGAAAAAACCCGCGACCGCGCTGTTGATCTCGCCCGTGAGGAGCTGCTGCATTTCGCTGTTTTTCGGATCAGTCTGCTCCTGCCTGCAGATCCCCGCAACGCCTTCGGCATCGGTGATCATGAATACGGTGTTGCGTTGCGCAGAAGCAGACAACGCGATAACCATCATAAGTAGTGCAAGCTTCATCACGCGCCGTCTTCTCTTGGATTTTCCAGCCTCCCACCGAACCATCAGCCGTGCCTGAGAAGAAGTGTCGCACGGAGGTACGCTCAGCAGTCGATGAGTCCTTCCTTATCCCTTATGAACGCCTCGCAGGTAAGTTGGTGAAATCAAGGTTTCGCCGACGCTTTTCGCAGCCTCCGTATTGTGATCGCACCAATTCCGAGGCCGGCAAGCACTAAGGAGGTCGGCTCCGGTACCGGCACCGCCCCGAATATTAGGCCCGCGGCAGGGTCTACGTTCGTTACGAACGTCGTATTCCCGTTCGCCACATTGAGGGTCAGGGAATGACTTTGCGCCAGAGCGTTGCCTGCGAATCCGTACACGGTTCCCTTGATATCGAGGGCCGATGTGATTAGTGACTCCGTGGGGTTCACTGGTGTTGCGGCTCCGCTGTTTGGATCGATTTGATAAAGCTCTGGATTAACTGCGGGAGTAATAATAGGCACCCTGGGGTCGAATACATCGGCATCCAAGGTCGCGTACAGCTTTCCGCCGGCGCCGAACAGAGTTTCGTTGTAGATGTTGATCGTTCCGTCCGGGTTCGGGGTGCCCGGGACGAACGGGATCACCGGGAAATTGGTTCCGCCGATCAGGTGAGCCGCGCCGCTACTTGCGTTCACCCCGTAGAAATTGCCATTGAGATCGGTGCTGTACAGCTTTCCTCCAAGCTGCCCGAACGCAGCTATGTTGGCGCCGAGGCCGGTTGCGCCGATAACTGTAAGTGCGCCATTGCCGGGATTGATCGAATCCAAATTGCCCGCATAGTCGATGGTAAGCAGTGTTCCACTTGGGCCAGAGACTAACCCTACCTCGCCGATAGGGACCGCTGGGCCTATTTGATTGAACCTACCTTTCACGAGATCTGCCGTGCCAAATAGTTGCTCCCCGAGTTGCTGGTTCTGGGTGACCACATAAACCACAGGGTCTCCAAATGCAAAAACAGCAAAAAGCAACGTTCCGGGCATTACCATCAGCTTTTTTCGAGACAGCATGGAAAGCACCTCCGCGATGAGATTGATCGAACGAATCAAAAGTACGTCCCGAACACCCTCGCCGTCTATACACGCCTGCATCATTTTGCATGTCATCAGGCAAATTGTTGTAAGTCAAAGGCAATCCTTGCGCATCATCCACCGCTCTACTCGTAGTAAACTTGTCGTCTACACGCATGGAGCACGCCCCTACTCAGCGTGAAGGTCCGGCTTCCATCGCCTTTGGGCCGTTCGAGATGCATGCGTTAACTGGCCGGCTGTACAAAGGCGGCATTCGCCTCCGGTTATCTGGACAACCCTGCCAGATTCTGCTGCTTCTCTTAGCCAATCCCGGCGACGTGGTGACTCGTGAGCGTTTACGGAAGGAGATATGGGGCGAAGGAATCTTCGTGGATTTCGAGCACAGCCTGAACGCCGCTGTTAACAAGCTGCGACGCACGCTGGGCGATTCGGTTGAAGCTCCAAAATACATTGAGACTGTAACGGGCTGCGGCTATCGGTTCGTCGGTTCGATTCAGGAGCGCTGCAGCACAGATCTGGCACTAATTGCCGAACTCGTGGCGAGCGAAATCCCGATGCCGGACGGATCGGCGCGTGAACCAAAAAAGCGCAATCCGATCCAGCCGCTTGGTTGGATGCTGGGGGCATTAGTGCTGGTGATCGCCGGGATCTATTTGTACTCTCGTGGCCATCCAAAACTTACCGGCAAAGACACAATCGTCGTTGCCGACCTCGTGAATGCGACGGGAGATCCCGTGTTCGACGGCACAATCAAACAAGGATTAGCGATTGAACTGGAACAATCGCCTTTCCTCAGTCTCGTTTCCGACGAACGGATACGCCAGACGCTGCGTCTTATGGGTCAACCCTCGGACGCGCCTCTTACCGGGCAAACGGCACGACAAGTTTGCGAGCGTACGGGAAGTGCTGCCGTGCTTGAACCTTCGATCGCAACCCTAGGCACCAGGTACATTCTGGAGTTGACCGCCAGGCGCTGCAACTCGGGAGACATGCTTGACCGTGAGCTGGTCCAGACTGCCAGGAAAGAAGACGTCCTCGATGCGCTGACCCGAATCGCGAGTGCATTCAGACGCCGTGCCGGAGAATCACTGGCTACTATTCATGAACACGGCCTTGCACTCGCGGAAGCCACGACTCCGTCCCTTGAGGCACTGAAGGCGTACAGCAATGGCTGGAAGCTGCTTTCATCAACTGGTCACTTTGCTGCGCTTCCTCTGTTTCAGCGCGCCATTGAGATTGATCCCGGATTTGCAATGGCACATGCCTCGCTCGCGAGGCTGTACTCTATCAGCGAAGATCCGGCGCTTGCGGCAGAGAGCGCCCGTAACGCGTACGCCTTACGTGACCGGGCCACCGACAGGGAGAAATTCTTCATATCGGCTTCCTACGAAATCGATGTGATGGGAAATCTTGAAAAAGCGCAGCAAACATGCGAGGCATGGTTGCAAACTTATCCTCGTGACGCCCAGGTTCACGGATTCCTGGCTGGAATGATTTACCCCACCTTCGCAAAGTACGAGAAGGCCGTGGAAGAAGCGAAGAAAGCCATCGAGATCGATCCGGATCTTGCAATAGCTTATGAAATCCTGGCCTACAACTATCAATATCTAGGCAGGCTCGATGAAGCCCAGGATGCTCTAAATAGGGCCTCCGGGCGCAACCTCAGGTTGCCTGAGTACGTAGTTCATCAACACGACATCGCTTTCCTTCGAGCAGACCGGCTTGAAATGGAACGGACGGCCGCGCTAGCCAGGGGAGACTTAGGAGCCGAAGAGTGGATGGCCGGTCACGAAGCTTTCGTCCTGGCTTATTCGGGTCGCCTCCGCGAAGCGAAGGCGATGCTGGGCCGTGCGGCAGAGCTTGGGCTACGGGTCTCGGGACCCGAACGCTCGACTCGATATTCAATTCCAATCGCACTGTGGAACGCATTATTCGGCAACGCAGCCGAGGCCATGCAAACCGAGATGCAGGCGATCACTCGCTCGAGTGAGCGATACGTGCAGTACGGCGCTGCATTCGCACTAGCCGTAGCAGGCGATACTTCGCGATCCGAATCGCTAGCCAATGATCTGCAAACTCGCTTCAGAGAGGATAGCGGTGTTCGAGTCAGCTATCTGCCTGTACTCCGTGCGCAACTCGCGCTCAATCGCGGTCGCCCGGCGGAGGCTGTCAACCTGCTGCAAACAGCAGCCTCGTACGAGCTAGGGGCCCCGCGTGCGAGCTTACACGCTGGTTTCGGAGCTCTCTATCCGGCGTACGTGCGAGGTGAGGCTTATCTGGCTCTCCACAAGGGCGCCGACGCTGCCGCCGAGTTTCAAAAAATATCTGATCACCCAGGTGTCGTTCTGTTCGACCCGATTGGAGCTGTCGCGCAACTACAACTCGGAAGGGCATTCGCCTTGGCTGGCGATACGCGTAACGCGAAGACCGCCTACAATGAATTCCTAACCTTGTGGAAGAACGCGGACTCTGACATCCCAATTCTGAATCAAGCGAAAGCGGAGTACGCAAAGCTCGAGTGGCTTGTTAAGTAGTTGTATCGCGCGAACTCGAGCAGTGTTCGGGATCCCACGCCACCACGCGGTTCACTTAACCGGGTAGCCGTTCCCCGCGAACCCTGCCTGAGACAGGGTCGCAGCATTGATGAAATCGTTTGGCGAGAGACGCGCATTCGCCGAAACCAATTGGCTTATTGATGTAATCGTCCGCTTGCACATTTGCCTCCGCGAGCTTAGATCTGACTACATCCTCAGGAGACGAACTAAACACGGCGACTCGCACGCCATACAAATGATTCGCGATTCGAATCACCTTCAGGACCTCAGTCCCGTCCCGTTTTGGCAAATTTAAATCGAGAATGATCAGATCGGGTCTCGGTACATCTGGATGCAAAAGGTATTCAATCGCTTCTTCTCCGTCCTCAACCACAATCAACTCGGGATTCCATCCTGGCTCATGCTCCAGAATGTGTCGTAATAGCGTTACGTCTAACGGATTGTCCTCGATGACTAAGACGTGCATGGGTACGACGCATCGTACAGGGGCGGCTGCACTCATGATTTGCCTTCTCCTAGAAAATGGAATGCCGGAGAACAGCCGGAGAATGATCCCTGAGAACTCGGGATTGGCAGGTCTCAGATCACGCAACAGATTAGTTGTGTGACTGAGTATATCAAGTAACTGAGCTACAACGGGTGCCAACACTCGCTGTTCGCAGCAGCGCTGCGGGGACCAGAGCCGAAACTGCTATAGAATGTCGTATCGACTGCCGAAACGAACAGGACTATCTCGCATCTGGCTTCCGCGACGTGGACGCTGCGGATGGGCGCAAGATGATAAATTGCTTGCGGCTGCTCGACTCTCTGCCTTCATTCCGGCATTACAAGAACGAGATTCTCGCTCGTCTGAAGTTGCAGCCGGGGCAGATCAGCGCGGACCTGGGCTGTGGGCTCGGCTTTGATGTAGAACGAATGAGCCATTTGGTGCTGCCCGGCGGGCTCGTGCTCGGTGTTGACGCGAGCAGCACTCTTCTGAACAACGCGGGTTCCCTGCAGCCTTGTGGCCTTCGCTTTGTTCGTGCAGATATCGCTAGCCTGCCCTTTCGAAACAGTTCGCTCGATTCATGCAAAGTGGATCGAACGCTGCAGCACGTCGAACGGCCCGCGGCGGTCCTGACGGAGATGTTCAGGGTGCTTCGTGCAGGTGGAACAGTAGTGTGCGCCGAACCCGACTGGAGTACCTTTACTATTCGCGATGATGATCGCGCGGTTGTGCGCCGTATTGCTGAGTTCTGGACCGGGAGTTTTCGTCATCCCCGGATCGGCGGTGAATTATCCGGTGTACTTCGTCATGCCGGGTTCATTGATGTCGAGACGCAAAGTTCATTGTTACTGGCGCGCTCGTTCTCGGAGTCCGATCAGGTCTTTGACGTCGTGCAAACCGCCACAGCCCTGGCGCAAAGCGATGCGAATGACGAGCCGCTTGAATGGATCTCCGAGGCGCGCCGGCATGACCGCCTCTCGCCGCTACAGTCATCCGTGATGCTTTTCATTGCCACTGGCCACAAGCCCTGACCAGACTCCGGTTAGAGTGCCGGGGCGGCCCTAAGCACCTGATGCGAACTCCTTGTCTAGATCTTTGAGCCGAGAGCTTTCTCATAACAGCAACCAAATCGCTTGCGAAGACCAAGAAACTCGTCCAGGTCAGCGGGCTTTGTGAGGTAACAATTCGCCTCAACATTTGCTTTGTGGAGCTTGCTTTTCATTACGTCCATCGGGGAGGAGCTGAGCAGCACTACAGGCAGGCTCCGAAGGTCATCCGTCGTGCGGATGACCTGAAGCACTTCGGCGCCGTCGCGCTTGGGGAGATTCAGGTCCAAGATAATCAAATCCGGGCGCTGTTGCATGGGGCGGCCATGCTGGCCCAACAGTAATTCGATGGCTTTTTGTCCATCATCGGCGACCATGGTTTCGGTAGTCCAACTTTGCTCTTCTTGGAGAGCGTGTTCCACCATCTGCGCATCCACCGGATTATCCTCGACAATCAACACTCGCGTCATCTCGTCAGCAGCGGCAGGTTCATCACCACTTCAGCCTGAATCCTTCGCAAGCTTCGTTGTGGAACTGCCGGTAGAACTTTGATGGGCCGTCCACATGTTGGTTGGGGAACTCTGACCTGGCAGTGCGAAACGGAACGTTGCGCCTTTTCCCGGTTCACCCTCAGCCCAGATCCGGCCGTCGTAATGAGTCACGATCCGGGCACAAATGGCCAGACCGATCCCCGTCCCAGGATATTCGTGATGGTGGTGCAAACGCTTAAAGACGCCAAAGATGCGCTCTGCATAAGCCGGGTTAAATCCGATTCCGTTATCAACAACTGAAAAGACCCATTCGTCTCCCGCAGACTCGGCGGAAATCTCTATGATGGGCGTCACATCCTGCTTCCGATATTTCAGGGCGTTTCCGATTAGGTTCTGAAACAATTGGGTCAAGTGGAACCGCTGCACTCGTAACGATGGGAGAAAATCGAATCGCAATTCGGCATTGTTCTCTCGTATGGCGGAACCAAGGTTTGCCAGCGCCTCCCGCAGACTGTCAGCCGCGTTGGTGAAACTCTCGATGTTCTCTGGACTGTCCAGTGCGTTGGAGAAGGACAACAAGTCTTTTACCATCGTGTGCATCCGGTGTGCGTCAATGACGCTCTCGTGGATCCGCTCCATCGCGGCTGGGTTAAATTGATTTTCGTTTTCCCGACGGAACATCCCCAACCTGAGCACGATATTGCGCAAAGGCTCCTGCATATCATGCGCGGCGGCGTAAGCGAACTGCCGCAATTCACCGTTGGCCCGGTGCAAGTTTCGCTCCGTAATCTTTTGTTGGTTTATGTCGGTGAATGTTCCAAACCAACGAATACTACTGGAAGGATCATCGGCAAATTGGCCCCGGCATAAGAACCAGCGATATCCTCCCATGCGAAGATTGGCTAAACGAATTTCTGCCTCGTACGATTCCTTCGCGGCAACAGCGGACCGCCAGCCGTCAATGTATTTTTGACGGTCATCCGGGTGAACAAGCGACTGAATGTTCTTCGTGAGGTCCCCGGCTGCACCGGATTCAGTGAATTCATACCACTGCCGATTCAGATAGTCGATTGATCCATTTTCACCGGCCGTCCACACGATCTGGGGCATGGAATCGGCGAGCTGACGAAAGCATAGTTCGCTCGCCCGAATCTGCTCTAAAGCTCGCTTTCGTTCCGTGATGTCGGCGTTGACTTGCAGAAAACCCGATATCTCACCGTTGGCACTCGTTTGACATGCCCACCGGGTTGCCGCAGTGATTTCGGAGCCATCCTTTCGGGAGTGCTTCAATTCCGTCTCCCAAACACCGGTCGCGGCAAGCGCAGTCATCACCTCTTCAATTGACAGGGAGAATCGTAACAACTCGCGTGAGGTCTGCCCGACCGCCTCCTGCGATGTCCAGCCGTACATCTGTGCCGCACCCTGGCTCCAATATCGAATCACATCGTCGCCATCGGTAGAGAGAACGCCAACGGGGGCAAGGTCGAGTAGTCGAGCCTTCTCGCTTAGCCGTTGCTCGTTCTTCTGGAGCTCCAGGGTACGCGATTGGACCCGGCTCTCCAATTCGTCCGCCGCGAATTTTAGCGCTCTTTCGGCCTTGCGTCTATATGTGGAGATGCTGCTCACGAGTAACGAAAGAACTAATAGCAGCCCAAAGCGACCGACGTCGGGATGCAACGGAGTCCCTGGTAATAACAAGTGTGGGATGACAAACGTTATCAGAATCCCGGCCAGAACGCCTTCGCCGTACCCCAGCCAGGCGCATCCGAGGAAGACGACGTCTCCGATGAGGGACACGACCAGCGTCGCTTCCGTGCCGAACACGTTCATCAACAGCACGGCTAACGCGGTCCCAAGCGTTAATTGGCTGAACGCAAACACGTAACGGCGCAGCCAAACGGGTAGACATCTGAAGAAGTTGTTGATTGGCCGCATCGGGTTGAGCAATCCCGCTAACAGCGGCGCCCTCCTTGATGTTCCGCCGAGTCTAATCTCGTTTTTGCAGCGCGCGCCGTGGCGACAGACCGAGGGCTGCAATCAGCTGAGAGGCCAGCGGATGCTGGGTTTGCGGGAATATCGTAGAGCGCCGCCAGACAAGCAGACTTAGAACAGCCCAAGTTGGACATTGTTTGAAAATCACGGCCCACAACTCTGGAATTGACCTCCTCGGTATTACGTCTCGCGCCCCTTTCCGGGCGATTGGCGAATGGAGCTCGGCGGCTGGAGAAATTGGACGGAAGGCGGAACTACTTCCCTGAGTCGCGAGACCAACTTAACTTCGGCGTCTCGCTCTCCGTTTGATTATAGGTGGAGAGCGTACGCAAAAAACCTCTGTACGGATTTCTCCCGACGTCGGCGCCGATTCGGCGAAGTCTCCGGATAGCGCCAAGGATTAGGGGGCGACCCCGTCAATTGACCGACGTTCCGATCCGTCGCAGCCCCAATTGCCGGGTTGCCGACCGTACGGACAGAATGCGTACAGCGCGGTGCCGTTACTGAGAAAACCGAGGATTTTATCAGCGGTGCAGGCGCGGCCAGCCGCTATTCCAGGCTGGAGCTGCCAAATACACGCGCTGTCGCAATCTCGGTGAATGGTTCGGTGACGGGTGACGGTACTATTCGGCGCGCAGCGTCTGCAGCAGATCCCTCGTGGCCGCGTGTCAGGCGGGATGTGCGTTAGCGATCATTCCGGTCATCAGCAGCACGGTGGCCGCGCTGCAATATGTCTACAAATCGCTGCTACTAATCCCGTATAGCACGCTGCTGAGAAGGCGTGGATAACGCCAGGACGACGCACTTACTCTTCCATAATCTCCGGATAAATGGAAGTCTTGCCTGATTGTGACTGCTACTCTTCCAGCGTAGAAATATCCCCAATCTCCCTGCCCAGCTCCTGGGCCTTTAGGAGGCGCCGCATAATCTTGCCGCTGCGGGTCTTGGGCAGCTTGTCTGGAAATGCGATTTCGGCAGGTACGGCAATAGATCCCAATACATGGCGTACGTGATCTTTGAGCTTCGCTTCCAGCTCTGGGGATCCCGTGTGTCCTACGCGCAGAATCACGAACGCTTTGATGTTTTCGCCTTTGATCTCATCCGGACGCCCGATGACTGCCGCCTCCGCCACCGCCGGATGGCTTATCAGCGCGCCCTCTACATCGGCCGTGCCAATGCGATGGCCGGCCACGTTCAGCACGTCATCCGCTCGTCCGACTACAGTGAAGTAGCCGTCTTGATCACAAATGGCTACGTCTCCAGTGAAATAAGCGCCGGGCACTTTGCCCCATTCTTCGGCATAACGTTCTGGGTCGCCATACACCGTGCGGAACATGTGTGGGAACGGGCGCCGCAGCACCAACAGCCCGCCTTTGTTCGGCGGCAGCTTATTGCCGCGTGCGTCTACCACCTCCGCCACTACGCCGGGCAGCGGCTTCCCGGCCTTTGCCGGCCGCGCCGCGAAGACCGGCAATGTCCCCAGGCAAGGGCCGCCCGTTTCCGTCTGCCACCAGTTGTCAGCGACAAATCCCCATTCCCCATTGCCGCACAGCACGCGGTAGGCCCACACCATGGCCTCAGGATTGAGCGGCTCACCCGCGCATGTGAACAGGCGGATGCTCCGCAGATCGTAACGCTGCGGCAGTTCATCGCCGTGACGCATGAACATGCGCACTGCGGTCGGTGCGGTGAAGATCACGGAAGCACGGTAGCGCTCTACCAGTTCCCACGTAATCGCCGGATGCGGAAAATCAATTGCACCCTCGCGAAACAGCGTAGTCGCCCCCGCCAGCAGTGGCGCATACACGATATAAGAATGTCCCACCACCCAGCCAATGTCTGATGTACAGAAGTACACGTCGTCATCGCGGATATCCCAGAATCGCGTCATGTGGTAATAAATGCCGACCATGTATCCGCCATGCACGTGCACAACCCCCTTAGGTTTGCCGGTGGTCCCGCTGGTGTAGAGGACGTAAAGTGGGTCCTCAGCGTCCATTACTGCGGGCGGGCAATCGTTGGACTGCTTGCGTACGAGCTCGTAGAAGTCGATCTCATGCATGTCGAGCTCCAGAGCAGGCATTATTCGGCGCAGCACCACCACCTTATCGATCGTCTCCAGGCCGGAGATAGCCTCCTGCACGATAGATCGCAATCCTACGCGCTTGCCCCGGCGATAGGCAACATCGGCAGTGATGATAATGCGCGCCTGCGCGTCCTCAATCCGGCTGCGCAACGCTTGCACGCTGAAGCCCGCGTACACTACTGAATGCACTGCACCGATGCGGGCGCAAGCCAGCATGGAAACCACGCCTTCCAGATTCAGGGGCATGTAAATGATGACCCGATCACCCTTGCTGATGCCCAGCGAGCGCAGTCCGTTTGCGGTGCGCGACACGAAATCCAGAAGTTGGCCGTACGTGATTTGCTGCTCTGTGCCGTCCTCAGTGGTCCAGATGTAGGCGACCTTGTTCTTGCGCCCCGCCTTCACTTGCCGATCGAGGCAGTTGAACGTGATATTGCACTTCGCACCCTGGAACCACTCGAACGTCGGGTACTTCCAGTCGAAAACCTTCTTCCACGGCTGGAACCATTCCAGTTCCCGCGCTACTCCCGCCCAGAAGCCTTCAGCATCTTCAACCGACCGACTGTACTCCGCGGCATAATCTTTCAGGCGTAACTGCGTAACCAGCGACGCGGGCGCATGAAACTCGGTTTCGGCATGTAAAAGCTGCTCGATTCCTTCACTCGGTAGGGCGGGAGTTGACATGGTTCCTCTCTTGTCTGCTGACTATAACAAGGATTGTCCGGTGATTGAGGTGATCCAATCAGTCGTGGCAGCACGCCTGATTTACTGATTTCGATACTGAGTTGTATCGCTGCAAAATCGTAGATCGTGCATGATCACGATTGCACCTGAATTGTGTGCCACCCTTCCCCAACCCGCGTAATGGACGAGTAGCCGACCGCTCGGAAAGAACTCTCCCACCCGCTAGCCCGCTTCCTGAAAGTGGTAGGCTTCGGCTACGTGAGGCTGTCGAATTTCTCCTCGGTTTTCTTTGCACCTCTATCTCTTTGGGCGCAGTGTCGCCTGAGAACCTTCATCGGCTGTATAAGGATCACGAATGGTTCAAGCTCATCGCTGCCGTGCGCCAGGGAGGAACGCCGCTGTTCTATCGCGGGGCGGTTGATTGCGCCTTAGACAGAACGGAGCCTTGCATTCGAGAGATGACTGAAGTCATTAATGCGGGAAAAGGCGGAGACGAGGAGTATGAAGCACACTCGCTTTTGGCCGGGTTCTATCTTCGCAACGGCGAATACGCGCAGTCGTTGGCCGAAACTGAACTGATCCTCAAGATTCGCCCAAATGATCCCGACTCTCAGAGCAATATCCCATTCTTGAAAGCAGCGAGCACGTTTCCGGGCCAAAAAGTCCTATCTGGAGCGGCCGCACACGTGCCGTGGACATATCCAACAAAATCGCTCACCATTCCTATAACGATAAACGGCACGCACGCAAACTATTTCATTGACACAGGCGCCAATGTCTCAACGCTGAGCGATGCGGATGCGCAGCGCCTTGGGTTGGAAGTGCATGAAGCGACCGTAAGAGTCAACGGTGCGTCAGGGGCCGCGGCAACTTTCAAAGTTGCGAGCTCAAAGCATGTAAGCATCGGCAACTTCGAACTCAAGAACGTCATCTTTCTGGTTTTTCCGGCAAATCAGCCGCCCTTCAATGACAAGCCCTCACTTGAGCAGGGCATCGTCGGATTACCGATTCTGATTGCGGCCAAGCACATTCGCTGGAACCGAAATGGATTTGACATCGTTGCTGACAGGATGGAAGACGGTAGCCCTACTCCTAATCTGGTCATGGACGAAGGCTATGCGATTGCAAACGCGACCTTTCAGAACCACTCGCTCTCTTTCCTGTTAGATTCAGGATCGATCTGGACATTCATGTACCCGCGCTTCGCGCATGACTACATGAACTACGTCAAGGCGCACGGCACCAGAAGAACCAAGAAACTGCAAGGCTTCGGTGGGCAGACCACCGTAGCGGCTTGGCGACTAACGGAACTTCCAGTCGAAATCGGCGGCACAACAGATAATCTGCATCATATCGACGCTCTTCTTGATCACACCGATCAGAACAGCTATAACTACGATGGGTGTCTGGGACTCGATATGATGCTTAACCGAGACGTGGTGGATCTTAACTTCGAACGAATGCAGATTGTGGTCCGATAGCTTCGCCTTGACGCGTTTCATAAGGCATCTCCGTCCGGAACAGTGCATTGAAGTGAGCGGTGGTTCTTGCGGCGGCATACTTTGCCGGAATCCGGGTATATCACGGGCTACACGGAAATTGGCCCGCCGCAGGCGAACTCGAAGTCCCGGAGAGTTTTTCAACAGCATCCCTCGTTTGCGCACCTCCGTCGCCCTCTGTCCGGATCGCGCGTCACTTGGGATCTACTCCGAACCCGCACAGGATCCGCGTCGTTCAGTAATAGCTTTAAGCTTTCACTTCGCTCTTTTGTATTTGCCGATCAGTTGGCCTTCGGCCAGAACATGCCCCTTCATTGCCGCGCTCACGTCCTGTTTTGAAAGCCCCGCTTTTCCAACCGAATCGATGTCGAGCGCATAGACATGGAAGACATATCGATGCGCCCCGTTCGGCGGAGGGCAAGGCCCGCTATAGCCCATTTTTTTGAAGCTGTTTACGCCTTCTTTCCCAGCACCGGATGCCCCTTCCTTCAGTTCGCTGGTTTTAGCCGGGAGGTCATAGAGAACCCAATGCGTGAATGTTCCTGACGGCGCGTCTGGATCGTCCGCAATGATGGCTAGACTTTTCGTCTTCTCGGGCGCACCATCCCACTTGAGAGGCGGAGAAAGATTCCGTCCGTCACAGCTATACTTTTCCGGGATCGGCTGGCCTTCAGAAAATGCGCTCGAACTTACATGCAGAGTCATATTCTTCCTGCTCTCGTGCTAGGCGGTCTGGCCGCGCGATTTCGATATCTCCTCGACTACTTCAGCGGTCTTCTCCGGCTGATCCGTGCGGCGAGCCACATCGGCCTGCGCGATGATTCCGATCAGATGGCCGCCATCATCGAGCACAGGAATACGCCTCACTTGATTTTTCTCCATTGCATCGAGTGTCTTTTCGATATCATCATCGGCGCGGCATGTCACCGGCTGCCGCGTCATTACGTCCTGGACTTTCGTGCTGTTCGCATCGCGGTCTTCGGCCACCACGTATAAAGCCAAATCACGATCCGTAACGATGCCCACCAGTTTCTTATTGTGCCGATCTTCGCAAACCGGCACTGAGCCGATATTCTCGGCCTTCATCAATTTTGCTGCCCTGAGCGCAGTATCGGTTGGCACGCAGCATACCGGGTCTCCGGTCATCACTTCTCTACACGTTTTCATACGCCCTCTCAGCTTATGAGATGCGCCGAAGAGAAATGTTATTTCGCCCGCTACACCATTCTTCAGCTTCGCCACGATTCGCTCCCTTGGCGGAAATTGTCGAATGGGCCGGTCTGACATACCACCACGACAGTGGCAGGATGCCGAAGGAGCTCGGCGGTAGAGTCCAGCGGAATTCAGGAACCTAACACATCCTCGCAATTCTCGGCTCATAACCGGAGCATCGTACAACAGGCAGGCGTGGGTATTTCGGAAAGGTAGGATCCGTAGCCGATCGTTTACAAAAATAGAATACTGTTTCACGATCAGACTTCATAAGCCGCATGCACCGGCATTCGCTGCACAAGCCGACCCGATCTCGCTCGGTGCTCGTAGTATCCTTACGCTTCTCTACAAAAGGCACGTTAAATTGCCGGTTAGATGGCGAGCGCGTGTTTGATGGTTCGCTTCGCTGTTACTGGTACGAACTGCTCTAGTGTCCTGAGTCAGAAATTGACATAGGAAAACGAAAAGGATTGGCTATGCTGAGAATCCAACCAGCATGGGCCGATCGACGAAACCAATAGTGCTGAGCGAAGACGAGCGAGCGAAGCTGCAGGAATGGTCGCGCCGCCCAAAAACTGCACAGCGGTTGGCTTTGCGTGCGCGCATCGTGCTTAGCTGTGCCGAGGGGATGGAAAACCGGAGGGTGGCACGGCAACTGCGGATCACCGATCAGACAGTATGCAAGTGGCGCGAGCGCTTTCGGCTTGCACGATTGGAGGGTCTGGCCGACGAACCGCGACCCGGTGCGCCGCGACAGATTACAGATGCTGAGGTGGAAGCTTTGATCACGCGCACGTTGGAAACCGTACCAGCGCAGGGCACACATTGGTCGACGCGAACCATAGCACAGGCTAGCGGCTTATCCCAGTCTGCCGTTTCCCGTATCTGGCGGGCATTTTCGTTACAACCTCACCGGGTGGAGACGTTCAAGCTGTCTCGGATCCGTTCTTTGTAGAGAAAGTACGGGACATTGTGGGCCTGTATTTAAATCCTCCAGAGCGCGCGCTGGTGTTGTGCGTAGATGAGAAAAGCCAGATTCAAGCACTGGATCGGACACGCCCAATCCTACCGCTGCGGCCGGGCGTACCCGCGCGCCAAAGTCACGATTACGTGCGCAACGGGACCACGTCTCTGTTCGCCGCTCTGGATGTGGCCACCGGTAAAGTAATGGCCTCTTTCCACCACCGGCAGCGCCATCAAGAGTTCCTGCGCTTTCTGGAACGAGTCGACACCGCCATCCCAGAAAAACTTACCATCCACCTGGTCATGGATAACTATGGACCCACAAGATGCCTGAGGTGAAGCGCTGGTTTGCGCGGCGCCCCCGCTATCACCTGCACTTTACTCCCACCAGCGCCAGTTGGCTGAACCAAGTCGAGCGCTTCTTTAGCCTGCTTACCGAGCGCCGTATCCGGCGCGGCACCTTCGGCAGCGTCCGCGAACTGGAGTCCGCCATCCGCGATTACCTGACGCATCACAACCAGAACGCCAAGCCCTTCGCCTGGACCGCCGATGCAGATTCTATTCTGAAGAAAATCACTCGCTTTTGTATGCGAACTTCTGACTCAGGACACTAGCAGCCCCTTGAACTTGGGATTCAGGTGAAGCTTCATGCTTTCCTGCTCAAGCAGACTGACAGGATCTACGGCGCCCTTCAACACATAACGCAAATATGACAGCCGCATAAGCCACAGCGCATGCTTTACATCCTCTTCTTTGCGGATATGGAAGGTCGCCCAGCCTGAATTCGGCACCCAACGATGCTCTTCACCCAGGCCTTCTGCCAAGAGCGCATCGCGCCAGGAGCGCGGAAACGGAATGTCAACAATTCCGCCCTGGTGAACGTGCCCGACTTCTGCATTTCCGACAAGGAATTCTTTGGCGGCAAAGCGGTGTAGATGAACCGATATGTGCGGCCAAGACGCGATCTCGTCCTCAAGAGTTTTAAGGATTTCATCATCTAAGCTTCCTCAGCCCCTTCGATGTGTCTCGATCCCGACTGGATTCTTCAGAAGTGAGAACGAAGTCGTCCAGCATTAGGATCGGTTCCCGGCTGTCAATTCTTGCCATGGCGGCAGAGAGTGACATGGAATCCGACTTCACAAACACTTGCACTCGATTGTTCCGGATAGCGTCTACGGGACAATGCCTGGGCTCAATTCGCCAAAACGGCCGAGGACTGGGGAAATTTCCATCCTCCAAAAGTCAACGACTGAGCCTCAAGCGATAGCATGAAACCCAGAGATCATGGATATGCCGAACGTGCGAGTTGCAGGTTTTGGGGTTTCTTTGGATGGCTTCAGTGCTGGGCCGGAGCAGAGCGTTAACGATCCGTTAGGCAAGCGCGGTACCGATATATTCCAATGGTTCTTCCATACGAAAACGTTCTGCGCGATGCATGGGCAGGAGGGCGGATCGACGGATGTCGACAACGAGTTCGCACAGCGATCAATGGAAAACTTCGGTGCCTTCATTCTCGGTCGCAACATGTTCGGTCCGGTACGCGGGCCGTGGCTGGACCACTTATGGAAAGGATGGTGGGGCGAGAATCCACCCTATCATGCTCCAACGTTTGTCCTGACTCACCATGAGCGCGAACCGTTGGTGATGCAGGGGGGGACAACCTTCCACTTTGTCACGAGCGGAATCGAACAGGCCCTCAGACTGGCGAAGGAAGCAGCAGGGCAAAAGGATGTCAAGGTCGGGGGCGGAGTTTCTACCGTTCGGCAATATCTGCAAGCAGGCCTGATCGATAGCCTGCACCTTGCGCTTGCACCCGTGGCACTCGGTAAAGGCGAGGCGCTGTTCGACAGTCTCGACCTTCCGGCGCTTGGCTTCTCTGTCACGGAGCATAAAGCCACGGAACGCGCGACACATATCGTCCTCGAGAGAAGGACATGAATGAACCCCAATTGGCCTTTCGAACATTCGGCTCTGTCCGGATGGCCCGTGACACGACAGCAATCCGCAAACGACCTCATGCAATACCGAATCCAGCCAGCTCGCGCTAATTACTCCGTCCTCAGTGCTTGCATGGGATCAACCGCCGCGGCTCGACGTGCCGGAATATAGGATGCCAACAGAGCTGTTCCGAAGAGTAGACCGCTCACGCCGAGCAGCACTGTCGAATCGAATGCCCCTACCCCATAAAGTGTGCTATGCATCAGGCGCCCCAGCCATGCTGCTCCTAGCATCCCGAGCGCCAGGCCTATCAACGCGAGCAGCGAACCCTCCCGGATGATCAGGCGCTCCACGGCTCGTTTCTCCGCGCCCAAAGCCATGCGCAGGCCAATCTCCTGTGTTCGCCTGGAGACACCAAATGAAATCACTCCGTACACCCCAATGGCGGCAAGCGCCAGCGCCACAATAGCGAAGCCTGCGTAGAGCATCATCGTGAATCTGTCCCCGACGAACAGTTGATCTCTGACGTCGTTCATTGTGCTCAGATGTGAAACAGCGATGTCCCGGTCTATGGAATAGATCGTCTTCCTAACGGCCGCACTCAATTCCGATGGATTGCTCATCGAGCGCAGGCCTATCGTGACACTGGGTAGAGGCGATTGCGGAAACGGGACGTCGATTTCAGGCCGGTCGGCGCGTACCCCGAATGATCGCACGTTATGAAAAACGCCCACAATCTGCCACTCCACGGCCGCTCCCAGCTTCGGCGCGGTGGGATCGATTTGCTCGATCGATAACCGCGTGCTCAGAGGATCACGCTTTTTCAGATACTCTTTGACAAACTCTTCATTGACCATAGCGACCCGCGGACTGGTCGCTGTGTCAGTCTCGTTGAACTGACGGCCTCTCACGACCCGGATGCCGAACGTTCGAAAATAGTTGGGAGAAATTGATTGGAATCCGGCGCCCGGTCTTTGCGAAGGATCGGCCACTGTTGTACCAACGATTGTGAACGGCATCCCATCGCTCGTACCCAGCAAAGGCGCTCCGGTCACGACGGCTGCTGTGGAAACGCCAGGCAACGCACGGATCTGTTCGAGCATCTGCGTGTAATAGGGTTCGATCCCGCTGGCATCGCGGAATCGCCGGTCCGGCTGCTGCAGCGAGAACATAAGGACGTGGTCGGTACGCACTCCCAGGTCCACCTGTGTCAAATTCCAGAAGCTATGCAATGCAAGGCCCGCGCCGGAAAGAAGAGTGAGTGCCAGAGCCAACTCCCCCACAACCAGTACGCGACGTAATGTGTGGTGTCCCTTGCCCTCGCCGGCGCGCCCTCCTTGTTTCAGCGACAACGCTGCATCTAACCGCGAGGCATACCAGGCCGGCGCAGAACCTGACAAGATTCCCACCAGAATCGTCGCCACAGCGGCAACGCTTAGTATCGGGAGGCTCAAATGCAGAGATACCTCGGAAGGCAGAGTGCCCGGAGGCATACGCGCCACAATCCACCGAAGCAGAACGATGCCCAAGATCACTCCAGCCACCCCGCCTGCCCCGGCCAGCACCACGCTCTCAATCAAGAACTGTTCAAAGACCTGCCCCCCGGATGCCCCGACTGAGTTCCGTACTGCTACTTCGCGCCACCGGAACGTACTCTTCGCAAGCAATAGATTAGCCACGTTCACGCACGCGATCAACAGCACGAATCCGACAGCCCCAAGCAGCAGCCACAACGTCTGAATGCGGTCCTTAGGCATAAAATCGTTTTGCAGCGGCTCAACCAGAGCGCCCCAGCCTTTGTCACTGCGTGGGTTCTCCTTCGCAATACGCGCCGTCACTCGATCCATGTCGGCGTTCGCCTGCTTGATGCTCACGCCTGGCTTCAGGCGCGCCGTGGCCAGTAACCAGTGATAGTCGTGATTGATCTGTTCCGGACGGAAAGCGAGTGGTGCGGTCAACTGCGCATCATAACGATCGGCCACTCCTTCTGCCAAGACGCCTATCACCGTATAGGGTCCACCGTTGAGTCGCAGTTCGCGGCCGACGATATGGCTATCTGCCCCCAACTTATTCCACAGTTTGTGCGTCACAATTACAACTCTGTCGCTACCTGGAACCCCTTCTTGTGGGAGAAAATCGCGCCCCAGCATGAAAGGTAAGCCCATCATGCGAAAGAAGCCTGGCGATGCCAGCCTTCCTTCCACCTGCTCCGGCTTGTCTTTCGTTCCCAAGTTAAAGTTGCCGCCAGTAAACGCACACAGGCTCTGAAACGACGTGCTGTAGCGCTGCCAATCGAGAAAATCGCCCGCCGCGATTCCATTACGGTTGCCCTGAACCTTCGACCACACCATCACCAATTGCTCTGGATGGGGCAGCGGCAGCGGCGATAGCAAAGTGGCATAGATCACGGTGTAAATGGCGGTGGTCGCGCCAATTCCCAGCGCCAACGTCGCCACAACAGCGCTCGTCAAACCCGGATTCCGCCGCAGCATTCGGAAGCTGTATTGAATGTTTCGGAACAACGAATGCAAAGATATCCCCTTTCCAGACCACCTGCCAAGGCAGACTTGTGTTCTGCGATGCACTTAGCCGTCCTTTCACTTTCGATCGGTTATGCGCAATCCAGGCCGATCTGATAACGGGTGCTTGGTTCAGTAATGGGAAGCGCTGTTCGTTCCCGGCACAGTATGCGTTTCCGAGTCGCCGCCAGCGTTCCATTGGCCCGAAGCCGGCCATTCTGGTCCACAACGGCACAATCGACGGTTAGCCCGTAAGATTGAGGACCTGAACGAAGTTGATCGAGTGCATCAAGGGAACTTCTCCTTGGTAAGCTCATTTTCAGCAACCCTTCCAAGTTTCGCCTTGCGCCGCTCAGCGAAGTTTTGTCGCCTGTTTCGAAGGGAGCGCCTGCCAGCCGCTTTCTGTACACCTGAGGTGCATCATCCCCCAAATGACCTCTTCGCCTTCTGATTTGGCGACGCCTTTCCAGTCACAGCCACGCTGTGGTGGATCGCCTTTTTGCGCCAGCAGTCGGACTAAGCGATTCTTCGGGAATTGGATACCCCAGTCAGGCTTGCCGTCCACATCTTCGTATTTGAGGATCCTGAAATCCGAGAACAGTTGCAGCGCCTCATTGTCCCCCAGAACGCTTCCCGGTCCCATCAAGGCGGTAACGTCGTGTATCGCGTTGGAAGTTTTCGACAACTACTATTCCGCCCTCCTTCAAAGCGTCGTTATCGGAGACCAAGCACCCGAACGGCTTTGTTTCCGGATATTTCCAGTGTGGTCGGCCACTCGTCCATTGGAACCGGCGACCTCGTCGGCGATGTTTCAATTGAC